>CAKSKV010000020.1 GCA_934465535.1 uncultured Clostridia bacterium | reverse complement strand
TTTGGCAGCTTCTTTGGCCGCCCATTGCTGCTGCGGCCACGCCGTTCGATGGCAAAGCCTTCTGGGCCTTCCGTCAGGTAGATGCGCTCCCATGCTGCAACACGCTTGTCATCGCTGACCTCAAATTGTCTCGCTGTCTCGCAGTAACTTAGCTTTTCCTTCAGCATGGTTTCCACGACCAGTTTCTTGAATTCCGGTGTGTATCGTTTGTTTGGTACTCCCTTTGGCATAAAAATCACCCCATTTGTTAGACATTATATCACATTGTCTAACAAATGGGGTGCAGTTCAAACGCGTCCGGCGGTTTTTTATTTATCTATTATCTCACCCTGCGGTTTTTTTCAGGCCTTGGCTCCGCCCAGCTTACCGCACTTAGCCGCCGTTTTGCCCTCACGGTAGCGGCTGAGTATTTCGGAATCATAGGCATAATCATTCTTTCTGCCCTCGTCATATGCACGCAGTGCAAGCTCTATAAGACGGTCAAGCAGCATGGTATAGCTTAATCCCTTGGGCTCCCAGAGATAATAGGCAAATGAGCCCGGAATCGTATTTATTTCGTTTATATATATTTGTCCGCTGTTCTTATCAAATATATAATCAATCCGTACAACACCCTTGCAGTCAAGAAGCCGGAACGCCTCGGCTGTATAATTCTCAATGAGTTTTGTCTGCTCCGGTTCTATCGGTGCAGGGATCCTGCGTGCAAGGGCCGCCATGCCGTCGTTCCGCTCTCCCTTTGCGCCCCCCTGCTTTCCGGAGCGCATATATTTTTCATCATAGGTAAGGAACTCCTCCCATGTAACGGGCATTTCACATACACTGACCTCGACATCTCCCCCGAAACCCAAGGCTGAGCAATTTATCTCCTCCAGCTTTTCCACTCCCTGCTCTACCAGAATACGCCTGTCATAATGCGAAGCAACGATTATGGCTTTTTCCAGCTCGGCGCGGCAATGAGCCTTGCTTATTCCGATGGACGAGCCGAGATTTGCCGGCTTTACAAACATGGGATAGGTAAGCTTCTTCTCCGCTTCGTCAAGATAACGCTCCATATCCGCAGAGAGCGTACCGCGGTCAAAATAGATATAGGGCAGCACCGGCAGTCCCGCACCGCCGAAGGCGGCTTTCATAAGTATCTTATCCATGCCCGCTGCGCTTCCCAACACACCGCAGCTTGTATACGGCACTCCCGCAAGCTCCAGCAGCCCCTGAAGCGTACCGTCCTCGCCGTGCAGGCCGTGCATCGCCGGTATTGCAACATCAATATTCACAATGCTGCGCTGCTGCTTTTTGAACAGTGTATCTTTTGTTTCGTACCGATACAAAGTACGCGCTCTGGTATTCGCAGGCAAATAGCAGCGTATAAGCTCGGGATCTGCAGGATCAAAGCCCTGTACGCACTCTACTTTTCTGAGCTTGTTACCGGTATACCAATCCCCTTTGCGGGTGATATATACCGGTATGATATCATACTTATTTTCGTCAAGGTTTTCCATCATCTGAAGCGCGGTAACAACAGAAACATCATGCTCCACGCTTTGTCCTCCGAAAAACACTGCCACCTTAAGTTTATCCATAAACAGCCTCCGTCCGATTTTATTCTTGTCTGCAATATTCATTCTGCTTCGCCGCCGTTTTGCCGACAGCCAAAGCAGGCATCTTCCCGTATTTTCAGATGTTTTTAATAGTTATCCGGAAGATCGTTTTCAAATAATACCGTATCTCCGGCCCGACCCACCGCTGCCAGATAATCCGTCGCCCCGGAAAGCGAGTCCACCGTTATTATCCTTTCGCCGTCAAAGCCGGCTTCAAGCAAACCCTGCTTTATCGCCGCCGTGCGCTCGCCCACCAAAACCGCAATATCCGCAGAAGATGCGATCTGCCTGCCGAACTCCCTGTGATACTCCTCCTGACTTTGTCCAAGCTCCACAAAGCCCGGCGTAATGATTATCCGTCTGCCCGGAAAGCTGGCAAGCACTTTGAGCGCCGCCTTTGCGCCGTTGGGGCTGGAATTAAAGGCATCGTCAATTACCGTCATTGGTCTGCGGGTAACTATTTGCAGCCTATGCTCCACAGGGCGGAGCTTGGATATACCGCGGGCTATCTGCTCCATGGTAAGCCCCATTTTATAGGCAACGGCAGCACAGCCCACAATATTCTGAACATTGTGCTCTCCCAAAAGCTCCGTTGTGCAAAACACGCTTTCCCCTTCCTGATTTACAAGCGCAAAGCAGGAGCCATCCGGTCCCACTGTGAGGTTTTCCGCATGCATATAGCCCTTGCTGCCTATTCCGAAGGTATAGGCATTGCACAGCGATTTTGCTTTTTCATACATACGCTCTGTATACTCATTGCCCAAAGGGAAAAACGCCGAATCCTTTACCGCTTCGATAAGCTCAAATTTGCCCTTTACTATATTTTCCATGCTTCCGAAGGTTTCGAGGTGCTGCGGCCCGATGGATGTAATTATGCCGATATCCGGCTTTACAAAGCGGCATATTTCTTTTATATCGCCAAGATGGCGCGAACCCATCTCACATATAAACACCTGATCATCCGATTGCAGGCGCTCTCTTATAACCCGCACAACGCCCAATGTGGTATTATAGCTTGAAGGAGGCGTAAGCACGGAATATTTTTCCCCAAGTATAGTGGAAAGCAGGAATTTTGTACTGGTTTTCCCGTAGGAGCCGGTTATGCCTATGATCTTGAGCCCCGGCACGGAAGCAAGACGCTTTTTTGCATCGGCGATATAATACTGCCTCAAAGCAAATTCCAGCGGCTTTGTAACAAGCGCCGCAAGCGCTACAACAAAGGGAAGCAGTGCCGAAACAAGACCGAACAGGCCGCACATTCTTTTTAGGGAAAAGCAAACGCCCAGCGCCGCTGCGGCAAGCAGCAGAATCAGCCCCTGTGCTGCCATTATTCTTTTTATGCGTGCCGTTACAACCAGCGGCTTCTTGCTGTTTGACTGCCCCAGCAATCGTTTGCCTGTGAGAAAAACTGCCAGAGCCTGCAAAAGCATTACGGGCGCGCTCAGCCATTCAACCGGAACAAACGCAAGCAGCGCAGGCAGGGATATGAGCAAAAATGCATACCATTTTTTGAACATGCTGTGGCTGTATCCCGCAAGATAATACGATTCAAGCTGCAAAAAATGCAGATAATATTTGCCCGCATCAAGCAATGCAGCCGTAAGCAGCAGCATTGCCGCGCCGTTTAGAGTCATAAAAAAATAATTCATATATAAGTTACAGCTCCTGTCCTTTTGCCGTTACCATATGCCGGACTTTTCCCGGCCGTATTAAAAGGCATACGGATTTTTCCTTCCCGATTTTATGCAAAGAAAGAATCAAGTATTGCCAGCGTTTTGGGATAATCCTCCGCAAAGGCATAGTGCCCTTTTTGAGGATAAAGCACAAGCGCGGCATCCGGTATTTCCTTTTCCATTATTCTGCCCATATAAAGCGGCGTATCCGCATCGTTTTCTCCCCATATAAGAAGTGTGGGAACCTTGATATTTTTAAGCTGCGGGGCAAGATCCTCCCCCACTATGCGGGAAAATGTAGCCTTCATAACCGGCGAAAGCACACGGTAATCCGCCGATCCGCGGCCATTTGCAAAGCGTTCTCTTTGCTGCTGCGTAAAAAACGGCAGCTTCAAAAAAGCTTTTGCCAGCTTGTATGACCATACCTTTGCGTAGTATTTTACGCCTCTTTTGGGCCGTATTCCGGAGGCATCGCAGAGCACAATCCTTTCAAAAAGAGAACTGTATTTACGACTCATGGCAATTATCGTACGCCCGCCGTTGCTGTGCCCCCAAAAAAACGCCTTTTTAATTCCTGTTTTTTCGCAAACCGCTGCAACAACGGACGCAAAATCCTCAATGCTGTACGGCCTTGCAGGCTCCGATGTTTTGCCGTGCCCGGGAAGATCAATGAGCGTTACCCTTAGATATCGAGCCAAATGCTCTGCAAGCGGCATAAGCAGTTCGCTTGCATAGCCCCAGCCGTGAAGCAACACACAATCCTTCCCCTGCCCCAACTGCCTGCAATGTACGCTTAAAGAATCTATATCCAGCTGAAAATCTTTATAATTCATTGTTACCTCTTGCGAAGTTTTTATGCGAAATTCCTATTGTGCCGGCATTTACGGCAGACCCGGCCGCTTATAGCTCCGCCCAGTAAATTGCTGCATCCTCGCCGTCCGGGTAATAGCCTCTGCGCACTCCCGCGCAGCAAAAGCCGTGCTTTTCATACAGTCTGCGGGCACGCGCATTGCTTATGCGTACCTCAAGGGTAGCCCTTTCCATTCCTTTTTCCCTTGCGGATGCAAGCATTTTTGCAAGCAGTGCGTTGCCCACACCGCGCCCGCGCACATCGCTGCGCACGGCGATATTGGTTATCTGCCCTTCCTCCAGTATATGCCACATTCCGCCGTAGGCGATAACCCGGGAATCAAAAAGCGCAACCGTATACACTGCCACAGGATTATTAAGTTCCCGTACGAAAGCCTCTCGGCTCCACGGCACGCTGAACGCCTCATCCTCAATGCTTTTTATTCCGTCTATATATTCACTGCGAAGAATATCAAATTTAATTTCGGAGAGAATATTGCCCCGGGGCGCAGTGTTTTCGGAAACCATTTCATGCGCCGCCATGCTTTGCCTCATATTCGCGTTCCGCCTGGGATTTTCTCATATATTCGGCATCCAGCTCAAAGCAGGATTGCGTCTGGCCGTGTTCCGCTCTGACGGCCGCCAACCACGCCACCGCAGCGGCGCGCTGATAGGACGACGGAGGCGGCGCAAACACCGCTCCCGGCATTTTTTCGCTTATTGCCGCACGATGGATTTTTATCCCGTCTCCGCACATCACGGGCTCCGTACCCAGCTCCGGTTTTTTCATCAGATCTTCAAGCATCACCGGCCCGGGCTGAATGACGGCTCTGCCGTCTTTATATGCCGCTGCATACACCTGACCGCAGCGGGCATCAAGTATAGGACAGACGATCCTACCCGGCGCAAGCACGCATGCCGCAGCCGATTCCAGCGTACAGATGCCCACTACCGGCTTGCCGTAAGGCAGCGCAAGCCCTTTAACGGTGCTTACCGCAATCCTTATGCCGGTAAAGGAACCGGGCCCGTTGCTGCAGGCGAATATATCTACATCGCTCGGAGCAATGCCGCAGCCGGACAGCACACCGTCCACCATCGGCATAAGCGTACGGGAATGCACAAGCCCGTTTGAAAGCGTCTGCTCCGCCGCAATCTCTCCGTCGATATACAGAGCCGCCGAACAATACCTGCTGGCCGTATCCAGCGCCAGGATTATCATATGTTTATTTCTCCCTCTTTATAGCCTTTCGGAGTTATGTCAAAACAGCGTTTATCGCCTTCCAGCTTCATAATATTTATATCAAGCCTCCGTTTGGGCATATCGTTTTCGCTCAGGCGCTCGCTCCATTCCACACAGCATACCGCATTTTCATCAAAGAAAAGCTCATCAAAGCCCAAAGAATATATTTCCTCACCGTTAATACGGTACAAATCGAAATGATATACGGGGATTCGGCCGTCCGTATACTGGTTAAGCAAAGCAAAGGTCGGGCTTCCGGTGCTTGCACGGCTGCCAAGCGCAGCAGCAAGCGCCGAAACAAATGCGGTTTTACCGGCCCCGAGATCTCCGCGAAAAGCTATAAAGCAGCCCTTATCGATTTGCCCGGCTACCTTTTGTGCAAGAATAGCCGTTTCCTCGAGCGACGAAGTATAGTACAGCATTTATCCTCCGGTGCAGGTATCCCCCGCAATCAAACAATCATTTTACAGATAATTTTATCATTTTACGCCTCTTAAGTCAATCCAAATAAGAAGGTTCGGATATTTGCCGTGATAATATCCGTTTGATACACTCCGCCGGCATGCAGACGCACCTTCCCGCCGTTAAATGCAGTAATATTTTACTCACCGGTATCACATTGAAAAAAGGCGGCACTTGTGCTATACTATATAATGTATTGTTATACCCAAGAGTCACAGATGAAGAAAAGAGGCGAAAGGATGACCGATCAGAAAAAGAAAACTTTGATCACCGGCGGCGTGGCTGTTCTCGCCGCTGTGGTGGCATACGCCTTTCGCCTCATTGGAAAAGGCAGCTTTTATCCCACACTCTTTTCCTATTTGCGTAGCTTTATCTACATCGGACTGTACGCCGCCTGGGGGCTTTCCGTTCGGCAGCGCATCGTGCAGAAACAGGTGGGGCGGTATCTCACCAGTGTTTCGGTGCTGCTGATTTTATGGTTCTCCTTCCGCACGGTGAAATACTTCATCTTTTGGCAGCCGGGTGCTATCCGTCACCTATGGTATCTGTTTTACCTGCCCATGCTGTTTGTACCCATGCTGGCGCTGCTCATTGCCATGTCGCTGGGCAAGCCGGACGACTACCGCCTGCCGAAATGGACGATGGCGCTGTGGCTTATCTCCGGCGCATTTCTTCTGCTGGTGCTGACCAACGACCTGCATCAGCTGGTATTCACCTTTCCGAAGGACACCGCCGTATGGTCGGACACCGACCACGGCTACGGCATTGGCTATTTCCCCGTGATCGGCTGGCAGGTACTTTGCGGCGTGTCGGCACTGGTGGTGATGCTCTTTAAGTGCCGGCTGAAAAACGGGCGGCATCGTCTGTGGCCCGCCATCCCTATGGCGATCTCGCTGACCTATCTGGCACTGAATTACATCGGCGTGCCGTGGCTGCGGGCGCTGTTTGGAGATGTTACCGCTTTCCAGAGCTTTATGTATATGCTCAGCTTTGAAGCCTGCATTGCCTGCGGCTTTATTCACTCCAACAGCCGCTATGCAGACCTCTTTGCCTCCTCTGTCGGCACCTCGGCGGAGATCACAGACAAGAACTTCAACATTCGCTATGCGGCGCTGAACACCGAGCCTATTTCAAAGGAAACAATGGCGATGGCCGAGCAAAGCCCTGTCGCAGTGGACGGCGGTCTGACCGTGCACACCATGCCCATCGGCGGTGGCTACGCCGTATGGACGGAGGATGTGTCGGCGCTGCTTGCCATTAAGGAAGAATCCGAAAGCCTTGCCGAAGAGCTTGCCGACCGGAACGAGATCCTGCGCTACGAATACAAGCGGGAGTCAAAGCGCCGCAAGGTGGAGGAGCAAAACCGCCTGTATGACCTGCTGCAATCGACCACGCAGACACAGATCGACCGCATCGCCGTGCTGACCAAGGAGTATCAGCAGACCGCCGACACCGGCAGAGCCAAGACGCTCCTGGCCGAGATCGCCGTGCTGTGCAGCTACATAAAACGCCGTAAACACCTGACGCTTCTGACCGACCGGGACTATAAAATCCCCGCGGCGGAGCTGGAACGGGCTTTCAACGAATCGCTCCAGACGCTGAAGCTGCTGGGCGTGCGCAGCACCCTGTATGTGGACGACTCACTTTCCGTGTTCTCCGGCAAGGCTGCGGCGGCGATATTCGATTTTTACGAATCGGTCGTGGAAACCGACCTTGAGCATTTAACGAGCGTGCAGGTAAGCCTTGCAAAAGCAGCGGGCCTGCGCCTGTCGCTGAATGTCTGCTGCAAGGCAGATCTCTCGGCTTTTGCCGACAAGCCCAATGTCCGCTATGAAGCGGACGGGGACTATCAGCACATTGCATTCCTGGCGGAAGGAGGTGCGGCGAAATGAGTGCCTTTTCTTCTCTCTCCGCTTTTGGACAGACCTTTATTCCATTGCTTCTGTTTGCGGAGACCGTGCTGGAGTTGGGGCTGTTCCTGTACCAAATGATCCGCAGCAAGCAGCCGCTTCGCAGCCTGCCTTGCGCCGTGCATTTTGCCATTTTGCTGACGCTGCTGTTCTCGGTCACCCAGGGCGACCCCGACGAGGGCAAGGACGCCTTTCTGACCGGCGCACCGTGGCTCCTGTTCGTTGCGGTCATCGTCCTTGTGGCGATCCACTTTGCCATTGCCCTGCCCAGTGAATACCGCCGCAGAAAGAATGAGCTGTCGCCGTTCTCCATCAAGGAAGCCACCGACAAGCTGCCTATGGGCATCTGCTTTGCCGATCCCGACGGTCGCATTATTCTTTGCAATAACCGTATGCGTAGGCTTTCCTTTGCTCTTTGCGGTCACGAACTGCAAATCAAAAGCGACTTGGAAAACGCCTTAACTCTGCCGGATAAAACAGTTACCGTCAAGGACGATTGCTTTATCCTGCCTGACCGTACCGTTTGGCAGTTTCACACGCAGAATATCGTCGTGGACGGCGATAACCGCTGGCAGCAGGTGACGGCGCACAATGTCACGGAGCTGTATAACGGCAATCTGCGGCAGGCGGAGATCAACAAAGAACTGAAAGAGGTCAATCGCAAGCTCCGCAAAATGTACGAGCGTATGGAGGACGACATTAAGGAAAAAGAAAGCCTTGAATTAAAGGTTTATATTCACGACGCCATCGGCCGGAGCTTACTGACCATTCGTGACATCATCGACAGCGGCGAGGACACCGACCGAAAGATCGAAACCCTGCAAGAGGCGGTGAGTATGCTGACCAGCAACCGGGTAGCCGCCGTTGGCACCATGGACGAAGTAAAGCAGACGGCAAAGGCGCTGGGCGTGACCGTAAAAACCGAGGGCTATCTGCCGCCCTATTCCGCTGCCGGGGAGCTGACCGTGGCCGCCGCCAAGGAGTGCGTGACCAACTGCGTCAAGCACGCAGGCGGCAGCGAGGTATATATCCGCATTGCCGAGCGCAGCGACCGCTACGATATTACCATCACCAACAACGGCGCAGCCCCCACCGGGTCTATCCAGGAAGGCAGCGGCCTTTCCTCCCTCCGCCGCCGTATCGAAGCGGCGGGCGGTGAGATGCACACGGCGCACAAGCCCCGCTTTGCCCTAATCATTACGCTTCCCACAAAGGAGAACGATCTATGATAAACACCATTCTTGTAGAGGATGACTTATACATTCAAAAGCACTTTGCCGAGCGTCTGACCGCAGAGGGCGAGTTTACCCTTGTCGGCGTATACAGCGATGCCTTTGAGGCGGAAAAGCATTGTGACGGCACCATAAACCTCATCCTCATGGATGTGCAGACGCAGCATAAGCACTCCGGACTGGCGGCTGCGGAGCGGATCAAAAAAATATATCCGCATACCAAAATCGTCATCGTCACCTCGCTGGTTGACCCCGAGGTGCTGCTGAAGGCCAAATTGGGCGCAGCCGACAGCCTGTGGTATAAGGACCACGGCACAGAGGAACTGCTGGATGTGGTAAAGCGCACCCTCGCAGGCGAGAACGTGTTTCCCGACACCTCCCCGGTGGTGGAGATGGAAGGAACCATGTCCGACAGCTTTTCCCCCCGACAGCTTGACATCCTTCGCTTATATATTAAGGGCTTTACCTATCAGGAAATTGCCGATAAGCTGGGCATCTCCAAAAACGGCGTCCGATGGAACCTGGACGATATGGTCATCAAAGGCGGCTTTGAAAACCGAGAGGCGCTGGTCGCCACCGCCATTGAAAACAAGCTCATGGTCACCACGCTGAAAGACGAATAAGCACAAATTTCCCCTCCGGCTCAACGCAGCCGGGGGGATTTTTTTGCGCCCGAAAACGGATTTTTTGAAAAAGGGGGGATTTCCGTTCTGTTACTGGCACAAGTGCCAGTGACAGATGCAGGAAAATCCGTACAATAGGATATGTAAGATCATAGTTGTGCTTAGAAAAGGGCGGTGATGAATGATGAAAAAGATCGTTCTGGACATTCAGAGCGGTATCCATGCGCACAACATGGAGCGAATGCTGATGCAGGAACTGGACGATTGCCAAGTTGTGATCTCTGAGTCGCCGGACTCCACCGCCGAGTGGTGCAAAACGCATCG
>CAKSKV010000019.1 GCA_934465535.1 uncultured Clostridia bacterium | reverse complement strand
TGCTTGGACGGCGCATCTGCATAGCGGAGGTTTGCGAGGTAGGGCATACCTCCGGCAAGCAGGTACTTTTGGAAACACTGCTGGATGGGGGCATCGGGCGCAATCGAACGGTACAACTCCATGAACTCCCCGAATGAGAACGGATAGATCACAAACTCAACATACCGACCACCCAAATAGGTCGCAAGCTCACCGGACAGCAGCTTTGCATTGGAACCGGTGATATAGATGTCGCAATCCAGCGAAACGCGGAGAGAGTTGATGCACTTCTCCCAGTCCTTGACCTCCTGTATTTCATCAAAAAACAGGTAAACCTTGCCCTCTATTTCTGCGGCTCTTGCGGTGATCTCGTCATGCAAAGCCTGTGCGGTTTGCAGGTGGGAATAGCTCATATCTTCAAAGTTGATAGAGATAAACTGCGCAGGGCTGACACCAGACTCCGTGAGTTCCTGTTTGATCAGTTCCAACATGACCGACTTCCCGCAGCGGCGGATACCAGTCATGACCTTGATCAGCTCTGTTCCGATGAACGGGCGGATACGGCTCATATACAGTTCGCGTTTGATCATAAGGCTTTGCCCCCTTTCCGTGGCTGACCATAGTATAGCACACTTACAGGTGAATCTCAATGTCGAAATTGTGAATTTATAAGTTATAACTGATGAAGTTCAAAATCCGACAAAATATATAAGATAAGAAATTAAATTTCGATGAAACCATAAACACTTTCAGATCCGCAGAGCTTTTTGGCAAAAGGGCTTGAAATCCGGCGGGAAAATCAATGCTTGCCGGACGCATGAAGTATTTGCTGTTTGCGCGTATAGATTGCACCGTTCCGCGATTCACGGTATCGTGCAGCCGATGCACGACTTCGTGTGACCTTTTGCGGTTTGGTTGGTTGTTGACCGATTCTGTGAAGTACAAAGGTGCGTCCTGCGAACAGGACATCGTATTTGGTGCCTATAATCGTCAGGAGGAGCCTTCGCTTATGCGAAAGCTCCTCCTCTGCACACCTTACTTTTTCAGTTTCAAGCCGTCGTGGAATGCCTCGCCCACGCGCTCGGTAACCTTGTAATAGCCGTGAGTGTAGGGATCAAATGCAATGGCGTTGACCTTGGACATATCGATTTTTCCGTCCACCATAACGCTCTCATCGGCGGTCACATTGACTACCTTTCCGATGACGCCGCAGCCATATTCATTGTTCTGATACTCAATGAATTTGCACTCCAGGCAAATCGGGAACTCGTTGATGACGGGCGCATCCACGGTTTCGGCTTTGCTTGCGGTCAGCCCACTGCGGGCAAATTTGTCGGCAACCTTGTTGCCGGATTCCACCCCGAAATAATCCGCTTCAACCATGTGCGCGGCGTCGGCAATGCTGACGGTAAACGCCCCCCTTGCCTTGATGTTCTGCACGGTCTTATGGGTTTCGGTAAGGTTCAGCGCAACGGTGTCACGCTCCTGCATGGTTCCCCATGCGGCGTTCATCACATTCACGCTGCCGTCCTCGTTATAAGTCGCAACCATCAGAACCGGCATCGGGAAAATGCCCTCGGTGATTTTCAGTTTTGTTCTCATGATAACTTCTCCTTGTGATCAGATTGACAGGACTGTTCATCCTGCTTATAATTATACCCAAGCAAATCAAAAATTCAAGTACTGGCAAATATAACAGGTACTATCTTAGGAGAAAGTAAATGATTAAGAACTATATTGAGAATGCCAATTTTGAGGATACCGGCTTTGCCTACACGCTGTCGCTGATCTCCGGCAAGCACAAGATGGTCATACTCTACTGTCTGATGGAGTTTGAAACTGTGCGGTTCAATGAGCTGAAACGGTATCTGAAAACCATTTCCGACAAAACCCTCAGCACGAACCTCAAGGAGCTGGAAGCCGACAAACTGATCGTCCGTACCGAGTATCCGCAGATTCCGCCGAAGGTGGAGTATACGCTTTCGGAGCGTGGAAAGTCGCTGATGAAGGTGCTTGACCAGCTCTGCGTTTGGGGCGAAGAAAATCGACTGACAGAGTGATAACTGCCGGTTTATAATTATCGAGAAACACCCCTGCACCATGAGCCTACAAGCGCACAGTGCAGGGCGTTTCTCAGAATCGCCAAGATCATCCGAGCAAGAAATGAAACAACCATCGACATATCCGCTGGGCGGTCATGCCGATGGTTGTGCGTTTCATCAGAGTTTTTACTTGTTTTTTTGGGGGGCAGTAGTAGTGTGTCATTTTCGCGCCTGCAATCCGATTTTCCATACACCATTTTTACACCATTTCGGCGTGGAGTAGTATGGAATTGCATGAAGTTATATAGTGGCTGTTTGTGCGGAAAACACGCTGGAATCAAGAAATATCGGTATTTATGGAGCAACATGGAGATATAGAATCAGGTAAATCGCCCTCGACTCCGAGTTTCATTGTTTTCCTTCCCGTCCGTGCGCAGGACACGGCCTGCACGAGGACAATAACAGTATTTTATGTTGTATTGGCAGTTTGCTTTTGTGCCCGTGCCGACTGACTGCAATGCTAAAGGGGCAGGGGCAAAGCATTTTCAGCAAACGGGCTTCTCGGGCTGAGAATCGGACTTTTTGGGCAGAGGATGAACAGTGCCGTCCGGCTCCTTTATCTTGGTGTTGTCAAGAGCGGCGCGTATCTGCGCGCGCATACGGTTAAGATATTCATTGCGCAGCAGCGCCTGCTGCCCAAGCTGCTCCTGAGTAAGGGCGGCGCTTTTTTTAAGGCGAGCATAATGGTTTATAAGCTGAATGAGCGCGTCCTCCGTGAGAGCCCTTGCGCTTTCTTCGGTTACAAGCTGCACCTCGGCGGTGCCGCTGCCCACTGCTGCATTATTGATATCCGATGCCGTACTGTTTTCAGCCTTTGCAGCGATATTGCTTTTATCGGTTGAGGTATTCATGATATTCACCGGCTTTATATTTTATTTGTGTATTCCGCGCCGCGACGCATTTTTTAAGAAATGCGGCGGCTGCTGCGGGTAGGATACAAGCCGTATAATACAATAAACCGCGCGCTTTGTCAATAATGGCATGAGGGGATACAGCACCGGCATTTTATTAAAAATAACGGCATTATTTTTCGGACTGCGCGCGGCTGTATATACAGCTGTTATTGACACTTTTTACGGCAGCGGAGGTGTGGGCATCCCAAAGAAAGAGGGAAAAGCGGAGCGCGGAGGGGTGCGTGTCGAGATATTCAAATATTGCGTTCATGGCTTTTTCCTTAGCCTGCTGCCCGGTGTGGCGGTCAAAGCGCAGCACAAAGGCATCGCAGAAGATATCGCGGCTTATTACTTTGCGCACAAGGCAGACCGATTCGATACGGCCGTTTCCCGCTTTGAGCATATAGGCGAGTATATCGCCAAGCAGCTCCTTGGGAAGGGGAGAGGGGACAAGCTCGTCCGATGCGTCAAGCGTTTGTGTAAGATCAAGCTCCTCCTTTTCCCGAAGCAGGGCGGCGCTTACCTGCCGGTAATGTGCAAGCTCGGCTTCCAGCCCGCATTGACAGCAGAAGGTGCCTATCAGCTCAAGGGCCTCCGGGGTGCATTCGGGATGTTTCTCAATGGCGTCATAAAGCAGCGCAATGCCGGAGGAGTCATAACGCTTAAGCAGGATGGAGCCCTTTATAAAAAGAGCATATGCGGATGCGCCCGTAAGGGCGGGTTCGGAAAGAGTGCGGTCGCAAACGGCGATGGCCTGATCAAAGCGGTCGAGGGCAACAAGGGAGGAAATGATGCCCTTGACGGTTTCGTGACTCATGGGACAGCCGTTTTTTTCCCAATCCGTAATTTTTTTCAGAGGTTCAAGGTAGGATTCGCTGCGCATGGTTTGATAATCGTTAAGCAGCATTTCATAAACGGTGCTATCACAGGTGTCAAGGGCGCGCCGGCATTGTGCGGTGTAGGCGTCGCTGCCGGAGGGAAAGCTGATGTCAAAGACGGGATTGCCCAGCATTTCAATGCGGCGGCGCAGTATGGACTGCGCGCTGCGGGGCTGAATTTCGTTTTTATCCAGCTTTCCCCAAAACTCCCTGCGGGAGGGCAGTACCTTAAGGAAAAGCTCAAGCCGGGAGCGGAGATAGCTGCGGGGAGGGTTTTCGTCGGCAAATTCGCTTTTGGGCATAAGGAGACAAAGCTCCTGCTCAAAATGAGCGTAGAAGCTGATTTTTGTAAGGGCTGCTGCGGCGGCTGCCCGGCCGTTTTGCAGGTTATCCGCAGAATCGGAATGAGCGCTCCTTTCGGCGGCGTTTTCCTCGATAAGCTCAGAGCCGCATTTGCGGAAAAGCTCAAATTCAAGCATGAATTCCGTTTCCGGGCCGCAAAACAGAAAAGAGAGGCCGCTGTCGGTACTATCCAGCATAATAAACAGTGTTTGGCAGCTTTTTGCAAGCAAATTATTATAGGAAAGACGGGAAAATTCGTACAGCAGCACTTGATACAGCTCGTCACGGTGCAGCAGATTGAGAAGGAGGGCGCCGAGCTGAAGCGTTATGCGTCCGCATACGGTTACGGAGGCGCCGCAGTCCGTCTGCATGCCTATATCAAAGCGGCGGCGGCATCCGGCCGCCGCTGCGGCGCGGCGGGCAAGGGTGAAAATTTCCGGATAATCGCGCCTGCGAAGCTGCATTTTTTTGTTTTTCGGGAAAAAAGGCGGAATGATCCGGCTGAAAACGGCAGAAAGCACAAAAACGGATATAACGGCAACGGGAATTGAGGCGGCTTCCGACTTTGCGGAAAAGAAGGCAGCGCTCAGCGCAACGGCCGTATAGGCGGCGTAGCAGCAGCGGCACAGCCTGCCGAGCCGGGCCAATTTGGCGGCTGCTGCGGCGGGAGAGGCGGATATTTCTTCTTTTTTGGCACGATACAGCTCTTCGCGCCGGGTTATATCAACATCGAGAGCGCGTTTGCAGCGCAGCATATGCACAAGGCTTATGGCTGTCAGCGCGGCAAAAAGCAGGCCTGACAGCAGCAGCGCGGGAAGCGCAGTGCTTTCGTTTGAAAAAAACAGACCCGCTGCGTTGGCGGCGGTGACAAGCACAAGGGCTGTGAGAAAACAGAGGGTTTTATAAAGCAATGAATATGCAGAGTTTTTTTTGTTCGGTTTCATAAAGCGATATCGGGGATCCGCCGGGCAGTTTTATGCCGGCGGCATAGCGGCGGAATCCGTAAAAATGCGTCGTTTAAGCCAGCGAATATGCTGCGGCGCTGTTATGCGCATCAGCTGTGCGAAAATGTAAAGCTAACCGCCGGCGCTGATGCAAAATTCGGGCATTACCGCATTAAAGCAGTATGCATTATAATAGCATAAATATCCGTTAAATGCAAGTATTTGCATGTGTGTAAAAGGAAGCGGAGGATTTTGAATATGTTGACTTTGGAGGGCGGAGGAATTATAATAAAGAAAATATGAATATCAGGGGGTATATTATGGGCTTTGTTTATGTAATCATAGGTATTGCGGTGCTTGCGATTATTATAGTGCTGGCAAATTTACGGGTAGTACCGCAGGCGACGGAGTTTGTGGTGGAGCTTTTGGGAAAATACAGAACCACATGGAAAGCGGGGCTGCATTGCAAGATACCTTTTTTTGAGCGCGTGGCAAAACGGGTGACACTGAAGGAGCAGGTGCTGGATTCTCCGCCGCAGCCGGTTATTACAAAGGATAATGTTACAATGCAGATAGACACCGTGGTATATTACAGAATATTTGACTCAAAGCTTTATGCATACGGTGCGGTAAACCCGATAGGGGCGTTGGAAAACCTGACGGCAACCACGCTGAGAAACCTTGTAGGCGAGCTGGAGCTGGACGGCACTCTTACCTCAAGAGACACCATAAACGGCAAAATGACCGCTATTTTGGACGAGGCCACCGACCAATGGGGAATAAAGGTGGGACGCGTGGAGCTTAAGAACATCATTCCTCCCGCGGAAATACAGCGTTCCATGGAAAAGCAGATGAAGGCGGAGCGCGACAGGCGTGAAACGCTGCTTCAGGCGGAGGGACACAAGGCAGCGGCCATTACCCGCGCCGAGGGCGACAAGCAGGCGATGATACTTGCCGCAGAGGGCGAAAGGGATGCCCGTATAGCCCGTGCAGAGGGTGAGGCAAGGGCGATATATCTTGCCAAAAAGGCGGAGGCGGACGGCATACGCGCAATAAGGGAAGCGGGCGCCGATGCAGCCGTATTGGAGATGAAGAAATACGAAACGCTGGTTGCCATGGCAAACGGACGCGCTTCAAAGCTGATAGTGCCTACGGATGCGGTGAATGCCGTTAAGGCAAATGTGCTGTTTTCCGAAACAACCGGCATAGGCGATGTTACAAAGGAAGCGGAGCCTGAGCCGGAACCCGAGAAAACGGACGCCTGCTGTGAACGCTTTGAGGAAGCGCAGGATCAGGACGAAGAATAGCATAAAAGATAAAAGCGCTTTTTGAAAAACGCTTTTACGGGTAAAACATATATGCTCCGGCGAAAGAAGGTTTTTCTCCGGAGCATTTTTTGTAATTTCTGTTTTAATACTGCCTTTAGGGCTTTTTGCTGCAAAAATATTTATTCATAACATAACAAAGCACGCAGAATCATGAAAAGCCTAAGCGGTCGTGATAGAATACAGCAGCAGAGAGGAAGTGAAGCAATGGACTGGATACAGGGCATACAAAGAGCCATTGATTACGCAGAGGAAAATATGGCTCAAGAGATCGATTTTGAAGAAGCGGCCAAAAGGGCGTACTCCTCTCCGTTTCATTTTCAAAGAGTGTTCGGTATTCTGTGCGGATATTCGTTCGGCGATTATATCCGTATGCGGAGGCTTTCGCTGGCGGGCGAGGAGCTGTCAAAGGGAAATGCGAGGATAATCGATATCGCGCTCAAGTACGGATATGATTCTCCCGAAAGCTTTTCCCGCGCGTTTACGCGTTTTCACGGCGTTGCGCCAAGCGAAGCCAAGCACAGCGGAAGCGTCAGGGTGTTCACTCCTTTGTGCATAAAACTTATTTTGACCGGAGGCAGTAAAATGGATTACAGAATTGAAAAAAGAGAGGCTTTTCAGGTGGTCTGCAAAAGGAAAAAAGTGGGCAAGCCGCAGTCGGCAAATGCTCCGCGCGACATTACCGCCATGTGGAGAGAATACGGCAGGGACGGCAGCATAGACCGGCTTATTGCCTGTATGCCGGAAAAACCGGTGATGAAGGGGCTGTTGGGAATTTGCTTTTCCTCACAGCTTTGCGCAGAGCAATTCCCCTACGGCATAGGAGTGGAGTACGACGGACGGAAAACGGATGAGGATTTTGAAACGGTTACCATTCCCGCACACACCTATGCTGTGTTTACAAGCCGCGGGAAAATGCCGGAGGCCTTTGCCCAAACCTACAACAGAATCGTTACGGAGTTTTTTCCTCAAAGCTCACAGTATGAATATGCCGAGGATATAGAGTTTGAGGTATATCCGTCGGCGGATACGCAGAACCCGGATTATCAGTGCGAAATATGGATAGCCGTTAAGGAAAAGGAGAAGCGTAACTGATCTGATATCCGGGCAGACATAATGAAAGGCTATGCCGCACGAAAGAGAGGCAGTATACAAAAAGGGCACGCGTAATGCGCACTCCACAGGGAAGCGCGCCTTGCGCGTGCTTTTTAGGTTTCGGTGTAACGGCGCAGCCGAATGTTCGCTGCAAAAAACTCGGCCGCATTTTGCAGCCGTGGCGGCTGCCGTTTACGGGCGGGCGAGAAATTCCTTTATGAACTCTTCCGCTATGGGAGAGGATATACGCTCTGCGCAGGAAAGCACCATGAAGGAGGTGTCCATAACATTTTCATCAAGCCTTGCGGTGTGCATTCGGCGCGCCTCGATAGCACCTATTGATACCGTAAGCGAGGGCAGAGAGGGGTTTATTATATGCACGGCCAAATAGCGGCTTTTGCCTATGGCGGGTATAAGCCGGTTCTGTACCCAATCGGCTCGGATGTGGATATTATCTACATATTGGCCGCTTTGAGGCACGGTTACGGTAAGGGCGCGGGGAAGGTTCGAAAAGGCGTGCACGCTTACTTCGGGCAGCAGCTGCCCGTAGAGCGACATATCCTCCGGACGGTAGCCGTTGATGCCGTCGGAAAAATCCTCAAGGGGAAGGGTATCGGGCAGATCGTCGGTAAGGCAGAAGCCGCCCACGGCGTACTGCTGCCCTTTTTGCGCGCCTTCCAGCCTGAAATCAAGTATCAGGGAGGTAAGATCGGCAAGAGAGGTAAGCCCCACCCGTGCATCCCCCTGACGGGATATGGGCAGAGTGGCGCCTGTTTCAAGCGGGCACAGCAGCCAGCCGTCAAAGCCCTTGCGCAGCACGGCGGAGACATTGCCGCGGTGCCCCGTGGCGCTGCAGGCATCGCAAAGCTCGGGGAAAATGCGTTTGCCGTCGGAGGTGTATATGCGCATGCGGTTTGCGTCAAAATACGAAC
The DNA here is from genome assembly GCA_934465535.1 of uncultured Clostridia bacterium. Taxonomy (GTDB): domain Bacteria; phylum Bacillota; class Clostridia; order Christensenellales; family QALW01; genus UMGS1338. The sequence continues at coordinate 2,472 of CAKSKV010000019.1, read as the reverse complement.
GCTTATCCTCAATTGCATAGGAGGCATACCGTAATGCCATTGCGTGCGGGATTATTGCAGCGCCACGTCCGCGCACGGCAAGGTTTGCCGCAGTTTCATACTGCTCGCAGCAGGCGGTGATATGCGCTTCAAAGCCGTGCAGTGCGCAAAGATGCCGCCAAATGGGCAGGCTGCGCCGGGTGATGCATACTGGAAGCTCCCTGAGATCGGAGAATACGGCCGTATCGGGAAGGGAATAGCGGCCGTCGTAAAGCACCGCCATGGGCTCGCGGTTTTTGTAGCGCACCCGGATATCGGAGCCGGGAACGGCGGAGGAGCTTATTATACCCACATCGATAATCCCGGAGCGCAGGGCTTCGAGAACCTCGTTGCCGGAACGCTCATAAAGCTCATAGCGCACGGCGGGGAAACGGCGTCCGAAGGAGTGCAGCTGATTTTCCAGCACCGAGGAAAGGCAGGAGGAGCTGACGCCCAGACGCAGTATACCGCCGGAGCGGGCATCTTCATACAGGCGGTCCTTCATTTCGGTTTCCAGCCCCAGTATTCTTTTTGCGTATCGGTAAAAAAGCTCGCCGCGGTCCGTAAGGCATACGCCCTTGCGGCTGCGCACAAGCAGAGTGCAGCCGGTATCGTCTTCAAGAGCCTTAAGCTGAAGGGACAGCGCACTTTGCGCTATATGCGCTTTCCGTGCCGCCGCCGATATGCTTTGCTCCTCCGCGACCGCTATGAAATTTTTAAGAAAAGATGTATTCATTTTATGCTCCGTTTTTGCGGCTCAAGGCAGCTGTTCGTTTTTTTCTATACGATCATATGAAAAACCTATATTCCGTGTGTGCGCAGATATTATAAAATAAATGCGAAGCGGCGAAAGAAAAAGAGGCGGTGCAGGTGCACGGCATTTGCTTTATATGCCGCCGCATAATACAATACCAATATTACAACATAATCCGCCGGATTGCAAGATGCAGGGTATATAAAATTGCGTGCAGGCAATGCAAAAAGCATATTGTCGGCCCATCAAAGAGGGCGTTAGAATTAAGCAGGCGGCCGCAATGTGCCGGTGCAGCCCTCGAAAACAGGCGAGAATTCGAAAAGCATACCGGAGGACGGGCGAAAAAATATGTGCGGCAGTTTGAGGGTTGATTTGAAAACGCGCCTGTGTTATAATCCGCTGTGACATAAGAGAAAAGGCTAAGGGCGTATTGCGGACCGAAGAGAACGGATGCGGTACGGCTGTTTAAGGTGTGCAGACTGTGACGGCGCCGACAAGAAGAAAGGGTAAGTTATATGAGAAAAAATTTAAAGGGAATATTCTCGCTGGTGTTTGCCTTTGTGCTGCTGTTTTCCGGCTGCAGCCCGGAGCAGACGCCGGATGCTTCGGCGGGCGCCGCGGCAGGGCAGGCGGACGGGGGAAGGAACATTCTGTCCGTCTGCGGGGTGGATCAGTTCGGCAGAGCCTTTATGCCGGTATCGGACTTAAACGAAAAGCAGGTGGGAATATATTATTTTCTCTGGCACGGCAACGATGCCAAAATGACGGGGCAGTATAATATCACCAGCTTGCTTAAGAACAATCCCGATGACCTTTGGAACCCGCAGGGCACAAAAAACAGCCCGCTTAACACTTTCCATTACTGGAACGAGCCGCTTTTCGGCTACTACCGCAGCGACGACAAGTGGGTTCTTGCAAAGCATATGGAAATGCTCACCCTTGCCGGAGTGGATTTTCTCTACATTGATGCCACGAACGCCGACCCGTATTCGGAGAGCTTTAAGAACCTTGCGGCGGTGCTTAAAAGCATGTATAAGGCGGGCTGGAACGCGCCCAAGGTGGCGTTTTATACTAATTCCTATTCCATTTTAACAATAGAGCGCATATACAAGCTGCTTTATAAATCCGGCCGATACGATGCAGTGTGGTACCGCCCGGATGGCGAGCATCCCATGATAATAGGCAATATAACCCCGGCAAGCGATAAGGCCGAGGCAAAACGCAGAGGCGACACGGCGTATGACCCGCAGCCGCTTTCCAAGGAATTAACGGAATATTTTGATCTTCGCGTTTCCCAGTGGCCGGATGAGGCTTATATGACGGACGGCTTTCCGTGGATGGAATGGAGCTATCCCCAGCCCATTCATATTCAGCCCGACGGCAGCGGAATGATGAGCGTTTCCCTTGCCCAGCATCCGCAGCTGCCGGTAAGCAACTCCATAAAAAACCGCGCGCTTAACCGCGGACGGGGCTACGATTATTCAAAAAAGGTGAATGTAAGGGATAACATCCGCCTTGGCACCAATGCTCAAAGTCAATGGGACAATGTGTTGGCTAAGATGGATAAGGTGAATTTGGTAACGGTTACGGGCTGGAACGAGTGGGTGGCCATAAAGCAGGTCTTTGACGGCCGCGTAGGCTTTGTGGACACGGCGGACGAGGAATTCTCCCGCGATATCGAGCCGCCCAAGGGCGACGGC
>CAKSKV010000018.1 GCA_934465535.1 uncultured Clostridia bacterium | reverse complement strand
TAAACATTATACCGCCTCCTCTCCCACGGCCGCTCCCGTGCCCCACGGCGAAAGCAGACCGTACCAGCCGTCCGCCAGCAGCACTCCGTTTTCCTTTGTAAAAAGCACGGCGCCCCGAAAGCGGTTCATAATACGCAGCTGCGGGCCTATCTCATGCGCCGCAAGCCAGCCGCTGCCCCCATCGTCGGAATAAATATCCACTGAAAAGGACACTGCAAACCCGTTTTCACACACTGCCAGCCCCTCTTCATTCTCTGCACCTATATACTGTTCATAGGATGAACCTATCATTATAGTTACGCCGTATTTCTTTTTTTCCTCGCAATGCTCCTCAAAGCCCGCCATTTTCTTTTGCATACCGGGGGTAAGCAGCTCCATAACCGCTTTGCGCTCCTTCTCGCTGCGCTCCGGGTGAACAAAATCATAATCCGTCAGAGCGCACACGATTGCCCCGGTTATATAATATGCTGCCTGCCTGTCCTCCGCCGGCACCTGAGTATCAAAGGTAAACTTCCTTGAGAATATAAGAGAAAGCTCCTCCAGAGAAGAATCCGAAAAATGGTCATACTCCAAATACGCCTTATTTTCCGCCATAAGATAAGGGATAAGCACGCTGCGCCCGTCTGGAAGCGACACCGCCACCGTGTGCGGCGAAACGGCATTGCAGCTGCAAAGCAGGAAGCACAGTATAAGCAAAGGGATCAGAGTGATATTTATTAGTTTCAACATCGTCCCTCCTAATTTATAATCAGAAATAATCTGCATTAACGGGCAAACAGGGAGTGTTGTTCCGTCAGATCATATTCTTAATAACTGCAATACTTCAATGCATAGTGATTAAACAAATGCCTGTCGATTGGGCGACCAAAGCGCGGTTGATTGGAAATCAAAAAACAGCGATAAATCGTAATCGTTGGCGTAATTTTCCACTACGAGCTTCATTTTTTCGGTTTCGGGATACGGCTTCATCGGTTTATTTCCATTATTGTACTTTATCGAATATATTCCTATGCCGGTAAACTGAGTCTTCACGCTCCTGGTTCTCCCGTTTTCATCCAATACATATACAAAAGTCTGTTTGTTTGTATTGGGTGTTTCGCCGATTATTTTATATGATGTGCATTGATAACCCGCATATAATGTTTCCTCAACTATCGGCCTTTTTACGGAAAAAGTTTTTTTCTGCATACATTTTACCGTAACATCGCGATAGCCGCCCACACTGTAATTCGTGCTTGATGCAACCGTAGCTTTCTCTTCCTGCTGCGTAAGCGCCACGGCGGTTACACAGCCGCATATCATAAGAATTACCAGCACACAAACAAATATGGCTCGTTTCATTTCATTTTACTCCTTTCTTTTGTGCCCTCCCTGTTTGCCGTTATTACCATAATCATACTGTAACATATGCCAATATGATTGTCAATACCCCAAATTAAATAGTTAAACTACATAATTATGAAAATTTTCAGTATAATATTCGCACTTTATGCATCTCCCGGCCGCCCCGGCAGACGGAAGCGCCGCACACCGCCGCCTTTACGCCCGCTGCCGCCCGGAAATTGTGCATATATATACATATTTGCGCATATAAAGCGCGCATATTCCGCTTCCCGCTTGATTTTTAGCTGAAGGTATATTATAATAAGCCCGTATTTATTATATATTTATAAGGAGTCGGCACGCAGCAAAATCGCGCGGCGTGCAGATGACGGAGAGAAAAATGAACATAATCATTGACGCCTTCGGGGGGGACAATGCCCCTTTGGAGATAATCAAAGGCACGGCCATGGCTCTTAAGGAATTCCCGGAGCTTACTGTAACCCTTACGGGCGATGAGGAAAAAATACGCCGCGAGCTTGAAGCTTACCCCGAAACGCAGGGGCGCATAAGCATTGTGCACGCTCCGGAAATTATCAGCATGGACGAGCCTCCCGTGCTTGCGGTAAAGCGCAAGCGTCACTCCTCCCTTGTGGAGGGGCTTGAGCTGCTTAAGGCCGGGCAGGGCGACGCCTTTATAACCTGCGGCAGTACGGGAGCCACGCTTTCCGGCGCGCTTTTGCGCGTAGGCCGCATAAAGGGCATACTGCGCCCCGCGCTCTCGCCGGTGCTGCCTAACGACCGCAATGGCGTAATGCTTATAGACTGCGGCGCCAATATGGACTGCAAAAGCGCAAACCTTGTGCAGTTTGCCATGATGGGCGATATATACATGCGCAAGGTGCTTCATGTGGAGAACCCTCGCATCGCCCTTGCAAATGTGGGTACGGAAAGCGAAAAGGGCAACGAGCTTACCCACGAGGTGTACCCCCTGCTTCAGGCGGATAAGCGCCTTAACTTCGTGGGCAACATGGAGGGCCGCGATGTTTTTACCGCTGCGGATGTAATAGTGGCGGACGGCTTTGCGGGCAACCTGCTGCTTAAAAGCATAGAGGGCACCGCCGGATATATGTCCCATCTTATGAAGAAGGGCTTTACCTCCTCCCTGCGCTGCAAGCTGGGCGCGGCGCTGCTTATGCCGGCGCTTAAAAGCCTTAAAAAGAAGATGGACTATACCGAATACGGCGGCGCACCGCTGCTTGGCATAAACGGCGTGGTGCTTAAGGGTCACGGCTCCTCAAATGCAAAGGCGCTGGCGGCAACCGTGCGTCAGGCTGTGCGCATGGTGGAGGGCCGCGTGGTGGACACCATAAAGGAGGCTCTTGCGCAGCAGGAGGCATCGGAGAGCGCGGTATAAAGCCTTACGGCGGAGCAAAAAAGCCGGCTGTTCCGCCAAAAGCCGAGGGCGGCAAAAGTGCGCCCGGGCGGACCGAAGGTACGCCGGGGCTGTGCCGGCAGGCGCAGCCGGGGGCGCGCAAGGCGAAGCCTGAGCGCCGGGCGCGCGTAAAGCTGCATATACAATTGCCGCGCCAAAGCCCGGAACAGGCGGCCGAGCATATCCTCTTTGGCATCTGCCATATAACAGAATGACGGTTTTGCAGTAATCTGCAGGCATCATATATTATTTTATATCTTGGAGGAAGAAACAATGTTAGAGAAAATCATAGCTTCAGTAGCGGAGCAGCTGGCCATAGATCCGGCCAAAGTAACAGAGGATTCCAATCTTATCGACGACCTTAAGGCCGACTCCCTGGACATCGCCGCCCTTATGCTGGATCTTGAGGAGCAGTACGGCATCGAGATTCCTGACGAGGAGCTGGCAAACCTGCGCACCGTGGGCGATATCGCCGCATATCTTGAGGCAAGACAGTAAATGGACGAACTGGACGCCTTACAGTCGGCTATCGGTTATACCTTTGCAGACAGGAGCCTGCTTGTGCAGGCTCTTACTCATCCTTCCTACCTTGGCGAGCACAAAGCGCAAAGCAGCAACCAACGCATGGAATATCTGGGCGATGCCGTGCTGGAGCTTGCGGTAAGCACATATCTCTACTCCCGCCTTCCCGCAAAGGCGGAGGGCGAGCTTTCCCGCATACGGGCGGCAATCGTATCCGAGCAGCCTCTTTCGGTGGCGGCAAGAGAAATAGATCTCGGGCGGTATCTGTATCTCAGTCAAGGGGAAAGGGCCGGCGGCGGCGCGGAAAAGGCCAGCATACTTTCCGACGCGCTGGAGGCCGTTTTCGGCGCAATATATCTTGATTCCGGCTTTGAGCCCGCCTGCGCCGCGGTGCTGCGCCTTATGGATGCCCGCATGGAGGATATCACGGCGCACTGCGGCGAAGCGGTGGATCATAAAAGCCGCCTTCAGGAGCTTGTGCAGCAGCACGGAGCGGCAAGGATAGAATACCGCGAGGAAGCGCAGCACGGCCCCGCGCATGACCGCAGCTATACCTTTTCCGTATGGATAAACGGAAAAATGTGCGGCACCGGCAGCGGAAAAACAAAAAAGGCCGCCCAGCAGGAGGCCGCAGGCAGCGCCTTTGACCTGCTTACACAGGCCGAAAAGCGGTAAATGTCCTTATGCTAAAGCGGCTTCAAAGCGCATACACCGCATATATTAATCATACACTTTTCATCCCGGCATATCTTGCGTTCTGCCGGGATGCTTTATAAATACGCCCGGCGTATCAAAGCGCCGCTTTCTTTTTTAGCATCTGCTTGTTCTTTATTCTTCTATATTTTGCGTTTGCTCTTTGATTATTCTGCCGCGTTGTGATATAATAGCCTTGTGAACCGTCCGCTGCGGGCAGCCTTTTGCCAAAGCCCGCAGGCAAAACGGCGAAATTCGGGCAAAAACCGACGGTTCCGGGGGATAATATATGTTTGGATTCAACAGATCGGTGGACATAGGCATTGATCTTGGCACGGCAAATGTGCTTATATATTGCAAGGGTAAGGGAATAGTGCTGCGCGAGCCCTCCGTGGCCGCAGTGGACAAAGGCACCGGTGCCGTCAAGGGCGTAGGCATCGAGGCTCAGCGTATGCTGGGCAGAACGCCCGGAAGCATCGTTGCGGTGCGCCCTTTGCGCAACGGAGTAATATCCGATGATATGGTAACCCTTAAAATGCTTCAGATGTTCATTCTGAAGTGGCGCGGCCGCAAAAGCCTCAAAAACGCCCGCGTTATGGTGTGCGTTCCCAGCGGCGCCACCGATGTGGAGCAGCGCGCCGTCAAAAAAGTGGCATACGATCTGGGCGCAAAAGAGGTTTTCGTCATAGAAGAGCCCCGCGCGGCGGCGATAGGCGCAGGCATTGATGTTTCCCGCCCCCGCGGCAGCATGATAGTGGACATAGGCGGCGGCACCACCGACATAGCCGTCATATCCATGGGGCAGTGCGTTATAAGCTCCTCCCTTAAAATTGCCGGGGATAAAATGGACGAGGCCATAGTGCGCTATATAAAGCGCAAGCACAACCTGCTTATAGGCGAGCGCACCGCCGAGCTGCTTAAAATAAACATAGGCACCGCCTTCCCGCGCAGCGAAACCCTGTATACCGAAATAAACGGGCGCAACCTGCTTACCGGGCTTCCCAAAACCATAACGGTATCCAGCGAAGAGATGCGCCTTGCCATGAGTGAAAATCTCAATGCCCTGGTGCAGGGCGTGCATTCGGTTCTGGAGCGCACGCCGCCGGAGCTTGCCGCCGATATATATGTAAACGGCATATGCATGACGGGCGGCGGAAGCCTGCTTTTCGGGCTGGACAAGCTGTTTTCCGAAACCTTCCATGTAAATTGCTATATCGCCGAGGATCCGCTTTCCTGTGTGGCTTTGGGAGCGGGCGCCTGCCTTGACCACCTTGCCGGGGGCGATGTTTATATGGACGATCTTATGGACAGCGAGATCTGAGCGGCGCTGCGGCGCATGCCGTATACATTATATATAATATATACATTATATTATATACCCGCGCCAGCGCATTTCCCGGCCTTTCGCCGCGCCTGTGCGGCAGCATGCGGCTTTATTCATAAAAGCAATTGCAATAAATATCGGTACAGAGTGAAACGGAGGTTTTATAATGCCGGATATCATAACCCTTCTACTTAAAATCGCGCAGGGCGCGGGCACGCTTTTGCTTATAGCGGCAACGGCATATATTCAGCTCCGCCACGGCGCGCAGGTGTGCGCAAAGCCCGAAAAAGGCGAGCCGGCGCCGGCAGCCCCCCCGCAGCCCGCACCCGAGGACAAGCTTTCCTCCTCGCTGCCGCACTGCTGCGCCGCAAGCGACCCCGCACGCCTTGATTTCGTTTGCGAAAACGACCGCGAAATAGCGCCGCGCAGCATATGCTTTGAAGGCAGCTATTCCTCACTGCGGGGCGTAGTTACCTTCCGGGGCGATAATTTCCGCTCAGGCGGCGCATACGGCACGGCGGACATTGTAAAAAAGCGCTTCAGCACCGACATATGGACCTGCCGCACCGGAAGGCTGGACAAAACCAACGGCCGCGGCAAATACTGGACCGGAAGCGGCTGGACAGGTCAGCCCATAATTATCAACTGGGATGAAGCCACCCGCAGGCTCATGAACCTTTATCCCGATAAAAAGGAAAAGGATCTCATCGAGGTCATATATCCCACCATGGACGGCAATGTCTATTTCCTCGATCTTGAGGACGGCACCCCCACGCGGGATAAGATCGTGCTGGGAATGCCCATAAAGGGCACCGGCTCCCTGCATCCGGCGGGTCTGCCCATATTTATAGCGGGCGCGGGCGATTCCATGCCCGGCAGATGCGCGCGCAGCTTCGTATTGGATCTTGTAAAGGGCGAGATCGCCTGCGAGCTGGGGTATGACGACCCCTTCGCTCCCCGGAAGGATCACAACTGCTTTCACGGCTACGATTCCTCCCCCCTGTACGATGTAAAAAATGACATCGTTCTTCAGCCCGCCGAAAACGGCATAATATACACCACGCGCCTTAATTCCTCCCTTGAAAACGGCAGCCTTAAGCTGGCGCCGGAGGTAATAAGCCGCACCCGCTATTCCAACAGCCGTTCCGGCGAGGAAAACTATTGGCTGGGCATGGAATCCTCCGCCGTTATGTGGAAAAACTATATGTACATTGCGGATAACGGCGGCAACCTTATGTGCTATGATGTAAACACCATGCAGCTCATCTGGTCCTGCGACACGGTGGACGACTCCAACGCCTCCCCCGTGCTGGAGGAGGAGGACGGAAACGCTTATATTTATATCTCCACCAGCCTCCACTTTACCAAGGACGAGGAAGGCTGCGGCGATATACCGATATGGAAAATTAACGCCTGCACCGGCGAAAAGCTGTGGCAGCGCACCTACCGCTGCGCCACCATGGCGGGCGTTTCCGGCGGCGTTCAGGCCACGGCGCTGCTTGGCAAGCAAAGCCTCGGCGGGCTTGTATATTTTGCCATTGCCCGCACCGGCGGCTTCAACAAGGGCCTGCTTGTGGCGCTTGATAAAAAAACCGGCGCAGAGGTATGGCGCGTGCGGCTTAACCATTATGTATGGTCCTCCCCATTGGGCGTTTACGATTCTCAGGGCAACGGCTATGTGGTTCAGTGCGACAGCGACGGCAATATGATGCTCTTTGACGGCCTTACCGGCGAGCTTTACGATTCCGTAAGCCTGGGCAAGAACATCGAAGCCACCCCGGCGGCCTACGGCAATACCGTGGTGGTGGGCACCCGCACTCAGCGCATATGCGGGGTGCGCATAATCTAAAATGCCGCAGCCCCCTTATTGCAGCAGCCCCTTAGCTGCCGTAAGAAGCACCAAAAAACAAAAATGCCGGCAGCGCACGGCACACAGCAAAAATATTCGGCGCTTTGCCGCCATATAAACGAAAGGACACCTTTAATATGGATCGTGTGGATATCAAGGAACTCTTTGCTCATCCGGAAAGCTATTATGATAAAACAGTAACCGTTGCCGGCTGGGCGCGCACCGTGCGCGACAGCAAGGCCTTCGGCTTTGTGGAGCTTAACGACGGCGGCTGCTTCCGCAACCTTCAGGTAGTGCTTGTAAAAGACGAGCTGGACAATTTCGACCAAATAGTGCATCTGGGCGCGGGCAGCGCAATATCGGCCACCGGCCGCATAATCCCCACCCCGGAGGCAAAGCAGCCCTTTGAGCTGCGTGCCGAAAGAGTCACCGTGGAGGGTACCTGCGCGCCGGATTATCCGCTTCAGAAAAAGCGCCACACCATGGAATATCTGCGCACAATGCCTCATCTGCGCCAGCGCACAAACACCCTCAGCGCCGCCTACCGTATGCGCTCCCTGGCGGCGTTTGCGCTGCACAAATTCTTTAACGAAAACGGCTTTGTATATATGCACACGCCCATAATCACCTGCTCGGACTGCGAGGGCGCGGGCGAAATGTTCCAGCTTACCACCCTTGACATCAACAACCCGCCCCGCACGCCGGAGGGCGCCGTGGACTATTCGCAGGATTTCTTCGGGCGCAAGGTGGGCCTGACCGTCAGCGGGCAGCTCATGGGAGAAAGCGCCGCAATGGCCTTCGGCAGGATATACACCTTCGGCCCCACCTTCCGCGCAGAAAAAAGCTATACCACCCGTCATGCCGCGGAATTCTGGATGATAGAGCCGGAAATGGCCTTCTGCGACCTTGCGGGCGATATGGAAATTGCCGAAAGCATGATCAAATATGTGCTTAACTACTGCATGGAGCAGGCGCCCGATGAGCTGGAATTCTTCAACAAATTCCTTGATAACGGCCTGCTTGCCCGCCTGAACAATGTTGTGGGAACAGAGCACTTCAAGCGCGTAACCTACACCGAGGCCATAGAGCTGCTGCAAAAAAGCGGCCGCAAATTCGATTATCCCGTGTTCTGGGGCTGCGATCTTTCCACGGAGCATGAACGCTATATAACCGAGGAGGTCTTCGGCTGCCCGGTGTTTGTAACCGATTATCCCAAGGAGATAAAATCCTTCTATATGAAACAGAATCCGGACGGCAAAACCGTGGCCGCAGTGGATCTTCTGGTGCCGGGCATAGGCGAGATCATCGGCGGCTCCCAGCGCGAAAACGATGCGGAAAAGCTTACCGCCCGCATGAAGGAGCTGGGCATGGATATCGACGCTTATCAGTGGTATATTGATCTGCGGCGCTTCGGCGGCGTGGAGCATTCCGGCTTCGGCCTTGGCTTTGAGCGCCTGCTTATGTATATAACGGGAGTGGCAAACATCCGCGACATTCTGCCCTTCCCCCGCACCACCGGATCCTGCGAGCTGTAAACAACACCGCAGAGGCACACCTTTCTTGGAAAGGTGTGCCTGATTTCTACCCGCGCAAGGCAAGCGCGGCAAAGCCATGAAGGTTGAACGCATACACGATTATAACGACCCCCGTTTTTCTCAAAAGGTACTCCGGCAGCACGGGGCTTACCTTGCAGACGGACAGCCCTGCGAGGTGGAGATCATATCCGCCGATACGGCCATAGTGCGCGGAAGCGCCGGCCTGCTTGACGCCGTCATAGACACGGCACGCGAATATGCGGGGCACATCTCCTGCTTTTGCGATGAAAAGGGGAATATTCTGCGCCGCTTTCCGAAACCCGAGGTGTTCTGCCTGCCGCTTGATGCCATTCAGCCGTCGCAGTTTTATGCAGACGAGCTTAAAGCAAGCGCCGTGGCCTCCTTTATCCAATCGGAAAAGGACATAATCATTCCTCTTACCCGCTCCCGCTGTGAGGATCGCTTTATCTCCCTTGACGGTCATACGCGGCTGTATGTCGCTTACCGCATGGGCTTTGAGAAGGTTTACGGTTTTATTTCCCCCTCCGACGGCTATATTTACGATTTTGCCTCCATTGCGGCGGCGCGCGGCATACTCTCGCCCCGCGATATTGTGCCCCTGCCCCACGAGGACTACTGCCGCCTTTGGCTGGGCTTCTGCAGGGAATATTTTGAAACGCATTGATATATTTCCCTTGCGTCCTTTGCATTTTTGCAAAAACAGCAAAACACGCCTATAAACGGCTTATTACGGGAGGAAACATGAACTTCAGATATTTAGGAACCGCGGCCGCCGAGGGCATACCCTCCGTCTACTGCGACTGCCCGGTATGCAGCCACGCCCGTCTGAACGGCGGAAAGGAGGTACGCACCCGCTCCGGCGCCGTTATAGACGGCACCCTGATGCTGGACTACAACCCCGATGTTTTCACGCAGTGCCTTTTCGGCTACTTTGACGCGCGGCGCGTGCGGGATATTTTCATCACCCATTCGCATTCCGACCACTGCGATATGTACCAGCTCATAAACCGTTCCGACCCCTGCTTCTGCCTGCCCGCCGAGCAATACACCCTTAATGTGTACGGAAACGAAGCGGTAGAGCGGCTTTTTAACGAGGCCTGCCGGGAATTCAAAATGGTGCATACCGAATTTCATACCATCGCGGCATTTGCCCCCGTTTCGGTGCAGGATTTTACGGTGATTCCCCTGCCCGCCTGCCACGCCTTTGAGGAGCAGGCCTTCATATACCTTATAGAAAAGGATTCCAAGCGCATCCTTTATGCCCACGATACCGGCTGGCTGCTGCCGCAGACCATGGATTATCTTAAAGGCAAGCGCTGCGATATGATATCGCTGGATACCACCATGAGCTTTTCCGTTCCCGAAGCCGATTACGGACATATGGGCATAAACTGCATAACCCGCCTTAAGGATGCCCTTTTATCTCAGGGCACCGCCGATGAGCACACCCTTTTTGTATGCAGCCACTTTTCCCACAACGGCTTTAATGTAAACGGACACGCCATGACTTTCAGCGAGCTGTCCGTTGAAGCCCGAAAGCGCGGCCTGTCCGTCGCCTATGACGGCATGGAGCTGGATATCTGATATCCGATTTCCGATTTCCGATTTCCGATTTCCGCCTTATCCCGCCGCACACGCCGCGCGCTGTGTTGATGCAAAAAAAGCCGGAGCGTTAGTTGAACTGCATAACGCTCCGGCTTTTTTGCTTTTATAATTACTTTTTGACCAGTCTGTAACTGTACTGCGCGTTTGCATCGCCGCTGTGCTCCGCATTGAAGGTAAGCTCATAGCTGCCCTTTTCGGAATCAAACCAGCACTGCCAGTAATCATTGCCCTGCACCGACTGATCCACCTTTACCCACTGTCCGTTTTCGTATTTCTCCAGCTCATATCCGTAAGCCGAGGGCACTCCCGTAAAGGTCAGCGGCACATAGGACATTCCGCCCTTTACCGTCACCTCTGCCAGCACATCGCTGCCTTGAGCGCACTCCACAAACAGCGGCTGCTGCTGTTTTACCGTGCCGATTTTTGCCGTTGCCTCCGTCTTGCTGCCCACGGCATAGCGGTAAGCCAGCTTCCAGGTGTTGAATTCCTCCGCCGGTATGCTCTTAAGCACCTCGCTGGGGCCGTAATATACGCTCTTGCTTACGGGCAGGTTAAGATATTCCACCGTGCCCGTTACCGTGCTGCCCGCCTTTATGGTGTTTCCCACCTCTGCCGCGGGGCAAAGCTCCACAAGCAGGCAGGGGAACCCGCCGTTTACGGTATTGCGCAGGTTAAAGGAGGGCTTATTATAGGTTTTGCCGTTAAGCTGTGCATTATATTCCACCACATTGAGCATACGGTCCGCATCCGGTCCCTGCTTGTGGGAAAGCTTCACCGCATCGGTGAACACAAACCACATTCCGTTTCCGGGAACCTCCATGCGCTGCATGGTATCGCTGCCTACATAGCCCGTCTGCTCCGAGGTGGGGCACTCAAACTGACCGGAATATTTTTTGCCTCCCATCGTAATGCTTACGGGGCCGTCGTCATTGCCCACCGTCATGGTATCCCAGCGGTTGTCGTTATAGTTGTCCGCACCGAACTGATAGAACACCATTCTGTCAAAGCTTACATCCTTAAGGAAGGTATAGCTGAAGCTGTGCCATGCGCGGGATACATCGTTTGTGCGCGGCAGATACGCCTTTATCTCAAAACGCACCGCGTTATCCAGCGTAACGCCGGAATATATAACCTCGGTAAGGTTGGGGCCCTGCTTCTTGAAACGGGTGGTAACCTGCTTGTAGTACATCAGTCCGCCGTTCTTTTCCGTGTTGTACATAAGCATGTTGCCGCCGCCGTTGCAGGCCGTCCAGCCGTACTTTCCGCCCATGGATTCCACCGCCAGAGGACGGATATCGTCAATAAAGGAGCGCCCGTGCGCGGTCTCCGGGTCATAGCAGAAGGATTCGCCGAAGGAGCCTATCGCGCTGGTCTCCCACTGCTGGAAGTTGCCGCCCCAG
>CAKSKV010000017.1 GCA_934465535.1 uncultured Clostridia bacterium | reverse complement strand
TAATTATACTCACCTTTCTCCTTTTGTCAACGACTTTTTTCCCTTTTTTCACTTTTTTTCATTTTTGTCTTCCCCGCCGCCGGAAAACGCCGAAATCCGCTCTTATCACCGCAATACCCCCCGCCTCATATATCATCTTCGGATTCTTCCGCCGGCTTTCGGCAGCGCCCGTTCGTTTTTCTTTGCAGCCTCTGCTACGCGCGCCTCTTTGCCGGCTTTCCGCTTTTAACCCGCTTCGCGTGCCCGTATGCTTCGGCGCGAATGTACATGCATACACTCCGGATATATAAAGCGGCGGGTCCCGCCCGCCGCTTTATTCTCCGAACACTTATTCTCTGTATGCTCTGTTTTCTATAAAACACACCCCTGAAATGTTTTTTCATACCTGCCTTAAGGCCGGCAGGAAGCCGCCGTTACGCTTGCGGCTTGTCATGGGGCTTTTTTCTGCGTTTTCCGGCAGTTAACGCAACTATAACGCAAGCCACAACCACTGCGCCGCCCACAGCGCCTATAACCGCCCACGGCGTGCCGGAATTATCCGCACTCTGCGCCGTTGACCATTGCGCCGTCAGAACAGCATCACCCTCCGGCATGGTAAACTCCGAAAGCACAACCTTCTGCCCGTTATAGGTCCAACCGGCAAATACATAACCCTCTTTGACGGGATCCTCCACCTCCATCGGCTTCTGCCCCGCCTCAAGATACTGATCATCCGGCGTCGGCTCTCCGCCGCAGGCGTCAAACTCCAGCTTCCATTTTTTTGCATTTACATTTATCGTACTGCTCATATCCTGCGTTCCCGCCTCAGAGAGCGTAATGCAGTCTATATCAATTGCGGTATTATAGCTGAATATGCCCAGTGCAGCGGCCGACAGCGGCTTATTATCCGTTGCCTCCATAATAAGCTGCCCGTCAAGCCAGAACTCCAGCTTGCCCTCCTTGTTTCTCAGGCCGAAGGTATGCCACTCCCCGGTGCTGAGCTTAACGGACTTGCGCGCCGTCTTTTTCTCCACATTTCCCACAAATCTGCGCACGGAGAACAGATTTGTTACCATATCATACTCCACATAATACTGCGTTCCGGAATTCCTGCGACAGACAGATACGGCAATATTGCCCTGAGAGCCGTACGCCACTTTTCCCGCGCGGATGGCATATTTCAGATCAAAATCCCGATAAATTCCGTTCATCATCAGGCTGTGTATGCCCACCTCGCCCGTAGGCAGAGTGAGATAGGTGTTATCCCCCTCCGCCGCCAGCTTCCAGGAATCGTAGTCAAAGGTCGGTTCCGTGCGCGTCTGGAAATCCTCCGTGAAATACTTCGGATATTCCGGCTTTTCGGTTTTTACATTTGCATTGTCAATAACAATGCGCCCCTTCTGCGTCATCTCCACGCCGAACCTTCCCTCAAAGCCCGTTATGTTGGAGAATTCATAGGATATCTCCGTTTTTTCGCCGGCTTTCAGCTCCCGACGGAACAGTTCTCCCTCCGATGAGCGTACAAACACAAAACCAGCGCCGCTTTCAAGAGTGGCCTCCATGGTGAAAACATGCTTGCCCGGCCGCATGTACAGGCCCTGGAAAAGCCGTCCTTCGCTTGCAATATAGCCCGCATGTCCCCCGTCCTTTTCCGTTACGCCCACCTCGGGATCGCCGGATACCGACCAGTTCGTAAGGCCGGATACCCAGCCCTCCTTGCCGTTTTTGCGCTCAAAATCGCCGTTTAGGAAATTCTCCGCGCTGTGCAGCCCGCAGTCGGTTATAAAGTTGGTAGCCTTAAGCGCCTCGAGATCGCACAAGCCCTTGTAGTAGTTATCGTGCATATATACATCCTTGACGGGCGAAAAGTCATCCTTTTCGCTGTTGTCATAGGGCTGCTTGCCGTAATAGGGGTTATCCGGCCACGAGCCCACCGACATCATTCCGCCGCCCAGAATACTGTCGTACACCTCGATATTCCTTATTTCCTGCTTGGAAAGATCGGGTGCATCCGTTCCCCAGGGAATAAATGTTATTCCGTGTCCGCCGTGCAGGTTGCTGTGCGCCACTACAATATTTTCCACGCAATTGTCGCCGTCCGGGTTTGCATGCCACCACGCAAGCCCGCGCGGATCGTTATAGGTGGAGCAGATGGTCACCGCATCATCGTTTGTATACAGCACGCAGCGATCGATCATAAGGTTCTTTGTGCCCACGGTGGCGGAAATACCGTCGCCCGAAGCACAGGTTACCTCCTTCATCTCCACATTGCCTATATAAACATTGCGGCAGGTGCGCATATTTATGTGATAGTTGTTGGTACGCGCAAGCGCAATATCGGATATTTCTACATTTTCGCATTTCCAAAAACCGATGGGCACCAGATGCAAACGGTTTTCGCAGCCTATCCATATGGTGTTGCTGTTTACCGAATCGCTGTTTTCGCCGCCGGTATCCACGCTTCTGACGGTTCCTCCACCTGTAATGCGGACATTTTTCACATTGTCGCCCTGAAGCAGCGGATAGTTGTGGCAGGAGGCTGCCAGCGTCCAGTTGACGCCGGGGATGGACACATCATGCCCGAACGCGGGCTCATAGGCATAATCCTTAACGCGGGGAGACTGCCACAGCACCGCGCCCTTTTCTATTCTCAGCTCTACATTATTCTTAAGCTTTATATTTGTTGCAATATACCTTCTGCCGTAGAAGGAATCGTCCCCCGGTATGATGACCGTTCCGCCGCCCGCCGCCGAAACCGCGTCTATCGCCTTTTGGATTGCCTTTGTATCGTCTGTATAGGCGTCGCCCTGCGCGCCGAATTCCTTATCGGTAACCTTCACCGTCCTATCGGGCAGGGTGAAGGCATATGGATTTTCGGTAAAGTCGCGCCAGTTCTCCACCATAAAGCGGTCGGATATCTTTACTCCGTCCACCTGCGCAAGAAACAGCGAGGACAGCCGGGTCACCTTCTCCCCTTTGAGCGGCACGGTTATTGTAAACCTGCCGCCGGATACCTTTGCGCTTGCAATAGGTTCAAGCCCGGCAAAGCTCTGGGTGTAATTTGCCGTATCCAGTTCGTAGAGGAATACCTCCTTGCCCTCAAACTTTTCCGCCGCGCGTCCCTGCACCACAACATTGTTTTTATCCGCCGTGCAGTAGGTTATTTCCCCGGCGTAATCATAGAATTCCTTTTCCCTTTCAAAGGTTACGGATTTAATTGCAATACTGCCGCCCGCTGCGCCTATCGGCTCTATACGGAAACCGCGCAGATAGCTTTTTGCCCCGGCAATGCCGGAAAAATTGAAGAAGCAGGAATGCCATTTGCCGTCCGCAGGCACATCAAAAACGCGGGATTTCGCCTCGTTATAGGTTCCGTCCTGAGCGGTTGTGAAATATACGCGGAATTTATCCGCCCCGGTTTTATTGCACAGACGCATGAATATCGTATTCTTTACCGTCATCTCCGCACTGTACGCCGTTCCCTTGTCCGCTCTTATTATCGGGGATTCCAGATATCCCTGTCCGTTCAGTGTGTACATAAGCGCGCCGCCGGAATAGCTCACGCGTCCGTTTTCAGCCTTAAAACCCTCCACGGAGGATTTTTTCGTGAATTCAAAATCGTATTCCATAGCATTCTCCTGTTTGTTGTCGCTGGGCGTAATTTTCACCTTGCTGAAGGCAACATTCTTAAGCTCTATGTCCGTATAATAGCTTTGAATATAGCAGGTGCCGCCCGTCATTTTGTCGTCGGCGGTATAGCGCCCCGCCGTTATGAGGGAGCCGTTTATATACAGCTCCACGCAGCCCACATCAAATACTATCATAAAGTGATGCCATTCGTTTTGCTTAAGCTCCAGGCTCTTGCCGTCGCCCGCCTGTTCGTCTATGCCGTTGCCCAGCCGCCGTATGCGCGCAAGATTCGATTTTGTGTTGTATTCAAAAAAATACTGTATATCTCCGCTTTTGTAAGCCGCGCCTACATTGGCATCGTTATCTCCCGTTACTTTTTTGATATAAACATCGAATTCCAGGCAATTTCCGCCCGCCGCGCCCTTTGAGTAAAGCACATTCAGATCCTTTCCCTCCGCGCTTGCCAGCACGCCGTCTCCCGCTGCCTTCCAGCCGGAGGTGTCCCAATCCCCGAAGGGCTCCGCAGACACCCCCAGCGGCATAAGCAACAGCAGCATAAGCACCGCCGTCCAAAATGCAACCGTCCGTTTCATATACAAACCTCTCTTATTTATAGTATCGGATACCGCCTTTTGCCGTTTTCCGGTTTAGCGTCTTTTGCAAAAGCGCCGCGATATCCGATGATCCCGCAGCTATTTTAACACCGCCAGTATAAGAAAAAGAATATACAATATGCACAATTTTGCACTGAGTATGCCACAGCCCTTCCGCATCCGGCAGCAAATTTCAAATGCGCCCGCGCAAGGGTGTCGTTAGAGCAACAGAAAAAAGCGGCCTTACGACCGCTTTTTATCCGATACCTTATGTTTTTACTCATTACGCGGGGTTAGTTTCCGCCGCCGCACATGCTTTATCGCGCGCCCAGCATGTTTTTAACGGCTTCATTCACCGCAGCCTCCACCGCCGCATAGTGCTGCGCCGGCGTGCCCTCGCCCTTTATCCAGTTCTGCACGCTGCCGAAGAGATAGCCGCTTATAGTGCTGTCGTTTGCGGCAACGCTTACCCAGCTCATGAGAGAGGAGCTCTTGGTCTTGCTGCGAACATCGGAAAGCGTTTCAAACGAGCCGTCATCCGAGGTGTACATTGTACATTCAGCATGGAACATCTCCTGGTTTTCCGGGGAGTTTATGCCGCATTCCGGACGGATGTACTCCTCTATTACCTGCACGCAGCCTGCGGGATTCTTTGTGCCCTTCATCACGCAGTAGGGAGTGAACCAGTTGCTGTCCGAAATATAATCCTGAGCAGCCGGCCCCTTAGGCGGCATAAGAATACCGAAGGACAGCTTCTTATTCTTGTACATTTTCTCCGCGCGGTTTGCATATGTAAGCATAAGAGCATGCTTGCCGCGCACAAACGGCGGATGATCGTCATCGTAGCCGGGAGCGCCCTCCATATATACCACCTTGTCGTCCTTTGCCAGCTTAACGAAGTAATCTACGGCATCCAGCGTGTTCTGGGAATGTCCGTCAAAATACGGCACGCCGTCCTTTACTTCAAAATACGATCCGCCGTTCGCCGTCACCATGGCGAACATTGCACAGCTGTTCTGACCGTAGTTCATGCCCCATACGCCGTTATCGGGATCGTTGCAGGCAATGGCCACCTGACGCATGGCATCAAAGGTCCATTCGCCGTTTTTGCTCATCTCATAGAGCTTGTCGGCCTCATAGCCCGCACGGGCGCACAGATCCTTATTGAAGAAGGTAACCTGATTGTAGGCCACCTGTCCGAAGCCCACCTCAAGCGGTATTGCAAAATACAGCTTGCCGCCGAAGGTCGCATTGTTTGCCTGCGCCTCCACATTCCAGTATTCCGTATCGGAGAACGAGCCCGCCTGCGGATAATCGCTAAGCGGCTCCAGAATGCTGCCCTGGCCTCCGCCGTAGCCGTACACCGTCACCAGCGCAAAGGGTCCGCCTGCATGGAAAATGTCGCACATGGGCTCCATTGCCGCAGCGGTGGAGCAAGCCTCATTGAACCATGTTTCGCCGGGAGAGGCAATGTAGGTTATATTGATGCCGTACTGCTGCTGGAAATCCTCCCAGCGCTTTTTTATTTCGCTTGCACGGCCGCTTCTGTTGTTAAGCACCCAATCGTTCTCATTATAGTTGTCCCATATGAGAATACGGTAGGTTTCGCCCGTCTTGACAGAGGCTTCCTTTGCCGGAGTCTGCGTCGGTGTCGGCGTAGCCGTAGTATCTGCGGTTTGCGACGGAGTACAGCCCGCAAGCAGAACGGCCGCAATTGCCAATACTATTGCCGCAATTCTAAGTTTCACCTGTTTTTCCTCCTTTTATGATTTTTCTAATGTCTTTCGAATAAATTATATATCATTTTATACGGCAGGAAAATGCACAATCCTACTCTAAGCTTGCACTATACTAACCAAAAAGCACTGTCCGGCGCACTGTACCGATAAAATCACGCTAAAGATTATTTTTGTGCTCCTTTTTCCCGCCTCCTTTGATCTTTTCGGTGTTTTTCTTCGGACAGGCACACTTTTTCTTTTGGGGCATATCCTCTATTGTATCACCACAGTTTTTCCCCGATTCCCATTATTAAAGTAAAAGGAGTAAGATATATGTGGATTTTTGAGCTTTTTGAGCGCCTTCTTTTTTATGTGGCGCAGATAGGCACGCGCAGCGGCTTCCCCGACCCGCTTCCCCCGGAAAAGGAGCAGGAGCTGCTTTTGCGTATGCAGTCGGGGGACGGCGAAGCCCGATGCAGCCTTATCGAGCATAATCTACGCCTTGTGGCGCACATAGCCAAAAAATACGCCTCCGGTCCGGATGCCGACGACCTCATTTCCATAGGCACCATCGGCCTTATAAAAGCGGTAAATACATACGACCCCTCAAAAAGCGTCCGCCTGGCCGCCTACGCCTCCCGCTGCATAGAAAATGAGATACTCATGCATCTGCGCGCCGCCAAAAGGCGCAAAAACGATATCTCCCTTCAGGAGCCCGTTGGCTCGGACAAAGAGGGCAACGAAATATCCCTTATGGATATACTGAGCCCGGATTCCCGCGATGCGGCGGACAGCATTGACTACCTCCTGCACCGCGATCAGCTGCGCGCCGCGCTGTCCGCCCTGCCCGAAAGGGAACGCACGGTTATAGCCCTTCGCTACGGTCTGGGCACTCGGCGCCTTACCCAAAAGCAGGTCGCCTCTCTGCTGGGCATTTCCCGTTCCTATGTGTCCCGGCTTGAGAAAAAGGCCATAGAGCAGATGCGCGTGGTCTTCTTCCCCCGAGGCGGCAAAGAATAAACCGGCTTACCGATTTTACAAGCCGCGGTTTATGCTTGCGTATACTGCGGCTTGCTGTTATAATAATGCCGCGGGTTAGAGTAAGCTAACCCACGGCATTATTTATTAAAACCCTTTAACGCTTAATGCAAAGGAGCAATATCATGGAAGCCTTTTGGGGCATACTGATCCCTTTTCTGGGCACCTCTTTGGGAGCCGCCTGCGTTTTCTTTATGAAAAAATCCTTCAGCGACGCCGTGCAGCGCGCGTTAAACGGCTTTGCCGCCGGTGTTATGGTAGCCGCCTCGGTATGGAGCCTGCTTATCCCCGCCATAGAGCGTTCGTCCGCTATGGGCAGCTTTTCCTTTGTTCCCGCCGTTGCCGGCTTCTGGATAGGCATACTGTTTCTTCTTGCTCTTGACCATATCATACCGCACCTGCACGCAAAAAGCGGGCAGGCCGAGGGTCCCAAAAGCCGGCTTGGGCGCACCACAATGATGGTGCTGGCAGTAACCCTTCACAACATTCCGGAGGGCATGGCCGTGGGCGTGGTGTATGCCGGCTGTCTCTCCGGTGATGCGCAGATTACCGCCGCCGGCGCCTTGGCTCTGTCTTTGGGCATTGCCATTCAGAACTTCCCCGAAGGGGCCATTATCTCCATGCCGCTTCGTGCGGAAGGCATGACCAAGGGCCGTGCCTTTTTGGACGGCGTGCTCTCCGGCGTGGTAGAGCCTGTCGGCGCCGTTCTCACCCTCCTTGCCGCACGGCTCATCATCCCGGCGCTTCCGTACCTTCTCAGCTTTGCCGCCGGCGCCATGATCTATGTTGTCGTGGAGGAGCTCATCCCGGAAATGTCCCAAGGCAGCCATTCCAATATCGGCACCTTGTTTTTCGCGGCAGGCTTCAGCATAATGATGATGCTGGATGTCGCACTGGGGTGATTTCCGATAATCGATCAGCATATCGTCGTCATATTTCCGCGCCGTGTTTTCCCCGAAAATATTTCAAAAGCGGCCTCAACAAGGGATTGCTTATTATCGGCAACAAAATGCTCTTATCCTTTACCCACGCCCAGAAGCATGCAGTCGCGGCAGTTGGATTTATCCATGGCTCTGAGTTCCGTTCTATCTCCTTTGCAAAAGACATTCAATCGGATCAGCCGTTGCCGGCTGCGCCTTTTTCGGAAGGCAGCGCTTTCATTTCAAACCAGAAGGTGCTGCCGCCGCTGCCCGATATCACGCCGTAGTCCGCGCCGTGCTTTTCCAGCGCTTCCTTTACGATGGAAAGCCCCAGCCCCGTACCCACGCGGGAGCGCTTATGCTCCTTATCCACCTTATAATATCTGTCCCAGATATAGGGCAGCTTATCCTGCGGTATGCCCTCGCCGCTGTCCTGCACTTCGATGCGCACCCTGCCGTCCGCCTTTAATATCTGCCGGACAATAACCTTTTTATCCGGGCCGGTAAAATCAATGGCGTTATTTACAAGGTTATATATCACCTGCGAAAGCCGCAGCTCATCTCCCATTACATAAACCTCGCAGGAGGGCGAAAACTCCACAACATAGCCCTGAGTTTCGCGCAGCTTGTTATAACGGCGCAGTATATCGCTTATAAGGGCGGTAAGGCTGCATTTTACCGGCTCGAAGGTGGTTATGGACTGCAGCTTGGACAGATCCAGCATATCGTTTACCAGCCGCGTAAGCCTTTGAGCCTCGTCAATTATTATCTGCACATTTTCCGCAGAGTTTTCTCCCGGTATATCCCGCATTACCTCGGCATAGCCGCTTATCATGGTGAGCGGGGTGCGCAGATCGTGCGAAACATTGGCAAACAGCTCCCTTTTAAGGTCATCCGTACGGGATATTTCCACCGCCGCGCTTTGCAGAGTGCCGGCAAGCTCCTTTATTTCGGGATATGCGTCCGCCGGTACCTCAAAGCCGAATTTCCCCTCAGGCAGCCTTCGCGAGCAGGCGGTTATGCTTTCTATGGGAGAGGCCACCCTGCGGGAAAGCAGTACCGCTATTACCGCAGCGCCCAGCACGGTTATAACCGTAGTAATTATAAGCGTCACCCGAACCGTGGACACGGTGGCATCCAGCGGCGTAAGGGTGGCGTCTATGGCTATAAGCCGCTCCGATGTTTTATGCAGCATAAGATAGCCGTCCGGCTCCGCAGGTCCGGGACCCTGCTCAAACTGCGAAAAATATGTTCCGCCGTTTTCCTGCGCGCGCAGGGCGAGCATTTCCAGTTCCCTCCAGCCCAGCTTTCGCATAAGGCAATACGGGCGCGTGCCGGCAGCCCCCAGCAGCCAGCCCTCCTTATCAAAAACATGGATGCACAGCCCGCCGTTTTCCGCCGCCTGATTGAGCGTGCTTTCCAGCTCCTCTGCGGAACAGGAGGCAAGCTGTGAAACTGCGGAATTCATCTGCGCAATTTTTATCCTGCGGTATATGGTATCAAGAAAGCAGGTTTGAAACAGCCACAAAAGCAGCAATATAAGCAGCGCAAAGCCGGAAAAAACGGCAAAAAGACGCCATTTCAGGCTTATACGCCCGAAAAAGCCTCTTCCGCCGTTCTTTTTTTCTTTTCGTTTTCCGTCTTTATTCGCCGCTTTGCCGGCAGATGTGCCGTCCTTTTCGTTTGTTTTGGCGTTTTTATCCTCAGAAAGCATATTATCTCTCCGTTTTTATATCCCCGGCACCCATCTGCCCGCCGGTTTACTCCTCAAAGCGGTAGCCCACGCCGCGTATTGTTACAAGATAGCCCGCATACGGCCCCAGCAGCTTGCGCACAAGCTTTATATGCGTATCCAGCGTGCGGTCGTCCCCGTAATAATCGTAGCCCCACACCTGATTAAGCAGCCTTTCCCTTGTAAGCGCGATTCCACGGTTGCGCACAAGATAAAGCAGCAGCTCATACTCCTTGGGCGACATGTCCACACGCTTGCCGTCCACGGTTACTATGTGGGAAACACAGTTTATGCACAACCCTTCCACCTGAAAAACATCCTGCATCTGCTCCACACGCGCGGAAAAGCGGCGCAGTATGGCATCCACGCGCATCATAAGCTCTCTTGGAGAAAACGGCTTCTGCACATAATCGTCCACTCCCAGCTCAAAGCCGTGTATTCTGTCATATTCCTCGCCGCGGGCCGAAAGCATTATTATGGGCGTCTGCTTTGTTTTGCGTATTTCGCGCGTGGCGGAAAAGCCGTCCAGCTCCGGCATCATAACATCCATTATTATAAGATCGTAATCCTTTTGCCGGCAAAGCTGCACTGCCTGCATTCCGTCGGCAGCGGTTTCCGTTTCATACCCTTCAAAGGCTGCGTATTTTGCTATCAGATCGCATATTTTGGGTTCATCGTCCACAATGAGTATTTTTGCCATGCCTGTTCCTCCGTTTCTTCCGGCAATGCCCTTCTTTGCGGCGACTGTGCGCCTTTACCGTTATCGGTTTTGGTTATTATAGCATATTATTGTGAAAATTATGTGATACCGCAATGAAAAAAATGTACGCCGGAAGCATTTTACAAAAAAGCGGCAAAACAGGATTTATGACGATGTACTTGAATGCGCCGCAAAGAGGCACGATACCGCAGCGGCGGCGCGAGAGGGCTTGCTTTGTGTGCAAAAGGCTGCGGGCGGAGGGCGCGCGGCGACGGCGAACGCCGGCACGGCCGTAAGGCCGGGCGGGGGCGCTTAAGGGGCGCAGCCCCTGCGCCCGCCGCGCGCAAAAAAGCATCGCCTTGCCCAAAGCATCGGTCCTACCTAAAAAGCACAATCAGAACCGCCATAAAATAAAAAAGCAGGCGATCGGGGCGGCTCTTGTATCTCAGTTTAATAAGTTTTCGGAAACGGTGTAACCCGTGTGGTTATGCCGTTTTCTCTTTGCTGCGCTCGGTAATGTGCTGCTGGAAGGCTTCTTCCATCTCCTCCGAGGTCAGCTCGTGTAGGATGCCCACGCCGCTGTAATAGATGTCTAAAAGTTGTACTCGCTTGCCGTCAAGGTATCTCGGTGCATACACCACGATCCTGTCCACGAACTCGTGGATCAGCTCCGGGGTCAGCGCTTTCAGCTCCGTGATTTGCTTGACCTTCTGAACAAACCGCTGCAAGCTCTCGGTCTTATCCGTTTCAGTTTCCAGATACGCCTGCATCTCCGGGACGGCGGCTTTCAGCGTTTTCTGTTCTTCCTCATAGGATAGGGACAGGGTGGCGTAGCGCTCATCAGACAGCTTTCCGCTGGCGTTGTCCTCGTAGATTTTCTGAATCAGGGCATCGATCTCCGCAACGCGTTTCTTCGCTTTGCTCAGCTCCCGGCGCTTGGCAGCAAGCTGCTTCTTCTTGTCCTCTGTGTAGCAGTCCATCTGCTTGCGGGCGAATTCCTTTTCAAACACCTGCACATTCAAGAGGATGCGCTGCATACTCTCCAAGACGATCTGCTCCACCACTTTCTCACGGATATAGTGAGCAGAACAGGCCTCGGAATTCTTGCGGTAGGAGGAACAGAAGAAATACGCCTGCTCCCGCTTGTAGTTGTTGGTGACACTGTAATACAGCTTCTCTCCACAATCGGCGCAGTAGAGCAGACCCGAAAAGGGGCTGACGATGCCGCTTTTCGTGGGCCTGCGGCGGTGCTTACGAAGCTCCTGCACCAAGGCAAAGGGTTCCCGGTCGATGATGGCGGGGTGCGTATCCTTGAAGATCTGCCATTCCTCCGGCGGACGCTCGATTTTCTTCTTGTTCTTGAAAGATTTGGTGGTGCTGCAAAAATTCACCGTATCGCCGCAGTATTCCTGCTTTCCGAGGATGTCCGCCACGGTGGCAGAACACCAATTGTACGGGATGGCGGGCGGCCTGCTGCAATTCCTGCCGATATTGCACCAGTGCTCCGTAGGCATCGGCACCTTGCCAGCTTTCAGCCGTTTGGCGATTTGCGTAGGTCCGAGGCCGTCCACACACCAAGCAAAAATCTGCCGCACGGTCTTTGCCGCAGCTTCATCCACGATCCAGCCGTTCTTACTCTCCGGGTCTTTCAGGTACCCAAAGGGCGGATTGGTAGTCAGCGGTGCGCCGGACAGTCCCTTGCTCTTGAACACATTGCGTACCTTCTGACTGGTGTTCTTGGCGTGCCACTCGTTGAATAAGTCCTGCATCGGGACAAGATCGCTGATACCCTTGGCAGTGTCGATGTTGTCCATAATGGCGATGTAGCGGATGCCGAGGCTGTCGAAGCCTTCTTCCAAGAGCTGCCCCACAATGAGGCGGTTACGCCCCAAGCGGGAGTGATCCTTGACGATCAAGGTGCCGATGAGGCCCTTTTCCGCCAG
>CAKSKV010000016.1 GCA_934465535.1 uncultured Clostridia bacterium | reverse complement strand
AACTTTTCGGCATGGAAAGTGAGGGGGCTTTCTCTATAGCCTCCGCCCGTTCTTTGAAAACCGAATAGTACAGCGCATCCTTTACCTTCCTTCTGCCGTCGGCGAAACCGATAAGCCACACGACCTTTTGAGTCGGACGGTGCGGCGCATCCGCACCGAAGGCCATAAAAAGCAGAAGCAATAATGATACTTGCGTCCAGTCACAGGCCGAGCGTTGAAGCGGTACGAACAAAGAGCCGTAAGCCGTCGCAGCCGATGAGGGCGCCTCGCAGAGTTCCTGGGAGTGGTGGAATTCCAATGAGGTCAAATGCATGACCGGAGGATGCGTTCCTTTGTTCGGGGCGTCGTGGACAAATACGAACAGAACCAAGAACGATTGATACAAAACACAAGGCGGTCGTTTGCCCAAAAGCACTCGGCTGCCTTTTTACTTAAACGGAGGCTTAATATGAAAGAGATTAAACGAGGCGAAATCTATTCCGCCGACTTCGGCGCAGGCTTCGGCAGTGAGCAAGGCGGCATTCGTCCTGTCCTAATTTTACAGAATAATACGGGCAACAAGCACAGCCCCACCACCATCGTGGCGGCGATCACAGGCAGAAAAACAAAAGCGGCTCTGCCCACCCATGTAGCGATAATGACAAGCGGTCTCAAAACCGAATCCACCGTCCTGCTCGAACAAATTAGGACGATAGACAAAGCACGGCTCGGCGAATATATCGGCAAGCTTGACAGCAAAACCCTCGCCGCCGTTGACCGTGCCATTGTGGTAAGCCTCGGCATCAAATACTTGGAGGGGCTGCTCAATGGATAACAACATCAAAGTCTACACCTTTACCCGAATGCAGCCGCAGGCATCGGACACAGACTTCCTTGCGGCACAAAGCAAACTTGACGCCTACTGCAAGGAAAACGGATACCATATTGTCGGCTCTGCCTTTACGAGAGAGCTGTCAGAAAAAATGCCTGCTGTAATGCAGGATATCCTCACCGACATGAAAAGCAAAAATGCCGAGCTGCTCGTTATCCCTAACATCAGCCGCTTGGGAAGAAACACCGCCGCAGTTGCAGAAATCGTCAAAGCCTTTGCAAACGAGGATATGGATATTGAAACAACAGACGGCTCTCGGCTTTCCGAATTGTTTGAGCCGGACACCGAACCTTTTATTTTTAGAATGTGAGGTGAGAATATGGATAAGAAAGACATCAACAATTCCTCTTATGCTTACAGTGTGAGCCTGCTGAAAATGCTCCTCGCCATGCAGCTCATTACCGAGGATGAATACGAAAGAATCACTCAGATCAGTGCCGAACATTACGATGCTGATCTTATTTATGTCTGAAATCTTAATTCTCAAGTTTTTGCGAAAAACCGCTGGAAGTATTCGAACTATTGTGGTATGGTGTGTCGTGCCAAAAGGCGAATAACAGCAAGGCGACCCCTTGCGGAAAGGAGAAAGACATGAACATTACTGAAATCACAAGCACAAAGAAGCAGACAGCCGAACGGCTTCGGTTAGCCCCGTACTGCCGGGTGTCGAGTGACTCTACCGACCAGCTCCACTCCTTCGCCGCACAGATCCGCTACTACAGCGACTATGCCAAGAAGCATCCCGAATATCAGCTTGTCGACATTTATGCCGATGAGGGCATCACGGGAACCGAGATGAAAAAGCGGGACGAGCTGAATCGGCTGATAGCCGACTGCAGGAAAGGCAAGGTCGACCGCATCATCGTCAAATCGGTTTCCCGATTGGCGCGGAACACCGAGGAGCTGCTTGTACTGCTGCGGATGTGCAAAGAGATCGGCGTGAGCGTGTATTTCGAGGAACAGGGCATCGACACCGAAAAACTGAATATGGAAATGATCGTAACATTCCCCGGTATGGCCGCACAGCAAGAAAGTGTGAACATATCGGGGAATTTGCGTTGGAGCTATCAAAAGCGGATGCAGTCCGGTGACTTCAATTGCACCTGTCCGGCTTACGGCTTCGACCTCAAGGACGGCGAGCTCGTAATCAACGAAACGGAGGCGGCGGTCATACGGCGCATATTCGATCTATACCTCCAAGGCTACGGTACGCTTGCGATAGCGAAAATGCTGAATGAGGACGGCATACCGCGGAAGCACGGCTACGAAAAATGGCTGCCGAGTTCCATCAACTATGTATTGAACAACGAACGCTATATGGGAGATGCGCTCCTGCAAAAGAGCTACACCACCGAAACCCTGCCGTTTCGGAAAATGAAAAACGACGGACGGCTGCCGCAATACTATGTAGAGAACAGCAATCCTGCCATCGTCAGCCGAGAAACCTTTCAGGCGGCACAGAACCTGCTGCGCTCACGGAAAACGGAAAGATGCAAAAGAAAGTCCTATCCGCTGACCGGAAAGCTGCGCTGTCCCGAATGCGGCAGAGCCTTCCGGCATCAGGTGGTAAATGGCAAAGCGCATTGGATAGGCTCCTGCCGCTCGTCCGGTGCAACCGAATGTCAGCACCGCCATGTGCGTGAGGATATCGTATACGGGATATTCACCGATATGGTTATCAAGCTGAAAACCTACCGAGGCGAACTGCTCGGTACGCTGATTCACCAAATGGAAACCATGCAGGACCGTACAAGCCGAAATCAGGAACGCATACGGCAGATAGACAAAGAGATTGCCGACCTCGGTGCAAAGAATCATATCATTGCACGGTTGCATACAAGCGGTGCATTGAACGCTGCCGAGTATGCCATGCAGATTTCGGAAATCGGCAACCGCCTCACCGAGCTGCGAATAGAACGGCGGCAAAAGCTCACTGAGGATGAGGACGACCAACGGCTCGCCGCCATCAAAGACCTAAACGGCATACTCGATGAATACGAGCCGACCGTCGAGTTTGACAACGGGCTGTTTGACGAAATCGTCGAGAGCATCACGGTGGACAGCAGCGAACAACTGACCTTCAAGCTCCTCGGCGGCATTGCACTGACCGAGCAAGTCCCCAAGAAAGGACGGTGAGAACCGGATGAAAAACAGAACCCTGCCTTACGGCTACTGCTGTAAAGACGGCGTTATCGTCACAGAACCGCAGGAAAGCAAGGTGCTTAAGCGGATATACGCCGCCTACCTTGACGGCTCCTCTATGCTGACCATAGCCGAGCAGCTGAACAGAGAGAAAATCGAATACAGGGACGGCGTTACCGGCTGGAACAAGGGGCGGCTCAAGCATCTCATTGACAATACAAAATATCTCGGCACAGAGGTGTATCCACCGATCATCGACCAAGCGACCTATGAGAAAATACAGAAAATAAAGCATGGGCGCAACACACAAAAGAACACGGACAAAGCACAGGACATATTCAAGCTGACCGTCCCCGTCCGATGCCCAAGCTGCGGTGACCGAATGCGCCGCCGACATGACAGCCGATGCAAATGCCAAGAGCGCTGGACTTGTGAGAACACGGCCTGCCGTCTGCGGATCGAGATATCCGATACTGAACTGCTGACCGCACTCGCCGACCTTCTCGGCACGGTAACCGCCGACAGCATCACACTGCCTGCCGAAGCGCCCTACGAACCGAGCGCCGAGGTAACATGGCTGAATAACGAGATCAGCCGTATGCTTGACGCAGCGGAAATCGACAAGACGGTGTTGCGAAGCAAAATGACTGAGTGCCTCGCCCGGAAATATAAAGAACTCGGCAACGGATGCTGCGCCGTACAAAGGCTGAAAGCCGAACTTGGCAGTACGGCAGACATCGCCGAGCGGCTGAACCGCACGGTCAGCGAAATACGCCTGTACACCGACAAGACAGCAGATATCATACTGCTGAACGGACAGATCATACGAAAGGAGCAAGGTCATGCAACAGACAATAGTCGCACCTCAGAGAGTGGTGCGGGTAATCGAACCGACCGTATCGGTCAGAGAAAGCGTGAAAACCCATTACCGAGTCCTGCGGGTGGCGGCATACTGCCGCGTTTCCACTAAGCAGGAGGAACAGCTCAACAGCTACGAAAATCAGGTGCAGCACTATAATGAACGCATCAATTCCGAAAACGGATGGACGCTTGAAGGTATCTACGCCGACAAGGGCATCTCCGGCACAAGCGTGAAAAACCGAGATGAATTCAACCGCATGATCCGCCGATGCAAGCAAGGGAAAATCGACATGATCATCACAAAATCCATTGCAAGGTTTGCGAGGAACACGGTGGACTGCTTGAAGTATGTCCGACTGCTCAATGACCTCGGTGTCGATGTGTACTTCGAGGAGCAGGGCATCCACAGCAATCAGCCCGGTGCCGAGTTTTACATCACCATCTACGGCAGCATCGCCCAAAGCGAATCGGAAAATATCAGCGCCAACATTAAATGGGGCAAGGCGCAGGCCGCCCGTGAAGGCAAGGTGGTATTCAGATACAAGAACTTCCTCGGCTACCGCAAGGGCGAGGACGGACAACCCGAAATCGTCCCCGAAGAAGCCGAAACGATCCGCCTTATATATGACCGCTTCCTCGCAGGCGACAGCTTAAAAGGAATTGCCAAACTACTTGAAGAAAAGGGCATCAAAAGCCCGACGGGAAAAGCAGAGTGGCAGTTTTCCACGATACAGTCCATTCTCTCCAATGAGAGGTACAAAGGCGATGCCATCATCAATAAGACCTACATCACCGACTGCATCAGCAAAAAGGTCAGAGTCAACAACGGCGAACGTCCGAAATACTATGTGGAAAACAGCCATCCTGCCATTATCGACTCGGCTACCTTCGGCAGAGTTCAGGAGGAACTCGCAAGGCGCTCCGGCAAACGCAAGATCAGCCGAAAAGCCAAGACCGAGCAAGGCAAATACTCAAGTAAATACGCTCTGACAGAACTGCTCGTCTGCGGCGAATGCAAATCCGCCTACCGCCGATGCACATGGACGGCAAGCGGCAAAAAGAAAATTGTATGGCGATGCATAAATCGTCTTGACTACGGCAAGAAATACTGCCACAACTCGCCGACCATAGAAGAAAGCATATTGCAAAAGGCTGTTATGACAGCAATCATGGAAACCGCCAACCAAAACACCGAGGTGCTGCGAACACTGAAACTGCATATCGGTATGGGATTAGAGGGCGAAAAGAGCGATGACAACAGCCTCGACCTGCAAGTGCGGATCGCCGAGATTGACGCAGAGTTCAGAAAAATGCTCGACCGAGTATCCACAGAAACAGTGGAAGCCTTTGACGAGGAAACTGCAACTCGGCTCATGAACGAAAAGAGCCGCCTGCAACAGAAGCTCGACAACATAGCCGACGCTGAGCAACGGCGAGAAAACGCAAAATCCCGACTCGATGATATCTATACAATAATGGACGGCATAAAAAACCGTCCGATGGAATACGATGACCAAATCGTCCGCCAACTGCTCGAATGCATAGTGGTCGACTCAAAAGAACAGGTCACCGTTATATTCAAAGGCGGTCTCAAATCGGTGCAGCCGCTGACCGAATGACAGCAGCTCACCTCCGCCCCTAACCTTGAAAGTTCAAGATTTTTTGTAAGGGTACAAATACCAACCTAAAAAGGCTAAAAAATCTTTTTTATAGTCCTCCCACAAAACTCCCGCGCGTCAGTGCGGGAGTTTTACTTATTACCTCTTCACTCTTCACTAAATCCGTCCGAGAAGGTTTTTGGAAAGTAATAAGTAATAGTGAATAGTGAAGAAGTGATGTGGCTTTTCGCCAAGGCGAAAAGCAATTTTTTATTATGATAAAGGTAGTAAAGTAGTGGATTTTGTGGTACAATGATACAAGATAAAAGGGGGAAGTATGTAATATGCCCGCAAGTCCATTGATGATAAAGTCAAAAGCGTTTGCTTTGGAGGTAATACGCGCGTGTAGTGTTTTGCGTGAGGAAAAATGCGAAAGTGCACTGATCAATCAATTTTTGCGTTCGGGAACGAGCATTGGGGCAAATATTCACGAGGCTTTTTATGCACACGGCAAAGCAGATTTCGTGGCAAAATTACATATCGCTCTCAAAGAATGCTCCGAAACAGAATATTGGCTTGAGCTTTTGATTGAAAGCGGCTATTACAGCGACAGAACAATACTTGACAGATGTGTTGAGGTGAAAAGAATTTTGATTGCATCTATAAACACGGCGAAGGGGAATAACCGTGCGTAACGATGTAATAATATGATTCGGAACAGAAGCCGAAAAGCAAATGTTATTAAACGAATATCCGGAAATCAAAAATGTCATTCGAGACAGCGGGTATTCTATTGTTTCCGTAATTGAAGACACCATTATCGGTTTTCTTGGGCTTTCAAGCGCGAAATCACTGCACCGGTCGAGCGAAGCGAAATCTTTGTAAATATAATTGAAGTCATATTATACAAACCTGCGCTGTCAAGACATCGCATCAGCTATGCTGAACGAAATAATCAAAGTTGCCAAAGAGAAAAACGCATATCAGGTACGGGCTTATTATTACCTCTTCACTCTTCACTCTTCACTCTTCACTTTTCACTTTTCACTTACATACGGGATTTTTGGCAAAGTAATAAAATAGTGAAGAAGCAAGGTAAGAAAACATGCAGCAGCCGAAGTGTGGACAGATAAATAAGAGATGAACGGAAATTGCATATAACATACATGCAGTGCCCTCAGGCACTGCTTTTTGCCGTTACGGGCGGAAACATATTGCACAATGCAGCATATTATTGTTAGCAAAGCGGTATTATGCTGCTTTTTTGAAAAACTGTGCAAAAAAACGGAGCCTGTGCTCCGCCGTATTAAAACGGGAGGAATCTTAATGGCAACCTTCACTAATGCTGCAACCTTGTCCTATAACGGAAATACTCTGGTATCAAATACCGTCACCGGCACCCTTCAGGAATTGCTTACGGTGTCCAAAACCGCCGTGGGCGGCACCTATGCACCAAACGGCGAGGCCGTCTTTGCAGTATCCCTTGTAAACAGCGGCACCGCCGCGCTTACCGGCCTTACTCTTAACGATAATCTCGGCGCGTATGCCTATAACACCTCCACGCTCTATCCGTTAACCTATATCGATGGCTCAATACAGTATTATATAAACGGCGTGCTGCAGGCGGCTCCCACGGCAACAGCGGGACCGCCCCTTGTAATAAGCGGCATAAATGTGCCGGCTGGCGGCAATGCATTGCTTGTTTATAAAGCAAAGGTAAACGAATATGCGCCCCCGGCGCAGGAAAGCACAATAACCAACACAGTTTCCGTGACGGGAGCCGGAATAAGCGCCGCCGTTACGGATCAGGCCGTAATAACCGCGCAGGCCGCGCCTGAGCTCAGAATCATCAAATCGCTTTCGCCCACCACCGTTTCCGATAACGGTGAGCTGACCTATACCTTCACCATCGAAAACATCGGCAGCAGCGCAGCGGATGCGTCGGCGGGAATAGTGCTGGCCGATACCTTCAATCCCATTCTGAACCCCATTGCCGTAACCTTTAATTCGGCCGCATGGGCAACTCCCGCCAACTACACCTACAATTCCTCTACGGGAGCCTTTTCCACGGTGGCGGGGCAGATAACGGTGCCCGCCGCCACCTATACGCAGGATGCCTCCGGTAAATGGACGCTTACTCCTGGCAGCAGCACCCTTGTCGTAAC
The DNA here is from genome assembly GCA_934465535.1 of uncultured Clostridia bacterium. Classification (GTDB taxonomy): domain Bacteria; phylum Bacillota; class Clostridia; order Christensenellales; family QALW01; genus UMGS1338. Next base: position 15,248 of record CAKSKV010000016.1, on the reverse strand, counting down.
CGGGACGGTTTAATTAAAATAAAAGGCCTCGCCCGCAATATAAAACCGGCCGCAGCAGTCAGCTGCGGCCGTGCTTGTGTTTTCGGGTGCCGTGTGATAGAATAATGCATATTTTTAGGATAGGAACGGTAAAAACAATGCTGCATACACAACGGCTTATATTAAGAAAATGGATGCAGGCTGATGCTGACAGCCTGTTTGAATATGCAAGCAGCCCGGAGGTGGGCCCCATTGCGGGCTGGCCTGCGCATAAAAGCGTTGAAGAAAGCAGAAATGTAATAAAAAACGCCCTTAACGGGGCGGAGTGCTATGCAATTTGCGAAAAGGAAAATAACATAGCCATAGGCTCTGCGGAGCTGAAGCTGAACGGGCATACGGATATGACGCAGCGGGAGGATGAGTGCGAGCTGGGGTACTGGCTGGGTAAGCCCTTTTGGGGCAGGGGCTATATGCCGGAGGCTGCACAGGAGCTGCTTCGGCATGCCTTTGAGGATCTGGGCATGAGGGCAGTCTGGTGCGGCTATTATGACGGAAATGAAAAATCAAAGCGCGTGCAGCAAAAGCTGGGCTTCGTCTTTCATCACACCTGCAACGATGTTCCCGTGCCGCTGCTTAACGAGGTGCGCATAGGGCACACCAATGTGCTTACAAAAGAGCGCTGGCTGGAAATACATAAGCAAGGCGGTTAATGCATCAGGCGGGGGTATCCTTCTTTTTGCACAGCCCCCAGGCGCGCTTTTGACGCAAATACAGTATAAGCCCAACGGCTCCTGCGGTGGTTTCCGCAGCAGGAAACGCTATCCAGGTGTAGTCAAGCCCTATAAAGGAAAACAGCCAAAATACCGGCACCAGCACGAATATCTGCCTTGTAAGGGACAGCATCAGGCTGGGCAGCCCGCGCCCGATGGCTTGGAAAAACACGGGCAGCATCAGGGAAAATACGGCGCATATAAAGCTGGAGCCGATTATGGGAAAGGCGGTTTTGCCTATGGCTATCACCTGCTCCGAGTCGGAAAAAATGCGCATAAGCTGCTCCGGCAGCAGGGTGAAGCAAAGTATGCCCACTATCATGAACACGGCGGATATAAGCATGGAATCCCGCATTGTTTCACAGCAGCGCTCATAGCTTTTTCGTGCGCAGTTATAGCTTAAAACGGGTACTATGCAGGTTTGCAGACCGATAAGAGGTATAAAGAAGAAGCTTTGCGCCTTGTAGTACAGCCCGAGAACCGTAACCGCAGCATCGGAAAACGAAGCAAGTATCATATTCAGCAATACGATATATACCGTATAAAGCATCTGCATAAGTATTGAGGAATAGCCGTAGCGGTATATTTTGGCACAGTAATGCGCAAAATCATGAAGGCTGGCCGGCGGGCGGCGGAAGCCTCTTATGCCGGTGATAACGGCGGAAACGCATTGTCCTGCCACGGTGGCATACGCAGCCCCGGCGGCGCCCATTGCAGGCACGGGCCCAAGGCCGAATATAAGCACGGGGTCAAGAACCACATTTGTAAGCGCGCCGGCAACCTGTGCGAGCATGGGCAGCTTCATGTTTCCGCCGGCCTGATGCACCTTGGACCAGCAGCCTTCAAGAAAGGTGCCCAGGCTGCCTATGCATACTATGCTGCCGTATGTTACCGCCTGCTCAACGGCCTGCGGCTCCTTTGCCGAGGTCATAACATAGGGGCGCATTATAAGCGCGGACAAAAGCGCAAACACCGCCCAGGAAATAACGGCAAGCACCGTGCCGGTGCCTGCGGCGGCATCAGCCTTTTCCGGCTGGCCTTTGGCATATTTGCGTGCCATATAGGTGTTTACGCCCACTCCCGTGCCCACCGCCAGTGCAACTATCACTATCTGAAGCGGGTATATTACGGTAACTGCTGTCAGGGCATCGTCGGAAAAGCGTCCCACAAAAAAGCTGTCTACAATATTATATAATGCCTGTATAAGCTGCGCCAGCATAACCGGCGGCGCAATTTTAAGAAGTATTTTACCTATCGGAGCCGAGCCGAAAAAATCCTCCGGCATACCGTGTGCCCTGCGGGCACTGCTGTTTTTGTTCATATTCTGTCAGTTGAAAAAATTCGGTTTGATTTTTGATGGTTTTTTTAAGCGTTTTTTGCCTGTTTTTTATCGTTTTTTTGCAGCTTTTTAACGCGTTTTTTTCAATATTTTACGCATCCGTCCACGGTGAGTATAAAGGCGGTAATGCCGCCGCAGGCCACTTTTGTGGGCATTGCGGGCATGCCTATCATGCCGGCACCGGTAAGATAGGTGGTTTCCATCCGCTCCCCCGCGTGTTTCTTGAGAATGCTCAAAGCCTCCTCCAGACGGGCTTTTTCAAGGCCTATCATAAGGGTTACGCTTTTTTTGCGCAAAAAGCCTCCGGTTGAGCTTAAAAGGGTGGCGTAGAGACCGTTTGAGTTAAGATCGGCTACAAGCTCGGAAGCGTCCTCGGCGGACAGAACGGCGAATATCATTTTTTCACAGTTTATTTCCATAATAACCTCCCGATACAAAAGCGTTTTTGATGTTACGGGTATTATAGCGCGCCGCGATGGGGCAAGTCAACATAAAAAAGCAGGCGAGGGCGGCACTATATAAAGCATAAGCATTGTCCCGGCGGAAGGCTGCCGGGACAATGCTGTATTGTGAAAGTGATTTTAATACTATTTTAAGCTTACAAGCATAAGTGTATATATGTGCATACGCACATGTGCGCTTGATTCGGCGGTATTTCGGCTAAATATCAGCTGCATAATTTATTTGCTTTCGGGGCGCTGGAAAATAACGGTGGCGGTAGTGCCCTTGCCCAAAACGGAGGAAAGCTTGACCCGTGCGCGAAGCACGGCAGCCGCATGCTTGACAATGGACAGCCCCAGACCGGTTCCGCCGGAGGCCTTTGAACGGCTTTTGTCCACGCGGTAAAAGCGTTCAAATACGCGTTCAAGATCGCGCTCCGGTATGCCTATGCCGGTATCCTTTACTTCAAGGCGTATATCCTGCCCGGTGTCGCTTACATTTACGCTTACGCTTCCGCCCTCCACATTGTATTTAACGGCGTTTTCGCATATGTTATACACCATTTCGCGCATGAGCGGCCGTATGCCCTGCACCGTAACGGGAGTGCCGGTAACGCTGAAATGTATATTGCGCAGGCGGCATTTGGGCTCAAGGGATTCGGCTACATCCTTTGCAAGGCTGAGCAGCTCCACAGGCTCGGTGCGGGGAAGCGTGCGATTCTCGTCAAGATAGGAAAGCTGGATTATATCCTCCACAAGGGCAATAAGGCGCGCGGCCTCGGAATATATTTTTTCCGAAAACAGCTCCACGCTTGCGGGGTCGGCCTGCCCGCTTTTAAGCAGCTCGGCGTAGCCGGAAATCACCGTAAGGGGAGTTTTAAGCTCGTGGGAAACATTTGCGGAGAATTCCTGTCTGAGCCGTTCGCGGGCTATTTCCTCGGTGGCGTCCAGCATAAGCAGCACGGCTCCGCCGCCGCTTACGGGGCAGACATGCACCTTATAGGTGCGCCCCTCCATTACCAGCGCCATGCTGCCTTTTTTGCCGCCGCAGGCTGCGGGAGCAAGCCTTGCAAGCTCGGGGTCGCGGCTGAGCTCCAGCAGGTTACGCCCATTTATATCGGCGTTTTGTATGGACAGAATGCGGCAGGCACTGCGGTTGGCGGTGAGCACCTCGCATTTGGAATTAAGCATTATAAAGCCTTCGCGCATGTTGTCAGACAGGGAGGAGAATTCCTGCTCCTTTTTGTTAAGAGCCTCCATTTGGGAGTTTATCTCTTTTCTCTGCGCCCGTATGCGCTCCAGCAGCGGGGCAAGCTCGTCATAGGGAGCATCCTGCGCGTTTTCAAGGTCGATGCGGTTAATGGGCTCCACTATGCGGCGGGTGAGCAGCGCGGATATTGCTATGGATAGCAGCAGAGTTACCGCGGCGCACAGCAGCAGCCAAGGCAGCGCGGAGAGGTAGGAGGAAAGGATGCTGTCGGTGGTGCGCCCCACGCGCAGCACGCTGCCGTTTGCAAGACGGACGGCACAATAGTAGGTTTTTTGTGCCAGAGTATCACTTACACGGGTGCTTTCGCCGTAGCCGTTTTCCTTTGCGGCGATAAATTCCGGCCGTTGGGCGTGACTGCCAAGCTCTGCCGGATTGGCATCGGAATCAAGCAGCACCGTGCCGTCGGCAGAGATGAGGGTTATGCGGTCGGTGGCGGTGTGCAGTATCTTTGCCGGATAGTCCTGCTCGGCGTTTGAAGCGACCGCTATATAGTCGGCCTCCTTGCGGAGATCGTCCTTTATGCTCTGACTGTAATCGTTATACAGCAAAGTGGTTATAACAAGCGCCGTAAGCAGCACGGTCAGGCTGCATAACAGGCAGAAGCTTAAGTTTATCTTGCGTTTCATGACCTTTTCCTTTCTTTGGGGCGCTGAGTATGTTTTTTGCAGCTGCAAACAGCAAATATGCGTTAAGGACGCGGTATGCTGCTGCAAGCTCAGCCGCTGCTCTTTGCGGAGGCGGAGGATTACTGCTCGGGAAAATCGGCATCATGGCTGCCGGTAATGGCGTAATCCACCCATTCCGCAACATTTACGGCATGATCGCCTATGCGTTCAAGGTATTTGGCTATCATAAGGTAGTCAAGGCAAAGCTCGCCATCCTCATTATTTTTAAGCAGGCGTACTATTTCCTGTTTTATTTCGATAAACAAATCGTCCACGGCGTCGTCCATGCGGTAGACACTGCGGGCCTTTTCAAGATCCCGGCGCACAAAGGAGTCTATGGCGCAGGTGACCATTTCCGCACTGCGGCGCGCCATGGCCTCGATGTGGGGAATTGGGAGGGAGCGTCCCTGCATGAAAACGGTTATCTGGGATATATCGGCTGCCTGATCGCCTATGCGCTCCATATCCGATATCATTTTAAGAGCGGAGGATATAAGGCGCAGGTCGCGGGCAACGGGCTGCTGGCGCAGCAGCAGGCGCATGCACAGCGCCTCTATATCCCGTTCCTTGCGGTCGATGCTGCCGTCGATGCTGTCCACCAGTTTGCGCTGCTCATCGCTGTTTTTAAGCAGGGCGCCCGTTGCGCCGCTTATTATCTGTTCGCACAGGGAGCCCATTTCTATAAGCTCACGGTTAAGTTCTTTAAGCTGTTCATCAAAGCTGTTACGCATATATACAACATCCTTTCAGAGTGATTTTTATAAAGGCAAAGCGACAAGCGGCTGCCTTTTCAGCCGAAGCGGCCGGTGATATAATCCTCGGTGCGCTTGTCCGCAGGGGCGGAAAACAGCTGCTCGCTGGGGGCGTGCTCTATGACCTCACCAAGCAGGAAGAAGGCAGTGGTATCGCTTATGCGCACGGCCTGCTGCATATTATGCGTTACGATGATTATAGTATAATCGTTTTTAAGCCGCAGCGCAAGCTCTTCAATTTTACCGGTGGATATGGGGTCAAGGGCGCTGGTAGGCTCGTCCATAAGCAGCACCTCGGGCTGCACGGCCAGTGCGCGCGCTATGCACAGACGCTGCTGCTGCCCGCCGGAGAGACCCAGAGCATTTTTTTTGAGGCGGTCCTTTACCTCGTCCCATATGGCGGCGGAGCGCAGAGCCTCCTCCACCAGCTCGTCAAGCTGCACGCGGCTGCGCACCCCGTGAGTACGCGGGCCGTAGGCCACATTGTCGTATATGCTCATGGGGAAGGGGTTGGGCTTTTGGAACACCATGCCTACGCGCTTTCTGAGCAGGCTTATATCGGTGCCGGTGTAGATATCCTTGCCGTCAAGGAGCACCTTGCCCTCGATGCGGCAGCCCTCGACAAGATCGTTCATGCGGTTAAGGCATTTAAGAAGGGTGGATTTACCGCAGCCGGAGGGGCCGATAAAGGCGCAGATCTCATGCTCCTTTACGCCCAGGTTCACATTTTTAAGGGCATGGAAGGCACCGTACCAAAGGTTGAGGTTCTGCACCTCCATTTTGTATTCCGGCTTTTCACACACGGCGGCGGAGTTTATATCGGTAGTTGCTTGTGCTTTTTTCATAATAAAATCATCTCACTTTCAGTATTCGGAAGCTGCTGTGCGGATTCTGCTGTTTTTTGCGTATTTTACAGAGGCCTCCGCCGCAATTATTTACCTTGGGCACGGGAGGAAATTTTATGCGCCACAAGGGAGGAAAGGGCGTTTATGCCCACCACGAGTATCAGCAGCACCACGGCGGTGGCATATGCCTGGTCAATATAAAGACCTTCGCGGGACAGGGAGTACATATGCACCGACAGCGTGCGCCCCGACTGCATAAGGTCGGTGCAGATCTCGGTATATGTGCCGCTTGTATATATAAGGGCGGCGGTTTCGCCCACTATACGGCCTATTGCAAGTATCACGCCGGAGAGTATGCCGGGCACGGCGGCCGGAAGCACTATTTTCATTACGGTGCGCAGGCGCCCCGCACCCAGACCGAAGCTGCCCTCGCGGAAGCTGTCCGGAACGCTTATAAGCGCTTCCTCTGTGGTGCGCATTATAAGGGGCAGCACCATTATCGTAAGAGTGCAGGCTCCCGCCAGCAGGGAATAGCCGAAATGCAGCGTTACCACAAAGCAAAGGTAGCCGAAGAGCCCGTATACTATGGAGGGGATGCCGGAGAGGGTTTCCGCCGCCATACGGACTATGCGCACAAGGCGGCTGCCGCGGCGGGCGTACTCCGTCATGTAAACAGCGGCGCCTATGCCCAGGGGCACCGCCATAAGCAGGGACAGAACCGTCATAAATACGGTGTTAATAAGGGCGGGCAGCAGGGAGTTGTTTTCCGAGGTGAATTTGGGGGAGAACAGCTCCGGCGTAAGATGCGGCAGACCCTTTACAAGGATGTAGCCTATGAGAAAAAGCAGAATACAGGAGGTGATTGCGGCGGCGCCCACTGTGAGCACCCGCAGAACGACCGAGGAGATGCTTCGGCGGTAGCCTACGGCTGCATGAGAGGCGTTGTTTTGCGTCAAAGAGGTGTTGCTTTTCATATTATTCCTCCTTACATTTTACTGCGTTTTTTAATAAGGGCAAACACAAGGTTTATAAGCAGTATAAAGGCAAACAGCACGGCGGCGGTGGCTATGAGCGCCTGACGGTGAAGATCGGCGGCGTAGCCCATTTCCATTACAATGGTGCCGGTAAGGGTGCTTACGCCGTTGAAAAGCCCGGTGGGCATACGGGTCTGGTTGCCGGCCACCATTATGACCGCCATGGTTTCGCCCACGGCGCGGCCCATGCCCAGCACCGCGGCGGCAGCCACGCCGCTTTTGGCGGCGGGGAGCACGGCGGTAAATACGCTTTTTTCATGTGTTGCGCCAAGGGCGAGCGCGCCGTAGTAGATATCATCGGGGACGGCGTTTATGGAGGCCTCGCTGACGCCTATTACGGTGGGCAGTATCATGATGCCCAGCAGCAGCGCTGCGGTAAACAGGGAAAAGCCCCCGCCGCCGAAGAGATCCCGCACGAGGGGAACCAGCACCACCAGCCCGAAGAAGCCGTATACCACGGAGGGGATGCCGGCAAGCAGCTCAAGGAAGGGGTGCAGAATGCGGTAGAGCTTTTTGGGGCAGAAGCGGGACATAAATACGGCGGTAAGCAGACCCAGGGGTACGCCGATAAGCATTGCGCCCAGGGTTACCAGAATACTGCCGCATATCATGGGCAGCAGGCCGTAAACATCGTTTTCCGGCATCCACTGCGTACCGGTGAGAAAATTCCAAAGGCCTATTGCCTTTATGGCGGGAGCGCCCCCGCTGAATATGAATATGATTATTACAAGCAGAGCGATAATGGTGATGCAGGCGCATATAAGGAATACGAGCCGGCTGCATGTTTCCGTAAGCTTTGCCTTCATAGCTGCTCCTTTCCCCGCGGGGAGAGCATCCCTTTGGGAGAAATATTTATAGTTAAACCGACGGGCGGGCCATTTACCGTGCGGATGTCATTATACGGCGAAGCCCGCCTGCACTTTGTGCCTGCGGGACTTTGCCGATACATTCGCTTGAGTTTACTTAAGCTCCCAGGTTTTGGTTTCGCCCATGAAGATGGAGCCTACCTGCGCGGAGGTGAGGGCATCGGTGGGGTTTTCGTTGTTTACGATTACCGCAACGCCGTCCAGCGCAATTTTTACATCGGTGAGGCCTTTTTCCTTTTCGCTGTCCTTAAGTGCACGGGAGGCCATGCCCAGCTGGCACACTCCGTCAATGGCACCGTTGATGCCGGTGGTGGAGTCGGATTCCTGAATGATGATCTCGGCGGAGGGGTTGATGGCGGCATAGGCTTCCTTGAGCTTGTTCATAACAGGTGTTACGCTGGAGGAGCCGCCTACGGTTATGCGGCCTGCGGGCTTGCTTCCGGAATAGGGGGCAGCGGAGGCATCGGAGGCTATATAGCCGGCTTTTTCGATGACGGCCTGACCTTCGGCACTCATGATGTAGCCCAGGAAATCCTTTGCAAGCTCGTCAAGCTCGCCCTTATATACTACATTGAAGGGACGGGAGGCTTTGTAGGAGCCGTTTTTGACATTTTCCGCCGTAGCTTCGGCGCCGTCTATTTTGAGGGCCTTTACGGTGGAGTTCAGGGAGCCCAAAGAGATATAGCCGATGGCGTATTTATTGCCTGCGACGGTCGTAAGCACTACCGAGGTGCTGTTGGTCTGCTGGGCTTCGCTGCTGGTGCGGTCCACCTTGTTGCCGTTTGCGTCCTTTTGTTCAATTCCGAAAAGCTCTATAAAGGCTCCGCGGGTGCCGGATCCCTTTTCGCGGGAGATGACGGTGATGTCCTTTTTTGCATCAAAGGCGCTGCTCTGGCCGCAGGCGGTAAGAGTAAGTGCAAGCACGCAGGCGGCTGCGCCTATAAGAAACTTTTTAATACCTTTGTTCATATCTGTTTCCTCCTTAGAAAACATTTTTTATATATCTTTTTTCTACGCTGCCATTCTACGGCGGCAAGGTAAAATCCGCATGCGTCCAAAAGAAAAATAATCGTAAAGAAATGTAAAATCTGTGTATCGCCGCATCGGCGGACAGTGCCGAGGGACAAAAAATAAAGGCTTTGGGCGGAAGGCATTGGCGGATATTGCTGCTGTTAGTATTTGCCGATATCCGGATTTATTTGCGCTTTTGCACGGATTTTATTTATTGCACATTGACAATTCGGTCGAAATATCGGATAATATATAAGGAGTATAAGACTTGTAAGCGATTTTGTGAAAAGGGCATATTATGAAGCATAAGATTACGGCCGTAGCGGAAAACTCAATAGCAGAGGAGCTGGGAATAAAACCGGGAGATTATCTGCTTGCCTTTGATGAGCAGCCGGTGGAGGATATACTGGATTACGAGTATTATCAGTCCAAGGAAAGCTTTTCCATGTCCGTGATGGATGCTTCGGGCGAGGTCACGATATACGATATTGACAAATACGAGGACGAGATAATCGGGCTTAGCTTTGAAAACGACATGATAAAGCTGCGGCACTGCTGCAACAAGTGCCTTTTCTGCTTTGTGGATCAGCTGCCTCCGCATATGCGCTCCACCATGTATGTAAAGGACGACGACTGGCGGATGTCCTTTATAATGGGCAACTATGTTACCCTTACGAATCTTCGCAAGGGGGAGCTGGAAAGAATAATCAGGCAAAAGATAAGCCCGCTTTATATTTCCGTGCATGCCACCGATCCGGAGCTGAGGGCGAAGCTGCTGGGCAACCCCAAGGGCGGCGAGATAATGCCTATGCTTGAAAAGCTGGCGCAGGGCGGAATAGATTTTCACGCGCAGGTGGTGCTGTGCCCCGGGTATAATGACGGCTTCCAGCTGAGGAAGACCTTTGAGGATCTGCTGGTGCTGCATCCGCACTGCAAAAGCCTTGCGGTGGTGCCGGTGGGGCTTACCTATCACAGAAGCGGGCTGGAAAAGCTGCGCCGGGTGATGCCGTCCGATGCGGCGTACATTCTTGCGGAGATAGAGGACTGGCAGAAGCGGTGCCTTGAAATGAAGGGGACGCGCTTTATCTTCGCGGCGGACGAGATGTACCTGATAGCAGGGCAGGATGTGCCCAAGTACGAAACCTATGAGGATTTCTGTCAGCTGGGCAACGGAGTGGGCATGCTTGCAAAGATGGAGCGCGAGGTTACGGAAACACTGGAGGATCCGCTGCTGCCGCCGTGGATCACCGACAGGGAAATATCCATTGCCTGCGGGGTATCGGTGGCGCCGTTTATCCGCAAGATGGCGCAGAAGGTGCAGGAGCGCTTTCCCAACCTTTCGGTGCAGGTATATCCGGTGCGCAATTTCTTTTTCGGTGAAAGCGTTACGGTTACGGGGCTGCTTACCTGCAAGGATATTGCCGTGCAGCTGGAGGGTAAGAAGCTGGGAAGTGAGCTGCTGCTTTCAAAGAGTATGCTCAGGGAGGGTAAGGACACCTTCCTGGACGATCTTACGCTGGAGGATCTGAAGGGGTGGCTGAATGTGAACATACGCCCCACCGATAACGACGGGGAGAGCTTTGTTTATTCCCTTATCGGGCAGGAAAAGCCGCAATAGATGCGCAAGTGACTGCGGTCAAACCGAAAAACGAATTGTTTAACGATATTTTTCGCTGTCTTTACGGTTTATTCTTAATTTTATGGTACAATTTTTGCGTGAAGTTGTCATGGTATTGAGCTTCATGCAGAGATTATGAAAGAGGTAAGTATGAAGGGCTTGGTGGCCATAGTAGGCAGACCGAATGTGGGAAAATCCACATTTTTCAATAAATTGCTGGGCAGACGCATGAGCATAGTGAAGGATACGCCGGGAGTGACACGCGACCGTATATACGGAGATGCAGAGTGGCTGGGAAAGACCTTCACCGTTGTTGATACGGGGGGCATAGAGCTTAAAAGCGAGGATGTGTTTTTCCGCCAGATGCGCCGTCAGGCGGAGGTGGCGGTGGACACCGCCGATGTGATACTGTTTTTTACCGATGCAAGGGCGGGGCTTACCGCGGATGATGCGGATATTGCGCAGTATCTGCGCAGGCGGCATCACAGGATAATTCTTGTTGTAAACAAGGTGGACAGCCCGAAGCAGGAGCATGATGTGTACGATTTTTATTCCTTGGGTCTCGGCGAGCCCAGCGTTATAAGCGCGCAGCAGGGGCTTGGAATAGGCGATTTGCTGGACCGCATTGTGCAGCTGCTTCCCGCAGAGCAGGAGGCGGAGGAAAACGGCAGCATTTCCATAGCGGTTGTGGGAAAGCCGAATGCCGGGAAATCCTCGCTTGTAAACAAGATACTGGGGCAGGAGCGCACGATAGTGAGCGATATACCGGGCACTACGCGGGATGCGATAGATACGGGCTTTATATGGCAGGAGCGCCCCTTTAATATAGTGGACACGGCCGGGATACGGCGCAAGCGCAGCGTGGATGACGACAGCATTGAAAGATACAGCGTTATCCGCTCGCTGGACGCCATAAGGCGCTGCGATGTGGCGCTGATAGTGGTGGATGCGGTAAAGGGCGTAACAGAGCAGGATGTGAAGATAGCCGGATATGTGCATGAGCAGGGCAAGGCGTCGGTGGTTATTGTAAACAAATGGGATGCTGTGGAGAAGGATTCCAAAACGGCCGACAAGTTCAAAAAGAAGCTGGAGGCGGATCTTGCATTTATGGATTATGTAAGCGTGGAGTTTATATCGGCGCTTACTGGGCAGCGTCTCAACCGCATATTGCCCGATGTTGTGGCGGCCTATGAGCAGGCAACGCGCAGGATATCCACGGGCGTACTGAATGACGCGCTTCAGGATGCAATGGCGGTGATGCAGCCGCCGTCCGACAAGGGGCGCAGGCTGAAAATATTCTACTGCACGCAGGTTGCGGCGGCGCCGCCCAGCTTTGTACTGTTTGTAAACGATGCATCGCTTATGCATTTTTCCTATCAGCGGTATCTTGAGAACTATTTCCGCAAGACCTTCGGCTTTGCGGGAACACCGATAAGGTTTATGTTGAGAGAAAAAGACGGAGAGGAAGGTTGAGCTATGTTTCTGAAAATCGTTATTTCACTTATAATCGGGTTTCTTTTGGGATGCATTCCGGGAACGGTCATTGCAGGCAAAATTGCGGGCAGAAAGCTGGAAAGCACCGTTACCGTAACCGGCGTACTCCGGGAGCTGGGTGTGAACTACGCGCTTATTGCGCTGGGCATTGATGTGCTCAAGGGCTTCCTTGCGGCACTTTTTGCCACCCTTATAATAGGCGGGGATTCCGGACTGGGCATTGCGATAGGCGGAATTGCGGTTATGCTGGGGCATACCTTCAATGTGGCTTTGGGCTTCCGCGGCAGCCGCGGCATAGCGCCGTACGGCGGGGTGCTGATAATGTCCTGCTGGTGGCTCGGGCTGCTGATGCTGGTACTGGGCGTGCTGATATTTGCGGGAATTAAGCTGTATAAGCCGCTTGTGATAATTACCTGCCTGCTGGCTGCAATATTTGTGAGCATTTTTGTAAAGGCGGGTTGGAGCATAGCCTATGCATGGGTGATGTTCGGGTATGCGCTGGTGCTGGAAAGATCAGTGCTGACCGGGATATTTGCATCGCGAAATGACGGCTTCGGCAGCTCGGGAACGGGAAGACGCCTGAGATAATTCGGTTTTTTGAATAATACATTTGTTTTGAAAGCGGGCCGGGGCGGCCGGAGGCCTTTCGGGCTCCGGCTGCCTGCGGTTTTTGTATTTTATAAGCGGTTTATGCCTGCGGCGCGATAAACAATAACGGCGGTGCAATCGCCTTCGCGCGAGAGCGCAGGAGAGAAGCCCCGAGGGGAAGGTATGAAATGAAAAAGGTTCTCACAGCCCGGTCCGATAACTTCAGCGGAACCGTGAGAGATTTTGCGCGCTCGGTAATGGGGGTGTCCTCCGGGCTGCTCAAGCGCACAAAGCATCCGGGAAGGATGCTGGTAAACGGGCAGGCGGTGTTTGCCGATTTCCGCATGAAACCGGGGGATGTGCTGGAGCTTGTAATAGAGCAGGAGGAGGACTGCTCCCCCGGGGTGGAGCCGTCACCGGGGGAGACGGACATAGTGTATCGGGATGAGGATATACTGGTGCTTAATAAGCCCGCGCCGCTGCCGGTGCATCCCTCAAAGGGGCGCAGGGATGATTCCCTTGCGGGAAGGGTTACGGCATATTTCCTTAATGAAGGAGTAAATTATGTTACGCGCATAGTAAACCGGCTGGACAGGGGAACAAGCGGGCTGACGGTTTTTGCCATGCATGCTTATGCTCATGAAAAGCTGCAGAAGCAGCTGCACGGGGAATTTATAAGGGAATATTTTGCAGTGACAAAGGGTGTTCCTCATCCGGCGCAGGGCACTGTTGACGCGCCCATAATGCGGGCGGAGGGCCCTACGATAAAGCGCATTGTTGCACCGAATGGCCAGCGTGCGGTGACGCATTACCGAGTTATTGAGGAAAACGGGGATGCGGCTCTTCTGCGTCTGCGGCTGGATACGGGAAGGACGCATCAGATAAGGGTGCATATGGCGTATATAGGGCATCCGCTGATAGGGGATTTTCTCTACGGCTGTGAGGATGAACGCATAGAAAGATGCGCGCTGCATTCCTGTTATATAAGCCTTGTGCATCCCGTGAGCGGCAGGCGCATGGAGTTTTTCCGGGATATGCCGGAGGATATGCAGGCGCTTATCAGATAAAATCGGGATTCGCAGGAGCAAAAGCACACCTGATACGGACGGAAGGCAGGAAAATCAAATAAGAAGCGGCGGGCTTAACGGCCTGCCGCTTTGAATTTAATATATCTGCTTGTAAAGTGCTTTTATCATCGTGATTTTATGTGCACCGTTAAAGAAAGCCGCACGGGAAAATCAGACATTGAAGCGGAACAGCACGATATCGCCGTCCTTCATAACATAGTCCTTGCCCTCGGAGCGCACAAGCCCGGCTTCTTTTGCCGCGTTATAGCTGCCGCACTGCATAAGAGCATCGTACGCGACAACTTCGGCGCGTATAAAGCCGCGCTCAAAGTCGGAATGTATTTTGCCGGCTGCCTGCGGTGCCTTTGTGCCCTTTGTAATGGTCCATGCGCGCACCTCCTGCGGGCCGGCGGTGAGGAAGCTTATAAGCCCCAAAAGGGAATAGCTGGCCTTTACAAGACGGTCAAGCCCCGATTCCTTAAGCCCCAGCTCCTCAAGAAAGGCCGCTGCTTCCTCTTTATCAAGCTGGGAAAGCTCTTCTTCAATACGGGCGCTTATAACAAGCACCTCCGCACCCTCGCGTGCGGCAACCTCGCGCAGGCGCTCAACGGCGGGAAGAGTGTCGCCGCAGGCGATATCATCCTCGCTTATATTGGCGGCATATATAACCGGCTTTGAGGTGAGCAGAAATTGCTGATCCATATATTTTTTCTCGTCTTTGGTGAGCTGCATGGAGCGTATAGGCTGTCCGTCTTCCAAATGCTTATATGCACGCTCAAGCAGTTCTGCCTCGGCAAGGAAGCTTTTATCGCCGCCGCGGGCGTTTTTCTTAGCGCGGTCAATGCGCTTTTCCACGGTTTCCATATCGGCGAATATCAGCTCAAGGTTTATGGTTTCGCTGTCGCGCACCGGGTCGATGGAGCCGTCCACATGGATTATATCCGGGTTTTCAAAGCAGCGAACAACATGCACTATGGCGTCCACCTCACGGATATGGGACAGAAATTTATTTCCCAGCCCCTCGCCCTTGCTTGCGCCCTTTACAAGGCCTGCGATATCTACAAATTCGATTACGGCAGGGGTGTATTTTTCAGGGTGGTACATTTCCGCAAGACGGTCAAGCCGTTCATCCGGGACTGCCACTATGCCTACATTGGGTTCAATGGTGCAGAAGGGATAGTTGGCTGCCTCCGCACCGGCATGGGTTATGGCGTTGAAAAGCGTGCTTTTGCCTACATTGGGCAGGCCTACGATACCTAATTTCATATATACTCATTCTCCTTCGATTTTCCTTGATTTTCAAGGGGTTTCAGCGTTCGGCGGCTCGGCTGTTACACCATTTTTACACCATTTCCGCATTTGGATTTATTGGATTTCATCAGACTACACCATTTTGCTGAAATTGCTTGATGGCATAATCCAGCGATTCGGCAGTCACATGAACGTACCGATCCATTGTTGTTTTGATGCTGGCATGACCCAGCAGCTTTTGCAGCACCTTGGGCTGCAT
>CAKSKV010000015.1 GCA_934465535.1 uncultured Clostridia bacterium | reverse complement strand
CGGAATGTCGTGCTGGAACAAATCGTCTCAGTGGCGGTCAGTGATCTTGCAGATTTCGTCACCTGTCACGAATCATTTTTCTGCAAATGATTGGAAAGCAACAATCTGCGGGAAAAGATCAGAATATCCGATCCGTTAAATCGGATATCGCTGCCGAAAAGCACCGTGTCGATGAAATCGACCGGCTGATCTCCAAGCTCTATGAGGATAATTTTGCGGGCAAGTTATCTGACGAGCGTTATTCCCGTATGGCTGCAAAATACGAAAAAGAGCAGGCGGAGCTACTGCAATCCGTCAGCATCAAGGAAAAAGCGTTGGCCGAACTGGAACGGGAAAGCGTGGATATTCGTCTTTTGCTGGCAGGGCTCAGGGAATACTCCAGTATGGAAACGCTCACGCCGGAGGTGGTCAATAAGATCATCAAGCGGATCGAGGTTCACAATAGTGAAATGGTGAACGGACATAAGCGAGTGCGCATTGACATCCACTTTACCGGCGTCGGACTTGTAGACCTTGCAACCATAAAGGAGATGCTTGCTATCGCAGAATCGTCAAGGTCGTGATCTACCATAGAAAGAGAAAAGGCCGCAGCCTCCATAGCAGAGGTTGCGACCAATCTCTCATAAGAAAATACTTCCTTATGAACGGAAACGGTTGATTTTCCGGGGTTTTTGAGCCTTTTTGGTTGTAAAATCGCGGGTGATCAGCGCTTGCTGAACTGAGGTGCGCGACGGGCGGCTTTGAGGCCGTACTTCTTTCTTTCCTTCATTCTGGGGTCGCGGGTAAGGAAGCCGGCGGCCTTCAGAGAGGAACGCAGATCGGGCTCGGCCTTAAGCAGAGCTCTGGAGATGCCGTGACGGATGGCGCCGGCCTGGCCGGTGAAGCCGCCGCCCTTAACATTTACCAGTACATCGTATTTAGCGCCGGTACCGGTAAGCTCAAGGGGCTGGCGAACCATCATTTTGAGGGTCTCCAAACCGAAATAATCGTCCATAGTGCGCTTATTGATGGTGATATCGCCCTTGCCGGGAACCAATCTTACGCGGGCAACAGCGGTCTTTCTTCTGCCGGTGCCCCAAAACTGAGTTATTGCCATTTTTTTATCCTCCCTTATTTAACAAGCTCAATGGCCACGGGCTTCTGAGCTGCATGATCGTGCTGAGCGCCCTTGTAAACGCGAAGCTTCTTGATCATGGTTCTGCCCATAGAGTTGTGCGGGAGCATACCGCGAACTGCCTCATAAACAACCAGCTCGGGCTTGGTTTCCATCAAACGGCGATAGGGGATTTCCTTCATTCCGCTGATGTAGCCGGAGTGGCGGCGATAAAGCTTCTGATCCAGCTTCTTGCCGGTAAGGATGGCCTTCTCGGCATTGATGATGATCACGTGATCGCCGCAGTCCACATTGGGGGTAAAGGTAGGCTTGTTTTTGCCGCGGAGAATAGCTGCAACCTGGCTTGCCATTCTGCCAAGAGTCTGCCCGTCTGCGTCAACAATGTACCATTTGCTCTCGACGCTGCCGGGTTTAGCGACATAAGATTTCATAATGACCTCCGAAAATAGGTATATTTCGCCCATTACAGGCACTGAAATATTATACGCATTGCGTGCTTCTTTGTCAAGAAGCTTTTTCGTGTTTTGCTTTTTCCTTCGTTTTGTTTAATTAGGCTGCGTAAAAAGTCGCTGTTAGGCAAAAAACTAAGGCAAAAAACTAAAAACAGATATGACCGGCGGTATATTACAGTATATAAAAGTAACATTTACGGCACCATTTTCGATATTAAGGGGCAGAGGGGGCGAATGCGTTAATATAGTGCGCCTGAGAGTTAAAATCGTTCATTCCCATCAATGCGGCGGGTGATTTATAATCCTTTTTGAAAATATAAAAAGCCGCCGCCCCGCAACGGAAAACAGTGCGGCAAATTAGGAGGATTGCTTTATGAGGATGAAGCTTGCGGCATTGACGCTTGCAGTATTGCTGCTTTTGACCGTGCTGCCCGGGATGACCGTTTTTGCGGTGCCGTATGAACAGGCGCAGGTGACAGGCTCCGTGGAGTTTGAAAACGCTCGGGAGGAAAATATCGGCACCGAGGGCTCGGACATCATCGGGCCGTTTGAGCCGCACGGATTCTGGGAGATGACGGAGGGCACGGTGACAGTGACTCCGGGTCATAACGGAAACGGATTACTCTTTACTCCCAACTATTCAAACGAGCAGGGCTATGATAAATCGGTTATGCGTGCGCGGATGCCGGCGCTGGAAAACAAAGAGCTGTGGGGCAGGGCTGCGGCAATGCGCTTTTATGTAAGAAACGATACCGAATATGATGTAAGCGTAGCCTTTGTGGTGAATGTTGACGGCCAAAACGGCGAAAAATATGTAATCGGTCCCGCAGAGGGCACATATCTTATAGATTTGCAGGGCGAAGTGAGCGATATGGAGGCGTATACCGATACGAGCGGGTGCGGAATACTTGTGCCGTACGGCTTTGAAGGCTATGTTGTGCTGCCCTTTGCCGTAAAGGGCGGGGAAGTCTTCGATGACGAGTGCGGATGGCAGGATTTCCCGCTGTGGTCGGACGACAAGCAGACGCCGGAGAGCGCAGACGGCTTTGATTTCGGGCGCATTACCAAAGTGAGCATGGAGATAAGGCTGTACGATTTTACCCCGGAGGATAAGGGCGGAATAATGATAGACAGCTTTGAGTTTATAGGCGAGCGCGGAAATGCGGTGGAGCGGCCGGAGTATGTGAATGTAAATGTTACGCCGCTGCCGGAGCAAAGCACACCGGGAACGGAAACTTCCGCATCGCCCGCCCCGGCGGGTACGGCTTCTTCGCAGCCGCAGCAGACAAACGGCAGCGTATGGATAATTACGGCCGTTTGCGTATGCGCTGCTGCCATTGCAACGATATGCATAGTGACAGCGCTTAAAAAGCGCGGCGGTAAAAAGGCGTAAAACGGCATCGAATATTAAATAATCGGGCTGCAGGACGGCGTGTTCCCTTCGGAATACGCTGTCTTTTTGCAAAAAAACAAAAAAACGATGACAGAAAGCCCGCGCGGTATTATAATGTAGGCAGCATACGGGGAATATGCCCCCGAATATATTAATACCGCTGCGGCAGAACAGCGCGGCGGAATCAAGGAGAGATTATATGAAAAAGTTTGCTTCCGCGGCGTTGGCCGCGCTGCTGGCGCTTGCCCTTGTCGGCTGCACCGGCGAAGGCGAAAAACCGACTGCATCCGCAGCGCCGGATTCCGCGTCCCCTTCCGTAACTCAGACCGAGGAGGCGGAAATCACCCCCACGCTCAAGCCGGCTCCGCCCACGGTGGATCCGTCGCTGACCTATTCCTTCGGCTATGAGGAAATGGCGCAGCCCATCTGGCAGAGCAGCACCATGTATAATGAGTGCATCACCTTCCAGGAGGATGAAGAGGGTAATATCACCGCAAAGCTGCTTTTTAAGCCCATTCAGGTTATTTCCGTGCGGGATAACAGCCTGGGCATCGAGCTTAAGGAGGGCGTTCATTTCAAATTTGACGAAAACGATCCGCAGACCCTTATTTGGCTGGAGGGTGACGACAGCTTTGTTATACCCTATTTCAAAAAGGGTGATCTGACCAGCCCGCATAAGGACAATTGCGGCACCAGCGGCATGAACGGCATTATCGGCACCGCTATGTACTGCGTGGGCGAATGGCTTTATTCCAAGCAGCTGGCCATAACCTACACCTATGATCCTTCCGAAAACGAGATTCCCCATGCGGAGTTTGCCGGCAGCCTGCTGCCCAAAACGCTGGAAAAGCTGAAAAACGGCCAAACCGTAAAAATGTCAATATACGGCGATTCCATTTTTACCGGCTGCGAGTCTTCCTCCACATATAACCGTGAGCCCAACATCCCCACATTCTTTGATCTGCTCAAAAACCGTTTGGAGGCACTGTATCCCGGATGCACCATTGAGCTGAGCAATCATTCCGTAGGAGGCTGGCAGGCTAAAAACGGCGTGGAGAATGTGCAGAAGGTGGTGGACGAAAAGCCGGACATCGTTATTCTGGGCTTCGGCATGAACGATGCCCGTGTGGGCGGCGTTGTGGAGGCGCAGGATATAACCGCTATGATGGACGCCATTTCCGCCGGAAACCCGGACTGCGAATACATTGTTGTTTCCACCTTCCATGCAAACAGCACCATCGGCTGGGATCTTATGCAGAAAACGCACGGCACCGCCTTTAAGAAGCTGGAAAAAACCGGCGTTGCCGCAATGGACATGTATAAGCTTCATTCCTATCTGCTTGCGCGTAAGTATTATCAGGATACCACCGGCAACAACATAAACCACCCCAATGACTGGCTGGCAAGAATGTACACCATGCAGCTGCTTACCATGCTGTATGATTTCAATGCCGCTGCTTAAAGCAATAAAGCCCCGCTGATGCGGGGCTTTTAAGATACAAAGTCAAACGCAAAATACGCAAAAATATAATTTTTCACACAATAAACCGACAAACGGGGAGAGGATGATATTATGCAGCAAAAAGAGCTGGATTATGTTTTGGAAAGGCTTAAGGAGCTGCTGAGCATAGACAGCCCTACCGGCTTTACGGAAAAGGCGGCTGAATATGTACAGGAGCAGCTGGAAAAGGATTCAATACCCGCGGTGCGCACCGCAAAGGGCGGGGTATTGGCCGATCTGCGCGCTTTTGCAGAAAATACGCAGGAGGGCGGAGCGGTGCTTGTAAGCGCGCATATAGACACGCTGGGCGCCATGGTTAAGAGCATAAAGCCAAACGGCAGGCTTAAAGTAACGAATGTGGGCGGCCTCACGGCTGCTAATACGGAAACGGAAAATGTTACCGTCTATACAAGGGACGGCCGTACCTACGGCGGAACTCTTCAGCTGTGCAACCCTTCTCTTCATGTAAACAGAGAGGCGGCGTCGCAGGAGAGAAACTGGGATACCGTTGAGGTGGTGCTGGACGAAAATGTGCACAGCGATAAGGACACGGCAGCTTTGGGCATAGAAAACGGCTGCTATGTGTGTGTTTGCCCGCGCAGCGTAATTACCCCGTCCGGATATATAAAAAGCCGTTTTCTGGATGATAAGCTGAGCGCGGCGATACTGCTGGGCGCGGCGCACGAGATAGCCTGCGGAAGAAAAACCGCCAAAGAAGCCTATATGCACTTTACGGTGTATGAGGAGGTGGGCCACGGCGCCAGCGGTATCTGCCCCGAAGGGGTGGAGGAAATACTGGGTGTTGATATGGGCTGCGTAGGCGACGGACTCAGCTGCGATGAAAGAAAGGTTTCCATCTGCGCGCTGGACAGCTCCGGGCCGTATAACTACGCCATGACCTGCCGCCTTAAGGAGCTGGCCGTAAAGCACGGGCTGGGATATGCGGTGGATGTGTATCCCTATTACGGCTCGGACTGCTCTGCGGCCGTGCGGTGCAGCGATATAAGGCATGCCCTCATAGGAGCGGGGGTATATGCCTCCCACGGCTATGAGCGCAGCCATACCGAGGGCGTTAAAAATACCTATGATCTGCTTACGGCATATCTGTGCGATGAAGCATAATGCCGTACAGCGATATTGCTTGTGCCGTTTTCGCAAATAATTGTGCGCATTGCGGTTTTGCATAACCGAAAATAAATATTGCAGCAAAAAATGCACATAATACGATATAATGCTCACATGTACATATAAACATATATTGAAATATAATAAAAAGTGCCGCAAAGGCGCTTTTTATTATATCACGCAGGCTTTGCGTAAGCCGCAGTCACTGCTTCATGGGGCAGCCTTCCTTTGCGCAGCTGCCGCATTTGCTTTCAATTTTAAGGCTTTGCGGTGTTACCTCCATTAAAATATGCTCTATGCCGTCCTCCGTATAGGGTTTTCCCTTGCAGGCAAGGCCGTAGCGCTCGTAAAAGGGCACAACGCGCGTCTGCGCACTGACGGTCACGCTGTCCGCCCCGTCGTTGAAGGCGCGTACAAGCAGCATTCGCACCAGCAGGTCGCCCAAATGTTTTCCGCGCAGGTGCTTGCGCACGGCTATTCTGCCTATGCGGTAGCCCTGAGCATAGTAAAGCCGGCCCGTAGCGGCGGGTGTTCCGTCGTCGTAGAGAACAAGGTGCAGGGCTCGCTCGTCAAGGGCATCAAATTCCGCCTGCGGCGGTATGTGCTGCTCGTTAATAAATACCTCGGTGCGTATCAGCTTTGCGTCCTGCATATTTTCAGAGCCCATGCTCCATTTGCTGGTGATCATAGCTATCCTTCCTTTTTGCCCGCGGGGCGATCGTACATATTTTTGCAGCCTCGCCTTTCAGCGCCATGGGAGCGCGCCAGCGAAGCCGACCGTATCAACCGCATTTTATACATATTATAGCGCATAGCGCTTTTGCAGGCAAGAATAAAAGGATGAAAACAAATGCACGGAAATTATCTGCGGCGGAAAAACATATTCACAAACGGGGCGGAAGTATGCTATAATTCCGGCAGGAAGACATAAAGGGTATCACTGCTTATGATTGCGGAAGGCGGGGCGGAATTTCTGAACGGCATCAGGCTCAGAGCATATGCAAAAATCAACTGGTCACTGTTTGTAACGGGAAAACGGCAGGACGGCTATCACACGCTGGATACGCTGTTTCAGAGCGTATCCCTGTATGACGGCATTGAAATAATCCGCACGCCGTCCGGCCTTGAGCTGGAACAGAAGGGCGGCTTTGCCGGAAAAAAGGAAAGCAACCTTTGCTGGCGTGCGGCGCAGGCGTTCTATGAGACGGCAGGGCTGGAGACGGGCTGCATAATAAAGCTGAATAAATATATTCCCGTAGGCGCCGGTATGGGCGGCGGCAGCGCCGATGCGGCCGCAGTGCTCGTGGGGCTTAATATGCTCTACCGCACGGGGCTTTCCAAAACGCACATGGAGCAGATAGCCCTGAAGCTGGGGGCGGATGTGCCGTTCATGCTGCGGGGAGGGCTTGCGCGGGCGCGCGGAATAGGGGAGGAGCTTGAGTATATGCCTTCGCAGGCAAAAATGTATCTTGCTGCGGTAATGCCGGGGCGCGGTACCTCTACTGCGGAAATATTTTCGCGTCTTGACAGCGGCACGCTCCCCCCGCCGGGAGACAACGCGCAGCTGGCCGAGTATATAATGCGCGGCGATACGGACGGCGCCGCAAAAATAATAAGGAACGATCTTCAGCCCGTAACGGCCGGGTGCAACGGGCAGGTGGCTGCGGCGCTGGAAGAGCTGCGCACGCTGGGCGCGGCAGCCTCCTTTATGACGGGCTCGGGAAGTGTTTGCTGCGGTTTGTTTCCCTCGTTTGCGCGGGCCAAACAGGCATGCGCGCAGCTTGAAAAATGCGGCCGTGCCTTTGTGCTCAGCACAAAAAGCCGTTCCATTGAGGTAATATCCGTTCGCCGATAATAAAAATCATTATTTATTGAAAATTTACAATTGACAAAGCCGCCCGGCAAATTTATAATAAAAATAACATATGCCTGTATGCGCGTGCTTTCATTTGAAGCCTGCGCGGCAGGCAGCCGGTCTTTTTTGTGTGCGTGCATATCCCGTTGGCTGAGGGCGGCGTATAAGTATAAATCGTAAAAGGTGGTAAAGGAATATGAGCGAGAATCGTATTCAGACGGTAATGCATCCCGAACAGGTGGAGGCTATGCAGGATAAGCTTATGGACGACCGCAGCCTTATGCGGCTGGTGGATTTCTACAAGCTGTTTTCCGATATGTCCCGGCTCAAGATCCTTTATCTGCTGTCCATGGAGGAAATGTGCGTGTGCGATATTTCCGCTACCCTGGGTATGAATCAGTCCACCGTTTCCCATCAGCTAAAGACCCTTCGCAATTCCCGCCTTATCCGCTACCGCAGGGAGGGAAAGGTCGTGTATTATTCCCTTGATGATGAGCATATAGGTCAGGTGCTCCTTCAGGGAATGCTGCATCTTTCCGAGCTGTAAAATGCATGCTGTGCCATGCATTTTATCTCATGTATTTTTCGGATGCTTGGCATAACGGACAGTGAACAAAAGCTATGAATGAAAAAATAAACAGAACGCTCAGGCTGCTTCCCGACCGTCCCGGCGTATATATAATGAAAAACAGCGGCGGACAGATAATTTATGTGGGCAAGGCAAAAAACCTTGCAAACCGGGTGCGCAGCTATTTTCATTCTCCCGGGGGGCTTAACGCCAAAACGCGCGCGCTTGTGGACAGCGTGGAGGATATATCCTATATCGTGGCGGATTCCGAGCTGGAGGCCCTGCTGCTTGAGAATAATCTTATAAAAAAGAATAAGCCCTATTACAATATCCTGCTTAAGGACGATAAGGGCTATCCGTATCTGCGGCTCAATACCGCGGATGCGTATCCGGCGCTTACCGTAGCACGGCGTCTCGTGCATGACGGAGCGCTTTATTTCGGCCCGTTTTTCGGGGCGGGGCTTGCCCGCGATATTGCGGAGGCGGTAATTTCCGAATATCCCCTGCGCTCGTGCAATCTTGATATAAATGCGCGAAAGGGGAAAATACGCCCCTGCGTGCGTTATGAAATAGGCAAATGCGCCGGTCCCTGCCGCGAAGAATATAAAAAAGAAGATTATAACGGGCTTGTGCGCGGCGTAAAGCAGCTGTTTGATTCGGGGTATAACGGAATAAAAACACTCTTTGAAAACAAAATGTACCTTGCAAGCGAGCGCATGGATTATGAAAAGGCGGCGCAGTACAGGGACAGAGCAGCGCAGCTTGACCGGCTGGATCGGTCGCAGAAGGCCGTTTTGCCCAAAAAGTGCGATCTTGACGCCGTCACCCTTACGCTGTCGCAGGGATATGCCGTGTTCGTTTGCATTGCCGTGCGTGCGGGTCGGCTGATATCCGTGCATACCGATGAATTCCCGGATACTGCATCTGCGGAGGAGGAACTGCGGGAGCAGTACCTGCTTCAGCGGTACGCAAAGGAGGAAATACCTCCCGAAATACTGCTGGACGGCCCGTGTCCTTCGCAGGAGGCGGTGCAGGAGCATCTGCGCAGGCTTTCCGCGCATGCCGTAAGCCTGCATGTTCCGCAGCGCGGAGATAAGGCGGCAATTGTCCGCTTGGGGCAGGAAAACGGCCGCGAAACAATGGAAAAATCCCTGCGCGCAGAGCTTGCTCGCAGAGAAAGGGTGATAAAGGGGCTTACGGAGCTGAAAAGTATTCTGCATTTGCCCGGACTTCCGCGCAGGATAGAATGCTACGATATATCCCATATACAGGGCACCGATACCGTGGCCTCCATGGTGGTGCTTACGGACGGCGTTCCGCAGCCCAGGCAGTACCGGCGCTTCAAGATACGCTCCGTGGAGGGCAACAACGATTTCGCCTCCATGGCGGAGGTGGTGCGCAGGCGCTTTTCCCGCCTCAAAACCGATGAAACGGGGGACAGCTTTGATGTTATCCCGGATCTTGTGGTAATAGACGGCGGAAAGGGGCAGCTTTCCAGCGCCTGCGGGGTGCTGGAAGAGCTGGGGCTGCATCTCAATGTTATAGGCCTTGCAAAGCGTCTGGAGGAAATATATCTTCCCGGCTGCTCCGAGCCGGTGGTGCCGGGCACGGAGGCTCTTGCGGTGCAGCTGCTGCAAACCGTGCGTGACGAGGCACACCGCTTTGCCATCACTTATCACCGCGCGCTCAGAAGCAAGCGCAGCCTGCTTTCGGTGCTGGATTCCGTTGCGGGAGTGGGAGCAAAGCGCAAGCAGCTGCTGTTTGCAAAATACGGGTCGGTCAGCGCCATAAGCAGGGCTTCAAAGGAGGAGCTGGCTGCGCTTCCCGGCATGAATGCTGCCGCTGCGGCATCGGTGTATGACTTTTTTGCCGCCCGCAGCGCACGGGAGACCGGGCAGCAGGATGTGCCGTGCTTTGAAGACGGGGAAAATGATTCCGGTGAAGATACAGACGGCGGCACGGTATAAGGACGGCAGAAGCGGCTGCAAGACCGCGCGGGCGCGCAATGCTGCATAAACGGCAGAAAATACAAACATAATTACGGGAGATAAAACATGATTAAGCTTATAGCAACCGATATGGACGATACACTGCTTGATTCTTCGCGAAAAGTAAGCAGCTATTCTTTGGATATTATAAACAAAGTGCGCAGCAGTGGCGTAAAGTTCACCATCTGCACCGGCAGAATGTACGATTCCGCCAAAAGCTATGTTTCCATGCTGGAGCTTACCGATCCGGTAATTGTTTATAACGGAGCCATGATAGTGGATCCCGTAACGGGGAAGCAGCTGTATCATTGCCCGCTGCAAAACGCCGATGCGCTGGATGTGCTGGCGCTTGCGGAAAAATGGGGCTGCCACAGCCAAATATATCTTGATGATGTTTTATATACTCAGGAATATGATGAGGAAGCCGAGGTGTACAGAAAGCATACCGGCACGGCGGCGGTGGCAACGCATCGTCCGCTTTCGCAGTGTTTAAGCAAGCCCACAACCAAAATAATACTCATAATGAACAGAGAGCTTGTGCCGCAGCGGCTTGCGGAAGCCCGCCGCCTTTTTGCCGGAAGGCTGGAGATAACCGTAAGCAAGCCGGAATACCTTGAGTTTATGAATATCTCCGTAAACAAGGGGCGCACGCTTGATTATCTTGCAAAAAGCATGGGAATAGCGCGCGAGGAGGTAATGGCCTTCGGCGATGCCCGAAACGATGTTGCAATGCTGGAATATGCCGGCTGCTCCGTGGCCGTGGCAAATGCGGTGGAGGAGGCAAAAAAAGCGGCAAAATATATGTGCGCTTCCTGCGACAGCGACGGTGAGGCCAGGTTTATATACGAGCACATCCTTGCCGAAAAGAATGCGGATAGATAAACGCCCCTTCGGGCTTTACAATCGCGGGCATAACGGGTATAATACCTTAAAGGACTGTTTTTTATAATATGAAAGGGGACGCAGCGTCTGCGGCCTTGGAATGAATAAATATAAACGCTTATTAACAAATACCATTGTTTTTGCAATAGGTACATTTGCTTCAAAGCTGCTTGTGCTGCTGCTCACGCCGCTTTATACAAAAATCCTTTCGCCGGAGCAGTACAGCATAGCCGACCTTGTAATGCAGACGGCCAATCTGCTCATACCCGTTTTTACCGTCAGCATTGCAAATGCCGTAATGCGCTTCGGAATGGATAAGCATGAGGATAAGGCCGCAGTATTTACCACCGGCTTTACCACTATTTCCATAGGCTTTGCCGCGCTGCTTCTGTGTTCTCCGGCGCTGCTTTTGCTTAAAGACGGCGTAGATGCATACATTCCCGTAATTCTTGTGTATGTATTGGCCTCCGGCATGCATTCTTTGTGTCTGCAATTTGTGCGCTCGCAGGGCCATGTAAAGCTTTTTGCCTTTGACGGCATACTCAATACCCTGCTTACCATCGGCTTTAATATCCTTTTCCTTGTAGGACTGAATATGCATGTCACCGGGTATCTTATGTCCACCGTGCTTGCCGATGCCCTGTGCACGCTGTTCCTCTTTACGGTGTGCCGGCTGTGGAATTATCTTCGTTTCCGTCAGCTTAACCGCACCCTTACCCAAGGAATGCTCAAATACAGCATACCGCTTATACCCACCACCATTCTTTGGTGGATCACAAATGTCTCCGACCGCTACATGGTAAAATATATGCTGGGAGACTTTGAAAACGGGCTTTATGTAGTGGCGTATAAAATTCCCACCATACTTGTGCTTGTATCCATGGTTTTTGCCGATGCATGGCAGATGTCGGCGGTAAGCGAGGATCGCGCCACCCGCAGCGACTTTTTCGGCAAGGTATTCTATTCCTTCCAGTCAATAGTGTTTATAGGCGCTTCGGTGCTTATAATGCTGTCAAAAACCGCCATGCATCTTCTTACCTATAACAACCCCGCATATGCGGAGGGCTGGCGCTATATGCCCATACTTATAACGGCCACTGCCTTTAACTGTATAGTCACCTTCCAGAGCACGGTGTATATCTGCGAAAAAAAGAGCGTAAATTCCATGTGGACCTCGCTTGTAGGCGCAATACTTAATATTGCGCTTAATGCCCTGCTTATACCGCGCCTTGGCGTAAACGGAGCCACCGTTGCCACATTTGTCAGCTATTTCACCATATTCTGGCTGCGCTATTTCAACACAAGACGGTTTATCCCCTTCAATACGCATCTGCCTCGTGTTTGCTTAAATACTGCGGTGCTCGGCGTTCAGTGCGCGGTAATGCTGCTGGAGGTAAAGCACTGGCTGCTTATTGAAATTGCGCTGGCACTGGCAGTAACTGCCTTTAACTTCAAGCCGCTTATCATCAGCATCCGCCGTCTGTTCAAAAGGGACGGCTTAAGCGTAAAAAAAGCCGCAGTATCAGCCGCCCCGGAAATTGAGGCGGAAATCGGCGCCGCGCCGGAGTGCGGGGAGGCGCTTGCCCTTGAAAGCGAGCTGAATACGCCGCAGGAGGAGAAAGAGCCGGAGGCAGGCAATAAAAGCGGCAAAAACGATAAAACGATGGACCGGCAGGATGCGTCGAGCGGCGCAGGAAGATACAAAAAAAGCCTTGAGCTTTATAAAAAGCGAAAAGATAAAAGATAAAACAAACGGCAAAAAATAAACCAATTCGATAACACGGAGCATTATTAAATTTCCGTATATCGGCGCCCGCAAGGGGGTCAAGGAGGTATTTATGAAAAAAATCATCACCATTATGCTGTGCATTATTATGGCATTTGCCCTTGCGGGCTGCGGAAAAACAAAAACTCCCGCCGTGCTGCCTGCCCACAACATTCTTAAAGAAAAGGCGGAGCAGGAAAATGCGGACGGCATAACCAAGGCGTATATAGCCGCAACCGATGCAATGCTTAATTATATTGTGGATGAAAAAATGGGCAGCAAAGAAAAGCTCAAGTATATATCCTTTGATTTTGCAACCAATTTTGCCCTCAACAGCGCTCAGAGCGAAAAGCTGGTTTCCGCCTTTTCCGTCTACGGCGTACCTGCCGATACCGATGGTGCAGCGGCGCATTCCACTCTTACGCAGCGCAATGAGGGTGTGGTTTTCCAGTATATAATAGGGGCAAAGCATAATACCCAGGCGTACGATTTTACAATTACGGTGGAGGCGCTTTACGGAAACAAGGGCTATGCCTACTATTATGATTTTAACATTTTCGGAGATGACTATGTGCTTGTAAACTTTGAGCAGGCATATGAAAAGATGCGCTGATACGGCAGCTGATATTTGATATTATCCGTAAAAAACCGTAATGGCTGCATTATAAATTTAAAAGCACATACATTTTACAAAATAAAGCGCGGCTTTGATCAAAAAGCAGACGCGGCGCAGCGGGCACCCTTAAAGCGCTCTTTGCGTCCGGTCTGCTTTTAGTTTGCTTCTTTTGTTTGTCATTTGGCCGTTTGTGTTTATCTTTTATTGATAAACCCTGCAAAGCATGATATAATTCCCGTATTCGCGCTTAAAAATGCCGTAATATGCCGAAGTGTTTTTTATAAAATCGGCTTGCGGACAGAGAAAACGGAAATAAAAAATAGATACAAAAAATAAATACCCGGTCTTTATTGCAATTGCAGATACGGGAGCGAGTATTACGGAGGAACAACGGATGCCTGAATTCGGTGTTGTATTAACGGGCGTGTTTACTATGGTGCTGCTGCTGGTGCCGGGCTTTATATTTGAAAAAAAGCGTCTGGTTCCTGCGGATTTTACCGACGGCCTGTCTTTTTTTACCCTGTATATTGCACAGCCTGCCATGATAATAAACGCCTTTCTGCGCAGCTTTGACCGCGATATTCTGCTTAATCTGGGCATAGAAATGCTGCTTGGCATCATAGCGTATGCGGTATCGTTTATAATCGTATGCCTTTGCTTCAGAAAATCCGATGCTTCCGTAAAGGGTGTTCTTAAATTCATGACGGCATTTTGCAATGTGGGGTTCATGGGTCTGCCCGTGCTCAAAAGCGTTTTCGGCGATCAGGGCGATCTGGCAGTGCTGTACGGCACCGGAATAGTGGTGTGCCACAATGTGCTTACATGGACGGTGGGCGTAAAAATGCTTGCACCAAAGGGACAAAAGGGCGGAGCAAAAAAAGCGCTGCTTAACCCGGGCGTTCTTGCCTGCGCGGCGGGCGCGATACTGTTTGCTTTTTCCGCAAACGAGGTAATGCCCCAATTTCTTTTGGATGTGTGCTCGCTTACGGCGGGTACGGTCACGCCCCTTGCAATGTTCACTGTGGGGGCGCACCTTTCACATTTTGATTTCCGAGGGCTTTTCAAGCGGCCGCAGCTGCTTATAGCCGTGGGTATGAGATTGCTTGTGCTGCCGGGAATAATTTTTCTTTGCTTTTATGCTCTGCGCCTTATAAAAATCATTCCTCTGGACGATGTAATGCTGGTTGCCGTTCCTTTTTTGCAGATGTGTATGCCGTCGGCCTCCATAACCTCCATGATGGCACAGCGTTACGGAGGCGATGTGGCCTTTGCGGGCGCCGGTGTCAGCATTGCTACGCTGCTTTCTCTTTTTACCATCCCGCTTATGAGTCTGCTGCTTAAGCTGCTTTAATTTAATAAATAAAAATAAATAACAGGCGCTGCGTGCATTTCGCGGCGCTTTCGCGCTCACCGGCGCTTGTGCGCCTTACCCGGCATTTTTTGCAAAAATACCGGCCGGACGCACCGCAAGGTCCGTCCGGCCGCGCATATGTCATCCGAGTTTTAATGCTTCGCAATTCCTTTGTGCTTTACGGGGCTATTTTATTACGGCAAGCAGCATTTTGAAGCGCTCACCTGCATGAACCGAGTGCGGATGCCCCGCCGGCATAACAATGCTTTGTCCCACGGTAAGCTCATAGGCCGTTTCATCAATAATAATGCGGCAGCTACCGTCAAGACAGGTTAAAAACGCATCCCCTCCGGCGGAGTGCGTACCTATTTCCTCCCCCTTGTCAAAGGAAAAAAGGGTAAGGCTCATGTTTTCGTTTTGGGCAAGAGTACGGCTTACAACCTGCCCCTCCTGGTATTGTACAAGCTCGCATAAAGAAAACACTTCGCTTACGGGCGCATTTTTTATGCGTACCCTCTTTTGCGGCGCATCTATGCCGTCCAGCTTAAGTTTTACCGGTGTTTTATCCATTTTTCATCGCTCCTTTTTCGGTTTGTCCCCGCTTGTTTGGCAATTCTGTTTTCAACAGCTTCGCGGCTGCCTGTTTGCCGGTTTGGTTTATATAATACAGTTTAGCGCAGAGACGCCTGTAAGTCAAGAAGCCGCAGGATTTTTTTGCTTCTTCGTGTTTTGCATTTTTGCCGTATAAAATGTAAAATGAGATCAATTGCCCGTTGTAATGCGGGAACGATTATGCTATAATAGTTTGATATCCGAAAAATATAAGCGCAGGCATTACCCTGGGCGGTTTTGCAGGTCCGCTTTTTGAAAGCGGCAAACAAAAGTAAAAGAAATCAGCGCCCGTAAAAGCGGCTCGGCAGGGCAAAAAAGCAGGAAAAGGAGGAGGCAGCCTTGAAGGAACTGACAGATACGGCGGCAAAGCTGCTGGAAAGCATCCGCGCCTTCAGCGTCGGGGATAGACAGTCAAACGACAAATGCAGCGTTACGGAACGCATCTATACCGATGAGCCCATAATACGCCCGCAGCAAAGCGAAGCCGTGCCGGGCGAATACCGCCGTATGCGGGCTATGGCGCTGCTGCCCTCCATGCGCTCTGCCGCAATGCTGTTTTATCATCAGGGCAAGCTGATGGAGAATTTTGAGGATGATTACAGGGAAAATACTGAATTTTTCCGATACTATCCCACATATGCCGATATGACGCTGCCGCAGCTTCGCTCCTATTTTACATGGCGCACAAGGGTGCGCAGGGGGGAACGCCCGTATGCCGGGCTGTCCTACGCCTTTGTTTATATCTACGAGCTGCTTAATCTTATAGGGGCAGGGTCTCCGCAGCAGGCTTATGTGCGCCTTAAAGAGTTTGCAGCATGGTATGCGGGGTTTGACGACCGCATAGAACGGTATGCTAATATATGGCTTTCCGATCTGGCGGTTTACTACGGCATGGATGTAAGCCTTGTCGATAAGGGGGAGCAGGCGGATTTTGAGCGTTCGGTGCAGCTGCTTACCGAAAGCGCAAAGCATCCTTCAAGTGAGATATTTCCAGTGCTTAATGCACTTTCCTCCTACGATCTTACACACTCAAAGCTTTACAGGCTTTATCCCGAGGAAACGGAAGCGACGGCGGTGCAGGCCTTCAACCTTCTTTCCGATTATTACGGCAAGCATCGCCGCAGCGGGATATGCGAGCGTTTTTTCGGAAAGGTTTACGAAAGTCCGTATGTCATGTTCCGCTCTGCTGTGTTTTACAGGGAGGAAAAGCACCCTGATACCGAATATACGGTGGATCCTCTAAATGTTTATATCTGCCGCTCGGGCAATTGGATAAACAGACGCCTGTTTGCTTCAAAGGGGAGAAACCGGCTGCTGGGAGAATTTATAAAAAGCGTAGATGCGGTGCTGAGAAAATGCCTGAGCGTTACGCCGGAGCTTAAATGCCAGCCCAGCAAGCTGTATACCGAGCTTATAACAAAGGCATGGCAGAATGTCTGCGGCAGCAGGCAGAAAGCGGCTGCGGCAAATATAAGCATAGATACCTCGGCTCTTGCCGGCATAAGGCAAAACGCCGATGATACATTAAAGCGCCTGCTTGACGGACTTGACGAAACTGATGAGACATATATGGCAGATGCGCCGGCTGCGGCAGATAAAGCAGCACATCCTCCGGATACGGCGGCATCGGGAAACACGGCCGCGCAGGGAGAAATATCCTGCCGTAAAATAAGCCTGCCGGCGGACAGCGGCGAAAGCAGCATCCCGGCGGCAGACCGCAAAGCGGCACAGCCCTCGCCGCACGATCCGGATACTCCGGCGGAAAACGGGCTTACCGCATTGGAAAAGGAATACCTGCGGCGCGTGCTGTGCGCAGAGCCGTTTTCGGAGCTTTTGCGCAGTGAAAGCGTGCTTCCGTCGGTAATCATGGATTCCGTAAACGAAAAGCTGTTTGATACCTTTTCCGATACCGTGCTCATAGGGGAGGAAACCTCTCCCGAGGCGGTGGAGGATTATACGGCGCAGCTTTATGAAATGCTTGGCTTGAATGTAGCGGAAGGGAGAAAAGCATGAATATACCCAAAAGAATTGCTTCGGCACTTATAAATTCGCTCAAGGGCGGAGTGGTCCCCAGAGTGGGGCTGCCCTATATAACCGTGGGACGCAAGGAGGAAATAGAGGCGCTTGTGCACGATATCGATATCGTATCGCAGGGCGGAGCCTCCTTCCGCTTTATTGCCGGGCGCTACGGCAGCGGCAAGAGCTTTTTGCTCCAAACCGTGCGCAATTATGCCATGGACCGCGGCTTTGCGGTTATGGACTGCGATCTTTCTCCGGAAAGAAGGCTGCACGGCACAAAGGGGCAGGGGCTTGCCACCTACCGCGAGCTTGTGCGCAACCTTTCCACCAAAACCCGCCCCGACGGCGGCGCACTCACACTTATACTGGAGCGCTGGATAAGCTCAGTGCAAAGCTCAGTGGTTGCGCAAAACGGCGTTTCGCCGCAAAGCGAGGGCTTCCGCGAGCTTGTGGACAGGGAGATATACCGCGTGGTGGGCGCGCTCAGCGAGCTGGTCCACGGCTTTGATTTTGCCCGCCTGCTGTCGCTTTATTATAAAGCCTATCTTGACGGCGACGATCAGCTTAAGGCTAATGTCATAAAATGGTTTCGCGGCGAATATTCCTCCAAAAGCGAGGCAAGAGCGGAGCTGGGCGTAAATATAATCATTACCGATGACGATTGGTACGATTATATCAAGCTGTTTTCGCTGTTTCTCCATGAAGCGGGGTACAGCGGTCTGCTTGTGCTTATCGACGAGCTTGTAAATATCTACAAGGTTCCAAACGCCATTACCAGGCAGTATAACTACGAAAAGCTGCTTACCATGTACAACGATGCGCTTCAGGGAAGGGCAAGCTATATGGGCATCATCATGTGCGGCACGCCCCAGTGTATAGAGGATCAGCGGCGAGGCCTTTACAGCTATGAGGCACTGCGCTCCCGTCTTGCGGACGGCCGTTTTGCTTCGGACAAACGCGATATGATGGCGCCGGTAATAAAGCTTTCGCCCCTTACGGCGGAGGAAATGCTGGTTTTGGCGGAAAAGCTGGAGGAAATACATTGCGGCTTGTACGACCATGCCGCATTGCTTAGCGATAAACAGCGGGAGGATTTTATAAAGCTGGAGTACGGCAGGGTGGGGGCGGATCAGAATATAACCCCCCGTGAAATAATAAGGGATTTCATTCAGCTGCTTAATGTTCTCTGTCAGCATCCCGGCACCTCTCCCTCCGAGCTTATCGGCAGCGGCGAATTCACCTTTTCGCCCTCTTCGGCGGTATCCGACGATGCCTCCGCCAAGGACGAATACAGCGAGTTTGAGATATAAAACATAAACATGCACATATGTGCACTTGTACGGGCGTTTTGTGAGCCGCAGGCAGAAATGCGCGGCATCACGGGCGCAACGGAGAAATATTTATGAATGTTTTTCAGCAGTACGCTCCCTTTATTCAGGATTATATATATCGCAGCGGCTGGGACAGCCTGCGTGCGGTGCAGGTGGCGGCAGGCGAGGCCATATTCGGCACGGACGATAATGTGCTGCTTACGGCCGCCACTGCCTCCGGAAAAACCGAAGCCGCATTTTTTCCGGTGCTTACCCTGCTTTCAAAGGATGCGCCATGCAGTATCGGAGCGGTATATATCGGGCCGCTCAAGGCGCTTATAAACGATCAGTTTTCGCGCCTTGAGGAGCTGTGCGGCGAGGCGGGCATCGCCGTATGGCACTGGCACGGGGATGTAGCTCAAAGCCATAAGGCGCGTATGCTCAAGCATCCTTCGGGAGTGCTGCAAATAACTCCGGAATCCCTTGAAGCCATGCTTATGCGTAAGCACGCCGATATTCCCCGGCTTTTCGGGGATCTTCGGTTTATAGTGATAGACGAGGTGCATTCCGTTATGCGGGGCGACCGCGGAGGTCAGACGCTTTGCCTTATAGAGCGCCTTTGCTCCCTTGCGGGCGTAAATCCCCGCCGTATCGGGCTTTCCGCCACAATAGGCGAGCCGGAGGAGATGGGCAGGCTGCTTTCTCAGGGAACGGGACGGCGCACCGTAATTCCGAGATTGGAAAATAAGGGCGTGCGCTGGCGCCTGAGCATGGAGCACTTCTTTACGGCCGGCCCGCAGGCGGCAGAGCCGGAGAAGAAAAATTCCGCACAGAACACACTGGAGGCGGCGCAAACGGGACAGTTATGCGCCGATTCGCAGAGTCTGCACATATCAGCTAAAGAAAGCGCTCCTTTGCCGGCAGGTATAACCGCGGATCAGGGGGAACGCCTTGAGGCGGAATTTACCGCCGACCGCACCGATACCGCGCCGTCCGGAGCCGATCCCGGCATAGGCTATATCTTTGAGCATACCCGCGGCCGCAAGTGTCTGGTGTTTGTCAATTCCCGCGAGGAATGTGAAACCGTCACCACCACTTTAAGGCAGTATTGCGAATATAAGCACGAGGCGGACCGCTTTCTCATTCATCACGGTAATCTGTCGGCATCCTACCGCGAAACGGCGGAGGAGGCCATGAAGGACGAAACCAGAGCCCTTACCACCGTCACCACCGCTACGCTGGAGCTGGGCATAGATATCGGCCGCTTGGAGCGGGCATTTCAAATAAATGCTCCCTTCACCGTTTCCTCCTTCCTTCAGCGTATGGGGCGAACGGGACGGCGCGAGCTTCCGCCGGAGATGCGCTTTGTAATGCGGGAGGAGCCGCCGGAAATGCGGGCATCGCTGCCTGCGTCTCTGCCGTGGCAGCTGCTTCAGGGCGCGGCGCTTGTGCAGCTTTACAGAGAAGAACACTGGGTGGAGCCGCCAAGGCTTGGCAAACTGCCGTACAGCCTGCTGTATCACCAAACCATGAGCGTGCTTTGCTCCTGCGGCGAGCTGCTGCCGTCGCAGCTTGCCCGCCGCGTGCTTTCCCTCAGCTGCTTTTCCGGCATAACAAAAGAGGATTATGTCGTCTTGCTGCGCCATCTGCTGGCCACCGATCAAATACAGAAAACGGCGGAGGGCGGGCTGATAATAGGCATATCCGGCGAAAGACAGGTTAATTCCTACCGCTTTTTTGCCGTTTTTCAGGAAAATGAGGAGTACACCGTGCGCAGCGGCTCACAGGAGCTGGGCACGGTGGTCAAGCCGCCGCCGGTGGGAGAAAGACTGGCGCTTGCCGGACATGTGTGGGTGGTGGATGAGATAGATCATAAACGCCGCACGGTCTATTGTACCTTAGTAAAGGGTAGGGTTCCGGCGTTTTTCGGGCTGTGCCCCGGCGATATCAATACCCGCGTGCTGGAACGCATGAAGCAGGTGCTGCTGGAGGAGGAGCTGTATCCCTACCTTATGAAAAATGCCCGTGCAAGACTGACGCAGGCAAGGCGGGCGGCGCACAATGCCGGGCTTTCTTCCCCGCTTATATGCTTGGGCGGCGATTCGTGGTGTCTCATGCCGTGGCTGGGTACATACGCCTTTATGGCGCTTGAGCGCCTTATCAAGCTGAAATGCACCGAGGCGGGAATCAAGGGCTTTGAAAGCTCAAAGCCGTATTTTATGCAGTTCCGCATGACGGCCGAGCCCGATGAATTTCTGCACCTTTTGGCAAAAAAAGCGGCAGAGCTTGTAAACCCGATGGAGCTGCTTTATCCGGGCGAGGTGCCGGTGTTTGAAAAATACGATGAATTCGTGCCGGAGGAGCTTGTGCGCAAGGGCTTTGCCTGCGGCGTGCTGGATATAAACGGAATGAAAGAGCGTGTTTTGCAGTGGGATTCCGAAATATCCTATGTGTAAGCGGCCGGAAAAATATCGCGGAAAATGCTTTTGCATCTGCCGGAGGAACGGTGTTTCTTCGGCATTTTTACAATAAAAGCCGCAATTATTTTGAAAATTTGCGCAGAAAAAGCATAAAATCCTGTAAGAAAAAAGTAAAAAAACCGTATATAATTATGTATAAAGCCGTCACGGAGCCGGCGCATATTCAGGCGTGCATCAAGCTTTTGGGGAAAGGCAAGGGATGGGGGAGCCGCCGTGCGCCGAACGGGGGAAAGCGCATCCAAAACGCACGGGCGGCAATATAGCAATATAAAGGAGAATAAAGGAGTACAGACAGTATAAGGGAGCATGAAAAACGCGCCGATATCAGGGGCATCGGCGCGCAGGTTTCTGTCCGCAAATCCTGCAAAACGGCATCGCGCGTCAAAGGGGAAAAACGCACGGTGCCGCTGCGCACGGACGGACCTAAACGAACGGGTCTGACAAGGCAAATCGCCGCGGCGGTGGAGGTGACGCGTTGACACAGGAAAAAATACTTGCACGCCTTGCGGCAGAGCCGGAGGAGGGCATGAAGCTTATAATGCGGCTTTATACCGGGCTTATGTGCACGGTGTGCAGGGGAATCCTGGGCAGCGGCGCTTCACCGCAGGATGTGGAGGACTGCGTTTCCGCAGCCTTTGCAAGGTTTTGGTTTTCCCGCGAAAGCTACGATCCGCAGCGCTGCGGGCTTTCCGGCTGGCTGTGCATTATAGCAAAGCGCCAGTGCATAGATATGCTGCGAAAAAACGGCGCCCCGCAGGAGGAGCTTGAAGGCGCGGAGCCGGACACGGCGGCAGGCCCAGAGGACGAGGCGGAGAGCAGGGAGAGACGGCAGGAGCTTCTGGGGGCGATAGACGCACTGGAAAATACCGACCGCGAGATACTGCTTCGCAAATACTTTATGTCCCAAAATTCAAAGGACATCGCCCGCATAATGCACATGACGGTTTCCGCAGTGGATACAAGAGCGCACAGAGCGTTAAAAAAATTAAGGAGTATCCTGGGAGGCGATAAATATGAATAATGATCGCAGGCTGTTTGAGGAGCTGCTTGCAGAAAACACAAAACTGCATAAGGATCGTATACCTTGCGGTATATCGCGCAAAAGGATAGCGCAGAAAACGGCCTTTCTTACGGGGCTTGGGATAAAGAAAACTCGGGTGTCGCTGCGCCGCTGTGCGGCAGTGTGCTGCGCTGCGCTGATTGCCGTGGGTTCGCTGGGTGTCTATGCTGTAGCCGAAGAGGCAAGGCAGTACGACTGCGCAGTCAATTTCCTCAGGGAGCACTATGTAAACATTGAGGGCATGAACAGAAACGAGATTAAAACGGCATACCGTGAGCTTACGCTGCGGCTGAGTATGCAGCCCGGCTATGCCAGCGCTGCGGCATCGGCCACCGAAACGGCGCAGATTTCCGCAACTGTCGGCACCGATGCCCGCAGGGATCAGCCGCAGGCCGAGACAACTGGCGGCGCCGAGGGCATATACGGCTGCAACATAACGCCGATATGGCCGGAATTTACTCCTTTGGAGCGGCAGAGAAATGCACAGAACTATTATGACACCATTCTTACGGGCAAAAACATGGGCGGCGCGGCTCTGATAAGAAGAATATACGATACAGACCCTGCCGACGGCATACAAAAATGTTATATCGCTTGCTTCCGCGAAGGAGAAGAATGTTGGCGCGTGCCCATGCCGGAAAATATAAACGACCTTGGCCCTTATACCGAATTGCACGGCGGGGATATTATTCAGTGCAGTGCCGGGGGAGCCGTCATCGATATTATATGCGTAAGTGCGGACGGTCGGATAAAAGCAAAAAGCAGCATAAAATCGAGCCTGTCATATGCCTCCTGCATAGGCGTATTTGAAAACGATAACGGCAGCTTGACCTTCATTCTGAACGGAATAAACGGCAATCACGGTCAGGTCTTGGAGATAATTGTCACGGATGAGCGGGCAGCAGAATGTATAAGCAGTTATAAATGCGATATAGAAGTTGGCGATGGGCGAAAAACGGCATACAGAGCGGGCGACGGCTATATAATCAAGGCAAAAGGCCCCACTGTCGGCCAAGCCGTGCTTATAACCTTTGATGAAAACGGCATTCGGCAAACAAGAATATATTCCGATAAAGGAAGACTGCTTACTGTGGACAGTGTGCTGCAAATTGGGGATAAGCTCTACATTTCGGCACATTCTGCCGCAATTCCGGAAAACAGCGGCTATATTTACAATGATCAATGGGCGGATATCGCTGCGGTGCTTGAAAAGATCGATGCTAAATACGGCGAAAATTTTGTAAGCAAAACCGAGAAGGCGTGCGCCGACATTGCGTGCATGATGCGGGAAAATATCACGGCCATTCTTATGGTGTGCGATGCGCAAACCGGACAGCCGGAAAGCTTTTACAGCACCGAAGGGGCGATAGGCGATAAACTCCGTATTAAGGACGGTAAGCTGCTTTGGAGCGTTATGCGCCCGGAGTACGGAACAATAGGGCTGTACAGCGGAGCATGCCTTATGAGCTTTTCCTGCAGCACCGGTACCTACACTTTTTCGCAGGATATGCAAAGCCGCAGCTTCAGCGCCGTGGGCGCGGGCGGCTTTATGCGATAATACGGGCATATGCAGCGAAAACAAGAATGAGCAGTGAATAGTGAATAGTGAATAGTGAATAGTGAATAGTGAATAGTGAATAGTGAATAGTGAATAGTGAATAGTGAAT
>CAKSKV010000014.1 GCA_934465535.1 uncultured Clostridia bacterium | reverse complement strand
CGAGTCAGCCCCGTTATGACCACTTCGATACCTCTCCGTGTATGTCAAACACGGTCAGAACACCTTGAACCTCAAAAGAGAGGAAAAATCAAAATGTTAGAACGGCGTGTTAGAACAGCGAAATATTTAGTTATTTGAACCCACGAAAACCCTTGAAAACAAAGGGAAATGGGTGGATGAAAGAGCCTAAGCCGCAGAGGATTTCGAGTCAGCCCCGTTATGACCACTTCGATACCTCTCCGTATAGTATGACGGCGGCGCGAGATTACTTGCCGACTTGAATATTATACACGAAGGAGCCGGTTTGTCAATGATTATTTCCCGTAAGAGATCATTATGAAGAACGATTAAATTTTAAAGTAAACGCGGCAGCCGATTCCGCAGCTGCGCTTAGTGATAAAATCTGTAACCCTGAGAACCGGGGCATAAAAACCAAAGGAGTTGAAATGGTATTCGGATGCGGCCAAACGGCAAAACATTTAATACAACCGTGCCGATTGGAATGAAGTGACCCCGAAAAGTTAGACAAAGAATAAGGAAAAAAACTGTTCAAGCAACCGAAAGGGCTTGCTGTCTGTGAATTGCAGGTGGCAAGCCTGTTATCTGTTGCCGCTTTTGCGTTTGAGCAGCAGAAAACTTTTATGCGGCGTTTTTTGTACTTTTACGCTGATGCAGCTTTTTGCATGCGAATACAATTACCTTCACCATATAGTAATACATCTTGTAAATCGCCGCGCATATAAAGTAAAGCATGTAGCCTGCGCCTATGATCATGTACCACATAAGCCGGAATATCGCAATAAAGAATATTACTAAAGCCATGTACCATAAGTTTCTTTTATTTGCGCATATACCTAAGCCCAGCCGGAAGCCGGCCATTTTTTTCAGAGCCTTTGCAAAGCCGATAAGCAACTTAAAAACCACCCTTAGCGTTGATCAATGTTCTGTTAATCGTCCAGCGAGGCTATAAATGCATCAATGCTCATTTCTGCAATTATCGTTCCTTCAGCCGGGTTGGCGGCAAATTGTGTAAGACCGTAGCAGTCTTTTCCTTTCCAATTATAGCTGAAGCCGCGCCGCGTGAAGGCAATTTTTTTCTCTGCCGCAGCGATTATCATGGAATCTATAAAGGCCCGCTGTTCATTGCTTAAGGCGCACTGCGAATCAGGCGTTTCGCCGGAGGTGCAATCGGTATTGTATGCAGGACGGAACACGCATGCGCTCGGAATATCAAATATAATAACCTTTTCTGCCGCAGTGTTCGGAGCAAGGCCAAGCAGTGCGGTAAGCTCGGAAGAGCTTGCAGGCTTGCTTTCCTTCATTTCATCGTACAGATAGCAAAGCACTGTGCCGCTGCCGTCCAACGCTGCCATGCGCACGGTGCCTTCCTTTGGCAGACATTGCAGCGCGCGGCTTGTGCGGCAGCCGTTGAATGCGTCAATGCAGGCATACAGAAACAATTCTTCATCGTCAGCTATGGGCGTTTCGGTGCTTATGGGGGGCAGGGTAGGCAGCTCCGGCATCGATGCGGAACCGGAGGATACCGAAACCGTCACAAGATATGTGCCCGCTATGCACAGCAGAATTATAATAACAGCCGTTCCCAGGCTTATAACCTTTTCCGTAAAGAATTTTTTCATGATTTCTCCCTTGTGCGTGCGCAATTGTACGCGCCGTATCCGCCGTAATATGCAGCGCATGCATGCTTATATATTAAATTATATCATATCGTACATAAACAATCAATGCTTTTGCGCCGGTGTGCCGCAAAGATAATCGCCCGGCGCTGCGGGTATCCGTGCGGAACAGGACATATATGCGGCGCTGCGGCGCGCTTTTTGTTGACTTTGCCGGTGAAGTCTGCTACTATAACTGTATGCTTTATCTGCGGAGGTGCCCATGAAAAACAACGATTTTTCAGGCGATTTCAATAAAATTATCATAGACGAAGATAATGGCGCGCAGCCGGACAATGAAAAGGCCGCTGCGTCGGCAAATGCGGATAACACCACTGTACCGGCGCCGCAGCCGGACGATAATGCGGCTCAGCAGATGCCCGAAGGTGCACAGAGCGCATCCGATAAGCCCGCTTCCATGCCGCCGGTCAAGCCCACCACCATCGTGCTCACCGTGCTTTTTGCGCTTTTGTTTGCACTGGGATACTTTTTTCTGCCCTATCTTACGCAGTACCTGCCGGTCGGGGGGCAGAGCGTCACCCTTAACGCGGGCGTTATTCCGGCAGATCACGACTTTCTTGTAAAAAACGCCGTAAGCGTTGTCATAGGCCGCTCGGAAAAAACAAAGGTCACCGTCAGCGATAACACATACGCCGACGGCATGCCGCTTGTGTATACCGAGCACACCTTCAAGGTGGACAGGGTGCTTTTCGGCAATCCCGTCATGGAAAACGGGGAATATCTTGTAACATATTCCCTCGGCGGAACCGTCATTTCCCGCGATTCCATGAACCGCCCGCAGCGCGTCACCTTCCGCTATGCCGATGCCGCCGAATTAAAGGATACCGTCCTGCTTTTCCTTGACGATCAAAATAACATCATCTCCGAAAAATACGGCCTTTACCGCCGGCATAACGATGAGCTTTTCTATGATGATGCCGGAGTGCTGTATTCCGTTGAACAGCTCACAAAGGAATTTGAGGCAAGAAAAGAGGCACAGCCTGCGGAAAAGTGAGTCTTTTTCATAGGCCCTGCGCCATCATGCAACAAAAATCCCGCCCTGCGCAACATCAGGGCGTTTTCCTGCAGTCAATGTAATGATATAATCCTCCTGTCGCGGGCTTAACCGCGATAAATCCATTGAACAGGCGGTTTATTTATGAAGCTTGATTTCAGGTTTGTTATTACCTACTCCGACGGCACGCAGAGCGTGCTTCCCCTTGAGGACGGGCAGACCTGCCTTGAGGATATTTATACGGGCGCATATTTTTCGTGGGAGGATTGCCCCCGCGGCCGCACCTGCGCCGTCGCCCTTAAGGCTAAGGAGGAGCACCCGGTGCGCTTTGTCGATATGCAGGTGCAGCTTCCCGAGCATATTTTTTCCGACGACACCAAGGTTTTTGTAAGCTCCTATACCACAAACGATGTGGCGCAGGTATGCCTTCTTAAAAGTCTCGGCTGCTGCCACAGCAGGGATTGCGTGCTGTATGAAAACAGCGGCAGCCTTTTCGGCGCGGCCTTTATAACGGCGGACCGTTTCTTCACCTATATCCGCATTGACGGGCAGCAGCTCTTTTTGCGCCATTCAATGGAGGATAAGCCGCTTTTTATAAATCAAAGCTACCGGCTTGAGAAAATGCTGTTCTGCCTGCCCGAAAGCAGCGGGGAGTTTTTCGATATCTACACCGATAAGCTTAAGGAGCATTATGATATACCGCGCCTTGATATTCCCACCGGCTGGTGCTCATGGTCCTGCTGGTATCAGAATGTCGATGAACAGAAGGTGCGCACGGCGGGGGAGGAGCTTAAGCGCTATTTTGCCGCCAAGAAGTGCAATACCGTGCAGATAGACGACGGCTGGCAGCGCGGCGGCAGCTTCTGCGGCGAGTGGCTGCCCAAAGAAAAGGAATTTCCCGCTTTAGGCGCACTTGGCGATGAGCTCTCAAAGCAGGGCTTCACCTTCGGGCTGTGGCTTGCGCCCCTGCTTGCAAGCCGGGATTCCGGCTTTTTCACCCGGCATCCGAGCCTTAAGCATGTTCAGAAGACGCCGGAGGCCGATAATTCCTATATGTGCGGCTCCGACCCGGTGTATACTCTGGAGCTGGACAGTGAGGAAACACTGGAACACATCCGCAGCGTTTTCCGCCGCTGCAATAAAGAGTACGGCGCCGAGTATTTCAAGCTGGATTTCCTCACCTTTGCGCTTTTTAAGCTGAGCGACTTTGCCCGCAAGGAGCATTTTGTAATATATAAGCAGGATTATGCCTCCGCCGTATACCGTAAGGTAATTGCGGCCATAAGGCAGGAGGTGGGGGATGCCTTCCTTCTTGCCTGCGGCGCCCCCATATCCGAGGGCATCGGACTTTTCAACGGCATACGCGTCACGCCCGATATCATATGGGGCAAAATGAAGTCTGCCCCCACGGCTTGGGAGCTTATTAAAATGTGCCTTTGCAGCATAAGCTGCCGGTATTATTATAACGGCAAAATATTTGTAAACGATCCCGACGGCCTTGTGGTGCGCGGCTTTGATTTCAACGACGGCTTTGATGTCACCTATAACGAGGCCCGCACATGGGCTGCGGCCGTTGCCATGAGCGGGGGCAGCTCCCTTATAAACGAACAGATGGAGCGTATAGGCGCCGACAGACGGGATATGT
The DNA here is from genome assembly GCA_934465535.1 of uncultured Clostridia bacterium. Classification (GTDB taxonomy): domain Bacteria; phylum Bacillota; class Clostridia; order Christensenellales; family QALW01; genus UMGS1338. The sequence goes on along the minus strand of CAKSKV010000014.1, from coordinate 26,445 downwards.
ATTCCTTCATCCTGCCGCCGCTGGGCAGGGCGGCGCGCCCCGTTGATTTCTTCGAGCTTCCGCAGCCAAGCCGGCTCTTTATAAAAAATCCCGACGGCTCCGTCATTGCCGCTTTGTTCAATTTTGACGACCGTATGCAGGATCTCGTCTTGGAAACGGAAAAAATAGGCATAACGGGAGAGTTTGCCTGCCTGCGCACTTGGGCGCGCGAGGTAACGGTCGCAAAGGATAAAATAGTTTACGAAAACGCCGTGGGACACAGCTGCGAGGTGTTCGCGGCATCGCCGCTTGAGGATGAGCCGCGCTTCCTCTTTGCTGCCTGCAATATATACGGCGGCGCCGGAATATTCAGCCAGAGCTTTGAGGAAGAAAGCGGAATACTCGATATACAAATATCCCCGGATATAAGCAGGTGCGACGGCGATGAATTCTATGTCTATCTGCCAAACGGTTATGATGCACCCGATATGAAGGCAGAGGAAAAAATGCGCACCGGGCACGGACGCATATTCGCCCTCAAGGCAAAAGCGCCGGGAATATGCATAAAAACAGTAAAAACGCAATAAAGATAAGCAATAAAGCAAAAATCACAGCCGTCCGGGCAAAAACAGCAAAAAGGAGCTGCAAAAAGTGAAAAACAACCGCAATTCAGATAACAATACAGCCGCAACCCCCAAAAACGCCTTTTTCGCAAAAAAGCTTGCGGCGGCTGTTACGGTGCTGTGCGCCATTATGGCTTTGGCCGGCGCAATGGGAAGCGTGCCGTGCAGGGCGGCAAACCGCACGGCATTGTTTGAACGCAGCACAGTCGTTCAAAGCGCAGTCGTTCAAGCGGAGCAATCCCGGCAGCAGCGGTCTGAATTGCGCGCGGCTGCTGCGCAAAAATGCTTGACTCTCTCCGTCTCCGCGCCGCAGGAAAACGCTTCCGGCAGCGCATCGCCATCGCCCTCATCGGACGCTGCTCCGGGGGGCAGCAGCTTCCGCCTGCAATGGTATCACTATGCCATTGCCGCAGGCGCCATTCTCATAATGACCATAATAACCTTTGCAGGGGTAAAGCCGGCGGGCAAAAAACAGTAGTCCGCGCAGCAGGCACCCCTTTTCTCGTTTTTCAGCGTTTTCCCGCGCCTTTTTGTGCTCCTTCAGGGCGGCCGTCCGGCCGCCCGTTTTCTTTTGCCGCGCCGCTTCATCGTATACACCGCATTCTGTACGGCGCACAAATATAACAACAAACTCTGTGAATTATAAACATTATCTGTTACTTTGCATTGACAATTGCACGCCTTGAATATATAATAAAACAATGATAAGGAGGGGATGGATCTGTATTCCGACAGAAGAGAAAGAATACTTAAATATATAAAGGATTGCGGACAGGCTTCGCTTAAGGAGCTCACCGAGCTTTGCCCCGATGTTTCGGATATGACGCTGCGCCGTGATATGGCGTTTCTTGAGGAAAAGGGGCAGATCATCCGTACCCGCGGCGGCGCCGTTGCGGCCTCGCGTGCGGGGGTCAATTCCGAGGATCTCTATTCCCGCCGCGCCGTGCTGCATACGCATCAAAAGCAGGAAATCGCCGTCAAGGCGCTCAGCCTTGCACAGCCCTCCTGCGCCATGTATCTTGATTCCGGCTCCACCGTGCTCCAGTTTGTCAAGGCGCTTCCCGATGATAACTACTATATCATCACTGCCGACCCCAACATTGCTCTTGAGGCGGCGCGCCGCACCAAAACCACGGTAACCCTTGTGGGGGGCAATCTCAATCACAGCACCCTTTGCGCCTCGGGCGTTCACTCCGTCAATTTTGTAAACGGCATAAATATCGATATCGCCTTTATGTCGGCTTCCGGCTTTAATATACAAACCGGCTTTACAAGCGGAGCGTTTTCCGAGTGCGAGCTTAAAGCGGCGGTAATGGAAAAGGCACGCACCCGCATAATGCTCATGGATTCCTCAAAGCTTGCAAAGCGCATGCCCTTTACCTTTGCCCGCCTTTCCGATATCGATGTGCTCATCAGCGATTCCGGGCTTGATAAAGAGGTCGCGGCTTTGGCGCAAAACGAAAAGGTGCAGGTGCTTTAGGCTGTTGTCATGATAAGCCCGAAGGCAGGGAATAAAAGAATGAAGAAAACGAAAAACAAACGGAAAAATAAACGATTTAATTAACGGAGGTTATCACATGAAAACCAGAGCGGTCAGACTTTACGGCAAGAACGATCTCAGATTGGAGGAGTTTGAGCTTCCCGAGATAAAGGAAGACGAAATCCTTGCCCACATCATTTCCGATTCCATATGCATGTCCTCTTATAAGGCCAGCATACAGGGCCCCGACCATAAGCGCGTCCCCAATGATGTTGCACAGAATCCGGTCATAATCGGCCACGAGTTCTGCGGCGAAATAGTAAAGGTGGGCAGCAAATGGGCGGATCAGTTCAAGGCAGGGGATAAGTTCTCCATTCAGCCCGCCATCAATAACGAAGGCTCTCTTGCAGCTCCCGGATACAGCTACCGCTATATCGGCGGAGATGCCACCTATGTCGTCATCCCGGCAGTGGTAATGGAATACAACTGCCTGCTCAAGTATACCGGCGAGGCCTTCTTCTGCGGCTCCTTGGCCGAGCCTCAAAGCTGCATAGTGGGCGGCTTCCACGCTCAGTATCATACAACGCAGGGCAGCTATGTTCATAAAATGGGCATAGTGGAGGGCGGCAAATGCGCCATTCTTGCAGGTGTCGGCCCCATGGGTCTTGGCGCTATCGACTATGCGCTCCACGGCGACCGCCGTCCGGGGCTGCTTGTGGTAACCGATATCAATCAGGAGCGTCTGGACAGGGCGGCTTCCATCTTCACCCCCGAAGCGGCGGCTAAGGACGGAATCAAGCTTGTATATCTCAACACCGGCGAGGGCGATCCGGTCGAAAAGCTCATGCAGCTTACCGACGGCACCGGCTATGACGATGTGTTTGTGTTTGCCCCCGTGCGTCCCGTAGTGGAGCAGGGCGACAGAATTCTGGGCAAGGACGGCTGCCTCAACTTCTTTGCAGGCCCCACCAATACCGAATTCAAGGCGGAATTCAATTTCTACAATGTGCATTATGCCTCCACCCATATCGTAGGCACCTCCGGCGGAAACACTGCGGATATGATCGAATCCCTTGAGCTTATGAGTCAGGGCCGTCTCAATCCCGCCGTTATGGTCACCCATATCGGAGGTCTTAACGCCGTTATCGATACCACGCTCAATCTGCCCAAGATTCCCGGCGGCAAAAAGCTGATATACAACAATATCAACCTTGAGCTTACCGCCATAGCCGATTTTGAGGAAAAGGGCAAAACCGATCCGCTCTTTGCCGGCCTTGCCGAAATAATGAAGCGCAGCAATAACCTTTGGTGCGCCGAAGCGGAAAAATACCTTCTTGAGCACGCGCCTAAAGCGGAGTAAACAAAAGCATTTATAAATAATAAATCAGCGGCCGCGAAATCTTTCGCAGGCCGCTGATTTTCATATCTGCTATATCTTAAAATTACTTTGAAAATACGGGATAGCATTCGTCCGGGATATCCGACAAAAGCGCATCGCCGTCGTTTGATAATGAAATAATATAATTGCATCCGTTAATATCTGCAATATAAATATGTGTTTTTTCGTCCTTGCCGTTTTCTATTCTTCTGTATACCTCGGCCTTATAACCGTTTTTCTCAACCGTATACCGTGTACAGAGAAATTCCAAGGCTTCCCCGGACAGCCCCGTTGTCTTGTACGCTATGCATTCGCGCTCGGCACCGTCAATTACCCTTGTTTCCTTAACGGTATCGCTTTTGTCGCGGCTTGCGCTGTAGTTTTCATTAGCCTGATTATAATCGTACTCATAGCTTCCGTCGGTATTATCGTATACCGTAACTACCGTGCGCTTACCCGCTGTGTCAACGCTCATTGAGTAATTCTTTCCGTAAAAAACTATCGCCGAAACCTTGCTTTCCGCGCCGAATTCCGGCTGCCGTATTTTTTTAGGGTTCATTATTTCTGCGCGCAACGTTGTATCGCCTGCCGTTGTTATTTGGCTGCTGAGATAATTATACATGTTTTCTGTGTCAATGTCTTTGGGGCGATTTTCATCGTTGCTTGGGTTTTCTAAAAAGGCGCGTATTGCGGCAACACTTTCAAACTTCACCCCTGCCGCATAATATTTGCATACGAAGCCCTCATCGTTGTCGTTTGTAACATTATAAAACTCAAGATAGTATTTTTCGTTTTCCTCTACGGTTTTTATACCGTATTTGCCGGCTTGCATTTTTGCATCGGGACTGCAGCCTAAAAGCAGCGCCGAAATCAAAGCGAACATTATCAGCAATATGCCGTTTTTTTTCATGATTGTTTATTGCCCTCCGTTAATACTTTTTGGGTAAGTTCCTTTAATTGTTGGGTGCATGATGAGCAAAAAGCATGAGCTTTCCGACCTTTGATTTTATTGTAGAATTCAACCATTTTGTCATCTTCGCCATTTGAATATTCGACATATTTATTCATGACACATTCCACATCTTCGTGCAATTTATTGTCAACTATTGTACCGCTGCCATATATCTCTGAAAGTCCAAATACATGTGCCATCTCATGCGCAAGAACAATCGACATTTTGGCCATTGATTTATCGGCATTTTCAGCTTCGCTGGCTTTAAGCGTAAGAAAATTTATTACAGGTCGGCTTGAATAGTTAACAGCTATAGTTGCTGTCAACGGTGCATGCTGCACACCATCACAATATACTCCATAATCTCTATCCGCCCACATTACATAAACATGATTGTCATCGCGCGGAGCGTTATACAATTGCTCCGCCATGTAATAAATATTTTTGTGGTGCTGTGAGTGTTCTCCGCATATATTGCCACACGACGAATTGTTTCCCAATGAGCATTGGTCAGCTAATGCATTGCTGTATCGGGATATCGATTTGTTATTAATAGTAACCTTAAATTCTCTGTAAAAAACATCACTCATAAACTTAACTGCATCATCAATATATGCTTGAGTTGGAGTATTTGCTATGGAAGAATCATAATAGTTTACGATGTCCAATTTGCGGCTTATCAGTATCCACTCATCCTTATAGTTCGTATCATCTACAAACAGGCGCTGCTGTACCGCTATGCCGTCTGCAATAACTCCGTAATATGCGCTGGCAAGCACTCGGTTTGTGCTTTCGCCGGATTTCGGAGTAAGCTTATACGCCCCGTCATTAAGCAGCTCCACCTTCCACAGCTGACCGGAGCCGTTGTTAACTTTTGTACTACGGCCGTGTTTTGCTCGGAGGAATTGTTTTCCACCGACAGATATAACCCGCTGTGTACGGATTTTATCTTGTAATATCCGCTTGTCTGAAGCTCAAATTCCCACTGCTGGGAAGCATAGCCGTGCATTTTCCACTGATGCGTTATTGCTCCGCTTTCGTTTGACGGGCCTTGTATATCAAGATATTTTTTTGTCGCCTTGTTTTTTAGGTAATATGTACCGTCCTCAAACTCGGGAACCGCAACAGTCATGCTGTCCGTTTTGCCGCCCTGAACGCTGCGTACGGTTACCGTTGTTGTACCGCTGCCGACAGCTCTGAGCACGCCGTTGCTTACCGTTACCACGCTTGTATCATTCGAGGACCATATAACCTCCTGCACGCTTGCATCCGACGGCGCTATGCGCACGGGAATGTTCAGTGTTTTGCCGTTTGTAATATACAGCGTGCGATAGGGCAGGGTAACGCTGTCCACGCCCTTTGCCACCACTGTTATGCCGCAGGTGGCGCTGCTGCCGGCATATGTGCCCGTTGCCGTTATAAATACATCCCCGGCGCTGTGCGCGGTAACGTTGCCGTTTGTATCCACCGTGGCCACGCTCGGATTGCTTGAGGACCATGTAATCGTTTCGTTTACGGAATGGGCAAGAGCAGATATGCGCTTAACCTCGCCTACCGTCATGTAGGCCTCCTGCGGGTTAACGGTTATGCCGGCGCCCACGGAATCGTAGGAAACCGTTATATATGCAAGCTTTGACGAATCGCTTACGTTTGCCGAAGCAAACTGACGGTATTTGCCGCTTACCTCGGTGGTCATGCGCAGCATTATTCCGTTGTTTTCCGTGCCCGTCTGCCACGCCTGATACGCGCTTGTTATATCAAAATTATATCTGCCCGCACCCTTTACCGTAAGCGTGCTGAGCTTTGTGCTGCCGTTCATAAGCGTATCTGCGGAGTTTTGCCATGTAACGGCGGCGGGGTTCCAGCTTACACCCTCATTTATCATATATGTGTCCACCGTAGGGCTGCTGGAATAATCCGAGGTGCAATACATACTGTAATATGCACCCGTTACTCTGCCTTGAATGCTGCTTCCGCCCAAAATATCGCTTATCTTTGCAAGGGTTCGTACATTTTTTGCATTGGTGCCGTAGCCCACCGCCACAAGGGAGGAATTTACATAGTTGTTCGTATAGCCCTTGGCTATATAGGTATCCTTTATATATGTGCGGCTTACGTTAAACGAAGGGTCTATATACACAGGATACACCGTTGTTTCTGCCTGCAAATATTCATCCGGAACCGTTATTGTAAATATGTATTTATCCCCCGACAGCGCGCTTACCTGCGCCTCGGCGTAGGTTCTGTGCGCGTCCCAATCGTCCGTGGCCTCATTCTCGCCCGTAAAGCTGTCGGTTACCTCAAGGTCGCCGAAGCAGAACACCGTAGCTTCGCCGTCGTATATGCCCCATACGCCGTTTACTTCCTTAAGCTCAAGACCGTCCGTGCGCACCTCAAAGCTGAAGCTGTTTTTTCGCCCTCTGTTTTGAAGAATTATGTCCTCCTTTATTCCGCTCATTGTGGAGGTATAACGCAAAGTCGTGCCCTCGCCGAAGGCGCCTGTGTAGCTTACGGAGTTATCCTGCACCGTCGCCGGAAGCTGCCCCGGAGAGGCTTGCGTTACCGGCCTTATGCGTACCGTGCGGCCGTTATGCTTTATTTTTATAAAATTAAGCTGCTTTGGAAAGCGCAGCTCCACATCGCTTGCCGTGTTGCCGTATTCCCCGTTCCACTCCTTTATTTTATTGCTTTTATCCTTATATTTTCCGTTTTCGTCCTTATATTTTACCGGCACGGAAAAGTCGTATTCCGTAACCGTTCCGTCGGCGTTAAGAAAGATAAAATCATTATCTCCCTGTTCTTTATCATAAAGGCGTCTTATTGCGCCGTGCGCTTCAAGCTGCGCGCGGGTAAGTGCTTCGGGAATATCATCGGCTTTAAGAACAGCCTCCTGCGCAAAAACCGGAAGTACGGTAAGCAGCATAAAAATCACAAGCAGCATTGCCGTACAACATCGGACAATCCGTTTCGATATTGGGATGATTCGTTTGTTAAGTGTTGTTACATTCATAAGTAAACCTCCGTTTTAATATTCGGCTTTGCAAAAAATGTATTCACGTTTGACAATATTATCCCATATTGCCCATGCAAAGTCAATACCCCGAATGCAAAAAATGTTATTGCGGGAATACTGCGGAAATATTGCGCAAGTATTGCATTGGTGTAACAATCACTTGCGAATTTAACTTTTTCGTACAGCGAATGTAAAACTGCTTAATCGTCTTGTTTTTATGTAAATAAATTTTGCATTATTTTTGTGGTTTTTTAACTGTTTTTTAAGCGTATTTTTTGTGTTTTTTAACGCTTTTATGTGTTGCAATTATTGTATGGCGGTAAATAAATCCGAACAATCGGCAGAAAGAAAAAAGATTTATACGCAAATATCTATTTTAATTAGTGCGCGGGCTGATCGCATAAATGCCGCATAGCATTGGCTGATTTTTTCAAAAGTTTTCTCCGTACATTTACAATACAGCAAAAAACCGCGCTGCAGCGGGCATTTCTCATATTTGTAGAGAGCCGCCGAACGGACTCTACCGAAGTATAAATTCAAATAGAATCATGTGTTCCTTACAGTAGAGCGTATAAACCGATAATTGGATTCACATTTTCTGCGTCATGACTATAATGATAAATGTTCGGGGCAAATTTATCCCCGCAGCTCAAAATAATGGCACGCGCGGCACAAAAAATGTGCCGCAGATATGCCGAATTTGTAATATTGCATTAAAAAATTCAGCGGCTTATTTTGCCGTGCCGGCAAAAAAGGAGGCAGAAATGACGGATTTTAATATAACAGACAGGGTAGACACGGTGCTTTTCACCGATACCTCGGCCAATCTCACACCGCCCCTCGCAAAGGGGATAAGCATTATTCCCCTTGCTTACAGCATAGAGGGCAAAGAACAGCATCAGGATCCCCAAACGGATTTTGACGGTCACGCATACTACGAGCGCATACGAGCAGGCGCTCAGGTAAGTACCTCCATGATAAACCCCGATGCCTTCAAAAATGCCTTTACAAAGGCACTTTCTCAGGGGAAGGATGTGCTGTATATAGGTATGTCGGGCGGCATAAGCGGCACGGCGCAGGCCGCGTTTTGTGCGGCGGCAGAGCTGCGGGAGCAGTACCCCGAAAGAACCATCATAACGGTGGATACTTTGGCGGCATCTCTGGGCGAGGGGCTGCAGGTGCTTAAAGCGGTGCAGATGCTTGATAGCGGCTGCAGCCTTGCAGCGGTTGCGGAAATGCTGGAAAGCACGCGGCACAAAATGTGCCAATATTTTATGGTGGACGATCTTATCCACTTAAGAAAAGGCGGAAGAATAAGCGGCATTGCGGCACGGGTTGGCACACTTTTGGGTATAAAGCCCATCCTTACGGGGGATGAAAACGGAAAAATAGTCGCCTGCGGCAAGGTCCGCGGCCGCCGCGCCGCCCTCGCTTCCCTCGCCGACCGCTACGCCGCCCTCGCGGCAGATGCGGGTGCGACGGTGGGAATAGCCCACGCCGACGACCCGGAGGGGGCGGAAATGCTGCTGGAAATGCTTAGGGAGCGCGGTTTTTGCGGGCAGGATATCACGGTGTGCTATGAGCCGGTTACGGGGGCGCATGTAGGGCCCGGAGCAGTGGCACTTTTCTTTGAGGGAACGCATAAGTAGCCGGACGATGATAAAATGCAAATATGCACATATAAACATGTTTATTTAATTATATCGCGGATTTAAGTAAAACAGGTCTGTAAAGTTCAAATAATGACGGGAGGGAGAAGCGTGGAGAGAACCAAGCTGGCCGACAGGAAGCTGCCGGATTACACAAGAGGCGAGGATATCGCAAACATGGTAACGCACATAGTGGGGGGCGCGATAGGAATTGCTGCCCTTATTCTGGCACTGATAAAGTCGGTTTGTGCCAAAGATATATACGGCGTTGTATGTGGAGTGGTATACGGGCTGAGCATGACGGCGCTTTATGCCGTATCCAGCGTTTATCACGGGCTGCATCCGGGCATGGGCAAAAAGGTCATGCAGGTTATTGACCACTGTACTATATATTTTATGATAACCGGAACCTATACGCCGATTTTGCTATGCAGCATACGCCCGGAGTATCCGGCGGTTGCATGGAGCCTGTTTGCTGCGGAATGGGGGCTTGCGGCATTTGCCTGCGTATTTACGGCAATAGATCACCGTAAGTACAGGGTATTATCCATGATATGCTATATTTTGATGGGTTGGTGCATAATGTTTGCACTCAAGCAGACTGTGCAGACAATAGGCAGAACGGCGTTTATGTGGCTGCTGTGGGGCGGAATAGCCTATACTCTCGGGGCAGTGCTGTACGGAATAGGAAGCAAAAAAAGATATTTTCATACGGTGTTCCACATTTTTGTGGATATAGGCAGCCTGCTTCAGGCGGTATGCGTGTTGGGCTATGTATTATAAATGAGCAATAAGGACTGAAAATAAAAAAGAAAAGATGGTTTTTTTTAATAAAAAAGCGGCGAAAAATATGCGTTTTCGCTGCTTTTTCTGCTTTGAGGGGTGGAAAAGGCAGAGAGAGTATGCTATAATTATACATAAGACATAATTAAGGAGGAAGGATTATGAAAAAATTACATACGGGAATTGTTGCCGTCGTGCTGGCGCTGTGTATTTTGGGGCTTTGCGGATGCAGTGATATCCGCGCACAAAACCTTATGAAGGGTATTACCGCAAACGAGGTGGATGCCATGGGCAATATGACGCAGGCCAATGAGCGTGCGGCGGATTTTGCAATGCGCCTGATGAAAGAATGCAATAAAATGGGGGAAGACACGCTGATATCTCCGATGTCTGTTTTTGTGGCGCTGGCAATGACGGCAAACGGCGCACAAGGGGAGACATTAAAAGAGATGGAAGCGGTGCTGGGGATGCCGGCGGAGGAGCTGAATGCCTATGTAAGCAGCTTTATGCTGATGCTTTCGCAGACGGAAAAGTGCAGGCTGAGCATTGCCGATTCCGTATGGTTTATGCAGGATGAGAGCTTTACGGTAAACAGGGACTTTTTGCAGAAGAATGCGGATTATTACGGCGCGGATATTTATAAAACCGCTTTTGACGAGCAAACCCTCAAGGATATAAACAAATGGGTAAATAATAAAACGGAAGGGATGATCCCCCAAATTCTTGATGAAATTCCGCAGAAGGCAATAATGTATATTGTGAATGCGCTTGCCTTTAAGGCGGAATGGGCAAGTGTTTATGCAGAGGATAGTATAAAAGAGGGGCTGTTTACAAAGGAAAACGGAGAAACGCGTAAAGCCGAATATATGTACAGCCTGGAGCGGTGCTATCTTGAGGGGGAAAATGCCCAAGGCTTTATGAAGGAGTATTACGGCGGAAAATATGCTTTTGCGGCGCTGGTTCCCGCAGAGGGAATAAGCCTTGGGGAATACATCGCTTCGCTTGACGGAAAAACGCTGCGGGCGTTAATTGAAAACCGGCAGCACGCTTATGTTGACACGGCTATTCCGAAGTTTGAGGCGGAGTATTCGGCGGAGCTGTGCGGAGTACTTGAGAAAATGGGAATGAAAAGAGCGTTTTCACCCGAACAAGCGGAATTTGCCGGAATAGGTACGGCGGGAGAAAATATCTGCATAAATCAAATTATTCACAAAACCCGCATATCCGTGGGAGATAAGGGCACGCAAGCGGCAGCGTCATCACTTGTGGGAATGACATACGGAAGCGCATCGCCCGCAGAGCCCAAGCCGGAAAAGAAGGTGCATCTGGACAGACCGTTTGTTTATATGTTGGTGGATATCGAAAACTCCGTGCCGATATTTATAGGTACAATGACGGACATCGGGGCATAACAGTGCCGGAGCGTGGCGGATGTATTTGCGGGCGTGTAAAAACTTAAGGACGGAGAAGAAATATGACACAACGGTTTGAGGTTTTTGATCTGCACACGGATGTGCTTAACAAGCTGGCAGGGACTTCGGTGCAGCCGGGGAACCCGAGCGTAAATGCAGAATCGCTTTCAAAGGGCGGGGTAACGAGGGCGTGCTTTGCCTGTTATTGCGGCAGGGATACGCGCACCGAGGCGCAGCTTGCGGCGGTGGAAAAGCAGGCGGCCGTGCTGGAGCAGCTGCAGGGGCGCATGGGAGAGTGCAGGGTTTACGGAGCATTTGAGGGGCTTGACTATTTTTATCCGGAAATACCCACGGAGCTTATTAAAAGAGTGAAGCCGGTATATGCTACCCTTACATGGAACCATGCAAGCCCGATATGCGGCAGCTGTGCCGTTGATTACAGGCTGACTCCCTTTGGAAAGAGAGTTCTGCGTTTTCTTGAGGAAAACGGTATACGGGCGGATCTTTCTCATGCGGGGCGGGAAGCGTTTTGGTCGGTGCTGGACAATACGCCGCTGCCGATAGTGACACATTCCTGTGCCGATGCCGTTACGCCGCACAGGCGAAGCCTGACGGATGAGCAGATAAGGGCGCTTATAAAGCGCGGGTCTGTTATAGGGCTGAATTTTTACAGCGAATTCTGCGGAGGCACAATGGAGAGCCTTGTGAAGCACGCGCTGCATATTTTGGATATTGGGGGCGAAAAATGTCTTGCGCTGGGCAGCGATTTTGACGGCTGCTCCGCATTGCCTGCGGGACTGGAGGGGCCGGAGGGCTTTCCGCGCCTTGCGCAGGCGCTGCTTGCTGCGGGCGTCGACGAAAATACTCTGCGGGATATTTTTTCAAACAATGCCCGCAGGGTGCTGCTTGGGGAATGAATGCGTTGTATGCCGTTAGGGGCTTAACGGGCCTATATAATCAAAACGGCAGGTATAGCGCGCATTGGTAAAAGTGTAAAAAGAATAACGGAGCCGGCAGGCTCCGTTATTTGCATATATGCTGATTGTCAGCTTATTTGAGCAGCTCTTGGGCAAGCTCGTTTACGGCCTTTGCGCTTTGGTCATTAAGGGCGCTGCGCACGGTAACGGCGGGCAGAAACTCGATGCCCTCGCAGGCGGAGAGAGTTTGCTGCATGACCTTTGCCGCCATGGGAGCCCATGAGCCGTTTTCTATAAGCCCTACGCGGCGATTGCGGAAGCCGCGGGAAACAAGGGCGTGCAGAAATGCATGCATGCAGGGGAATACATCGCCGTTATAGGTGGGAGAAGCCAGAACCAAGCGGTCAAAGCGGAAGGCGTCGGCAACGGCGGCGGACATATCGCACCGCGCAAGGTCATATACGGCCACTTTTGTGCCGTTTTTGCGCAAGGCATCCGCAAGAGCCTCGGCGGCGCGGGCGGTATGACCGTATACGGAGGCCGCGCATACGGCAACGCCGCTTTCCTCCGGCGCATAGGAGGACCAGGCTGCATAAAGGTTTATATAGTGCGCGAGATTCTCCTTAAGCACGGGCCCGTGCAGGGGGCATATGGTGCGGATATCAAGAGCGGCAGCCTTTTTCAAAAGAGCGGCGGCGGGAGCGCCGTATTTGCCCACTATGCCGATATAGTACCGCCTTGCTTCATCGTCCCACGGCTCATCGACATCCAGAGCGCCGAATTTTCCGAAGGCGTCGGCGGAAAAGAGTATGCCGTCTGTACGGTCATAGGAGACGGCAACCTCGGGCCAGTGTACCATGGGGGCGGTAATAAAGCTGAGCTCATGCCGCCCGAGCGGGAGCACGGAGCCCTCCTTTACCGTAAGACGGGGGTTGGGGAGGGAACCGAAGAAGGCGTCCATCATGGTGAAGGCCTTGGCAGTGGCGGCAATTACGGCGTTTGGATATTTTTTGCAGAAATCCGCTATTGAGGCGGAGTGGTCAGGCTCCATGTGATGAACTATAAGATAGTCGGGAAGGCGACCCGCAAGCGCCGTTTCCAGATTGTCCAGCCATTGCCTGCCGAAGCGGGCATCCACCGTGTCGGTGACGGCTGTTTTTTCATCAAGTATAAGATAGGAGTTGTAGCTCATGCCGTTGGGGACGGGATATTGCCCCTCAAAAAGATCGGTAAGGTGATCGTTTACACCGATATACAGAATGTCGTTCTGCGCATTTACGGCGTTGCTTTTTTTATTGGTCATATTGTGTTCCTCCGTGAAGTACAGAATAAAAATGAAGGCGTATTAAAACCTAAAGGGGGATAAGCCCTAAGCGATATTATAGCATAAACAGCCGTATAATTTAATAAATTTGTGTTAAATGCGTTCATATAAAAAACCGCAGCGTATCGGCTGCGGCTGAGGTAAGGTATGTGAACCGTTTGTTAAACGGGTTCAGGCATTTATTGCATCAAAGAAGCTCATGGGACGGGTGCGCATAAGGCAGCGCAGTCTGTCAAGCAGGCTCTCGTGCTGCGCGGCATCGTCCGTGTTTATAAAGCGGCAGCCGGCATCGACGGCAACGGAGGCAAGCTGGCTGTCATATCCGTGCGCCTCGGGCACGGCGGATACAACATAGATATCGCACTGGGGCAGGCGCATGCGCAGACGGTAGAGCAGCTTTTCGTAGCAGAGGATATACTCATCTGCCGGAGCCGATTCGTTATCGCCGAAGCAGAGAAAGAGCTTTGAAGGCTCAAGAGCGTAGACGCATTCCTCAAGACAGCTCTCGGCGTTTGCTAAGGACAAACCGGCAACGGAACGGTTATAGCCGGGAGTGCCCTTGGCGAAATCCTCGGCAAGCTCGCTGAAGGGAATCCTGGAGGCAAAGGTGGAGCCGAAAAGCACGGCGCCGCCCTTTACCGCGCGGCGGTTAAGCTCGGAATATGCGCTGAGTTCGGTAAATTCTGAATTACTCATGAGAAAACGCTCCTTTCGGATTGCAGGTTTTGACTGCGGGGTGGGAAGCGGCGGCTTTATCAAGCGCCCGGTTGCGGAAATACACCGCAAGGTTTACAAGCACCACAGCCATGTTGAGAATGTATACAATAAGCACATAATTGATGTGCCCGCTGACTATTTTTGCGCTGATGCCCGCTGCATAGCCTAATATTATGAGCAGTATGAAGCCTAAGCTCATGCCCTTTGCGCTGCGGGCCTTGATGTTTTTATATACGGATATCGGCCAGGAGAGGCCAAAGCATATCAGCATTACGGTTTCAAGCATTTCAGACATTTCAAATACCCTTTCGTCGGCCGCACGGTATACGGCATTGCGCTTTGTGCGCGGTTTTTCTTGTTTTTTCGCTGATATAATACACTTGACAATTGATAATGGCAAATATACAATATTGATAAATTCAATAATATAAAGTTATGATTCCGTCGCGGAATAATAAATCGGAGGAATAGGGCATGGAACTGACACAGCTGAGATATTTTGCGGAGGCGGCAAGATTGCAGCACATAACAAGGGCGGCGGAGCAGCTGCACATAGCGCAGCCGGCGCTTACACAGGCGCTGCACAGGCTGGAGGCGGAGCTGGAGGTGCCGCTGTTTGTACAGCGCGGGCGGGGCGTGGTGCTTACCCCTTACGGGGAGCTGCTTAAGGAGCGGGCGCAGGAGATATTAAGGGCGGCGGATGCGCTTAAAGGGGAGATGCAGCAAATGGCCAAGACTCAAAGCAGCACGGTGCATATGAATGTGCTGGCGGCATCGTATATTGTGACGGAGGCGGTAATAGGCTTCAAGCAGGAAAAAAAGCATATAAACTTTCAGATGGGACAAAGCGAGGAGAATGCCTGCGATATAAGCGTATCCACGCGGCTGTTTCACAAAAGAGCGGCGGGGGACCGGCAATATGTGTTTTCCGAGCGTATATTTGCCGCGGTGCCGGCGGAAGGGGCTTACGGAAGAATGGATAAGGTGTCGCTGGGGGCGCTGAAAAATGAGGAATTTATTGCCTTGGCGGGCTCAAGGCAATTCCGCATGCTGTGCGACGGCTTTTGCTCTCAGGCGGGCTTTGAACCCAATGTGGTGTTTCAGAGCGATAACCCCACGGCGGTAAAAAACCTGATAGCTGCCGGAGTCGGGGTGGGCTTTTGGCCGGAATATTCGTGGGGAGAGCTGAACAATCCGGCGGTTGCGCTGGTGGAGCTGACGGAGCCGGAGTGCAGCAGGGATATAATTGTGTCGCTATATAATAATAAATCCGAGAATAAAGCCGTGCATGATTTCTACGATTATCTGACGGAGTGCTTTTTACGCTTTGAAAAGACAAGCAGACAGTAAATGCGGATAAAAAACGGTTAAAGCTTGCCGCTGCGTGCAAAAGCTGTTGTGCAAAAGCGGCTTTTGGTGTATGATAAACAGAAAAGCGCATACAGAAGCGAAAGTGCGCAAGACAGGCGGTGCGGAAGTGCCGCTTCGGAAGAACGGGAGTATGGAAGGAGCAGGAAAGATGTATCTTATAAAACGGAAAAAAGAGCTTAATCCCACTGTTATGCTTATGGATATTCAGGCGCCGGAGGTAGCGGCCAAAGCAAGAGCGGGGCAGTTTATTATTTTAAGAGTGGACGATGAAGGGGAGCGTATACCGCTTACCATTGCGGATTATGACGCAAAGGCGGGAACGGTCACCATTATATTTCAGATAGTGGGCGGCACCACCATGAAGCTGGCTGCGCTTAATCAGGGCGACTGCATATCCGATTTTGTCGGCCCGCTGGGCAAGGCGACGGAAATTGAGGGCATAAAAAAGGCTGCGGTCATAGGCGGCGGCGTGGGCTGCGCTATTGCATATCCGGTGGCCAAGGCGCTGCATGAGCAGGGGGCGTCTGTTACGGGCATTGTGGGCTTCAGGAACAAGGACCTTGTGATATTGCAGGACGAGTTTGAAGGCGTGTGCGATGATTACATCCTTATGAGCGATGACGGAACGGCCGGCCGGAAGGGACTGGTGACGGATGCGCTGCGCGGACTGCTGGAGGCGGGCGAGCGCTTTGACGAGGTTATAGTTATAGGGCCGCTTATAATGATGAAATTTGTATGCATGCTTACAAAGGAATTCGGGGTAAAGACGGTGGTGAGCATGAACCCCATCATGGTGGACGGAACCGGCATGTGCGGCGGCTGCCGCCTTACGGTGGGCGGAAAGATGAAGTTTGCCTGTGTGGACGGGCCGGATTTTGACGGACATCAGGTGGATTTTGACGAAGCGATAAAGCGCGGAGCAATGTACAGACCGTTTGAACAGCAAGCCAGAGAAAAACAGTGCAATCTGCTTAAAGCGGGACAAAACTGAAAGTACGGTATTACGGAAAACACGGAGGGTTGAACCATGGCGGATATGTCTTTGAAAAAGCATGAAATGGCGCTTCAGGCGCCTGAAATAAGAAACAAAAATTTTGACGAGGTAGCGCTGGGCTATACCGAGGAGGAGGCCGTTGCGGAGGCGGGAAGATGCCTTGACTGCAAAAACAAGCCCTGTGTGGGCAAGTGCCCGGTGAGCATAGATATTCCTGCCTTTATAAGAGAGGTAAGGAACAGAAATTTCGAGGCGGCGTACGGGATCATATCGCGGTCGTCCTCCCTTCCGGCAGTGTGCGGAAGAGTGTGCCCTCAGGAGACGCAGTGCGAAAGCAAATGCGTGCGGGGCATAAAGGGGGAGCCGGTGGCCATAGGAAGGCTGGAACGGTTTGTGGCCGACTATCACAACAAGCATGCAAAGGGAAAGGCGGCAAAGCCCGAGGCTAACGGACGCTCGGTAGCGGTAGTGGGCGCAGGACCTGCGGGGCTGACCGCGGCGGGCGACCTTGCAAGAAAGGGATATGCCGTTACGGTTTATGAAGCGCTGCACACGGCGGGCGGCGTGCTGGTTTACGGCATTCCGGAATTCCGTCTGCCCAAAGCCATTGTGAAAAGGGAAATTGACACCCTTAAGGAATTGGGCGTTGATATAAAGACCAACATGGTGGTGGGCAAGGTGAATTCCGTGGATGAGCTGCTGCAAAATCACGATGCGGTATTTATAGGCACGGGCGCGGGACTTCCGCGCTTTATGGGAATTCCCGGCGAAGGGCTGTGCGGTGTATTCAGCGCAAATGAATTCCTTACAAGAATAAACCTGATGAAGGCGTACAAGCCGGATTCCGATACTCCCGTTATGCGGCCCAGGCGCGCGGCAGTGGTGGGCGGAGGCAATGTTGCAATGGATGCCGCCCGCTGTGCAAAGAGGCTGGGTGCGGAGGAGGTATACATAATTTACCGACGCTCAAGCGAGGAAATGCCCGCAAGACGCGAGGAGGTCGAACATGCCCGTGAGGAGGGTATAATATTCAGCATGCTCACAAACCCGGTGGAGATACTGGAGGGGGAGAACCACACCGTGCGCGGGCTTAGATGCGTGAAGATGGAGCTGGGAGAGCCGGATGCAAGCGGGCGGCGCGCACCGGTTGAGATACCTGGCAGCGAATACGATATTGATTTGGACTGCGTGATAATGGCCATAGGCACAAGCCCCAATCCGCTTATCCGCACCACCACCGAGGGGCTGGATTGCGACAGGCGAGGCTGCATCGTTACCGTAGGCGACGGCGGCAAAACCACAAAGGAAGGGGTTTATGCCGGAGGAGATGCGGTGACGGGGGCCGCCACCGTTATTCTTGCAATGGGAGCGGGAAAGGCTGCCGCTGCGGCAATTGACGAATATCTGAATCAAAAATAATTTTTATAAAGCGGTAAAACAGAATACGGCAAAACAAAGGAAGACCGGGCATATGCGTCCGGTCTTTTTATATGTGCTTTGGTCTGTGTGACTGCGGCAATGGAACCGAAATTATACCCTATTATTTTAGTATGTTTTAATTGACTTAAGTGCGCGGCAGGTGGTATAATCCGAAAAGAAACAAGAAAAGATAATATCGGCGGCGGGAACGCGGCAAGCCGAAAATACGGACAAGAAAAAAGCAAACAAGAATATCCATAAGTCACATAAATGACGGGAAGGAGTGTAAAATGACACGGTACATTGTAACCGGCATGAGCTGCGCGGCGTGCAGCGCCAGAGTGGAAAAAGCGGTGCGCAGGGTTAAGGGGGTTACCGGGTGCTCGGTAAGCCTGCTTACCAATTCCATGTCGGTAGAGGGTCAGGCAAAGCAGGATGATGTGATCGCGGCGGTAAAAGCTGCGGGCTACGGCGCATCCCCGGCGGAGGAAAACGGCAGGACGGAAAAGCAGGCTGCCGATCCGCTTGCGGATACGCAGACGCCGGTGCTGAAGCGGCGGCTGATTGCTTCGGTGGGCTTTCTTGCGGTGCTTATGTATATATCCATGGGGCATATGATGTGGTCATGGCCGCTGCCGTCCTGGTTCGACGGAAACCATGTGGCGATGGGGCTTATGCAGCTGCTGCTTGCGGGAATAGTTATGGTTATAAACCGGGATTTCTTTATAAGCGGGTTCAAGGGGCTTATTCATCTTTCGCCGAATATGGACACGCTGGTGGCCATGGGCTCCGGGGCTTCGTTTGTATGGAGTACGGTAGTGCTGTTTTTGATGACGGACGCTCAGCTGCACGGTGATACAGAGGCCGTGATGAGGTACATGGACGAGTTTTATTTTGAATCCGCGGCCATGATACTGACCCTAATAACGGTGGGCAAGCTGCTGGAGGCGCGCTCCAAGGGCAAGACCACCGATGCGCTAAAAAGCCTTATGAATCTTGCTCCGAAGACGGCAACTGTCATAAGGGACGGCAAGGAAATAACAGTGCCGGCGCAGGAGATACTTCAGGGTGAGGAGTTTGCCGTGCGGCCGGGCGAAAGCATTCCCGTTGACGGCGTAGTGCTGGAGGGAAGCAGCGCAGTAAATGAATCGGCCCTTACGGGAGAGAGCATCCCGGTTGACAAGGCGGAGGGGGACCGCGTTTCGGCGGCGACCATAAAC
The DNA here is from genome assembly GCA_934465535.1 of uncultured Clostridia bacterium. GTDB lineage: Bacteria > Bacillota > Clostridia > Christensenellales > QALW01 > UMGS1338. The sequence continues at coordinate 7,214 of CAKSKV010000014.1, read as the reverse complement.
CAGTCTGGGTATATAAGATGCCGCGCCACGCGGGTGGGGCAGGATACGACGCTTTCTCAGATAATAAAAATGGTTTCGGATGCGGCGGCGACAAAGGCCCCCATTGCGAAGGTGGCGGACAGGGTATCCGGCGTGTTTGTGCCGGTGGTTATGGCAATAGCGTTGGTGACGCTGATAGTTTGGCTGCTGCTTGGAAGGGATTTCGGCTATGCCCTTGCAAGAAGCATTTCGGTGCTGGTTATAAGCTGCCCGTGCGCACTGGGACTGGCTACGCCGGTGGCGATAATGGTGGGCGGCGGAGTGGGAGCGCGCAACGGCATACTGTTTAAGACCGCAGCCTCCCTTGAGGAAACGGGTAAAGTAAAGATAGTGGCCTTGGACAAAACGGGCACAATAACGGCGGGGCAGCCGAAGGTGACGGACATAGTGCCTGCGGAGGGGAAAACCGAGGCGGAGCTGCTGCAGCTTGCCTGCACGCTGGAGAGCAGGAGCGAGCACCCGCTTGCGCGCGCAATTATGGAAAGAACGCAGCAGGAGGGAATAGAGCCGGGAGAGGTCAAAAGCTTCAGCGCGCTGCCGGGCAACGGGGTGTGCGCAGAGGCAGAAAAAACGCTTACCGGCGGCAGCCTTGCCTTTATATCGCAAAAGACCGATATAGCGCCGGAATTTGAGCAGCGCATGCTGGAGCTGTCACAGCAGGGAAAAACGCCGCTGCTGTTTATGGAGGGCGATACCCTTGTGGGGGCGGTTGCAGTGGCGGACACGGTGAAGCCGGACAGCCCCGAGGCGGTGAGACAGCTGCGTGAGCTTGGGATGCGCGTGGTGATGATCACCGGGGATAATGAGCGCACGGCGCAGGCCGTGGGCAGGCTTGCAGGCGTGGATGAGGTTATTGCAGGGGTGCTGCCCGACGGCAAGGAAGCGGAGATACGCCGGCTTAAGCAGCAGGGCAAGGTGGCCATGGTGGGCGACGGTATTAACGATGCGCCGGCACTCATGAGGGCGGACACGGGAATAGCAATAGGCGCCGGAGCGGATGTTGCAATAGATGCAGCGGATGTTGTGCTTATGAAAAGCTCGCTTGCCGATGTTCCGGCGGCGATACGCTTAAGCCGCGCGGCGCTGCGCAATGTACACGAGAACCTGTTCTGGGCGTTTATATATAATATTATTGGTATTCCGCTGGCTGCCGGCTGCTTTGTAGGCGCGGGGCTTACGCTGAACCCCATGTTTGGGGCGGCGGCGATGAGCCTTTCCAGCTTCTGTGTTGTATCAAATGCATTGAGACTTAATTTTTGCAGACCATATGGCCGGAAAAAAGGCACGGACGGTGCCGCAAAGGCAGGTGCGCCGGGCGGTGCCGCATCGGAAAAGGAAAAAACGCAGGAGAGCTGCATAGAGCTTAAAATAAAGGGTATGACCTGCGGACACTGCCAAAGCAGGGTGCAGCAGGCGTTGCTGGCGCTTCCCGAAACGGAGCAGGCAGAGGTTAGCTTCAGGACGGGAACGGCGCGGCTTAGGCTGAAGGGCGCGGTATCGGATGAAATGCTGCGTAAGACGGTAAAGGACGCCGGATACAGGGTTACGAAGATAAAAAGAAATAAATAAAGCAGCGTGAATAAAGCGCGGGCCGCCGGGTTTCCGGCGGCTTTTTGCATTCGCATTGCAAAAGCGCGATGCCGGAGAAAAGCAGACTCCTGCGGGGCGCGGCGGCTGCGCCTGCTAAAAAGCGGCTTTCGGTGCGGGGTAATCATTTTTCAAAGGAGCGAATATAATCATTCCGGGATTAGAAATCAAAAAAGGGGGCTTTGCATGAAAGGGCGGGCGGCGGAGCATTTTCGGATTTGCGCCGTAGAGTATATAATATTGTTTGCGCTTGTGGTTATTTTTATAAGCAGCGGCGCGTGGTATTACGGAGAATGCAGGGGCGAGGCGTTCGGAGACAGAGCGCTCGGCCTTGCCGATGAGGAAGCGGGCTTTGTGAAGGCTGCGGCGATACTTGCACTGCATTGGCTGCTTACGGTGGCGCTGCTGAGGCTGTGCACGCATTTGGCAAAGGGGTGTATTGCGGGATACATTCTGCCGGCGGTGCGCGGCCTTGTTTTCGGGGCAAGCTTTACGCGGGCGTTTGAAACGAATTTTGCGTTCGGAATGGTTTTTACATTCGGCAGTTTGTGCCTTTGCGCGATATCGTGCTATCTCTGCGCGGTAAATTCCTGTACGGCACGGCATATATCGCCCTTTGGCGGCGCGGTGCCGGGCGGGATTGCGAATATCACAAGAAAAATATATATAGCCTGCGCACTGTCGGGGGCGGCGGTGTGCGCTGCGGAGGCTTTGATTATTTGCGGGTTGAACAATGCGCCGTAAGGTGATATAATAGCTTACAGTCAAAGAAAAAACGGCAAAAAGAAAAATTCAAAACAAGCCGGACAAAGGGAACATATACAAAAGAATGGGGAATTTGAGGCCATGGAGCTTACAAGGGAAGAAATAAATTTTTGTGCGGATACCGCGCAGAAAATAACGGATAATGTTGCAAGAGCGGTGGTAGGTAAGAAAGAGTGTACAAGGCTGCTGCTGTGCTGCCTGCTGTGCGGGGGGCATGCGCTTTTGCAGGATGTGCCGGGCGTTGGAAAAACCGCTGCCGTAAACGCTTTCGCGGCCTCGCTTGATATGGATTTCCGCAGGATACAGTGCACGCCGGATATGCTGCCTGCCGATATATTGGGGTTTACGGTGTATGATGCAAACACCGGAAGGGGCAGCTTTTGTCCCGGCCCCATAATGAGTCAGTTGTTTCTTGCCGATGAAATAAACCGCTCCTCGCCCAAAACGCAGGCTGCGCTTCTTGAGGCGATGGAGGAGGGCAGGATAACCGTGGACGGGCAGGATCATATTCTTCCCCGGCCCTTTATGGTGCTGGCAACGCAGAATCCGATAGAAAGTGTAGGAACATATCCGCTGCCGGAGGCGCAGATGGACAGGTTCATGATGCGAATTTCCTTCGGCTATCCGGACAAAGAGGAGGAAAAGGATATACTGCGGCGCTACGGGCAGGGCGATCCGCTCGGCTCTCTGCGCCCGGTTGCAAAAGCTGAGGATATTATTGCCATGCACGATGCGGCGGAGAGAGTGTATGTATCCCAAGCCGCTGCCGATTATATTGTGGATATCACAAGGGCTACGCGCGGCAATTCGCTTGTGCGGCTCGGGGCCTCGCCGCGGGCAAGCCTTGCGCTTATGAAATGTGCAAGAGCTTATGCGCTTACAAATGGGCGGGGTTATATTATTCCCGATGATGTCCGCCTGCTGGCATCTGCGGTGCTTGCGCACAGGCTTATCCTTTCGCGGGAGGCTGCGGCCAAAGGAATGAGCAAGGAAGATGCGCTCATGGAGATCGCCTCTGCGATCCCGGTGCCGGTATGAAAGAAAACAGCGCTGCACGGAAAAGCATTGTATCCTGCACATTGCGCGGTGTCGGATATATACTGTTTTGCTGCCTGCTTACGGTGCTGTTTGCTTTTGCGCGGGACGGCTTCAGCGCCGTTTTGTGCGCGTTTGCGTGGGTTACTGCGATTACTTGTTTGTTTCAGCTCGCGGCCTCCGGAATACACATAAGGCCGGTATGCAGCATGACAAAGGGCGATATACAAAGAGGCGGGGAATTTTGTATATCCTTTGATACCAGGCGCAGAGCCGCAAGTGCATACCCGATAGTAATTCTTAAATACAGCCGTACATCAAAAGAGTGCACAAATGAGCATACAAACAATTATGCTTTTTTGGAGCGAAGTGAGAGAAAACTATCATATAAAATGCCAATTGATTATGTGGGCGGCTTTTGTATGCGCGTGCAGGGAATATATGTGTGTGATATTCTCGGGCTGTTTGTCCGCAGGATAAAGCCTCGCGGAGAGCTGCTTTGCGAGTTTACCGTGCTGCCTCAAAGGCGCAGGCTGAGTGCGGAGAATTATGAAAGGGGGACTTGTGCAATCGGCCCCGACGGGGAATTCGACGGGGTTCGCAAATATATACGCGGAGATTCTGCGAGCGCGGTGGACTGGAAAACCACGGCGCGCAGACGGGAAATGTATGTACGCAATTCTTCTGCCGCGGGCGACATTCCGACGATATGCTTCATGCCGGCTTCGCCGCAGAACGGTGAGGAAAGAACGCTGGCAGCTGAGCTTGTATGCTTTGCGGCGTATGGAATTCAAAGATCCGGCGGGCGTGCGTTTCGCGTAGCTGCTGATTCGTGGGTAAAGGACTATGACACTTCTGATTATTCCGAGTTGCTGCAGGATCTGGCCGCAGCGGTAAATGCGGAATATCGTGTCGGGTGCGATAAAAGAGAAAAAGCGCACGGGGAGCATCGGCAAGGTGCTGAGAATGGCGTAAAAGAGGGGCGCAGTGTATACGGCGGTGCTGTATGCATGGAAATACTTAATTCCGAAGGCGGAGCAAATGCCGTTGCGGTTTTGCCGGGAGATATGGCGGGTACGGTGTGTCAGGACGGCAAAACGGTATATTCCTACGGAAACACGCCGGTGCGGAATGCCGCGCTGTGTGTGCGCGGCCTTGAAGAGTGGGACGGCGAAACGGTAAAACAGGAAAGTGCGGACGGGAGATAAAAGTGAAGTCGGAACAGGTTAAACAGGGGAAAGCACGGAGGCTTAATTATTTTCTGCAGCTGGCAAATGCATATTTGGCTGCGGCATCGCTTTGCGTTTGCTTTTTGGGGCTTATGTACGATGCCGATATATCATATACGCTTACGCTGGTTTTGCCGTGGACGGCTGTGTTTTGCGTGCTTATCGGAATATGGCTGTATAACAGGCGCGCTCTTCTTTGCGGCTGCGCTGTTATGGCGCTTGCGGCCTTGACGATGTTGATGTTTGCTCCGTTACGCAGTTATATACGGGGGTTTATCGGTTGGATACCGGAAAATCTGCTGTATATCCGCATGCCTTTTGACCGCATATATACGCCGTTTGCGCAAATAGGGTTTATATTTTTGATCACGGCGCTGATAATCGTGCTTCAGGTAAGACTCAGGCTGCCGGTGTTGGTAAGCTGTGTGGGCGCGGGTGTATTTGCGGCATTCTACTTCTATACCTACATTGAGGGCTATGAGTTTTATAAAACATCGTGGGTGCTGATATGCGTTCCGGTATTTTTGGCGTCCTGTGTGATGGGGCTTATGTCAAAGTACAGGGTGAGGGACATCAATCCGGCAAGTGCGCTGCCCGTTGCGGCGATAGCGCTTGCGATTACTTTGGCGCTTACTCCCGTATTTGATTCCATGAAGATGACGCCGGAGCACCGGGAGAGCTTTTCACAGATTATGGACGGGCTGTTCGGGCATCAGCAGGGAAGCAGGGAGGATTTCAGTGTTCGCTTTTCCGGGTTTGCGCTTACCGACAGCAGAAGCTTGGGCGGGGCACTGCGGCTTTCATATGAGCGACGCTTTGCACTTCAGAGCCGGGAACCGCTGCTGCTTAAGGGCGCGGTATATGATAAATACGACGGAAAAAGCTGGAAAAACACACTGAGCGATAAAAAAGAATTGGAAAATCGACCGTATTCAAAGGCGGAGGAGCTGGAGAATATCTATCAAAAGACATTTGATATTTACAGAAACTATGCTTTCGGTCAGATGGCAAAAAAACGAGTGGGGCATTACACAATCAGCGACAGCGCCGAGGGCCTGAGCCGGATGTATACATCGTCTGCTACGGTAAGAATGGGCTTTGAAAACTCGAATACGGGCGGCAGCGCGATATTTGCGCTTGATTCCGGAATAGCAGATTGCGAAATAAATATAGATAATGAGAAAAAATACACGGTTGATTATATAATTATTGACCGATACGCGCCGGAGTTTGCTCAAACGGTAAAGGAGGCAGAGGGCGAAAGCGAGCTTGTAAAAGATGTTGCGCTGTACGGCATGTATGCATCGCAAGAGGGAATAAGCTCAAAAATTGCAGGGCTTGCGGGGGAAATCACATCGGGATGCGAGGGCGATTATGAAAAAGCCTGCCGCTTGCGTGACTACTTAAACAATGAGTACGAATATGCTCTGGATCCGCCGGAGGCAGGAAAAAATAATGACTTTGCCGAATTCTTTTTGTTTGAAGGGAAAAAAGGGTACTGCGTTCATTTTGCAACGGCAATGACGCTCATGAGCCGAAGCCTTGGAATACCCGCACGCTATACCGAGGGGTACCGCGTTGACCAAACGGGATATAACTATGTTTTGGCATCAAACGCCCATGCGTGGTGCGAGGTATATATAAAGGGTATAGGCTGGCTGCCGTTTGATGCGGTGTCGGAGGGGGATTTCGCAAGCGGGCAAGCGGGAGGGAGCACGGGAGAAAATATTACGGCAAGTCCGGAGGTCGGCGCATCCGCAGCTGTAACCGAGGGCAGTACGGCGGGACGCAATGATACAACGGCTCCGGCACAGCCGTCCTCAACGGTCGGCGATGAGGAGGCTACTCGACTGCCGGAATATTCGGACATAAAAGAAACACATATGCCGCAGGAGAGAGAAACGGATGCAGTGTCGCCGCTGCCGGCCGGCAACATCGAACAGGACGGAAACGATGGGAAGGCAGGAGCCTCGGCGGCGGCAGCGGCAGCAGCACTTGTGTTAGCGGCGATAATCGTAATCGCGGTTTCGTATGTTATTAAAAACAAAAGACGAAAAGAACATATGCAGAATATGAATAAGGGCATGGGGCCTAATGAGGTAATATGCCTTTATAAAGCGATATGCCGCGATGCGGCGGGCGCCGGGGTAAAGATTCGGCCGGAGCAGACGGTAAGAGACAGAGCAACCTTGCTTTATGAATTTGCGGAACGGGCATTCCGTGGCGAATTATCAAAGGAAGACTTTGATGCAATGGTGCCGGCGGTGGAAAAGGCGGTTTATTCCGACGCACAAACATGCGATGCGCCAGATAGTTTGGTGAAGATATATATATGCTTTGATAATTGCACTGCAAAAAGCAGAAAAATCGGCATAAGAATTGCACGCATATGGAGAGTTATTACAAATAAACCGTGACGCGCAGTGCATGCGAAACATCGTGTCGGAAGGAAAACTTGGAACAAAGGAAAGAAAAAGCGAATAAAAGGGAAAAAAGTCGTTGACAAAAGGAGAAAGGTGAGTATAATTAGCAAAGTCAGCCGAGGGGAGAGCGAAGCCG
>CAKSKV010000013.1 GCA_934465535.1 uncultured Clostridia bacterium | reverse complement strand
CTGGGGCGGCAACTTCCAGCAGTGGGAGACCAGCGCGATAGGCTCCTTCGGCGAATCCTTCTGCTATGACCCGGAGATGGCTCACGGCACCCGCGCCTTTGTAAATGATATACTGCCCTTTCTTACTTACGGAGTAAGGAGAGAAAAATACAACTGGAGCAACGGAGTATCGGGTGCGGGCTTTCTTAACTATTATAACGCTAAAGGCGAGCAGATAAACATGAAAAGAATAACCACGCGGTTTATGATGCCGGGCCCTGTAATGACGCAGACGGTATATACAATGGTGACGCAGGACGATGCCATTGCGGCGGAATACACCGTTAATATGTCGGGCACCGACGATGCGGCGCGTGTATGGCACAGCTTCAAATATACCTTCCTTAAGGACACGGAGTTTTCCAGGCTTGTGTTTTATTCACTGGGAACAGACAACTACAATACCTCTTACAGCAGAGTACGTGTGGGAAATCTGGACGGGCCGTGTGATATTACTCTGGGAGATACCGTGTACAAAAACGGCGATATAAGCACCTCGGGCTTGGAAAAGGGGTATATCGGAGCACAGGCACAGCAGCGCGCGGAAATACCTGGCAAGGGGCTTTATGTGCTGTTTCGGGACTGCGAAAAATATGTGGAGGCATACGGCAGACCCGCAAACAAGATGATGGATGTGGTATCCTTTGAAGCAAACATAAACGGAAAAACATATGATAAGCCCGCATTAAGCATAAACATGAGTACGCCGGCCTTCGGAACGGCATATTTAAGCCCGGTGGCGGAGCTTTGCCCCGCGGCGGAGGTGGGAAACACCATAAAGGCGGGCAGCACGGTGTGCGGCACGGTGGTGTTTACCGCGCTGCCGACGCATAACGGTGAAGGAGAAAACGGGTATTACGGCACCAATCCGGCGGTGCTGGATCTGCCCAAGGAAAACTATGCAGAGGCTATATGCCGTTTGTTTGCGCAGCGCGATGCATATGAAGCGGAGACGGTAAGGGGAGAAATCAAAAGAAAATATCCCCTGAGCATAGAGGCGCAGGAAAACGGTGCGGAGGTTGTGATATCGGGCGGCAACGGACATCTGCCCGTGACGGTAACCGGCCTTGAACGGCCATTTGGCTTTACGGCGCAGGTTTTCACAAACGGAGAATGGGTGAGCATTGCAGCTTTGCGCGGAGTATCTGAGGGCGAATGCAGGCAATGCTATTACAATTCCGCAACCGGCAAATATGAGCTTACCTTTGCGCTTGCATGTGCATATCCCGACACCGTTCTGCGCTTCAGGCTGGTGGATTCGTCAAAGGAATAGCACGAAGCGCGCAATGATGAAGGCTTGTGCAATTTATAATTTAATATCGATTGTTATGGCCAAAGATTCGTTTACAATTTTCCTGTTTCGTAGTAAAATAAAGTCGAAATTTGATATTAAGCTGCGGGAGGATTCATATGCCGGATAATTCTGAGCTGCTTCGCAACATACCGGTCGGAAGCCTTGGCCTTATTGCCATGCACGGCTGCGAAGAGCTGGGCAAAAAGATTGATTATTATCTCAGCACTTGGCGTGCGGAGCGTGAAAGCGAGCACACCGAAAATGTCGCCTTTGGCGGATATGTCAGGGATTCCTATCTTGTAAATGCCGTTTGCCCGAGGTTCGGTACCGGCGAGGCAAAGGGCACGATCCGTCAGTCCGTACGCGGAGACGACCTGTTTATCATATCCGATGTATTTAATCATGGCTGCACCTATAAAATGTACGGCAAGGAAACGCCCATGAGCCCTGATGATCATTATCAGGATCTTAAAAGAATAATTGCCGCAGTTGAGGGCAAAGCACGCAGAATTACCGTTATTATGCCCATGCTTTACGAAGGACGCCAGCACAAGCGTTCCAGCCGGGAATCGCTGGACTGCGCGCTTGCGCTTCAGGAGTTAGTAAAGATAGGCGTAGAAAACATCATAACCTTTGATGCGCATGATGCGCGCGTGCAGAACGCTATTCCGTTAAGCGGCTTTGAAAATGTTAGACCCACCTATCAGATGATCAAAACCATGCTGCGCACGGTGCCGGATCTGCAGATAGACCGCGATCATATGATAATCATTTCCCCCGATGAGGGCGGTATGGAACGCTGCATATATTATTCCTCCGTTCTTGAGCTGGATCTGGGCATGTTCTACAAGCGGCGCGATTATTCCGTGATAATCAACGGCCGCAATCCGATAATTGCACACCAGTATCTGGGCAACAGCGTGGAGGGCAAGGATGTTGTTATTGTGGACGATATGATTTCCTCCGGGGATTCCGTACTGGATATAGCCACAAAGCTGAAGGCCATGAATGCCCGCAGAATATTCATATGCACCTCGTTCGGCCTGTTTGTTGAAGGCTTGGAGAGCTTTGATAAGGCGTATAAGGAAGGACGCATTGACAAGCTGTTTACCACTAACCTTACCTACCGCACTCCGGAGCTGCTGGAGCGGCCGTGGTATCAGGAGGTGGATATGAGCAAGTATATTGCTTATATTGTGGATACGCTAAACCATGACTGTTCCGTAAGCGGGTTGCTTAATCCTGCGCAGAAGATACATGATCTTCTTGTGCGCACGGGTCAGCGTTAAAACGGTATTGAAATAAAATAAAAGCCGGTCGGAAATTATTTCCCGATCGGCTTTTTGTATACAGGTTTATTGCTTTTTGCAATGGCGGATACGGCGTTTGCTATTGCGCGGTTATTACCCTGCGCCCCCAGGAGAAGATGCTGCTCCAGCAGCGCTTGTTGATATCGGATATTACCACCTTGCCCTCACTTGTGGAGGCGTGGATGAAGCTGCCTTCGCCAAGGTATATCCCCACATGGTCGCATTTGTCGGAATCGTTGGGATTGGTATTGAAAAATACAAGATCTCCGCATTCAAGCTGACTGATCTTTTTGATTTTTTCGCCTGTATTGCCGTAGCCCTGATAGTAGGCGGTGCGGGGCAGCTGATAGCCGAAGTGCGCATAGACTGCTCTTGCAAAGCCGGAGCAATCGTAGGCCTTGGGGCCGGTTGCACCCAGAACATATTTTATGCCCAGATAGCTTTGGCTGTAATGCGCCAGCTGTTCGGCTGTCTTGCTGTTATCCGGCGCGGCGGCGGTTATCTGCACATCGTAGGCCTCCGGGCAGGGAACGGCGTCATCCCCGAAGAGGACGGTAAGGGTTTCTATGCCGGCGACCCCGGTACATTCTATGCTGTTGGCGCTTTGGAACTGGCGTACCGCCATATATGTAAGGCTGCCGAAGCTGCCGCCGGGGGTGCCTTTATAGTAGCCGAGCTCACAGAGCCGCTGCTGGAGCGCCAGCACATCGCTGCCCTGCTGCGTGCGGGCTATGGAGTGCGACGGGATATAGTCGGTCGAGCCTGAAATATCGCCCTTTATTGTGTTGAGCGCGGATTTTTTCACATAGCCCTCTGCGCCCAAAGCCGTCAGGCGCACAAGCGTCCACGAGCCGCTGTTTTTAATAATTCCCAGATGCGTGCCGGATGCAAGCTGCACAAGCTTCAAAGCACGGGTGGAAGGGGCCAAGTAAAGCCATGCTTCCGTTTTAAGAGTGGCCTCGCCGGTAAGCTCTTTTCCGCTGTACAGTCCGAGGTCTTCAAGGGTATCGAGGGTGATTTCATCGGGGCTGCCTGTGCCGTCGCCCGTATCCGTACCGGAGAGGCTGTCGGTTCCGTTTGCGGCGGCAATGCTGTTTTGACCGTTTATACTGCCGAAAAGCATACCGTCAAAAAAATCGCTGTCGTTTTTAAGGCTGTATTCTGCCGTTTGCTGCATTTTTTCCACAGCAGATGCGGTTAAGCGGTCAAACAGGCCGTTTACCTCGCCGGAGTACAGCTTTTTACTTTTCAGAACCGACTGTACCGCAGCGATCTCATCGCTTTTATCTCCCGGTCGGAAGCCCTCGGCACCTACCGGAAGCGCAAGGGCAAGCGTCAGGACTGCTGTTATGATACAGACGGTCGTTTTGATTCTTTTCAATTGTGTACTGTCCTTTCACAGTGGGATGATTTAACCGTAAAGCTTAGCGAAATATCCGCTCCCGAAGGAACGGATACCTCAAAACATTTGTTTTTATAGGTAACGGTAATATAAGCTGAAGGATGGTGTACTTCCGCTTATGCCGTTATTATATACTTATAAAGCAGCATTTTTCAAGACCGCTGCCGGCGGTTCAGCGGCGTTATTCGTTGATTTTCGCGAAATTGCTCTCGTTAGCTGCGATTATTACAAAATTATTGCATTGTGTTACAAATTGCGTAACAATTTTGTAACAAAGCGTAAACAGCGCCATGCGGACTTGATTTGCAGGGAAAAAAGCGTTATAATGCCTGCGGGTAAGCAAGAAAAGGAATGAAAAATGAAACATATAAGCATAATTATTCTTATAACATCCATTGTTGTCTGCGGTGCGCTTGCAGGCGTAACGACCGTGACAAAAATACCGTCGGAGCCTGCGGTGCTGCCGTCGCCGACGCCGGAGGCAACACCGTCGCAGCCGGTGCAGGAATTAAACAGGATAGGCTTTTGCGAAGGCGCAGGCGGGAATTACACGAAAAACGGCGATATGCTGTATTTTATTCAAGAGGATGGCGCAATAGCCTGCGCATCTGTCGGGGGCGGCGAAACCGTTCGGCTTACGCAGGCGGGCAACCGATCCTGGCTGAATGTTATCGGAAACAGGCTGTACTGGATAGAGACAAACGGCATATACACCATGGAGCTGCCGCAAGGGGAGGAAACGAAGATTTCTTCTTTGAGTGCGACAAAGCTGGAGGTACGGGCGGACGGGGCGTATTATCTGTGCTCCGGCGCAATATGGTATTGCTCGCTGTCGGGAGAGAACGAACAGCTTATCTATAACGGTGTAGCCGATTTTATGCTTTGCAGCGATCTTGTGATAGCGGCGAGAGAAAACCCGGAATACGGCTTTGATCTTATATCAATAGGGAGCGCGGAGCCTTTTATTACCCGTGCCGCTGCATTTACGGTGCTTAATGATGATATATGCGCCATTACGGACTCCGGGGTGGTGTTTGCAAGTGCTCCGGATCTGGAAACGGTAAGCGCGGGGGCGGGCTTTGAGCGCCTGCCGCAAAGCATAGCCATATGCAGCGACGGCTTGCTGTATGTTCCCAGGGGAGAGGAAAGGCTTGTGCTGCGCGCTCGTGACGGTACGGAGCAGACAGTGCTGCGCGGTGTGCAGCTTCCCGCCGTAATAGAGGATACGGTGATTTTCCGAAGAAACGGTGAGCTTTATTGCTGCCTTTGCAGCGGTTGGGGCATACGGCGGCTGTCCGACGGCTTGCCGGCGGAAAGTGCGGCAGGTGAGCTGGAATGCTCCGTTATACTGCTGGAGGGGGGCAAGACAAGCCTGCGGGCAGGGGAAAGCACATATCTGACGGTAACGGCCGATTCCGTAAGCGCCGGAGCAGAGCAGCTTGAGCAGCTTGCGCTGCTTATAAAGGATGAAACGGTTATAAGGGCGGAAATTGTCGGCGACAGAATATGCATAACCGCTCTTGAGGCGGGAAATACTATATTCCGCGCAGCAACTGCGCAAAAGAATGTGTTTGCCGAGCTGCTGTTCACGGTGGAATAAGAAATACTCCTTCGGCGTTATGCAATGAAATTTACGGTTTTACGGCGGCTTTGCAGCAAAAAAGGACGGTTGCTATGAAGAAATTTTCCTTTGGTGTTCAGCCGTGCAGACAAAAAGATGCCGCAGCAGCGGGCAGCGGCTTTAAGGAAATGAACACGGAGGCTCCTGCTGCCGGAACAGAGGGCGGAAAAAAGCCGTACCGGGCAGAAGAGAAGGGAGAAAGGCGGGATATGCAGGCGGAGACGCCGCGAATAAGCGCTTTTTTCTGGTGTGCATTTATTGCGCTTTTTCCCGTAGCGGGGCTTGCGTATCTGATAGTGCGTGCAATGTATGAGAAAAACAGCAGCATGCGGAATATGACCCGTGCGCTTCTTCTGCTGCGGGGTGCGGTGCTGTTTTTCGGTACGGCATCGGTATTGGGCGCAATATATTTGTTGGATGCGATAATTTAGAAAATGAGGCATGCAGTGAGGCTGCCCTTGCGGGCGAGCGTGTTTTGCAGCGTGTATTTTGTGATTTTACGGAAGCCCTCGCGGCGTTTCTGTTTTCGTGCGTTTATTTTTTTCTGTTTTCGGGCGGTGTGCTGCCGTTGCCGGAATTAACGGGGCGCCGCTTGTATTTTATTCCTTTTTCAAGACGATTTTTTTCCGTTTTATATCTGCAGCGATCCCTGATGCAGAAAAACAGCAGAGCCGCACATATAATAAGCGCGGAAGCGCCTGCAACGGCAAATACGGGGCTTAACCGTGATGGGACGGATAAAGCAGCACACATATTGCAGGAGAGCGCAAAAGGGCTGCAATTGCGCTTTATTGCCCGGCATGACCCTTTGACGGCATTGCATATTTGATTTTTCATTTTGTATTTCCTTTATGTTTTTATGGCTGTAAATAGCGGCAAAGCCAAATAGTGGGCTATTTATAGCCTATAATGTATCATATATAGCCTGCAATGTCAATAGTAATGGGCTAAAATCTTTCCATAATATCAGGAGGTGGTATTATGGATACATATAATGCGGTAAAAACGAGACTGCTCAGGCTATGTGACGAAAAAAGGATGACAATACACCGTTTGGCGACGGAGTCGGCGGTTCCGCCGTCCACCGTAAAGAATGTGCTTTACGGCAAAAGCCGCAATCCGGGAATTGTAACACTTAAGATGCTTTGCGACGGATTGGGCATAAGCCTTATTGAGTTCTTTGATTCCGAGGAATTCAGAACGCTGGAGCAGGAGCTTAAATAGAAAAGCGGGGCGCGGTAAGCTGTTCGGACGCGCAGAAAAACAAAGATACAAAGATACGATGAGGCACAACGGATATAATAAAAGACGCGGCTCAAAGAGCTGCGTCTTTTATGCTTTTATTTGCGTGGAAAATCAGAACTTGTCCACGCTTGCCATATGCTTAATGAGCATAACGACCTTGTTGGAATAACCCCACTCGTTGTCGTACCAGGAAACCAGCTTTACAAAGTTGCCGTTAAGAGCAATGCCGGCCTTGGCATCGAAAATGGAGGTGCGGGGATCGCCGGTGAAGTCGGTGGAAACCACCATATCCTCGGTATAGCCCAGAATGCCCTTCATTTCGTTTTCGCTTGCCTTCTTGACAGCGTTGCAGATCTCCTCGTAGGTAGCGGTCTTCTCAAGGCGTACGGTAAGGTCAACGACGGAAACATCGATGGTGGGTACGCGGAAAGCCATACCGGTAAGCTTGCCGTTAAGGGAAGGAATAACCTTGCCTACGGCCTTGGCAGCGCCGGTGGAGGAGGGGATGATGTTGGTGCCTACTGCGCGGCCGCCTCTCCAGTCCTTCTTGGAGGGAGCGTCAACAGTTTTCTGAGTGTTGGTGGCAGAGTGCACGGTGGTCATAAGACCTTCAACGATGCCGAAGTTGTCATTGATAACCTTGGCAAGAGGAGCCAGGCAGTTGGTGGTGCAGCTGGCGTTGGAGACGATGTTCATATCGGTGGTGTATTTGTCGTTGTTTACACCCATAACGAACATAGGAGCATCTGCGCTGGGAGCGGAGATGACAACCTTCTTGGCACCGCCTGCAAAGTGAGCGGAAGCCTTCTCCATGGTGGTGAACACGCCGGTAGACTCAACAACATAGTCAGCGCCGGCCTCGCCCCACGGGATCTCAGAGGGGTTCATGCAGTTGTAAACAGTTACAGACTCACCGTTGACGATGAGTTTGCCGTCCTTGGTTTCAACGGTGCCGTTGAAATGACCGTGAACGGAATCATACTTGAGCATGTAGACCATGTAGTCAAGATCGATGAAAGGATCGTTTACCGCAACAACCTCAACAGAGGGATCGGCAGCGGCAACACGGAATACCAGTCGGCCGATACGGCCAAAGCCATTGATACCGATTTTAATCATTTGGATTACCTCCCAATTAAATTCTTCCTATATTTTAGTATAAATTGCCGATACGGGCAAGCGAAATTTGCATTTATCCGCTTTTTTGCCGCATATGCATATCAAAAAGATAAAAAAACAGCCGTCAACGGCGGCGGCTGTTTCTGATTGCTATAAGCCGTACCAGCTGCAGCAGGGACATAAGCATTGCTGCTACATAGGTAAGCGCTGCGGCGGTGAGCACCTTACGGGCGCCGGAGGCTTCATCAACGGAAAGAATGCCTTCACCCTGAAGCGCCTCCATGGCGCGGCGGGAAGCATCAAACTCCACGGGCAAGGTGATAAGCTGGAAAAGCACTGCAAAGCTGAAAAGCAGTATGCCTATATCGCACAGCACCGGGACGCTGCTGTTGAAGATGAGTCCTATTATAAAAACGGGCATTGCCAACGAGGAGCTTAAGTTTACTACCGGCAGCAGCGCATTGCGCACTGCAAGCGGCTTATAGCCGGAGGCGTACTGCATTGCATGGCCGGATTCGTGGGCGGCCACTGCGATGGAGGCTATGGAGCAGGTATCGTACACTCCGCCGGAAAGCCGGATAATGCCGCTTCTTGGGTCAAAGTGATCCGTAAGCGTGCCGGAGGTGCGGGTTACCGTTACTCCCGGAACACCGCCCTGCCGGAGAATTTGTTCGGCAGCCTGCCTGCCGGTTATGCCGCACATGGCGGGTATGGAGGAATATTTTGAATAGGCGCTGCTTACCATAAGCTGCGCAATGAGCGACAGCAGCAGACCGGGAATGAGAATGATTATGGTCCAGTCCCAAAAGAACATAGGTTTTACTCCTTGCGTATCTGCGGCGGGCCGGCGCTTTTGTGCCGTTATATTGCGGCGGAGCAAAGCAAAAAGCCCTTGCGCAGGGAATGTCCGCTTTTGGTGCGGAGCTTTCGGTAAATATAATATATCATTTACCCTTGCAGGTCAACGGCAGTGAATATATATTTACAAAAGATTAAAAAATACGGACATATAGCGTGGAAATCACGGGAAAACCGAATATGGGCAGTACAAAAAGGCACCCGCTGTGCGGGTGCCGGAAAAACGGTTATTAGTGCCGTAACCGTTTATAAAACGGGGTTATTCGGCCTTCTTTTTCTTTTTGGAAACAATGACGATCACAACCACGATTACGGCAACTACCGCAACGGCGGCTATTACGACCGGTACAATGGGGAAGGAGGAGCCGTCGGAGGGAGCATCGCTTGTCTGCGGCGCCTGGGTGGTATCGGCGGTTTGATCGGGCGCGGGAGAAGCGGTGGCATTGCTGCTGCTGCCGGTGGCATGGCCTTCATCGGGGGTGAAATCGCTGCCCAGCTTTACAAGCATATAATCGTCAATGACAAAGCCTTCGCCCTCTTCGCAGGAAACGGAGTAAAGCGCTACGCCGGGGTTAAGGATGCTGGTGCTGCCGCTTACCCATTTGCCGTAGTCGCAGCTGCCGTGATAGCCGAAGGAGGAATAATAGCAGTAGTCGGTGCCCAGAGAATCAAGGCGCACGATATACCAGCCCTTGAAGCCGGAGGGAACACTGGCAAGGCCGTGGCCGTAATCCTCTAAGTATTCCTCGGCCTTGTAGATCTTGCCGTCGGTGCTCATAAGGTAGCAGTCAACATCGGAAAACTCGGTTTGCTGATATACATTCTGATGGGAGTTTCCGTCGGAGCCGACTACCTCGCCGAACCAGGATACGCCGGCGGCATCGCAGGAGTTGTTTTCGATATAAAAGCCGATGGCGTCATACTGCGCGCATTTTTCGGCGGTGAGATACTGCTGGCGAATCTCGTCGGTTATGCCTATACGCATGGCCATATAGCCCATGAAAAGATCGGTTGCAACAAAGCTGTGATCCTTGTAGCTGTACTGGGTTTCCGGAGCCTCGTAGAAGAACCAGCCGTTATTGCCGTCATCAAGGGTGAACGGAGCATCGTCCTTATCGTCAAAGCTGTAAAAGACCTCGGTGGTTATACGGCTTTGAGGCGGGGCCGCTGCAAAACCGGTGCAGCACAGGCCGGCAAGCATCAGAGCTGCAAGAATAAAAACAAATATGCGTTTCATGTTTTACCATTCCTTTCTGTTTTACAAAAGCATTATAACAGATGGGCAGACAGGTTTCAATACACGCTGCAAACGGATATTAGCACAATACTATCCACAAAAAATGGAAATATGATGCAGCATATGCCATTTGCGGATGGGTGCGAAACTGTCGGCTTAACGCCGCCGATGCCTTTTCGGTGATGTGCTTTTTGGGAGATGCCGGGGGAATATGTGCATAAAAAAACCGGCGAAAGCCGGCTTTTTGCATGAGGTGCGGGCGATATCCGTGCCCTTCGGGCAGATGTGCGGCTGCGGCTTCAGGCAAGCTTTTCCTGATTTCCGGTGCGCAGATCCACGCGGTAAACGGTTTGCGACGAGGTGTTGACGGTGTAGAACAGCCAGTCACCCGCGATGCAGAGGTCGCCGCAGTAGGCGCGACTGCTCAGCTTTTCAAGCTCGCTGCCGTCAAGCCGGCAGGAGTATATGCAGGAGTAGTCATTGACATTTGAAAAATAGAGATAGCCGTTATAGATGTTTATATCCGCAACGGTAATATCGGCGATTTTGCGTGCGTTGCCGCCGTCGATATCAGCGGCGTAGAGGCGGTCGGAATCGGCGGAGTTGGCGTAGTAAACCGTGTCATTGTAAATAACGATGCTGGTGGCGCGAAGGTTGCCGGTTTTTTTGTAGACATAGCCGTCGCCCTCGGTATCCGGGTATGCGGCATAGAGCTGCTTTGAATGGCGTACGGCGCAGGAATACAAGGCTCCGCGGTAATAGAAGGGGGACATTATCTTCTGATCGCTTATGCGGGTATAGCCGGTGCCGTCGGTTTTGAGAACATGAAGGCGTTGGCTGCTGCTTACGGTTTCCATGTATATAAGGTCGCCCACAACGGTGAAGCTGGACATGCTGGTTTTG
Source organism: uncultured Clostridia bacterium (assembly GCA_934465535.1). Lineage (GTDB taxonomy): Bacteria > Bacillota > Clostridia > Christensenellales > QALW01 > UMGS1338. The sequence continues at coordinate 30,909 of CAKSKV010000013.1, read as the reverse complement.
TACAAAAGCGTGCGCTCGCTGCCGTCGGTGCGGCATTTATAGAAATGCAGGCTTGCTGCCGGGGCGCAGTAATAAAGCCAGCCCTCGCAGACGGTGATGAATTTTGCCTTGTCCTTGGTTACGCGCACGGCCTGTGAGCCGTCGTTTTTCATGCTCCATATGCGGTAGCCGTCGGCGGGGTTAAGATAGTATACGGTGTCGTTTTCACGGGCTGCAAGGCCGTAGCCTGCGGTACCGCCGGCATTTACGCTGTATGGCACATAGGAGGGACCGTCCGCGGTGTTTACGGCGTCGCGTCCGTCAAACAGCAGGCGGGGATCCAGTGTGATGCGCCTTACGGTGTCGGCGGAATTGGAATATCCGGCGTAGTCGCTGCGGCGGCCGCGCAGCAGCTCAAGATGTATTTCCGGGAAGCCGGAGGGGCCGGCATTGCCCGTGTAACCCAAAAGCTCGCCCGCCTGCACGGTCTGCCCGGATTCCATAAAGGAAGCGGCCTGCTCGAATTGTGCAAGGTGGAGAACGGTAAGGGTGAGGTCTTTATCGGGAATATATATGCTTACAGCGTCCTTTGAGGCTGCCGTTACCATGCCGGAAACGGGGGAAAGGAAGGGCTCGTCGGCATGACAGAAATAGTTGATGCCGGCATTTACGCCCTGATAGCCGGGAACGGCATCGAGATATTCAAGGGACAGCTGACCGTAGCCGAAGGAGTAATCGCTTTTATCGGTGTTTGTTACGGTTTTAAGCAGCGCGGCATAGCCGGCATCGGCGGAGCTGAAATAGCGTATTCCGGGAATGTAGTCAAAATAGGCGAAGCGCAGCACCTGTCCGTCGGAATCAAGCTCCAGCACGGACAGCCCGCGGCAGGTTTCGTCCTCCACTATGCCGCTTTGGGGAACGGGAGAGTAGCCCTCCGGCTTATCCCCGGCGGAAAAAGAGGGTTCCTCCGCAGAAAAGCGGTAGACAAACTCACCTTGGGCTGCAAACTCGCATTTTACGCTGCCGACAGCGCCGTTTTCCGATATTCCGAAGGCACGCATTTCAAGCGTTTCGGGATCATTGGGGGCGGGGTCGTCGGGCGCGGGAGAGATGGAAGGGCCGTGCGTGGCTTCGATAGGGTTTACAATGCTCATACAGCCGCTAAGCGCCGATATGAGCGCCGCACACAGGCACATGGCCGTAAAAAAACAGAAAAGGGTGTTTTTTTTCATAGCGGACTCCTTTGTTTGTTTTTGCCGTTTTGCTTTGCGGCTGCCGTTAAACGGGCTTATACGCGCGGAGCGGCCTTTTTAAGCAGCGGATAGAGCGCCAGCGCCACAATGGCATTAAGGGCCAGCTGTACAAAGTTGAACAGCACATTGGTACCGGCAATTTCGATGCCGTAAAGCAGCAGTTCGTAGAGGAAATAGCAAAACACCATGGCAACGCCGCCCGCAAGCAGCGCAAGAACGCTGCGCCAAAAGCCGGGGAAGCCGGCGTTTTTGCGGGGACGCAGTATAAGGCAGGCTATAAGACCCATAAGGAATTTTGCCGCTAAGGTGGCGGGGGCATATACGGTGTAGCCGGAGAGCAGGTCGGCAAGAGCGCCGCCTACGGCACCTACGGCAGGGCCGTACCACAGCCCTAACAGCAGGCAGGCGCAAAGGGTAACGCAGTCGCCCAGGTTTATGTTGCCCACGGCGGTTATAAATGTGGGAACGGAAAGAAAAGCGGTCATAAGGGTGCATGCGGCGCAAAGCAGCGCGGCTATGCAAAGCCTGCGAAGGGAAGTTCTGTTCATGGTGTGTACCTCGTTTAGGTTATTTATAAGTCCGGAAAGCGCAAATAGCTTTTGCTTTTGCGCATAGAGGAGATATCAAAGACATTATACAATAGCGCGGTATATTTGACAAGCGGACGGTGCGAACGGGCGAAAAACACCGAGCGGCAAGGCGGGAGAGTGCCTTGCCGCAGGGTAAAAAAATCCGCCGCTTATAAAGCGGCGGAGAAGCTCTGAGAGGATATTTGTGTACCGTTTGCGGCGCTGTTATCTCTTGAATTGAACATCCTTTTCGTACTGCTTGATGGCGGCCAAAGCGTTTTTGCCGTCGGCCACGCCGTTTTTCATGAGAAGATAATCCCACACGGCATTGACGGGCAGATTCTTGAACTCGTCCATAAGCATGAGGCGGGAGGTGAAATCGCCCTCAAGCTCGGCTTTGTCGATAAGCTCAAAGGGCTCAAGCAGGGAGGCCAGAATAGCCTTGCCGGCAGCGCGCAGGCCGATAGCCCAAGCGGCGACGCGGTTGATGGAGGCATCAAAGTAGTCAAGACCCATGGGAACTCTGCCGTAGAGGTTTCCGCGGCGCATTTCCTGCATTATGCCGTAGAGCTCATCGTTCTGGATAACGACATGGTCGCTGTCCCATCTTACGCCGCGGCTGATGTGCAGCATAACGGTGTCAACAAAGTTGATGTAGGAGCTGAGCTTGTCCGCTACGCTCTCGGTGGGGTGGAAGTGGCCGGTGTCAAGGCATACGCCTACGCCGTTCTTTGCGGCATAGCCAAGATAGAACTCATGGCTGCCCACGGTGAAGCTTTCCACACCGATTGCAAAGAGCTTGCCCTCAAGGACATCGGCGGCATATTTTTTCTCCTCGGGAGTATAGGCCTTGGCAAAAATCTTATCAAGGGAATCCTGAAGCAGCTCGCGATAACGGAAGCGATTGGCGGGGATATCCTTAAGGCCGTCCGGAATCCAAATGTTGTTGTAGCATTTCTCGCCGAGCTCCTTGCCGATGGCGGCGGAAATCTCACGGGAGTCGATGCCGGCTTCTATCCAGTAATCGCGGGTGGATTTATCAAGGCAGGCAAGGGAGAAACCCTTGTTCATCATGGGGTGGGTGAAGAAGGAGGCGTTGAAGTCAAGACCGTAGCCCTTTTCCTTTGCCCACTGAATCCAGTTGGAGAAATCGTCAACGGTGAGATCGTTTCTGGGGTGATGCTTTTCGGCATACATGGAGTGCAGATTGATCTTGTGCTTAAGGGGGGAGAGGGAGCAGGCCATGTCGATATCGCTGCGGAGCTCGTCGCCGTTGCGGGCGGCGCCGGGATAACAGCCGGTTACGAGGTTCTGGCTTTCGGCCTGAATGCCTTCAAAGCCGTGAACATCATCGCCCTGCCAGCAGTGCACGGAGATTTTGATCTTGGCAAACTCCTCCAGTACCTTTTCCACATCTACACCCCAGTCTTTATATACGGCTTTGGCGCTTTCGTAATTCTTGAGGATTTGTTCCTGTGTCATAGATATCACCTTTCCTTTGAATATTTCTTTCTGATTATTAACTGTAATTCCGCTGCGACGGAGCTGTATCCGTTTGTTTTTCCGCGTTCATCTGCCGTGCTGCGTATATCGGCAAAAGCACGGCGCATACCGGGAAAATCACACCGTTTGAATTATACTCCCTGCATGGGGGCTTGTCAATACGGGCAAAGGAAAAATATATTCCGAAAATCGGACAAAAAGGCTTTAGTGCTTAAAGAGCCTGCATCAGACAAGGGCGATAACGGCGCAGAATACGGCGCACAGCAGCATAATTCCTCCGGAAACAAAGGACACCGAGGAGGCGCTGCGGGCGCACACCCGTTTTGCGCGCAGAGATATGCCGTTGGTTATGAGCATAAGCCCGAGGCAGAGAGCGCTCAGAGCGCCGCTGAGGTATTCGGGAAGCACGCCGCACCAGCCGAGAACAAGCAAAATTATTGCGCCCAAAGCAAACAGGGCTATAAGCAGCAGACGCATTTTCTGCATTGCGGACATATCGGAAAGACGGGAAAGGATTTTGTTTATCATTTGTTGCTCCTTCGGACCGTTATTTTAATTAAGGATGGCCCCTATGACGATATTATACCCCTTAGCGCCCTGTTTTGCAACAGATAAATAGCCCCCCGCGCATGCGGGGATAAAAATGGTTTTTCGGGCGGAAAAACGGGCTTAATAATTAAAGCGAGGCCGCGTTTAACTTGCTTTTGAAAATAAAATGTGGTATAATACATATATATAATATACCATGGTCGCGCATACTGCACGGCGCGAGGTCCGCGGCAGGCTGAGGGCTTGTATCTTTAGCGGATGTTTTATAAAAAACGGCCGGAAAACGGCCGAAGGGAGGAATGACGGTGCTGCTTCATCTTGGAGGAACCGCCGGCGTGCCCCTGGGAAGGGTAGTGGCGGTGCTGAGCATGGAAAGCCCTTCGCAGGATACTGCGGAGCTGATAGCGGCGGCGCGAAAAGCCGGGCTTGTTACCGAGGTGTGCCCGCCTCCGCATAAAAGCTGTGTAATAACGGCGGAAGGACATAAGAGCATGCTGTATCTGTCGCCCATATCGGCGGGTACGCTGAGGGCGCGCGCCGAAAGCGGCGGAATGAGCGAGGTTCAGTGAAAACCGACGGTTGAACACGGGGGAAATGCGCGCGGCGCCGCTGCTTGTGCGGGACGCGCACGAAAAAGAGCATTTTGCGGGTATGGGAAAATACCGGCAGACAGACAATAAATCATACGGAAAGGAGCCGTTCGCTTGCTCGAACGGATATGTGTATGTCGCAGGAAAATATAACGGTTAATATCGGCACGGAATCGGACGCCATTGAAAAAATGACGGCGGTGCAGGGAGAATACGATGCCTCTCAGATTCAGGTGCTGGAGGGGCTTGAGGCGGTGCGCCGAAGACCCGGAATGTACATAGGCTCAACGGATGAGAGGGGTTTGCATCACCTGGTTACGGAGCTTGTGGACAACAGTATAGATGAGGCATTGGCGGGCTACTGCACGGAAATCGAGGTTACGCTGCATGCCGACGATACGGTATCCGTACGGGACAACGGACGCGGCATTCCGGTGGATATTCACGAAAAGTACGGTATTCCGGCCGTGGAGGTGGCTATGACCATTCTGCATGCGGGCGGAAAGTTCGGCGGCGGAGGATACAAGGTGTCGGGCGGTCTGCACGGCGTGGGCATGAGCGTGGTCAATGCGCTCAGCGAGGAAGAGCATGTGGAGATATGCCGCAACGGCAAAAAATACGAGCAGGATTATTCCCGCGGCAAGGCATTGGGGCCTCTCAGAGAAACCGGCACGAGCGATCACACCGGCACATATCACAGATTCCGTCCGGATTCCGAGATATTTGAAACCACGGTGTTCAATTTTGAAACCATACGGCAGCGTCTGCGTGAGCTGGCGTTTTTGAACAAGGGCATAAAGATCATAGCAAGGGATGAGCATCCGGACAATCTCAAGGAGGATGTATTCCACTATGAAGGCGGTATACGGGAGTTCGTGGCATATCTTAACAAGGGAAAGCAGGTGCTTACGGAGCAGCCGCTGTATTTTGAGGGCAATAAGGGCATGAGCGTTGTAGAGGTGGCCATGCAGTACAACGACAGCTACAAGGAAACGGTGTACACCTATGCCAACAATATTGCTACGCATGAGGGCGGCACGCACCTTGAGGGCTTCCGCAGGGCGCTGACGCGGGTGATAAACGAGTATGCGCGCAAGTTCAAGCTGCTTAAGGACAGCGAGGCTGCACTGTCGGGAGACGATGTGCGCGAGGGGCTTACCTGCGTTGTATCTGTCAAACTGGAGGAGCCGCAGTTTGAGGGGCAGACCAAAACAAAGCTGGGGAACAGCGAGTTCCGTTCTCTTACCGACAGCATAGTGGGGCAGGGACTTACGGACTATCTTGAAGAGCATCCTGCCGAGGCAAAGGGCATAATTGAAAAGTGTCTTATGGCAAACCGCGCAAGGGAGGCGGCGCGCAAGGCGCGTGAGCTTACAAGGCGCAAGAATGTGCTGGAGAGCAATTCTCTTCCCGGAAAGCTGGCCGACTGCTCGGATTCCGATCCGCAGAAGTGCGAGATATTCATAGTGGAGGGAGATTCCGCAGGAGGCAGCGCAAAGCAGGGCAGGGACAGAAAAATACAGGCGATACTGCCTTTGCGCGGAAAGATTCTCAATGTTGAGCGCACGCGAGTGGACAAAATGCTTCAGAACAACGAGATCCGCGCCATGATAACGGCCTTCGGCGCCGGTATCGATACGGAATTCAATATTGAAAAGCTGAGATATCACAAGATAATCTGCATGACGGACGCCGATGTTGACGGCAGCCATATACGCATACTGCTGCTGACCTTCTTCTTCAGGCATATGCCGCAGCTTATTGAAAACGGATATGTATACATTGCTCAGCCGCCGCTTTACAAGGTGACAAACACCCGTACAAAGGCTATAAATTATTTTTACAACGATGCGGAACTGCGCACCTTTATAGATTCCAAGGATGAAGGCGAGCGCAAGAGCCTGCTTACCAACCGCTTCAAGGGTCTGGGCGAGATGAACGACAGCCAGCTGTGGGAAACCACAATGAACCCGGAGACCCGCACGCTGCTTAAGGTGACCATGGAGGACGCGATAGCGGCGGATCAGATATTCTCCCTTCTTATGGGGGATCTTGTGGAGCCGCGGCGCGAGTTTATTGAACAGAACGCCAAGCTGGTTGCAAGCGACGACCTTGATATATAAGCGGAGGAGCAGCTGAATGGAAAACGAGCTTAAAAGCAGAGTACTTGATGTAAATATCGAGGAAGAAATTAAAAAATCCTTTATATCCTATGCCATGGCGGTTAATATTTCCCGCGCGCTGCCCGATGTGCGGGACGGACTTAAGCCGGTGCACAGGCGCATACTTTATTCCATGTATGAATCGGGCTACACCAACGATAAGCCCACCCGCAAAAGCGCAAGAATCGTGGGCGATGTAATGGGTAAATATCACCCGCACGGCGATGCGGCTATATACGACGCCATGGTGCGCCTTGCTCAGCCCTTCTCCATACGCTATACATTGGTTCAGGGACAGGGCAACTTCGGTACGGTGGACGGAGATCCGGCGGCGGCAAGCCGTTATACCGAGGCAAAGCTTTCCAAGATAGCGGGCGATCTGCTGGCCGATATCGATAAGGACACGGTGGATTTCTATCCGAACTTTGACGAAACCGAAATGCAGCCCAGGGTGCTGCCCAGCCGCTTCCCCAACCTGCTTGTAAACGGTTCGGACGGTATAGCCGTAGGTATGGCTACAAATATCCCTCCGCACAACCTGCGCGAGGTAACGGCGGGCGTAAAGGCGCTTATCGACAACCCCGATATTACCTCCGAGGAGCTTATGGAGTACATAAAGGGGCCGGATTTCCCGACGGCGGGCACCATAATGGGGCTTTCCGGCATCCGACAGACCTATACCACGGGCCGGGGCAGAATAGTGGTGCGGGCAAAGCACGAAATAGAGCAGATGACGGCCGACCGGGCGCGCATAGTGGTTACGGAGCTGCCGTATCAGGTTAACAAGGCGCGTCTTGTGGAGAAAATTGCAGAGCTGCATAAGGACAAGCGCTTTGAGGGCTTAAGCGCACTGCGTGATGAATCCAACAAAGACGGCATGCGGCTTGTAATGGAGCTGAAGAAGGATGTAAATCCGAATGTTGTGCTTAATTTCCTCTATAAGCACACTCAGCTTCAGGAAACCTTCGGAGCGATAATGCTGGCGCTTGTGGACAATGAGCCGAGGATCCTTACCCTTAAGGAGATGCTGTATTATTATCTTGAGCATCAGAAGGAGGTTATTGTTCGCCGTACAAGGTTCGATCTTAAAAAGGCGCAGGCAAGGGCGCATATTTTGGAGGGCCTTATAAAGGCGCTGGATATAATTGACGAGGTCATAAGCCTTATACGCTCTTCCCAGACCACGGACATTGCAAAAAGCGCGCTTATGGAGCAGCTGGGCTTTTCCGAGGAGCAGGCAAAGAGCATACTGGATATGCGTCTGCAGCGCCTGACAGGCCTTGAAAGACAGCGGCTTACGGATGAACTGGAGGAAAAGAGAAAGCTTATTGCCTATTACAACGAGATTCTGGGAAGCGAGAAGCTGGTGCTGGAGATAATCAAGGACGAGATAGGCCAGATAGCGGAGAAATACGGCGACGACCGCCGCACGGAAATCACGGCGGCAAGCGACGAGATAGATTTTGAATCGCTCATTCAGGAGGAGGACATGGTGGTTACCATGACTCACTTCGGATACATCAAGCGGCTGCCCAGCAACACCTACCGCGCTCAGCACAGGGGCGGCAAGGGCATAACCGGGCTTACCACCCGCGAAGAGGACTTTGTGGAAAGGGTGCTGGTTACAAGCACGCACACCGATCTGCTGTTCTTTACAAACCTTGGCAAGGTGCATCAGATAAGATGCTATCAGATACCCGAGGCGGGCAGAACGGCAAAGGGCACGGCGGTGGTAAATCTGCTCAATCTCGCTGCGGGCGAAAAGGTAACGGCGGTTATTCCGCTGCCCGAGGATAAGCAGGAGCGTCAGGGCAAAAACCTTGTTCAGGCCACGAAGGACGGCTTTATAAAGAAAACAAAGCTGAGCGAGTTTGAAAACATACGCAAAAACGGCATACTCTCCGTTATACTGCGCCCGGGCGACGAGCTGGTGCAGGTAGCGCTTACAAGCGGCGAGGACGACATCATTCTTGGCACGGCGCAGGGCAAGGCAATACGCTTCAGCGAGAAAAATGTGCGCCAGATGGGCAGAGTAACTCAGGGCGTTACAGCCATGGATATAGCTCAGGGAGACAGAGTTATAAACATGGGTATACTCAGAGAGGGCACCACCATTCTTACCGTTACCGAGAATGGCTTTGCAAAGCGCAGCTTCCCGGAGGAATACCGTGTTATCAACCGCGGCGGCAAGGGAATAATCACCCATGACCTTACCGAAAAAACCGGCGAGCTTGTGGATATTCAGGTGGTAAACGATGACGATGATGTGATGCTTATAACCTCCGACGGAGTGATTATTCGTATACCGGTGGCGCAGATACGCGTTGCGGGGCGCGCGACACAGGGCGTAATTGCCATGAGAGTGGCTGAGGGCGTTAAGGTCGTGTGTGCGGCGGCGGTGCCTGCGGAGGAGGAAACGGAACAGGCCATTGAGCAGCAGGCGGAGGCGCATGCGCAGGATGCGGATAGCGCGGCCGATGACGATGCATTGCTGGACCGTGAGGATACAGAGCTTATCTGAAAAGAATTCCGATAAATAATACAATGAATGAACCGTTTGACTTTTGACAAACGGTTCATTTTTATAATATGCTGTTTGGGCATAAAAAGCGGATCCGTACGGGCGGGCTTATATATTGCGTTCTTCAAAAAGGTCGGTTATCGGTACATCGAGAGCTTTTGCAATGCCATAGAGTTCAATATCCGTAACTGTGCGCTGTTTGTCTTCAATACGGGATACGGAGCCCCTGCATACATATATCGCCATGGTTTCCAGCTTATCGGACAGTGCTTGCTGACTTAGATGTTTTTTGATTCTGAGCCTGCGAAGATTTTTCCCTATCATATTCATTTCGTTTCCGTCGATAATTCTTGCCATACATTACCTCCACATATTTTGTCTTGACATAGGACAAAGATAATGTTAAACTATGCGTCGTAAATAATTGTCCTATAACAGGACAAAAAGCTTATATGGGAGGAAAATATGAAAAAATATCTTGTTGTCATAATGGCGGTATTGATGGCGTTATGCCTTTGTGCCTGCGGCAAGACTGAGGCGGTAAAGGCTGCGGAGGAAAAAATAGCGGCAATAGGCGATGTAACGCTGGATAGCGAAAAACGCATTTCGGCAGCGGAAAAAGCTGTGGAAAAGCTGAGTGACGATGAACTTAAACAGCTTGACAAGGCGGAGGAACTTAAGAAGGCCCGGGAAACATATGAAGAACTGGTGCTGGAAAACAAGGCCGCAGCCGTTGATTCGGTTATTGATCAAATCGGAGAGGTGACGCTTGAAAGTGCGGAAAAAATTGCGGCGGCAAGGCAGGAGTATGAGGCCGCACCTGAAAATGTGAAGGGAAAGGTTAAAGGGTTGGCCGTGCTTGAATCGGCAGAAAATGCACTTATAATGCTGCGTGCGCAAAGAGTGGACGGGCTTATTGACCAAATCGGAGAGGTGACCCTTGAAAGTGAGGAAAAAATAAATACAGCGCAGCAAGCGTTTGAACAGCTTACGCAGACGGAAAAAGGTCAGGTAAAAAATGCTGCCCTGCTTACTCAGGCGGAGGAAAAGCTTGCTGTACTGCAAAAACAGGCGAAGGAGGCAAAACGCGCCGAGGTGCTTAAGCTGCTTGATAATATGCGCCTTGATGAAGACAAAGTAAGACATTTGAAATTTTATTATCCAAAGGCATGGAGATTTAATTCCAGAGGAAGTTGGATTGCCGATACACGCTGCTTTATATTGCCGTACATTGGCATGGATAATAACGGTAATGTATGGATGAGGGTTGTATATAATTATACTGATGATGAATGGGTATTTTTCAAAAAGATTACGGTAGCGGCCGATGATGAGCGGTATTACAGAAGCTTCAAGTATTTTGATATAGTCCATGATAATGACGGCGGAAAAGTATGGGAGTATATTGACACTGACGGTGCCTCCGATGTAGCGATGCTTTGGGCAATAGTGAATTCAAAGGAAACTATCGTCCGTTTTGAGGGGGATGATTATTCGCATGATTTTACCGTCAAGGAAAGCGACAAGCAGGCTATAAAGGAGGCACTGCTGGTGTATGAAGGACTTAAGTAGTTGAAAACAGCAAAGGAACTGTTGCCGTATGGGAACGGTTCCTTTGCTCTTTTACAGCGTTAGTTACGGCGGGCGGCTGGTGTTTTGCGGCGGTGGAACTGCGGAATTTTTGGGTTGCTATGCCGTTAATACCCTGCGATGCATATGCGGATTTTGGCGCGCAAAGCGGCTGTTTTGAAGCGATTTTTTATTAAAATATTTCTTAAAATCATCATAAATTGTGCTTAAATCGGTTGCATTACAAGATAAAACATGCTATAATTTGACCAGATAAATAAATCAGTCATATTTGCGGAGAGAAGCATGGCATTTTCTGAAGAAGAAAACGGAAAAATACGGCAGGAGCTGCTTACAGAGGCCAAGGCGCGGGCAATCACGGCAGGAACGCGTAAAACCTCGGTGGAGGAGCTTACCGATGCCGTGGGAATATCCAAGGGGTCGTTTTACAAGTTTTACGATTCCAAGGAATTGCTCTTCTTTGCGGTGCTGGAAAACATTCACAGTGAGCTTTATGCCGTTGCAAAGCAAACGCTTACGGAAAACAGGACGCTTTCTCCGCAGGAAAGAACAAGCCGGACGCTGCTTGCCGTGTGCCGCAGGCTGTCGGATACGGGAGAGATGCGTTTTATAGAAAACGATGCGGAGTATATTCTGCGCCGTATTCCTCATAAGGTGAAGCAGGAGCATTATCACAGCGATAAGGTGCATATCTGCGAGCTTCTGAAGGAAGGCGGCTTAGAGCCGCGCGGGGGAGCGGAGCTTGCCGCCGCCGCCGTGCGCGGGCTGATACTTACGGTGTCGCACCGCAATGAAATAGGCGAGAAATATCCCGAGGTGCTGGAGCTTTTGATACGGGGAGCGATGGCGGAGCTGTTCGGGGAGCAATAATTAAGGGCTGCGGTAATTGCAGCTTTTCAAAAGATAAATGGTTAGCAATGGCTAACCAAACGGCTCACGCTTATGCATTTACGGCGCTTAAGGCTTACATTTGTGCGGGAATGTTTTACGGGGAATGCGGGGGCCGAATACGGCGGCAAATGGCGTGCGACGGTGCGGAAAAAATCAAATGGGAGTTTGGCAGGACTTTCGGAAGGGATGAGTGTTATGGAAGCTTTGGTTTCGGTTTTGGTAGTGGGAGCAGTTATGGGCTCCAATTTGGCAATAAAGCATTTATGCAGATCCTATCTTGGCAGGCGGATAAAAAAATAAAGTATATAAATTCGGAGGCGGAAAAATGGCTATTGCAGAATTTCGTAATGTCAGCCGTGTATATTCAAACGGCGACCATGAGTTAAGGGCGCTGGACGGTGTTGATTTGACACTGGATGAAGGTAAATTCGTGGTGATACTCGGCCCGTCAGGGGCGGGAAAAAGCACGCTGCTTAATATGCTCGGGGGGCTGGACAGCCCGACATCGGGCAGCATCGCGGTGTGCGGGAAGGATATTTCCTCTTTGACAAAAAATGAGCTTGCCGATTACCGCGCGGAAACCGTGGGGTTCGTTTTTCAGTTTTACAATCTGATACCAACGCTTACGGTGCATGAAAATGTGGCGCTTGTAAAGGAAATTGCAAAAAATCCGCTTTCGGCAACAAAAATGCTGGAGGAGGTGGGGCTTGCGGAGCATGCGAAGAATTTTCCGTCCGAGCTTTCGGGGGGCGAGCAGCAGCGTGTTTCCATTGCCCGTGCGCTTGCAAAGAACCCGAAAATATTGCTTTGCGACGAGCCTACGGGCGCACTTGATTCCGCGACCGGCGTGCTTGTGCTGAAGCTGCTGCTGAAGATGGCGCGTGAATACGGCAAGACGATAGTGATTGTAACGCACAACCAGAACATTGCAAAAATGGCGGACACCGTGATACATGTAAAGAACGGCCGGATCGTGTCGGTACAGGAGCAGGCAAACCCCGCTGCGGCCGATGATATCGACTGGTAAAGGAGCAGGTTATGTTGATAAAGAAGATGCTCCGCACGGCGTGGAGCTATAAAGCGCAGTTTATTTCCATGGTTTTGATGGTTATGCTGGGTGTGGGCGTGTTTGTGGGCTTCAATATGGAGTGGACAAGCATAGAGCACAATATGTTTGCTTTTTTCGACCAAAGCAATTTTGCCGATTACCGTCTTGTGAACGAGAAGGGATATTCGCAGGAGGATCTGGAAAAAATCAGGAACATTGAAGGGGTAAGGGCTGCATCCCGTTTTCTGACGGTAAATGCGGATGTAAAGGACAGCGGCGGAGACAGCGCTGCGCTTGCCGTTACTACGGATTTTGATGTTTCCTCCTTTGTTGTTATAAAGGGCGGCGCATATGACCCAAACAGCGCCGACGGTATCTGGCTTTCGGACAGGTATGCGGAGCAAAACGGCATTTCGGTAGGCGATGAGCTTTCGTTTGTTTACCGCAATACGGAAATTACGGGGAAGGTCGCGGGGCTTATAAAGGCCGCCGAGCAGATGATATGCGTGCGGGACAAAACCCAGCTTATGCCGGATTTTGCAACCCACGGCTATGCTTATATTTCGCCCGTATTTTATGAAAATGCGCTGGGCTACGGCTACTATTCGCAGATAAATGTGCTGTCGGAGCTTGATAAGCAGGATTTTTTCGACAGGGTAAACAGTGCGCTGGGGCAAACCACCGTTATCCTTACCAAGGAGGACACACTTGCATATTCACAGGCTGAAGGCGAGGTAAGCGAAGGGAAGGCGATGGGCAGTATTCTGCCTGCACTGTTTTTGCTTATAGGCTTGCTGACAATGGTCACCACCATGCACCGCATTACCGCAAAGGAGAAAACCCAGATAGGCACGCTTAAGGCGCTGGGCTTCCGTGACGGCAGGATAATCCGGCATTACACCTCGTTTGCCTTTTTAGTTGCCGTTTTGGGAACGGCATTGGGAGTGGGTATGGGCTATGCGGTAGCGTGGTTTATAATGAATCCTGACGGTATGATGGGTACATATCTTGACCTGCCCCAATGGAAGCTGGTGTTTCCGTGGTTCTGCGCCGCTGCCGTCGCTGCCATTGTGCTTGTGCTTACCCTTATCGGCTTTTTATCCGTGCGGCGGATGCTGGCCGGTACTGCGGCGGATGCGCTCAGGCCGTATACACCCAAAAAGGTCAAACCCATGGCCATAGAGCGCACAAGGCTTTTTCACCGGCTGCCGTTCGGTACACGCTGGAATATGCGTGATATTGTGCGCAATAAGGCAAGAACGGCCATGAGCCTGGTAGGCATAGTGGGCTGCACGGTGCTGGTGCTTGCTTCCTTCGGCATGAAGGATACAATGAATGCCTTCCTTGATATGTATTACGATAACGGACTTAATTATTCCTGCCGCATTTTCCTGTCCGAAGCGGCTTCGGAGGAAGAGCGCCGCGAGGTGATTAACAGGTATAACGGCGATTACGGCGCTTCCGTAAGTGTCCAGATGAACGAAAAGACCGTATCCCTTGATATTTACGATATCACCCATGACAAGATCCGTATAATGGATGAGAACGCCGAAAAAATCGATATCGGCAATGACGGCGCGTATATCTGCATGCGGCTGGGAGAGAAATTCGGGCTGCATGAGGGGGATACCTTTACGGTGAGCCCCTTCGGAACGGATGACAGCTATACCTTAAAGGTGGCGGGGATTTTCCGCAGCGTGTCGGAAAATGTGATAATCACGCGGACCTATGCCGATGCTCTTGGAATACCGTACACCGTGGATTCGGTTTATACCGATACGGAAAAGGGCGCAGTGGAGGCGTCGGATGCCATAAAATCGGTGCAGTCAAAGCAGATGATAATGGACTCCTTTGAGGTATTCCTTTCCATTATGGATATGATGATATATCTTCTGGTGGGCGGAGCGCTGCTGCTTGGGATAATAGTGCTTTATAATCTGGGCACAATGAGCTACACCGAGCGCTACCGCGAAATGGCAACTCTTAAGGTTATAGGCTTCAGGGACAGGAAAATAGGCAGGCTGCTTGCCGGTCAGAACCTTGCTCTCTCGGTTGTCGGCATACTGATAGGCATTCCGCTGGGTGCGTTTACGCTTTCGTATCTGTTAAAAACTCTTGCATCGGAGTATGAGATGCAAATGTCGGTCGGAGCGCTTTCCTATGTTTTCACCGTGCTGCTTACCGTGGGAATGTCCCTTGCGGTCAGCCTGATGGTGGCTGGGAAAAACCGGAAAATAGATATGGTGGAGGCGCTGAAGGGGCAGGAATAATCGCGCGGCAAAGCAGGCGCACTCAAAGCCGGCGTAACGGTGCAATAACGAAATAAAAAAGGCGCGCTTAATAAAGCGGCAGGGCGGAGTATGGCACTCTGCCCTGCTGCTTTATATAAAAGCAGCTTTGATTTATATCGAATGCTTATTTAATCTTGAATTGCTCTAATTCGTTATTATCAATCAGTTCTTTTATATCCCTTCCGTTTCCTTTTTCTTTAAGATACTTTTCAATTTCCCTGAGATTATATCCAAAAGAATTTGGCTGATTGCGGCAGCCGATAATCGGGCTGTCTTCATAACCGCAATAATCGGGCTTTTTATTTTCTGTATCTTTCAAAATTATTCTCCTTTAATATTTGATTTGCGGCATCTTCAAATAATACTGTATTTTGCAAAATGCGAAAGCTACTTATTGTTTATATGGGTCTTGCTGCTTTTGCTTCGGAAAACGGCGGGAGTTATGGCCTCATGATAGGTGAAAAACTTTATAAAAACATTTTCCTCGGTGTAGCCAAGCTCACGCGCTATCTGCTTAACGCTCATATCGGTGGTAAGCAAAAGGTCCTTTGCAAGCTTCAGCCTTTGGGCGGACAGATATTCCTTCAGCCCCGTTCCGCTGTATTTTTTGAAGTATTTTCCGATATAATCCGGGTTGTAGCCCAGGCTGCACGCAATATCACGGACGGTTATGCCGTTTTTGATGTTGTTGCGTATATATTCGCCTATCTGCACCGCCAGTGCCTGATTCGGAAGGCTTTCCTTAAGGGACAGCCGTTTAAGCTCATGGTATATCAGCAATCCGGCGGCGTCGGCGGCATACGGCGCGCAGTCGGAGGAATTTGATATATGCAGCAGTCTTTTAAGCAGCTGCTTTATTTCGTAGATGTCGTTCCCGGCGTAGGTTTTAAGCGGAAGCTCAAGGTCGGTGTAAAAATGGAACCAATAGAAGGACACCGGCTCCGAAACCGTTTTATAGCCGTAATGCTCCAGGTGCGGCTCAAGAACGATAAGCTGGTTTGCATTAACGGCGTACTGCCGCGCTTCTTCGGCTATGTATACGGTGCCTTGCAGCACAAGAATCAGTTCCGTGCTGGTTATGTTTCTTCTGGGGTGCAGCCAGGGGCCGCGGGAATGAAATTCTCCTATCATATCATAGGAGAAAAATTTTCCGTTTTCCAGCGTGATCATATCGGATTTTCTCACCTTTTTGCTGAATTTAGGTATTGAAACAAAAACGGATAATTATTATAATGCTGCTGAAAAGCTTAAAATTGCCGTTTTCAACAGCATTATAAGCAAAAACAGCAAAAAAATCAATACAGACAAGGGAGAAAAATATATTATGCAGAATATCGATTTTTCGCGTGTTGAAATTACAGGGGGATTTTGGAAAGCAAAACAGGAGATAAACAGAAAGGCAACGCTCACGGCGGTTTATGAGCGCTTTAAGGAAACCCGCAGGTTTGAAGCGCTGAAGTGCCGGTGGAAGGAAGACGAGCCGGATATGCCGCATATATTTTGGGATTCGGATGTGGCAAAGTGGATAGAGGGGGCTTCGTACATCCTTGCACAAAAACGCGATGACGAAATCGAAGAAATAATCGAAAGCGCGATAGACTGCATTATTAAAAACAGCGATGAGAACGGGTATTTCAACAGCCACTTCCTTGTAACCGAGCAGGAGAACAGATTCCGCAACAGGGGATGTCATGAGCTGTACTGCGCGGGGCATCTGTTTGAGGCGGCGGCGGCTTACTATAACGCAACGGGAAGGGATCGCTTTCTGCGTGCAATGTGCAGGTATGCCGATTATATAGAGCGGGTGTTTGAAATCGAGAAAAGTGCGGCCTTTACTACGCCGGGACATCCGGAAATTGAGCTTGCCCTGATGCGGCTTTACAAAACAACGGGGCAAAAGCGCTATGCGGAGCTGGCAAAATTCTTTATTGACGAGCACGGGAAAAAGCCGTGGGAAAACGAATGGGCAAACGCCTTTTACAATCAGGATGATGTGCCCATAAGGGAGCGCAAAACGGCACAGGGACACTGCGTAAGGGCGCTGTATCTTATGTGCGGCGCTGCGGATGTGGCGAAAGAATACGGCGATGAGGAGCTTAAAAACGCGTGCCGGCGCTTTTTTGAAAGCGTTGTAAGCAGGCGCATGTACATTACCGGCGGAGTGGGCTCCACAAACATAGGCGAAGCCTTTACGGTGGATTACGATCTGCCCAATAGAACGGCGTACAGCGAAACCTGCGCGTCGATAGCCATGGCGATGTTTGCAAACAGAATGCTTAGCTTCGGGGCGGATTCGCGCTATGCCGATATAGTGGAAAAAGCCTTGTATAACGGCATTATTTCCGGGGTGGCGCTGGACGGGAAATCGTTCTTTTATGAAAATCCGCTGGAGATGGACCCGGCTTTCAACAACATTAACACCTCCACCAAAATAAAGGAGCGGTTTCCCATTACCAAGCGGCTTGAGGTGTTTGACTGCTCCTGCTGCCCGCCGAACATACTGCGCTTTGTGGCCTCCGCCGCCGGGCTTATCTACGGCTTTGACGATGAAACCGTATATGTGCACCAATATGCGGAATCAACGGCGGATACGGACGGAATAAAAATCCGGCAGAAGACCGAGTACCCCAAAAACGGGAAAATCACCGTTATATGCAGCGGCAGAAAACGGCTTGCCCTGCGCATTCCCGGATGGTGCAGAAGCTTTCGGATAAATTGCGGCTATACCTTGAAAGACGGGTATGCTTATATTACGCTTGAGGAAAATACCGAGGTGCAGCTGGAGCTTGATATGTCGGTCAGGCTGGTTTCGGCAAACCGTCATGTTCATGCGGATGCGGGAAGAGTGGCGGTTATGCGCGGCCCTGTGGTTTACTGCGCCGAAGGGACGGATAACGGTGAGGATATAAAAAGCGCGGCGCTAAATATAAACGCTGCCTTTGAAGCCGAGGAAAGCGAATTTTTGCTGCCCATTCTGAAAACGGAGGCATATATGCCTGCAAAAAACGAAAGCCTGTATTATGATGCCTGCGACGATTATGAAAAGATACCCTTTACGCTCATTCCGTATTTTGCCTTTGCAAACCGCGGCGAGAGCGAAATGCAGGTGTGGCTGCTGAGAAAGGGATAAGGCGGAACAAAAGCATATCCGGCGTCGGAAAGGGGATAACGGAGTTTTTTGAAAAAATCCGTTGCAATAGCGCAAAATGGGTGCTATACTGTAAAAAAATGACCGGGCATGTTAAGACACGCGGCAGGGTATGCGTAAAATGGCGGTGCAGCTGTGTTCGGGATATATCGGAGGTATAATATTATGTATTGCAGAAATTGCGGACAGGCAATGGATCCTAACGCGGCGGTTTGCGTGCATTGCGGCTTCAAAAAAGGACAGGGGACTGCATATTGCTCCAATTGCGGAGCGCAGACACAACAGGGTGCGACCTTCTGCCCCAATTGCGGCGCCCCTTTGGCGCAGTACACACCGGATCAGCAGAAATCCAAAATGACGGCGGGTCTGCTGGGCGTGCTGCTTGGAGGTCTTGGCGTTCACAACTTTTATTTGGGCTATACCGGCAAGGGCATTGCGCAGATATGCCTGAGCTTTTGCTGCGGAATAGGCTATATTTGGGGCCTTATAGAGGGAATTATGATCTTTACAGGCAATATCGATAAGGATGCAAACGGAATCCCGCTTAAGAAGGATTGCTGATAGGCTGATAATTATTGTATTACATAAAACAAGGGCGTGTACCCGTGTGGGTACGCGCCCTTTCCTATTTCATATCAGCTTATGTTTACCGAGTAACGGCAATATCGTATTTTCCGCAATCGAGGGTGAGAACGGTCATGGTGTCGGTATGGCTTTCCGTGCTTACGCCGGGGCAGCTATCGGGGGCGCCGCCGTCCACCGTAACGCCGGTGCCTTCAAGCTCAACAACGGCCTTGCAGGAAACGGGAACCTCAATATGCAGGCTCCAGCCGGAATCGGTTTTCTCCCAGGCAGACACAATGCGGCCGTAGGGGGTTTCGATGCTGCCGCTGCAGGAGGGCATATCCTCCGGCAGATACGGATGCACACGGAAGCGGCGGAATGCGGGCTCGGACACGGTTATGCCGGCAAGGTATTTATAGAACCATGCGGTTATGGAGCCGTACATCGGATGGGAGTGAGAGTTCATAGCAAAGCCGGTGGCGTATTCCCAACGCTCCCATATGGTGGTGGCACCCTTGCTTCTCATATAGCCCCAGCTGGGGTAGGTGGTCTGCTCCATGAGCTTCATTGCGGTTTCAAGGTAGCCGTAGCGGGTGAGTATCTCCGGCAGATATTTTGTGCACAGATTGCCGGTGGAGAGGTGATAGCCGCGCTTTACGATATCGGCGTTGATGTTTGCGGCAACACGTGCCTGCTCGGACTGCGGCACTATACCAAGCTCCAGTGCGAATATATTTGCCGCCTGAGAGCCGGTGGAATAGTTGGCGCTCACACGGTCGTAATATACATCGTTAAGGCGGGTGCAAAGCTCACTTACACGGTCTGCATACATTTTTTCGTCCTCGCCGTGGCCGGTGATGCGCGCTACCTCCTGCATAAGACGGGCGTTATAGTAATTGAAGCAGCTGGACATATACTGCCCGGAGGTTATGCCGGATACGGGGGAGCCGCCGTTGAAGCTGTCCGGTTCCGGACCTGCCCAGTCGCCGTAAAGGCTGTATATGGCGATGCCGCGGTCGGAGTTGCGGTACAGGTATTCGGTCCATTTGCGGAAGCCCTCGTAGTTTTCGCGCAGGGCGCGGTCGTCCCCGTAGTGACGGTAAACAAGGAAGGGCGCATAAATGTAGGAGGAACACACGGCGTCGGCGGGTTTGTTTCCGCGGCGGTAGGGAGCGGTATCGCCGATGGCGCCGCTTACGGGATCCTGCGTGCCGGTTATGTCGCGCGCCCACTTGGAATACAGCAGGTGCAGGTCGAGATTATATACTGCGCCCTCGCTGCGGGCGGTCATATCGTTGAGCCAGCCCTGACGCTCGGCCCGCTGCGGGCAATCGGTGGGGATGGAGTGAAGGTTGCCCTTTTCCGTCCACATGATGGCCTCCTGAAGCCAGGATATCATATCGTGCTCGGCTTTGAAGGTGCCTATCTGCTCTACATCGCTTGCAAGAGTAAAGGCGGTGAGGGTGTCGTCATCCGGCTCCTCGGTAAGGCCGTACACGGCGGCAAAGCGGAAGCCGTGATAGGTGAAGGAGGGCATGAATTCCTCGGTTTTGCCCGTGCCCTCAAGGGTATAGCAGTCGGTTTGCATCTCGTAAGGATAGTTGGGCTCCGCTATACGCAAATACACCATGTTCGGGGTGCCGTCCTCGTTAAGCAGCTCGGTGTGGGCGATGCTGATTTTTGTGCCTCTTTCGCCCTTTACGCGCAGACGGCAGATGCCGGTGAAGTTCTGGCCGAAATCATACAGCCATGCGCCGTCTTTTATCTGATGACGGGAAACGGGCTTCATCTCGCGGCCGATAACCACGGGCTCAATGGGGGTGGCAATCAGGCGTCCGCCGGGATGGGGCAGCTCGATGGCGGTATAATAGGCGTTCATAAAGCTTTTTTGGCAGTCAAGCGCCGTTTCGGGAGCTTCCGGCAGCCAAAAGTTCATTATGCCGAAGGTTTCGTGGCGGTATTTCTTTTCAAATTCAAAACCGGGGTCTGCCCAGCCGGTCATTTCCATGGCGGGATTGCGTCTTTCGCCGGCGTACTGTGTGGCAACGCTCGTGCCCGAGGGGCAGAAAATAAAGTTGCCGTGGGAGGAGGCAAAGGTGTCGCTTTCGCCGTTATCGTAGCTTACGCGGCCCTGAAGCAGGAAGCAGCCGTGCTCCGCCCAGCCGTTGTTAAGGCGCACGCCGATGACATTGTCCCCGGAGTGCAGCGCGTTTGTTACATCGAAGGTGACATAGTACAGCTCTTTTTTATAGTCGGAGTTTACGGGCTCCAGCACATTTGAGCCTATGCGCGTTCCGTTTACATAAAGCTCGGTAAAGCCGGCGGCGGCTATGTATATCCGTGCGCATGCAATGCTTCTGCGCGCCTCGAAATGGCTGCGGAACAGCAGTATTCCGGAATAGGAGCAGGGGGCGCCGATGAAGCTGCCCTCCCAAAGCGCGGGGTCCAGCAGGCCGGTTTCGAAGCTTGCGGTGTCGCTTACGGTTTCCTCTCCGTTTTCATCCCGGACGCACACGCGCCAGAAGTAGCGGGTCGCGCTTTTGTATGCGGCATCGGCATCGCAGAAGAAGGCATCGCCCTGCACAAGGCCGCTGTCGAATACATCGCCCGAAAGGGAGGCTGCCGCCTGCTGGCTTGAAGCGACTATTACATGGAAGGCGCTCTGACGCGCGCAGCGCGGGCCGGAAAGCTTCCAGCTGAGGCGGGGCACTGTGTCGATGCCCAAGGGGTTGCGGCGGTTTTCGCAGCGGAGATCGGTAAATATAAGGCTCATTTGGTTATATCCTTTCAGCATTAATGGTTGTTTTGCGTATGATGACCGGGATGTTTTTTGCCCGAAGGCAGAAATAAAAATCCGCGGATAGAAAATTTCAGTTGATATTATACATTAAAACAGTTATAATAGATATGCAGGATTCTAAGATGTACCTATACAAAATTATCTATTTTGCGATTTCTATTTTACAACGGGCCGTGCGGCGGCGGAAGTTTATACGGAGTGCGTATTTATGAAGGATAATATAGTCTTCAGTCAGCAGCTGGAAAACATTCAGCTGGAATACCTTACGGGAGATTTTGCAAAATGCTGGCGTTCATGGGGCAGTACTATAATAAACCCCTATTACAATAAATTCTATTATATAATGAGCGGCGAGTGCTATATCAAGATAGACGACAGCGAATACATTGCAAAAAAAGGACAGCTTTTTCTTCTGCCCTGCAACAGCACGCAGACTTACCATCACATATCGGATAACACCATAAGCAAGTATTGGATTCATTTTACCGCCATGTGCAACAACAAAGACCTTATGGAGCAGATAACCCTGCCTCATTTTATCGAGGTAAAGGATACCGATTATGTGACTGATCTGTTCAAATCCATAATTACAAACAATCATTTGTCGCTGCATGAAATTCTGCGCCGCAAGGCCTATATACTGCAGCTGCTTGCCTATTACGCCGAGCATTCCAGCGTTACGAGGGAAACAATATTTAAGGATACAAAGCTGAGCGTTATACTTACATACATTGACGAAAATCTCTCAAGGGATATAACCATAAACGAGCTGTGCAGCATTTCCCACCTGCACCCGAATTATTTCATACGCTATTTCAAGGAAAAGACAGGGCATCCGCCCATTGAGTTTATAAACAACCTGCGCATAAACCGGGCAAAGAAAATGCTTCAGACGCAGAACGATCCGGTGCAGGTGATAGCCTATTCTGTGGGATTTGAAAGCTCAAACTATTTTTCCAGGCTTTTTAAGAAAAAAACCGGGTTTTCGCCCAGCGAGTACAGGTTTATTGCAAAGTCAAGGCCGGACAGCTATGATTTTGACTGATCTGCTTCGCGCAGGCACAGGGGCGCAGCGGCTTTGCAAAAATAAAACGGAGCGGGACGGCGGCCCGGGACGCATTGCGCCCGGGCTTTTATAATAAAGGGGCGGCGCAGCCGCCCTCCGGGAGAACAAAATGGCGGTAACATATGTGGTAACGGGTGCAGCCGGACACATCGGAAACAATGTGGTCAGATTGCTTGCGGGCGAAGGCGAAAGGGTAATTGCGGCCGTGCGGCGCGATAATGACCCGGCGCTTGAGGGGGTTTCCGTAAGGCAGGCTGTCGGACAGCTTTCCGATGAAGAATTTTTGCGCGGGCTTATTCCGGAGGGAGCGTGCGTAGTGCATTGCGCCGGAAAGATCGCCATAAGCGAAAGGGAAAGAAAAGAAGCATTTGCCGTAAATGTTGTTCTTACACGGAAAGTGGCGCGTATATGCGCGCAAAAGCACGCCCGTCTTGTGTATGTTTGCAGCACGGATGCTATATTCTGCGGCAGCGAAAACAGCGGCAATGTATTAAGGGTGTCGGAGCCGAAGGGCTTTTATCCGGAACGAATGAAGGGCTGCTATGCCCAAAGCAAGGCCGCAGCAGGGCAATATGTGCTTGATGAATGTAAAAACGGGCTGGATGCCTGTGTGGTTTGTCCCTGTGCCGTGCTCGGAGCAAACGATTATAAGCCCTCGCTTGCCGGACGGCTTGTGAGGGATTACCTTCGGGGCGCACCTCTTGCCGTTATAGACGGCGGCTACGATTTTATAAGCGCAGCGGATGCGGCGCGCGGCATCATACTGGCTGCGCAAAAGGGGGAAAAAGGCGAATGTTACATTCTTCAGGGCGGCAGGATTACGGTGGCGCAGGTGTACGGCGAGCTTGCACGGCTCAGCGGAAGGAGGCGGCATTTGCCGCATATTCCCGTATGGCTTGCATGCGCGGCGGGCGATATAAACGAGGCGTTATGCGCGCTTTTTGGCAAAACGCCAAGCTTTACGCGTTATGCGGTGGAATGTCTTGAGAGCGGCGTTGAGTTTGATTCGTCCCGTACGCGCGCCGTATTGGGGTTTGAACCGGGAGATGCTAAAGAGGCGGTAAGGGAAGCATATGAATTTTTTTCGGCGCGGAGGCGCCGGTAAATGCGAAAAATGCACATTATAAACGAAGAAAACGAACAAATGACGGCCGGGGATAAAAAACAGCCGGGAAAGTCTGCAAGGGTTCGAGGGCTGTTTATAAAGCATGCGGTGTTTATTGCGCTTTTTGCCCTATGTCTGCTGCTGCTTAATATAAGCGGGATTCATTGCCCCATAAGATATATAACGGGCATTCCCTGCCCGGGCTGCGGGACTACGCGTGCGCTTTTTGCGCTGTGCCGGCTGGATTTCGAGGCCGCGCTTTATTATAATCCGGCCGCGCCGTTTATTGCCGCACTGCTGCTTTTTGCCTTGCATCACAGGGCGATAAAGCCCTCTGAAACGGTAAGCGCGTTTTTTTACGGAGGGTGCGCGGCGGTTATATTGGGAACATATGCGGTAAGGGCGGCGTTGGGGCTGCTGGTTTGAGGTAAAGGGGCTTGTTTGGCATATAAACCGGATAGATAAAATAAATTGCCGCAAAACATTAAAAAACGCTTTACAAGCAAAAAGATATGTGATATTATAAGCCCTGTTCCGAGGGAGCAGGTTTGTGATATAAGCCGACTTCTCCTAACGGCATATGCGGGAGTGGCTCAGTGGTAGAGCGTCGCCTTGCCATGGCGAATGTCGCGAGTTCGAATCTCGTCTTCCGCTCCATATACGGGTTATTAGCTCAGCTGGTAGAGCACCTGACTCTTAATCAGGGTGTCCGGGGTTCGAGCCCCCGATGACCCACCAAAAGCACTTGCTTAAGGCAGGTGCTTTTTTGTTTTCAGTTTGCAAAGATACGGGCTTGGTGCAGGGATATGCTGACCGCTGCTGCTGATGGCGGGCTTTTTAATGTTTTTCCCGCAAAAAAGCGCAAAAAAATTCTCTTTGGGGTATTGACAATATATATATATATATATATAATGGATATACCACATTGCATAATATATGCAAAAAACAGGGAGGAAATGCAAACATGAAAAAGATACTGGTTTCGCTTGCCGTTATCTGCATGCTCAGCCTTTTCGCGGTTTCCGCTTTTGCGGCAAACGCTACGGTTTCGGGCTTTGACGCTGAGGATATTGCGGCGTACATGAACTACAATACCGGGCTTGGCACATACGGCGTGGAGGCACCGACAATTGAGGCGGCAAAGGGCGACAACGGCAACGGTGTCAAGATCACTGCCGGTTCAACAAGTGCATGGGTTCAGGGCTTCAATGTTCAGGATGAAAACACCCTTAAGGCTCTTATGACAAACTGGGCTGCCGGAAAGTATATGAAGCTGTATGTGGAGAACACCTCCGATAAGGCTTCTTTCGGTCTGCGTTTTACTTTCAATACTGCGGACAATGCTGCTGCGGCTTTTGATTGCTCCAAAGCAGTGCTCTATGCTGTCAATGGCTCAAAGCCGGCTGTTGCAACAAACGACGGCGGCGGATTTGACAGCAAGGATAACGGCGGAAAAGAAGTAAGCGCTGTTGTTATTCCTGCCGGTTTCAAGGGCTATGTATATTTCCCGCTTGATGCATGCACGATTGCTGCTCCCGCAGGCTGGAACAAGCCCCTTCTTACCAATTTCAACGAGGGCATTAACAATATGGAAATCGATGTTCGTGAGAACTTCGGCGAAGCTACATCCCTTACCTATATTTTCGACAGCCTTGAAATAGTGGATGAGATTCAGCCCACCGCTGACTTCTCCGTGATCGCTTATGCTGCTGCTGCCATCACCGGCTGCGGCGCGCTGGTTGTTGCCAAGAAGAGAAGATAATCCTTCCAATCCGATAAAGCAATAAAAACCCAAAGGCTTCCCGCGCGGGAAGCCTTTTCTGCTTTTCCGGATATAACCTTTAGTGCTGTTAGGCAGTGAATTTCGGTGCTTTTTTCTGCAAAAAGGCGCAAAAAAATTTTCTTTTGGGTATTGACTTTGAGTATGCGGGCGGCTATAATATGCTTATCACATTGCATGATATATGCAAAAGTAAATAGGAGGAAATACAAACATGAAAAAGTTCGTGATTGCGCTTTGCGTAGCTGTGCTGTGCTGCATGCTGTGCGTAAGTGCGTTTGCAGTAGGCACGGAAGCCGTTGCAAAAACCAAGAATCATGATATCAAAGTTACCGTAATCGATGATTTTTCCACTTACAGCGGAGAAGTTACAGAGTGCGGAAACGCAAGCTACGCCTTCGATGGCAAAAAGCTGACCTTTACCATTGCAAGCAATGGTGTTGCTTATGACGGACCTACGGGCGATGCATACAAATCGCCTGCGGCATCGGCTGAGGGTATAAATGCGCTTTATAACAGTGCTAAGTACATCGGCATGAGAGTTAAGAATGTCGGCGGTGTTGCGGTTTCCATTGCTCTGGAAAAGAACGATGGCAACGATGCGTGGATGACTCAGCTTTGGAAAGATGAGGGCTGCATGCTTGCAAGCGAAAGCACCGGTATAGTCAATGCCGGATATGAGGATATCGGTAATATTTATCGCGGAAAAGCGGTTACGATTCCCGCTGACTTTGACGGTTGGCTGTTTATTCCCTTCAGCAGCCTGCGTATAAGTGTGGATGAAAATGTTACGGGCGACAGAACCAATGACCGCTGCATTATGTCTGCAATTCGTTTCTGCGGTATAAACTCCAACGACAAAGATGCGGTTTTGGAAATAGATGATTTCTGCCTGACCGCTGAGGATCTGGTTGCGGATGGTAACAAGCCCACCGCCGACTTCTCCGTGATTGCCTATGCTGTTGCTGCCATCACCGGCTGCGGCGCACTGGTTGTTGCCAAGAAGAGAGGATAATCCTTTAAGTATAATGCAAATAATGCGGTTTATGACCGCACAGCAAGCCGCCTTCGGGAAAACCGGGGGCGGTTTTCTTATTGTGCGGAGCAAAACCGTAAAGAATAGTGTTGAAAAAGGGGAAACGATGTGTTATAATATATATGTATGCCCGCCCGCAGCGGCGGCATGGAACGAAAAACGGTTCGGAGTGATATTATGAACAACGAGTATTATGACTGCCTTGTTGTGGGCGCAGGCCCTGCGGGCATATTTACGGCAATTGAGCTTACGCGCCTTAATAAGGATGCAAGGGTGCTTATAATTGACAGCGGACGCAATATTGACAGCCGCCGCTGCCCTGCGCGCGTTACGGGGAAATGCGTACACTGCAAGCCCTGCGCGATAGTAAGCGGATGGTCGGGCGCGGGTGCGTTTTCCGACGGTAAGCTGTCCCTTTCCAGCGAGGTGGGAGGGCATATAACGGATTATATCGGCCAAAAGGAAGCGGCGGAGCTTATTTCCTATGCCGACAGCATATATTGCGATTTCGGCGCAAGCGATGAGGTGCACGGCCTTAACGATAAAAAGGTGGACGAGATACGCTATGAATGTTCCAAGCACAATATTCAGCTGGTGCCCTGCCCGGTGCGGCATTTGGGCACCGAGCGCGCCTTTGATGTGCTCAGGGCCATGTATGTGCACCTTGTAACCAACACCCATACCACTTTTATGGAGCTTACCACCGCAAAGGAGATAATAGTGCGGGGTGGCAGAGCCTGCGGCGCGATTCTGGAGCATGCGGGCGAGGAATTTACCGTGGAGGCGGGCTGTGTTGTTGCGGCGCCGGGACGCGGCGGCGCGGATTGGCTGAATCATACGGTGAAGAACCTCGGAATAGTTACGGAAAACAACGAAGTGGACATCGGCGTGCGCGTAGAGGTGCCCAACAGCATAATGGATCACCTTACAAAGCATCTTTACGAAGCCAAAATGGTGTATTATTCCGACACCTTTGAAAACAAGGTGCGCACATTCTGCATGAATCCGGGCGGAGTGGTTTCGGAGGAGCATTATGAAAACGGCATAGCGGTGGTGAACGGTCACAGCTACGGTGATGCCGCGCGCAAAACGGAGAACACGAACTTTGCGCTGCTGGTTTCTTCTAAATTCACTTCTCCCTTTGACGACCCGATAGTATACGGCGAATATATTGCAAAGCTGGGCAATATGCTTACCGGCGGACCGATAATGGTGCAGCGCCTGGGCGACTTGGAAAAAGGGCGGCGCACCGATGCAACAAGGCTTAAAAAATCCACCACCCGTCCCACGCTTACCACGGCGGTGCCGGGGGATCTGTCCTTTGTGCTGCCGCACCGTCATCTTACCAGCATTATTGAAGCGCTGCGCGCTTTTGATAAGGTGGCGCCGGGGCTTTACTCCAAGAACACCCTGCTTTACGGAGTGGAGGTAAAGTTCTATTCCAGCAAGGTGAAGGTGGACAACCGCTTTATGACGGCGGTGGAGGGGCTTTACTGCATAGGCGACGGAGCGGGTATTACCCGCGGCCTTATGCAGGCTTCGGTTACCGGCATTGTTGTGGCGCGGGATGTGGCCTCCAGGCTGTAAAAGACGCGTGCAGGCAAAGTTTAGGGGCATTGCAACGCAAATTGTTACGAATTGTTAAGCGATTTCGTAATATAATTGTAATATTTAGAGAAACAGCGCGAAAAAACGAGCAACAGCCAGTATAGGCGCGGTATTTTTGCATAATCGACAACAGACGACTTGCGTTTAGCGCGGTCGTCTGTTATTATTATAAGGAAGCTATATGCGAAAAATTCGGCCTTATGCGCTTTTTTGCGGCGAAGGGCTTAATAAAATTGATATATCATGTGCAAGCGCGGCTTTGCGGCGTGTTGTCATCATTTTTACACCGGCTTTGTAAACAGGACGGAGAAGGGAGTATCCGATGAAATCAAAAATTGCGGCAGTGCTTGTTATAATGCTGTTGCTTACAACACTGGGCGCATCCGTGGGTACGGTAACGGCTCAGGCTAAGGATAAATGTATACTGAGGGTTAAAATTTCCACCATAGGCTCGGTAAAAACGCTCGATTTTATGCCGGAGGGCACCTATGCCACGGATAACGGCAAGGCGCTGAAAAAGAGTGTAGCCTGCACCGTGAAAATAGAGGGGAACGCGGTGGTGCTTTATCAGGAGGGCAAGGAGGTATGCCGCGGCAGCAACGGCTATTTCCGGCTGTATAAAGCAGATGCGGGTTATAACGGGCTAAAAATACAGTCCAACAGGTACGGGCTTTGCAATTATCTGGGGGACATGATATTTGCAAAGTCTGGCAGCTATCTGCTGGCTGTTAATTATGTGGATATGGAAACATATCTTGTGGGCGTTGTTGTGGGCGAGATCGGAGAGGGCTCACCGCTTGAGGCGATAAAGGCGCAGGCCGTTGCCGCCCGTACATATGCCTACAATCTGCGCAAGAGCGGTACCTCGCCCCTGACTTACGATATAGGAGATACCTCCTCTAATCAGGTATACAAGGGCTATTCGACATCGTGGAAGCGGTGCATACAGGCGGTTCAGGAAACGGCAGGGCAGATACTTACACACAGCGGGGGAAAGCTGTGCGGAGCATGGTATTCCGACAATAACGGCGGTCAGACGCGTACGAATGTGGACGCTTGGGGCGGCACAAAGGAGCCGTATCTTGAGGTATCGGACGACACATACGATTACAACTGCGGCGCCAGCGCATCCATTTTGTATATGGCAAAGCAGGAGATGGAGGGGCGCGGAACCTGCTATATAATTGATGAGAGAATACGCAAGGTCATGGAGACCGAGCTGAAGATCGCGCTTTACGAAAAAGGATACAGCACGCTGGAGAACAATTATGTAATCAACGGCGTGACGGGGGCGCAGCTGCATACACAGCGCTTCCCCTATGAAAGCAATTCAAAATGCTATAATTTCCTGCGGGTCACAGTAAGCGTGAATGCGGTTAAGGGCAAGTCGGGCAGCGGGACGGTAAAGAAGGAATTTATGCGCGTTTCGGGAGTTACGCGCAATGCCGGACTGTATGACGGACCGTCGTCCTCGTATGAGAAGCTTGCAAGCCTCTGGGCGGGGACGCGCGTGGAGGTTCTGGACAAATCAGGCAATTATTATAAGGTGCTTACGGCGGGCGGCACGATAGGCTATATGAGCAAAAGCTATCTTTCGGGCAGCGTGATCGCATATACGGATGTAGCGGGTATTGAGCCGGAGCCCACGGAAACACCCACTGAAATACCCACGGAAACACCTACCGAAACGCCCACTGAAGCGCCTACGGAGGAGCCGTCGCAGGCGCCGGAAAATACGGAAACGGCAAAAACGGAGCCGACGGAAACGCCTGCTGAAAGCGGGGAGCCTACTGCGGATGCAAGCGCTGAGCCGGACAGCACGGAGAACACGACGGTGCAGCCGGAGGAAAGCGAGCCGGCGCAGCGCAAAAAGTGCGCCATTGTGGTAAATGTTAATGTTTCGGTAAATATGCGTTCCGCCCCCAGCACTTCATCGACGAAAATAGGCACTGTGGCAAAGGGCGTTGAGGTGGAGGTACTGGAGCAGCTTAGCGGCTGGGCAAAGGTGCGCACCGCGGACGGCACGGTGGGGTACATAAGCACGGATTATCTGAGCATATATTATGTGGATAACGGTGTTGAAACGCCGGAAATAGGTGAAGAGGCAAGCTTTGAGCTGGATCTGTTTATTGATGACATCCGTCAGGTGAGCCTTGCGGCGGGTCAGAACCTGAATTCGCGCCTTATGTATTATGTATATGAATATGAAGATTATTTCGTGTTGTCCATGCGCGGCAACGGACACGGAGTAGGCCTGAGTCAGCGCGGTGCAATTGCGCGCGCTAAGGACGGACATGATTCAAATCAGATAATGGGTTTTTACTATCCCGGCGCCGTTATAATGGACAGCTTATATGTTGTTACCGACCCGAACAAAGAGGAGCCGGAGGACCCGTCCAAGGAATACGGAACAGTGACCACGCAGGATATGCTGGGCTCGGTGAATGTGCGTGCAGCAGCCACTACGGACAGCGCCGTGCTGGGAATGCTGGCATACGGAGCCCGCGTGGAGCTGATTGAAAAGCAAGGAGATTGGTATAAGGTAAATACGCGCTACGGCGAGGGCTATATCTATGCGGCATATATAAAGCCGGACAAGCCGGAGATTGAGGAAACCCCGACGCCCTCGGAGGAGCCGACGGCAACGCCGGATATAACGCCGGACAATACGGCAGAGCCTACGCCGGGAGGCAGCAGCGAAGCGCCCACGGAAACTCCCACGGAAACTCCCACGGCAACACCGGAGCCGGTAATCGTGACCAAGGGTAAGGTGATAAACTGCAATGTGGCGGTGAATGTGCGCTCGGGGCCCTCTACAAATAACTCAAAAATAGGGCAGGCGGCAAAGGGCACGAT
>CAKSKV010000012.1 GCA_934465535.1 uncultured Clostridia bacterium | reverse complement strand
TGGAGGACGAGCTGCGAAAGTTAGATTTCTCCATTGAGCACAGTTATGACGCCGCCACCGTTTTGGTGGATGCGGTGTTTTATCTTGTCATAACGGCGATTCAAATCGTAGCCGAGCTTGCCGATGTGATGCTGCTGTCGCCGGATCTGCGGGCGGCGGAAAAGGATTTGAAAGAGTTGATTGGTGACTATCACTTCTTGCAGGAACTCAACATCCACACGGTTGCCGACCTCCAAGCCAATATTGAGCAATCCAAAGCAGAGCTTTCCGCTTTGGAGCGTGAGCGCAGCGGCATCAGCAACCGCATACGCCGCCCCAAGTCGCCGGAGGAACAGGCGCAAAACAAGGAACGCCGCAAGGCGGTATCCAAGCAGATGAAGCCTGTAAGGGAGCGTCTGCGCCGTGCGGAGAAAATTTTAGAGAAATCTCCGCATCTGTACGAACTATTAAAGCAAGAGCACGAGCTGGAGAAAAAAGCCCGTGCAAGATACAAGGAAAGAGGTAGATAAAATGAAAAATACGATGAAAAAGCCGGTGGCAATTCCGGTAGAAAAATTGCGTCCCTTTGCCGGGCACCCGTTCAAGGTCAAGGACGATGACGAGATGAACACGCTGATCGAAAGCATACAGACGCAAGGTGTTCTCTCACCGCTGATCGTCCGACCGATAGAAGATACAGATGAATATGAGGTCATAAGCGGCCATCGCCGCTTACACGCCGCTCAAAAGGCAGGGATTACCGAAGTCCCTGCCTTGATTTATGCCCTCGACCGGGATGCCGCCGCCATTGCCGTGGTGGACAGCAACCTGCACCGGGAGCATATTCTGCCCTCCGAAAAGGCGTTTGCGTACAGAATGAAGCTGGAAGCAATGAGCAGACAAGGACACCGCTCTGACCTAACTTCCGACCAACTTGGTCGGAAGTTGGAAACCGCTGAGATTATTGCACAGCAGTCCGATGACAGCAAATCTCAGATACGGCGCTATATCCGCCTGACCTATCTCATCCCAGAGTTCCTTGAAAAGATGGACAAGAATGAGATCGCTCTGTCCGTAGGTGCGGAGCTTTCGTTTCTTGACGAATTCAGCCAGCGGGAGGTGCTGGAGCAATGCGCCATCAATGACTGCACCCCGTCCTATTCGCAGGCCTGGCGGATGCACAAGGCCGACCGGGAGGGGACACTGACCAAGGCAGCCATCCAAACCATTATGTCGGAGGAAAAAGCTAACCAGAAGGCTCGCCTGAAGATTCCAATGGAACGCATCCGCAAGTACTTCCCCCAGAGCTATACCACCGCCCAAATCGAGGATACCGTGGTGAAACTCTGCGAACGGGACTACCGCCGACGAACCGCCCGGGAGCGATAAGGAGGTGCGGCCTATGGGAGAATATCGCAAGCTCGACTACACGCAGGTCGCACTGCCGGAGGAACTGCTTACCTCCTTTGCCAAGGCCATGCTCCCGGAGCTGCGTAAGTTTTACGCCAGCGACGAGGGCAGGGCCTATTTTGCAAAGTGGCTTCTGAAGCACCCGGAATATGCGGCACATTCGACACCGGAGAGCGGATGACTATAATAAAAATCGGAGAGGAGGATTCTGTATGAATGTAGTCATTTACGCCCGCTTTTCCAGCCACAGCCAGACGGAGCAGTCCATTGAGGGACAGCTCAAGGTGTGCTATGAATATGCGGAGTCGAATCATTATACCGTTGTCGGAGAATATATTGACCGGGCCATCAGCGGCACCACGGACAACCGTGCCGAATTTCAGCGGATGATCTCCGACAGCGACAAGCACACCTTTGAGGGCGTTTTGGTATATCAACTGGACCGTTTTGCCCGCAACCGCTATGACAGTGCTATCAACAAGGCGAAACTGAAAAAGAACGGTGTCCGGGTGCTGTCTGCCAAAGAGAATATTGCGGACGACGCTTCCGGCATCTTGGTGGAGGGCGTTCTGGAAAGTATGGCGGAATACTACTCCGTGGAGCTTTCTCAGAAGATCCATCGAGGCATGGCCATCAATGCCGAAAAGTGCCTGTCTAATGGCAGCAACCCCGGCCTGGGCTTCAAGGTCGATGCCGAGCGGCGATTCTATGTGGATGAGGAGGAAGCCGCCGTTGTCCGTGAGATTTATGAGCGCTACGCCAGCGGCGAGACGAAAGCGGAGATCATCCGGGATCTGAAACGGCGCAGGGTCAAGACCTCCCTCGGCAAGGAATTCAGTCCCAACAGTCTCAGTCACCTGCTCAGCAACAAGCGTTATATCGGCGTCTATCTTTACAAAGGAAAGGAAACACCCGGCGGGATGCCTCGCATTCTGGATGATGACCTATTTTACCGGGTGCAATCGATGATGAACAAAAACAAAAATGCGCCGGCCCGAACTCACGGCGAGGGCGAATACCTGCTGACCACAAAGCTATTCTGCGGGCACTGCAAGGAAATGATGGTGGGCTACGGCGGCACCAGCAAGACCGGCAGGCAATATCACTACTATATGTGCAAAAATGCCCGCAGGAAAAAGTGTGGCAAGAAGATCGTCAGCAAGTCCTATATCGAGGACCGTGTGGTCAACGAGTGTTTGAAAATGCTGACCGAGGAGAAAATCCGCTTCATTGCCAAGAAGGTGGCTGAGGAGTGCGCCAAAAGCCCGGATAACCTTACCGCCAAGGCGCTGAAAAAGGCAATCCGAGAGGCAGACACGGCCATTGAGAATCTCTGGAAGGCCATCGAGCAGGGGCAGTCCGTGGAAATGCTGACGGAGCGGCTCAATAAGCGCATGGCAGAAAAGGCAGAGCTGGAGGCGCAACTCGCTATTGAGGAAAACAAGAAGATTACGCTGACAGAGGCACAGATTTTAGCCTTTCTGGACTATGTCTGTGAAATGCCCTCTGACGATGTAAATAAGCGCCGGGCTATCATCAATATCTTTGTTCATTCCATCTATCTGTATGATGACCACTTTACCCTCATCATCAACGCCAGCAAGAAGCCGTTAAGTATTGACAATATCCCGCTGGATGATATAGAATCCGTATTTGAAGGCAGCGGCGAGACCTCGGAGGGGTGTTCATCCTTGAACGCCCCTGCTCCACCAATCACAAAACGCCGCATTTGCGGCGTTTTTGCTTATTTCTCCCTGTATATCGCGGTTTACGGCGATTCACTACTTTTCATAACGCAAAAAATATTTACATAAAAAGCAACATTTTTGCCCAAAAGACAGCACGAAAGACAGCACAAATAGAAAAATGCAGCACGAAATGCAACACGAAAGACGGAAAAATTGCGGAGTTTTTTTGCCGCCGCATTATTTCGTCGGCGTCGGTTTGCCTGCGGGCAAACGGAAATGTTTGCGGCAAACAATCAGGACGGGCTGCAAAATTCGGAAAAGGCGGGCAAAAATTCGCCTCCCCTCTTGACGCAGGAGCATTACTTTGTTAAACTCTAAAGCAGGAACAGAGTTTTGGGAGGGAAAAAGCATGAATGAAGAGCTGATATCCATAGGTAAAATGGCGCAAATGAGCCATCTGACAGTGGCAACGCTGCGCCTTTATGATGAGCTGGGGCTGATAAAGCCCAAGTATAAGGACCCCGAAACCGGATACCGCTATTATGACATTGCGCAGAATGCGCGCCTTGATATGATAGCTTATATGAAGGAGCTGGGCATGAGCTTAACGGAAATAAGCAGCGTGCTGAAAAAGGAGGACATAGTGCTCATAGAAACCATTCTGGCGCGGAAAAATGAGCAGCTGCACCGCCAGATGCGCGCTCTGCGCTCGCAGCACGATGCCGTGGAGCGCGCCATTGCGTCAATAGAGCGTTATCGGAAATCGCCGCTTAAGGGCGTAGTGGTGTTAGAGTATATCGACAGGCGGTATATCTGCGGAACGAAGTGCAGAACCGATTTTTATAAGGAGGGGCTGCGCGCCTTCGAGGGAGAGCTGGCGCTTTTGCGCAGAATGCTTACGGAGCGGGGGCTTTCGCAGGTGCATTCGTACAATGTGGGAACCTCGATAAAAAGGGAGGATTTTATATCGGGACGCTTTGTGCCCAAGGAGGTGTTTGTGTTTGTAAGCCATAGGGACAGACAAACGCTGCCCGCCGAGGTGGTGGACAGCAGCATGTATGCCTGCATATATCTTGACAGCTTTGAAGAGGAAACGGACTACGCAAACAGGCTGCTTTGCCATTGCAGAGAGCAGAACTGGGAAATATGCGGCGATTATTTCTGCGAGATCATGACGGAATTCAATATTTTTGACGACAGCCGGCGCAGCATGTTCCTGCGCCTTCAGGTTCCGGTAAGATTCGATAAATAAAACAGTTTTCAAAATTTCTTGACTATAAACCATGATGAGAGTTTATACTATAATCACAGGGCATAAATGCCGAAAAATAAAATCATCATCAGTCAGGAGGCGTATTTCATGGAAAAAATCAAGGTTGTGCAGTATGGCTGCGGTAAAATGAGCAAGTATATCCTTCGTTATCTGCATGAGCACGGCGCTCAGATCGTGGGAGCCATCGATGTAAACCCGGCGGTTGTCGGGCAGGATGTCGGTGATTTTGCAGAGCTTGGCGTAAAAACGGGCGTGATCATCTCCAACGATGCCGACAGCGTGCTGGATCAGTGCGATGCGGATGTGGCCATCGTTACGCTGTTCAGCTTCATAGGGGATATCTATGACCATGTGGAAAAATGCGTTTCGCGCGGCATAAATGTTATAACCACCTGCGAGGAGGCAATTTATCCGTGGACAACCTCCGCTGCGCAGATAAACCGTCTTGACGCGCTGGCAAAGGAAATGGGCTGCACCGTTACCGGAAGCGGCATGCAGGATATCTTCTGGATAAACATGGTGGCGCTTGTGGCCGGCGGCTGCAACAGGATAACCAAAATCAAGGGCGCGTACAGCTACAATGTTGACGAGTACGGGCTGGCGCTGGCAAACGCTCACGGCTGCGATCTTACCCCGGAGGAGTTTGAGCAGAAAATTGCGCACCCCGAAGAATTTGAGCCGTCCTATGCATGGAACGCCAGCGAAGCCCTCTGCAATAAGCTGGGGCTTACCGTAAAATCCATCGAGCAGAAGCATGTTCCCTGCATTATAAACAGCGATATTTATTCCCAGACCCTGGGCAGAACCATAAAGGCCGGACGGTGCATCGGCATGTCCGCCGTTGTGACCATAGAAACCATGCAGGGCATAACCATTGAAGAGGAGACCATCGGCAAGGTATACGGCCCCGACGACGGCGATATGTGCGACTGGAAGATCTCCGGAGAGCCGGACACCGAGTTCCATGTTGTAAAGCCCGCAACGGTGGAGCACACCTGCGCCACCATAGTAAACCGGCTGCCCAGCCTGCTGCGCGCGCCTGCCGGGTATGTCACCGCCGATCAGCTGGAGCCAAATGAATATCTCACCTATCCCATGGAGCTTTATTGCTGAAAAGGCGTTTGAAAGCCGCAGCGCACAAAACAGCATCCGTGCGGCATCGCCCGTTCCCCTGCCCTCCCCGGACGGCAGGGGCTTTGCTTTTTTATAACGGGGTTTTATATAATATTTATATGGCTATATAGCTTTTCTCTAAAGCCGCAGCGTTGACCGCGGCTTTTTCCGCATGTATAATTTTCTGCGGGGACGAAGGCCGTGCGTTGTCTGCGGCAAAGTCTGCATTAGGCTGCGGAATAATCGAAGTTCCCGGAATAATCGAAGCTTTCGGAATAATTCGGAATAAGGAGAAGCTGCGGACAGCCCCGCGGCGAAAGGAACATATGCTTTTTGAATTGACGCCTCAGCAGCGGCTTATGCTTCTGCAGACAGAAAATGAATGCTTGGATGTTGTCATCGATACCGATACCTTCAACGAGGTGGATGATCAGTTTGCCGTTGCATACGCGCTGCTTTCCCGCCCGAGGCTTAATGTGGAGGCCGTATATGCCGCTCCGTTTTTCAATGACCGCGTTATCTCCCCCTCGGACGGGGTGGACAAAAGCCGCGAGGAGGCGCAGCGTCTGCTTGAGCGTTTGGGGGATTACGGAAGGGTGCCGGTTTTTGACGGCTCACGACAATATATGCAGGCGCCGCTTGAGCCGGTGGACAGCCCCGCAGCACGGGATATCATACGCCGCGCCCGGGTGCATACCCCGGAAAACCCGCTTTATGTTGTGGGCATAGCAGCATCTACCGATATAGCCTCCGCGCTGCTGATGGATCCCGAGATAATGAAAACCACGGTAATAGTGTGGCTGGGCGGCAACCCGACATATTGGCCCCAAGCGCGGGAGTTCAATCTCAGCGGGGATATTTACGCCGCACAGGTGCTGTTTGATTCCGGCTGCGCTCTTGTCCACATTCCGGCCATGACGGTGTCCTCGCACCTGCTCACCACCCTTGCCGAGCTGAAAAAAGAGCTTTCGGGCAAAAACTCCCTTTGCGATATGCTTATAGGGCGCTTTGAAGCCTATTCCGAAAATCATTTTGCATGGAGCAAGGAAATATGGGATATTGCCGCCATAGCGCGGCTCATCTGCCCGGAGTGGGTGCCGTCCTTTTTGATGCACAGCCCGATACTTACGCGGGAGCATACCTTCAGCCAAGACAACACCCGCCATTTTATACTCAGCGCCGCCTTTGTATACCGCAACCCCGTGTTTTGCGATATGTTCACCAAGCTCTCCTCATTAAAGGACGGCAGATAGCCGGCATACCGCAGGGCTTAAAGCAGCAGCCTTTTTGAGCCGGCATAACCGTGCAAAAGCAGCCCCGAAAACCGCCTGCCGGGAGGCCTTCGGAGCATATGCCATGCTTTTATTACCGAAAAATTTTTTACCCGCGCGCAAAAATAAACCGCGCAAAAGAACTAAAGCCGCCGTAAAAGGCTTAAGAATTGCCTTTGCGGCAGGGGCGGCAATGCATTTTATATCAGGCTGCACAGCAATTTCTCATATTCCGCTTCCGTATCAATAAGTACACAGTGCACATTGTGCGCCTTCGCAAGGGCAAGAACCCGTTTGTTGTCCGCGATGAGCGATTCCGGAGTGCAGCAGCTGTCGTCAAGGCGCTTTTCAATTATATTTGCATATTTTTTTATATCGTCAAAATGCTTTTGTATATAGCCCTCGCTCATTACAAGGCAACGGTATTCTATGCGCTCAAGATATTCCTTTTCAAAATCCCCGGCCCAATCAAAGGGAATATAGCACCCCTCCGCAATAAGCTTCTGCCCGTTTTCCAGCACGGTTTTTATCATTTCGCGCACTATGGGCCACAGGTAATCGGTCAGCGCTTCATCACTGCTCATTGCGGTAAGCTCGGTTTGACCGCTGCGTATAAGGCCCATTTTAAGATGGTCAATGGATAAACAGGGATATTTGTATTTTTCCAGCAGCCTCTGCGCCAGCACCGTTTTGCCCGTGTGGGAGGCGCCCCCTATCAGAATTATATCTTTTGCGTTCATTTTGCCCCTCCGTTTTATAAGCTCGGCGCTGCGGCGTATAAATAAGCACTTAAACATTAATGCAAAGAAATGCCCGTTTTGCTTCCGTAAAAGGCCCCCGTTTACGGCTCGGATATTCTTACAAACAGCACCGTCTGCGCCTTCATGGAGATTTTTTTCACCTCATAGCCGAGGGCAATTAACTCCTTTTTGTACTGCAAA
The DNA here is from genome assembly GCA_934465535.1 of uncultured Clostridia bacterium. GTDB lineage: Bacteria > Bacillota > Clostridia > Christensenellales > QALW01 > UMGS1338. The sequence continues at coordinate 38,208 of CAKSKV010000012.1, read as the reverse complement.
AAGGAATGATCAAGCGGTGCGCCTGCGATCTGCGCTGCTTTTTCAAAGGTGAGCGTCAGCTGCTTGCAGCCGCTTTTTTGTATATACGCCCAAAGCGCGTCATATTTGCTCATAAGCCTCCCCTTTCTGAGTTTTGCATAACGGACTTTCCGCACATACCGCTTTAATTATAACCGCGCCGGGCGGGCAATGTCAACGCTCCTAACTTAATAGTTTTGCCCGTTTGTGATTTTGTGATATTTAACAGTTACAAACATCACTTGAATTAACAGTGAAAATAGTATATAGTATTGTTCGCAAGCAAAAATTGTAACAAATTCTTAATTAAAAACAACGAATTATTATTCTATATTGAAATAATGTGAAGGAAAAGGTGACTTCATGGCAAGAAAATATACTTCAAAAGATATAAAAAGCATGATTGATAAGCATACTGAAATTCTTGAAAGCCTGGAGAATTCTTTTGCGCAGCCGGCTATATACGGAAATAAAATTCAGACATGCATAACCAATATGTTTTCTTCGGGTGTTTTTGCAAGTGATGTAATGGATTCTCTTAAGGGAAGGGAATTATATCATAAAGAACGGTTTGAAGAACTTATTAAGCTGCTTTACCTTTTCAAGCGAGCGACCCGGCAATCACGCGACTGTAAAGCAATTCTTCTCAATAATAAAGACAGAATAACCGGATTAATAAAAGAGACAACAGCGGGGGCAAACGCAATAACATGGCTTTTTGCCTCTTCAAAGAAAAAACGCAATTCCGAAGAGGCATATGAAAAATTGATGAAGGAAATCGGCGATGGCGACTATTGGACATTATCGCAGAAAGTTATTTCCGATATGGCGGGAAACGATAGTGTTCCGACAATGGAAAGCTGGAAGGACTTTCAATCAAATGTCGCCGAATATCAGGATATACTTAAAGCTAATCTTCCTTCAGGTCTCGGGAATTCAGAATTAATAAGTGATTTGAATCAGCTTATCGGCAGATTTGAAAATATTGCAGCTAATTTTGAAAAAGAAACGCAAAAGACAGAAACAATTAAGACGGAAATTAAATTTGCGGCAGAGCGAATGATAATGGCCAATGTTTTGGATATTTTGAAAACAGTACCGGTTGAAGAAATTAACAGAGGGAAAAAAGGGCTTAGGGCCAAAGCCTTGCGCGAAGCCGGATTTACTACCATGGCGGATTTGTATTCTGCGTCTTCATATCAATTGGCAACCGTACATGGAATTAGTGAAGATGCCTCATATACAATAAAAAGCATTGCAAAAGATTTTGCTGTTGAAGCCAAAAATAATGCGAAAATTAAGATAAGCGTTGATAACAGGACGAAAGATGCAACAAAATTGGTTGCTGCGCTATTCAGATACAGGCAATACATAAAAGCATTGGAGGCGTTGGATAGGCTTAATTTTGATTATGATTATAGCATCAAGAATGCCATTGCCGATTTACACTCGGTCGGAAATGGCATATATTGGATATTTTTCGACGATGATAAAAAAGAGAATATTAAAAAATCATTTTCTTTTTTAAGTCAGGAAATTGACGGCGATTATAAAAATAAATCAAATGAAATCGTTCGTATGTTCAGAAACGCCGGGGCATCTATGGGCACAGATGCATGGGACGATTTCAAAGACAATTCTATTTCGTATTATACTATCCTTGAAGACATTGTGCCGGGAGTGCTCGGAAATGACGACCGGCTTTACGGGCTGCCTGAAGATTTAGCAAGAGAAATTCAAGAAGAATGTTTTTTTCCGGATGGATTAAACTGTGAATTGCGCCGATATCAGGAGTGGGGTGTAAAGTATATTCTTCATCAGGAACGCGTATTGCTCGGAGATGAAATGGGTCTTGGTAAAACAGTTCAGGCTATTGCGGCGATGGTTTCGTTACGAAATACGGGAGCCACTCATTTTATTGTTGTGTGCCCGGCGAGTGTTCTTCCGAACTGGTGCAAAGAAATTGCCGCAAAAAGTAAATTGCGTGTAACGAAGGTTCACGGAGTCGGCAGAACACAGGCAATAAAATCATGGATGAAAACCGGCGGAGTTGCAGTTACAACATATGAAACAACAAAAATCCTGCAATTTGATGCGGCGTTCAAATTTGATTTTTTGGTAGTAGATGAAGCACACTTTATTAAAAATATAAATGCGGTTCGCTCAAGAAATGTGCGTTATCTCGCCGGATTTACCAAAAGGATTTTGTTCATGACAGGAACTGCTCTTGAAAATAATGTTGATGAAATGATCTCTCTTATCGATGTTTTGCAGCCGAATGTGGCCAAGAGCATTAAAAGCATTGCCTTTATGTCCACTGCTCCGCAATTCAGAGAAAAAATTGCAGGAGTATATTATCGCCGCAGACGGGAAGATGTTCTTACGGAACTTCCGGATCTTATTGAAAGTCGGGAGTGGTGTACCATGTCCGCGGAAGAAACCGGACTTTATGAGCAGGATGTTCTTTCCAAAAGTTTTATGGGAACCAGAAGACTTTCGTGGAATGTTGCGAACCTGGATCAGTCCTGCAAGGCATGCAGAATGAAGGAAATTATCAATGAGGCGGAGAGCGAGGGACGAAAGGTTCTGATTTTCTCCTTCTTTCTTGACACAATTCGGAAGATATATGAGCATTTGGGGGACAGATGCTGCAATCCGATAAATGGTTCCGTGCCGCCTCAAAGGCGGCAGGAGATCATTGACCAGTTCAATGATGACCCTAAAAAGACGGTTTTATGTGCGCAGATTCAATCCGGCGGGACGGGCCTAAATATTCAGGCGGCAAGCGTTGTCATAATTTGCGAACCGCAATTTAAGCCGTCAATTGAGAATCAGGCGATATCCCGTGCATACAGAATGGGACAGGCGCGGAATGTTCTGGTTTATCGTTTGCTGTGCGAGGACACAATAGATGAAAGAATTACGGAGTTGCTTGAGGAAAAACAAGCGATTTTCGATGCGTTTGCCGATAAATCGGTTGCCGCCGCTAATACCGAAAAACAGGAAAAAGAAGTTGATGAAACAACATTCGGTAAAATTATAGAGGAAGAGATTGAACGCATTAAAGCCAAAGGCGGAGCAGCTTCTTCCGAGCAGGAAAATCGCATGGTTTAATTGTGCATCGTGTCATAATGTACTGTGTCTCGGGTTGTGCGGATACGACTTGAAAATTTTATCCGGCGCAGCGTAAGCGCTGCGCCGGGGTTGGCTGCTTTTTGCCGTAATAAGCCCTAACTGTACTGGAAGCTCAGCCGTCCTAAGGGCAGGGAGCTGCCGGAGGTATAATAGTTCATTATTTGAGATGGGTCGCCTACATCGTCCGCCACCTTAAAATAGAAGGTGTCGCTGCCGCTCATGCCCAGAGCTGCGCGCGGTATGCGCACATTCAGTACGCTGCCGCAAAGGTTTATATCGGCGCTTGCCGTAACGGAGCCGAGATAGTTGCTTGAGAGCGCCTCCACGCTTGCGGTATTTCCGTCGCGCATTCTGTTTACAACATACTCATATCCGTTCCAGCCCTTTTGCGAAGGCGTTCCGCGCCCTATGAATATGTTCATCCAACGGGCATCACAAGCGGATACTATATCCTTTGAGCAGCGGATATAGAAGTATATATAGCTGCTGTCCGAGGTTACGCGCACCTCTTGGAGGCTGTTGCGCGGCTCCGGCTGTACATAGCGCGCGTTTCCGGCGGCGTTTATATAATCTCTGCCGTAGGTTTGCGCGCCGATTCTGCGGTATACGGCGTTTACGCTGTCCCACTGGGAGGCGCTGCCGTATATATCCACGGTCTTGCGCACATATCCGGGGTTTGAGGCGGCATTACCCTTGTATGCTCTTATATTCTTTACAAGCAGCTGGTAATAGGTGTCGCCGTAGCCCCCCTTCATCATTTCTATATCGGTGGAATATTCCATGTTCATAACATCGCAGAAGGAATATTCCCCGTCATAATAGTTCTTGCCCGCCACCCATTGGTTCCAGCCGTTTACCGTAACGGTTTGGGGCATCTGCGCGGAATTAAGCACCGTGTCCCACGAGCTTTGGAAAAACCGTCCCGTGAATACATCGGCATAGCTGTTGGTGCCGGTGCTTACATTGTAGCCCCGTCCCCAGTTTGTAAGCCCGCGCGTAACGGAGAAGGAGAACGGCGGCGCGGGGTTGGAGGCAACCGAAACATTCATCACATTTCCGTGCGCCGGCTGCGGATAGGTAAACTCTATCCACGGGAAGCCGTTGCCGAGATATTGCGCGTCCGGCCACTGCGGCATTTTGAAATCAAAGAAATCCAGTATTTCGCGGGAAAGCGGCGCGGGGCTGTATGCGGTGTCCTTTCGTACCGCGGCCTCCGCAAGATCCTCCGCCACGGTAGTGTAGCCTATTATCACGGGCTTGCTGCCGGTGCGGTACCAGGTGCCGGGGTAAAGATTCTTTTTATATACATCGTTGTATATGGTGCGTATGGTGTCAAGGGAATGGGAATGGGTGTAGTACACAATCCGCGGCGGGTTCCAGCCCTCGCTTTGCAGCTCGTCTATCACCTTCATAATGTCAATTACGGCTTCGGTATAGGTCCAGGCGTTGGTGGTGTCAAAAAACAGGAAGTCCACGCCGGCATTTGTCAGCAGCTCCAGCTGCCGCCGAATTACATAGGGATCCCTTGAGTGATAATACCCCCACAGTGGCTCTCCCCAGTAGTGCGTGCCGCCCGCCGGGCTGTCCGCCGTGCTTTGATAAAACAGCTTCTGATATCCGCCCGGTTTTGACAGAATGACCGAGTTGTCGTAGATATCGTCAAAGAAGGGTGCGCCCGTGCCGAACCACGGCCAGTACATAACGCCCACGGAGCGATTGCTTTTATAACCGTTTATTGTTTGGAAGGCTCTGCCGTTTGCATCCAGCCCCACCGTGCGGTTTGAATCCATGCCGCTTTCGCTGGCTTTGGCCTGCCCTTCCTGTGTGGAGGCAGAAGCCGTGCACAGCGGGGAAGCATACCATATTTGGCCGTTTATATAGCGATAGGCAACTACATCGTAATAATAGGTAACTCCGGCGGTAAGCCCGGTGTCCAGCCATGACCGCTGCTGGGTTGCGGCAATGTTTTCAAACGGTCCGTTTGCAGACAGACTCCGCCTGAGCACATACCCTTGGGCAAGGTCGCCCATATCCCAGTGCAGCCGTATGGCGTTGCGCCCCTGCGTAAAGGCGGACAGCCGCTCCGGCCCCGAAACAACCGGCGTTACGACGCTTATTATCTCGGTTGACGCGCCGTAATGCGTGCCGTCTTGGGCGCAGGCATAGGGCACAACAATATAGCTGAAGCTTGTGTCCGGAGCCAGATTCTTATCGGTAAACGAGGTATCCGAGGTCTGCCCCACCACCTTCCACTGTCCGTTTTCATACCGCTTTACGGCATAGCCCTCTGCCCCTGCGGCGGCGCCCCAGCTAAGGCGCACGCTGCTTGCCGATGCAGCCGCTTTCGGGCTTTGCGGCGCTTCGCCGAGCGCCGGAGTGGTGATATCCGCCTCCGGGCTTACCGGCGCATACCATACCTGCCCGTTTACGGTGCGGTAGGCCACTATATGATAGCGGTACCGCGTTTGGGGCGAGCAGGCCGTATCCGTGTGCGAAAGCGCGGTGGTCTGCAAAAGAATATCCCAATTCCCGGTGGCGGCGTTGTATTTTTTTACGGCATAGCCGTCCGCATCCGGCGAGGCGCTCCAGGAAAGGCGTACCTTGTAGGCACCGACTGCACGCGCCGTCACCTGCGCCGGGGCGTAGATGTACCGCGGCTGGGATACTGCCGCCTCCGCCGAAACGGGCGCAAAATGTATCGCTCCGTCAAACTGCGTGTAGGCTACAACATGATAGCGATAGCTTTCTCCCGGAGTCCTGTTTGAATCCGTAAAGGAAAGCCCGGTTGTCTGCGCGATTATGTCCCACTGTCCCGAAGCCGGGTTGCAGCGCTTCAGGAAGTAGGCGTCCGCCCCCGCTGCGGCCGTCCAGCTCACCTTAGCCGCCTGCGGCCCCTCCGCCTGCGCGCTTACAGCGGCGGGCGCGGCGACATAAACCGGGGTCTGCGCCTGCGATTGATGCGAAACGGGCGCAAAGTGTATCTGTCCGTCTATAATCGTATAAGCAACCACATGATACAGCCTGCTTTCCCCCGGCGTCAGCCCGGAATCCGTGGTGTAAAGAGCAGCAGTCTGCGCAAAAATGTCCCACTGCCCCGTGGACGGATTATACCGCTTTACAAAATAGGCGTCCGCTCCGGCGGCCTTGCTCCAGGAGATTTTCACCTCGGTGCGGCTTACCGCCTCGGCATGCACCTGAAGCGGCGCGTTTGTGTACTGCGGAGTTACAACCGCCGCCTCATCGCTTGCGGGCGCAAAATGCACAAGGCCGTCGGTTTGGTTGTAGGCCACAACATGATACCGATAGCTTCCTCCGGGGGAAAGTCCGCTGTCGGTATAGAACCGTCCGGCGGTCTGGGCGATGATATCCCATTGCCCGGAGGACGGATTGTACCGTTTTACAAAATAGGCGTCCGCGCCCTCGGCCGGCGACCAGAATACCTTAACGGAGGTACGGTCAAGCGGCTCTGCCCCAACGCTTCGGGGCGGGGACGGATTGCTCTGCGCCGGCGGATAAAACGCCGTCTTGCTCAGGGATTCGTAAGATGTGCCCGCATTGCCCTGCCTATGCCTCTCTGCCCGGGCTGCGTCTGTTAGGGAACAGCCGGCAAGCAAAGCGATAAGCAGCAATACTGTCACTGACCTGAACCACGAAAATCTGTGTTTCATGCCACTGCCTCCTTATTCAATTCCTGTTGTCCAGAATCGGGTTCCCGGCGGCCGCCATAAGTATTATAGCATATCAAGCGTCAATGTTAATACATAAAATTAACTTATTTTACCATAAATGATAGTACATTACCGCATATTGTGAAGTAGATACTTCACACTTTATAAAAAATGAATATTTATGTGCATTTGCTGCCGGCTGCACGGACGCAAAATGCAAAAAAAGACGGCGTCGCCGCGCCGTCTTAAGCAATATTCTCTGGAAGCGGTCAGCCGCCGTATATTTCGGGGCGAAGCACCGCTATGTAGGGAAGATTGCGGTATTTTTCCGCGTAATCAAGTCCGTAGCCCACCACATAAGCATCCGGTATCTCCATTCCGGAATACCGCACCTCTACCGGCGTTTTGCGCCGCGACGGCTTGTCCATCAGGGCGCAGATGTTTATGCTGCGGGGGCTGCGCGCCGCAAGATAATTCACAAGATAGCTCATCGTAAGCCCGGAATCCACAATATCCTCCACAATAATTACATCCGCGTCCTTTACGGAGGAATCCAGATCCTTGCGTATGCACACCTCGCCGCTGGAGGCGGTGGCGCTGCCGTAGGAGGAAACGCACATAAAATCAAAACGCACATCAAAGGTCAAAAGGCGCACAAGGTCGCTGTAAAACACCGACGCCCCCTTGAGAATACATATCATATATACCGTTTTGCCGGCATAATCGCGGTTAAGGCGGTCCGCAAGGCGCTTTGTCACCTCGCCTATCTCCTCACTGCTCATAAGTATTCTTTCACAATCCGGATGCAGCTGCATTATTTTATACCTCGCTTGTTTTATTATTGCCGGAAGCCCCGGCAGAATCGTCAATTATCTCAATGCGGTATATATCGCCGCTTTGCCCCTTCACCGCCGCGCTCTGCGCCACCGTAAGCCCGATAATCGCCAGCACCTCGTTTCCGCGTGCGGCCAAAACAAGGGAATCCCTTTTGTGCAGCGGAACCTTTTTATCTATAAGGAACTTCTTAAGGCTTTTGCTCCCCGGAGCGCCCAAGGGGTGTATCCTGTCGCCGCTGCGCCTGCGGCGCAGCACCACTCCGGCGGTATCGGGCAGAAAGATATATTCGCATCCCGCTCTGCGGTCTGCCTGCTCTGCGCTGCCTGCGGGCGATATCCGCACCGCAGTATCTTCAAGAAAAAAGCTTCCCTCCCGGAAGGGTATCTCCGTGCCCTCTTCTGCGGGCAAAATTGCGCCCGTGCCTTTGCCGCCCGCAGCTGCGCCGTTTTGCGCCGCTTTTTCCGTTTTGCCCGCCGCGCCGGGCGGTATCAGCAAAAGGCTGCCGCCGCTGTACAGTGCCGTAACACCCCGCGCAAGGCTCAGCCGCCGTCCGCTCTGCCCGCGGCACAGCTCAAGGCACGCCCTTACATGGTGCAGTTCAAAATCCACCGTGCTCTCTGCCCGCTCCATGCCAAGGCGCAGCACCCGCCCCGCCAGCGCGGGAGGAAGCTGCAAAAGCGCCTTTGCGTCTATAACCGCGCTGCCGTCCTGCACCGTCATTATGGCCTCTGCGCACGCCGCGGCCTGCGCACGCAGGTATTCCTCATCGCTTTTGGCAAGAAGCGAGGTGCGCACAATGCATTTTACGGCGTCCGGGTTTATTTTTTCAAGCAGCGGCAGCACCTCAAGGCGCAGGATATTGCGCGTGCAGTCCGGCTCAAGGTTGGTGCTGTCCGTCACATACTCAAGCCTGTGCTCCCGGCAGTATTCCTCTATCCGCCTGCGGCTTACATACAACAGCGGACGGATAATATCACCGGATACCTCCTGCATTGCGGCAAGCCCTGCGGTGCCGCTGCCCCGCACAAGCCGCATCAGCACGGTTTCCGCCTGATCGTTCTGATTGTGCGCCACGGCAATAAGCCCGCCCTCTGCCGCCTCGCGCAGGGCGCGGTAGCGAAGGCAGCGCGCCGCCTGCTCCGGCGTAAGCCCGTTTGCGCGTGCGTATTGCGGCACATTCACCTGCATAAGCTTAAAGGGAATGCCGCGCTGCGCGCAGAAATCGCGGGCAAAATCAGCATCCCGCCCGGCCTCCTCGGCGCGCATCATGTGGTGCACATGCACCGCGCGCACATTGCAGCCCGCATCGGCAAGGCAGGAAAGCAGGCATACGGAATCCGCACCGCCGGAAAACCCCACGGTGATAACCTGTTTTCGGTCCGTCCCGTTTCTGTCAAGGAATTCCCTTACTGCCTGTGCCGGCATGTCGCTTCCTCCGTTTATGCTTTTTTGTTTTATCCTGCGCCGCTTTAACTCTTTTAAGGGGCTTAAGGATATTATTTATCGGATATTTCGTTTAGGGATTTCGTCTGCGTATATGCTTAATATCGCGCGGACACTTAATTTTTTCGCTTACAGCCAGGCCAGCAGCCCGTTGTCCTGAAGGTAGCGGTCGTGATATTCGCAGTAGTATTCAAGGTAGTCCGTCAGCTTGTAGGGGTCCACCGAGGGCAGCTGCTTGGAAAGAGCCTCCGTCATATAATCAAAGGCGTCGTCATCGTCGTATGTGCCGTCGCGGAATTCATCGTTTTCGTCCAGTATTCCCGCTTTTTTCATATATTCAAGCTCGGCTGCAAAGGCCAAAGTGATTATCCGGGACATCAGGCGCGCGTCCGTTTTCACTCCGTCCTCCTTCATTGCAGCCAGAATTGCGCTTTTTGCTTCATCGTCAAAGCCCGTCATTATGGGTATTCCTCCATGAAAAATTGTTTACCGCATTTTTGCAGCCCGTGAATTTTATCACAGATTCATAACTATATCAAGGAAATATTGCGTGCTGCGCAAGTTTTTTTGCATCGGATTCCGGCGGTTCTCTGCGCTGCGCCGCGCGCTTGACGGAAAGACCCGCCGCTGCCCCGCTCTGCCCGCCCTTTTGGCTGAATTGCGCGTCAATCCTTGCCTTCGGGCTTGTCCTTGCCGTCAAAGCGTATAACGGGAAGATCCCAGCAAAAGCGCGAGGCCAGCACCCGTATTGCCATAACCGCGCCTAAGGACAGCGTAATAACGGCCCACTGCGGCAGGGCTTTGTAAAGCGCGCAGTAAAGCGCACTGCCCGCAATGGCCGCCACGGCATAAATGCGCTTGCGGAAAACAAGGGGAGGCACCGCCACCGCCGTATCCCGCATTATACCGCCCCCCACGGCGGTAAGAGTGCCTATGAACACCGCCATTATAAAATCGGGGCGCACGCTAAGGCTGGCCTTGCTGCCAAGAACCGCAAATATTCCCAGCCCCGCCGCGTCGGCTATGTTTATAAATCCCTCAAAGCGCGCAAGGGTGCGCTTTCCCTTTTTTGTAATGCATATAACGGCGGCAAACAGCACCGTTGCGGCAAGGCACACCGCAATGTAGAGCGGGTCGGAAAACACTGCGGGCGGAGTCTGCCCCAGCAGCAGATCCCTAAGCACGCCGCCTCCCGCCGCCGTGGTAAGGGCAAGCACAAGCAGCCCGAAAACATCCAGCCCGTGCTCCATTGCCACCGCCGCGCCCGAAAGCGCAAAGGCTGCGCCCCCTATAAGCTCAAGAATGCGTATCCACTGAGTCATGTCATATCACCGCTTTATGTCTTCATTATAAACCTGCACGCCCTGTCGGGGTCCTCTACGGAGTGCGGCCAATGCTCGCATCCGGGCTTGAGCAGCGTCAGTATATCGCCGCCCCGGTGATGCATAAAGTCCGCAAGCTTTTTGCCGTTGTCCTCATAGGGCACCGTGGTGTCGGCAAGCCCCGCCACCAGCAGCACGCGGAAACGGGACAGCTCCTCAAGGTGCGCAAGCGGGCCGCCGTTAAAACCCTGCGCCGTTTTTTCCGTAAGACCGTAGCATTCAAGGCACTGACGCGCCTCAAGAGCAAACTCCGCCTTCTTTTTTTCGGTGGAGGGCAAAAGGCACAGCGGCCAGGAGCGTATGTCCATTACCGGCGCATCCAGATACAGCGAGCTTACATCGTCGGGATATTTTATTGCATAGTTGCAGGCGTACAGCCCCCCGCGCGAAAACCCGAATATATCGGCTTTTTGGCAAAGAGAAAACTCCTTAACGACAAAATCGTGCGCCTTTTTCATCTCAAGCACCGCCTGCGGGCAGCCGTACATATCGCTCAGGCAGTAATATACAATGGCATAGCCCTTTTCAAGCAAAGCTATATCCACTGCCGGAAAGGCGTCAAAAAATTCCGCCCGCCAAACCCACGGGCACACCTCCGCCCGCCTTTTTTCGGGCTGCACAATTATAAGCAGACGCCCGTTGTAATCGTAATTGTACTGCGTGCCGCCGTGATAATCTCCCGTATAAAGCGGAACCATAATAACCCCCCGTTTTTTTATTATTGTTTTTGCGTTTCTCTGCGTTTTTTTGTGTCGGCTATGTTTGGGCAGCGGTATTTAAGGCAATATAAAGCCTTACTGCTGCCTTGAGGCAAAATATTCCTCCAGCAGCTTTGCCGCATATGCCACAAAGGCGGTGCAGGGGCGGGCGGCATAATACCGCGCGGTGCGCTCATCGGGCTGCGGCGTGTTGGTTATGCCCTTTACGCTCTTTAGCAGCTCTCCGCAGTTCAGGCTGCGGAATTCTTCCTCAAAGCGGTCGGTATACCTGCGCACAACGGCATACACCTCCCCCTTTTCCTGCGGCGAGGAGGCGCGCATGGAAAGGGATATCACCATGCCTATGCCGCTTACCGCTCCGCAAAGGTTGCGTGTGCGCGCAAAGCCGCCGCCGAAGGCCGCGCTCATATCAAGCAGCAGCTCCTTATCCATGCCCAATTCCCGGGCAAATGCGCCGCAGACCGATTGGGCGCAGTTATAGCCCTGTAAGAACAGCTCACAAGCCTCAGTCTGTTTTTCTGTCATCAGTAATATACCTCCATAAGAGTAAGTCCCTGCGGTTCGGCGGTAAAGCCGGCGTCGGTGCGCCTGCCCGAAAGCAGAGCGCGGCTCACCTGCTCCGGCTCCATGCGTCCGTTGCCCACGCTTAAAAGCGTACCGGCAATTATCCGCACCATATTGTATAAAAAGCCCTCTCCGGTAACGGTAAAATATATCATTCCGCCCGGCTGGCCGGTGATCTCCACGCTTTTTACCGTGCGCACCGTTGTACGGGTCTGCGCGCCGGAGGCGCAGAAGGCGGCGAAATCGTGTTTTCCCTCAAGCAGCGCGGCGGCGCGGCGCATGGGCTCAAGCTCCAGCCGGTAGGGAAAGTGCATGCAGCGGTCCCGCTCCAGCGCTGTCATCTGCGGCGCATTCCACACGGCATAGCGGTAGGTTTTGCCCTTGGCGTCAAAGCGGGCGTGGAAGCCCTCGCACCGGCAGGCGGAAACCATGCGTATATCCCGCGGCAGCGCACGGTTAAAAACAAAGGGCAGCTTTTCCGCGGGAATGCTTGTTTCAATGTCAAAATGCACCGGCATGGCCAACGCGTGCACTCCCGCGTCGGTGCGCCCCGCGCTCTGCACCGGTATGCGGTGTCCGCACAGGGAAAAAAGCACCTTCTCCAGCTCGCCCTGAATACTGGGCGCGTTTTTCTGAAGCTGCCACCCGCCGTATGCCGTGCCGTCATAGGTGACTATGGCCTTTATCCTCACGCTGCTCCCTCCTTTGCCGCCGTTTTGTTTTTTGATGCGTTTTTTGCCCGTTTTTAAGGCGTTTTTTAACGGTTTTTTTGCTGTTTTTTAACGGTTTTTTCGCCATTTTTATCGTTTTTGCAGCTTGCCCCGGCGCCGTCCGCCCGGGCAAAAGCGGCTCTGCGAGCCAGGCTTCCGGCTCAAAAGGGCGGCAAACGGCCGTCGTACGCGCTGGCAAAACGGGCTATATCCCCAGTAAATAGGGCATATGCACCGAAATATACGCCGAATCAAACGCCACCGCCGCAATAAGCAAAGCAAATGCCGCAAGCCCTATTGCATCACGGCGCGTAAAGCGCAGCACATGCAGGCGCGTGCGCCCCTCGCCGCCGTGATAGCACCGCACCTCCATGGCCATTGCCAGCTCCTCGGCCCGGCGGAAGGCAGAGACGAAAAGGGGCACCAGCAGGGGGATTACGGACTTTGCACGCTTTATCAGCCCGCCTTCGTCGAAGGAGGCGCCGCGGGCGGACTGCGCCTTCATTATGCGGTCGGCCTCCTCCATAAGGGTGGGGATAAACCGCAGCGCAATGGTCATCATCATGGCCACCTCATGGGCGGGAAAATGCAGCTTTGCAAACGGGGAAAGCAGCCGTTCCATGCCGTCGGTAAGCGCGATGGGCGCGGTGGTAAGGGTCAAAAGCGAGGCGCCGGTTATAAGCATTATAAGGCGCAGGGCCATAAACACCGCGCGCACAAGCCCCTCTCTTGTAAGGCGGAATATCCACAGGCGGAAATATTCCGTCTGCCCGCCCGAAAGCAGGGCGTTGAAAACAAAGGTTATGCCCAGCAGCACATATATTGCCTTAAGCCCGCGCAGCAGCACCTTAAGCGGTATGCGGGAGGCGGCCACGGCGACAGTCAGGAAGGCAAGCAGCACAAAAAGCCCGATATAGGTTTTTACAAAAAAGGCGGCGATTATATAGGCAAGCACTGCAAGTATCTTAAAGCGGGGGTCCAGCTTGTGCACGAAGGAATCGGCAGGGTAATACTGCCCTATGGTTATGTCGCGGAGCATCCTGCCACCCCCTTTGAAAGCAGATATTCCAGCATTTCCTGCCGGGTTATTATGTTTTTCGGCACATCCATGCCGCGGCGGCGCAGCTCGTCGGCAAGCAGGGTGACCTGCGGCACATCAAGCCCCAGGGACTGCATTTTTTCGCTTTGGGAAAACACCTCGTGCGGGGTGCCGTCCAATGCCACCCCGCCCCGATGCATTACTATTACGCGGTCGGCAATATCGGCGACATCATCCATATTGTGGGATACCAGCACCACCGTGGCGCCGCTGTGCCGGCGGTAGTTTTCCACAAGGGTGAGTATTTCACGGCGACCCATCGGGTCAAGCCCGGCAATGGGTTCATCCAGCACCAGCACCTCGGGACGCATGGACAGCACTCCGGCAATGGCCGCGCGGCGCTTCTGTCCGCCGGAGAGGTCAAAGGGGCTGGCTTCCAGCACGCTCTCGGGCAGACCCACAAGCCTTACGGCCTCCTTTACCCGCAGCTCGACCTCTTCGGGAGAAAGCCCGAGATTTTTCGGGCCGAACGCCACATCCTTTGCCACGGTTTCCTCAAAGAGCTGATATTCGGGGTACTGAAATACCAAACCTACGCGGCGGCGCAGCTCCTTAAGGGGCACCTTCTTTGCGGTGAGGTCTATGCCCTGCACCGTTATGGACCCGCTTGTGGGGCGGATAAGGCCGTTGAGATGCTGTATAAGGGTGGATTTTCCGCTGCCGGTATGGCCTATGAGGGCCACATACTGGCCGTCGGGTATCTCAAGGGTGACATCGTGCAGCGCCCGGTACTCAAAGGGGGTGCCGGGGGAATATATATATCCAAGGTCTTTGATAATTACGGACATGTTGTACAGGCTGACTCCTTAGGTGAAAAATCTTTTAATAAATACGAAAATACCCGCGAAAAACGCGTTTTTTGCCGAAAACGGCGGAAAAACGCCAAGCCCGGCTTACTGCGGACATATGCAGTCGGCAAGCTCCTTTATTGTAAGGATATCCGCCGGGATATCGGCGCCCAAGCGGATAAGGTCGTGCGCCAGCGCCGTCATCTGCGGAACATCAAGGGAGAGGCTGCGCAGCTGCTCCTGACGGGAAAACACCTCTCTCGGTGTGCCCTGAAGCAGGATGCGCCCCTCCGACATAACTATAAGGCGGTCGGCAGAGACGGTTTCTTCCATAAAATGGGTTATGTGAACTATTGTCATGCCGTCCCTGCGCAGCTGCTCCACGCTTTTCATGACCTCGGCGCGCCCGGAGGGGTCCAGCATGGCAGTGGGCTCGTCAAGAATGAGTATTTCCGGACGCATGGCCAGAATGCCGGCTATTGCAATGCGCTGCTTCTGTCCGCCGGAGAGCTTGTGGGGAGCGCTTTTGCGGAATTCCGACATGCCCACGGCGGCAAGAACCTCGTCTATGCGGCGGTTCATTTCGGGTGCGGGCACGCCCAGGTTTTCCATGCCGAAGGCTATATCGTCCTCCACGACGGTGGCTACAAGCTGGTTATCGGGATTCTGAAACACCATGCCTGCGCGCTGGCGGATATTAAAGGCGCTCTCCGGGTCGGCGGTGTCCATGCCGCAGATCTCCACCCGCCCCTCGCTTGGCAGAAAAAGACCGCCCAGCACCTTTGCAAGGGTGGATTTTCCGCTGCCGTTATGCCCCAGTATGCAAAGAAATTCGCCCTTTTTCACGGTGAGGTCTATTCCGTGGAGGATACTCTCCCCGCTGTCCTCATAGGTATAATGAACATTTTCCGCCTTTATAATATCCATGACCGTCCTCAATTTTCCGCATCGTGCGGATATTTATCCGTTATTCCTTCATTATGCTGAATATCTGCCGCAGAAATGCGGCTTTTTGATATTTTATTATACAACATTGTTGCGGATATGAAAAGCGTTTGTTGCCCCGGCGGGCTTAGCATAGCGTTACTTCCGGGCGCCGCGGCAGGGTAAAGACTTCGTTTTTATTGCTAAGTAAACGAATTCGACAAAAAAAGCAAACGAAATTAACATAATTTAACAATAATCTGTTAAAATTCCTATTGCATTATACCATATATTGTGCTATTATACCCTCACAAAGAAAGATTTGCCAATATATGGCTGTATCGAAAGGGGTTTATCAGTATGGAACAACAAAAGACCAGGGTTCTCATTGTAGATGACAACGGACAGGTTCGCGGTGCACTCAGAGAGATATTTCAGGGGCAGGAGGATGTAAGCGTAGTCGGAGAGGCCTGCGACGGTACCCAGGCGCTGTGCATGATAGAACAGCTGTCGCCCGATGTGGTGCTTCTTGATGTTGTAATGCCAAAGCTGGATGGCTTCGGGGTGCTGGAAAAGGCGGCGGGAAAAAGCGGCGCGCCGGCGTTTATAATGATATCGGCACTGGTACAGGAGGCCTTTGTTCTGCGGGCGGTGGAGCTTGGGGCCACATTTTTTCTTGCAAAGCCCTTTGATGCGCAATCGGTGCGCAACAGGGTGCGGGACTGCGTGGCGCTAAAGGAGGGGAGGCACATAGAGCCGCGGTCAAGGACGGTGGTGCGCATGGGAGAAAAGAGCGTGGATGAGCGCATAAGCACTATGTTTATAACCATGGGAATACCCGCGCATATAAAGGGCTATACATTTTTAAGGGAAGCGGTAAAGATGGTGATAGGCAACCCGGATATAATAAACCGCATAACCAAGGAGCTGTATCCGGGGATAGCGCGGACATATGACACCAGCGCCTCCAAGGTGGAGCGGGCAATACGCCATGCAATAGAGGTGGCCTGGACGCGGGGCAAGATAGAAAACATAAACGATATATTCGGCTATAATGTGTATACCCGCAACGACAAGCCCACAAACGGCGAATTCATCGCCCTGATTGCGGATAAGCTGATGCTGGAAAACGCGGCATAGCCTGTTTTTTGAAAAAATACGGGGTGCGCTTATCGTGCAGGCGGCAATATGCCGCAGGGGCCGGCGAACGCGGAGGTTTACCGACGGAAACGGTTTTTGTTTCGGTCGGTATTTTTTTGCAAAGCAAAGAAAGGTGTGCACAAAGCGGGTTATCCACAGCCGGAAGAAGTATTTTTTCGGTGTGGATAAGTTGTTTCACCGGAGTTATTGACAGATAATTGCCGATATATCCGCAATTGTGGGTAAGTCTGTGGGAACTGTGGATAACTTTTTAACAGTGTAATTCACAGTTTATTAACAGTATAAGGGACAATTATCCTCAGGGCGGAGTGCGGAATACAAAGAGGGACAAGGCGTCCGGGAAAGCCGCGCTGTAAAGATCTGCGCCGCAAAAGTGATATTATATTCGTATCTCACACTTGCCGAGCGAATATCACAGGGCGGAAAACCGAATATCACTGCGCGGCAATACCGCTCGCCGTAAGGCGAATATAACAAAAAAGCAATTGCAAGATGCAATTGCTTTTTCGTGGTGTGCCTGAAGGGATTCGAACCCCCGACCTACTGGTTCGTAGCCAGTTACTCTATCCAGCTGAGCTACAGACACATTTATATTTTGAACATTTGCAAGTATATTACCTTGCGGCGTATTTGTCAAGTGTTTTTTTGAGTACGCAGGCAGTTTGCTGCCGTTTCGGGCGGCGGGATTTGCAATTTTGCCGTTTTTATGCTTTACAAACAATCCGTTATTTTATATAATATATCTTGCCGGAAGATACCGGAAAACAGATAAACCTGACGATCGGGATGCTGCTGTTTTACAAAGTGCGTTACAGAGAGCCGCGGCTGCTGCAATGCGGTACGCATGAAAAACGGTACGATCACCCGTGAAGGGATCGCGCGAACGCCCCTGCGGCCTGAGCGCGGTACGGGAGTGCCCGATACAGCACAACGCGTAAATTATTGCGCCGCTCTTAATGGTTAAGCGCCTCGTGCTTTTAGGAGTACGGGGCTTATTTTATTAAAATCAAAAATCATATGACAAAATAACACTGCGCCGTAAGTTTCATGCGGCACAGGGAAAGGCTTGATACTATGATACATCAGAAGGTTGACACCTCCCTTAATTTTGTGGACAGGGAACGCGCCATAACGGAGTTCTGGAAAAGAAACGGCATTTTTGAGAAATCCACCGCACAGAATGAGGGCGGAAAGGATTTTGTATTCTATGACGGACCGCCCACTGCCAACGGCAAGCCGCATATAGGGCACATACTCACCCGCGTTATGAAGGATATCATTCCGCGCTACCGCACGATGAAGGGCTATCATATAGAGCGCAAGGCGGGCTGGGATACTCACGGTCTGCCGGTGGAGCTGGAGGTGGAGAAGCAGCTGGGGATAAACGGCAAGCCGCAGATAGAAAAGTACGGCATTGAGCCATTTATTGAAAAATGCAAGCAGAGCGTATGGAAATACACCTCCGAATGGGAGCACATGAGCGACGCGGTGGGCTACTGGGTGGATATGGAGCACCCGTATATCACCTATGACAACAACTATATCGAATCCGAATGGTGGGCGCTTAAAACGATAGCGGACAAGGGGCTGCTTTACAAGGGGCACAAGGTGGTGCCCTACTGCCCCCGCTGCGGCACCGCGCTGTCCTCCCACGAGGTGGCGCAGGGCTATAAGGATGTTACCGAAACCAGTATATTCGTATCCTTCCCGGTAAAGGGAGAAAAGGATACCTATCTTTTGGCATGGACCACCACGCCCTGGACGCTGCCCAGCAATGTGGCGCTGTGCGTAAATGCGGCGGAGGATTATGTCTACGCGCGCCTTGAGGGGCGCACATACATTCTGGCAAAGGCGCTTCTTGAGGTGCTGGGCGAGGGCGCGGAGGTAATAAAAACCTGCAAGGGCGAACAGCTTTGCGGGATGGATTATGAGCCGCTGTTTGACTTTGCCCGTGATGAGAAAAAGCGGGCATGGTATGTGGTGGCGGATCCGTATGTTACCCTTGATTCCGGAAGCGGAATCGTGCACATTGCCCCGGCCTTCGGCGAGGACGACGCCCGCGTGGGGCGGGACAACAACCTGCCCTTTGTACAGATGGTGGACAATCAGGGCAAGCTTATCGACAAGACCGGCAAGTTTGCGGGGCTTTTTGTAAAGGATGCCGACAAGCCGATAACGGAGGATCTGCGCTCCCGCGGGCTGCTTTTCCGCGAGCTGCCCTATCAGCACAGCTATCCCTTCTGCTGGAGATGCGACACCCCCCTTATCTACTATGCCCGTTCCACCTGGTTTATCCGCATGACGGCGGTGAGGGATCAGCTTGTAAAGAACAACCGCACCGTAAACTGGATGCCGGAGACCATAAAGGAAGGCCGCATGGGCAACTTCCTGGAAAATGTTATAGACTGGGCGCTTTCCCGTGAGCGGTACTGGGGCACTCCTCTGCCCGTGTGGGAATGTCAGTGCGGGCACTATCATGTGGTGGGCAGCCGTGAGGAGCTGGCAAGGCTTACCGGTGCGCCGCTTGATACCGAGCTGCACAAGCCCTATCTTGATCCGCTTACCATGAAGTGCGAAAAGTGCGGCGGAGTGATGCACCGTGCGCCGGAGGTTATAGACTGCTGGTTCGACAGCGGCTCCATGCCCTTTGCGCAATGGCATTATCCCTTTGAAAATCAGGAAAAATTCCGTCATAATTTCCCGGCGGATTTCATAAGCGAGGCCATAGACCAGACCCGCGGATGGTTCTATTCCCTTATGGCGATATCCACCCTGCTGTTTGACTGCGCGCCCTTCCGCAACTGCATAGTGCTTGGGCATGTGGGCGACAAGGACGGCGTAAAGATGAGCAAGCACAAGGGGAATGTCGTGGACCCCTTCAGCGTGCTGGATGTGCAGGGCGCGGATGCGGTGCGGTGGTATTTCTATACGGCATCGGCGCCGTGGCTGCCCTCTCGCTTCTATGCCGAGGCGGTAAGCGAGGCGCAGCGCAAGTTCATGGGCACGCTGTGGAACACCTACGCCTTCTATGTGCTTTATGCCAACATTGACAATTTCGACCCCACAAAGTACAGCCTGGAGAAGGATAAGCTTTCCCTGATGGACCGCTGGATCCTTTCAAAGCTGAATTCTTTGGTGAAATATGTGGACGAATCGCTGGATAAATATGTTATAACCGAGCCGGCGCGGGCAATGCAGGCCTTTGTGGACGAGCTGTCCAACTGGTATGTGCGCCGCAGCCGCGAGCGGTACTGGGGCAGCGATATGACTCAGGACAAGATAAACGCATACATGACGCTCTATACCGTGCTTACCACGCTTGCAAAGATCAGCGCGCCCTTTATTCCGTTTATGGCGGAGGAGCTGTATCAGAACCTTGTAAAGCGCGTGGATGCTTCGGCGCCGGAGAGCGTGCATCTGTGCCGTTTCCCGCAGTGGAACGCGGAGTTTATAGACCCGGAGCTGGAGGCGAACATGGAGCTGCTGCTTGAGGCGGTGGTGCTGGGACGCGCCTGCCGCGCTGCGGCCAACATAAAGAACCGTCAGCCCCTTTCCCGCCTGCTGCTGCGTTCGGAAAGAAAGCTGCCGGAGCAGTTCAACGAGCTTATAGAGGATGAGCTGAATGTCAAGGCGGTGGAGTTTTTAAGCGATTCCTCCGATTACACCAGCTTTTCGCTCAAGCCGCAGCTGCGCACTCTGGGGCCGAAATACGGCAAGCTGCTGGGACGCATAAGCGCCTTCCTGAAGGAGTGCGATGCGCAGGCGGTGGTGGCCGCCGTTAAGAACGGCGGAGTATACACTTTGGATATCGACGGCACCAGGGTGGAGCTGACGGAGGGAGATCTGCTTATTTCCTCCAAGAATAAAGAGGGCTTTGCTGCGGAATCCGACGGCAAAATCGTGGTGATACTGGATGAGCATATAACTCCGGAGCTTCGCCGCGAGGGCTTCGTGCGCGAGCTTATAAGCAAGGTGCAGACCATGCGCAAGGATATAGGTCTTGAGGTTACGGACCATATCATTCTTACAATTACCGCGCAGGGCGAGCTGCTGGAGGCGGCAAAAGAGGGCGCCGATATGATAAGCTCCGGCGCGCAGGCGGACGCGGTGCTGTTTGCGCAGCCGTGCGAGAATGCCAAGCAGTGGGAGATAAACGGCGAGCACTGCACGCTTTCGATCAAAAAAGCGTAAGCGGCGCCGAATATGCCCTGAAGCATGCGCAAGGCGAAAATAAGAGTGCAAAAAGGAGGGAAAGCGGATGTATATTGCTTCGGACTGGAAGGATTACGAATGTATAGACTGCGGTGAGGGCATGAAATACGAACGCTGGGGCGGAATACATCTGCTGCGCCCCGACCCGCAGGTGATTTGGGGTTACAGCGGGGGAAAGATACAGCCGGATGCACAGTACCGCCGTTCCTCAAGCGGGGGCGGACAGTGGGAATACTATAAAAGCATTCCGGAAAGCTGGACGGTTTCCTGGCGGGAGCTTACCTTCAAGGTGCGCCCCATGGGCTTTAAGCATACGGGGCTGTTTCCGGAGCAGGCGGCAAACTGGGACTGGATGATGCGCCTTATACGCTCCTGCGGGCGGCCGGTAAAGGTGCTTAACCTTTTCGGATATACCGGGGGCGCTACCGTGGCAGCGGCCAAAGCCGGGGCGTCGGTGTGCCATGTGGACGCCGCAAAAAACATGGTGGCGCAATGCAAGGAAAATATTGCGCTTTCCGGCCTTGGTGCGGCTCCCGTGCGCTATATAGTGGACGATTGCGCCAAGTTTGTGCAGCGGGAGATACGCCGCGGCAACCGTTATGATGCAATAATCATGGATCCGCCCAGCTACGGCCGCGGGCCGTCCGGCGAGATATGGAAGCTGGAAAACGAGCTGTTCGGCTTTGTGAAGCTGTGCACGGGGGTATTGAGCGAAAGACCGCTGTTTATGCTTATAAACAGTTATACCACCGGGCTTCAGCCCATTGTGCTGCGCAATATACTTGCAAGCGCGGTAAAGCCGCTTTTCCGCGGAAGGGTGGAGGCGGCCGAGGTGGCGCTGCCGGTAACGCGGGGGGATATTCTGCTGCCCTGCGGAGCCTCGGGACGCATGGAGTTTGATTAAACGGCGCTTGTCTGTTTTTATGTGCGCTTTTAATACGGCGGGTACTGCCGAAGATACGAAAGAGGTATTTTATGCTGGATGTTATTTATGAGGACGAGGCAATACTTGTTGCCGCAAAGCCCTGCGGGCTGCCGCTTACCTCGGCGCAGGAGGGCGGAGATTCCCTGCTGGGACAGATAAAAAAGCATCTTAAGGAAAAAAATCCGCAGGCAGAGCCCTTTGCCGCATTGGTGCACCGGCTGGACCGTCAGGCGGGCGGCATAGTGGTGGCGGCGCTGGACAGAAAAAGCGCGGCGGAGCTTTCCCGTCAGGTGCAAAGCAGGGAGCTTAAACGCACATTCTATGCGGTGGTGCGCTCCTGCCCCAGGGATAAATCGGGCGAGCTTACCGATTATCTTATAAAGGATACCGCAACATGGCGGGTGCGCATTGCGCCCCGTTCCACCGAAGGGGCGAAAAAGGCACAGCTTACCTATAAGGTGCTGCAAAGCGTTTCCTGCGGTGAGCAGACGCTTACTCTTTTGGCGCTGCGCCCCGCTACGGGAATAGCACACCAGATGCGGGTGCAGCTGGCGGGCATGGGCTGCCCGGTATGGGGCGACCGCGTGTACGGCGGCGGATTGGAGAAAAAGGGCAGCCCCACGGCGCTGTGGGGAGTGAGCACCACGCTTACCCACCCGGTTAAGGGGGATAAGCGCACCTTTCTGTGCTATCCGCAGACCGATACGCCGTGGAAGCTGTTCGATATAGAGCTGGCGCCTGACTGCAGCGATTAAGTATGCTTTTATGGACGCTTTTCCGGCAGGGGAAGGCGTCCTTTTGATTATTCTGCCATTCCCGATTTTTTATGATGCCGCCGCTTTTTCAGCGCAGGCCTGCCCGCTTTGCAAAAAGCGGGTATTAAGGAGGAAAACATGAACGGTGTGCAGCCGGAGGTCATATACGAGGATAATTCGGTAATTGCCGTGCGCAAGCCCTGTAATCAGCCCACGGCGCCGGATGAAAGCGGGGATGTGAGCCTGCTTGATACGGTTAAGGAATATATAAAAATAAAATATTCAAAGCCGGGGCAGGTGTATATAGGGCTTGTGCACAGGCTGGACCGTCCTGCGTGCGGCATGGTGGTTTTTGCCCGCAATTCCAAAAGCGCGGCGCGCCTGAGCGAGCAGGTGCGTACCCATACCATGCACCGCATATACTATGCGGTGGTGCGCTCCCGTCCCGCAAAGACAAAGGGCACGCTTACCGATTATCTTTTGAAGGACCAGAAAACCAATACGGTAAGGGTGGTAAAGGAAGGCACGGAGGGCGCAAAAAGGGCGGAGCTTTCCTACGAGGTGCTCAAGACGGCGGGCAGCGGGGAGAACATGCTCACCCTTGTGCGGGTAAGGCTGAAAACCGGGCGTCCGCACCAGATACGGGTGCAGTTTGCCCATATCGGCTGCCCGCTGTGGGGGGATCAGCGCTACGGCTTTAATGTAAACCGCAGGGGGCAGCAGCTTGCGTTGTGGGCGGCGGTGCTGGAGCTTGTGCATCCGATAAAAAAGGGAAAAATGCGCCTTGTGTGCCGCCGCCCGGAGGGTGAGCCGTGGAGCCTGTTCGAGGACGGGCTTTATCCCGGTGCGCAGGAAGCTGTTTTGCCTGCCGGGACGGCGGAAAAATAAAGGAAACGGTGAGGTATCAAATATGGATATTTCAAATGCGGTGATTGCGGTTACCGGGGGCTCCTCCGGCATAGGAAAGGAGTGCGCGCGCAGGCTGGTGCAGCAGGGGGCGCGGGTGTACGACCTTTCGCGCAGGTGCATAACCGGCGAAAAGACGGACGGCGTTACCGGGGTAAGATGCGATGTTACCGGGGAACAAAGCGTAAGGGAAGCGTTTGAATTTATAACGGCGGATGCCGGTGGGCTGGACGGGCTTGTGTGCTGCGCCGGCAGCGGGCTTGCGGGAGCGGTGGAGGAAACCTCGGATGCCGAGGCGGAGGCGCTGATGCAGGTGAACTATTTCGGCGCGGTGCGCTGCGCAAGGGAGGCAATGCGCATTATGCGCCCGGCAAAACGGGGCACGATAGTGTTTATAAGCAGCGTGGCCGCCCTTTTCGGCATACCCTTTCAGGCCTTTTATTCCGCGGGCAAATATGCCCTTGAGGGCACGGCGGAGGCGTTAAGAAACGAGGCGCGCCCCTTCGGCGTGCGCGTGGCCTGCGTGCTGCCGGGAGATACGCGCACCGGCTTTACCGCCGCGCGCAGGTATACCGCGCAGACGGGGGAAAACACGCCCTATATGGCGGGCTTTTGCAGTGCGTTAAACTCCATGGTAAAGGATGAGCTGCACGGGGCGCCGGTTGATCTCGCGGCCAAATGCGTGCTGCGCGCATTAAAGGCAAAGAATCCGCCGCCAAGGATAATAGTGGGGGCTAAATACCGAATGGCGGCCTTTGCAAAAAGGCTGTTGCCCGACAGGGCGGTAAGCGCGGCGCTGTATGCGCTTTATTGCCGCGGCGAGCAGAAAAGCGAGCTGTGGAGCTTTGAAAAGGATGTTCTTAAAAGAAAGGATACATAAAAGCCGACCGGAAAACCGATCGGCCGAATATAAACAGGGCGGGAACACGCGGGCGCGTAATCAGACACTTTTGCAGGCGGCATTTTCGGCGGCCTGCTTTTTTTCCATCCTGCGCCAGTTAATAAAGCCGTAGATGTCGTTTGCAAGAAAGGCGGCAAAACACACGGCAACGGAATAATACTGCATCTGCCTTGAGGCGGCCAAAAGCCAAAGCGTCACAAGCACTGCATCGTTTGCGGCGTAGGCAAGGGCATAAAGGGCGCTGCGGCGGAAGGTGAGATACACGGCGGCAAAGCTTGTGGCAACCGATACTGTGCTTACGGCAAGATCGGCGGTATTAAAAGCCTTAAGGATAAAATAAAAGGCGGCGGTGACGGCGGCCGTCAGCAGGGGCAGCAGCACAAAATCAAAAGGCTTGAGCCGGTTTACGCTAACTTGGGAGCGGTTGCCGTTATAGGGGTGGCGGAGCCAGGAAATAAGGGAGGCCACCGCCATGGGGGCGGTCATGCCCAAATAGGTTATCATCTCGCCGTAATAGTGCTGCACAAAGGATATAATGCCGTAAAGCACGCTGAAGGCTATTATAAGCACCTGCCCTGCGGGGTTGCCCTTGGAGCAGAAGGCCAAGGAGGTAACTCCGGTTATCGATACGGCAAGATTCATCCAGTTGCGGCGGTCAAAAATAAAAAATGCGGCAGAGGTTACAAGCACGGAGGCTATCCAAAGTATAAGCTCAAAGGTGTTCAGGGACAGCAGGCGGCCTTTTGGGACGGTGTTTTTCCGAACATTTGCGCTTTTTGGGGCGGCGGTGTTTTGGTTCAAGGCTTTTTCCTCCGGAACATGAATTAAAAAACAAAAGCACCCGTTGCGCGTCTTCCAAGACCTAACGACGCGCCGCAGATGCTAAAAATGCATCTCTACCCGGTGGCAGAGGATTAAATTCCGTAAATTATATTATCACATAACGGCCGGGCTGTCAAACGCCTGCCGTTTGCACAAGCAAGCCGAAAATTCCGCATTGAATTTGCCTCGAAAAGAGCGCTATGCCCGGTTAGTTTTGCCGTCCAGCAGGGCGAGCAGCCCGTCATAGGTATCGGCGCAGTAATCCGCAAGAGGGGAAAAGGAAAACATAAGGCAGGAGCGAAGACCGGCGTTGCGGGCAAGCATTATATCCGCGCTTATGCTGTCCCCCGCAACAAGGGCGCGCGACGGATCGGTGCAGCCCAGCCCTTCAAGCGCGGCCTTTGCAATAAGCGCGTCGGGCTTGCTTACGCCCAGCTCCTGGCTTATGACGAACACCCGGCTGAAGCGGCTCATATTGCAGCCCTTAAGCCGCCCCTTCTGCACGCGGGTAAGGCCGTTGGTTACAATTGCAATGCTGCAAAGCTTTGAGGCCTTAAGGAGAAAGTCCTCCGCGCCGGGCAGGAAAAAGGCGCATCGGGAAAGCTGCTCCATATAAACCGGCGCCATTTCGGCGCAGGCGCCGGGGTGCAGACGACCAAGCTGCTCAAAGCGCAGCACGCTCAGCTGCTCGCGCGTAAGCTCGCCCCTTTCAAGAGCCTCCCAAAGCGCCTTGTTTATCCTGTGATAGTCCGCTATCGTTTCCTCCGAGGGGTCAACGGAAAATTGCTTAAGCGCGGCAATAAGCGCGGTGCGTTCGGCTTTGTCAAAGTCCAGCACCGTGCCGTCGGCATCCAGCAAAAGATAATCGTATCCCATATTTTCTCCTTATACCGGCGGCCGGGTAATGGCGCCGCGGTTTTATAATATTACAGCCTGTTTATATACACCCTGCCGTTTACCGCCACAAACACGGCGCGGCTGCATATATCAAGGGGGTGACCGTTGAATATTACCACATCGGCATCCTTGCCCGGCTCCAGCGTGCCTATGCCTTTAATGGAGCACATGCGCGCGGGGTTTACGGTTACGGCGCGCAGGGCGGCCTCGCGGCTCATGCCGCCGCGCACGGCAAGGCCGGCGGAGGCGGCAAGGAGGGAAACCGGCGTTTCGGGGTGGTCGGTGGTTATTGCCACCTCCAGCCCGTGCCGCTCAAGTATGGCGCCGTTTTCCGTGCTAAGCCCTGCAAGCTCCACCTTCATGCGGGTTATCATGGTGGGGCCTATCATGCAGTTCACCTTTTCCCTTGCCAGAATATCGGCAATTTTATAGCCCTCGGTGCAGTGATCCACGGTGTATTTTACGCCGTATTCCCGGCACAGGCGTATTGCGGAGAGTATGTCGTCGGCGCGGTGCGCGTGAATTTTAAGGGGCAGCCCCTGCGCTACGGCGGCCGCAACGGGGGCGGCGGCGCCTTCCGCCTTCTCCGGGCAGCGCGTAAGCTCCAAAAAGGCGCGAAGGGCGGCGATGTTTGCCATACGGGTGGCGCAGCGGTCCTTCTGCATGCGCTTGGGGTTTTCTCCAAGCGCCGCCTTCAGGGCCACGGGGGCGGCTATCAGTTTATCTTCAAGGGTGCCGGGCACGGTTTTAAGCGCGCAGAAGGTGCCGCCTATCACATTTGCGCTGCCCGGACCCGTTACAACGGCGGTTACTCCGGCCTCCAGAGCATCGTCAAAGCCGCGGTCAAAGGGGTTTACGCCGTCCTCGGCGCGCATCTGCGGGGTGCACAGGGCGCTTGTTTCATTGGCGTCGTCACCGGGCGTGCCTACGCCCTCCTCCATTATGCCCACATGGCAGTGGCCGTCAATAAGCCCCGGCGTTACATAGCGGCCATCGGCGTTGATAACGGTTATATCGGTGCTGTCGGGGCGGGAGAGCATGTCCCCCGCGCTTTCTATGCGCCCGTTTGAAATCAGCAGCTCGCCCGGACGGAAAACGCCGTCGGGGCAGAGCAGCTTTGCGTTTTTTATATGCAGCTTCATTTTTTCTCCCTTCAGCCGAAGAATATGGGACGGATTTCGGCTATATTGCGGATACGCGGCGGCTTTGCGGTTAGAGTCCGGCTGCGCCGCATTACAAGACCTGTTTTAAGGGTATTATAAAATAATATAACCGCAATGGCAAGCGGCAGCTTGATTTTTCGGCAAAAGGCGCAAAAAAACCGGCCCTTTGTGATATATGCTTCAAAAAAATCCGATCTTTTGAGCGCATATCATTTGCGGCCGGTTTGGCTGCGATATTTTGCTGCGATATTCATCCCCTGCTTTTCGGGCGCGGCTTTAGGGCTTTATGCTGCATCCGGGCCTTATATGACCCGGCAGGCGGGAAGGGAGCGTACGCTTAAGCAAAGAGCGGCGTTTTCGCCGAAGGTGCGGTTCATAAGGGAAATGTAATCCTCCTTAAGATCGGCGGGCACAAAGGCCAGCACGGTGCCGCCGAAGCCGCCGCCGTGCACCCGCGCTGCGCCGCGTCCGCCCAGCAGCTTAGAGGAAAGAGCCAAAGCCAAGGGCACTGCCTGTGCCCTGCTGCCGGGAATGCAGAGGTTCTGAAGCAGGCGGGCGGAGGATTCGCCCGAGGCGTTTATCTGCGCAAAAAAGCCGGAAAGATCATTTGCCGCAAGCGCGGAAGCCGCTTTATCCACACGCAGATTTTCTTCATAAAAATGAAGGGCGCGCAGTACGGCGCGGTCGCCCGCCGTTTTGCGTATTTGGGGAACAGCCTCGCAAAAGGCGCTTTGAGGCACATCGATAAGCCGCTTTGCGCCGAAATACTCCGCCGCAGAGTGCATATCGCCGATTATTTCGGCATAGCTGTCCGTAAGAGAGGCGTGATCCTCGTGCACATCGGTGATTATCATGCAGTAGCCGCGGCGGGAAAAATCATAGCTTAAGCGTTTTATATCGGCCTTTTCGCTGCCGAAATCTATATGCACCATGCCGCCGCAGGCGCAGGCCAGCTGGTCCATAAGCCCGCAGGGCTTGCCGAAATAAACATTTTCTGCATACTGCGATATTTCCCCCATTACCTCCGGGGTTACGGCGCCGGAATTATAAAAATGGGAAAGCACGGTGCAGATAAGCACCTCTACGGAGGCGGAGGAGGAAAGCCCCGAGCCGCGCAGCACATTGCTGCTTACATAGGCGTCAAAGCCGCCGATGTTAAGCCCCAGCTGCTTAAAGCGCGCACAAACGCCCCGTATGAGCGCCGTGGTGGTGCCCTTTTCGGCGTTTATCGGCTCAAGACGGGAAAGATCCGCCTCAAAGCAGCCGTCAAAGCCCTGAGATATCATGCGCACGCGCATATTGTCCGTGGGTACTGCTGCGGCAACGGCGTCAAGGCTTATGCCCGCCGCCATAACGCGGCCGCCGTTGTGGTCGGTGTGGTTGCCTATGACCTCGCAGCGTCCGGAGGCGGAAAAGAAGGAGCACTTGCCCGTAAAAAAGCGGGAAAAGGCTTCTGCAATGCCGTTATACCGCCTGCATGCAGACGGGATATCCGCATACAGCGCGCGGAAAGTTTCGTTTTGTTCGGGGCTGTCGATAAGGTTGGAAAGGTCGGTTTTCATATGCTTCTCCGGTGGATAATTTATTTTTGAGGCGGCAGTTTTTTGGGCAGAGCACGCAAAAGCCCCCGCTGCCGCCGCAGGCGATATTTTTACGGACGGCTTATATCCGGCTCATATAAAGAAATCACACAAAAATTATACCACAAAGCCGCATTTTTTCAATTCAATATCGTGCGGAAAATATAAATATCGTCTAAAGCGTTTGCTTAAGTGCCATTTTAATATTGTTTTTTTACGCGATTCCTATTATAATACAGATAAGATTATAATACAGATAAGCATGTGCGCATCGGCAGTCGGCATGGCTTATTGCATGTTGCCGAACCGGCCGAGGAAAGCCGATCCGCAGCGCTTAAGGATGAGAAGCTTCAAAATATAAAAACAACTAAAACCGAGAAAAAAGAAAGGCGCCCCAAGGCGGGCGGTAAACGGTGATGGAGGATATAAAAACGCTTATAGCGCAGTGCGTGGATTTTGCTCTTGAGAAGGGCCTTTGCATGCCGCAGGACAGATATTATGTGCAGAACAGGCTGCTTGCGCTCTTTGAGCTGGATGCGCCCGGAGCGAGTGAGGAGAAAAACGATAACTTTCCCGCCATACTTGAAAAAATGGTGGACTATGCCGCCGAAAAAGGCATGCTGCCCGCCGATACTCCGACCTTCCGGGAGATATTTGATAATAAAATCGCCGGATGCCTGCTTATGCCGCCCTCGCAGGTGAGCGAGCACTTTTTTGCAATAAGGGACAAAGACGGCATTGAGGCGGCTACGGCGTGGTTTTATGCACTGTGCAGGAACAGCAACTATATCCGCACCGCGCAGATAGCCAAAAACATCCGTTACAGTGCGCCTTCACCCTACGGAGAGGTGGAGGTGACGATAAACCTTACAAAGCCGGAGAAGGATCCGCGGGAGATAGCCCTTGCGCTTTCGGCGCCGGCGGCTTCATACCCCGCATGTCAGCTGTGTGTGGAGAATGTGGGATATGCCGGAAGGATAAATCATCCCCCGAGAGTGCTTCTGCGCACCATTCCCATAACCCTCAGCGGAGAGCAGTGGCATTTTCAGTACAGCCCCTATGTTTATTTTAACGAGCATTGCATAGCATTCAGTCAGCAGCATACGCCCATGGAGATAAACCGCAAAACCTATTGCAGGCTGGCGGATTTTCAAAAGCAGTTCCCGCATTATTTCATAGGCAGCAACGCAGGGCTTCCCATTGCGGGCGGCTCCATACTTTCCCACCTGCATTTTCAGGGCGGACGGTATGTAATGCCCATGATGCGCACCGGAATACGCAGGGAATACCCTGCCTTAGGCGGGGCAAGGCTGGCGGTGCTGAACTGGCCCATGCCGGCGCTGCAGCTGCGCGGGCGGGATCCCGGCGCAATTATCGATGCGGCGGATAAAATAACCGCGGCATGGGATAATTACAGCGATGAAGCCTTGGGGATATATGCCTTTACAAACGGAGAAAAGCACAACACCATAACCCCGATAATGCGCATGGACGGCGAAGAATTCGTGCTGGAGCTGGTGCTGCGCAACAATATAACAAGCCCGGAGCGGCCGCTTGGCGTGTTTCATCCCCATCCCTGCCGTCATCACATAAAAAAGGAAAACATAGGGCTTATAGAGGTAATGGGGCTGTTTGTACTGCCCGGAAGGCTTAAGGAGGAGCTGGAGCAGACGGCAAGATACCTGGCCGGCATGCCCTTTGACGAAGCAAAGGCGGCCGCGCATATTTCGTGGGCCGACAGCTTCCGCGATAAATACGATTGCTCCGAGCCGGAAAAAGCGCGCGCCGCACTGCGGCGGGAGCTTGCGGTGCTGTGTATGCAGCTGCTGGGCGACGCGGCGGTGTTCAAGGACGACGAAGCGGGCCGCGCAGGGCTGGACCGCTTTGTAAATTCGCTTTATTAAACGGAGGGGCGTATGCATACTGACGGCAAAAGCGGCGCGCCGGAAAACGCGCAAAGCAATGAGAATATCCGCGGCGGCGGGAAAAACGGCGCAGAGGGCGGCAAGGCGGCGGTAAAGGCCTCCTCGGGCCGCAGGCGGGTGCGCCCTTACTGCATAGCCATGGCATTTGCGGCGCTTGCAGTGCTGGCGCTGCCCGTGCTTATCCGGCAGGCGGGCGCGCAGGAGGCTGCGGCGTATCTTGTTCCCGTTCTGGCGGTCACGGTGCTGCCCGCGCTTATAATATATCTTACGGTGCTGCGCAAGTTCATGGCGGACAGGGAGCTTGCCCGGCGGCTTACGCTGCTTTGCTGGCAGCTTCCGCAAAAGGAGGGCGGCAGCTCGCTGTTTATGAGCTGCGTGCGCCCGCTGTGCGTGCTTTTTGCCGCATCGGCGCTTATAGGCACGCTGCTGCTTGTATGGGCAAAGGCGCAGACGGAGGCGGCAATATGCATTGCGGCGTTTGTGTTTCTGCTTTCCGGCGCCTTAGCGCTGGACTGCGCGGCGCTGCACTGGGACGATATGGGCGGGGATTGCGGCTTCAGGCTTTGTCATAACGCGCTGTATATAAGGGGCATCGGGCTTCGGCTTGACGGCGTAAGAAACGCCGTATACGATGTGCATACCAGCCCCGACGGTTCGCGCCTGTTTTTGGGGCTGCAGCTTAAAAACAATATAAATACTCTTTCCATCGATGTGCCGGAGGATAAAAAAGAAGAAACGGAAGCTTTTATATCCGGACTGAAGGCGCATTTTGAGCAGCAGAATGCAGAAAATGCACAAAATGCAGGAAATACGGAAAATACGCAAAATGCGGACGGGCGGGAAGCCGCGCCGGAGCGGACGGCGGACAATGAAAAATAAACGGTTTGCAAAAAACGGGAGTGCGGAAAATGAGAAACACGGCAAATAGCCCGGAAGCGGGCGAAAAAAACCGAAGCGTGCGCGCGCGGTATAAGTCAATAGCGCCCCTGAGAAAAAGAAGCTTCTTTATTGCCCTGTGCGCAGCGCTGCTTACGCTGATGATCCCCGTGCTTATTTATGTTTACATAGTTTTTTCCAAGGACGGCTTTGCCGCCGTTGTACTGATACCGGCGGCAGCGGCGGCGGCGCTTACCGCTGCGCTGATAGTGCTTATTGCACGGCAGGAAAAAATAAATTCTCTTCTTGAGGAAACCGTGGCGGTGCTGGAATACAACGACCGCTACCTTTATCGCTTCAACCGCAAAATGGCGGCGCACCGAAGACCTGCGGTCTCCTCGATTTTTGCCGGGGCTGCGGCCTTCTGCGCACTTGCGGGCGGGCTTGCGGTGTCCGCTCCGGGCTCTGTGTCCGAGGCGGGAGGCTTCTTTATTGCCTTAGTGGTGTTTGCCGCGCTTACTCTTCTTGCGCTGCCCGTGGTGCGGGTGTTTTTCAACTATCATCTTTGCCGTCTTTTCGGCGGGGACAGATACATAGTGCTTTCCCGGCGCGGAGTGCTTTCGGCCGGACGCATGATAAGCCTCAGTGCGGGCAGAAGAACACTTTACAACGCAGAGCTTAAACGAAGCTGCGGCTGCGACTGTTTGCGGCTCAACTGTCATATCAGCAGGGGCTACGGCGAATGTGTGCGCTCGGAGGATATTCCGCTGCCCCAGAACACCACTGAGGAATTTGCAAACCGGCTTTTGGAGATATACAATTCCCCCTCCCTTTCCGATCATGAAGAGCGCTCCGGCAGAGAAAAGCGGCAGGACGCCGCAAAGCCGGAAGAAAAATAATCGGCATAAAATACAATCATTACGGCGCCGGGTGCGCCGCGGAGAAATAATACAATGCTTTACTGTTCCATTGCCAGCGGTTCAAAGGGCAACTGCCATTTTATACTGGGAGAGCATACCGCAATACTTGTAGATGCCGGAACCACCGCCAAGAATATTGCGCAAAGGCTTGCCGAAATAGGGGTGGATCTCTGCCATATAACCGCAATACTGCTTACCCATGAGCATATAGACCATATTTCCGCCCTTGAGGTGCTGCTTAAGCGCACGGATGCGTGCATATATTGTAACCAAGCCACTATGGAGGCGGTGCTCAGGCGCTTTCCAAAGGCGGACCGCTCCCGCTTTACGCTTTTTCGCACGGGGGGCAGCTTTTATATCAATGAGCTGAGCATAACGGCTTTTGCAACTCCGCACGATGCTGCGGAATCGGTGGGGTACAGCATAAGCTGCGGGCTTTGCCGGGTGTGCATAGCCACCGATATAGGGCATATGACGGCGCAGCTGCTTTCCTGCCTTGAGGGGGCGCAGCTTGTGTGTCTTGAGAGCAATCACGATGAGCAGATGCTGGCGCAGGGGCCGTATCCCTTCACGCTCAAGCGCAGGATAATGGGAAGCCGCGGCCATTTAAGCAACAGGGACTGCGCGCAGGCGCTTAAGCATCTGGCGGATAAGGGGCTGTGTCAGGCGGTGCTTTGCCACCTTTCCCAGCAGAACAATACCGCGCAGCTTGCCTTTGATACCGTAAAGGAAGTGCTTGAATGCGCGGGGGCGGATATTCCGGTGGAGGTGGCGCTTCAGGACAGCAGAAGCCGTCTTTACAGCATCGCGCTTTCTTCTGCTTCGGCACCCTGCGAATACGGGGATGACCCCGGAGCGGAGCCGGACGGTGCCTGAGGGACGCAGAGAGAACAAACCGAAATTATGATCAAAAGCCGCCGCCGCGCGGCAATACGGCAAAAGGGATCGCGGGATCCGGAAAGGAAACAGAAAAAATGGATTATCAAAAGGAGTATGAGCGCTGGGTTGAAAATGTGACCCCGCAGCAGAAGCAGGAGCTGCTTTCATTGAGCGAGCAGGAGAAAAAGGAGCGCTTTTATACCGATCTTGAGTTCGGTACGGCCGGTATGCGCGGGATACTGCGCCTTGGCAGCAACGGCATGAACGAATATACCGTGGGCAGAGCCACTCTGGGGCTTGCG
Organism: uncultured Clostridia bacterium; assembly: GCA_934465535.1. Lineage (GTDB taxonomy): Bacteria > Bacillota > Clostridia > Christensenellales > QALW01 > UMGS1338. Next base: position 4,697 of record CAKSKV010000012.1, on the reverse strand, counting down.
GGATATGTATGCGCCTGCAAAAAGCAGCAGGAGGGAGTGGCCATAAGCTATGATTCCCGTCACAGAAGCCGGGAGTTTGCCTGCCTTGCCGCACAGATACTGGCATATCACGGTGTGCACAGCTACCTTTGCAGCCAGCTGCGGCCCGTACCGCTGCTTTCCTTTGCGGTGCGGCATTATCATGCCTTTGCCGGAATAATGATAACGGCAAGCCACAATCCCAAGGAGTATAACGGCTATAAGGTTTACGGTCAGGACGGAGCGCAGCTTTCCCTTGAACCGGCGGCGGATATGCTTTCGCGCATAGAAAAGGAAAGCTATTTCGGCATAAAGAGCATGGATTTTGATACTGCCGTGAGCCGGGGACTGATACAGCTTGTGGGAGAGGATTTGGACGACGCGTATTTTGAGGCGGTGCTGCCCCTTATAGACAAAAAAACAATTGCCGCCTGCCGGGATATAAAAATCGTGTATACCCCCATCCACGGTTCGGGCTGCAAGCCGGTGTGCCGCGCCTTTAAGGAGCTTGGACTTACAGGGGTGCAGCTGCTTGAGGCGCAGGCGCAGCCCGACGGCGATTTTTCCACCGTAAAAAGCCCGAACCCGGAAAATATCGAGGCGCTGTCCATGGCCATTGACTACGCAAAAAAAACGGGAGCCCGGCTTGTTGTGGGCACCGATCCGGACTGCGACCGTGTGGGCGTGGCGGTGCGTGACAAAAACGGCGATTATGTTCCCCTTACCGGGAACCAGCTGGGCTGCGTGCTGCTGGACGGGCTGTTAAAGGCCAAAAAAGAGGCGGGGACCCTGCCGAAAAACGGGGTATTCATAAAAACCATAGTTACAAGCGAGCTTGCCCGTGCCGTTGCGCAGAGCTACGGCGTGGAGACGGTGGAGGTGCTTACCGGCTTTAAGTTCATAGGCGAAAAGATCAAGGAGTATGAGCAGACGGGCGAGCATACCTATCTGTTCGGCTTTGAGGAAAGCTACGGCTATCTTGTGGGCACACATGCGCGGGATAAGGACGGCGTGGTCACCTGCATGCTGCTTGCACAGACCGCCTGCGGGCTGGCGGCTCAGGGAAAGACTCTTTTGGACGGGCTGGAGGATATATACGCCCGCTTGGGCTATTGGAAGGAAAAAACGATCTCCTTTACCCTTTCGGGCATGGAGGGCATAGCCCGCATAAAGGACACTATGGCAAGGCTTTGCTCAGAGCGCATCGAAAGCTTCGGAAGCCGCAGAGTAAAGGCGGTGCGCAACTATAATACCGGCGTGCGCACGGATCTTTGCAATAACAGCGAAAGCGCGCTTGATCTGCCCAAAAGCAATGTGCTTTATTACGAGCTGGAGGGCGGCTGGGCCTGTGTGCGGCCGTCGGGCACCGAGCCTAAGCTAAAGGTATATCTTGCGGTAAAGGGGCAAAATGCAGCAGAGGCGCAAAAGGCGCTTGAGGAGCTGGAAGAAAGCGTGCGTGCGGTTGTAGGGCTTTAATGGCCGCCTTGCGCTCTGTTTCGGCAGACATCGGATTTTGTGTCCGAGCCTTATTTGCGTTATTATTAGGAGAATATAATAAAAAAGCAGAGTGTGCGAAGGGGGCACTTCGTAAGGAAGTGCCTCCTTCGGCTTTTGTAATCGGCCGGAATGATTGGATTGTAGGTAAAAAACAATCATATTGGAGGATTACAAAATGGAGAAGTACATTTACAATGAGCAGAACGGACTTTGGTATGAGCTGCAAGGGGACTATTATCTGCCCTGTCTGAAACTGCCGGAGGAACCTGAGGTGCACATCGGCGTCTGGGGGCAACGGCACCGGCATTATCTCAAAACCCACCGCAGGGCACTATATACCTCCCTGCTCACCAGCGGAAAGCCGAGCAGTTACCTTGCTGACATTGATCGTCAGGCGGAAGCGATGTTTTCTCGGCTGGTAAAGCAGATGGCAGAAGCCGAGAATATTACCGAAGGTCTGAAAGCTACTAATCCAATGGCGTGGATCGGCAGAATGAACAACATTCGTAATCGTGCAACAAAATCGTAAACACCGAAATTATTCTTTGCTAAGTCACAGGGCTGTACCAAGTATGGTGCGGCCCTATAGCTTTACTTCAATTTGCGGCCAATTCGCATATTGACAAACTCAAAACAGCGTAGTATAATAATTTGCGAACAAGTTGCAAATTGGAGGTGCAGCTGATGGCAAAGTATCTGACACGGCAGCGCAAGCGGCTTTTAGAATATCTTTCAGAGCATACAGACGAACAGATGACCGCACGGCAGATAGCCGACGCACTGACGGCAGATAACATCAGCATTAGCGCTGTTTATCGTAATCTATCCGCTTTGGAGGAAGATGGTATACTGAAACGCAGTATCCGAGAGAATACCAGAGAAGTCTATTATCAATATATTGCGGCAAAGGAATGTAGGGAGCATTTGCATCTTTCCTGCCGAGTCTGCGGAAAAAGCATCCACTTGGATGAAGCAGACACAACACAACTGATTCAAAACACTTTAAGAAACACGGGATTCCAGATTGAAAAGACCGAAACAATCCTCTACGGCATTTGTGAGGGTTGCAGAAAATAGCAGGAGGTGAGCATGATGACAAAGAAAAAGCGCATTATATCCTTGGTAGTCGCTGTTGCGGTCTTTTTTGTCATGCTCTATTCTGCTCTCTATATTGCCGCAGAAGCAAACCACGACTGTGTGGGCGAGAACTGCCCGATTTGTTATCAAATCAGCGTATGTGAAAATACGCTCAAAAATCTCTCTTTAGCTGTTTGCGCCGTGGCTTTCGCCGCAGCGTTTACATATACCCTGTGCAGGAGTATTTCTGCCTGTGCAGATGTTACCCCAAGCTATACTTTGGTTTCACTTAAGGTTAAACTGACAGATTAAAAAATAGGAACTTTTACAAGGGTGTAGTCTATCTGTTTTTGCGGATAGGCTTTTGCGGCGTTGCCGTTACCCTTGTATTTTTGCGCCCATTTTTAAGTTCTTATAATAATCCGGAGGTAAATATAACCTATGAAAAAGATAACCGCAATGCTGCTTGCGCTTTTGATGCTCGTCGGCGTTCTTGCCGGCTGCGGAAAGCAGAATGATACGAATAAGACTGATAAGCTGAGCATTGTTACCACCATTTTCCCCGAATATGACTGGGTCAAAGAAATTCTCGGTGACAAGGCTGACAACGCTGAGATTACTATGCTGCTGGACAACGGTGTTGACCTGCATAGCTATCAGCCCACCGCTGATGATATTGTCAAGATTTCCGATTGTGACCTGTTTATCTATGTGGGCGGCGAGTCCGACGAATGGGTGGACGATGCTCTGAAAAATGCCACAAACAAGAATATGAAGGTCATCAATTTGCTGGATGTCCTTGGCGATTCCGTGAAAACGGAAGAAACCGTTGAGGGTATGCAGGAGGAAGAACACGACCATGACCACGGTCACGATGAAGAAATCACAAAGGACGACATTAAGGACCGTACCCTCTCGGACTTCGCCGGTGAGTGGAAGTCCCTGTACCCTTATCTGTTGAACGGTGATTTGGACGAATACTGCGAACATAAGGCGGAAGAGGATGAGGACAGCTCAACCACAAAAGACACCTATCTGCAGAAGTATAAGACTTCGTGGCAGTGTGACGCCAACAAAATTACGATTAACGAAAACAAAATTACTTTTACTTATACAGACGGAAAATCCGTTTCTGCCGAATACACCTATGCCGGTTATCAGCCGAAACTGAATGACGAGGGCAAAATCAGCAGCGTCCGTTATCAGTTTGAAACGACCAGTACTGATGCTCCCAAATATGTACAGTTCAACGACCACGGTCACGAATCGGGTGAAGCCGAACATTTTCATATTTACTTTGGCAACGACAGCTTTGACGCATTGATGGATTCCAAGACCAATCCGTTCTTTGTGAAAGATGCGCTTACTGTTGATGAAATCCTTGATGAACTGATGGGTCACGAGCACGAGGAAGAAAAAGATGAGCATGTTTGGCTGTCTTTGAAAAATGCCGAGGTGCTTGTAAATGCTATTTCCAAGTCTTTGCAGGAGATTGACCCTGATAACAAGGACGCCTATTCCGCAAATTCCGATGCTTATGTAAAGAAACTGTCTGCTCTTGACGCAGACTATCAGGCGGCCGTGGATGCTGCGGCCTATAAGACCGTTCTGTTTGGTGACCGTTTCCCGTTCCGTTATATGGTGGACGATTACGGTCTGAGCTATTATGCCGCTTTTGTGGGGTGCTCTGCCGAAACCGAAGCCAGCTTTGAAACCATTTCGTTCCTTGCCAAGAAAGTGGACGAGTTGAAATTGCCCTGCGTACTGACCATCGAGGGCGCACAGCACAAGATTGCCGAAACCATTGTCCGGAACACGACTGCGAAAAATCAAAAGGTACTGACGATGGATTCTATGCAGTCCACCACTTCTAAAGATGTGGCAAACGGTACGACCTATCTTTCCATTATGGAGAAAAACCTCTCCGTGCTGAAAGAAGCACTGGGTTAAGGGGGTAGGTTTATGGCTCAGCTCACTTGTCAAAATCTCTGCGTTGGCTATGATGGGAAGCCCGTTCTGCAAGACCTCAATTTTGAGGTCTTTGCAGGCGACTACCTCTGCATCGTAGGGGAAAACGGCTCTGGCAAGAGTACACTTATGAAAAC
>CAKSKV010000011.1 GCA_934465535.1 uncultured Clostridia bacterium | reverse complement strand
TCCTTCAACTCCTTGACTCTTTTATTATACATCAAGGTGTCCTATTTTTTTATGTCTATTTTTTAGGTATCATATCAATCGCAGAAAACGAAAAAAGCCCCGGTGCGGATCAGGAAACCTGAAACGCACTGGGGCTGAACAAAAATCCATAGATTCGATTCTTGTCACCGATTTTCTTACAATAATCGGTGACAATTTTTGTTTTCATACTTTTCGGGTAGAATAATCAGAAAATACTCGGAGGTAAATACGATGAAAGGACGATTCTTAACGGCGGCGGAAATCGCCGAGTTCAAAGGCCATCTCACCTTAGAGGAACGAAGTGCCGCAACCATCGAAAAATATATTCGGGATGTCAGTGCCTTTGCGGCATACGCACAGAAGGGCGAGATCACGAAGGAAACGGTGATCGATTATAAAAAGCGCTTGCAGGAACGATACGCCGTGCGGAGTATCAACTCCATGCTGGCCAGCCTCAACAGCTTCTTCACCTTTCTCGGCTGGCACGATCTAAAAGTCAAAGCATTGAAATTACAGCAGCAGGTCTACTGTCCCGAAGAAAAGGAGCTGACCCGGCAGGAGTACACCCGCCTGTGCCGTACTGCGGAGCGCAGACACAACCAGCGGCTTTGCCTGATTTTACAGACCATCTGCGGCACCGGCATCCGGGTCAGTGAGCTGCAATTTATCACTATTGAGGCAGCACGGTGCGGCGAGGCGGTGGTAAGATGTAAGGCAAAGACCCGGACAGTGTTTCTCGTGAAGGCGCTGAGACAAAAACTGCTCCGCTATGCTGCGGAGCAAGGAATCAAAAGCGGGATGATTTTCGTGACTCGCACGGGCAAGCCCGTCAATCGGACAAATATCTGGCGGGAGATGAAATCCCTGTGTCAGGAAGCAGGCGTCAACCCGGAGAAGGTGTTTCCGCACAATCTGCGTCACTTGTTTGCCCGGGTATTTTACGGCATCGAAAAGGATATTGCCAAACTGGCGGACATCCTCGGTCACAGCAGCATCGATACAACCCGCATTTATATCATCTCCACCGGCACGGAACACCGCAGGCGGATGGAGAATATGCATCTGATTTTATGAGCAACAGAATCCCGATTATGTAGTAGTCTCGTCTTAATAGAGAGCCATCTATACATATTAGATTATAGCATCGACTCACGAAAAAGTAAAGAATGCATCGATGAAAAGCATGAAAACTCTAAAATTGTCTAAAATCGAGCACAACAAGAAAGCCTTTTCGGCTCGCTTTTTGAAGCGATGAGAGAAGGCTTGCTTTTCCATACTCTTTTGAGGCCTGTCCGCTCTGCGGCAGGTCTTTTTTGCTGCCCTGTTTACTACATAATCGGGATTATGTTTCCGGGGGATCAAAGTGTGACAAAACAAGTGAAATCCAAACAGCGGGTGGCGGACCACGGCGAGGTGTTTACTGCCGAGCGGGAGGTCAAGGCGATGTGCGACCTTGTAAAAACCGAGACGGAGCGTATCGACAGCCGCTTTCTGGAACCGGCCTGCGGCGACGGGAATTTTCTTGCCGAGATCCTGTCCCGGAAGCTGGCCGTTGTGAAAAAGAAATACAGGAAGTTCACAATGGACTACGAAAAATATTCCGTTCTGGCTGTCAGCAGTATTTACGGCGTGGATATTTTGAGCGATAACTGCGAGGCCTGCCGGGAGCGGCTTTATCAGATCTGGGACAAAGAGTACAAAGTCGTCTGCAAAAAGGAAGTCAACGAGGACTGCCGCCGATCCGTCCGGTTCATTTTGTCCCGCAACATCGTCTGCGGCAACGCCCTGAGCCTGATGTGCGTGGACGAAAACCAACAGGACACCGGCGAACCCATCGTGTTCTCCGAATGGGCCTTTGTGACAGGCTATCAGCTCCAGCGCAGCGACTACACCTTTGCCAAGTTGATGCAGGGGAATGACGAGGCCCGTGACCTGTTCGGCAAGAAAAAGCGCAAAAAGGGCGAGGAACAGATGACCCTGTTCGACGCTGCCGAGCCTGCCGAGAGGCCCAGCGATGAGGGCGAGTTTCTCAAGAAATATGTGACGCACTACAGGAGGGTATGGGAAAATGAGCAATGATTTCTACTCCGGCATCTATAATCCGGATGTGTTGTCCTGCCTTGCCAATCTGTCCAACGACGAGGTGTTCACGCCGCCGGAGGTAGCAAATTCGATGCTGGATATGCTCCCGCAGAAGCTGTTTTCGGACCCCAATACCAAATTTCTGGACCCTGCCTGCAAAAGCGGCGTGTTTCTGCGGGAGATCGCCAAGCGGCTGCTGACCGGATTGGAGCCTGTCATCCCCGACTTGCAGCAGCGTGTGGATCACATCTTTCACAATCAGCTTTACGGGATCGCCATCACGGAGCTGACCAGTCTGCTCTCCCGCCGGGGTGTGTATTGCAGCAAGTACCCCAACAGCGTGTATTCCGCCTCTCACTTTGACGATGCCGAGGGCAATATCCGTTATAAACGGATTCCCCACCGCTGGAAAAACGGAAAATGCGTCTTTTGCGGCGCAGCCCAGAGTCAGTACGACCGGGACGAGGCGCTGGAGACCCACGCCTATGAGCTGATCCATACCACCAAGCCGGAGGATATTTTCAAAATGAAGTTCGATGTGATCATCAGCAACCCGCCGTATCAGTTGAGTGACGGTGGGAACGGAAAAAGTGCTAAGCCAATTTATCAGTTATTTGTTGAAAGCGCAAAGAAACTCAATCCAAGATACCTTTCTATGATTATCCCGTCCAGGTGGTTTTCGGGCGGAAAAGGATTAGATGATTTCCGCAGAGAAATGCTCTCTGATCGACGAATAAGTAGGTTAGTGGATTATGAGAATTTCAAAGATGTTTTTCCAGGCGTTGACCTTGCTGGCGGTGCTTGCTATTTCTTATGGGATAGGGATTATGATGGAATTTGTGAGGTGATAAACTTCCAGAAAGAGAAAACCGACACAATGAAGCGGTATCTCGATGCAAACGATGTTTTTATACGTCAGAATATGGCCGTTGGAATAGTAACCAAAGTACGAGAACAGTATAACACTTTCCTTGATAAAAGGGTATCTGCGAGAAAGCCTTTTGGCCTACCAACGAATTACCCACCTAAGAAGGATGGGGTTCCCTGCTGGTTTATTCAAAAAGTTGGACGGCAGTTTGCTGATCCAGAGGACATTGATAATAGCAAGGGCTTCTTGGGAAAATGGAAATTTCTTGTCCCCAAAGCCCCGATTGCAGGTCAAACAGATTTCACAAAGCCTGTTGCTTTTTATTATGATGGGAATACACGAATCGCAAAGCCAGGAGAGTGTTGTACAGAATCATGGATTATTGCGGGAGCATTTGATAGTAAGGCTGAAGCAGAATCATATAAATCATACATTTTCACAAAAGTAGTTCGCTTTTTGCTAATGCAAACGGTCGTGTCGCAAGATATTACCAAGAAGAACTACTGCTTCATTCCCGATTTAGGGACATATTCGGGAGTCTATACGGATAAGCGGTTATGTGAAATGTGGGGAATCACACCCAACGAGTACGAATACATCAAATCAAGAATCGGTGAAATAGGAGGAAATACAGATGCCTGAAATAGATTTCTTCCCCCAGCGACCGGCGGTCCATCCGATGATTTATGCCTACCGGGACAGGAACCCTGACTACGACGGCCTGCTGAAAGTCGGCTACACCGAAAAAGATGTGGATCGACGGGTCGCCCAGCAGTACCCAACCAAGCGCCCGGACGGAAAAGTGCCCTATGAGATCGTGTACCGCACCTCGGCCATGCGGGAGGACGGCTCATGCTTTACCGACCACGATGTGCACCGGATGCTCCGCCGCAAAAAGATCGCCGCCGTCGGCGGCGAGTGGTTCCGCTGCTCGGTACAGGATCTGGAGGCGGCAGTGCTGGCCGTGAAAACCGACGCCATCAACGAAGAAAACCGCACCCGCACCTTTGCCATGCGCCCGGAGCAGGAGGAGGCCGTCAACAAAACCATTGCCTATTTTCGTGCCGCCAAGCAGGATGCACCGGACCGTGCACCCAAATTCCTGTGGAACGCCAAAATGCGCTTCGGCAAAACCTTCGCTTCCTATGAGCTGGCCAAGCGCATGGGCTTGAAAAAAGTCCTTGTGTTGACCTTCAAGCCCGCTGTCGAGGCAGCGTGGGAAGAAGATTTAATGACCCACAAAGATTTTGAGGGCTGGCAATTTATCTGCCGGGACGGAATGCGCTATGAGGATGCTGACCTATCCCGCCCCATCGTCTGCTTCGGCTCCTTTCAGGACTATCTCGGCACCAACGAGAGCGGCGGCATCAAGGCCAAGAACGAATGGGTACATACCACCAACTGGGACATCGTGATTTTCGACGAGTACCATTTTGGCGCATGGCGGGATAATGCCAAAAAACTCTTTGAAATGGACAACGAGGACGAAGATTACGACTTCGACATGGAGAAGTACAAGAAGGACGAGGCTGACAACGCCTACAACGAGACTTTCCTGCCCATCACCACTTCTTATTATCTGTTCCTGTCCGGTACGCCGTTCCGGGCCATCAACAGCGGCGAATTTATCGAGGATCAGATTTACAACTGGACCTATTCCGATGAACAGCGGGCCAAGGAAAACTGGGACGGCAGTGCGGACAACCCCTATGCGGCGCTGCCTCGGATGGTAATGATGACCTACCGCATCCCGGACAGCATCCGCCAGATCGCCATGCAGGGCCAGTTCGATGAATTTGACCTGAACATTTTCTTCTCCGCCAAATACGGGGAGAAAAACAAGCCGGAGACCGCCCGCTTTGTCTATGAGAACGAGGTGCAGAAGTGGCTGGACCTGATCCGTGGGTCTTATCTCCCCGCCAGCGTGGACGATATGAAACTGGGGCAGGACAAGCGCCCGCCCATGCCCTTTTCCGATACCCGGCTGCTGAATGTGCTGTCCCACACCTTCTGGTTTCTGCCCAATGTGGTTAGCTGCTATGCAATGTACAATCTGCTCCGGCAGAAGCAGAACAGCTTTTACCGCGATTACCATATCAATGTCTGCGCCGGGACCAAGGCAGGCGTCGGCGTGGATGCGCTTGCGCCTGTTCTGAAATCTATGGGTGACCCGCTGACCACCAAGACCATCACACTGTCCTGCGGCAAGCTGACTACCGGCGTGACGGTCAAGCCGTGGACGGGCATCTTTATGCTGCGGAATCTGAAAAGCCCGGAGACCTATTTTCAGGCGGCATTCCGGGTGCAGTCCCCGTGGACGGTACGGACCGGCTCCGGCACCGATCAGATCATGAAATATGAGTGCTATGTCTTTGACTTTGCGCTGGATCGTGCCCTGAAACAGATTTCGGATTATTCCTGCCGCCTGAATGTGAATGAAAGCAACCCTGAAAAGAAGGTGGCGGAATTTATCAATTTCCTGCCTGTGCTGGCCTATGACGGCAGCAGCATGAAACAGATCGACGCTCAAGATATTCTGGATATTGCGATGGCCGGCACCTCGGCCACGCTGCTGGCCAAACGCTGGGAATCCGCATTGCTGGTCAATGTGGACAATGACACACTCCGGCGACTGATGGCGAACAAAGAGGCCATGGAGGCCCTGATGAAAATCGAAGGGTTCCGCAGCCTGAACTCGGATATTGAGACCATCATCAACAAGTCGGAGAGCGTGAAAAAAGCCAAGAAAGAAAAGGGGAAGGAGCTCACCAAGGAGGAGAAAAAGGAAATCTCCGAGGAAGAAAAAGAGTACAAATCCATGCGGAAGCAAATTCAGGAGAAGCTTATCAAGTTTGCCACCCGTGTACCGATCTTTATGTATCTGACGGATTACCGGGAACGCTCTCTGAAGGATGTGATCACGCAGCTGGAGCCGGGACTTTTCAAAAAAGTGACCGGTTTGGATGTGAAGGACTTCAACCTGCTGGTGGAGCTGAATGTGTTCAACGCCAGCCTGATGAACGATGCCATCTTCAAATTCAAGCGCTATGAGGATTCCAGCCTTTCCTACACCGGCCTTGACAAGCACGAAAACGAGGATGTCGGCGGCTGGGATACCGTTGTGAAACGCAAGGAGTATGAGCTGCTGTTCTATAACCAACAGTCCACGATGGATGCGCCGGAAATCGACGAAGCCGATCTTCCGGAAGCGGATGAGGAGCCGGAGCCGCAAAAAGCACCAGCTCCAATCCGGACACTGTCGGCTAAACCGGATTTCGTCACTGCTGCTTTCGGCGTGAAATCTCCGGTCATTCCCGCAAAGCCAAAACAACCTGAAAAGCCGAAGGTCGATGTTTCCGGCGTTGCGGTCGGGGCGGCCGTATCGCATGGTAAGTTCGGCATCGGCAAGGTGATCGAACTGAGCGGCGGATATGTGACCGTCAGTTTTGAGCAGGGCGAGAAGCGGTTCCTTTTCCCCAATGCCTTTGAGTCAGGATTTTTGAAAGTACAATAAGCCAAAAGAGGCCCTTCGTATCATTTTCTCGATACGAAGGACCTTGTCTTATGTGTAGATCACTTGGTGATAGACAATTTCGGTTGCACGATCTCGGCAGGAGTTCATTCGCCGGACCCATTCCATTTGGTCACTGGCTTTCAGCGTTTCCGTAATGCCCTCTGCATCTGCCACTTGTTTTACCAGCCGAAGAAAAAGGTTCTCTGCCTGCCGGTCAATATCCGCAAGATAAGCATTCAATTCACCGCTGGTCAGCAGGTTGGCATATCGCACACGGTGGCACCTCTTGAGATAGCGAAGATGCCGCTGTCCCCATACCCCGATTGGCTGATCTTCCTCCGGCTCATCATCTCCGGCGATCAGGTAATAGTCACCGACCAATTCATATTTCAGCCCTGTGCGTTCATCTGTGACAAATCTCTCCATTCGTATAACCTCCTGTTCCTTTCTGTAGCCATTATAGCAGGAGAATAAGCGGAAATCGAATGTGCGGATAGCAGAAAAGCGCCGTCTCGGAATCACTTCCAAGACGGCGCCTTTCTGTTGCGGATCAGAGCGAACATTTCACGGCGAAACCGCCGCTGAAGAAATAGGTGTTCGTCCAAACCTCGTTTGGTGGAGGTGAGGGGAATTGAACCCCTGTCCGAAAGTGCGTTTGCGCGGCTTTCTACGAGCGTAGTCAGTGCGTTTTTATTCCCGCTCCGCTGTATCACGGACAAAGCAGCGGTTTGGTAGCTTCATATTTACACCCCGGCTGCAAAGCTTAGGCCGATGGCGTTCCCTGCGATTATGACGCCGATTATCCGATCCGCAGGCGGTCGGAGTCGACGGAAGCTGCGTTAAGCAGCTACAGCAAAAGTTTTGTTGTTAGCGTTTATATTTACGCCCGAAGGATTATCGTGGATCCGGAACCACGGCTCGCTTACCCCGCCCCCGATCACTCCCGTCGAAGCCGGTGCACCCCCGAATTGTGCAATAATAGTATATTCCATTTTTTGTGCCTTGTCAATCTCCCTATATGTATAGAAAGTACCGTCCGGCACAACTGAGGAAATTCCGAAAAGTAAAATCCGCAGCAAAAAATTAAGGGGGATTTATGAGTTTATCACGCTCCATGCCTTTATCAGGCGCTCACGGCTCCATGCGGCGTTTGCGGCACTGGTGGAGGGCAGATAAACGGCGGGGCCGTATTTATCAAACAGATATCGGTTATAAAGCTCAAAGGCCTTTCTGCCGTTTACATATATTTTTTGTATGTCTAAAAAACAGCTCCTGTCAAGGCTGCCGGGCACGGCGTTGCGTATGCTTGCATCCGCAGAGCCTTCAATATCGCAGGAAAGTATCACATCCCAAAGCGCAATATTGCGGCGGGCGAGAAATTCCTGCTTTTGCATAAGGTTTTCCGGAGCATCTTCGCCGTACACCGCAGCCAAAACACGCCAGAAGCGGTTGCGGGGGTGTCCGTAATAAAATCCCTGCGCCCTTGAGGCGGCGGAGGGAAAGCTGCCCAGTACCAATATGCGGCTTCCGGGCGGACAGAACGGCTCAAAAGGGTGAACAATATGCGTCATACGCATCCGCCCCCGAAGGATAAACGCTCAAGCCAGCGCACCGAAAGCTCCAACCATACCCCGCAGGCGGGGTTTATCATGCCGCCCTGTACGGCGGTGGAGCCGTCGCAGCGCGCAAGCCCGTGCTCACCGTGCGGAAATATATGCATCTCAAACGGTACGCCGTTTTCGCAAAGCGCCGAGGCATACAGCAGGCTGTTTTGTACCGGCACGCATGAATCATCGGCGGTGTGCCATAAAAAGGTGGGCGGAGTATCGCGGCTTACAAGCTTTTCCGCCGAAAGCGCCTCTTTTTGTTCGGGGGAGGTGCAAAGGGAATCAAAGGAGAGCGCATGTCCGTACTGCCCGCTTGTTATTACAGGATAGCAAAGAATGCTGGCATCGGGGCGCACATCGGTAAGACCGCAGCGGAGGGCAAGCTCGGTGTCGGCATTGGCTGTGCAGGCGGCCAGATGTCCTCCGGCGGAAAAACCCATGCAGCATACCTTGCCGCTGCAATGCCACATGCTGCGGTTTCTGCGTATAAGCTCAACGGCCGCCATTGCCTGCACCTGCGGTTCGGGATATTTTGCCGGGGCCACGGAGTAGAACAGCACAAAGGCATTATAACCCTTTGACAGATAATAAAGCGCTATGGGCTCCGCCTCGCGGTTGGAGCAGAAAACATAGGCTCCGCCGGGGCATATAAGCACCGAAGGGCGCTGAGTGTCGGGGTCGGCCTCCGACGATACCTCCGGTATGTAGCACCTGAGTATTCCGCCGCTCATTTTTTCAAGAGCGGAAAACTCCGTTTTAAGATCAATATCAAACACCTGCATGGTATATTCTCCTTTTTGCCGAATTCCGTTTCTGCAATCATTATAATTGTGTGCCTCCCTAAAAGCAACAAAAAATTGCTTAAGCAGATGAAGGCTGTTTTACGGTATCCGGCATACAACTGCACATATGCACATAAAATAAAAAAGCCGCCTCGCGGGCGGCTTTATGCAAGCTTATAAATTATCAGTTTTTGTTTTCGGGCTCGCTGTTTTCCTTTGCGGCTTCCTCGCTTGCGGCCTTTTTGCTCTTTTTGGAAAGCATGGCGTTTGCCAGTATGCCCAGTATCAGTGCGCAGGCCACCGTCTTAAGGGTGATCTTGCCGAAGGTCATGGCAAAGTTGCCTATTCCGGCAATGAGGATTATCGAAGCCACAAACAGGTTGCGGTTGTCGTCCAGATCCACCTTCTGAAGCATTTTCAAACCGGATACCGCAATGAAGCCGTAAAGCGCTATGCATACGCCGCCCATTACGCATTTGGGGATGCTCTCAAGGAAGCATACAAAGGGGGTAATGAAGGCAACGGCCATGGACAGCACGGCAGCAGTAAGTATGGAGTATACGGAAGCGTTTTTCGTTATTGCAACGCAGCCGATGGATTCGCCGTAGGTGGTATTGGGGCATCCGCCGAAGATAGCGCCCGCAACGGAGCCTATGCCGTCGCCCAGCAGGGTGCGGGGCAGGCCGGGGTCGGAAAGCAGATCCCGCTCAATAATGGAGGAAAGATTCTTGTGGTCGGCGATGTGCTCGGCAAACACCACAAAGGCAACCGGCACATAAGCCACTGCGATAGTGGCAATGTAGGAGCCGTTAAGCTCGCCAAAGCCCTTGAAGGCTTCAAGGAAGGTGAAGTCGGGCAGGCAGAGGAAGCTTTTAATGCTTACCTCGCGGAAGGCCTCGGCAAATGCGGAATAATCAACAATAACAAGCGCCTCGTTTCCGGTGGCGTTGCCGATTATCGTAAATACGGAGGCAACAGCATAGCCTGCAAGTATGCCGATTATAAAGGGGATAAGCTTTGTCATTTTCTTGCCGAATACGGAGCACAGCATTACCACGGCCAGGGTGACAAGGCCGCATATTATGCACAGCCCGGTATGCAGATCCATAACAAAGGAGCCGGTAGCGGAGTCAAAGGCGGCGCCGCCGGTGAGGTCGCTTATTGCATTGCCCGCAAGGGAAAGACCGATTATGGCAACGGTGGGGCCGATGACCACGGCAGGCATGATCTTGTTTATCCATTTTACGCCGGCAATCTTAACCGCAATTGCTATAACTACATAAACAAGACCGGCAAAAACCGCGCCGATAATAAGGCCGAGAAAACCCAGCTGCATTGATACGCCGCCGGCAAAGGCCGAGAACATGGAGCCGATAAACGCAAAGGAAGAGCCGAGAAAAACAGGGCTGCGGAATTTTGTAAACAGCAGATACACTATTGTGCCCACGCCTGCGCCGAACATTGCGGCAGAGGGGGTCATGCCGTTGCCCACAATGTTGGGCACCGCAATGGTGGCGGCCATTATTGCAAGCAGCTGCTGAAATGCAAACACTATCAGCTTCCCGAACCGGGGCTTGTCTTTGACATCGTAAACTAATTTCATGTCGTCCTCCGTTTTTTTAAGCTTGCGCTTTTAGTTTCGTAATCCTTTCGCAGATACAAAAAAACATCTTGCGCGGCGGCAAGATGTGGGTGTATGCGGTAAACCGTATGAGCGTATCTTGCCGGTCTCTCTGTACCGAATTAAAGATTACTTATTGCCTGTATTTATAGCATAATGTATTCCGTTTGTCAACAAAAAATTCATATTTCCGACATTTTTACGCCTTTCTGTGCCGTTTTTCGGATAAGATGCGCGATAAAGTGCGGCAGCTGTTCCTTTATTGTAATTTGAGATTGAAAAAATTCCGTTCTTCGTGTATAATCGGTTGTGAAAACCTGCGTCCGACGGTTTCGGGCACAGCATTTTTTCGGAGGCATAGGGATGTTTCGTTTTGTCGGACTGTTTTTGAAACTCAGCGCATCGCCGGCGTTGACGGACGGCGCGGGCGAGCCTGCAATAGCGCAGATGCCGGATACGGGCACGCTCATACTGCTGTTTTCGGCGGTTACGCTGGCGGCGGTCATAGTGTTTTTTGCGGCAAGGATACCCGCAAAGGGAGATAAAAAGGCAAAGGGAAAGACAAATAAGGAAGACCCGCCCGCATCGGAAGGCTCCGCGCCGGAAGAACGGGATGGGTGCACGGAGCAGAAAATATCGCATAAAGGAGACTGATATATGGCTAATTTTACGGAAAAAGCAATAAAAGCGTCCTTTCTTAAGCTGCTCAACGAGCGTCCCCTTACAAAAATAACCGTGCGCGATATAGTGGAGGACTGCGGAATAAACCGCAATTCCTTTTATTATCACTACCGCGACATTCCGGCGCTGCTGGAGGAGCTTATAACCGAGCAGGCGGATAACATAATGAAAAAATATCCGTCAATAACCTCCTTGGAGGAGGCCTTCAGGGCGGCGCTGGAATTCAGTATGGAAAACAAGCGCGCCGTGCTGCACATATATAATTCCGTCAGCCGGGATAATTTCGAGCAGTATGCTCTGCGTATATGCAGCTATGTCGTAAATACCTACGCCGTAAGCGCGCTTAAGGATAAGGGCATCTCCGATGCAGATACAAAAGCGCTGTGCCGCTTTATCAAATGCTCTCTGTTCGGGCTGTATATAGACTGGCTGGGCGGCAACATGAAGGAGGATATCCTTTCGGACCTTGCTCGCCTTGCACGGCTTGCCCGCCTTGCGGCGGCGGAGCTGGCGCACCAATCGGAAAATACGGGAAGCTGAACCGCTCTTTTGGACAAAAACACGCTTTTGCACAAAAATATATCAATTGCACCTCCGTTGCCCTAAAACAGGGCAGCGGAGTTTTTTTGTATGCTGACAGATAAACGGCAAAGGAATATACTTGTAGCGTCAAAACGGAGCGGCGAAAAAAGCTGCTTTGGGGCTGAGCCGGAAGAATCGTGAAGGCTCGGAAATAAAGAGGAGGAATTATATATGCGTTCAATTGCCCCTATGAAGGCTGCAAAAATCGGTTATATCGTATTGTCCGTGCTTATGTGCGCGGCGGGGTTTGTGCTTATCCTGTTTCCGGGAATATCGGCAAAGGCAATAGGCATCATCTGCGGTATTATGCTGGTGGCGTTCGGGATCGTAAGAATAGCAGGCTACTTTACAAGGGATCTTTACCGGCTTGCATTTCAGTACGATCTTGCATCGGGTTTGCTTATGATAGCGCTGGGTATTGTTATGCTGCTGCGGCCGGACAGTCTTATGAATTTCCTTTGCATAGTGCTTGGAATATTCGTGCTTGCCGACGGTCTGCTCAAAATTCAGGTGTCCTTTGATGCCCGCCGCTTCGGTCTGCGCCCGTGGTGGCTGATACTGTGCCTTGCAATAGCTTCCGCGGTGCTGGGTGTGGTATTGGTGCTTTGCTCGGCGCAGGGCGCAAAGGCGCTTACGGTGCTGCTTGGCTGCACGCTGCTTATAGACGGCATACTAAGCCTCAGCACCGTAATAACGGCAGTAAAAATAATTAAAAATCAGCAGCCCGATGTTATAGAGGTGGATCACTACGAGGAGGTAAAATAAGCGGTATGGATGTTATCAAGGTCGATAAAATGACCAAGGACTACGGCTCCGGGCGGGGAATTTTCAATGTCTCCCTGCATGTGGAGCCGGGCGAGGTTTTCGGGTTTCTGGGGCCTAACGGCGCCGGGAAGTCCACAACCATCCGCCATCTTATGGGCTTTTCCGCCCCGGACAGCGGCAGCGCAAGCATATTCGGCAGGGAAAGCTTCGGACATTACTACGAGTTTCTGGGGCGTGTGGGATATATCCCCGGTGAGGTGGCGTTGCCGCGGGGGCTTACCGGCAGCGAGTTTATTTCCATGATGCAGAGCATGCAGGGGGTTCGCAACGATGCAAAGCTTAATGAAATGCTGGATCGCTTTGAGCTGGATAAAAACACCCTTAAGCAGGAAACAAAGCGCATGAGTCTGGGAGTCAAGCGCAAGCTTGCCGTTGTTACCGCCTTTATGCACGATCCCGAGGTGCTGGTGCTGGATGAGCCCACAAGCGGGCTGGACCCTGTAATGCAGGAAAGCTTTATCGATTATATCCATGCGGAAAAGCACCGCGGAAAAACCATCCTGCTTTCCAGCCATATTTTCTCCGAGATAGACTCCACCTGCGATCGCATAGCAATAATCAAGGACGGCAGGATCGTCTCGGATTTCGTGGCGGATGAGCTGAAGCACGCTTCAAAGAAATTCTACACCGTAACCTTTGCATCCCCGGCTCAGCGCGAGGCCTTCCTTAAAAGGGCGGGTACGATACCCAGCCTTACCGTGCTTAAAAAAGATGCCGGAGGGCAGGAGGTATATATGTCGGTGGAGGATACCGATATGAACGCCGTTATCGCGCTGCTTTCGGATTTTGAAATAACGGGCTTCAGCAACAGGCGGGAATCGCTGGAGGATTACTTTATGAAGTTCTATAAGGAAGACAAGGATTTCGGAGGTGCACTGTGACAAACAACAATCAGACTGCGCCGGATACGCAGGAAATAACAATGCATGGCCTTACCAAGGATTACGGCGGCGGACGCGGCATATTCGATGTGGATATGACGGTGCGCCGGGGCGAGATGATGGGCTTTGTGGGAACAAACGGCAGCGGCAAAACCACCACCATCCGTAACATAATGGGCTTTGTAAAACCTACATGCGGCACCGTGGAGGTGCGCGGTATGCCCTCATGGGAAAATGCAAGCTCCATAGCCCGTCTTGTGGGATATGTTCCGGGCGAAATCGCTTTTCCGGATCTGCCTACGGGAATTGCCTTTCTTAAATGTCAGGCGGAGTTTTTCGGGCTTAAGGATATGAAGCGGGCAAACGAGCTCATAGAACGGCTTCAGCTGGACCCAAGAGCCAACCTTAAGCGCATGAGCAAGGGCATGAAGCAGAAAACGGCGCTTGTGGCGGCGCTTATGAACGACGCGCCCATAATCATACTGGATGAACCCACTACGGGCCTTGACCCGCTTATGCGCGTAACCTTCCTTGATATAATAAAGGAGGAGCATGCCCGCGGGAAAACCATCTTTATGAGCAGCCATATGTTTGAGGAGCTGGAAACCACCTGCGACCGCGTAGCTCTTATAAACAACGGACATATAGCGGATATTGCAAACATGCAGGATATCCGCAACCGCAAAAATAAGGATTTCAAGCTGGAATTCAATAAGCATGACGACTATGTGCGCTTCCTTGAGGCGGGCTACCCCATAAAGCGGCTTCAGGAGCAGTACAATCAGGTTACCATCACCGTGGCCTCGGAGGATACCGATGTTCTTCTGAAAACCCTCAAGGGCTACGATGTACGCTTCATCTCGGAGCTGCCCTACACTCTGGAGAAGCATTTCAAGCAGATATTACAAACAAAAAAGGAGACGGAAAACAATGTTCAGTAAGGCGCTTTTCAAGCAGTCCTGCAAGGCGAACGGCACCATGTGGGCCATAATCACCTTTGCGGTGTGCTTCATGCTGGCCTGCGTTATGCTTATAAGCGGCAGCGGAAACATAGGCGAAACCAAAAACGCAATTGAGGATACAATAGTAAAGCAGGAGATCGAATCCTCCTTCAAAAAACGCGCTATCAGCTATTACGGCTATGCGCAGGACGGTCTTGTGAATTTTGACCGCTTCTATGCCCAAAATGCGCAGGAGGCGCTCACTTATCACGGCGCCTTTGCGGCATGGCAGGCGGCAATGCCCCAGCCGGAAAAGCTTTCCAAAGAGGAATATCAGGCCGCTATGGCAGCGTGGCAGGAGCAAATGCCGCAGCCCGAAACCTTGGCCGCAAAGCTTTATGCGCTGAATTTTTCAAACTGGAACGAACAGAAGCCGGCGCGCGAAAGCTTTTCCTCCGATGAGGAATATGCTCTTGCGCTCAAGGAGTGGTCCCAAAAGAGTCCCGCAACCGTGCAGGGCGCGGCAGCGGCGGCATATACTGTATCGGTAAGCAACCTTAAGGACTATGCCTTAGAGCTTGCAAAAAGCATAGACCCCGCCTACACCGAGGAATCAAACGAGGCCGGCGAGATACTGGGCTCCATGATGTATGTTCTTAACCCGGCGGGCAATTTTGACAGCTTTTATACCGACCACGACGAAAGCGTGCCGGAAACCTACGATGTAACTGAGCTTACCCAGCATGTAGCAGCGGGCGATGCGCAGGAATATATTTCCTCCGCTCAGCGTGCGGCATACCGCAGCCAGCGTGCGCAAAGCGGCTCGGCGGTATTTCTGGCAGGCAACCTGACCACTGCCGAAAATGAAGAGAAGATCATTTCCGAGCTTTCCGATTACGGCGTCACCAAGGAAAAATACGACGGCTTCGGCTACACCTATTCCTATGTAAAGGAAACGGCTGTTACGGCGGCAATAACATACGGCAATCGTCTTGATTATGAGATCGGCGAGCTGGAGCAGCAGCTTAATAACGGCCGGCTTACAAAAGAGCAGTACAATGAGGCCGTACAGGCCAAGCAGACAGAGCTTGCCCAAAGTATAGCGGGCAGCCTGCTCTCCACTCTTCCCTCCGAGGTGTCGGATGCTCTTGAAGAAATAGGCACTATGGACCTTTACAGCCTTATCGTGGGCTCCATATTCTATAAGCTTGCCGGTCTGCTGCTGCCTATTATATATATGATAATGGCATCAAACAACCTGATCGCCGGACAGGTGGACAGCGGCTCCATGGCATATGTGCTTTCCACCTCCACAAAACGCCGCAGTGTGGCCTTCACTCAGGCCGTGTACCTCATAGGCTCTCTGTTTGCAATGTTTGCCCTCACCACGGCAACGGGCTGCATATGCCTTACACAGGTAAGCGCGGATATCAAGCTTACCTACGAAAAGCTGGTGCTGCTTAACCTCGGAGCCTTCCTTGTGCTGTTTGCCCTTTCTGGTCTGTGCTTCTTTACCTCGTGCTGGTTTGACCGCAGCAAACGCTCCATGGCCATAGGCGGCGGATTGAGCATCTTTGCCCTTGTGGCTGCAATGCTCGGCCTGTTCGGAAGCCCCGTGCTGCCCACCGTTGTGCGCCTTGATTCCCTTAACTACTTCAACTATGCAACCATTATAACCATGTTCGATGTAATCTCCATCATAGACGGCACGAATGTGTTTATCTGGAAGCTGGCGGTGCTTTTCGGGCTGGGACTCATAGGCTATATTGCGGGAAGCGAAAAATTCGTAAGAAAAGACCTGCCCCTCTGATGCGTAATGCCGCGGCAGCGGGCAAAATCCGATACGCGCCGATATGCGTTGATATATGTTAAAGTACCGTATAAAAATAAAAGCGGTAAACCCGCAAGGGGCGGACAAAACACGAAAAACGCATAAAAAATGCATTAAAAACATATAAAAAAGCGCATTAAAAAACGGTAAAATTGCAGTAAAAATCAATAAAAAACCGCAATAAAAAGAAACGGATCGACAGGTCCGTTTCTTTTATCTATCGCGCTGCCTATGTGCTGCCGCCGATGCTGTTTTATTACTGTGCTGCCCGGGACCTTTGTCGGATGTCGCTGCGTTTACGCGCGCCGGGGCCTTCGGCCCCTCGCCGTGCGCGCCTGCGCCCCACAGGGGCTTGGCGTGCCCGGCTGCGTGCGCAGGCGCTCCGGCAAGACCGCTTGCCTTTGCACCGCTGCGCCCGCGGCGCGCATGGCAGCTGCTCCGCCCACGGCAAACAGCGCATACATGCGCACATATGCATACAAACTGCTCTACACCTTAAGCGTCTCTCCGCTTGCCGCACTTTGGTATATCACCCACCAGCCGCGCCCCGACAGGGGAGCGGACAGCCAGCTGCAATACGGAGCCAGATCGCCGGGCACCTGCTGCTTTTCCGTTCCGCCTATGCCGCGGCAGATATACAGCGGCTGTGAGTTTTCGTCAAAAATAATCCCGGCAATGCTGCCGTCGGGCAGACTTACCCAGCGGGAGCCGGGCATAAGGTCCTCCAGCTCCGTTACGGCGGGGTTTTCCTCGCAAAGGCGCATAAGAGCCGCTTTGTTTTTCATATAATAGCTTTCGCCGCCTTCAATACCGTCGCAGCCGCACGAGGTCGAGTTCCGTGCGTTTTGCGTAATCGGCGGCAATGCTGCCGGCGCGCCCGCTTTCCCGTCTGCGCAGCGGGTGCTTATCAAAGCGTACATGGCCGTAAGACCGGCTTGGCACCCGTTAAAGGCAAGGCAGCGCCCTTGAGAGTCAAAAACCCCGAAGGAGGGGGAAACAAAGCCGGGCGGCAGCTCGCAGTGAAGCGCATTGCGCCTGCTTGATACGGTGCCGCACAGCAGCGCCTCCCTTTGCGCCGCAAGACACAAAAGCTCTCCGTCGGGCAAAGCGGCAAAGCGGAAATCCGCAGCCGCGCCGCAGCTGCGGCGGAAAAATGCCGCATAGCCCGTTATTCCCGCTTCCGGGGAACTGAGAGAAAAAATTTTCTTGTTCATAACGCCTCCCGACGGCGGAATCGGCCGCCGGTAAATTATATGCCCTGCGGCTCGGGTTATGTGCCTGTATTTCGTGTTTATAATGTCTATATGCGTATTATTTGTATTATTTTTTGAAAAAAATGCGATTTGATATTGACAAATCCGTTTCTTTAATTATACTTAAACTGTGACGATATGATGCTTCCGTCATATTGACCGTTGCCCTTTCTGAAAAGGAAAGGGGTTCGGATCGGCAGAAACCCTCACCGGGTCTTCTGCCCAAGAAAGGAAAGGTATGAATATATGGCAACTCAAAGAGACAGAATAAGAAACAGAAAGCTGCGTGCATACGGAATGATCGCCGTTGCGGTGCTTCTGCTTGCGGCAATAATAATTCTGATAGCCACCGCTGCGGGCGGTAAGAAGCCTGAGCCGGACACTTCGGCTACGCCCGGCACCACGATTACTGCGGCGCCCGATCCCACTCCTACCGATCAGGTTCCGGACGATACGCAGTCGCCGGACGCTACGCCGTCGGATGATGTTACTCAGCCCGCGACCGACAGCCCCAGTCAGCCCGCAACCACCCGTCCGTCCAACACCACTGCACCCACAACCGGTCTTACGGTGGGCGGAAAGGCAACGGTCAAGGCAAATGAGCTGCGTCTGCGCGAGGAGCCCAGCACCTCCGGCAAGGAAATAATGATGCTCAAGCTCAACAACGAGGTCACCGTAGAGGCGCTTTCCCAGGGCAGCGACAGAACCTGGACAAAGGTAACCTATAACGGCAAAACGGGCTATGTGAAAACCCAGTACCTTAAGGCTTCCTCCTCCGCACAGCCTGCGGGTCTTACGGAGGGCGGCAAGGCGGTCATCGCCAATGTGCAGACCGATGTCAACTTCCGCAAGGAGGCAAGCGCTTCCGCAGAGCTGCTGGGCAAGCCCAAGAAGGGGGACGAGGTCACGGTAGTGGCTCTTTCTCAGGGCAGCGATAAAAAATGGACCAAGATTACATGGAACGGTCAGACCGGCTATGTTATGACCAAATATCTTAAGGCAAAATAAAAATTTTAAGTGTATTCCTGAAAATGCGGGCGTGTCTTTGTGTGCGTCCGCATTTTTTAACAGAACTAACCGTGGGACGCCGAAGCATTAAGGGAAAAATAAAGGAGAGAAGCATATGCGAAAAAGTGCAAAGGCAGGGCTTGCAGTCTTCATAATCATCATGTCGGTGCTTATAGCCGTTGTGGGTTCGGCGTGCATAATGATATTTGTAAAGCCCGATTTTCCCATGCCGCGCTATACAAAGGAAAACATGGATTCCCTTATTGAAAAGCTGCCGGCGGTGGATGACGACAGCTTCACTGCGGACGATAACAACACCGTAATGCGGGAGCTGGTGCTGAACCAAGGCGAGCTCAATGCACTTCTTGCGCTCAGAGGCAAGGGTAATGTGGGCTTTTCATGGGAGAATATATCGGTTATTTTTAGGGTTGATGGCGCCAGTGCCGAAATTCGGGAGGAACAGCTTACCCTTACGGTCAAAATGTACGATGTGAGCGGCCCCGCCGTCTATGAGGCCTTTGACAATGTTCTCAAAGGCGCCGTGGTGCAGGTACGCATGGAGGCGGATAACGATGTGCGCGTTACCGGGCTTAAGCTGAACAACATCGATTCCTCCGTGGTGCCCGAGGCGTTTTTTGAAGGGCTGCCGGGCTATAAAGGCGGCGGAGCGGCGGGCTATGCCACCGAGATCGTGCAGGGCAGAATGGAGGAAATATTCGCCTATCTTGCCTTCGCAAAAAGAATAGACAGCATAGCGGTGCGCGATAATTTGCTTTATCTGCGCGGCGAATTCTACGGTATTGCCCCGCAGGGCGAGTAAAGCCCGGTGCAAACCCGAAAGGAGAGGCGTGAATATTGAAAAACACACTGTATATGCTCAATACCGTAAGCGGGCTTCAGGCGCAAAGCTTTATTCTCACTACGGTTTTCGGCGGAGTTATAATTATTGACGGCGGAACACGCGCCGACAGCGAGCACATGCTTTGCAGGCTCAGGGAAATAACCGGGCTTTCGCGCCCCCATGTCGATGCATGGATACTTACGCATCCGCATTTTGACCATGCCGATTGCTTCCTTGAGCTTATGCGCGCCCGTCGCGGAGATTTTACCTTGGATAAGGTTATCTGCGCATTCCCTTCTGCGCAATATCTGGCAGAAGATCCCTATGGCGCGGCGGATACGGTACGGGCGTTTTATGCTCTGCTGCCCTTTTTTGCCGATAAATTTTCTCCCGTTACGGCAGGGGACAAATTGAGTATTTCCGGCGCCAATCTGCATTTTCTCTATACGCCGGACTGGACAATACAGCAGGATAAATGCAATAATTCCTCCCTTGTCGTGCGTATAGAGCTTGCCGGCAGAGTTCTGCTTTTCACCGGGGACTGTGCGGCCGCGGCCGGGAAGCGGATACTTTCGCAGTGGGGGGCTTTGGGCATGCTCAAGGCGGATATATGCCAGATCTCGCATCACGGGCAGAACGGCTGCACAAGGGAGTTCTATCAGGCGGTATCCCCGGAAACGGCCCTTTGGTGCACTCCGGAGTGGCTGTGGAACAACGATGCGGGAAACGGCCCCGGCAGCGGCCCGTGGGATACCCTTACGGTGCGCGCATGGCTTGCCGATATTGGCGTTAAGAAAAATCTTGTCATGAAGGACGGCGACCAGCAGCTTTCAATACCGTAGCCGTATACGCGGTATAAACGGGCGTATATTCGGGCAGCACGATAAGATTGAAAGGGTGAAGGATGTGCAGATGCTTTTTAAGCAGCGGTTGTTTTCGTGGTTTGACAGCTATGATATATATGCGCAGGACGGAAGCACGCTTTTTACCGTGCGCGGAGAGCTTTCATGGGGGCACTGCCTCAGAATATATACAAGGGATGGGCATTATGCCGGGACGGTGCGGGAAAAAGTGCTTACCTTCCTGCCACGCTTTGAGCTTTTTGTGGGGGATAACAGCATAGGCTTTCTGAAAAAGGAGCTTACGCTTTTTCGCCCCTCGTATGTTCTTGAAACCAACGGCTGGCGCGTAACGGGAAATTTCATGCAGTGGGATTATACCGTTACCGAGCCTTCGGGCAGTGTTGCGGCAAAAATAAGCAAACAGCTTTTCAATTTTACCGATACATATGTCATCGATGTGCAAAACCCGGCAAACGCGCTTTTGGCGCTTATGACGGTGCTGGCAATAGATGCGGAGAAATGCTCGCGCGGCTGAAGCGTATGCTTTTCGAGGCTTCCGCTTTTGTGAAGGAATCAAATAAACAAAGCAGACCGAATTTTCGGTCTGCTTTATATAAATACATACATATGTACGCACGCGCATGCGCGCATATTTCGCCATTTCGGGCTTATCCCCTTGATATTACGGACCGCAGATACTTTACGGCTTTATTTATATCGCCGCACGGATCGTTTCCCACTTCCCGCTCAACGGTAAGATAGCCGCGATAGCCCGTTTTCTCCAGCGCCTTTAAGTATTGCGGAAAATTCACATCGCCTTCGCCCAGCGGCAGCTCTTCAAAGGAGGGCTTTTTAATGCCGTCGTCCGGCTTTATCCCGAATATCACTTCGGGATCTCTGTAAAAGAGCTGACGCCCGTCCTTGGCATGAGTGTGCACAATGTACTCTCCAAGGTTCTTAACCGCCGTTTCGGGGCGTTCTCCCGCCACCATGACAAGGTTTGCAGGGTCAAAATTCACCGCAACGCCCTTGCTGCCCAGACCGTCCAGAAATTCTTTCAGCACCTCGGAACGCTCCGGACCGGTTTCCACGGCAAAATGCGAGCCTAAATCATTAGCGTAGCGCGCCAGCTCCCCGCAGGCGTCCTGCATGACGGCGTACCGTTCCTCTTTTTTGTCGGCCGGCACCACGCCTATATGAGTGGTTACAATATCGGTGCCCAATTCCTTTGCAAGCTCCATTATCAGTTTGGAGCGCCGTATAAGCTCCGGGTTAAGCGCGGCATTTGCAAAGCCGCAGCCCAGATCTCCGCATACCGCGCTTATCTTAAGCCCGGCATCGGCTGTGCGGCTGCGGAAGTCCCGCCGCGCGGCGGCATCCATGTTTTCCGGAGTCAGCTCTCCGTGGGTTGCATACAGCTGTATTCCGTCCGCGCCGGAGGCTGCGGCAAGCAGCAGCGCCTCCTTTGGCGTCTTCCTAAAGGAATCCAGCATTACGCCTATCGGGAAATTATACATAAATCGTGTCTCCTTGCTTATATGCCGTTATATTTATTTTACGCTGATATTTAAGGTGTTGCGGTATTCTCCGCCCGGGGCAAGCCTTGTCATGCTGCGCTTGGTATCCAGATCGTCCACCTCGCCGTCATATGCGGGAACGCTGCTCCAAGGCTCTATGCATACATACGGAGCCTCGGTGTGCGGCGCGTGCCACAGCCCCAGATAACTCATATCCGGGTACTCCACCCGTACAAAACGGTCGTTCTTGCCGTTTTTAATGCTTACCGCGCGGCAGGGGTCGTCCAGCACTATGGCATCGTTGTCAAACAGCTCATGCTTAAGCGCAAGGCGCACGCCGTCTTCCATAATAAAGGGGTGTTCTTCGCGCGTAGTGTAGCAGGTGGGGCTCATGACTATCGAGCGCACATCGGCGGGCTTGTCAAATTCAAGATAGTAATCGGTAAACTCCGTGCCGTCCTGGGCAAAGGGAACATTGAAGCCGGGATGTCCGCCCACGGAGAATATAAGCTCCTTATTTCCGGGGTTGCGCACCGTGTACTCAATGCTTACCGAGCTGCCCTTGAGCCGGTAGGTGATTATCAGCTCAAATTCAAAGGGATAACATTCAAGGCTCTTTTCGCTCTGAATAAGCCGGAAGGCCAGCATGTCATCGCTTCTTGCGTACAGCTCATACTGCGTCTTGCGCGCAAAGCCGTGCAGATTCATGGAATATTCCCGGCCCTTGTAGGTGTATTTGCCGTCGGTCAGGCGCCCGCAGATGGGAAACATAATGTATGCATGACCCGTCCAGTAGGCAGGGTCGCCCTGCCAGAGGAACTCCGTGCCGTCGCAGGAAAGCAGACTCTGCATCTCCGCACCCATGTCCGATACCGTAAGGCTGAGTTTATCGTTTTTTACAGTGTAAAGCATTGCTTTTTTCCTCGATCCGTTCGTTTTTTTGCTATTATATCACGCCCAAGGCGGCTGTGCAATACCGTAAATATATCTTTTAGCCTTAAAAAATGTCTTCCCGCCGTCCGTAAAAAAGGCCGTTTGGGCAAAAAAACGGCAGCTACTCTCTCTATGAAGGCTCCGGGAATAAAACATTTGACAAACGCAAGGTAATTCCGCTATAATTATAAGGCGTGTTTCAGGGCGCATTGCGCCTTCAGACGGATACGACTATATTGCGCCGCCTTTTTTTGCGGTGCAGTCATATATGAAAGGATGATATCAAAATGTTAAGAACCTACCAGCCCAAAAAGAGACACAGAGCCAAGGTGCACGGCTTCCGCAAGAGAATGGCTACCAAGAACGGCCGCAATGTGCTGGCTCGCCGCAGAAACAGAGGCAGAAAAAATATCAGCGCCTGATGACGCAAAAAGGAGCACCCCATGCAGAAAGAATATATGCTGAAGAAAAACCGCGAATTTCGGTATGTATGCAGCAGGGGGGCTTCGGTTTCCGACAGATATCTTGTGCTGCTTACCGTAAAGAACCGTATGGGGCTTAAGGTGGGCTTTTCAGTGGGCAAAAAGATCGGCAACGCCGTAAAGCGCAATCATGTCAAGCGTCTGCTGCGGGAGTGCGCACGGCGTCTGCTGCCCGATTGTCCGCAGAATTACAGCTATCTGTTCATAGCGCGATCCTCCTCCGCCGATGCCGGATACGAACAGCTCTATGCCTCCATGAGCCGGCTGCTTGCAAAAAGCGCGGAGCAAAAACAGAAATGAAACGGCTGTGCCTTTGGCTTATCCGTTTCTATAAAAAGAATATTTCCCCCGCACTTCCCCCGTGCTGCCGTTTTCTGCCCACCTGCTCCGAATATGCCTATGAGGCAATAGAGCGCTTCGGGGTGTTCAGAGGCATTCTGCTGGGGCTTTGGCGGCTGCTTCGCTGCAATCCCTTCAGTAAGGGCGGGTACGATCCCGTTCCTCAAAGCTGGCCGCCGCGGCGCAAAAAGCAGGAAGCTTCCGGTGGGAACAGTGCGGAAGGCGGGGGCGATCCCGCTTCCGGGGAAGGCAAATCCGATGCGCCGTAAATGCGGCAGCAGGCGCGCCGCTTGGGTGCGTAGAATTAAACAGAAGGAATAACTGAACAATGCAAGCAATAACCGATGTCTTATTGGGCTTTTTCACATGGATCAATGAGACCATTACAGGCAATTTCGCGCTTACGATAATCCTGTTCACCGTGCTGTTTCGCTTGGTCTGTCTGCCGCTTGATTTCTATTCCCGCAAGGGGCAGCGCGATTTCGCAATAAAGACCCGCGCGCTTCAGCCGGAGATTGACGCCATAACCAAGGCTTATCAGCACGATCCGCAGAAGCAGCAGCAGAAAATCATGGAGCTTCGCCGCAAGAACGGCTTGGGCATGATGCCCAAGGGCTGCCTGAGCCAGCTGCTGGTGTATCCGCTGCTTATCGCCTTTTTTGCGGTGTTCCGCAATATGGCGGCTCTGCAGATAAAGGAGCTTTCCGATTTCGTAACCCAGTACGGTGTCAATTCCCCGCAGGTCAGCCAGTGGTTCAGCGATAACCGCTTTTTGTGGATACAGAACATCTGGATGCCGGATAACCTCTTTACCACCGCCGATGTGCCGGTAATAAGAGTAATCCCCTTTGTGAATTTCTCCAGCGCCATACTGCCGCAGGGGCAAAGCGTTGAAACCATGATGTCTGTTATCAAGAATACCTCCGCCTTTGCAAACCAGGATTTCAGCGCGGCGGTGGCCTCCATTTCCGCAAATATGCAGCTGCTTACCGAGGCCGGCTACAATAACGGGCATAACGGGCTTATGATTCTCCCGCTGCTTTCCGGCGCGCTTCAGCTGCTCAGCATGAAGATAACCACAAAGCTCAACCCGCAGCCCGCGGCGGATCCCGCAAATCCGCAGGCGGCAAGCAGCAACAAAATGACCAAGATAATGAATATCGTATTCCCGATACTCTTTGTCTTTATCTGCTTCTCCTCCTCCAGTGCTTTGGCAATTTACTGGATAACCTCCAGCGCCGTAATGTTGGGCTTCAATGTGCTTATTGCCAAATTCCTGGATTACCGCGACAGGAAAAAGGAGCAGAAGGTGGGAGCGGCGGCCAAATAAGACTGTGCGCAAAGCACGGCAGAGCAAAATGCCGCACCGGCCTTTTACGAAAGGAAGAAAATAATGGGACAGGTTTTGGAAATTGAGGGCAGAACCATTGACGAGGCCATTTTTGCCGGCCTTGAACAGATGGGGCTTTCCTTTGACGAAGTAGATATAGAAACCATTCAGGACAGCAGCAAGGGTTTTCTGGGCATAGGCAGAACCAATGCCAAGGTGCGCCTTACTCAGCGCGAAAAAAGCGCATGGGATGAGCCGCAGAAGCCGGCGGGCGAAAGCAGCGCACCCAAGGCCGAGGCTGCTGCAGGCAGTGAGGCCGCGCCGAAGCCTGCACGCAGCGGGTCGGCTGCGCCGCGCCGCAGAGAAAAAAGCGACAGAGCAAGGGGCGGCATAGATACCGCTCCGGTTGTGAAAAAGGAGATCACCGGTCAGCCCGTGGATGCCGGCGAGCCGGCAGTGGCCTTTATCGCCGGTTTGCTTGATGCAATGGGCGTTAAGGGTGAGATACGCGCACTTTCCAATGAGGACGGAATGTACATTGACATTTCCGGCGAGGATATGGGGCGCATAATCGGCTACCGCGGCGAAACGCTGGATGCCATGCAGTACCTTGCCTCCATGGTGGAGAATAAGGGTAAGGACGGCTATACCCGTGTAACGGTGGATACCGAAAGCTATCGCGCAAAGCGCGAGCAGACGCTTGTGCGCCTGGGACGGCGCTTGGCGGATAAGGCGCTGAGAACCGGCCGCAAGGTGGCGCTTGAGCCCATGAACCCCTATGAGAGAAGAATAATCCATTCCGCACTTCAGGAGGTAAACGGGGTTACAACCGTCAGCCAGGGCGAGGAGCCGAACCGCCACATAATCATAGTGCCGGAGAGAAGATAAAACTGCACCGTCGGCCGCTCCCCCGTGGAGCGGCTTTTTGCTTATGCGGCGTTTTTACCGCGTACAACGGCCTTTGCCCGATTCAGCGGCTTTGGGCTTAAAGAAAACCTGCAATAAGGAGAAAACAAGTGTCTGAGGATATAATTGCTGCCATAGCAACGCCGCGCGGTCAGGGCGGAGTGGCAATGATACGAATAAGCGGGCGCGGCGCCGTATCGCTGCTTCCCGCGCTTTTTTCGCCCGCGCCTTCTCCCCTTAAAATGCGCTTTATGTATTACGGCAGCCTGCTGGATGGGCAGGATAAGCCGGAAACACTGGATAAAGGCATGGCGGTTGCCTTTGCCCGAGGGGCGTCCTTTACCGGGGAGGAAACTTTGGAGCTGTATTGCCACGGCGGGGAACGGGTGGCGCTGCTGGTGCTGGAGGCCGCCTTGCGGGCGGGGGCGCGCAGTGCGCTTCCGGGCGAGTTCACCAAGCGCGCTTTTCTGAACGGGCGCATAGACCTTTCCGAGGCGGAGGCAGTGGGGGATATGATACAGGCGCAAAGCGCTTCGGCGGTGCGCCTTGCCTCCCGTGCGCTGGAGGGCGGTCTGCGCGATAAAATTGAGGGCTTCCGCAGCACTCTTACGGACATGCTGGCTTCCATCGAGGCATGCATCGATTATCCCGACGAGCTGCCGGAGCAGCAGACGCGTGCGGAGCTTATCCGGGATATCGACTCCCTGATAGCGCAGATTACCGCCCTCACCGACAGCTATAACCGGGGGCGCATACGCAAAAACGGTCTGTCCGTGTGCTTGCTTGGGCAGCCCAATGCGGGAAAAAGCACACTGCTTAACCGCTTTTGCGGCAGGGAGCGCGCCATTGTCACTCCCGTGCCGGGCACCACGCGGGATATTCTGCACGAAACCGTGGAAATAAACGGCGCTGCCGTAAATATTTACGATACCGCCGGTCTGCGCGAGAGTGCGGACACCGTGGAAAGCATTGGCATAGCCCGTGCAAGGGAGCAGGCGGAAAATGCCGACCTTGTGCTGCTTGTGTGCGATTTTTCCGAAAAAAACGAAGAAAATGCGGCACAGCTGTGCCGCGAGGCAGAAAAAATGCAAAAAAGCGGCACACCCTTTGCCGTTGTATATAATAAATGCGATCTTGGCGGCAGCGACATCTCCGTGCCGGGGGCGCAGCGCGTTTTTCACTTAAGCGCGCTTACCGGCGAGGGCTTTGAACTCTTGGAGCAGTACCTTGCCCAAATGGCGGGCAGTGATGACGAGGGGCTGGATATTGCCAGCCTGCGCCATATGGAGGCGCTGCTTGCGGCAAAGGAGGCCATATCTCAGGCGGCGCAGGCTGCCCGCAGCGATATGCCGCTGGACTGCATTTCAATAGACCTGCACGGCGCGTGGGAGCGGCTGGGGGATATAACGGGTCAGAGCGTAAGTCAGGATATAATCAACCGGATATTTGAAAAATTCTGTGTGGGCAAATGATCCGCAGGTATGGCGGATCAGGGAGGAAATGTGAAAAATTACGATTGCATAATTATAGGCGCGGGTCACGCCGGCTGCGAAGCGGCGCTTGCCTGCGCGCGCACCGGGCTGGAAACGCTGCTGCTTGCCCTGAGTGCCGACAGCATAGCCTTTATGCCCTGCAACCCAAGCGTCGGAGGTACGGGCAAGGGACATCTCGTGCGGGAGCTGGACGCTCTCGGCGGTCAGATGGGCATAACTGCGGACAAAACCGCAATGCAGATAAAGCAGCTTAACACCGCAAAGGGCCCGGCCGTTCATTCTCTGCGCGCGCAGGCGGATAAGCAGGAATATCAAAAGGAAATGCGCCGTGTGATGGAGCATTGCGAGCACTTAAGCGTGCGGCAGGATGAAGCGGTGCGCATACTCACGGATGAACAGGGCAGGGTGTGCGGCGTGCTTACTGCAATGGGAGAGGAAATACACTGCCGCGCCGCAGTGCTGGCAGCGGGGGTATATATGCAGGCCCGCATAATCACCGGAGAATTTTCAAGGCAGTGCGGCCCCAACGGCTTTCTGCGCTCCGAGGGTTTAAGCGCTGCCCTTAAGGAGCTGGGGCTGCCCCTTCAGCGCTTCAAGACCGGCACGCCCGCGCGGGTGGACGGCCGCACCGTGGATTACACAAAAATGACGCCGCAGTTCGGTCAGTCTGCGCTGTCCTTTTCCTTTATGGATAAGCCGGTCACACGCAATGTGCCCTGCTATCTTACATACACTACCCCGCAGACACACCGCATAATACTGGATAATCTGCACCGCTCGCCAATGTATTCCGGCAATATAAAGGGTACGGGTGCGCGCTACTGCCCCAGTATTGAGGATAAGGTGGTGCGCTTTTCCGATAAGGACAGGCATCAGCTTTTTCTTGAGCCGGAGGGCGATTATACCTGCGAAATGTATGTTCAGGGGCTGTCCACCAGTCTGCCGGCCGATGTTCAGCAGCAGATGCTGGCAACAATACCGGGGCTGGAAAATGCACATATGGTGCGTGCGGGCTATGCCATTGAATACGATTGCCTTGATCCGCTGTGCCTTAATTCCGCGCTGGGCGTAAAGGGAGTGCCGGGGCTTTACAGCGCAGGACAGGTAAACGGTACCAGCGGATACGAAGAAGCCGCCGCACAGGGGATAATTGCAGGCATGAACGCGTCTGCATATGTTCGCGGAAAGGAGCCGTTGGTGCTCAGCAGAAGCGAAAGCTACATAGGTGTGCTTATAGACGACCTTGTTACCAAGGGCACGCATGAGCCCTATCGCATGATGACCTCGCGCGCGGAGTTCCGGCTGAGCCTGCGTCAGGATAACGCCGATCTCCGGCTTACCGAAAAGGGGTACAAAATGGGTCTTGTAAGCCGCGAGCGCTATGAACGCATGACGGCGCGGCGCGCCCGTTTGGAGAATGCCGCCGCGGCTTTGGAATCGGCGCATGTAAGCGGCGGGGCGGCGGCGCAGGTGCTGGGAATAGAGAAAAGCGGCGGGATGACGGCAAAGGAGCTGCTTAAGCGCCCGGAGGTGAGCTATGAGCAGGTGCGAGCGGTGTGTCCGGAGCTGCCGGAGCTTGATGCGGCGGACGCGCTTACGCTGGAGACCGATATAAAATATGAGGGTTATTTGTTAAAGCAGGCGGCGCAGATACGGGAGACCGAAAGGCTGGAAAACCGCCTTCTGCCGGGGGATATTGACTATTCGGCCATAAAGGGGCTGCGCATTGAGGGGGCGCAGAAGCTGAGCCGGGTGCGCCCGGCAAGCCTTGGGCAGGCGGGCCGTATTTCGGGGGTTTCGCCCGCTGATATAGCCGTTTTGATGGTATGGCTGGAGAAGCACGGGGCGGAGGAACAGCAGAAAAAGCGTTGAAAAACGCGTAAAAAACAGTGAAAAAACCGTTAAAAAACGCGCAAAAAACGCATAAAAAACGAGTGATTTTTTAATCGGGTCTGTCGGAGGGTGTTATGGAGGAGATAATTCCGATTTTACGGGAAGGGCTGACGCGTTTGGGGCTGCCGGACGCGGAGCGGGCGGCGGAGATGCTGGGCATATATGCCCGCAGGCTTACGGAGTACAACGAAAAGGTAAACCTGACCGCAATAACCGACCCCAAAGAGATTGCCACAAAGCATTTTTTGGATTGCGCCGCCTGTGCGGCATACATTCCGCAGGGGTTGCGGTGCGCCGATGTGGGAACAGGGGCGGGCTTTCCCGGAATGGTGCTGGCGATAGTGCGCCCCGACCTTGAGCTGGTGCTGTTTGATTCCTTACAGAAGCGGCTGAACTTTTTGGAAGAGCTGGCGCGGGAGCTGGGGGTGCGGGTGCGCTGCGTGCACAGCCGGGCGGAGGATGCCGGGCAGAGCCCTCTTTACAGAGAAAAATTCGATATAGCGCTTTCCAGAGCGGTGGCGCGGATGTCGGTGCTGGCGGAGCTGACCCTGCCGCTTGTGAAAACAGGCGGGACGCTTATCGCCCTTAAGGGGCCGGAGGCGGAAAAGGAGCTTAAGGAGGCGCGGGGAGCGCTGAGAATACTGGGCGCGGGAGCAAGCGCGGTGGAGCCCTCGGAGGCCTTTGACGGACAGCAGCATTCGTTTGTTTTGGTGCGCAAGCAGAAGCCGACGCCGAAAGGGTACCCCAGAAAAGCGGGAACCCCGGCGCGGCAGCCGCTTAAATGAGGAGACACTGAATACGGGAAATTGAAAAATGCAAAAATTTAGGCACGGTATATTGACATTGCATAAAAATATGGTATACTGAAATTGATATAAGATGTTCCGCATTTGATCTTGGGGGGAGAAATATGGACGGAAAATCGAACAGGCGGCGCAGAGGGGAGAAAGCTGCCGCGGACGGGAAGACCTATTTGAAAAACGGAAAGATTATCTTGCCGTAATTGAGCGCATGAACAGCCTGAGGGCGTTTGTGCGCTTTTTTGTTGTGCTTTAGAAAGATGCGGGAAAAGAGCGGCGGATATGCACGGGAGAGAAACGGCGCGAGGAGGATTTCAGGCTATGGAGGAGAGAAAAGAGACGGGCAGAGAAAAGACGGCAGGGGCGGTATGCACGGCATCGGGCATTATCGTGCTGCTTTACGGGATAGTTACGGCGTTTTTGATGAATTTTAATTCGGGCATTGTGATGGTGCTGCTGCTGGGCGGAGCATTGACGGCGGCGGGAGTGCTTTATGCAGGGTGGAGGAAATATGCCGTGTTCCGCGCGGTTTTGCGGGCAGCGGCGGCAGTGATGATATTTATATTCGGATTATCGGGCTTTATTGCCCTTTACGGGGGCGCGGACAATGCAGCGGGGACGGAAAGGGCGGTTATTGTGCCGGGAGCGGGCATAAACGGCGAGAGGGTGAGCGGACAGCTGGAGCGGCGGCTTGCGGCAGCGGCGGAATACTGCCTTAAAAACAGGGAGGCCGTGGTGGTGGTATCCGGCGGGCAGGGGCCGCAGGAGAGCATAACGGAGGCGCTGGCGATGGAGCGATATCTTGTTGAGGCGGGAATAGAGAGGGAGAGAATACTGCGGGAGGAGGAATCGGCTTCGACGAGGGAGAACATGGTGAATTCCAAGAGAATACTGGATGAGTATTTCGGAGGGGAAGCATACGATACGGTGATAATAACAAGCGGATACCATGTTTACAGGGCGCAGAGGCAGGCGGAGCGTGCGGGGCTGGAGTGCCGGCACATTCATGCGGGGCTTGCATGGTATGAGGCGCCGGTGCGGTACATAAGGGAATGCGCCGCGGTGGTGAAGGAATTTATAACGCAGAGCTGACGGCGGTGCGGATAAAGAAGCGGGGGAAGAAGGGTTTTGCGGTGTGATGAGAAATGCGGATAAGACGGCGCTTTTGCATTATTATACAAAAGCTGTTTTGTGTGCGGAAAAACTGTTTTTTGGAAAATAAATATAAAATAATGCAAAAAAGCTATTGAATGTGCCTGAAGGATATGGTAATATATTTGTGCAGCCTGTTTGCTGCATAAAAATAATAAATAAGGAGTGAACGGTATGAAGCAAAAGAAGAACGGTTTCAAGGCACTTGCGGCACTGGTAATGATTATGCTGTTGATATTTTCATCGGTATCTGCGGCAGAAATCTACGATGGCGCACTGCGTGAGGAAACGGCTATTGAAGAGCTTGTTGAACTGCGAACCGAAAAAAGCAAGGTATACATGCTTAGCGACGGCAAAAGGGAATATGTTGCATATGCGGAACCTATACACTATTATAATTCCGCAACAGGACGCTATGAGGAAATAGACAACTCCGTAAAGCAATGTGCGGAGAATGAGACTTTCAGCTATAAGAGTACTGCAAATTCGTGGAATGTATTTTTCGGCGAGCATTTAGGGGCAAGCGGTGCGGTTATGCTGCAAAAAGGCGATTACAGATTAAGCTTTTATGTTCCCGGTGCAGAGTATAATCCTATAATGCATTCATCGCAGCTTAATTCGCAGGCTGACAACAATATTGCCAATGATACGCGCTCCGTGGTGTATTTGAATGCGGCGTACGGTGTGGATGTTGCTTATACGGTTCATTCCGGAGAGCTTAAGGAGGATATTGTACTAAAAACAAGAGAGTCGGACAGGAAAATTACATTTGAGATAAATACGGAGAATTTAATTCCGGTTCATGATGCCGAGGGATTATATTTTAAGAATTCTCAAAACGAAGTAATCTTCAGATTTGCACCGATGTATGCGGAGGATGCGAACGGAAGAATGACCGACGGTATCGAATATGAAGCGGAAATAGACGGCACAAATGTTACGCTTACGGTAACAATCGATGAGGAGTTTTTGGATGACGAAAACACGGCGTACCCGGTGATTATTGACCCCACAACGGTGGTAACGGGTACTGCAAAGACAATGGATACCTGTGTTGATGAGCAGTATCCCGAGTCAAACTACTATTCGCACGCCAGCTTGTGGACGGGCGGCAAGCTCGGAAACAATGCAATGCGTACATATATTAAGTTTGATTTGCCGGAGGACATAGCCTCTTGGAGTGTGGTTGAGGCAAAGATAAGCATTAAGAAGAGAGATTATGCAGCGCCTACCGTGAGAGCGCATCGTATATTCCGCAATTGGGACCCTACAAAAATCACATGGAAAAGTCAGCCTGATTTCAGCAATTTAACGGTCAGCTCCGAAGCTGTGCATTATGCGGGGGATTGGTACCGTATAGATGTTAAGGATATAGTTACAAGCTGGCTTAGCGGCAGATATGAAAACCACGGCTTTGCACTTAAGGAAGAGGAAGAGAGTAATGCAAACAAAAAAACAAAGTATTATTCTTCCGAAGCGGATTCTCCGAATAAGCCGGAGCTGCGCATTACATACTATTACGGCTCAAGACCGTATCAGTCAGTTACAACCAAAAAGGTGAATTGCATGGGCTATGCGTTGGAGTATAATGCGTTTATTAGGGGCGTCGACTTAGATTTGAGCACCAATGCTTTAGTAGGCAAGAATACCGCCGAAATACTGGAAACGGTTCGTGGAAAATCCGAGACATGGATGAATACATATTTGAATATTGACGGAATTTTTAATTATTACAGAATTGATTCCTATGATACACCTATTGAAGAGGGCTGGTATAAGGTGGTTTTGCGCGTCGGTTTTTACGATGGCAATGGCAACGGCATTTTTGATGATAATGAGTTTTATGATTATCATTGGTGGTATGAAACATCGACCGGCGAATGGGCGGAAAAAGCAGGGGAAACACCATCAAAGATTCATACCGGGTCGCAGGGAATTGACCCTGCTGCTTCGCCGTGGACAGTACCTGATTTGAGCGGTTTTTTGTATAACAGTGAACCTATTTATTATAGGGTGAGAGATGTTAGAAACTACAATTGGTGATATTGTACATAAGAATGAATTGCCGAAGTATAATGATTTTAGTGTGCTAAAAAGGAGGAACGGAGCATGAAAAGGACACTGTGCTTAACGGCGGCTGTGCTGCTTGTAATAAGTATGATGGGGTGTGATACGAATCCGTCGGCAAGCGAAACCGTAAAAACAACGGAGACGGCGGAAAGCACCGCGACGGCAGGGACAACGGCGAATCCGATAAATACCGTTCCGCCGCAGGAGGCGGCGGAAATGCTGGAAAAAACCAAGGCGGCGCTGGATGAATTTATAAAGATAAAAACCAAGGACGATGTAAAAGAAATAAGTGAAGCGTACCCGAAGCTTATTGAAAAAATAAGGCAGGATGATGCCGGGGTTGCCGTTGCAAATGTACCCGCAATTGACGAAAGCAAAATGGAGTTGGGAACCATAGTGAGAATTTTTTCGCTGCTTAGCAGCGTATACTATCAGGGCGAAGAGGTAAAACAGCTTTATCCCACCGCGGTAAGAGGGGACGGAGAGAGAGTATATTTTGTATTTGATGTAACGGACGGGATAAGGTATTATTTG
This sequence comes from uncultured Clostridia bacterium, assembly GCA_934465535.1. Taxonomy (GTDB): domain Bacteria; phylum Bacillota; class Clostridia; order Christensenellales; family QALW01; genus UMGS1338. The sequence goes on along the minus strand of CAKSKV010000011.1, from coordinate 13,062 downwards.
TTTTACGATAATTCGGTGAACGAGATGTATTCAAGCCTGGGATATGCGCTGCTTGTAGGAAAGGCACATACAAGCGCGGAGTTTGAAGCGCTTAAAAAGGGCGATTCCATTTCAAGGGTGGAGGAGATAGACCCGGTTGCGGGGTATTATCGGGAAAGAAACAAAAGTATTTCCATACATTATCTTGAGGACGGATTGGCATTTATAAAATATGTCGGCACAGAGGATAATAAGGACTATGTAATTGAAAGTATAGAGATCAAAAAGGAACACAAATATCATGTTCAGCGTGATAACTGGGAGTATGATGTGAACTGCGAGATAAACCCGCTTGACCTGCCGCAGTGAAATGAAATTGAATATGATTGATTTAAGCAAAAGGGGGATGCATAAATGAAACGGATATTGTGTTTAATTGCTGCGGCGGTGCTGTTTACAATAGGCTTGATAGGGTGCGACACAAACCCGTCGTCAAGCGCGACGGCAGGGGTAACGGAAACGAAGGATACCGTAACGGCAGGGGTTACCGAGACAAACAAGCCACTTATAAATACCGATTCTCCGTGGAAGCCAACATCGCCGGAGGAGAGAAATCCCGCATTGGATGAATTCGTTGAAAAATGCCTTAAATACGAGCCGTGGGGTGAAGGTGAGAGGATAGCGGCGGATATAAGTGACTTGTTTAATAAAATAGGTGTAAGTGATGCAAATAAAGCGCTTGAAAATATTCCCGTAAGGACAATAGGCTCGTTGCTAACCGGTTTGGGAAGAAGTGTGGGAGCTTTTGAAAGAACCAGCGGCCTAAAATATGAAAACGGCTTGGCAATTTACATATGGGGATTATATCCGACTGCTGTACGCACAAGCGGAGACAGAGCGTATTTTGTATTTGAGGTTGAAGACGGCGCGAGATATTATGCGTTTTGTGATAAAGCCGTAAACGATTATTACAGCACGGCCGGATATCCGATACTTATGAATAAGGTGCGCGACAAGAAGGATTTTGAGGGGCTGAAGATTGGAGACTCCATAAAAAAGGTGCAGCAGATAGAGCCGTTGGCGGAGTATTATGCACAGAGTTTCAAGGGCGCGTGGGATACCGCTTACAGCTATGCAACGGTGGACAGTACGCGCGGGGTGGTATCGCAGGTAGGGTCGATTCATTATGTTAAGGACGGGCTTGTGATAATAAGATACATACCTACGGAGGACGACGGCGATATGATCATAAGCAGCATAGAGAATATTGAAGGATATGTATACAAGGATGATTTCGGCAGAGAGATAAACTGCGAGATAAACCCGCTGGATTTGCCGCAGTAGGGGCGAGGGCAAAAAAGCCGCGAAGAGATTCGCGGCTTTTGATATATGCGGGGGGTTACGGCAAAAGAACGAAAATATACAGGAATTTGCGGCGGAAAAGTTCAGCTTTTTCTTGACACGGAAACGGTCTTTTGATATAATTTACAATTGCATTATAGGGTAATGTGGGGAGTAATATCTTACATGCCATGGGGAAAGGGGCGTTTTGTCCTTCGGCTTAAATATTTTTACCACATAAACGGGAAAATATCAAGCGATTTTGACGAAATGCGTTTTCTTACACTGTAAGGCAGTATGTTATACGGGAGAGTGAATGTATGCTTCACGATGTGCAGATGGGAAAAAGGACCAGAAAGAGTTTCTCTCGGATTCAGTCCAGCGAAAAGATGAGCGATCTGATTGAGATTCAGAAGGACTCCTTCCAGAACTTCGTTGCCTCGGATCTGAGCAGCATAATCAGGGATTTTTCGCCTATTGACGATTTTTCCCAGAACATGCGGCTTGAATTCCTGACCTGCTATCTTGAGGGCACGGACGGAAAGCCGGTTGTTGTGGAGACGGCGGCGGAATCCAAGCTCAAGAAGAAAGAGCATGACAGGAAGGAAGAGCTGGGGCTTGCAAGCGCCGATGAGGGCGAGGAGGAGTATGACGAGCTCAGCTATCGGGTAGAGCGCTTCAAGACCAAGTATTCCGTGGAGGAGAGCAAGGAGCGGGACGCTACCTTTGCCGCCCCGATGAAGGTGAAAGTGCGTCTGACGGTAAAGGATGAGGACGGCTCGGTGCGCGATATTACCGAGCAGGATGTCTTTATGGGCGATTTCCCGCTTATGACAAGGACGGGCACCTTTATTATAAACGGCGCGGAGCGTGTTATTACCAGCCAGCTGGTAAGAAGCCCGGGCGTATATTTTGAAAAAATCGACCGCGCGGAAAAACAGCAGTATACCGCCACACTTATCCCCAACCGCGGCGCATGGCTGGAATTTGAAATAGATAAAGAGAATGTATTCCGCGTTAAGGTGGACCGCACCGGAAAGGTGACCTTCACCACGCTTCTGCGCGCCCTCAGCCCGGAGATGGGCTCGGACGAGCAGATAATAGAGGTTCTGGGCTATGATAAGGGAGAGGCGCAGGGACTGGCCTCGGATGAGGGCAAGATATTTGCCTGCGATATTATCCGCCAGACGCTTAAAAGGGATCAGGAGAGCAATCCGCCCATTGCCTGCCATATAGACGGCCTTACCGAGATGTACAAAAAGCTGCGTCCCGGCGAGAACGCCACGGTGGAGACGATGGAGGAGCGCATTGCCGATACCTTCTTTGACCCCAAGCGCTACGACCTTTCCAGAGTGGGACGCTATAAGTTCAACAAGAAGCTTTCGCTTGCCGCCCGCATTGAGGGACAGGTGGCCTTTGAAAACATTGTGAACCCCGAAACGGGCGAGCTTTTGGCCGCCAAGGGAGATACCGTCACCGCGGAGCAGGCCAAGGCCGTGCAGAACAGCGGAATACGCTCGGTGCGCATAATCATCCGCCGCAAGAACGACAAGGGCAAGGTGGAGACAAAGCCGCAGGTGGTGCTGGCAAACCGCTTTGTGGAGGCGGGGGCATATCTTGACTTCGACCCCATGGAGTGCGGGCTCAACGAGCTTGTTTACTACCCCGTGCTGCGGGAGATACTGGACTCGGGTCTTGCCGGGGAGGAGCTTAAGGACGAGCTTCGCGCCCGCAGGGAGGAGCTGATTCCGGAGCATATACTGCTGGACGATATTCTTTCCGCGATCAACTACGGCATAAACCTTTGCGATTATTACGATGATGACGACGATTCCGACGAGGACAGCCAGGAGGACGCGATAAAGCGTTCCCACACGCATGACGACATTGACCATTTGGGCAACCGCCGCGTGCGCTGCGTGGGCGAGCTTTTGCAGAATCAGCTGCGCGTGGGCTTTTCCAGAATGGAGCGCGTGGTAAGGGAGCGCATGAGCACCCTGGGCATGGACAGCGTTACGCCGTCGCTGCTGATAAATATCCGCCCGGTTACCGCTGCGATAAAGGAGTTCTTCGGCTCCTCACAGCTTTCGCAGTTCATGGATCAGAACAACCCGCTTGCGGAGCTGACGCATAAGCGCCGTCTGTCTGCGTTGGGACCGGGAGGCCTTAACCGTGACCGGCCTTCCTTCGAGGTGCGTGACGTGCACTACACCCACTACGGACGCATGTGCCCGATAGAAACCCCTGAAGGAAAGAACATAGGACTTATCGGTTCGCTTGCCACCTATGCGCGCATAAACCAGTACGGCTTTATTGAAACGCCGTACCGCCGCGTGGAGGAGATAACCGACAAGGACGGCAACAAGAAATACCATGTAATGGACGTGGTGGACTATCTTACGGCGGATCAGGAGGACGGCTTTGTAATTACGCAGGCCAATGAGCCGCTGGATGAGAACAACTGCTTTATAAACGAGCGTGTCGCGGTGCGCGGCAAGCGCGTGGGCAGAGAGAAGGCATTTACCGAGGTGCGCCCCTCACAGGTGGACTATGTTGACGTATCCCCCTGTCAGGTAGTATCGGTGGCGACGGCGATGATCCCCTTCCTGGAAAACGACGATGCCTCCCGTGCGCTGATGGGTGCGAACATGCAGCGTCAGGCAGTGCCGCTGCTGTGCCCGCAGGCGCCTATCGTGGCAACCGGAATAGAATACAAAGCGGCGCAGGATTCCGGCGTTACGGTGCTGGCGCGCAAGAGCGGTACCGTTACCTATGTGGATGCGACCAAGATAGTTATTACCGACAAAAAGGGCAGAGAGCAGAAGTATGACCTGCTGAAGTTCAAGCGCTCCAACCAAGGCACCTGCATAAACCAGCGCCCGATAGTAAAGCAGGGCGAGCAGGTAGCTGCCGGTCAGACCATTGCGGACGGACCGTCCACCGATCAGGGCGAGATATCGCTGGGCCGCAACATGCTCATAGCGTTCATGCCGTGGGAGGGCTACAACTACGAGGACGCGGTGCTGCTGAGCGAGAAGCTGGTTAAAAACGATATATTCACCTCTATTCATATTGAAAAATATGAGTGCGAGGCAAGGGATACGAAGCTGGGACCTGAGGAGATAACCCAGGAGATACCCAACATCGGTGAGGATTCGCTGAAGAATCTTGATGAAAACGGCGTTATCCGCATAGGTGCGGAGGTGCGTCCGGGAGACATACTGGTAGGTAAGGTTACGCCCAAGGGCGAGACGGAGATGACGGCGGAGGAGCGTCTGCTGCGCGCGATATTCGGAGAGAAGGCGCGCGAGACCCGTGACACATCGCTGCGCGTGCCGCACGGCGAGGCGGGAATCATAGTGGATGTAAAGACCTTTACCCGTGAAAACAAGGACGAGCTGGCTCCGGGCGTTTCCAAGATGGTGCGCGTATACATTGCCCAGAAGAGAAAGATCTCCGTGGGCGACAAAATGGCGGGCCGTCACGGAAACAAGGGTGTTATTTCGCGCATACTGCCCGAGGAGGACATGCCCTTCCTTCCGGACGGAACCCCGGTGGAGATAGTGCTTAACCCGCTGGGCGTGCCTTCCCGAATGAATGTGGGACAGGTGCTTGAGGTGCATCTGGGCATGGCTGCAAGAAAGCTGGGCTGGCACATTGCCACCCCGGTATTCGACGGCGCGAAGGAAGCGGACCTGGATGCGGCTCTTGCGCAGGCGGGAATGCGTCCCGACGGCAAAACGGTGCTGTATGACGGCCGTACCGGCGAGCCCTTTGATAACCCCGTAACGGTGGGCATAATGTACTATCTGAAGCTGGTTCACCTGGTGGACGACAAGATTCATGCCCGTTCCACCGGACCCTATTCGCTGGTTACGCAGCAGCCTTTGGGCGGCAAGGCGCAGTTCGGCGGACAGCGCTTCGGCGAGATGGAGGTGTGGGCGCTGTACGCTTACGGCGCGGCGCATACGCTTCAGGAGATACTGACCATCAAATCGGACGATGTGGTGGGCAGAGTGAAGGCCTACGAGGCCATAATCAAGGGGGAGAATATCCCCGAGCCGGGTATTCCGGAATCCTTCAAGGTGCTGCTTGAGGAGCTGCGCTCCCTGGCTCTTGATGTTAAGATACTTACTCAGGAGCGCAAGGAAGTGCACATGCGAGAGCTGCTGGACGACGATGCGGATGCACAGGAGTTCATTCTTGAGGGCATAGACAAGCACAGGGCTCCGGAGATGACCGGACCGCTTGTGGACATTTTCGGCGGCGACGATTTGGAGCTTGACGACCTTGACGATGAGGATGCGGCAAGCCTGATAGCCGACGACGATGACGATGAGCTGGATTTGTCCGATCTGGGCTTGTTTGATGATGACGAAGAGGACGACGGACTCGTGCTTGAGGATGACGACGAGGAACTTTAATAAATAATTGAAGGGAGAGATTACCCCTTGTTTGAATTGAATAACTTTGATTCCATACAGATAGGGCTGGCGTCCCCGGAGAAGATTCGGGAATGGTCCTTCGGCGAGGTAAAGAAGCCGGAGACCATAAATTACAGGACGCTCAAGCCGGAGCGGGACGGCCTGTTCTGCGAGCGCATATTCGGACCTACCAGGGACTGGGAGTGCGCCTGCGGAAAGTACCGCAAGGGTGCCCGGTATAAGGGGCTCAAGTGCGACCGCTGCGGCGTTGAGATAACCCGCGCAAAGGTACGCCGCGAGAGAATGGGTCACATTGAGCTGGCGGCGCCGGTATCGCACATATGGTATTTCAAGGGAATCCCCAGCCGTATGGGACTGATGCTGGACATTACGCCCAAGGATCTGGAAAAGGTGCTGTATTTTGCGGCATTTATAGTGATAGATGTGGGCGAAAGCGGACTTAAGCCCCAGCAGATACTTTCCGAGCGGGAATATCAGGAGGCGCGCCAGACCTACGGCGCCGGCTCCTTCCGTGCGGGAATGGGTGCGGAGGCCATAAAGGAGCTGCTGGAAAAGATAGATGTTGAGCAGCTGTGCACTCAGCTTCGCAGCGAGCTGGACGCGACGAATGTGGGACAGAAGAAGGCGCGCCTTGTAAAGCGTCTTGAGGTGGCCGAGGCGTTCCGCAAGTCGGGCAACAAGCCGGAGTGGATGATACTGGATGTGGTGCCGGTGATTCCGCCGGAGATTCGTCCCATGGTGCAGCTGGACGGCGGACGCTTTGCCTCCAGCGATCTGAATGATCTTTACAGAAGAGTAATAAACCGCAATAACCGTCTTAAGAAGCTGCTGGAGCTTTCCGCGCCGGACATCATTGTGCGCAACGAGAAGAGAATGCTTCAGGAAGCGGTGGACGCCCTTATTGACAACGGCCGCCGCGGCCGCCCCGTAACGGGCCCCGGCAACCGCCCGCTCAAATCCCTTTCCGATATGCTTCGCGGCAAGCAGGGACGCTTCCGTCAGAACCTGCTGGGCAAGCGTGTTGACTATTCCGGCCGTTCCGTTATAGTTGTGGGACCGTCCCTGAAGATGACGCAGTGCGGTCTGCCCAAGGAAATGGCTATTGAGCTGTTCAAGCCCTTTGTTATAAAGGAACTGGTGGCGCGCGGCTTTGCGCACAACATAAAGAGCGCAAAGAGGCTTATAGACAAAGGCCGCACCGAGATATGGGATGTGCTGGAGGATGTGGTGGTAAACCACCCCGTGCTGCTCAACCGTGCGCCTACGCTGCACCGTTTGGGCATACAGGCCTTTGAGCCGGTGCTGGTGGACGGCAGAGCCATCAAGCTGCACCCGCTTGTGTGTACCGCCTTCAACGCGGACTTTGACGGCGACCAGATGCCTGTTCATGTGCCGCTTTCCCAGGAGGCTCAGGCAGAGGCGCGCTATCTGATGCTGGCGGCAAACAACATTCTTAAGCCGGCGGACGGACGCCCTGTTGTGGTGCCGACTCAGGATATGATCATAGGCGTATATTATCTTACCATTGTGGAAGAGAATCTGCGCGAACAGTATAAAGACTGCGTATACCGCGACCTGGATGAGGCGATGCTGGCATACAGCACGGGCAACCTGCCCCTGCATGCGCCGGTGCGCATACGCTACACCAAGGAGATAGACGGGCAGAAGGTAAGCCGGATAGTGAACACCTCGGTGGGACGCGCCATATTCAATCAGGCGGTGCCGCAGGATATAGGCATGGTGGAGCGCAAAACGGTGGACGACATGTTCAAGCTGGAAGTGGACACCCGCGTGGGCAAGAAGGAGCTTGGACAGATAATCAGCCATGTGTTCGCGGCGCACGGCGCTAACAGAACCAGCGAGGTTCTGGACGAGATAAAGGCGCTGGGCTTCAAGTTTGCCACCCGCGGCGCAATAACCGTAGGTATCAAGGACGCCGTGGTGCCCAAGGAGAAATATCAGATAGTTGCAGAGGCGGAGAAGGATGTACGCCGCATCAACCGCAGCTTCGAGCGCGGCATGATAACAAACGAGGAGCGTTTGAGCGCCACCATCAAGCTGTGGAGAAAGACGACGGACGATGTGCTTGAGGTGCTGCTGAAGTCCTTTGACGACCTGAACCCGATAAACATGATGAACAAATCCGGAGCCCGCGGTAACAAGGATCAGATTCGCCAGCTGGCGGGTATGCGCGGACTTATGGCAAAGACGGACGGTTCGCCTTACGAAATACCGATTAAGGCAAACTTCCGTGAGGGTCTGACGGTGCTGGATTTCTTCATTTCCTCTCACGGTACCAGAAAGGGTATGGCGGATACCGCACTGCGTACGGCAGACTCCGGATACCTTACAAGACGCCTGGTGGATGTATGCCAGGATGTTATTGTTAACGAGGAGGACTGCTGGGAGACCCATCCGGACACCGGCACCCCCAAGGGAATGTGGGTAAGCGAGGTTGTGCATGAGCGTGCGGTTATAGAGCCTTTGCGCCAGAGAATACTGGGCCGTGTTTCGGTAAACGAGATAGTGGATCCGGATACGGGCAAGGTTGTGGTGCATGCAAATGAGCTTATCGACGATAAGATAGCGGATGCAATCGTGGCCATAGGCGGCGATGACGAATCCAAGAAGATAAAGAGAGTATATATCCGCTCGGTATTCACCTGCCGCTGCGCACACGGCGTATGCTGCAAGTGCTACGGCTCGGATATGTCCAGCGGAAAGCTGGTATCCCCCGGCGAGGCTGTGGGTATCATAGCGGCGCAGTCCATCGGCGAGCCCGGTACGCAGCTGACCATGAGAACCTTCCATACCGGCGGTGCGGTATCGGGATCGGATATTACACAGGGTCTGCCGCGTGTTGAGGAGATATTCGAGGCGCGCAAGCCCAAGCCCAAGGCGCTGGCTATTCTGTCCGACATTGACGGCGTTGCCACGGTTACGGAAAAGGGCAAGCAGATAAAGCAATATCAGATTACCATTACCGGCAAGGACGGCGAGGAATACAAGTACAACCCCACCTACAATGTAAAGCCGCTTGTGGAAACGGGCGACGAGGTGCATGCGGGCGACGAGCTTACTCCGGGTTCACCCGATCCCAAGGAGGTGCTGCGCATAAGGGGCGTTCAGGAGCTTCAGGCCTTCCTGCTGCGTGAGGTGCAGACGGTTTACAAGCGTCAGAGCGTTGAGATAGGCGATAAGCACATTGAGCTGATCGTGCGTCAGATGCTCAGAAAGGTAATCATCGACGAGGCGGGCGACACGGAGCTGCTGCCCGGCGAGATGGTGGATATCAACCGCGTGGAGGAGATAAACGCCCGCGTGGTGGCCGAGGGCGGACGCCCCGCCGTGAGCAAGCGCATACTTCAGGGTATTACCAAGGCTTCGCTGGCTACGGAATCCTTCCTGAGCGCGGCTTCGTTCCAGGAGACCACGAGAGTGCTTACCGATGCCGCCATCAAGGGCAAGATCGACCCGCTTGCAGGTCTTAAGGAAAATGTTATTATCGGCAAGCTTATTCCTGCCGGTACAGGACTTAAGAGATACAAGGATGTGGTCATTGACGCTCCCAAGGCGCCGGTTGCGCCCCCGGAGACGACTGCTGCGGCTGAGCCGATGTAAGGGCGGACGATAAAAGAAGATAAAGCTTGCTCTGCGGCATGCGTGCATGCCGCAGAGACGGCCTTTTTACGAACATTTTGCAAAAATGCGGGGGTACAGCCGGAAAAACGATTGACATTATAGCCCCCGGAATGATATTATATGCGATGTTGGATATTAGCTTATGTTGGCTAATTCCGGCAAAGCAGAGGTATTTTGTGATGGACAGCCTCAGGAACATGCCGCACGCAGCGGGAACAAGACAGACCGAGCGCGCGGTGGAAGCGGGCAATGCAGCATATGTGCTTTTGGCACAGGACGCGGAGGAAAGGGTTAAAAGCCGTATCTCTGCGCTTTGCGCTGTTTACGGCGTTGAGGTGAAAAAGGCTGATTCCATGAAGGAGCTGGGGCGCTTATGCGGCATAGCAGTGGGCTGTGCGGCGTGCGCCGTGCTCAATAATTTTCGCTAATTTTCTCAATGGGTTGCGAGAAAGTTATATACTATTTACAGATCACGAAAGGAGGTAAGTGGTAAATGCCAACTATCAACCAATTGATCAAGAACGGCAGACAGCAGGCTAAATATAAGTCTTCGGCTCCTATTCTTCAGGAGTGCCCTCAGAAGAGAGGCGTGTGCCTGAATGTGAAGACGATGACCCCTAAAAAGCCTAACTCCGCACTGCGTAAGGTTGCCAGGGTAAGACTGGTAAACGGCATGGAGGGTACCTGCTACATTCCCGGTATCGGACACAATCTGCAGGAGCACTCCGTGGTGCTTATCCGCGGCGGAAGAGTTAAGGACCTGCCCGGTGTAAGATATCATATTATTCGCGGCACTTTGGATACAGCCGGCGTTGCAAAGAGAATGCAGGCAAGAAGTAAATACGGTGCAAAGAGACCCAAGAAGTAAGCTTTCTCCGCTGGAAGGTTTGCTTTGAGGGTATCCAGTCCCGTATGCTGCGGGGCGATGCCTGTTTATTTTGAATTGTATTTCTTTTTCTGAAATTCGAGGAGGTTAGAACTATGCCCAGAAGAGGTGGAGTTCCCAAACGCGATGTGCTTCCCGATCCGCTGTATAAATCCAAGGTTGTTACAAAGCTTATCAACCAGATTATGTACGACGGCAAAAAGGGCGTTGCACAGCGTATTGTATATGATGCTTTTGATATAATAAACGAAAAGACCGGCCGCGAGGCTATCGAGGTTTTCAATCAGGCGATGGAGAACATCATGCCGCTGCTTGAGACCAAGGCTCGCCGCGTAGGCGGTTCCAACTATCAGGTTCCGATTGAGGTTCGCCCCGACAGACGGCAGACCCTTGGCCTGCGTTGGCTGGTTACTTTCACGCGTAAGCGCAGCGAGCGCACCATGTGCGAACGCCTTGCAGCCGAGATTATGGACGCTGCAAACAATACCGGCGCCAGCGTGAAGAAGAGAGAAGACGTACACAAGATGGCGGAGGCAAACAAGGCGTTTGCTCACTACCGTTGGTAGTCTTTTGCCTGATAAGCTAAAGGAGGGCTGGATTTGCCAAGACAATACTCACTGGAAAATACCCGTAATATCGGTATTATGGCGCACATTGACGCCGGTAAGACCACTACTACGGAGCGTATTCTGTACTACACCGGCAAAACTCACCGTATCGGCGAGACGCACGACGGCACTGCCACCATGGACTGGATGGTTCAGGAGCAGGAAAGAGGTATAACCATTACCTCCGCCGCAACGACCGCCTTCTGGAAGGGCTGCCGTATAAACATTATTGACACCCCCGGCCACGTTGACTTCACGGTAGAGGTTGAGAGATCCCTGCGCGTGCTGGACGGCGCGGTAAGCGTATTCTGCGCTAAGGGCGGTGTTGAGCCTCAGAGCGAGACCGTTTGGAGACAGGCTGACACCTACGGTGTTCCGCGGCTTGCATATGTTAACAAAATGGATATAATGGGCGCGGATTTCTATCGCGTGGTATCCATGATGAAGGACAGACTGCAGTCCAACGCCGTGCCGATTCAGCTGCCTATCGGCGCCGAGGATTCCTTCAAGGGAATTATCGACCTGGTAGAGATGAAGGCGTATATTTATCTTGACGATCTCGGCGAAAAGATTGACATCACGGATATCCCCGAGGACATGAAGGAGCAGGCGCAGAAATACCATGATGAAATGGTAGAGAATGTTGCTTCCTGCGAGGTCAACGAGGACCTGATGATGAAATATCTTGAGGGCGAGGAGCTTACGATAGAGGAGCTCAAGGCCGGCATCCGCAAGGCCACCTGCGCCAACCAGATGAACGCCGTTACCTGCGGTACTTCCTACCGCAACAAGGGCGTGCAGAAGCTGCTGGACGCGATTGTGGACTATATGCCTGCGCCTACCGACATTCCCGCTATTCGCGGCGTACTGCCGGGCACCGATATTGAGGAGGACCGTCACGCAAGCGACAGCGAGCCGTTCTCTGCGCTGGCCTTCAAGATTGCCACCGACCCCTTTGTGGGAAAACTGGCATTCTTCCGCGTATATTCCGGAACCCTTACCGCCGGCTCCTATGTGTATAACTCCACTAAGGGCAAGCGGGAGAGAATGGGACGCATACTGATGATGCATGCAAACCACCGCGAGGAGATCGAGCAGGTTTACGCCGGCGATATAGCGGCGGTTGTGGGCCTTAAGGACACCACCACCGGCGACACGCTGTGCGATGAGAACCATGAGATCATTCTTGAATCCATGGTGTTCCCGGATCCGGTTATTCAGGTTGCCATCGAGCCCAAGACGAAGGCCGGTCAGGAAAAGATGACCATGGCTCTTGTGAAGCTGGCCGAGGAGGATCCTACCTTCAAGACCTATACGGATCAGGAGACCGGTCAGACCATTATTGCCGGTATGGGCGAGCTGCATCTGGAGATTATCGTGGACCGTCTGTTGCGCGAGTTCAAGGTAGAGGCTACCGTGGGCAAGCCGCAGGTTGCATACCGCGAGACCATCCGCAAGAAGGTGCGTCAGGAGGGCAAGTATGTCCGTCAGACCGGCGGTCACGGACAGTACGGTCACTGTATTATTGAGATCGAGCCTGTTGAACCCGGTCAGGGCTATTCCTTTGAGAACAAGACCGTGGGCGGCGCAATACCCAAGGAATTTATTGCTCCTATTGACGCCGGTATTCAGGAGGCTGCCAAGTCCGGCGTGCTGGCCGGCTACGAATGTGTGGACTTCAAGGTAACGCTGCTTGACGGTTCTTACCATGATGTCGACTCTTCGGAAATGGCATATAAGATAGCAGGTTCTATGGCATTCAAGGAGGCTGCCCGCAAGGCGGATCCCGTACTGCTTGAGCCTGTGATGAAGGTTGAAGTCGTAGTTCCCGAGGACTACATGGGCGATATCATCGGAAACCTCAATTCCCGCCGCGGCCGCGTGGAGGGCATGGAGGACAGAGCCGGAGCCAAGGTTATCCATGCAATGGTTCCGCTGAGCGAGATGTTTGCATACTCCAACGACCTGCGTTCCAGAACACAGGGCCGCGGACAGTTTACCATGCAGTTTGACCACTACGAGGAAGTACCCAAGAATATCGCGGAGAAAATCGCCGCAAAATAACTTAACAGGAGGAAAATAAAATGGCAAAGGCAAAATTCGAAAGAAGCAAGCCGCACGTTAATATCGGAACCATCGGTCACGTAGACCATGGCAAGAC
>CAKSKV010000010.1 GCA_934465535.1 uncultured Clostridia bacterium | reverse complement strand
GATATGCACCCTGCGGACGGTCGCCGCGCTGCTGATATGCACCCTGCGGACGGTCACCGCGCTGCTGGTATGCGCCCTGCGGACGGTCACCGCGCTGCTGGTATGCACCCTGCGGACGGTCACCGCGCTGCTGATATGCACCCTGCGGACGGTCACCGCGCTGCTGGTATGCGCCCTGCGGACGGTCGCCGCGCTGCTGATACGCACCCTGCGGACGGTCGCTGCGCTGCTGGTATGCGCCCTGCGGACGGTCGCCGCGCTGCTGATACGCACCCTGCGGACGATCGGTGCGCTCCTTGGGTGCAGACTCGCTTGCAGGCTGCTTCTCCTCCGCCGGTTTTTCCTGTTCCTTTTTTTCTTCCTGCGCGGCAGGCCGCACTGCCTCCGGCTGCTCGCCCTTGGTCTGTACAGGCATTTCCGTCTTTTCTTTTTCCTCCTGCCTGCTTTGTGCCTCCGCGCTTATCTCTGCGGGAGCCTCCGCCTGCTCCGATGCCTCGGAGGCCGTTTTCTGCCGGTTGGCCTTCTCCTCGTGCGCAAGCTCAATAAGCCTTGCAGCCTCAATACGGCGCTGCTCGTCCAGCTCCTTTTTCTGCTGTGCCAGCTTCTGACGAAGCTCGCCCTCTCTGTCCTTAAGCGTCTGCTGCATCTTGAGAGCGTCCGCTTTTATACCGTCAAGCATGGACAGCAGCGAGTTTCCGGTTTCCCGAACCTCGGCTACAATAGGTTGCTTCTTACTCATTACCGCTAAATACCCCCGCATTTATAAGTGTATTATTGATTAAGTGTATTATTGATCTCTTTTAATATCTCCGCGGAAAAACCGGCGTCGCACACCGCCGCCGCCTTCCGTTCGGGATGTCCCATGTATGCACAAAAACCCTCTCCTGCCGTTATACACGGTACGGAATGTTTTTTTGCCAAAGAAAAATATTTATCTCTGCCGTCCTGCGTCATGCCGCCGTCAAGCAGCAGCAAATGCGCTCTGCCCGCTTCCACCGCTTTGTTAACCGCGGTAAAGCCGCTTACCGCCTTGCCCGCGCCGCAGGCAAGACCGAGAAGGGACAGCGCCCGTTTACTCATTTCCAAGCTGCTCCAGCTCCTTTGCAAGCTCACTGCACGCCTGCGGCGTAAGCTGAATTTCAAAGGCCCGGTTTATAGCCTTTGAATTTATGCAGGCGGCAAGGCATTCCTTCTTTGGGCATATATACGCCCCTCGTCCCGGAAGCTTCCCGGTGGCGTCCGCCTTTACCGTTCCGTCCTGCCCGCGCACTATGCGTATAAGCTCTTTTTTGGGCTTCATTTCCCGGCAGCCCAGACACATACGCATCGGTATTTTTTTAGCCTTCAAGCTCTCCGCCTCCGTCTTGTGCCTCCTGCCCCTCTACCTGACTCTGGCACTTGATATCTATCTTCCAGCCGGTAAGATGGGCAGTAAGCCGTGCGTTCTGCCCCTCCTTGCCGATAGCAAGGGAAAGCTGATTGTCCGGCACCACGGCCTTTGCGGTTTTATCCGCCTCATTCACCGATACCATAAGCACCTTGGCCGGGCTTAACGCATTTGCAATGAATTCCGCCGGATCGCTGCTCCATTTTACTATATCTATCTTCTCGTCGCAAAGCTCATCCACTATATGGGACACTCTGATGCCCTTGGGGCCTACGCAGGCGCCCAACGGATCAATGTCCGGATCTGCCGCATACACGGCTATCTTGCTGCGGGAGCCGGCCTCGCGGGCAATGGATTTTATCTGCACGATGCCCTCCTGTATCTCCGGCACCTCCACCTCAAACAGGCGCTTTACCAACATGGGATGGGAACGCGACACCGTTACCTGCGGCCCCTTGAGCGCGCGGCGCACATCCACAACATACACCTTTATACGCTCATTAAGCTCGTATTTTTCGCCCGGTATCTGCTCCTTGGGCGGAAGCACCCCCTCGGTTTTTCCCAGCTCTACATATACAAAATCGTTTTCTATTCTGTGTACAAAGGCAGTAAGCAGCTCGTTCTGCTTGTCTGCATATTCGCTGTATATCTGCCCCTTCTCCGCCTCGCGCAGACGCTGCGTAATTACCTGCCGCGCCGTCTGTGCGCCTATACGCCCGAAATCCTTGGGAGTATCCTCTATCTCGATGCGGTCGCCTATCTGATAACGGGGATCTATCTCCTGTGCCTCCTCAAGGGACAGCTCGGAATCCAGATTGTTGAGCCGCTCCACTACGGTCTTTACGAGGAATATCTGCACATCTCCCGTTTCGCGGTCCATTCTGGCAATTATTTCCCCGTCATAGCTTTTCGCCTTTTTATAGGCGGAAACCATAGCCAGCTCTATCGATTCTATCAGCACCTCGGCGCTGATGCCCTTTTCCTTCTCCAGTGCCTCCACGGCCTCTATAAGATTGAGATTCATTTTATAACCTCCAAATTTGATCGGTTGCAAATGCCTCGCAGCATTTTAATGCATTGCTGCAATTTTGTGTTCTGTGTCTTTTTTATTATTCAAAAGCCTATATACGGGCTTACGGAGGCAATATTTTCGTTTTCGAATGTTTCATTCTCCTTGCCCGTGTTTATTATCACCTTGTCGCCGTAGGAAAGCAGCTTCCCCCTGAATTTTTTCTTTTTTCCCTTCAGGGCGGATTTAAGCTCCACCGTAACGCAGGCGCCCATGTTTCTTTCAAAATCCCTTTCCGTTTTAAGCGCGCGCTCTCCCGGCGAGGAAACGCACAGGCAGTAAGGCCTGCCTTGCGTTACATCCGCCTGCTCTATCGGCGCTTCAACGGCGCGGGATACCTGCTCACAGTCGTCCAGGGAAACGCCTCCCTGCTTCCATATATAAAAGCAAAGGCACATCAGTCCGTCCTGCATGGCATATTCCGCATCCACAAGCTCATAACCCAGCTTCTCTATCAGCGGACCGGCGCATTGCCGCGCGGCTTCACATATTTCCATATATTTCCACCTTCAAAAAATAAGAGTGGGATTATGTCAAGCCCACTCAAGCAAACCCCTTATCAAAGGTTATGCGTATTATATCACGGTATTATTCTTTTTGCAACTCTTTATTGCACTTGTTTGCGGCTGCGCTGCGGCCGTTTCGTATTTTTGCTGGATTTACTGATTGAATTTTCAAAGCAGCTCCCGCCCGAAAACACACAAATTCGTAAGCAGCGGCATTGCATCCGTTTTACGCCTTGCGGAAAGGACGCATGATCCTAATTTATGTACGGCCCCTTAGGGCCGTTTTTGCGTTTACTTTATTGCGTCGTCAAGGTATTCCATGGGGTCAACATTTTTTCCGTCCTTAAGCACCTCGAAATGCAGATGAGCTCCGTCCGCTATTTCGTTAAGCGCCGTGTTGCCCGCCGTTCCTATCTCCTTGCCCGCAACCACCTTTGTGCCGGCTTTTATATCGTCCGCAATGGCATCAAGACCGGCATATACGGTTTTCAGCCCGTTTGAATGTTTTATTACCACAACATTCCCAAGCAGATAATCTGCCTGCGCCTTCTCCACGGTTCCGCTTAACACCGCAGCCACCTTATCGCCCTGGGCGCAGGAGATATCCACGCCGTTATGCGTGCTCCACTCCTTCATGGTTTGGCTGAAAACAAGGCTGTCCTGCGCAAATTCCTTGCGCATTTCCCCCTTTACCGGCAAGAGCATCTTCTCCGGGACGGTCACAAGCCCGGGCGCCGCAACATCCTTGTCGCCGCTCGGTCTGCGCGTAACCTCCGCCTGCGGCGGCTTTGCCGTGGGGTCGGCCTGTGCCTGCTGTCCTGTTTTTCCCCCGAGGGATACAGCCAGCACTATTCCGCCCACCGCAAGGGCCAGAAAGGCTATTGCGCATATTCCCTGCTTGCCGACGGCTTTTATAAACGAGCCTTTTTTCCTTGTTCTGTCTTTGAACGGTCCTAAATTCATAAATAAACACCTCCGCAGTTATTTTTGCCCCACGGAAGTGTTATATACATATTTTTTGCGCTCAAAAGCTAAACCGGCGCATCTTTTTCTTCTTTCATGCTCTTTTTTCTCTATTTTGCATCGATATTTTCTATCCTCACTCCTTTATAATAATGCAGCAATATTTCCTCATAGCTTTTGCCTGCCTTTGCCATGGCCGCCGCGCCGCGCTGGCTCATTCCCACGCCGTGTCCGTATCCGTAATTTGTAAATATTATATTGCCGGCCGAAAAATTAAAGCTGTAAAGGGTGCTTCTCAGCCCTGCGGCCGCCTCAAATTCACTGCCGCTTACGGTAATTTTGCCCACGCGGACGGTTTTTACCCTGCCGGACGCCGTCAACTCCTTAATTTCCAGCTGATTTTGCAGCTGAGCCGCCTGCACCGCACAATCCGGGAATTTTTTTGCAAGCTGCCGTGCAAACTCCGCGCAGCTTATCGCCTTTATGCGCTTTACCTCCCGTGCTTTTTCCGGAGTGGAAACGCTTTGCAGATATTCCGCTCTGCCGCCGGAGTACAGATCATGATAGGCCTCGGTGCTGCCGAAGGAGGAATCGTGGTACATTGCCAAAACGACTTCTCCGCCGAAGGTCATGATCTCGCCCTGCGTATCCCTTACGGCCTGCTGTATACGCGCCTCCTTTTCTTCAAAGCTTTTGCCCCACTTTTTCCTGCGTTCGTTTTTATCCGCATAGGCCTGGCAGTGCCCCGATGCGGTGCACACCGCGCAGGAATCGTCTTTTCCGCAGCCGCCGCGCCTGCGCTTATATTCAAAATAGGTCCTTGCCGCCACCGCCTGTGCCTTAAGTGCCTCAATTCCGTAAGAAGACGGCATTTCCGCCGCCACCACTCCCGTTATATACTCCTGCATATCAAGGCGCACAACGCTTTTGCTGCTTTGGCAATAAATGCTGATTTCTTCCGTATTTTGGGCATTTTGCCCGCTGCTTTGCGCATTTTCGGGTTGCGGAAGAATGTCCGCAAACGGCTGCTGCGCCGCCTCCCTTGAGCACTGCAGCTGTTTTTCCGCACGGCAGCTTATGCCCGCTCCCCGTGCTCCGGATATGGCCAAAAACGCCAAAATCAGCCCCGCAGCAAGGAATTCCGCCGCAAAGATGCATATTTTTTTCATATTTTTTCTCCCGTTTTTTGCTTTTTAGAAATGAAAACACCCGTTAATTATTTATGACGGCCCGTCCGCACTTATGACACAAGCCCGCCAAATGTGTGCCACCGACTTTTTCAAAGGAAAAAAACTACAAAAAAACAGTGAAAAAACGATAAAAAACGCATTAAAAACAGCAAAAAAACGCATTAAAATGCATCAGAAATTTTTTGAAAAAATTTTTTACAAAAATACGCTTTTGAAAACGGAAAAGGCCGCCCTGCGGCGGCCCTTCCGATAGGGGGTATATTAGTAGGAGGATTGTACAAACGCGGCTGCGATGCCTGTTCTTCATCGCCGCCTCATTCTTTACGCCTTTATTATAACCGTATGCGCGAAAAATACAACAGACAAACGGTAAATAAAGTATGAAAAAACGGAGAACAGCTGTGTACAAACTGTTAAATCCCTTTACAAAGCCGCCGATAACGGATATAATTTTAAGCTGTATAATGGTATATCGTATTGCAGTACGGAAACACGGAAAAGGGTTACACATTTAAGCAAACAGAAGCACGGAAGGACGGAAAAAATGAATACTGCTATTCGTTACGGCATTTTACTGCTTTTTGTTGCCGCAATGTCGGCAACGGGCATAATTTCTGCCAGAAAAATCAAAAGCACGGAGGACTTCATGCTGGGCGGCGGACGCCTTGGCGGCTGGTTCTCCGCCTTTGCATACGGCACCACATATTTCAGCGCCGTGGTATTTATAGGCTACGGCGGCAGCGTATCCTGGAAATACGGGCTTTCCTCCGTATGGATAGGCATAGGCAACGCCCTTATCGGCACGCTTGCGGCATGGCTGATACTGGGCAAAAGCACATACCGCGCCATGGAGCGCCATCACAGTGCGACCATGCCGGAATTTTTCAAAAACCGCTACTCTTCCCCTTTGCTTTGCAGGGCCGCAAGCCTTATTATGTTTATTTTTCTCATTCCCTACTCCGCAAGCGTATATTCCGGGCTGGGTATACTGTTTGACAGAGCTTTTAATTTGCCCTTTAACGCCGTTATAATATCAATGGCGCTGCTGACTGCGGTTTATCTCGTGCTGGGAGGCTATCTTGCCGCAGCCGTAAACGATTTTATTCAGGGCATGATAATGCTTATAGGCATAATTGTTGTTACCTGCCTTATTATATTCAACCCCGAAATCGGCGGGTTTGCAGGCGGCATGGCGGAGCTTGAGAGGCAAAGCGGGGAAGCCGGGCAGGCGCTTAACAGCCTGTTTTGCTTTTCGCCGGAGCTTGCGGCGCTGATAATAATGACCTCCCTTGGCACATGGGGACTGCCGCAGATGGCGCATAAGTTTCACGCCATAAAGGGAGAGGGCGAAATACGCAAGGCCACAGTTATTTCCACGGTATTTTCTCTTATCATTGCGGTGGGCTCCTATCTTATAGGCACCTTCGGGCGGGTATATATGCAGGGTTCAATGCCGCTTGACGCCTCCGGAAAACCGAACGGCGACCTTGTGGTGCCCCGGATACTGGAGCAGGTGCTTACGCCGCTGGGGGCTGCGGGCGATGTGCTTTTCGGCATAATTGCGGTTATGGTGCTGTCCGCCTCCATGTCCACGCTGTCCTCCATTGTGCTTACTTCCGCCTCCAGCTTTTCCGTGGATATACTGAAAAAGAAGGACGGCGGCCGCAGCAGCATAAATGTTCTGCGCGGGGTATGTGTTATTCTGATAGGCGCTTCGGCCGCGCTGGCGCTTTCCAATGCCGATGCGATAGTAAACCTGATGTCCTATTCCTGGGGCGCGGTAAGCGGCGCTTTTATAGGGCCGTATCTGTGGGGCGTGCGCCTTAAAAAGGGCATGAATGTTTACGGAGCGTGGGCAAGCGTTATATGCGCCATGCTTATAACGCTTGCCGGTATTTCCGGCCTTTCCGGCCTTTCCGCTCCCATGACGGGGGCGGCGGCGATAATATGCTCTCTGGTAATATCTCCGCTGGTTTCGGCGCTCTTTTCCCGGCGCGCAGCGAAAAGGAAGGCCGCAAACACCGCCGGAAACGCGGCGGACGCGGAATAATACCGGCAAGGGCAGCAAGCGGAAGCATTAAATATAAGCCCGATACCGGCTTTTGAGCAAAAGACTTATTATAAATTTATAAATACAAATTATAGGATGTACATTGTATGGAGAAAAAAGCAAACACAAAAAAATCAAATCATTTTTCGGGACAGCTGGGATTTATTCTGGCAGCAGCCGGAAGCGCGGTGGGCGTGGGGAATTTATGGCGCTTCCCCTACCTTGCCGCAAAGGACGGCGGCGGCCTGTTTCTGATAATATACCTGATACTGGTTGTTACCTTCGGCTTTACCCTGCTTTCCTCGGATATTGCAATAGGGCGGCGTACAAGAAAAAGCGCGATAGGCGCGTATGCGCAGATGAACCCGAAATTCAAATTTCTGGGGATACTGACCTTTCTTGTACCCGTAATAATTATGACATACTATGCGGTTATAGGCGGCTGGATAACAAAGTACGCGGTTTTATATATAAGCGGGCAGGCTGAGACTGCGGCCGGGGACGGCTTTTTTACCTCGTTTATAACCTCCCCCACCTCTCCGGTAATATACGCACTTATATTTATGGCGGTTACCGCTTTTATTGTGTATAACGGCATCGAAAGCGGCATTGAGCGGGTTTCAAAGTGGATGATGCCGGTGCTGCTTGTGCTGGTTATTGCAATATCGATATATTCCCTTACGCTGTCCGCTACGGACGCTTCGGGGCAGACCCGCACGGGCTGGGAAGGCTTTTTATACTATCTGACGCCGAATTTTGAAGGTCTGACCGTTTCGCGCTTTTTTCAGATTCTGCTGGATGCAATGAGTCAGCTTTTCTTTTCCTTAAGCGTATCCATGGGAATTATGATAACCTACGGCTCATATGTAAAGCCGGAGGTCAACCTGAACAAGGCGGTAAACCGCATAGAGCTGTTTGATACCGGCGTAGCCTTTTTGGCGGGCGCCATGATTATCCCCGCCGTATTTGTATTTTCCGGCACGGAGGGCATGAGCGCAGGACCCAGCCTTATGTTTGTATCCCTGCCCAAGGTTTTTGCCGCCATGGGCAAGGCGGGCACGGTTGTGGGAATTCTGTTTTTTGTGACCGCAATTTTTGCAACCCTTACCTCCTGTATATCGGTGCTGGAATCCATTACCGCAAACTGCATGGAAATTTTCCATACAAGCCGCAAAAAGACCGTTTTGGTGCTGTCGGCGATTTATCTTGCAGCCTCTGCCGTGATTGCCCTTGGTTACAGCCTGTTTTATGTAAATGTAAAGCTGCCCAACGGAACGACGGGACAGCTGCTTGATATTATGGATTACATAAGCAACAGCGTTATGATGCCGTTTATCGCCCTTATTTCCACGATTCTGCTGGGCTGGATAATGACGCCGGACTATGTATGCGACGAAATGGAGAGAAACGGGGAAAAATTCCGCCGCAAGCAGCTGTACCGCATTATGATACGGTATATTGCGCCCGTTATGATGTTTATACTGTTTTTGCAGTCCACCGGCTTTCTTTCCTGGTTCTTCGGATTGTTCGGCTGAATTTATTTCAAAAATATATTAAAGCTGTGAGTGTTCCGCCGCATATCAGCGCGGCGGATATAAAAACAGAAGGCATGCCGCCTTCTGTTTTTTATATGCTGATGCTTTCTTGTATAGTTTACGATATTTATATTTGCCGCTTTATAATGCCGTTTTTGCGTTTTAAGCGCCGGCTTCCGCGATATAAAGGATATCGCTGAGCTTTCTTCCGCCGCCCGAGGGGGAATTGACCAAGTCGTTTTCCCAGTTACCGTCGCCGTTATTATGCGACATGACGGCGCTTTGTCCGCCGTCCAGATTGAAGGCCACCTTGCACCCCAGATCGTGCATAAGCTGCGCGGTCTGCTGCATTGTCGTGCCCACGGAGGCGCTTTGTCTGCCGTCTATTGCCACAAAGCAGTAGTGTCCCGGCTCGAAATAACCGATTACGGAGCGCGGATTATAGGTATTGACCTTACTGTTGAACTCGGTAAGCACCTCGCCGTTGTCGCCAAGCAGACGGGGTCCGAAATCCCACGCCTGATAGGCGCCGTGGCTTTTGGCGTAGTCCATGCTGAAATCCTTTTCATAATAAGTGGCCATTGTGCCGTCGTAATAAAGCACACAGACATCGCGGTAGGGCTTTTCCTGATAGATAACGCCGTTTCTTATTACTATACCGCCCCGCGTTTTTGAGGACATATCGCCGCTTAAGCCGATTATGCCGCCCGATTCATAGGTGAGCTTGCGCACATCCTCCGTAAAGCCCTGACCGAATTTATCGTTTGCAAGCCGGGTTTTGAAATTTTCTATGTTTCGGATGTAGATATCCGCAACATGATACACCACATTGCCCTTATCGACCTTGGTGGTGCGGGTGCTGATTTCAATGCTGATATCACGGCTCCTGTACAGATTTTCCGTATGGGTAACGGTGCCGTCCTGACTGAATTTATCGGCAAATTTTGCGCCGAACTGCCCCTGATTCTCCGGCTGCGGCGTTTGATCGGGGCCCGGAGTTTCTCCCGGAGCGGGAGTATTTGCGGGCGTATTTGCCGCCGTGGGCGTGGGAATTGTAATGGTTCCCACCGTTCCGGACGGCCCCTGCGCTTCGCTTGGCAGAACATGATGGAAAAGCGAAAACACCACCAGTGCAGCACCTATAAGCAGTATATCCATGACCACAATCGGCCAGCCCTTTTTATTTTTACCCTTACCGTATTTATTCATAAGCTTTTTCCCCTGTTTATGTTATTACGCTTGCTTTATATGTTGATTTTGATCTTTTTATAAAAAACGAAACCCGGCGCTCCGGCCTTTTGGGTGAAGCCTCGACTATTCCCCGGCTGCTTTTAAGCACGCCTTTTTTTCGGCAAGCCGCGCATGACCGGAAAACAGCGCGCGGAAAACATGTATAATGATATACCATTATGTCGGTATAGGCAACCGTATATTTGTAAAATTTATTTTACAATTCTCAAAAACGGATTTCGATGCGGCCTATACGCGGCTTTAATGCCCGATGCAGCCGCACGCCGTTAGGGCATAAATCGGTACAGCACAAAAAATACTGTTTTTAAGAAAAGCCGTTAAAACCGCCTTTTCGGTTATTATAGTGCTTATTGGGGTTAATATTATCAGTTTATACGCAAAAGGGCGCATGATATAATTTAAGCATACAAAATAAAAACCGTTTTGTATAAAGCCGCATACATAAAAAGCGGCGGCAAAGCGGGAACAGGAGAGCCGTATGAACAGGCTTATGAAATTGACCGTTTTTTCTCTTATACCCCTTATGCTTGCAGGCTGCGCCCCCGGTGCATTGCCCTCTGCGGTATTGCCTTCGGAATCGGAAACCGCGCCCGCTGCAGACAGCCGTCCCGATGTGAACGGCGGAACCGATACCTTTACCCAGCGCGCCTATGAATATGATTACTCCAATATATGGTGGCCGGACGGCTATTCCTCCTACGGAGAAAACGGGCAGCCCGGCGCAGCGGGAAGAAAGGAGCTTTATGCCTCCACCGGGCGTTACGGGCTGAGCATAAGCGCGGTAACCGGCGGGCTTATGCGTTTGGGTGCGTACGGCACGCCGCTTGCACAGGAGGATTCCGCAGAAGCCGAGGCTTTGATATCCGCCATGCCCCGGACTGTTACAAAATACTCCGTTAAGCTGGACGGCAAAGAGCACGCTCTTAATCAGGTAGTGCCCTCGGAGGGCGGAACGGACAGCACCCGCATTCTGGAAACGGGGAGGTTTATTCAGCGCGCCGATGTGATGTATCTGAAAAATTCGGAGCGCAGCGATATAACCGGACGCTTTGAAGTGATGCTGACGCCGGAGTTCTTTTCGATGAACATTGAAATATCCCCTGCGGAAAAACGGCTGGAAAACATTGAGCTTACAATGCAGCTTTATTTGCAGGAGGGCGATGAATGCACTGTTTCTCAGGACGGCACAAGCGCGTTTGTTTGCGGAAAATACGGCAGCTATACCGTGATAGCGCCATCGGGAAGCGATGCAAAATTGTTTTCGGAAAACGGATACATAGCTGCAAAAAGCACGATAAAGCGCATTGCAAAAAACAAATTCGGGGGTTTTGGCATTATTATTGTGCCAAAGGTTTCGGAGGCCGACCCGGTGCCGCTTTACAGGGCCATGGAGGCGGTGACAGCGGAGGCGGAGCAGCTTTCTCCGCGCAAAAGAACGCAGAAAACGACCTTTGATGCAAATCACGGATTTATATCGGTGGATGTTAACAATGCGTTTTCGCCCGTGGAAGGAGAGCTGACCGAAAAGGACCTTGACACATACGAAAAGGTGCGCTTTACCCTTAAAAACGACTCAGACCAAGCGGTAAGAATACCCGTGCAGTTTATTAAAGAGCAGCCGCTGAGCGTTACCGGACCCACCCCTATGCTGCTTGACCCCCTTACCGGGGAGCCTACGGGGCATGCAGTGCAGATAACAAGAAACTGGCACTACTATGATGCTCAGGTAGAATCCGACTCGCCGCGGCGTTACTGGGAGGGGCGTTGGTATCACTGCTACACGGTGATAGAGGTTCCTGCGAATTCCGGCGTAAGCTATGATTTCTGCGTTTCCTATGCGCGCTGGGGCGGCATTGAAAGTGTTACGCACTCACAGCTTTGCCTTGCCGGGTGGGGCGGACAGCAGCAATGGGAAAGCTGCTCGCTGGGGGCCTACGGAGAGAGCTTTTGCTACGATACCGCACGCTCCTACACGCACTGCTCCATGGGCGACATATGCGCCTTCGGGCTGTATTCCCGCGTGGACGGCAAAAAATACAACTGGACAACAAACATAGGGGGCGCGGATTTTCTCGGTTACACCTTTGCCGGCGGTGCGGGGCGCGTGAAGGGAATGAAGACATTTTTCAAAAATCACGGGCCCTGCCTTTCCGAGGTGTTCTATACGGGCAAGGTGGGCGACAAAATCACATTTGACATCTCCGCCCGCACGCCTCGCACCGACGATATATCAATGGCGTATCAAAGCTTCAGCTACACCTTTAACGGGGATGTAAGCTATGACAGAATGTGGTTTTACCAGTTCGGCGCGGACACATACAATTACGATTATTGGGACACGATGGCCGTGGGCAACAGTGAAGGGCTTGTGAGTTTTGATGCAGGAAAAATAAAAACAGAGGGCGTATTTTCGCTGCCCGCCGTTGACGGGATTCCGGGATATATGAATTCCATGCTTCCGGTACAAATGCCCGGAGAGGGCGCATGGTTTGCCTTTTTAGGGGCGGCACAGGGGCAGAGCAAGGGCAACAAGGCCATAGGCATAAAGGAATACCGGGCCGTAATAAACGGAAAGGAGTACACCTCCCCCTCCTTCAGCGTGCGGACAACGGGTGTTTATGTTTCACCCTCTCTTTCGTGGGAGGGCGCCGGATTTGAACTGATCCCGCCCACGGAAGCGGGCGGAATTATAAAGGCAGGAAGCACGGTAAGCTTTACGCTTATATATTTTAACCTTCCGGCGCACCGTGAGGATTGCTGGTCGCAAAGTGAATATCTTGCTTCGATAGACCCGGAAAAATGGAACACATGGCACATGCCATATACATATGCAACACAAAGCAGCCTGTCCGTTTCCGCCTCCGTGGGCACGGTAAAACGGCTGTACACGCCGCTGATAAACGCGGAAAACCGCCAAAGCGGCACGGCCGCCGAGTTTACGATTACGGGCGGAACGGGATATGTGCCCGTTACGATAAGCGGCGTAAACGGATACTCCGGCTGGCGCCTGGAATTTGAAAGGGACGGTGCCTGGCATGAGCTTGAACAGGGCGTGCACGGAAATGACTACTGGCAAACATGGTATGACGCTTCAGACGGAACCTTTGAGTTTACCTTCAATGTACCCTCCTCCGCGGCTCCGCAGAAATACCGTCTGATAAAAAAACAGTAAGCGGCATTATGCCGAAACACTCTGCGGAGTACAAAACGCGGCGGAGCTTAAAGGCTTCGCCGCTTCTTTTGTTTTTGCAGCTCGGTTGTCTGTTTTATTTATAAGAAGCGGCGGCGCGATATGCCGGTATGCGCGCAAAAGCCGCGGGCGGCGCAGGTGCGGCCCCCGGGGAACCCGGGGCCGGCCCGACCGGGCCGGACGGGGGCGCGCAGGGCGCATGCCGAGCGCCCGCCGCACGGGTGGCTGAGCGCTGTGCAATTTTTTATGCAGCATGTTGAAACGCATAACCGTGCAAGTGCGCCGCTTTGCAGACTTATATTACCATCTCGCCGTTATCGGTGTTTATTATGCGGAACATCTGCACCTGACTGCCGGTTTTTGCATCGATATAAACCACATATTTATCCTCCTGCTTAAGGCAGTAAAACTCCCACGCAAGCACCTCGGAATTGCCCTTGGGCACTATGCTGAGGCGGACACGCTCCACGCTGAGCTCCGGGCTGAGCTTTTCCCGCGCCTGCGAGGGCGTAATGTCGGGATTTTCCGGCTTGCGTTCACGGTTATTTACAACATATTCCGTTCCCTCAAAGCCTATTACTCTGCCGCTTGAAAGCGAGACCCGCACCTTTACAAGATCCGAATATACTGCTGCTTCTCCAAGAAGGGGCGTGAAATTGAATATTACGCTTTGCGATGTGCTGCTGGAGAACACCGCCTCAAAGCCCTGATAGCCCGCTGCTTCAAGGAAGCTTTGCGCCGCTTGCCTCGCCTGCTGCACGCTTACCTCGCCCTCCGGCTGCTCACCTGCATCGATATACCACAGCAGCAACCCGCCCTGAACCGTTACGGCCGCGCTTTTTTCGTTTTTCGAAAAGATATAGACGGGAATTTTGCCCTCGGATCGCCCCTGCGCTGCGGGATCGTCCATAAATGCCGCAAGCGTGCGCGCCGCCTCCTGCTGCGTTGCTTCGGGGCGCTCGGTGCGCGCCCTGCCTATATCCTCCGCCTGAGAAAACGGGCCGTCATAGATAAGCGCGGGATAGCTTACTCCGTCCGCCTCCGCCTGCTGCCATGCCGTATCGGTTTTTGCCGCCTCCTCTGCGGAAAAAACATCCGAGCCGCCGCGAAGATCGCCGTCTATGCCGTCCAAGGCAGCATACAGCTTCCCGCAGCTTTCCCTTAAAGCCGCTATATTTGTTTTTTCCTCCTGCTGCTCTTCTTCGTTTTTTGCAAGAAAGCCGCAGTAATCGGAAATATGATTAAGCAGCTGCTCACTGTTCTGAATGGAGCTTTGCGATATGGGAAGCTGGGCTATACGGGGCAGCACTGCGCCCGCCTGAGCGCTGATCTCGCGGTACAGCTCGCGCTTATAATCGCGGTCTGCGGTAAGCTCCGCTTTGCAAAGCTCGTTATACACGGTATTAAGCCCGTCCATGGCGCAGTACAGGCTGTTTTCATAGCCTGCACGCAGGGTACGCTCCGCCTGTGTCAGCCTTTGGCACTGCACGATTGCCCCTATTGCAAGCACGGCGCACAGCCCCGCAAGGGCGCACACCGCCGTTATGCAGCGGCTTACGGTTCTTTTGCTGTTTTTATTGCCGCTCTCATTATTGATATTTTTATTGCTGCTGTTATGCTCCATATTTCCTCCGTTTTCGGTATCGATACATTTGTTTTAGAGGGGTGTTTTAATTTTTCATGTGCAGAACACATGATCGCCGATGGTGCGCATAACGGGGCGGGAGCGTATCCATTTTGAGGTGGCGGTTTTGGGATTGTAATAGTATATGCAGCCGCCGGTGGGATCCCATCCCGCCATGGCATCGCGCGCGGCGCGGTAGGCGGTGGAATCCGGCGTAAGATAAAGCTGACCGTCGCTTACCGCGTCAAAAGCTCCGGGCTGATATATTACTCCGGACACCGTATTGGGAAAGGATGCTGAGCGCACGCGGTTTAGAATAACGGCAGCGACCGCCACCTGTCCTTCGTAGGGCTCTCCCCTTGCCTCGCCGTAAACGGCGCGGGCTATAAGATCCACATCGCCCGATGCCGCGCTTTGACCGCCGGAAAGCTGAAGCCCCAGCTTTTCGGCAGTGGCCTTGCCCACTATGCCGTCGGCGGTGAGACCGTTTTTCTTTTGAAATTTTTTTACGGCGGCTTCGGTTGCGGAACCGAATACTCCGTCCACACTGCCGCTGTAATAGCCCCAGTTTTTAAGCTTTTGCTGAAGCTGTGTGACCTTGTCCCCGCTGCTGCCCCGTTTTAACGATGCCGCCTGCGCCGTTGAAAGGCACATCACAAGTGCCAGCACCGTTAGGGCAAACACGCTGATGATCCTGTTTTTCATCTGTTTTGCTCCGTTTCTATAAGAATTATAATTATTGTTTTTATTATTTTTTATAATGTCCGTATTGCCGTATACCGGCTTTTATCAGCTTTGACCGTGGCGCACGGTTTCGTCAATGACTGCCTGCATATCCATGGCAAGCTCCCTTGCAAACTCCTGCGACAGTGCGTTTGCATGCACGCGGATAACGGCAAGGGAATCGTCCGGAACGCATTTTACCTGAGTTGAATTGCTTTTGGCGCGCACCTGCTGCATGACTCTGCCCTTAAGACGGTCCGGGCAGCGCACCCACAGGCGGCAATCCCCCTGAGCTCCGTCGGCAAGCCGGCTTACCGGTTTATTGAGCACCGTTACGCAATCGGCAAGGGCCAGCACAAAGGCTGCGGCATCCGTTAAAAGCAGAGCCGCCTTTTCCTCGCCGCTGCCGCGCAGTCCGCACTGCCCGATGAGCGCCCGCGCGGCATCATCCGCAGTATTGCCCTGCGAAATTACCGTGCACCCCGCTTTTTGCACGGCATCCCGTATTGCTTGGGAGCAATCCCCCGGAAGCACGGCCGGAAGCCCGCAATGGCGGCAAAGCACTGCGCGCAGGCTTAAAAGCTGTTCATAGGACAGTTTTTTTCCGTTTTCGTCGCTTACTGCGCGCACCGTGAAATCCCCTGCCACGCTTACGCCGAATATACAGCCCTGCTTTACAAGCTGCTCCGGCCCGTTTCCGTTTAATGCAATTTCCGCGCGTATTCCTGCGCTGCTTACGGCCTGCTGCACAAAAAGCGCCGCCTGAGCATCTCCCCACAGGGCAACGCCGACTCCCCGCGCCCTGCCGACAAGAGCGGCAAGCCGCCCGAGATATGCGCCTTTCACCTCCCGGAAGGCAACGGAGCCGCCCTGCCTAAGCGGCGGGCAATCGGAATTCATTTGTTTAGTGATGCTTTTCAGCTGCTGCGGCAAAAGCAGCAGACCGTGCTTATCCATAAAGCGGGCGCTGATGCCGCCGTCCCGAACGCACAGTGCTATTCCGCCCTGAGCGGCATATTCCCGCACGAAAAAGCGCGCCTGACCCATGCTGCCCGGCGAAGAAAAGAGCACCCGCGACCCGGCAAGCAGCGCGCCGCAGGCAGCGGCGGCCGCGGCGGCCTGTGCGCTGCCCTCCGCTTGCGGAATTACGGCAACGGTGTTTTTATTTTGCGCAAAGCATCTGGCGGCGTTAAACAGCCCTGCAAAGGCGGCATCGCTTAAGAAAATATTTCCAAGAGCTTCTGCGCTTTGCTTTTTTACCTCTGCCGGAGCACGGACATCCCGGCTTACGCTGCATTCCGCCTGCACCGTTACGCCCTGCCAAAGGCGGCAGCCCGGCAGCAGGCGCGCGTATCTTCCCACCGTGCACTGCTCGCCCACCGCGCAGCCCGCAGAAACGGACGCGCCCTCCTCCAGCACGGTATCGCTGCATATTATGCTGTGGGTTATTTCCGCTCTGTCGGCCCTGACACGCTGCCAGAGCACGCTTGCCCGGATATGGGAATCGGTTATGCGGCAATCCCTTCCTATTACGGTATAGCTGTCTATAATGCTCCGACCCCGTATCTCCGCGCCGTCCGCTATATAAACGGGCGGCGTTATCACCACATTTCGACCTATATACGCCCTTTTGCTTATTCCGGCGCGAAAAAGGCTGCATTTGCCGTCAAGGGCATCGAAATGCGCCTGCCTGTATTTTTGCTCGTCGCCTATATCACACCAGTAGCCGGAATCGGGAACCCCGACAATGCTGCGTCCCTGCTCCAGCAATGCGGGGAAAACATCCTGTGAAAAATCAGTGCAGGTGTTTTCCTTAACAATATCCAGCACCGAGGGCTCCAAAATATATATTCCGGAATTGCAGTACGGGGAATCCACCCCGCTCCACGCCGGCTTTTCCTTAAAGGAAGTGACATAGCCGTTTTCGTCCAGACTGACCACCCCGAAATCCGTAGGCGTGGACGGCTCTATGAGCAGAAGCGTAGCCTCTGCGCCCAGCTTTTCGTGCACTTGGGCGGCTTTTTTTATATCCATATCGGATATGCAGTCGCCGCTTACCACGGCAAAGGTATCCGTTAGCATTTCGGCGCAGTTTTTGACGGCGCCCGCCGTTCCCAAGGGCATATGTTCCTTTACAACGGTTATACCCCAGCGCGAAGCGAAGCTTTCGAAGCTGTCGCTGCACTGCATGCAGGTGAGTATAATCTCACCGATGCCGTTCTTTCTGAGCATTTTTACCACTGCGTCAAGCACGGCTGCATCCATAAAATCAACAAGAGGCTTGGGGCGGGAGCAGGTAAGCGGACGCAGACGCTCCCCTCTGCCCCCGGCGAGAATAACTGCTTTCATTTTGCATCTCCTTTGCGAATTTGTTGCTGTCCGGCTGTTTATATCCGTATTGCCATATACGAAATATAAATATAAATGCGATATTAGAATGGCGGTTTATGAGGGGTTTTATTCAGCAGAGACTGCACTTTTGCATTAAATATGCCTTTTTCGGGCATACGGACACGATGCGAAGGCCGCAAAGGGCCGGATGTGCAAAGCAAGGTTGTAAATATTTTCTGAATATTTTGTCAAAATGCTTTTGCAGCGGTGATTTTGTGATAGAATGAACACAGCCGATAAAAAGAGCAGCAAAAGCGCACGCTTTGGCTGTACGGCAAGGCACAAACGCAATTTATTAAAAAGCAGCAACAGACAACGATACGGCCGCATTTTCGTTTAAGCGGCGCAGACAGGAAGGCAGGTTTTTTTCAATGCAGCTTGAAGGCACAACAATAGTGGGCGTGCTGCGCAACGGCAAATGCGCCGTAGCGGGCGACGGACAGGTTACCATGGGACAAAGTGTGATATTCAAATCCGGCGCGGTAAAGGTGCGCAGGATATACCACGGCAGTGTTGTTACCGGCTTTGCCGGCACCGTGGCGGATGCTTTTGCCCTTTGCGATATGTTTGAGCAGAAGCTGGAGCAGTATTCCGGCAACCTTTACCGCGCGGCGGTGGAGCTGGCTCAAAGCTGGCGGCGGGACAAGGTGATGCAGAAGCTGGAGGCCATGATGATAGTTGCAGGGCCCGAGGGCATGCTGGTGCTTTCCGGAACGGGAGAGGTTATAGAGCCTGACGGCGGAGTGGTGGCCATAGGCTCTGGCGGAAACTATGCTCTGGCCGCAGCACGCGCGCTTATACGCAACACCGATATGAGCGCCGCCGAAATTGCACGCGAGGCTTTGAAGGTGGCCGGCGAGATATGCGTGTTTACCAATGACCACATTACCCTTGAGGAGCTGGATGTTGCCCCTGCGCTGCCCAAGGACTGATGATAACGCGCCGTTTTGCCCCCTGCATTTAACAGCAGGCGCGGACGGGATACATTTTATCGCAGCCGCAGACGGGACGAACGGCAAATATTCAAAAATACTTCAAACAAAGGAAAGGAACGGTACTTTCTATGCTTTCTATGACTCCAAGCCAGATTGTAAAAGAGCTGGACAGATATATTATCGGACAGGCGGACGCCAAACGCTCGGTGGCCGTTGCGCTGCGCAACCGCTATCGCCGCAGCAAGCTTGACCCTGAGCAGCGGGATGAGATCACCCCGAAAAACATAATAATGAGCGGGCCCACCGGTGTGGGAAAGACGGAAATAGCAAGGCGGATATCCCGCATAATAGGCGCGCCGTTTGTGAAGGTAGAGGCCACCAAGTACACCGAGGTAGGCTATGTGGGCCGCGATGTGGATTCCATGGTGCGGGAGCTTGTTGAGGCCTCGATACGGCTTGTGCGCAGCGAAAAAACGGAAGCGATGCGCACAAAGCTTGACAAGGCGGTGCAAAACCGCATGGTGGATATTCTGCTTCCCCTTCGCAAGCAAAAGGAGGGAGAGGACGCCGCCGCACGCAGAAACGCCGTTATTGCCGACCTTGAGAGCGGCGTTATTGAGGAGCATGTTATAGAAATAGAGGTTGAGGATAAGCCTGCCGGCATGAACAGCGAGGTTCCGGGGCAGCCTGAGGTGAACATGGGAGATCTGCTGGGCGGGCTTCTGCCCAAGCGCACCAAGAAGCGCCGTGTTCCCGTAAAGGAGGCGCGGAAAATAATTGCGCAGCAGGAGCTGGACCGTTTGCTGGACAACGACGCCGTGATCTCAGAGGCGCTTGAAAGAGCGGAGCAGGACGGAATAATCTTTATTGATGAAATTGACAAGATAGCCATGAGCGGAGGCGGAAGCGGCCCCGCAGTATCCCGTGAGGGAGTGCAGCGCGATATCCTTCCCCTTGTTGAAGGGTGCACCGTAAACACAAAATACGGGCCGGTAAAAACCGACTATATTCTGTTTATTGCGGCGGGCGCATTCCAGGTGGCGCGGATAAATGACCTTATACCGGAGCTGCAGGGGCGTTTTCCGCTGAGAGTGGAGCTGCTGCCGCTGACGCGCGAGGATATGCGCCGCATACTCTCCGGCACCGATAATGCCCTGACAAAGCAGTATACCGCCCTGCTGGCAACGGACGGAGCGGAGCTTGAATTCACTCCGGAGGCGCTGGACGCGCTGGCGGACTATGCCTATGATGAAAATGAAGTGCACGAGAACATCGGCGCACGCAGGCTGGTATCGGTGATGGAAAAGCTGCTTGATGAGATAAGCTTTTCGGCCGATGCGCTCAATCCTCAGAAGGTGACCGTGGATACCGAATATGTAAACCTGCATTTGGGCAAAAGCGGTGAAAAGCGCGACCTTGCAAAATATATTCTTTAAGGCGGTAGGCTATGAACAGTGAGCAAATGCTTAAGGCAGTAACGCATATCTGCCGTTATTTTGAAGGCTTTGAGGGCGAGATCGTTCTGGACAGCATAGGGCGGCTGGCACGCGAGCTGCTGGATTCCGACATTCATGTGCTGGACGATTCCGGGATGCCGCTTAAATGCAGCGCCTGTCTGCCGGACAGCACATGCAGGCTGAGCGACCCGTTTACGGCGGGACGGGTGGCGCACCGGCTTGAGGACCTGAAAAGCGAGCGCATAAGCGTGGACAAGGCGGGAATCTGCCCCTTTAATGAGGGAAGCTGTAATTTTGATGAACGCACGCACGCGGTTTTTCCGCTGTTTTATGCCTCAGAGCGCATAGGCACGCTGATATGCACTCACGACGGAGAATGCGACGAGCTGTATCTTTCCCTTTGCAAAATGCTTGCGCTGCTGTGCAGCATAGCGGTATACAACGAAAAAAAAGCGGTGCGGGAAAAGGAGGCGCGCAGAAAAAGCGCCGCCGTTCAGGCCGTAGCCTCGCTTTCCTATACGGAACGGGCTGCAGCGCGCGCCATGCTTGCATCGCTGGCGGAACAGGCTGACGAAAAGGGCGTTGCCGCAGGGCTGCTGAATGCCTCCACCGTTGCAAGGGAATACGGCATTACGCGCTCAGTCATTGCTTCGGCGCTTAAAAAGCTGGAGGGCGCGGGAGTGATCACCGTGCGGTCGCTTGGTATGAAGGGGTCGTATATAGCGCTTATCAACCCCTGTGTAACGGAGATGCTTGCAAAGGAAGATGAGATCGGCGGAGGGGATGTCTGATGAGCGGGGCAAGGCCGCGCAAATGGATGAAGCTGGACAATGCGGCAAAGATATACCCGGCGGCAATGAGCCGCAGCTGGAATGCTCTTTTCAGAGTGAGCGCGGTACTGAGCGAGCCGGTCGATCCGGCCGTTTTGCAGAAGGCTCTTGACCGCTGCATGAAGCGCTTCCCCACCTTTGCAATGCGGTTAAGGCGGGGAGTCTTTTGGTATTACATGGATACGATAGACACGCCGCTTTCGGTGCAGCCGGATGTTGCAAACCCCTGTGTGCGCATGGAGCTGCACGGCGAAAAGGATTATATGCTGCGGGTAAGATATCACGATTGCAGCATTGCGGTGGAGTTTTTTCATGTTTTGACGGACGGAAACGGCGGATTGCTGTTTCTTAAAACCCTGACTGCTGAATATCTGACCCTTAAATACGGCGCGGTTATACCCAGAAACGAGGATATCCTTGATTGCGATCAGGCGCCTACGCCGGATGAAACCGGGGACAGCTTTTTGAAATATGCCCGCAGCGGCACGCGGAGCAGAAGTGAAGCGCGGGCTTATAAAATACCCGGAACGGATTGCCGGCACATGATGCATATTACCACCGGCATGCTGGATTCGGCAAAAACGAACGCCCTTGCAAAGGAAATGGGCGCCACCGTTACCGAGCTGCTGACGGCTGTGCTGATACAGTCCGTTCAGGAGCTGCAGGAAAAGAAGGTGCCGCTGCGCAAAAATATGAAGCCGGTAAAGATATGCGTGCCGATAAACCTGCGGAAGTACTATCCCACATGCACGGTACGGAATTTTGCTTCCTATATGAACCCGGGCATTGACCCTTCCCTCGGGCATTACAGCCTTAAGGAGACACTGCGTGCAGTGCGGGGCTACATGGCGTTAGAAAACGATGAAAAGCTGCTTAACGCAAAGTTTTCCACCAATGTTGCGCAGGAAAAGAATATTGCGCTGCGTCTTGTGCCGCTTGGGCTGAAAAGCGCCATAATGAAATCCGTATTTATTCTTCAGGGGGAGACCCTTACAAGCAGCACCGTTTCAAACCTCGGAATATGCACGCTGCCGCCCGAAATGAGCCGGTATGTAAAGAGCGTATATTTTCTGCTGGGTCCGCTTTATCGCAACCGCGTGGCTTGCGCCTGCGTAAGCTATAACGGACGGCTTAATATAAGCTTTACAAGAAGCATAGAGGAAAGCGATATTGAACGCGGATTTTTTACAAGGCTTGTACAGCTGGGGCTGCATGTAACCGTGGAGAGCAACACATATTCGCTGCAAAACGCGTTTCCCACCGCGGCGTTAAGCCCCGAGGAGCTTTTATAGCGCCGCGTATGCCCGCCTTTTGTTTGCGGGCAGAGCAAGCCCAAGCTGTATATTGAAACTGTATTTACTATATTTATAGAGGTTGTTTTATGTCTTATTGCGTAAACTGCGGAGTAGAACTGGCGCCCTCGGAAAAGCGCTGCCCGCTGTGCGGAGTGGAGGTTGTAAACCCGGCAAAGCCGTGGACCGAGCCGGAGGTCCTGCCCTATTCCGACAATGCGGAGCGTATCCGCCGTATCGACAGGCGGTATCTTGCCGGGCTTATAAGCCTTGTGCTGCTTATTCCGGCGGTTGTGTGTATGTTTTGTGATATTCTGGACGGCAGGCTTTCCTGGTCGCTGCTGGTAACGGGAGCACTGCTTAATGTTTTTGTGATATTTCTTATTCCCATGATGCTGCACAGGCCCTCGGCGCTGCTGCTGATAGCGCTGGATACAGTGTCTACAAGCGCCTATCTGCTGCTAATACGCATAGCATGCGGGCTGCCCACCTCCGGAAGGGATTGGCTGCTGCCTCTTGCACTGCCCATTGTGCTGCTTACGGCAATTCTTGCCGCTGCATTTTCCCTTTGGCTGCGCAAACGGCGTCCCATTGCGCTGATATGCGCCTTTGCCTTTTTGGGAATAGGGATTCTGACGGTAGGAATAAACCTTTTTGTGAACCTGTACTGCGGGCTTACGCTTATGCCGATATGGTCGCTGTATTCCATGCTGCCCTGCCTTGTGCTGTTTGTGTTTTTCCTGGTGCTTAACAAGCGCAACCGCTGGAAGGACGGCATACGCAAACGGCTGTTTATATAAGACCGAATAACCTGCATGGCTGCGCGTCCGTATGCATAAGCAATGCATAGAGGCGCGTTTATACTATCATAAGGCGGAGAAATTATGTCCGACACGGCCAAAACACATATATCCTTTTCAAACAATGCCATGCTGCGGCGTTTGCCCGACATTATATGTCTGCTGGAATATGCATATATCAGCAGCATACTTATGGGCAACCCGGTTTACGGATTGGGCGCCGGCCTGCTTGTAACCCTTATATTCAATTATATACGCCTGAGCATTGCCGGGGGCAGCCTGCTCTCCGGCCGCGCGGCGCGACTGAGCGTTTTTTTGCTGCTGCTTGCAACCGTTGTATGCAATGTGATGATATTCATAGTATATCCGGGCAGTGCTTTGCGCAGTGAATGTGCCGTGCTGTTTATGCTTGCAATGCTTACTCTGTTAAAGCGTGTGCTTGCACTGTGGGCAGCCTCGCGGGAGCTGAGCCGTATGCGGCGCACCGTTACACTTGGGGCAATACACATTGTGTTCTGCGCCGCCTTCTGCGTTGCGTGCTGTTTTTTTATGCCGTCCTATGCCCTACTGTTTCCCGTTATAGGATGTATATCCTCCGATACGGTGATGCTGCTGGGCGAGATTACTCACCCATCCCCCAGACGGCTTGAGCCGAATGTTCTGGCTCAAACCGGAAGCTACCGCTTGTTTTCCATGATGTCGCTTTTCTGCGGGATATCATTTTATCTTGCTGCATTTGCTTTTATAGGTCTTACCGTTGCCGGCGTATCGGCCAAGGATTCCGCGCAGCCGTATTCTATGCTGCTGCTGTGGCTGTGGCTTACCGGCGGTGTCACGCTTATATTCTACCGCCTTCTGCGCGTTTTGCCCCAAAACGCCGGCATAGGGCTTTTTATTTTCGGGGCGATATGCTGGATATTTGCTTGTTTCAGGCTTTATACCGCTTTTGGAAATACGGTGCGCATACTGCTGATGAGCCTGCTTTTCGCTCTTGGGCTTGCGGCAATGTATTCCGCGCTTTACAGAATAAACGAAAACTTTAAGCAGGTAAGCTGCGTGATTGACGAGGATATCAGCCTTGACAGGCTTATGCAGTCCACCGACCTTGTACAGTCCGCCGCCTTCAATATTGCGGCGCTGCTTTTGCTGCTGTGGCTTATGGTTTCGCCGAGGTTGTTTTCCCAGCCGGAGCAGATGCGCATATCCGGCCTTGGCGCCATGCTTGCGCCCCTTGTATTTATAATACTGAGCATTATACAGGCACTGCGTCAGCCGCTTGACGGTGCAGGGCTGGATAAGCTTCACCGCCTGGAAAAGGGCAGCGGCGGCACGGAAATGAAGAAATATCTTTCGGATATTCTTGTGAAAAAATACCGCAGGCGCTACGGCGTAAGGATAATTGCTTTTTTCCTGAAGCCGCTGCTGTACCACAAGGTATACGGAAGGGAAAATGTCGACAACGACGATCTGCCGGCCGTGTTTGTTTGCAACCACGGTGAAATATACGGCCCGGTAACTGCCGTGACGCAGCTGCCGTATTATTTCCGCCCGTGGGTACAGGCAAAAATGCTGGATTACAAGCAGGCAAAGGGGCATATCCTAAAGGGCACATTTGAAAAAAAGCATCTTCCCGGTTTTATTGCAAAATTCTTAAGCTGCATTTGTGCGCGATGCGCGGTATGGGCGCTTAATTCCTTTGACCCGGTTCCCGTATATTTGGGAAACCTGAAGGAGGTGCTCAAAACCATGCAGGACTCGGTAAAGGTGCTTTCACAGGGGGACTCGCTGCTGCTGTTTCCGGAAAACCCGAATGCCGAGGAAAACGGACGATATGCGCTGTCCGGAGCACCGGCCGCATTTTACACGGGATTTGCCCAAATAGGCATTGAAGCCTATAAAAGATGCGGCAAATGCGTGACATTTTATCCCGTATTTGTTTCCAAGCACGAACGCACGCTGCGCATAGGCAAGGGCGTGCGGTATGATGAAAAGGCAAACAGGCATGAAGAAAAGCTGCGCATAGCCTCAGCTCTTCAGGATGCCATGGAGCAGCTTTCGCAGGGAGGAAGCGAAAACGCAAACACGAAAAAGCCGTCATGAGCTGACGGCTTTGCTTTATTTTACTGTTATTTAATCAATGTACTGATATACCTTGCGAAGGCCGCCGTTTTCCGGCTCATGCTCCGAAGGCGGAAGCTCGCTTAAGGTGAAGTGCATTGCATCCGAGGTATGCGGATAATAGCAGCCCCAGCCGAAGCCCGCACGGAAGTATGACAGCTCGTAGATGATATAGTTTGACAGCGTATTGGGGATGCCGGCGCACATTTCGGTGCAGCTTCCGCGATAAACAAAGCTGTAATAGCGCTGCCCATCGCTATTCATGATGCCTTCATAGTCAAGCAATGCGACCTCCGCCTTTATAAGCTCGCGGTTTTTAAGCGCATTTGTATTTGCCCTGTACGAAGCATTTACATCCTCCGCCGTACCGTATGCATGGTGGCTTATAAAACGCTTTCCGCTTACAAAGCGGGAAACATAGGTGCCGTTGAACTCCGCAATAAGAGCCTTTACCGGCACGACTCCCGTATCAAAGGCACCTTCGGCGCTGCGGACGCGGACATAGCTTGTGCTCATATATTCGTATGCCTTGGCAAACTGCTGTGCACCCTTTACATTTACATAATGCTTCTTGCCGTTTGGGCCCTGCACTCCGATTATGTTTTTCTTTGCCCAATCCTTTTCCTGAATGATGTCGCGGCCCTTATCATTTTTGAATTCAAAGAGAAAATCCTCACTGCCGAAAAAGGCAAGCGCCGTTTCATAGTAGCCGTCGCGGAAATTGTTCGGACTGAGCCTGTTGTACCTGCTGCTGTCCAAAAGCTTAAAGGAGCGTTCCAGCAGCACGGTATCCCTTTTCTGCCCGATGCAGCGTGCCGAAACCGTTATTGAGCATTGCCCCACTGCCAGTTTGCCCTTGCGGAAAAGATCCGCATTGTCCGGGGAGGTTTTTTCCTTGGTTGCGATTTTATCATCCAGACGGTAGGAACGGATATTTTTTGAAGAAAAGCTGACGGTGCATTTCGCCGTTTTGCCGTTTTTATCCTTTACAATCACGGTGACCGAGGCAAGCGGGCGGTCGGCAGTGACGGTGCCCCTTAAATTAAAGGCTATTTCCGAATAGGCCGGCAAATCCGCAGAGGGCATACCGTATTTATCCTCGGAAAAGCTTATATCTGCCTCCTGATCCGGCGCTTGCGAATATGAAGGCGACGGGGCGGGCGTGACGGTCGGAGCCGACGGAGTGATTTCCGGCCGGCGGGTTATATCCGGCGAAGGCGTTTCGGCAGGTGCCGAAGCAGAAGTCTCTGAAGTGACCTGCAATGTCGGCGCCGGTGTGCCGGTGCTTACGGCAGACGGTGTTGATACGGCACTTTCCGCAGACACGGACGGATCGGCCGTGATATTGGTATTCATACAGCCGCAAAGCAGTGCAGGCAATAACATAAGGACAATTGCCGCAGATCGTTTCATTTTTACCTCCAAAAAGCGTACAAAACGCTGCATTATATCGTTTTAACAAACAATTATACCGAAGGCAACGGCTTCCGATATAATTTTTATATATTGTACCGCTTATTTTTGTTTGTTTCAAGCGGAATTTTGCGCCGTTTATTTGATTTATGCCTTTATATTGCGGAATTTTGCATAAAAAGATGCTTTAGGGCAAAATATCAAAAAACCGAAGCGCAGGCGGAAAACAATTCCGTATGCGCTCCGGCATCTGCCGCCGCGTTAAGGCGGCGGATAATTATGCAGCAATGCTTATATTATTTATCGGCTTTTTTCTTTGATTTGCTCACAACGACAATTACAACCACCGCAATTACGGCAGCAGCCGCTACGGCGATGATGATAATGACGGGAGTGCTCAAGCCCTTGGAGGGATTTTGAGGCTCAGCAGTGTTATCGGCCGCTGCGCTTGCCGTTTCGGCAGGGGTTTCGCTGTTTTCGGGAGCGGGAGTTGCATCGCTCTGGCTTTGTGTAAGCAGCTCAAAGGAATCCACAACGATATAGCCGGTGTCGTCAAGGCCGCTGACATTCAGGCGGAAATCCACCTGGAAGAATGCCGCGTTTTCAAACTTTGCCTCCGGGTCTTCAATCTTGCTTTCATCCTCCCAAGGCTGTGCGCCCCAGCAGGTATCCCAATCGTCATGCTCGCCCAATACATTTTTCTGTATTACCCAGCCCTCGAAATCCGCAGGAATGATTATTGATGTATTCGCCCAACCGTCTGTAAATTCGGTATCCAAAACGGTGCCGTCCTTTTCCATGAGCACTGTGTCAAGCCCAGCGCCCAGTGCAAGGGTACGGTCCTCGCCCAGCTGCAGGAACAGTCCCGGAACGCAAAGTACATTGGAGCCGGTTTCGTTTCTTACATAGAAGGAAAAGCCGGTCGCCTCGCCCCATGCCTTGCGCACTTCTTCCCGTTTGGATTCATCCAGCGTTGCGCAGACGCGCTGAAGCTGGGTTCTGAGAATGACATCGGAGCCGTTCTGAAGATCGCTGTAATAATCGGGGATAAGCTTAAGACCCTTGGAGCCGTTTTCGCCATCGTTAGTGATCTCCATTGTGCCGTCGGCAAAATAGTACGGGTCCATATCGTGCTTGTCAAAGGCCTTGGCAACGGGAGAATCCTCCTTGCCGATCATGGTGTTGTCGGCATCCTCGAAATCCTCGCACATGTAATTCTTTTCGGACTCATAGCCGACCGGTGCCGCCAGCGCCGTTGAGCAGACACATACAGTAAGCAAAGCAAGCAACAGAGCAATAATTTTTTTCATAATTCTTCCCCCCGCAATGCGGGCATCCTTTCCGTTTATAATATTTGCTTCCGGGGGTATTATACAGCATAAACAATCGGCGGAAAATACACAATCGTAATATAGCATAGCACTATATTAACCATAATTTGCTGTCTGCGGTATGCCCGCGGCATCTGCTGTTTCCGTTACGACCCTGTTGCAAAAGCCCGGCATATTATGTTATAATTCTTAAATGTAATACGGCTGATATATCAGCCGGCACGGCGGCATATCAAAAAGGCCGGTGCAAAAAACGGAGGAAAGCATGAAATTACGGTTCATAGGCGCGGCGCACGAGGTTACGGGCAGCTGCACCCTGCTGAGCACGGACAGATACAACATTCTTATCGATTGCGGAATGGAACAGGGCAAGGATGTTTTTGTAAATGCCGAATTAGGCATTAAGCCGGAAACGGTGGACATGGTGTTTCTTACCCATGCCCATATAGACCACTCCGGCAAGCTGCCGCTGCTTGCTGCGGGCGGCTTTGACGGACCTATATACGCAACTGCGGGAACCGCAGAGCTGTGCGGCATAATGCTGCGGGACGCTGCTCATATACAGGCCATGGAAACACAGTGGAAAAACCGCAAGGCGCAGCGTGCGGGGCAGCCGGAATCAGCTCCCATGTATTCAATGGAGGACGCGGAAAAAGCGATATCCCAGCTGGGTGCCTGCCGTTACGGCGAAAAAACGGAGATAGCGCCTGGGCTGAGCGCGGAATTCTTTGATGCGGGGCATTTGCTGGGTTCTGCAAGCATACGCCTTACGGTGGAGGAAAACGGAAAGAATACTGAAATTGTTTTTTCCGGCGACATAGGAAACACGGGCAAGCCGATTCTGCGCGACCCGCAATGTCCCGGCAGGGGGGATATTGTGGTTATGGAATCCACCTACGGCGACAGAGTACACCCGACAGCGCCCGACTACATTGCCTCCTTAAGCGCAGTGCTGAACGAAACCTTTGCTCGCGGCGGCAATGTTGTTATACCCTCCTTTGCCGTGGGCAGAACGCAGGAGCTGCTGTATTTTCTGCGTCAGATACGCCATGAGCGCCTGGTAAAAGAGCCGTTCAAGGTGTATCTTGACAGTCCGCTTGCCGTAAAGGCAACAAATGTTTTTAACCGCAATACCGCCATGTGCTGCGATGAGGAAACAGCGGATCTTATTGCCAAGGGCATAAACCCAATAAGCTTTGACGGGCTTATAACCACGGAATCAACGGAGGAATCAAGGGCCATAAACGACACTCCGGGCTGCAAGGTAATTATATCCTCAAGCGGGATGTGCGACGCGGGGCGCATACGGCATCATCTTAAGCATAATCTTTGGCGCAGCGATTCCTCGGTGCTGTTTGTGGGATATCAAAGTCAGGGGACTCTCGGTCGCAGACTGCTGGACGGCGAAAAAAATGTGCGCATTTTCGGTGAGGAAATACAGGTAAACGCCCGCATATATACCCTCGCGGGAATAAGCGGACATGCTGACATGAACGGGCTTATGCGCTGGATAAAGGGCTTTGAAGGGCATCCGCGCGTGTTTATAAATCACGGTGAAGAAAAATGTGCGGACGAGCTGGCCGCGCGACTCACAGCTGCGGGCTTTGACGCCTCGGCGCCTTACAGCGGC
Source organism: uncultured Clostridia bacterium (assembly GCA_934465535.1). Classification (GTDB taxonomy): domain Bacteria; phylum Bacillota; class Clostridia; order Christensenellales; family QALW01; genus UMGS1338. The sequence continues at coordinate 21,323 of CAKSKV010000010.1, read as the reverse complement.
GATGAATACTCCCTGCCGGACGGCACACAGGTGGCCTTCGGCAGCAGAGAACGCGTGATAAGCCGAAAGCAGCCGGATTTTGCCTCGCAGCTTGAAGCGGCGCTTGATATGCTGCGGCAGAAGATTTTTGCCAAGGATACTTCAAACGAACGCGCACGGCAGTCGCTGCTGGACAAGATAAAGGAGTTTGCGCGTAAAATATAGCGCACCGCTTCGGATACGGGCTTTACAAAACGGGCCGCAGGGATATATTCCCCTGCGGCTTTATTGATGTGCTGTTTCATGGCCCTTCGCAATTTTATAAAACGGCTTTTTCGGTTTTCAAACCTGCTTTTTTATGCGCTCCAGAGCGTTTTTCTCCAGCCTTGATACCTGCGCCTGACTTATACCTATCTCCCCTGCTATCTCCATTTGGGTAAGACCTTTGTAATAGCGCAGATAGATGATGTTCTTTTCTCTTTTTTCAAGATGCTTTACCGCATCGGTCAAGGCAATGCTGTTTAGCCAGCCTTCGCAATCCGCAGCGCTGTCGGCCAGCTGATCCGCCACATATACGGCATCGCCTCCGTCGTGATATACAGGCTCATAGATGGAAACGGGCTCCTGTATTGCCTCTAACGCCGCAGCAATTGCTCCGCGCTGTATCCCCGTTTCCTTTGCCACCTCGTCAAGAGTCGGCTCCCGTCCGTGCTGAAAGGACAGCTTTTCTATTGCCTGAAGTGCCTTATATGCCGTATCGCGAACGGAACGGCTTACCCGCACGGAGTTATTATCCCTGAGATAGCGCCGTATTTCGCCTATTATCATGGGAACGGCATAGGTGGAAAAGCGCACGCCCATATCGGGATCAAAATTGTCCACCGCCTTGATAAGCCCTATACAGCCCACCTGAAACAGATCGTCCATGCTGTCGCAGCGGCGGGCAAACCTGTGAACCACGCTGAGAACAAGCTTCAGGTTGCCGAAAATAAACTGCTCTCTCGCCTGCTCATCCCCCTGTCTTGCCGCCTCAAACAGCTGCCGGCCGACCTTGCCGCTGAGCGTCGGAAGCGCTCCCGTATCCACTCCGCACAGATCCACTTTATTGCCCAAAGCCGTCACCGCCTTACTTAATGTAAAGCTATTTTTGCCTGTATGGCAATAGGTTATTCTTAAAAGCGGCAATTGCGGTGCAGGCAATTGCGACCAGTATTATTTTGCCAAGCACGGTATTGCATAATGCCCGGGAATGATTTTTATATTTATCCCGGCCTTGCCGTGCAAGCCTTACAGCGCCTTAAAGCAGCCGCTATCCCGTTTTCCGCAGGTTTTTTGAAGCCTCCTCTTTGCGCACATTTACGGCACGGTTATGCGCATACTGCCTTTGGCGCGGCTGCACTTTAGCCAGCGCGCGCATATGACTGAGCTCCTCCAGTCTGTCAAGAATTCTCAAAAAGCATCTTTTATAAACGCCCCTGCCCCACAGACCGGGGTTGTAATGCTCGCCGCGGACATAATATGTAAGCAATGCGCGTGCAAGGCGCATATCGGCACCGGCAATCAGCAGATCTATATCTGGGGTTTCATACTCCGCAATAACCTCTTCATACTCGCCCAGCAGCAAGCCGGAATCATAAACGGCATTTATGAACCTTAAAAGAGTACGGCTGTACACGGGATAGCCCAGAATTATTATACCGTCCTCCGTATGCGTATCCACCCAACGGTACAGCGAATCCTGACGGGAAGCAAGTATCTCTCTGTAATAAAGCAGCTCGTTTATAGCCTTCATATCATATACCTCCGAAGAACAGCTTATCTTTTCAACGAGGCTATTATACCGAACTAATTGTACCAAAAAGAGGACTTTATATTTGATTTGATTTTTATTTGCTCAAAAAATTATCGCCGTTTCCCATGCATAAGCAACAGGGGTACAGGATATAAAAAAGGAACGGTTTTCCGTTCCTTTATCCTGCTGATGCTTTTGTTTTGCAAAGGCAAAAATGAGCATGGGGCTATTTTTCCGCCGTTTTTTTATAGCTGATGCTTACTCCGTCGCCTATCGGCAGCACGGTGGTTATAAGCGATTCATCGGCATAAAGGCTGTGCAGGAAGGCGTCCAGCTTTTTTACCAAGGTTCTTTTGCGGCTTGTTACCTTTTTATCGCCGGTGACCATACCTCGGAAAAGGACATTATCACAAACCAGCACGCCGCCTGCCGAAAGCAGGGGCAACAGATATGTGCAAAGCTCTTCATACTGACCCTTGGGGCCGTCCAGAAAAATCAGCTCATAGCTGCCGCTCATATAAGGCAGCACCTCTTCCGCGCGCCCTGTTATTACATGTGCACGCTTGTAAAGCCCGGCAGCGGAAAAATTCTCCCGCGCCGCCGCCGCGGTCTGCTCATTCATTTCCACCGTCCACAGCTCGGCACAAGCGCAGGCGTTCAGCATGGTTATGCCGCTCATGCCGACATTTGTGCCTATCTCCAGTATTTTCTTCGGGCGAAGCGCCGCCGTTACTGTTTTAAGCAGCTGCATGCTTTCGGGCGGCAATGCCGGATTCTGTTCACTGCGGACATATTCCGCCCCCGGTATAAGCCCGCGCAGATAGTCGCTTGTTTTTCTGCTTGTAACCATATATCAATGAGTTCTGTCGTACTCCTCCCACGCCTTGCGCCACTTTTCCACTATCTTGAGATGCTCCTCGTAGGTTTTGGAGAAGGCCAATTCACCGGTTTCGGGGTCTGTAAGGGTGAAATAGTAATACTTGCCCTTAATGATATCGGCATCCGGGCTGAGCACCGCTTCAATCGCCTTTTTGCCTGGAGAACATATCGGTCCCGGAGGGAGCCCCTTGTTTTTGTGCATATTGTAAGGGGAATCCACATTCAGCTCCTCCGTTGTGAGCACGAGTTTCTTTTTATTGATGGCATACTGCACGCATACATCGCTGCCCAGCGTCATATCCGCTTTCAGGCGGTTGTGGAATACGGCGGATATTTTATTGAAATCCTTTGTAAGTCCCTCGGACTGCACAATGGAAGCAAGGGTTATTACCTCGTTCATGCTCATGCCCATCTGCTCGGCCTTGGCCTGCATATCCGGCGTAAACACGCCGGAAAACCTTGTAAGAAGCGTATTTATTACAGCAGCATTTGAGGAGCCTATATAGAAATTATAGGTATCAGGGAAAAGATAGCCCTCCAGCTGATAGCGCACGCCCTGCCTGTTTTTAAGCCCGCTTACAAAGGAAAAGCTTTCGAAGGCGGTCAGATCGTTGCACTGTTCAAGGAAGCTCTGCGCATTTTCTATTACTTCTTTTTCCTGCAGAAGCTTGGCAATGCTTTCAAGATTCATGCCCTCGGTTATCGTAACGGTTACGGTAAGCCTTACCGGGGAGGGCTGAGTGAGTATTTCCAAAATTTCGTTTGCCGACATTGTGCGGTCCAGTATATACTCGCCCGCCTTTACCTTGCCGGAGCGGTTTGTGAAATCCGCAAGAAGCTTTATGCCCCACTTGGAGTTTATAAGCCCCATTTTTTGAAGCTTGCTGGCCACTGCGCTCATGGAAGAACCGCTGCCCACCACAAGCATGACCGGCTCGTTGTTGTTTTTATCAACCGGCGCAAACATTTTGCTGTTTACCGTGTTGAACACGCAGGAAATGATAATTATTACAAGCAGCAGACTTATAAGCCGTATGCTTACGGGCCTGAGCACGCGCCAGGTGCGCATAAAGGAACGGTCGTTTTTGAGATCGTCTATTTTATCGTGCGCCGCACCCCATGCGTTTTTTGTGCGTTCCCACAGGCCGCCCTTATTTTTTCCGCCTTTTTTAGCCTTATCCGACCCGGCTCTGCCGCGTGCCGAAGGCTGCGGTGCTTTTTTTCTGTTCTGTGCCACTTGCGTTCACTCTCCTTTAATGCCCGAATCCGCTGTCACACCTCTATTACGATAGGCAGAATTATCGGGCTGCGCTTGGTTTTTGTGAATACATAATCCTTAAGACGGTTTTTAATGCCGTTTTTGATGCTGTTCCAATCGCTGTGCGGGCCGCTCTGAAGGGAATCGATATAATCGGCCACAACAGCTTTGGCGTTTTCCATAAGCTCCTCCGACTCACGCACATAGACAAAGCCGCGGGAAATGAGATCCGGGCCGGAAAGCAGATCCCCCGTTGTGCCGTCGAAGGTAACGCAGACGATGATTATGCCGTCCTGCGAAAGCAGTTTGCGGTCGCGCAGAACAATATTGCCTACATCGCCCACTCCCAGACCGTCTATCATAACCGCGCCTGCGGGAATGCCGTTTACCATGGACGCGCCGTGCTTATCGATTTCCAGTGCGCAGCCAAGCTCCGGCACAAAGGTGTTTTCCTTCATCATATCAAGGCTTTGCGCAAGGCGCGCATGCTGCACAAGATGACGGTACTCGCCGTGCACGGGCATGAAATACCGGGGTTTTGTAAGGGTGTGGATGAGCTTGAGCTCCTCTTTTCGCGCATGTCCCGAAACATGCACCTCCGCCAAGGCCTCGTATATTACGATTACGCCCTTACGGAAAAGATTGTTTATAACCCTTGATACCATTCGTTCGTTGCCGGGAATGGGGTTTGCCGAGATTATTACGGTATCCTGATCGCCCAGCCTGATGCGGGAGTGCTCGTCGCTTGCCATACGCGCAAGCCCGCTCATGGGCTCGCCCTGGCTTCCGGTGGTGATGACCACCAGCTTATCCTTGGGTATGGAATCGATTCTGTCGGGCTCCACCCACATATCCTTGGGAACTATAAGCTCGCCCAGCTCGCTTGCAATACCCGCAATGTTTTCCATGCTGCGCCCCAAAAAGCAGACCTTGCGGCCGCAGGCGGCGGCATGATCCACTATCTGCTGGATGCGGTGAACATTGGAGGCAAAGGTGGCAACGATTATGCGCCTGCCCTCCGCCTCAACGAAAAAGCGCTCCAGCGCCTTGCCCACGGAGCGTTCGCTCATGGTGTAGCCCTCTCGCTCCACATTGGTGCTGTCCGCCATAAGCAGCAGCACGCCCTTGCTGCCCAGCTCCGCAAACTTTGCAAGGTCTATGACCTCGCCGTCCACCGGGGTGTAATCCACCTTGAAATCTCCCGTATGGACAACAGTGCCTACCGGTGTATGAATCGCCAGAGCAACGGCCCCGGCGATGGAGTGGTTGGTTTTTATGAACTCCACCTCAAAGCAGCCGATTTTGACCTTATCACGCGGATAAACGGTATTCAGCTGCGCTTTGTCGAATTTGTGCTCCTTAAGCTTATATTCAATAAGCGCACGGGTAAGCTTTGTGCAGTACACGGGCGCATTGACCCGCGGAAGTACATACGGAAGCGCGCCTATATGATCCTCATGTCCGTGAGTTATAAGGTACGCCCTTACCTTATCGCGATTGCGCTCCAGATATGTCACATCCGGGATGACAAGATCAATTCCGTACATGTCCTCCCGCGGGAATATCGAACCGCAATCAATAACCACGATGTCGTTTCCGTACTCGATGGCCGTCATATTCTTTCCGATCTCATCAACGCCACCCAGCGGAATGACCCGCAGCTTAGTATTATTCTGTTTTTTTGCCACTAATAAAGTTACCTCCGTTTCAAAAAATATGTTCCGAACAATTATTCACAAAATATTATACCTTGAAACGGCGTTTTAGACAAGCATTTTCCGCAGAAGGCAGCTTTGTGCGATTCCGATGCCTTTAAGGCCTGCGTGAGGCTGCTTTGGTACTGCTGCTGTAAACCTCCCTATACTTTCCCATGCGGCAGCGTATGCTGCGCAGCCCGGTATGCTCAAGTTTCAGCAGCCCGTCCATCTCTTCGGCCGCATTTTTGTACGCCCCGCCGGTGTGATGCACAAGGATATAATCTGCCTCTCTGATTTTACCCGACGCCTCCGCGCAGAAGCTGCGCACCGCGGCACAGAGCGAAAACGCCCATATCGGCGAACAAATGGTTACATGCTCATAGCTGCATAAATCTATATCCACAGGAACTATCGGCATATTCCAGCGATGCATTGCAAATCTGCCGCACCACCAAAAGCCAAGCGTTCCTTCCGTGCGCTCCGTGCTTTTGATTTCGTAAACATCCGCGCCGTATCTTGCCGCCTCCCGGTATGCAATATTTTTAACATACCCCATGCGGGAAAAGAAAACCACAAGGCGTTTTTTATTGCTGCCGATATTGCCTTCGATATCGGAATGATCAATTTCTGCCGCAAAGCTTTCCTGCTTTCGGAATACCCATGCGGCATATCCCGTTGCCGCCTGACAGAAGCCGAAAATAAAATACGCCGTGGACATAAAATTGAAGGGAAATATGTAAAATTGAATGCATATCCAAAGCATAAGGGTTATGCCGAAAACCCCGCCCAGCACAACCCCTGCTTTTTTATTTTTAAGCAGCAGCACGGCGGAGGCAAGGTTTGTAATGCCGTTTACGATAAGCAAAGCTATGCCGGAAAATGTAAGATCCTTAAAAAGGATATCCGAAAACGGCAGCACCCTAAAATACGGCAGCATTTCCGCCATTCCCATCGCCTTTCCGCTCGGATCCGCCAGCATGCCGATGCTGCCCGCCAACGCACCTATTCCTATAAACAAAGTCCAGAATATCAAAAGCCGACGCGCAGTGCGGTATCTTGATTTTTTCATAACGCTTACCTCTGTTGTTATATGATTTTAGGCGCGGCAAAAGCGCGCCGCGCTTCCAAAGGACAGTTAATTATAGCACGGTCTTGCCGAAATAATAAGCAACTATATGTTGCAAAACCGAATTTCGCAATAAACATGTGAAAAAATCATAAACGGCCGGCATTTCCTGCCGGCCGTCAGCAACGCAGCATGCACGCTATGCGTAAAACGCCATTGAATTCAATGCATCATTTATTTCTCCTATACCCTGCCTCGTCACGGTATTCGGGATGCTCCTTTATGTACGGGTCGCAGTCGCCGCAGATGGTATAATCGCATTTACAGCCGTCCACACAGGTGGATGTGCGGATGAGCCTTGCGCGAATAAGCTCCATGGAGGCATAATCCACATTGCACAGCGCCGGCATGACCTCCTCCAGCCCGTGCTTTTTTGCAAATTCCGCCGCAGGACACGCCGTGAATTCGTAATATATCGGCTTGTTCTTATCATACGGCGCAACCTTCATTTCGTAATCGTGCCACTTATCGCAGCCCGCTTTTGCCCGTGTAAACGCTTTGTACATCAGCTTTTTCCAAAAGGGCTTGTTGCAATTTACAAATTTTAATTTGCGAAACGACGGCAATATCAGGTTTTCCTCTATCTCCTCTATTTCCTTTAGGGAAACTGCATCCCGGCACACGGCATAATAGCTCATAATGGCTATGCAGTCGTATGTACCTCCCGCACCGTTGTGAAAATTCTTTTTGCCGCCAAGATCAGTGCGCCAATCGGAAAGGAATTCGGCATATTTCAGCTGTACCTGCTCCCATACCTTCTCCGTTTTTTCGGTGGGATAATGCAGCGCTATTCTCTTTTGAATTTCTTTTTTGCACGGTTTTGAGTACAGCACATGGCAGGTGCGATCAATATGCAGTTCGTTATCGTTCATAAGACAAGTCTCCTTTTTTGCAAATAATGCGTTTAACAAGCTCCGCCCACTGTTCCGGATAGCAGGCAAGCAGCTCCTCGTGCTGCAGATTCTGCTCATGGATCACCGGATGAGCAAAGTGTTGTTCATATCGCGAACGATACTTTTCACCCATTTTTAAGGCATAGAAAATATGAATTTCCGTGCCCGGCACATCGATTTTATCCGGCAGCGGCGTAATAAGATCGGAATAAAACTGATTTTTGCAGCTTTGCTTTGTCACATAGGGGCGTGCGCCGCCGAACATCTTCATAAACGCATCAACATATTTCCCCATCTGTTCTGCACGCTTTTTAAGGCGGTTTTGCAGAAAGCGGCTTTTGAACTGGCCGTCGCGTATCAGCGGATAAATGAGCGGCAGCAGCAAATCGGTCTGAAGCTTGGCGGCAAATTTCGATGCCTGATCGAGGTCGGAGCTGCCCAAAATGCCATAGTCCATGTGAATGTTTTTTCTATCGGCCAGCAGCCCTACGAACGAACCGCCGAGGGAACAGCCGTAGCCGCGCGGATATGCCCGCCGCATTTTTCCTTTATATAGGCTTCTATTTTTTCCGTTTCCGCCGTCATTGTGGAAAATTCCGTTCTCTCTGTTTCATCAAAACCGTCATAGCTGACGCAAAGCACACGATAATCCTTTTCCAAAATCGGAATTACATTGTTAAAATTGTTTCTCCAATGGCAGCAGCAAAATGGCCGGCGCTTCTTCTTTGCCGAATGTATAGATTTTCATCTTCCCACCCCTTTCAAAAAACCGCCTTTTGCATTTTGTTCGGTGTCGTCCGACTCGTCATAAGCATCATAAGGTGCACTCAGGTCGGGAACTCTTTTCCTAAACGGCGAGCAGAGCTGATTTTTATGGGCAAAGGCGAATTCAAAGTTATCCGTCCAGCCTGTATGCCCGGTGATGAACAGGGGCTGTGCGCCCATATTTTTCAGCTTGGCCTCAAGGATTGCAAGCGACTTTACGGCAAGCTTATTGTTCTCCGCAAGGGTGGAAATAAAGCTGTAGCCGCCGTCCGCACCGAACCACAGCGTATCTCCGGTGAAAAGATACTTACCGTCTATGAGGTAAACCGTATGTCCCCATGTGTGACCGGGCACGAGGAAGCATTTGATTTCAATGCCGTCTATATACAAAACTTCGCCATCCTTCAGCAGCTGCTTTTGATTGTTGATGGTAACCTGCGGCAGCTTATAGAGGCGATATATAACCCTTCGGCGCACCTCGCCCGTAAGATAACGGTTCTCAATCTCGCCGATGTACAGCTTTGCGTTTTTGAACAGCCCCGGGCTGTCGGCCTCCACCGCACCGACATGGTCGGTATCCTGATGTGTGATGAGAATATGGCGTACGGATGCAGGATCAATGCCGAGCCACCCCATTTTCTCCGCGAGGCGGTCGTAATTGTAGCCCGCATCGATCATGATAGTCGTGCCGCCCTTGCGATAAAAGAAAATGTTCGCCACCCATTCGCGCACACAGGCGACATTTTCGTCGATCCAGCCGGTATTCAGCGGCTTGAATATCTCTTTGCCGCGATACATTTTGCTCATTTCTTTTTTCTGAAATTCGGTTGCCTTCTTTGACATTTCCGTTCCTCCTTCAGCTTTTTTCACATTGTTCTGCCGGTGTATGTGTCAAAACCTCAATAGTCCGCCGATAAAATTCCTGCGGGTGAAGCATCACCAGCTCTGCATGCTCCATATTCGGTATGCCGCATATCCGCACATGCGGAAAATAATTCTTAATAAAACGGATATTGCTGCGCCGCGCCTTCTTTTCCTCTTCGCCGTACCAATAGATCATGCGGCAGCCCGTTTCCGCCGGCTCCTGCGGCAGCGCATAATTGTTTGCCGACCAGAAGATATTGCGAACGGTATGTTTTGAATAGGTTTTCAGATACGCCGCCAGCGCATCATATTCCTTCACCGGGTCACGCCCCGGCAGCGTCCAGCGCTCCGGCGGATAAGCCGCCTCAAGGATTTTGCGGCTTTTAGCAATCAGTCTGAACCCGCAAAAGTCGCGCAGGCAAGCAAAACGACGCAAAACCAACGGCATTTGATACGGCGTAATGCCTGCGTCAATGATGGCGCACTCGACCGGGATTTTCCCAAGCGCAAGAAAGCGTGTAAGGCACGCACCGCCGAGTGAGCAGCCGTAAGCCGCATTCAAGCCGGTGATGCCGTGCGTCCGCAGCCACTCCGTTATCTCATCCACCGTCGTTTCTACGGAGACAAAGTCCTCTCCTGTTTCACCATGACCGTCATAAACGATCTGTATCACATGGTAATCCTGCGAAAGCAGACCAACCGAGTCGGTAAACGCCCACTCAGGCTCCGCCGTGCACGGCAGGAACAGCAGTGTCTTTTCATGTTCTTTTCCGTATTCCAAAGCCCTCATGTCATCCACTCCTTATGAGTTTTTGCAGCTTTATTTTTCCGGATTACTATCCGTCATCGCGACAAGGAGTGCCGGTGTGCCGCCTGAACTTCTTGTAAAAACGCCTCCGAATGTTCACCGGCAAGACCGCCATGCCCCATATTCGTAAATATCTTTGTTTCAAACGGATATCCGGTTTCCTTCAGGGTTTCAAGCCCTGCCGACAGCTTTTTATCCACACTGCCCTTGATCCCGTACCATAGGAACATATCAGTTCTTTCAAACAAGGAATAGTCGGTTTTTTGCCGATCAGACCGTAGTCCTGATTCTTCCAGCTACGCCATGTCGCTTTGCCGTAAAGGATACGGTCGGCTTCTTCAAGCGTCCGCCCGGTAACCTTCGCGAGAAACTTCTTCCTACGCGGTCCCGGATGACCCATGATTGCATAAAACAAGCCCGTATAGAAGAAGCAATATATATTCTTGCCCCACTTGCTCTTAATGTTGGGGTAATCCCGCAGCCCCATGCCGTCGGCGATTGTTGTCGTGATTGTCAGACGCTTGTCGGCTAGGACTTCCATCAGCACACGGCATCCGTAGGAAATGCCGTAGAGAATGTCGATCTTGCCTCCGTAATGTGCTGCGATATAATCACCGAGCTGCCTCATCCATGGGTGATACGAACTCCGTTTCCGGCTCATCGGGGTTGAAGCCATCGTAAGCAACAAGCACCACATGACAGACCTTCGCCATTTCTTTCGCTGTCGGCAGCATACCGAGATAGCTTGTACCGCCGCCGTGAAGCATGACCATAAGCTCCGGGTTTTCCGTGCCGAATTCAAAGTATTTCATAGCATTGCTCCAATCTCATTTCTTCAGAATCTCCGTGATCTTTGCAAAGTCCTCCCGTGCTTCCTTGAAATACGGCAGCATACAGTAGCAGTGAACCATTTTCGGTCTTGCAAAAGCGGTATACGGGACCTTGGCGCATTTGCAGGCTTCCTCAAAATCCGGCAGGGCACCATAAAGCACCTCGTCTGCGGAATAAAAGAAGTGAATATCATCCACGCCGGAAAAATCGCCGCGGGAGCCGGAGATCATATAGTCCGGTACATTTTCCTGCCCGTGCCGCATGAACTTTTCCACCGTTACCATAAAAGCATAATCGATGGCAACATCCCTTGCGTTCAGCTCCTGCATCCGCGCCTTTTCGGCATCGTTCCACGGCACTTCACCGGGCGAAACGGCGACAATGTGCCTTGGCTGCGGAAGCGGATGCTCCTGCGCGTTGTTGTGTGCCGCAATACCGAGTGCAAGCGCTCCGCCGGAGGAAAAGCCGCAGGTGCTGACATTGCCGCCGCCGTAAAGCTCTATCATTTTGCGATAGCATTCATAGACCATTGCATAGGTATCGGTGATGCAGTGCTCCATGCAGAGGGGATAAAACGGAAACCACACATCGCAGCCGGTTTCCCGCATCAGCTTGCGCATAACGGGCAGGTCGCCCTTGTCCGGGCCAATCACCATTCCGCCGCCGAAAAAGTAGAGAATCGCACGCTCGGAAGGCTGCTCATTTTCACGGACGATCAGGCAGGGAAAACCGTTTACATGGATCGTTTCATAGTGAGCCTTATGGTCGGTGGGCGTAAATACGCCGCGATTGCGGTTCTGCTTTTCGATAACTTTTGCGATTTCTTCCTCCGGCAGCCCGAACGCCTTTTTTGCCCCGGAGATCTTATATATCCCGCGCAGCAAATATGCAAAAGCACTGATCCTCTTATCCTCTGCGACAACCATGCTGTTTCTATTGGTTTCATCCATGACAGTTTTCCCCTCCTTTTTTTAATTTCGTTTGTGCCCAGACGGCGTTAACAAGCATCCATATAAACAGCGCAGCATTGCCGGAGCCCTGGCTCAAAACAAAATCCCATGTGGAAATACTGGCGCCAAGTGCCTGCCGTATATCGGGAATCAGCACAAGCAGCAACTGAAAAACAATCATATGAAACGCGAGCATCCACCGCGGCAAAACTGTTTTCTTCGCCAGTACCGCAAAAGCGCTCGCGAGAATCAGCAGAATCATTCCTGCATACGCGAAATACATAGCGGGCATCAAGCGGCTGTATTGCTCTTGTATCAGCGCTGCCGTTTCCTCGCGTCCCAGCAGCGGCGTGAGTGCCGTCGTCCAGTCAGCAAGACTGCCGATAAACAAGTGCAGCGCGCCGGCTGTTGCCACATATATCACGTCGCCCGTAAGAACCGCCGTTCTGGTCTTACGATACTGCGGCAATATCTGACGGCAGGAAACACGCACCGTGAAAAAGCCCAGCGCCATACCGCACAATCCTGTTGCAAGCAGCAGCGGCAGCCGCCACCGCTCCCACTAACCGTTAAGATATGCCTCACGGGCAAACAGTCCGCTGTCGCCGGGGCTTGCCGGAATCACGCTCAGGCATAAATCTCCCGCAAGCATCAAAAGCGCGCCCAACGCCCCCAGCAAAGCCTCCCTTTCGTAAGCCTTCAGCTCTTTTGAATCCATCATGCAATCCTCCTGCCGATTATGGTTAGCGCGTGCTAACCACCATATAAACAGCACTCTCGACATCTATATATTGCCGTGCAAGGCTGCAAGCTTTATGCAATACCCGCCCGACTTTCGTTTCAAAACGCAGAATTAATAATAATGTCTCAGACTGCAAATATGACCAAAACAGTTTATGCAGTCATATTATAACACGCAGAATCCTGCTTCGCAATAAGAAAATGCATTTTCCGCCAGATTGCCGCACAAAAGCGCCTCATTTAATACCTTATCCCAAAATAACTGACCAAAGGGTAAAATCACGCCTTTTAAGTATAGACACGAGAACTACAACATGATATACTCTAATGCAGTTAGCAATATCTAACCACGCTTATTCCAGCTGTGATTCCAAAGGAGAGCCTTGCTTATGGACATAGACGCACTGAAAAACGAAGGCGCCATATTATTGGCGCAGAGCGATGGATGCTCGGTCTGGCAGTTTCACAATGAATCCGGCGAAGGAACCATGACCGCCTACGAGGTATTCCCCGGCGTGATGCTCAGCTTCAATGATTTTCATATGGAGCACTATCACAGCGGCTTTGTGTCGGAGCGGCGAATCCTTGCAATTGATCACTGCCGCGAAGGACAGATGGAATATGCGGCGGGAAACGGCATGGTCGGCTATACGGCGGCAGGCGATATGAAGCTTGATCAAAGACGGCACCACACGGGAGATTTTGTATTTCCCTCCTGTCATTATCACGGCCTTACGGTGGCCTTCGATCTGGATATTGTCGGGCGGTCGCTTTCGGAAGAAGTAAAGGATTTCCCGGTCAGGCCCGAACAGATCATCGCGCGTTTTTCTCTCGGTGACAATCCGCGTGTACTGCACGGCATGGAAGAAGCCGAGCATATTTTCGGCGAGTTGTACCGTGTGCCTGCAAAGATCCGCATCCCGTATTTCCGGGTGAAAATTTTAGAGCTGCTTTTATATCTCGATGCTATGACCGTGCCGAAGATTGAGGATCATCAGCCTTATTTTTATCGGACACAGGTCGAAAAGGTCAAGGCGATCCGCCGCTTTTTGACAGAGCACATCTCGGAAAACTTCACGCAGGAGGAGCTGTCGAAACAGTTTGACATTCCCATGACGGCTATGAAAAGCTGCTTCCGCTCGGTTTACGGCGAGGCGATCGGAGCTTGGCTTGCAAGCTATCGGATGAACCGGGCAGCGGAGCTGTTACTCAAGGAAAAAGAAACAAGCATTGCGGAGATCGGCAACAGTGTCGGATATAACAATGCAGGGAAATTCACCGAGGCGTTCAAGAAAATTATGAAGCTGACTCCGTCGGAATATCGAAGAGAGAGAGGAATCGGATATGAAACCTGAGAAAAAGAGCTTTTTGAACACTCTTTTTGCCTACGCGGGCAGCGAAAAGAAAAAGATGACATGGTCGGTCATCCTGTCGGTTCTGTCTGTCACGGCGGGGCTTATCCCATTTTACTGTATGTACAGACTCATTTGCCTGTTTGTAACCGGCACGATTACGGTGGAAGGAATCGTACTTTGGTGTCTGCTTGCGCTTGCGGCATATGCGATAAAAATTCTGACCTTTACGCTGTCCACCGCCGCGTCGCACAGCATGGCGTATACAATACTGGAAAAGCTGCGCCTGCGTCTTGCCGATCGGTTTCTGCATGCGCCGCTGGGCAATGTCGAAAATCACACCATCGGCGAGATCAAGAGCATGATGGTGGATAAAATTGAAAATCTGGAGCCGCCGCTTGCCCATATGATCCCCGAAGGCGCGGGACACATCGTGCTTCCTATCGTCAGTATCGCCGCCCTTTGCATCATTGACTGGCGGCTGGCACTTGCATCCCTCGTCACATTTCCGCTGTCGCTTATATGCATGGCGCTGACCTTCAAAATCAGCGGAAAGAATTTTTCAAAATACGATACATCCGCAAGCCATATGAACAGCACAATCGTCGAATATATAGAAGGCATCGAGGTCATCAAGGCATTCGGCAGAGCCGGCGTTTCCTATGAGAAATACGCCGGTGCCATTACCGACTTCCGCACCTTTGTAATCAAATGGCTGACCTCCACCTTTGCCACCATGAAGCTCAGCTTTGCGCTGTTTCCCTCCACGCTGATTGGCACGCTCCCCGTGGCTTTGGCACTCGCAAACGGCAGCAGCATCACTGCCCCGCAGGCGGCGCTTGCCGTGATGCTTTCCATTTCCATGGTCGGTTCACTTGCCAAGCTTGAGGTATTCTCGGAAAACATGCGTCAGGTGAAATATACCGTCGAAAACCTGGAGGAATTTCTCGAAATGCCGGAGCTTCCCGAGCCGAAGGACCGCGCCGAGGTAACGCACACCGATGTAAAACTGAAAAATGTGCATTTCTCCTATACGGGTGACGAAAAGGACGAGGTGCTGCACGGCATTGATCTCCGCCTCCCGGAGGGCAGCTTTACAGCGCTTGTGGGTCCCTCCGGCGGAGGAAAGTCCACCGTTGCCAAGCTGATCGCCCGGTTCTGGGATGTCACGGACGGCGAGATCACCGTCGGCGGCGTAAATGTCAAGGATATGCCGCTTTCGCAGCTGTCGGAATATGTGAGCTTTGTCACGCAGGATAATTTCCTGTTCCGCTGCTCTTTGCTTGAAAACATTCGTTTGGGCAACCCGAACGCCACTGACGAAGAAGTCAAAGCGGCAGCCCGGGCGGCGCAGTGCGAGGAGTTTATTGCAAAGCTTCCGCAGGGCTATGATACGCCCGCAGGAGAGGCGGGCAAGCGGCTGTCGGGCGGCGAAAAGCAGCGCATAGCCATCGCCCGTATGATGCTGAAAAACGCACCGATTGTCATTCTTGACGAGGCCACAGCCTTTACCGACCCCGAGAACGAGGATAAAATTCAGCGCAGTATTGCAGAACTTACAAAAGGCAAGACCCTGCTTGTGATCGCACATCGGCTATCCACCATTAAAAACGCCGATAACATTGTCGTGCTAAAAAACGGAAAAACCGAAGCCGAGGGCAGGCAGCAGGAGCTGCTTGAAAGCTGCCCGCTCTACCGCGATATGTGGCAGGCGCACATCGGCGCGAAAAACTGGGCGGTTTCCGCCGCAGAAGAGGAGACATAAGCGATGTTCAAAACCGTAAAACGCATCATCGACTGGTGCGACGAATTCAAAGGAAAGCTGTATCTCGGATTTGTGATGACATTCTTCTCTCACATTTTCACGGCTCTGCCCCTGGGCCTTGCTGCATATACCGTCGGACAGCTTATTGAATCTCAGAAAAGCGGGACGGCATTTGATACAACTTGGATATGGAAGTCAATTCTCATTCAGATTGCGCTGGTCTTCTTCCGCTTTTTGTTCGACTATTTCCGTGCAAGACTTCAGGAACCAATCAGTTATCAGCTTACCGCCCGCGACCGTTTGGCAGTCGGCGATGCCTTAAAGCGTGTTTCGCTCGGCTACTTCGGGCAGATCAGCACCGGAAGCATTCTGAACTCCGTCACCACCGGCCTTTCCACACTTGAGAATATGGGTATCCGTATGATTGACAACTTTGTCGGCGGCTATCTGAACTTTGCCGTTGTATTTGTTGCGCTTGCAATCTGCAGCCCGGTTACGGCGCTGATCGCCCTCGCAGCCGCTTTACTGTCCCTCGGCTTTATGCTCATTATCTCCCATTTTGCCTGCGTCAATGCCCCGATCGAGGCGCAGGCGAACCGCGACCTCACCGGTGCGGTAATCGAATACGCCCGCGGGCTTGCGGTGGTGAAATCCTTCGGAAAATCCGGCGCCGCCATGGAATCGGTGGCGATGGCTGCGCATGACAGCAAAAAAATTCACCTGAAGATCGAATGGGGCTATCTTCCTGCCAACGCCGGACATCTGCTTGCCCTGAAATGCGGTTCGGTCGGGCTTGCCTTGGCAGCGGCTTTGCAGTGCCTGCACGGTACAATGGATTTTTCCATGATGCTGATGTTCGTGTTCTTTTCTCTCAGCATTTTTGCCGGCCTTGAGCCAATCAGCGACAGCGCCCATACCCTTGGCGTGATCGACGATGCCATGAATCAGCTTGACGCACTGCGGGCGCACAATTACATCGATGCAGACGGCAAGGACATAAAACTCTGCCGCTATGACATCGAATTCAAAAATGTCAGCTTCGGTTACGACTCACGGACGGTTCTGAAAAATGTCAGCTTTCATATTCCAGAAAAAAACGCCACTGCAATCGTCGGGCCGTCAGGGTCGGGCAAAACCACTATTTGCAGCCTGATTGCCCGCTTTTATGACCCTCAAGCAGGCAGAATCATCGTCGGCGGGCACGATCTCCGGGAATTCACCTGCGACAGCCTGCTGAAAAGTATTTCGATGGTGTTCCAGAATGTCTACCTGTTTCACGACACCGTTCGCGCCAATATTCTGTTCGGCAGACCCGACGCCACCGAGGCAGAAATGATTGAGGCGGCAAAAAAAGCCCGCTGCCATGAATTTATCATGGCACTCCCGAACGGCTATGACACGGTCATCGGTGATGGCGGCGGCACGCTGTCCGGCGGCGAAAAGCAGCGCGTTTCCATTGCCCGCGCCATTTTGAAAAATGCACCCATCATCATTCTGGACGAAGCGACCGCCAGCATCGACCCCGAAAACGAGCACCTGATCCAACAGGCGCTCTCCGAACTGACGCGCGGCAAGACCGTTATCACCATTGCCCACCGGCTGGCGACAATCGAGCAAGCCGATCAAATTCTGGTCATTGACGACGGTCAGCTTGTGCAGCAGGGAACCCACGCCGAGCTGGCGGCCATCCCCGGAAAATACAAAGAATTTATCGACATCCGGAAGAAATCGGAAGGTTGGAACATTGCAGAATAAAGGAGAAATCACTATGAATGAAACCAAAAAACTGAAGGGCAGAGATCTGATCACCATCGGTATTTTTTCAGCCCTGTGTTTTATACTGAATCTCGCGGCCATTAGGTTATAGACGATTCAATATCCGGGATTGAATGTAATAAAGCCTTCCATATCCGCCGGGCCTTGAATCGAAAAAATGCTAAGGTTGCAATTTTCACTGCAATCTTAGCATTTGAACTGCTTGTTTTAATGAACTCAATTCTTTTGTTTATACTAAAGATTTCCTTTTATATTTACGCATTTTAACAATTTATATACCCAAGATCTTCTCCATCTTTTATCTCTCTGATCCAGCAGTTTTTGGGGTTTTTCTCTTTATGATACAATTCGGGCGAATAATGAAACCACCTCAAAAGAAAAGTCCTAAGAGTTGTTCCGTGTGTAAATATAAACAATGTATCTATGCCGTGTTTTTCGTAATCTCTATGCACCGTTCCCATAAATTGATGCACCCTTATTGCGACATCAAAAGGGCTCTCACCAAGCGGAAGTCGTGCATAAAACTTACCATAGTTTGCGCGTTGGCGTTCATACTCACCAAATTCCGCAGGATATAACTTTCCCCACTCTTCTTCGGGAACAGAATCAAACAAGCCAAACTGTTGTTCGATAAGCGTAATATCCTCTCGGATATCCGTGATGTTCAAATACTTATTAAACTCCTCACATGTTTGCCTTGTACGGAGATACGGACTGCGCCAAATGCGAGCGTTAGATAAGTCTATGTCTTTTTCTTGGCAGTATTTTGCCAACCACATACCATTTTCACGCGCCTGTTCTTTGCCCCGTTCGGTTAAAGAAATCAAGTGATCCGGGATCCTTTTAACATAATTATCACCAATGTTTGCAACAGATTCGCCGTGCCTAATTAAGAAAATATGCATATTTACCTCCGTCAATGAATATTTATGAAAGAAAAAATTCCATCTGCTTACTTCAAGCGTAACATTTGCTTCCGCATTTAAAATCATACACGAAAATCTCATTCTTCGAGCGATTTTAAGGATGTATTAAACTATAATACTTTTGAACGCATATAACCTATTGCTTTATTGCCTTCGACTGTGATTTCGCAATTTTTACAAACAAATAAATTGCCACAGCAAGGAAAAGAAAGGCCAGCAGTCCGCCGAAAATTCTGCCTATAAGTATAGGACTTTCTATTGCCAACGCAACTCCGAGAAATACCGCAAAACTGCTTACTGCGCTTGAGATAGTATATCTCAACCACTTCGGTATTTGAAAGTTATTTATCATATCCGCTATAAATGGCTCCATACAGACTCCTTATTCAACAATTCAAACACAAATCTCCTCTTGGCGCCGATTGACCTATAAATATGAATTTATCAGAGGATAAACATTCTGACAAGACTATTTAAGAAGTCATATAGACCATGACCGAAAGCTACGCCGGCATAACCGCATTCCTTGATTTTATACTTGGAAAAACCAAATACAAGTCCTATTCCAAATGTGAATAAAACCTGAATGATATTTCCGTTGATGATATGCCACAGCCCAAACAAAAATGATGCAATTACAACGCCAAGCCACTTGCTCTTTTCAAAGAAACTCACAAGGGCATCCTGCAGATATATCCGAAACACAAATTCCTCTACCGGTCCAATCACCAACAGATAGAATAAAAAATCATACAGGAGGGCAAACCATGAGAAATCCACATGATGCCCGATCAACGAAAATCCGCAAAGTGCAGGAATAATAGCTATCACAACACAAGAGCCAGTGCAATTGCAGCACCAATCAAATAATGATGCTTATTTTTGAGATCAATCTCAAATTTCATATTTGTTAATTTCATTGCCATCCATGCAATCAATCCATTTGACAGATTAAGAAATACTTGTACAACGATTTTTAATGCAGTTATATCAATGTATTTTATAAACCGTACACAAAATGTAACTGCACATATCAGCACGAGCGACAAGGAGAAAATAAAAATGTTCTTCTTTGTAAGCTTCACAACATCAAATTCCCCCCCGCTTTGTTGTATTTTATAATAGCATATAGTCTGCATTTTGCAACCCAACGGATACATTCAGCGAAAAAAACAACGATCTGTAAGAAAAGACTTACAGACCGTTATACATGGCTATCACATACGAAATATCTACACCGCTATCTCATCAAAATACACCCGATTTAACCCCTTCTCCTATGTTTTTGCTAATCCTTCGACAAAAATCGCTTCACTCATTTCTGAATCCTTCGCACGGCTCTCAGCTCAATGTATCCGCGCTGTCCACGAGGTTCTAATTGAATGCGCGGGTTTTCATCGTCCCAAAGGTAACCAATGACGGACGGATCGTAACTATCCATTGCTGTTTGTACGGTGCGGATAGCTTCGCAATAATCTTCTTCGCGGAAAGACGGTCCTTGAAACATCAGATATTCCGCTTCGGGCAGATGAATGGTATCAAATCCCTCCGGAATCATCCCCATATAATCGGTTTCGACCTCCACACCCTGCACATAGGTGGATGTATTCGGCTTTTTATATTTTTCGGGTAACCACATGGAAACCGGTTCTCCACAGAGCGACTTCACGCTCATAAGAATACCCCAAACGTCACAACTAACTTCCTCGCAGTATGGGAAATAGTCTGCCGCCTGCTTGCCGCGTTTGATAATGCATAGGCGTTCCGGCTTACGGATAACCTGAATGAAAATAGGTTGAATGTTTGACACGTCGATGTCCTCCTTTTTTAATTCTCGATATTTTGCACCGTAAGGAATAAAGAAGGTGACGGGAACCGGATTTTTCATATAGTCGCTTGGGTTCAGCCCGAATTCTCTGTAAAATGCCCGTGTGAAGGTATCCACATTGGAAAAACCTGCGTCAAACGCCGCGTCAATAACCTTGATATTACCGCTTTTAAGTTTTTTTGCCGCCTGCGTGAGCCGATACTTGCGGATATACTCAGTCGGCGTCAGCCCAAGAGAGTCACGGAACAGTCGATAAGAATACCACGGAGAAAACAACGACGCGCGCGCTAAGTCCGACAAATTGATTTCTTCTGCATTATTCTTCTCGATATAATCCTGCATCCGCTGGACGGCCAAAATCTGTTCTTTCATATTCCTTTAGCTCCTTACAGACAATAATTATACCGCAGACGACAATTCTTTCTCGACTTTCCTTGCCTATTTAATTTCTTAGTTTCAAAACCCAATGGTTCCTCCCATGAAATTATCGTTCTTCGGGAAATTTCAATCTATCTCTTTTTTAACGTCAATATAGTCATATAAATCTTCATGCGTTCCCTTTTGAACACTTATCGTAACTTCTGGGTAAATCTTTGAAAACTCGGAAATCGCATGCGACAATGCAAGACCATCGTAGCTCGCAAGGTATCTCCAATCAATATTCAGCCATAGTTTGCGCCTACCTCAACGTAATGTGCGTGAAGTTGCTTTTACCGCCAAACTTTCTACGAGCATATTATAGCATATTTTTCCGATTTTTTCAATCATTCAGCGCTTTCACAAAACATACTATAGGATTGAATTTTTACGTTTATTCCGTTTTGCAAAAAACTTAATAAAACCACTATTCAATTCCTGCAGGACGGTGCTTATCGTCCGACAGACTTCAAGTGTGAAATCACGCTTTTTTGGACATAAAAAAGACCGGGCAACGGGTTGCCCGTTACTCGTTCTGATGATTTACTATGAAATTGCTCAAAAAGAGGCGAAAATGCCCATAAAAATGCAAAAATAATGGTCTGCAAGAAAAGACTTACAGACCGTTATACATGGCTCCCCGTGTTGGACTCGAACCAACGACATTTCGGTTAAC
>CAKSKV010000009.1 GCA_934465535.1 uncultured Clostridia bacterium | reverse complement strand
AACGGTACAAAGGGATATATAAGAGGGGATTACTTAAGCATATATACCGAAACGGTAACGCCTACGGCATCCCCGACGGCAACGCCGACAGCTACACCCACGGCAACACCTACTCCTACTCCTACGGTAAAGCCGACGCCCACTCCTACGGCAACGCCGGTAACGGTGACCAAGGGCAAGGTAATAAATTGCAATGTGGCGGTGAATGTGCGCTCGGGGCCCTCTACAAATAACTCAAAAATAGGGCAGGCGGCAAAGGGCACGATAGTAACGATACTGGATAAAACGGGTGACTGGTACTATCTTGTGCTGCCCAACGGTACAAAGGGATATATAAGAGGGGATTACTTAAGCATATATACCGAAACGGTAACGCCTACGGCATCCCCGACAACTGCGCCCACAGCTACACCTACGGCAAAGCCTACTCCTACGCCCACGCAGTCTGCACAGACGGGCGGTGGGCTGAAGGCAAGGATTGAATGTAATTCCGCCGCAAATGTCAGAACAGGTCCCTCAACATCCTATCAGGGAATAGGGTCTGTAAAAAAGAACAGCACCGTTACGGTGCTGGGCAAAAAAGACGGTTGGTACAGAATACGGCTGGAAAGCGGGCTTGTGGGGTATACAAGCGGCAGCTATGTAAAGCCGATAGCTACTCCCGGAAAAATTACGGCAAACGGAGTAAATTTACGGAGCGGTGCCGGTACCGGATATTCTCAGGTGGCGGTTCTGAAAAACGGAGAAGCGGTTACCGTGCTGGATATTTCCGAAAACGGTTGGTATAAGCTGAAAACCGCAGCGGGCAAAACCGGCTGGGTATTGGGAGATTATCTCTTGGTATAATGCTGTTTTGAAGCTGAAAAAACGAAGGCGTGCCGGGTAGGTGCGGCCTTCGTTTTTCAATCAGTGCTCGGCGAACATATGAAAATGCGGTATAAAATGACGGCTCGCGCTTGAATATCATCATGACAGCATAAATAAAAATTGCGCAAATGAAATATAATTGTAACACAATTGTAACAAATAGAGGTATGGGCAGGATACGGGAGAAAAACAGAGCATACAGCGGATAATCGGGTCAGAGCGGATTTGCACAGACAAACGGTCTCTGATAGTATATAATCAACTTATGTTATAAATTAAAAATTAAAATATTTCAGCTTCAGAATGTGTATATGCATAACGAAACAGATGAAAAAATCCCGCATATGCAAAAATCAGACAGATTATAACGGGCGCAAAAGCACCGTGATGAGAAGATCGCGGGTCGAAGCGCCGGCCTCAATACTTAGAACAGGATGTGACAAATATGAAGAAGCACTTTTGTTTTGGCGCGGTTATCGCATTGGCGTTATGCGCCGTAATGCTTTTTTCGCTGCTTCCGACTTCGGCAGCGGCTGCAAGTATAAAATTTGTAAGCGGAGACAGCGGAGACGCCGTGAAGGCTATACAGACTGCGCTTAAGGATGAGGGCAAATACAGCGGAAGCATTGACGGCAAATACGGCACGGGCACGGTGAATGCTGTAAAGGCGTTTCAGAAGGCGAAAAAGCTGACTCAGGACGGAAAATGCGGCGTCAATACGCTTAAAGCACTGGGGCTGTATTCCGACGACAAGGTAACCGGCACTGCAGTGACCGATGCTGCGGTGAGGCTGCGCAGAGGCCCCAGCACTTCACATCCGGCGTATTATGTTATGGCCAAGGGCACGAAGCTGTCAATCATCAGTAAAACCGGCGAATGGTACCGTGTGCGCACCGGGGATGGAATTGAGGGCTATGCCGCAGAGAGCTATTTGAATGTAGAAGGCAAAAGCGATACCGCCGGCACAGTGCGCGAGGGCAAGGTAACGGGCATTGTGAATTATGTAAATATCCGCAAAGGGCCGAGCACCTCTACGGAGTCCATAGGCAGGCTGACAAACGGCACGGCGGTATATGTGCTCAATGTCGGCAGCGACTGGCACCAGATAAAAACAAAAGCCGGACTTACCGGCTATGTGAGCGCGGCGTATATCAAGGTATCGGCAAATACCGTAACGCCGGAGGATACTGTTGTTAAGGCGCCCACCTACACCCTAAAGCGCGGCATGAACAACAACGCCGATGTGCGCAAAATGCAGGAACGCTTAAAGGAACTGGGGTATTTTGACAGCAGCTGCACCGGAAACTTTGCAAGCGTCACCTTTGCTGCAGTAGTGGATTTCCAAAAGGCAAACGGGCTGACGGCAGACGGCGTGGCGGGCGCCAAAACTCTTGAAAAGCTATATTCCTCAAATGCCGTGCCGAAAAAGGGCGGTCAAAACGATACAAAGGGCGACGACGACCTGATATATCCTCTTCCCTCTGCAACGCTGCGTAAAAACATGAAAAACGACGATGTCGTAACCATGCAGAAGCGTCTTAAGGAGCTTGGTTATTTTACCGCTACTTGCACCGGGCTCTACGGGGATAAAACGGTAGCGGCGGTAAAGGCTTTTCAGAAAAAGAATAATCTTTCGGTGGACGGAATAGCGGGCTCCAAAACGCTCAGCGCAATGTATTCCTCATCTGCCGTGCCGGGCGCCATGACGGAGGATGAAAAGCTTAAGGCAAAGATAGACAACATGATTGAAATTGCGCAGTCCTATCTGGGAGCTAAATATGTCCGCGGCGGAAACGGCCCCCAATCCTTTGACTGTTCCGGCTTTACTACCCGCGTGTTCAAGGAGGCTTATAGCTATACTATGCCGCGTACGGCCTATACGCAGGGCTACAATAATTTCGGACGCAAAATCAAGAGCATGTCGGAGCTTAAGCGCGGAGATCTTGTGTTTTTCAACACCAATAAAAACGACAGCGATCTCTGCGATCATGTAGGCATATATATGGGCAATAACCAATTCATTCATGCCTCCTCCACCGAGGGTAAGATTGTTATTTCCGATATCAGCAAGCGTTGGTGGGCGGAGATATTCTCCTGGGGCAAAAGAGTTATAGAATAATATGCTTTAATACGGTTCAAAGGGCACCGCGGGCGGTGCCCTTTGATTTTGCAGAAAAACAACTGCATTTTGCCCGCATAAAAGCAAAAAACGGTTGCTTTTTTACGGAACATACGATATAATAGCTTCTGCTTGAGTGATTAGGCACAATTTAATATCTATGGAGAAGTCGCCTAGTTTGGTCGAGGGCGCAC
The DNA here is from genome assembly GCA_934465535.1 of uncultured Clostridia bacterium. Classification (GTDB taxonomy): domain Bacteria; phylum Bacillota; class Clostridia; order Christensenellales; family QALW01; genus UMGS1338. The sequence continues at coordinate 63,387 of CAKSKV010000009.1, read as the reverse complement.
GACTGGAAATCGTGTAGGCGTTAATAGCGTCTCGAGGGTTCGAATCCCTCCTTCTCCGCCAAAACTCCCGCGCGTCAGTGCGGGAGTTTTACTTATTACCTCTTCACTTTTCACTCTTCACTTACATGCGGGAGTTTTTGGAAGTAATAAGTAATATGTAAGAGGTAATAGGTGCGGTGCGGCTTCGCCGCCGATTATAAATGCAAGGTTACACCTTGCTCTTTTTGTATTACGGCGAAATAAACATTTACCCGGGGACAATATCACTTGACGCTATATTTATGTGAGGGTTTAAATTCATAAAAAAATGAAAAAATCTTTTTCGTAGTCCTGAGACAATGTCGGCAGGTATCCAACGATACCTGCTGATTTTTTTCATTTTTTGTTACCGTTATTTTTCATTTGCCGTGGTAGTGGCTTGATCATTCGCACCTTTTTGATTATTTTTTTTGCATTTTTGCTCCTTTGTCTAAGGTTTTGACACGGGGGCTTTTATGTCTATTGTAAATTCTTAAAAAAAGGATATAATCAAAGCATAAAAAGAATTCGAAAAAGAATTCGGGGAGGCAACAGATATGTATTATTCCGCAGGAACTTATGAAGCATTCGCACATCCGGAGAAGCCGAAGGATGTTGATAAAAAGTCGGCGTATATAATAGGTACGGGGCTTGCCGGACTCACTGCCGCTTTTTATCTTGTACGGGACGGTCAGATGAAGGGAGAGCGTATTCATCTTCTGGAAAAGCTGGACCTTGCCGGAGGCAGCTGCGACGGCCGCAAAGATGTGACCAAGGGATTCTTTATGCGCGGCGGCCGCGAAATGGACAACCATTTTGAGGTTATGTGGGACACCTTCCGTGATGTACCCTCCATTGAAACACCGGGAGTATCGGTGCTGGATGAATACTATTGGCTTAACAAGCATGATCCCAACTATTCCCTTTGCCGTGCTACCGTTGACTGCGGCAAGGATGCTCATACCGACAGAAAATTTGAGCTGGATAAAGAATCCGCAATGGCGCTTTCCAAGCTGTTTATGACTCCTGAGAAGGATCTGGAGGATAAAAAGATCTCCGATGTATTGCCTGAGTCCTTTTGGAGCACGAATTTCTGGCTGTACTGGCAGACCATGTTCGCTTTCCAGAAATGGTCAAGCGCGCTGGAGATGAAAAGGTATCTGTGCCGCTATGTGCACCATATCGACGGCTTGCCGGATTTCAGCGCACTGCGCTTTACAAAGTACAATCAGTATGAAAGCATGATACTGCCCCTTGTGAAATATCTTCAGGATCACGGAGTATGCATTGAATACGGAATCGATGTTAAAAATGTGGTTATCAAAACTGTGGGCAGCGAAAAAATTGCCACGCAGATCGTATATGTCAAGGACGGAAAGGAGCAGACCAAGGACCTTTTAAGGGACGACCTTGTCTTTATTACAAACGGCTGCTGCACCGATACCTCCTGCTACGGCGATCAGGAGCATGCGCCCGATCTCTCCGGCGTAAAGAACGGCTTCGGGGAATCGTGGGATATGTGGAAGGCAATTGCCGCGCAGGCTAAGCATGGAGAGTACGGCAATCCGGAGGCCTTCTGCAGCGATGTCGAGGCCACAAACTGGATGAGTGCCACGGTGGAAACCTCAGACGAAGAGGTTATCCGGCATATTATGGATATATGCAAGAGGGACCCCCGTGCGGGCAAGGTGACAACGGGCGGCATAGTAACGGTAAAGGACAGCGTGAATAACTGGTATCTTTCCTGGACCATCAACCGCCAGCCGCAGTTCCGTTCCCAGGATAAGAATACGGTGCTGGTATGGCTGTATTCCCTTAATACAAACAAAGAGGGCAACTATGTAAAGAAAGCAATGCGCAGCTGCACCGGATACGAGGTGTGCAGCGAGTGGCTGTATCACATCGGAGTTCCGACTGACCGTATCGACAGGCTTGCAAGGGAAGCGTGCAATACCACAACCTGCTTTATGCCGTATATAAACGCCTTCTTCCAGCCCAGAAAGGAATCGGACCGGCCGAAGGTTGTGCCGAAGGGCGCAGCAAACTTTGCTTTTATAGGCCAGTTTGCAGAAACCCCCAGAGATACGATATTCACCACGGAGTACTCGATGCGTACCGGTATGGAATCGGTTTACACGCTGCTTGATATAGACCGCGCCGTGCCGGAGGTATGGGGCAGCAAGTATGATGTAAGGGAATTGCTGCGCGCCTGCTACTATGCCATTGATAAAAAGCCCATTACCGATATTAAGCTGTCCTTTGCTGAAAAGGAAATGCTCAAGCTGGTAATGAAGAAGGTACAGGGCACCGATATTGAGCTGCTGCTTAAAGAAAGCGGACTTATACGGTAAAATTGCCGATATGCTTAAAAGCAAAAACAGTGCGCAGAAGAAATGCGCACTGTTTTTGTTTAAGCGGTATACATATATATTATATATAGGTATATAGGTATATAGGTATATAGGGGCGGAATAAAGGCGTTTATATATCCGACGGCTTCACCGTATACAGCCGGCGTCCGCCGTGCCCGCCGAATATCTGCCATGTGCCTGCGCCCAAGCGGGAGAATATTGCCCGGCGTTCTTTTGCGCAAAGCTCGGGATCGGTATCCACCGAGGTCATAAGTATGGGGGCATAACGGTTGTATTCCGCCTGTTTTGCCGTCATATCCTTTATATTTACAAAAATATCGCCGCTGAATACTACCCTGTTTTCATAATCTATCAGCACCGATTCCCCATTAAGATGCCCGCCGCCTCCCTGATACAGCTCAAAGTGAAGCTCGCCGAAATCGAAGCGGCCGCAGCTTTCCAGTATTTCCGGGGTTGTGTCGTTTCCTACGGCAACAAGCCGGTCGGGGTTTACGGGACGGTAGGAGGTGAGAATTTTGCATATGCGTATATAAGGCCTGTGCAGCGGGTTTGCTTCGCGGTAGCCCTCGCCCGTTTCATATTCCGATTTCAGGCAGTTCGCCGTGCCGGGGCTTGCGTATACGGTGTCGAATTCCGTAAGCAGACCGCAGTGATCCACATCGGCATGGGTGATAAACGCCTGCTTTTTTATTGCGTCAAAATCCGGTATCAGCTCGCGGAACAGCCGGTTCATTTCTTCCAGGCAATAGGCATACCCCGTATCGACAAACAGGTATTCCCCTTGGCTCTTTATTATTGCGGTGTTGCTGCCGCAGGGAGGCTCAATAAGAATGATCTCGGTATTGTCCGTTATGCCGTATCTGGATATGCGTGCGGTAAAATCCGCCCCGCGCGATTGGGCAAGCAGCCGGCAGAATCTGCTTATGCTGTCAAAGGTGCGGTAGGGGGACACCCCGGCTTCGTCCAGCTGCTGCATGGCAAGGTTTGTGTTTACCATCAGGGCCTCTCTGGAATCAGAGGATATATTCATAAGCGAGGACAACTCACTGACAAAATGAACATAAAACAGGCTGTTATCGTATATCTTATCCGCGCGGTTATAATCCAGCACGCGTACCGTGCACAGCTTTTCCGCCTCGGCCAAAAAGCTGCTTATGCGGCTTTTTTCTTCGGCCACAATGCCCATTTTGAAATACTGATAATCCGAACCGTTCTCCTGCGAGCTCATATATGCAATATTGAAGCTGAACCGTCTGATAAGCTCCAGCACTCCGGTAACGCTGCCCGGTATGTCTTTAAGGCGAAACTCCAAAAGCAGCACGCTTTTATGGCCGTCGTCGCATTGAAGATAGCCTATCTGTTCCAGCTTCCGTGCCGCATCCTCCAGCTGCTGCTTTGTGCCCTCGGCGTCAATAAACAGCATATTTGCATCCACGGCTTTGTTGTAGCTTACCCTTGTTATATTAACGCCTATGGCCGCAAAGCAGCGGCTGGCCTTAAGAAAAGCGCCGATATGATCGGGCATCACCGTAACAAATGTTCTTTTCGTATTTTTTCCCTCCGCGTGATTTTAATCGGTTTATTGTTCACCGGTATTTTATCACGCTCCCGCCGTTTTTTCAAGCATTGCGGCATAAAGAAACGATGGGCTTTTCGATTTTGACGGCGAAATATTTTGCCTGTGTAAAATATGAAGATTTGCTTTATGTAAAGATGCGGCACGAAAAGAGGGGGCAGGGATGAAAAAAAGGTCCTCACCTGCAAGGGAGAACCTTTGGTAGCGGCAGTTGGATTCGAACCAACGACCAATCGGGTATGAACCGAGTACTCTAGCCAGCTGAGCTATGCCGCCGTACAACATGCGCATTATATCTTATATATAAATACTTGTCAAGGGTTTTTTGCAAGCCGGAATTATTCGCGGGGTAAAGCGGATTTTTCTAAAGCCGATTCGCAGTGAAAATCAAAACATTAAGTACGAAGGCGGCCGGATAAAAAGGTTTGCCCGGCGCCGGAGGGGGAAAGCGGGCATAAAAGCCGCGCCGGGGCGGATATAAAAAAGTCGCTGTCCTTCAGGCCTGTATATGTGCGCCGAAGCAATGATTAAATGCATAAAATAATGAATAAAACGCTGATTATACATAAAATATATGCGTTTATGCGTTAAAATCATTTTTTTCTGTATTTTTATTAAAAAGTGCTTGCGTTATTTCAAAGTGTGTGGTATTATTTCACCATCAAATAAGAATTGCAGCCGATAAGGCTTAAAAGGAAAGGAAACATAACCATGAAAAGCATTAAATTTATTGTAACAGCGGTACTTACTGCGGCATTGTTGCTGTGCTGCTCGGCTTGCTCGAGCGTTGCGGCAAACACGGTGTTCAAAGCCGATGATCTCTACGGCAAAAAGATAGGCGTTCAGCTGGGCACCACCGGCGACACCTTTGCTACCGATGAGTACACCAACGAAAACAAAGAAGAGGGCGACAAAAAGGTTGATGACCCCGCCACCATGGTGCGCTATAAAACCGGCAACGAAGCGGTAATGGCACTCAAGCAGGGCAAGATCGACGCCGTAATAATCGACAGCGAACCGGCAAAGGCCTTTGTTGAGCTCAACTCCGATCTTAAGATACTGGATGATCCCTTTGTGCAGGAGGAATACGCCATCTGCTTCAAAAAGGGCAGCGAGCTTACCGCGGAATTCAACAAAGCTTTGGCAGCACTTAAGGAAAACGGCACCTTTGATAAAATACTTAAAAACTTCATCGGCGACGATACCGGCAAGACCCCTTATGTAACCCCCGAAGGCACCGATCACTCCAAGGGCAAGCTCATCATGGCTACCAACGCCTTCTTCAAGCCCTATGAGTACTACAACGGCCAGAGCATCGAAGGCATCGATCCCTCCATGGCGCAGGCCATCTGCGACTACCTCGGCTATGATCTGGAGATTCAGAACTACGATTTCAATGCCATTCTGGGCGCGGTTCAGAGCGGCAAGGCCGATTTCGGCATGGCGGGCATGACCGTTACCGAAGATCGTAAAGAGAGCGTGGACTTCAGCGACAGCTACACCACCGCTACTCAGGTAATAATCGTTCGGGCTAAATAATCAGAAAAAAATTACGGTGGGGAGTGCGCTTTCTGCGGGCTCCCCATAACGGTGTTAAATATGTTTGAGAGTTTTTCAAAGGAATTCAGCCGGGTTTTTCTAAGCGGCAATAACTGGCGGTATCTTACGCAAGGCCTGCTGCGCACGCTGATAATCGCTGCCGCAGCCGTGCTTATGGGCACCGTGCTTGGCTTTTTAGTGGGCGGCGTCCGCGCTTCGTATGATAAAAACGGCGGAAAGCTGTTCCGCACAAAGGGCGCAAATACCTTCTTTGCGGTTATAAACTGGCTTTGCAAGCTGTATCTGACGGTTATCCGCGGCACACCTGTTGTTGTGCAGCTGATGATAATATACTTTGTGGTTTTTGCAAGCTCTGCCATGGATCCCATGGTTTCGGCAATGCTGGCCTTCGGGCTTAATTCCGGAGCCTATGTGGCGGAAATTGTCCGCGGCGGTATTATGGCGGTGGACAACGGACAGTTTGAGGCGGGCAGGTCGCTGGGCTTTAATTACTTTGCCACCATGCGTCATATAATCATGCCGCAGGCCTTCAAGAATATTCTGCCGGCGCTGGGCAACGAGTTTATCGTGCTGCTTAAGGAAACCTCCGTTGCGGGCTATATCGGCGTTGCCGATCTCACCAAGGGCGGCGACATCATCACCAGCAACACCTACAACGCCTTTCTGCCGCTGATTGCGGTGGCGCTTATATATCTTGTAATGGTGCTGGGGCTTCAGGCCCTTGTGGGCAAGCTGGAAAGGAGGCTGAGGAAGAGTGACCACTGATAATTCTCTTTTGATCCGCGATGTTGATATTTGCAAGCGCTTCGGCGATAACGAGGTGCTCAAGGGCATCAGCCTTGAGGTGAAAAAAGGCGATGTCAAGGTGATAATCGGCCCCTCCGGCAGCGGCAAAAGCACCTTTCTGCGCTGCCATAATCTGCTGGAAACGCCGGACAGCGGCGAAATATGGCTGGACGGCGAGCTTGTAAACAGCAAAAGCTGCGATATAAACAAGCTCCGCCAGCGCATGGGAATGGTGTTTCAGCACTTCAATCTTTTTCCCAACATGACCATAATGGACAACATCACCCTTGCGCCCGTAAAGCTTAAGGGAACGCCCGTAAAGCAGGCGCGCGAGCGTGCCGTGAGCCTGCTGGAAAGAGTGGGGCTTGCCGATAAGGCCGCCGCATACCCTTCCACTCTTTCCGGCGGTCAAAAGCAGCGCCTTGCCATTGTGCGCGCTTTGGCTATGGATCCGGAGATCATGCTTTTTGATGAGCCTACCAGCGCGTTGGACCCGGAAATGGTGGGTGAGGTGCTGGATCTCATGAAGCAGCTTGCCCAAAGCGGCATGACCATGCTTGTGGTAACTCATGAGATGGGCTTTGCCCGTGAGGTGGCAAGCGAGGTGCTGTTCATGGACGGCGGCTATATCCTTGAGCAGGCGCCGCCGGAGCAGTTTTTCACCTCTCCCAAGCATCCGCGCCTGTGCGATTTCCTTTCAAAGGTGCTTTAAGCGGCGCAAAAAGGGCGGCTGCACGGCAATTTGCATTGTTCGGCCGTCATGCGTATATCTGTTTCTTTTCCTTTATAAAAGGGGAGCCTTTGCTCCTCTTTTTTCTTTTTGTTTATCCGCAATGTTCGGATATTTCCGTTTTTCAAAGTCAAAATAAGTCGAATTTGCAACACAAATGTAATATTAATGCAATCAATGCTTAACATTTCCGTAACATATATTTTTTGTATTTCGGGTATTGACATTGGCCGTCAGGTATGGGATAATATTGCCATGGAGGCATACATTTTTTGCATGTCCATAAAATTATAAACGGAGGTAGATACAATGAAAAAACACAAACACACACTGCACAAACGATGTACGGCGATGCTTGGACGCTTTGCGCGATGTGCGGCGGCGCTGCTGCTGGTTTTTTCCATGCTGCTTGCGGTGCTGCCCGTGTTTGCACAGGGCGAAAGTGTGCTTGCGGACAGTGATATCCCCGAAGCTCTCAGCCGCGAACGGCTGGAGGAGCACGGGGCGGTGCAGCGCCTCTATGATGAGGAACAGGGGGATAACGACTTCGTCTTTCTTAACCGTGACGGCACAATTACCCGCTACGGTTTTTCCGTCCCGGTAAAATATAAGGATGAAACCGGCAAATACCGGGATAAAAACAATAAAATCAAGGATTGGAACGGGGAATACGGCAACACGGCGGGGGATGTGGAGCTGCGCTTTCCCAAACAGCTGAACTTTATAAAAATAAAGTATAACGGGCATACGGTGCGCATAAAGCCCGTAACCTCGGCCTCTCCGGGGCATCTGCCCGCAATGGTGCAGGGCAGCTCGGTCAGCTATGCCGGTGCGTTCGGCGAGGGCACCGAGCTGCGCTATACCGCCACCATGAGCGGCATCAAGGAGGATATAATCCTGCAAAACCGCGCGCAGGGCAACAGCTTCAGCTTTGAGGTGCGCACCGGCGGCCTTGAGCTGCGGAAGCAGTACGGCGTATGGGGCATATACGACGGCGAAGAGGCGGTGTTCGGCTTCGGCGATCTTGAGGTGACGGACAGCTTCACCGGGCAGGACGAAGCCACCGACGATTGGGATGCGCACCGCACCTATGCACAGGCGCAGGTAAGCGCTCTGAGCGGGGATAAATACATTTTCACAATAACGGTGCCGCAGGAATATCTTCAGGCCGAAAGCACGGTGTACCCCGTGTATGTGGACCCCACCTTTAATGTAAGCCGCAGCTATATACAGGATACCTACATAGCCAAGGGCTACACAAATAACTATGTCAATTCCTCTCTTGTGGCGGTGGGCTACGGCACCAACGCCAAGAATGTCCGCACCCTTGCCAAAATAAGCGACATTTTCGGCGGGCAGACCACCCGCGGCAGAGTAACCGCCGCATATTACAGCATGTACTGCACCTCGGATTATTCCAGCAGCCCCACTGTGGACGCCTATATGATAAACTCATCGGTCAGCTGGAATCCCTCCGCCGTCACATGGCAGAACTCTGCGGATATGCTCATGAATGCCGCCGACAAGATAAGCACCCTCACCGTAAAGGGAGCGGGGCGGTATAATTTTGATATAACAAGCGCGTATCAGGCATGGCAGGCCGGCACGGCCAACAACGGCATAATGCTGCGCATGACCACGGAGGTCAGCGGCAAATACCGCCAGTTTGCCTCGGCAAATGCAAGCGATTCCTCCAAGCTTGCCTATGTAACGGTTACATATCAGGATGTGGCTCTGGGCATAACCATAAGCCCCGAATCGGCATATATGACGGTGGGCGAGGTCAAGCGCATATCTGCTCTTGCCCATTCCGTAAACGAAACCATTACATGGTCGTCGGATAATCCGTCCGTTGCCACGGTGGATGCAAACGGGAATGTAACCGCGCACAGCGCAGGGGATGTCACCATAACCGCCACCGGCACATACGGCGGCTCCAGCGCCGCCTGCGGCATAACGGTTGTGGCAAAGGGCGTAGAAAGCGTTACCCTGCCCTACCGCACGCTGTACTTGGCAAAGGGCAAATCCCTTAATGTACCCGTGCGCATAGCGCCGTCGGATGCAAGCGTACAGCAGGTCACATGGTCGTCAAGCAACACAAGCGTTGTAACGGTAAACAACGGTCTGCTTCGCGCGGTAGCCCCCGGCACCGCTACAATATCCGTGCGCAGCGAACAGGGCAGCAAAACGGACAGTATGACCGTTATAGTTCCCGCATTGGAAAACGGTACATATTATCTTAAAAACAAGGCGACCAAAAAATATGCGGACATACAAGGTCCGTCCAATGACAGCGGGGCAATAATCCATCAGTGGACAATGCACGGCTATGCTTCCCAACAATGGAATTTTGAGCTTCACACCGATGGCTATTACAAAATAAAATCCATGCACAGCAACCTGTATCTGTCGGTGGAAAACAATTCCTCGGCGCAGGATGCCGCCATAGTGCAAAAGGCCTTTAACAACGGCTCGGGTCAGCTGTGGAAGGTGGAGCTGCTTAATGGCGGCGCATACAAGCTCACCCCCAAATCCGGCGAAAGCAGCAACCGCGTCCTTGCCAGTGCATCTTACGACTCCGTTGATAACGGTATAGTAATACAGCAGCGGCAGTTTAAGGATGATACAGACTATAATGACGAGTGGGTAATCTACGACGGTATAGCCACATCGGGCTATGAGGTGGCCTATGAGCCGGAAAAGTGGAATAGTAATTCTAAAATCACTACGAATACAAACTGCTATTATTATGCGATAAATAATCAGCTGGAACCTAAGTCAATGCAGCTGTGGAGAGTGCGTTATGGCATTTACGGCGGCTTGCCGCAGCCGGGTGTATATTGCGGAATTGACATTTACGCGCTGAAAGATCCCCAAAATGGGTATGATACGGTTTATCCGGGTACAAGCAAAAATTTAATTCAGTATGTTACCGAGCAGGATTACGCAGCATACAATCAGGCGTATGGTGGGGGATATATTTTCCGCCCTATCGGCAGAGATGAACGCTGTCCTGCGGGAAGCTATAAAGTGGCCTTGATTGTTGGGTCGGATTATCACTGGTACAGGCAGAATCCTGATGGTTTTTGGTCGCATAAGCCCGGAGGTACGGAAGTTACAAATGTTGATGAACAGGATAACTCCATTATTGACCCGCAGTATGCGGAATGGAATGATGAGTTGTATAAGAAATTTATAGGCTATTTTGCCGTTACACCGTGGAACAACATGTATCATGGTTTATTAAGCGATATGCCGGATGCTGCATAAGGAGGCAGGAATGAAAAAGAAAGCTGTAATAATAATTATTGCATGCGTAGTGGTGCTTGCCGGCATTACATTAGCATATTTCACTCTGCCTATAAGCTACGCAGGAACAAGTGAAAAGCATTATATTGGTGTATTGGATGAACATAAGCTCATTCTGCCGACGGAAGCACAGGCAAGTTTAATAAAGAATGGTATGCCAATGAAAGAAGTGTTTGATACTATCGGCCTTCCGCAAAAAGACTACGGCAGCGGAATATGTATATATGAGTTTTATTTGCGGGACGGTCACCGTTTATGGATTTATACACCCGGATTTTATGCGGGAGAGGTACAACATTCCGATTATCCTTATCAGACCATTGAAGATTATCGGAAAAGAAGGCGTGAAGAAAAAAATGATGCTTTTGCCGTTACGCCGTGGAACAACATGTATGGCGCAGCGGCAAACAGCATATTGGATGCTGCATAGGAGGGAGGCAAGAATGAAAAAGAAAACTGTAATAATTATTATTTCCTGCGCTGCTTGTGTTTTATTGCTTGCCGGCATTGTATTAGCATATTTCACTCTGCCTGTAAGCTACGCAGGAACAGGCGCGAGTGATCCATTTGTTTTTGATCAACATAAGCTTATTCTGCCGACTGAAGCGCAGGCAAGTCGGGTAAAAAGCGGAATGACATATGAGGAAATACTGGATATTATCGGCCTTCCGCAAAAGAATGAAGGACCTCTGTTTTCAAGCGGCGCTATGTGGGCTGAATTTCACTTGCGGGGTGGTCACCGTCTTTGGGTGGATGGCTTTAGTGATAATATGGTTGTAACACATTCGGATTATCCGTATCAAACCTATGAGGATTATACAGAACGGCATCAAAAGCGAGAAGATGCCGACAATGAGCACATTGCAGACGGCTTGAATGAGTCTGAAACTGCATAAGGAGGCAAGAATGAAAAAGAAAAATATAATTATAATTGTTTCGGTTGCAGTTGTGCTTGCAGGTATCATAACGGCGTATTTTACAGTGCCAGTAAGCTATGCCGGAACAATTGAAAAAGGCGGGCAGTTATACGGGCAGTTATTCTATTATGAAGTATACGGGCAGTTATACTATTATGAAGTTGCCGAATTCAAGCTTTTGCTGCCTGTTGAAGCACAGGCCAGACAGGTTATGGAAGGGAATATGAACTACAAACAGATTCTGGACACGCTTGGATTGCCGCAAAAAAAATATATATATGGGAAAGGCGAGTCGGCAACCAGCATGACGGAATTTCATTTGCGCAGCGGACACCGGCTGTGGCTCATATCGGGAAGCGACAGCGAAAAGCTCGGGGAAATGGCACATTCCGACTTTCCCTTTCAGACCTATGAGAATTACAGGAAAAGCAAGGGGGTGGAATAAAAATGCGTATTAAAAAAATCACGGCATACATTGTGGCGGCTATGCTTGCCGTTTTGTTTGCGGGCGCTTTTGCAGGCTGTACGCCGCAAGATAATACTGTATACGATTCCGTAACGGTTAACCCCAAAATAGCACGGAAAATTCTTGAAGCCAAAATGAAGGGAGACAAGGAGTTTGCCGAAAATGCAAAGGATAGTGACAGATATGCTGTAATAAAAATTATGTATTGCGCATTGGTGAATGACGCTTATAAAAATGCGGATTTTTTGGCAGCCTATCGTAATTGCATTAACGGAAATTCGCAAAATAAGGCGGAAAAGTACTACTATTTTATAATTGATAAAAAAACCTACGAGGTTGTATCTTCTTATCAATATAACGATGCTAACGGAAAAATGACATGGTCGGCCGAGTACAGAAAGTATGCAGAGTGCGGTCTTTCCTTCAGATATCTGTTTCATCCCGAGGAGGTCTTCAAGGCTGCCGGCATGGAGGACTGCAATGTGCAGAATGTCTATCAACTTGGAATTTATGGGTGCGGTGCAACAGTGTGGCCCAGTAGACAGGCGATATATTATGTAACGGATAAAGGGGAATATGTGCTGTATACCGATTCCAATGCTGTCGGATTTGTGTCGCAAAAAGAGGAGTATATCATGCCCGGCCATGAGGATTATCAGGAATACAGTGAAATGAACCTTTTTCTTACGCCGGAAAGAATAAGGCAGGATGCCGCGCTTATGTCGGATCCGGTATTTCAGGAGGAAAAGCTTGGTATTAAGCCCGGAGTAGAATACATTGGCGGTTATATATGTGACTATAATCAAGATAGGGTTAAGCGTAACCTTATAGACGGCTTGGATAAATTCATAATACAGCTTGACCCGCCGGTATATATAGTGGATTAGTAAATCTGCTGCTTTGCGCATTGCTTTTTCGCAATGCGCAAAGCAATACCGAAAGCTGCATAAGGAGAAATATATGAATACAATCCATCAGTGGAAAATGCGCGGCTATGCTTCCCAACAGTGGAATTTTGAGCTTCACACCGATGGCTATTACAAAATAAAATCCATGCACAGCAACCTGTATCTGTCGGTGGAAAACAATTCCTCGGCGCAGGATGCCGCCATAGTGCAAAAGGCCTTTAACAACGGCTCGGGTCAGCTGTGGAAGGTGGAGCTGCTTAATGGCGGCGCATACAAGCTCACCCCCAAATCCGGCGAAAGCAGCAACCGCGTCCTTGCAAGTGCATATTACAGCTATGTTAATGACGGCATAGCAATACAGCAGCGATTGTTTGTGGATGACACGAACTATAAGGACGAATGGATACTTATAGGTCGCAAATTAGAAATAGTAAATTATTATGATTCTACTATAGCAAATACGCCGACTCAATCGTATATTGAAGAAGCGGTTGATTTTATGAGTGAGGCTTATAGAAGATTTAATATTGTTATCAGCAATAAATCAGTGTCAAGATATAGCAATGCTATAGCTGATCAATGCTCATTGGGAGCCAATGTGCCGTGCGGGAGTGGGTGTGGCGAGCATGCAAATCATCATAAAAATACCTATCGTATGGCAAAACAATTGTATGATGATACTCGCAAGGATAATCATGTATATGTAATGTGGGCTGATAGAGCGTATGATTCGTATTGTCATGGAGATCAACATACAGAGTTTAATGCTATAGCTGTTGTTTATAACAGTTGGCCGGTAATTAATTTCTTAACACTGGATCCAAATGAAGCAAATGATGTGCAGAAAAGAAAAGCTAAAATGTCAATAGTGCTTACACATGAGATGGCACATGTGCTTGGGTTACCAGATGTGTATGATGATGAAGCACATACTGGTGTTGAATGTGTTATGAATACTTACTCAACAGAGAGCGGAGTATCATTTTATAAAAGAATTATGGAAGGAAAAGCAGATTACTTTTGTCAATCATGTACTGAAAAATTGAATATTCTTACCGAAAAGGTATTGATGGAGGGAAATGAATGACAATGATTCAACGCAGATGTTTAACTCTGATAACGGCAGCTTTGCTGTCGGTGCTGCTTTTTTCGGGCTGCATTGCACAAACTGCGGCGGGCAAATACGAAATTAAAACCGCAGAGGAAAACGGACATTATTACTTCGATTGTACCAACAGTACGCTTCCGGAGGGTTGTATCGAGTATGGCGTAAGGTTCGCGGATATTGAGAGCATGCGGCTTTTTATTAAAAACCCGAACGATTCGGAGCATCAGCCGATAAAACCTTCCGAACAATCCGCCCTGCGCTATTTTCTGGACGGACAAATATCGCATATAAACGAAAACACCGTGCGCATAGAAATAATTGATCCGGCAAAGATCGTGCTTCCGGAATTCGGCGCACCGTGCCGGGTTATAAGCGCGGATTTGCTTGGGCTGTATTATACCGTGTCCTGCGATATAGGGGACAGGCGTGCTGATATTACGGTGTACGATGCTTCGTCTGAAAAGTACGGGCAGCGGTATAAAACAGAGAAAGAAAGCTATCAAAACCTTTGCGATAAAAGCGGCGCGGTTAAGGAAACAAGAAGCATTGACGGCGTTCAGCGCGAGTGTATATCATATAAGGGCGAATGGCGGGACGGTACAAAAGCCGATGTTCTTACGACATGGTACACAGCGGAGAAAAACGGTTATAAAGCGGAGGTCAGCAGAAGGGTTTCCGACGGCAATTTCGAAAGCATAGATATTTTTATTTCCGATGTCGGCGGCCGCAGCTGTGTTGTTCATTTATCAAACGGCAGCGACACGCTTTTGTCCGATATTTCAGATATTTATTATCCGAAGTTTTCTTAAATAAAATGATAAGGCGTTTAAGCAAATAATAAATTCGACTTATTGACAATGCGGAATTTTTGTGAGACAATCAGCTTTTGATCAATAACATTATAGCGGTCGGCTTAGGAGAAGTATACATATGAAAATGATGGCGGTAAGTGCAATAGCGCAAAGCGGCGCGGTTATGAGCGATATTCTGGAGGCCTCGGACTGGCTGTACAGTTTCTTTTCCAATATATCCTATCATCTTGAAAGCTCACGCTGGGGCAACCGTTTTCCGGTATTGCTGTGTGAATTTTGCGATCTTGGGGTAGTGTAATACGAGCATTTGGACAAGCTGGAGCGGGAGCTGGACGCCGCATACAGCGGTCTTGCACGCATTCCGGTGGAGGATGCAATATATGATATAAAAAATCCGGCGGCACCCATACCGTGGGAGACCCTTCCCGAGGCGGAAAATGCCGGCATACGCCTGTGCGAGCCGTGGCTTACGGCCCGCACCGACGATTCCTTCTTTGATGTATTCCGCAAAAAATACTTTTTGCCAAAGCACAGCATTCGCGCCCGTTTCTGCACGCTTTTATGCTGGAGGATGTACACGCGCTTAACTCGGCCCCGCCGCAGCCGCGCCCGCACTCCTATTGGGAAATGCAGGATTAATAAGCCTCTGCCAAAAGCCTTGCGGCGATATCAAACAGCCGTGACGGCACCGCGCCGGTTCTGTACGGCGTATGCGTGCGCACCCCGATGCCGGGGTGCGCTTTTGCTTTTATCCGCCGCTTCATTACGCTTGCACAGCGGGGCGACTTGTGGTAAAATATTATACGGCGAAGGTTTTTCAAAAACGGAAAACCGGGCAAATATTGCACCGTAAAGCAGGAATATGCCGTGTGCAAACAAAGGAGGCTGCTATTGTGACAGAAGAAATAAGCAAGGTTATTGCAGCGCTGGAGCGCAATTCCATTAAAGGGCTGTACGCCGCGGACAGCGCCGAGGCCTGCCGGCTTGTGCGTGAATTGCTTCCCAAGGGAGCGGTTATTTCAAGCGGCGGTTCCGTGTCGCTCAGGCAAAGCGGCGTTTACGATATCATCACCGGCATCGATTATAACTATCTTGACCGCACATCCGATCCCGAAGCCGTAAAAAAGGCTTTTACGGCGGACTATTATTTTATGGGCTGTAACGCCGTTACAGAGGACGGCGTACTTTATAATGTGGACGGCTATGCAAATCGCGTGTCCGCTTTGGCTTTCGGCCCGAGCCGCGTTATAATTATTGCGGGAATAAACAAAATAGTAAAGGATCTTGACGAAGCGGTGTATCGTGTCAAAACCGTAGCGGCCCCGCTTAACGCAAAGCGTTTGGGGTGCGATACCTACTGCGCAAAAACCGGAAGATGCGTTTCCCTGCTTAAGGAGCATCCGCAGATGTCGGACGGCTGCGACAGCGAAAAACGCATTTGCTGCACCTATACCGTGGCGGCAAGACAGCGCATAAAGGACAGAATAACAGTAATAATTGTAAACGAGGAGTTGGGTCTGTAATGAGTGTTAAGGAAAGGTTTTTAAGATATGTTGCAATAGATACTCAGTCGCAGGATAATGCCGGCTGCTATCCGAGCACCGAAAAGCAGAAGGATCTGCTTCGCCTTTTGGTTAAGGAGCTTAAAGAAATGGGGCTTAAGGATGCCGCAATGGATGAGTGGGGCTATGTCACAGCCACCATTGAGGCCTCAGTTCAGGCGGAAAAGGATGCGCCGGTAATAGGCCTTATATCCCATGTCGATACTGCACCCGACATGAGCGGGGCAAATGTCCGCCCGCGCGAGCTGCTCTATGAGGGCGGCGATATCCCGCTTAACGGCGATGTCACAATGAAGTTTTCGGATTTTCCGTTTCTTGAACGCTTTAAGGGCAAACATCTTATAGTGACCGACGGCACAACCCTGCTGGGCGGAGATGATAAAGCCGGGGTGGCGGAAATCATGAGCCTTGCGGAAAGACTTACTTCGGATGCCTCCATTGTGCACCCGCGTATCAGGATAGCCTTTACTCCGGATGAAGAGGTGGGCTGCGGCACCGATCATTTTGATGTCGCCGCCTTCGGAGCGGACTTTGCCTATACGGTGGACGGCGGCATGCTGGGCGAGCTTGAGTATGAAAACTTCAACGCGGCAGCGGCGGATATCACGGTAAACGGCTGCAATATTCATCCCGGCAGCGCAAAAAACAAAATGGTAAATTCCCTGCTGATTCTTCAGGAGCTCAATTCCATGCTTCCCCCTGCCGAAATACCGGCCTGCACCGAGGGCTATGAGGGCTTTTATCACCTTAATGAAATAAGCGGCTCCGTGGAAAAAGCGCAGGCTCACTATATCATAAGGGACCATGACCGTGAACGCTTTGAAATGCGTAAGCAGCGCATGGAAAAAATATGCCGCTATCTTAACGATAAATACGGCGAAGGTACGGTGGTGACCGATATCAGGGATTCCTACTACAACATGAAAGAAAAAATACTGCCGCATATGCACCTTATTGATAATGCCGTCAAGGCTATGCAGACCTGCGGCGTAACGCCGGAGATAACGCCCATCCGCGGCGGTACGGACGGAGCACGGCTTTCCTTTGAGGGGCTGCCATGTCCGAACATTTGCACCGGTACTGCAAATATGCATGGAAAATTCGAGTTCGTCTGCACGGAGGATATGCAGAAGATCACCGATATACTGTGCTGCCTTGTCGGACTGTATGCCGAAAAGCCGTAAGGCAAAGCTGCCCGCCATGCGCATATTTTAATAAAGGAGCACATGTGCATGTGTGCGTTTTGCGTTTGATTTCCGCGCATATATTTTGTGCGTTGATATATTTTGTGTAAGCCGTCCAATCGGCTTTGAGGTAATGTATATGCGAAAAACGAAAATTGTCTGCACTATGGGGCCGGCCTGCCGCGAAGCCGGAATAATTGAAGAAATGATCAAAAACGGCATGAATGTCGCCCGCCTTAATTTCTCCCACGGAGATTATGAATACCACGGCGGCTCCATCAAGCTGCTTAAGGAGGCGCGCAATAAGCTGCATGCCCCCCTTGCGATAATGCTGGATACAAAGGGCCCGGAAATAAGGCTGGGCAATTTTGAAAAGGAGGTCCGGCTTGTTCCGGGACAGCCCTTTATGCTTACCACCCGTGCCGCGGCCGGTACGGAGCGTGTTGCGGGAATAACCTACGACAGGCTTCCTTTGCAGCTTAAAAAAGGCGATACCGTGCTTATTGATGACGGTCATGTGGAGCTCAGGGTGGAAAGCACCACCGAGGAAACCATTGAATGTACCGTTGTGCGCGGGGGCGCGATCAGCAGCCATAAGGGCGTAAATGTTCCGTCGGTGCATCTTGAAATGCCGGTTCTCAACGAGCAGGATAAAAAGGACATTCTCTTCGGTATCGAGCAGGATGTGGATTACATAGCCGCTTCCTTCGTGCGCTGCCGCGAGGATATGGTGGCTATCAGACGGTTTGTGGATTATAACGGCGGTCACGATATCAAGCTTATTGCCAAAATAGAAAACCTGGAGGGCATAGAAAACTTTGATGCAATACTCCAGGTGAGCGACGGCATAATGGTGGCGCGGGGCGACCTGGGCGTAGAGGTGGATTTTGAGCGCATCCCCGGCCTTCAGAAGCGTTTCATACGCAAATGCTATCAGGCAGGCAAAATGGTAATTACGGCCACGCAGATGATGGAATCCATGATAAACCAGCCCAACCCCACAAGGGCCGAGATAACCGATATTGCAAATGCAGTCTTCGATGGCACCTCGGCTGTTATGCTTTCGGGGGAAACCGCAGTGGGCAAGTATCCCGTGGATGCGGTTCGCATCATGGGAAAAATTGCTCAGCAGGCGGAATGGGATGCCTTTGAAATGCAGGCTTATAAGGGAATAAATTATGAAATTGATGCACGCGATACCACTAATGCGGTGTGTGATGCGGCGTGTACAACGGCCCGTGATATAAGCGCTCAGGCAATAATTGCCCTCACAAAATACGGACAGACGGCACGACTGATGTCCAAATTCCGTCCGGTTCAGCCGGTAATCGCCGCCACTCCCGTGCAGAAAACCTTCAATCAGCTGGCGCTTTCCTGGGGTGTGTATCCGGTTATGGCCAAATATCAATACAGCTTTGATCTCCTTCTTCAGCATGCAATAGACTGCGCAAAGCAGATAGATGCAGTAAAAGAAGGGGACCGCGTGGTCATAGTAGCCGGCATCCCCATGGATACTCCGGGCAGCACCAATACCCTCAAGGTGGAAACGGTTGGCAACGGACTGCGTTAAACAGAAATAAACGAAAGAAAAAGTAAGAATACAGCGTAAAAACACGGCAGCAAATCAAACAATAACCAAAACAATAACAAATAAACCGTCGGAATTTCCGGCGGTTTTGCTTGTATAACATGCTTTATTGTCTTTTTTTAATTAGAGCTATGGCTTTTGGTTATATGCTTTGCTTGAAATATATTTAATTGATATGATATAAAGATATATGCTTTATGGGCTGCATGCAGCTTCGGGCGCGCCGAACCCTCGGCTTCGCCTGCGGGTTCCCGCCGCCCGCCTTCGGCAGCCGGCTGCCGCTTGGCACGCAGCCGCCCCGCAAGCGCGGCGGCTTTTATGCCAAGCGCCTCGGCGCGCTTTTGGCGTCTCCGTTGCCGGGAACAGCAAAAAAGCATCATTTTGCGCAGCATTTCGGGCTTCACAGCTCCGAAAGCAGCTTTTTTGCCCGTCTTGCCGCATCCATCAGCTCGTCATACGCGACTTGCAGCTTCACAAGCTCGGCTTCGGTGCGCTCAAGTTCGCGCTTGGTCTGTGTGTACAAAGCCTCATAATCGGTGTCGGGCTGCTCCTCCTGCTTCCACACAAGGTGCAGCGCTTCAATCTCTGCCTTGCCCGCAATGCCCGTTTCGGGGCGTTTAAGGCTCTTTTGCAGTGCACATACACTCTTGTGTGTTTCTGCTCCGAAAGAGCCGTCCGCGCCGTATTTCGGCATAGCAAAGCCGTGCAGGATAAGCTGGTGCTGGAGCGCCTTCACATCCTCGCCCTTATCGCCCTGTTTAAGCTCGCGGGTGACGGTGTAGCCCTCTATTTCGTAGCGGAACAGCTCAGGCCGCCCGAACCAGTTCCACGGGCGCAGGGAAACGCTTGTTTTCACTACGCCGTAATCCCGCCCCCGGCACTCTATTGCCGTGTCGGAATCCAGCGCAAAGCCTATATGCGTTGCCCGTCCGCCGCCGTTCACCACGAATACCCAGTCCCCGCGGCGCACCTTGTCCCGCGCTATTTTTGCGCACTTGCCCTTCATGCCGTTGGCGTTCAGATCGCCGGGGTACAGCTTTTTCACATTTTGCAGCCAGTACATACCCAGCCCCGAACAGTCAAACGCGCCTATGTCGGTAAGCTTGTATCCTTCCTTTACCCGCTTTTCCAGCAGCGCCTTGTCCCTGCTTATGTTGGTTTCGTCTCCGTGTTCGCGCTCTTTGAGCCACGCCTCGGAAAAGGGCGCACGCTGTCCCTGCGCCCCCAGAACATAAATACTGCCGCGTGCTATCTCGTCCTCAAGATAGGCTATAAATTCCTCAAGCATTGCCTTCACCGTCCTGCGGCTCATCATCTTCTTTTATTTCCGCCGCCTTGCCTTTGCTTGCCTGCTTATATATCTGGTTCACGCCGGTTGCCGCAAAGCCGGATACAATGCCCACCGCTGCCGCCGTCAGCCAGTTTTCGGCGGGGATAAAGCCGGGCAGCGTGAAATAGCACACAATGCCCAGTATAAGCCCCAAAACCCCGCACAGCGCGGGCAGCATACGGTTGACTGTCTCGCCCGGAATGAGCTTTATGAAATAGGCCGCAAGATACACCAGCACCACTATTGCCGGTACAGATACAAAGTCTGAAAATTCCATATCAAAACCTCCTGAATTGTGTTTATTATTTATGTTCGTGTTCCTGATGCTCAAGATGCTCAAGGTCTTCTATCCGGTGATTTATAACCTTTATCTGCTCCTCCACCACCGGCATGCGGCGAGCAAAATTGTTGTGCTGCCGCACCTCCTCCTCCAATTGCTTAAGACGGTAGTTTATAAGCTTGTTGCTTGTAAGAATGCCTCCGAAGGTGCCCAAAGCCGTTCCCAAAAGGGCTATAAGGGCGGTTATTATGTCCGTGTTCATAATCAAAGCCTCCCTTAATTCGGCCAGTAGTTAAAGCGGATTGCAAGGTAATAACAGGTCGTGTTTGTACCCGTTGAGCCGCCCAAAGTGGCGTAAAACCCTGTTTTATCAATGCTTACAACCTTTGGTGCGGCTACGCCCGCAACCCCCGATTTCGGCGTTAAAAGAACGATCTGCGGGGCGGCGCTCATGGCGGTATTGAAGTTGCTCTTCACGCCCGAGCTGCTGTTGTCAAGCTGGTTTGTGGTGCCGTAGCGGATTTCCAGCATGCCAGTTGTAAGCAGATAGCCGATATAGGTCTGATCCGCGCCGCTGAGCCTGCGCTGCATCGAAAAGGTAATGCCGCGCTCTCGCCCCGTTATTCCGTCCGTAGCCTGATTTGCAAGCGCCATTTTAACGCCGTATGTCGCACCCGCGTCTGCGGGGTGCGTTTTCGTTGTGTCAATTACGGTGGAGCCGTCCGCCTGCATGTCAAGGGTGTTGCCCGCGTTGTCGTTAAGGCTTACGGCGCTGCCGAGGGCGTCTACCTTTGCCTTGTCTGCGTTTGTATAGTCGTTTGAGGATAATACTTTTCCTTCCTGTGCATCCACTTTACCGGCAAGGCTCTGTCTTATATCGGCATGAGCCTCTCCGCTTTGATTGTGTTCAGATATGGCTCCCGTTACATTGCCCGCAAGCTCTACAAGCTGCGTAAGTGCGTCCTTGCTGGGCTCAAGAGAAGGTATTGAGTTCTCATCGTACCCCGATGAGCATACGGCAAAACCGATTCTTCCGGTAGTCAGCCGGTTGCCGCCGTAGACGGAAACATACAGCGTTCCCGTGTGCGTAAGCAGTTCCCAGGGCACAAGCGCCGTGCCGTCGCTGTCAATAAGTACGGTCAGGGTCTGCTGGCCTTCGCGTGCGGTGCTGAATACCGCACAGCGAGGGGTGAGCTGTTCCCAAAGCTCGTCAAATGTAAATTTCAGATAAATATAATTCTGTTCCCAAGTGTAAATAGTAGGCTTTTCGCTGCAGGAAAGCTCCTGTCCTTTAAGCCTGCAGGGAATAATGATTTTTTCCGACATTTCTTCCTCCATGATCTTATTTTTGTTTTGTGTTTTCTATGCGCGCGAAACGGGATATAATCTGTTTATATCTGCGCTTGTCAAAGCATACAAAACATACGACGGGTGCGGGCCCGTTCTTTTCATAAAAAGCCTATCATATGTATAATGAGACCGTCTGCGTTTGTGCCGTTTGTGCCATATAGAGCCGACACTTACACGCGGATAAACGGATCTAAACGAAGCAATACTGACGCGGCACGGGCGCGCGCCGGCCCTTCGGCTGCGCCTTCGGGCCCCGCCGCCCGCCTCCGGCGGCCGGCTGCCGCTTGTCCGCCGCAGCCCCCGCAAGCGCGGCTGCCGGCGCATCAAGCGCCCCGGCGCGCTTAAAACCGTCTCCGAAACGGCTGCACTGCTCCCCGCAGCTGCGCTTTAAGCTGCCCGCAGCATACAAAAATCTTTTCCGAATTGTAAACTTTTTTTGTCCGAAGAAATTTTTCTGCCCGAAAACGGCACATTTGCTTTACCGCAGCCCTTTTAGGGTGTATAATCAAGCAAAGTCAAGAAATCGTGAGCTTTGCAATGATATTTAACCGTATTGCCCGTTTTCGGCGGGCAAATATGCCACAGACTCATTGCAAAACAAAGCGGTTTTGAATATTATATGCTGTGTTAGCACTCGGGGCAAAAGAGTGCTAACCCAAATGAAGGAGGTTTATTTATGACCATAAGACCGTTATTTGATCGTGTAGTAGTAAAGAGTGTGGATTCCGAGGAGACCACCAAGAGCGGAATCGTGCTTCCCGGCGCCGCTAAGGAAAAGCCGCAGATGGCTGAGGTTGTTGCCGTAGGCCCCGGCGGAAATGTGGACGGCAAGGAAATCACCATGCAGGTCAAGGTGGGCGATAAGGTAATTTACAGTAAATATGCCGGCAACGAGGTAAAGCTGGACGGCAGCGAGTTTGTCGTTATCCGTCAGAGCGATGTGCTGGCAGTTGTAGAATAATTAAAAGGAGAGATTTATATGGCAAAGCAGTTTAAGTATGGCGAGGAAGCTCGCCGCGCGCTGGAGACCGGCGTAAACATTCTGGCCGATACCGTAAAAATAACCCTGGGACCTAAGGGAAGAAATGTAGTGCTGGATAAAAAATACGGCGCTCCCCTTATCAATAACGACGGCGTTACCATCGCCAAGGAAATTGAGCTTGAGGATCCCTTTGAGAACATGGGCGCACAGCTTGTAAAAGAGGTTTCCGTAAAGACCAACGATGTTGCGGGCGACGGTACCACCACTGCTGCGGTGCTGGCTCAGGCCATCTTCCACGAGGGCGTAAAGAATATCGCTGCGGGCGCAAACCCCATGGTGCTGCGTAAGGGCATTATGGCGGCTGTGGACACAGCTGTTGACTCCCTTAAGAGCATCAGCAAGCCCATTGAGAGCAAAACGGCCATTTCTCAGGTTGCCAGCATTTCCGCCGGCGACGAGTCCGTAGGCAGCCTTATAGCGGATGCTATGGAAAAGGTGGGCAAGGACGGCGTTATAACCGTTGAGGAGTCCAAGACTCTGGATACCAACCTGACCATTGTTGAGGGCATGCAGTTTGACCGCGGCTATGCTTCCTCCTATATGGTAACCGATACCGATAAAATGGAGGCGGTGCTGGATAACCCGCTCATCCTTATTACCGAAAAGAAAATCAGCTCCATTCAGGAGATTCTGCCTGTTCTTGAGCAGGTAGTGCAGGCCGGCCGCAAGCTGCTTATTATCGCCGAGGATGTTGAGGGCGAGGCACTTGCAACACTGGTTGTAAACAAGATAAGAGGCACCTTTACCTGCGTTGCCGTAAAGGCTCCGGGCTTCGGCGACAGAAGAAAGGCTATGCTTCAGGATATCGCTATCCTTACCGGCGGCCAGGTCATCAGCGAGGAGCTGGGGCTTGAGCTTAAGGACACCACCATGGATATGCTGGGCAATGCCCGTCAGGTCAAGGTGGACAAAGAGAACACCACCATTGTGGAGGGCGCAGGCTCTGCCGATGCCATCAAGGCGCGCGTTGCTTCCATTAAGGCTCAGATTGAGGAAACCACCAGCGATTACGACCGCGAGAAGCTGGCTGAGCGCCTTGCCAAGCTGGCAGGCGGCGTAGCCGTTATCAATGTCGGTGCAGCTACCGAGGTAGAAATGAAGGAGCGCAAGCTGCGCATCGAGGACGCTTTGGCAGCAACCCGTGCCGCAGTGGAGGAGGGCATCGTGCCCGGCGGCGGAACTTCGTTTATCAGCGCAATTCCTGCTGTTAAGGCTCTTGTTGAAAAGCTCAGCGGCGATGAAAAGACCGGCGCCGCCATTATCATGAAGGCTCTTGAGGCGCCTATCCGCCAGATAGCCGCCAATGCCGGCCTTGAGGGCTCGGTTATCGTTGACAAGGTGCTGGCCAACGGCAGCGTAGGCTTCGGCTTTGACGCAGCCAAGGACGAGTACGGCAACATGGTGGAAAAGGGCATTATAGACCCGACCAAGGTAAGCCGCAGCGCACTTCAGAATGCTGCAAGCGTGGCAAGCGTTATGCTCACCACCGAGGCGCTGGTTGCCGATATTCCGGCTCCGGAACCCGCAGCTCCCGCTCCGCAGGGCGGAATGGGCGGAATGTACTGATAAATTCCGCAGGTAAGGGCATTTTCGGCATCGGCCGCGAGCAGCGGATACCGGGTGCATATTACAGATTGAAGGAAAATTCCGGCATCGGTTTTTAACCGAGGTCGGAATTTTTTTGTATTTTTCTTTATTTTTTTGATTAAAAAACGGTGATTTTTCCGCAAAAAAACGCTGTATTTTTGATGTGTTTTTTAACGGAAGAAAAATTAAGGCATATAAATTGAAATATCGGCAGCAAAAAATTTGCGTGTGCGCTTTTGAAATAAAAACAAATATTTTTTGTGTTTTTGAAATAAAACAAAAAACCGCGGCCCGTCTGAACGGCTGCGGTTTTAATGTTAAGCAATCAGTTTATATAACGGCTTATTGTCATAGTGCGGTTTCGTCCGGGAAGTATTCGCTTTTGCCGACAAAGGCGCAGCAGCGCCGTGAAGAGAATACATTTTTTACCGCCTGCTCAACGGCCGGGGCGGTAACGCCGTTTACACGGTCTATTACCTCCTCCACCGTTTCGGTTCTGCCGCGCAGAAGCAGCAGCTTGCCGTTGCGGCTCATTACGGGGCGGGCACCCTCGCTGCCCAGTATGAGGCTGCCCTTTATCTGCTCACGCGCGTTGAAAAGCTCCTCGCCCGACACGGGGGAGGTAAGCGCAAGCTGTATTTCATTATTTACAAGCTCAAGGACGCGCTTGGTTTGTTCGGGGTTCATTCCGGCGTATACGGAATAGGTGCCGCAGTCGTTATAGGTGCTGGCATAGCTGAATATGCTGTAGGTAAGGCCGTTTTGCTCCCGCACCGTTTGGAAAAGGCGGCTGCTCATACTGCCGCCGAAGGCGGCGTTGAAAACGGTGAGGGGATAAAAATCCGCATCCAGACTGCCGGGGCCGCCGTAGGTGAGGCACATGTTCATCTGCTCGTTGTTTTTTTCGCAGAAGACGCATTTTTTTGTGTTTTCGCCCTTTCCCGCAGGGGCATCGGGGGATTCCGGGGCAACCGGTATGCCGGAGGCAAAGTATTTTTCCAGCATATCAAGGGTTTTTTCCTCGTCAAGATTGCCCGCTACGCTAAGGACTATATTGCCCGTTACATAGCGCTTTGCCATATAGCGGCGCAGATCGTCCCGGCAGAAGGCGCTTACCCTTTCGCGCGGGCCGAGGATGGTCTGCCCAAGGCTTGCGCTGCCGTAGTAGCCGGAGGCTGCGAGCTCGTGCACAAGGTCGTCGGGGGTGTCCTCCACCATGGATATTTCCTCTAACACGACGCCCTGCTCTTTTTTAAGCTCCTCAGGGTCAAGGAGGCTGTTTTTAAGCATATCGGCAAGCAGCTCAAGCCCGGTATCCAGATGCTCGTCGGAAACATGGACATAAAAGCAGGTGCACTCCTTTGCGGTGAAGGCGTTGAGGGTGCCGCCGATGTTGTCAATGGTTGCGGCTATGCGTCTGGCATCCTTTGTGGCGGTGCCCTTAAAGAGCATGTGCTCGATGAAGTGGGAAATGCCGTTTTCCTCCGGGGTTTCGTAGCGTGAGCCTGCCTTTACCCATATGCCCGCCGATACCGAATGAAAAAACGGTACCTTTTCAATTACCGTGCGTATTCCGTTTGTAAGAGTGGCTGTTTTCATATATGCTCCTTTTGTATATTTCCGTATATGTTCATTTGGCCGCAGGGCGGCCTGATATGCTTTTAACGCTTCTCCTGAATCTTGAGGGGGAAAACGCTTTGTGCTTTTGCCGTTTTATCACGGCTTATGTTATTATAGCCCAATATCCGCATTGTGAACACATTTTTTTATTGTTTCGGGGCATCGGGGGAACCTGCAATGGAATATTGCAATCGGGGGGTTATTCCTGCGCGCTTTTTGCAATAAGCCCGGAGACGGTGCAGAAGGAATAGCCTTGGCTGCAAAGACGCTCCATTACCTCGGAGAGCGCCTCCACGGTATCGGCGGTGGGGTGGGTGAGTATGAAGGCTCCGGGCGCGGCGTTATCAAGAATTCGCCGTTTGATCTTGGCGCAGTCGTGGTCCCGCCAGTCGATGGTGTCTATGCTCCACATTACGGTGGAATAGCCGTTTTCGGCGGCGGCAAGCACGGTCTGCTGTGTGAAATCGCCCGCGGGCGGCGCGTAGAGAACGGGCTTTACGCCGGTTATTTCCCGCAGGATGGCATCGGTTTTAAGCAGCTCGGATATTATGACGCTGCTGCTTTCCCGGCTTGCCAGCTTGTGATTGTAGCCGTGATTTGCTATTTCGTGCCCCTGGAGATACATTTCCTTTACAAGTGCGGGGTTTTCCGCTGCCCATATGCCGCCGATAAAGAAGGTTATTTTTGCATTGTATTTCTGTGCAAGGGCAAGATAGGGCCGTACATATTCGGTGCCCCAGTATACATTGCACATAAGTGCAAGCTTTTTTTCGCCGGTTTGCACCTTGTATATGGGCTGAGTGCCGCCGGAAAGCACCGGAGTGCTGTTTTGCGGGGCAAAGG
This sequence comes from uncultured Clostridia bacterium, assembly GCA_934465535.1. Taxonomy (GTDB): domain Bacteria; phylum Bacillota; class Clostridia; order Christensenellales; family QALW01; genus UMGS1338. The sequence continues at coordinate 36,439 of CAKSKV010000009.1, read as the reverse complement.
CCGCCGCCGCAAGAAGCGCAAGGATCCCTGCAAGAATTATATTTACCGTAAAAAACTCATGTACCCGTTTGCTCAATTTATATCAACTCCTCCAAAGAATGATATGGGTAAGCATGCGGGAATATGATAGATGAGCAAGCAGGTATTCCGGGTATTCAAAAACCGCGGCGCAGAGGAAACGGCCGGAACACGGTACCGTGCGTGCGGGGCTTATTCGTCTGCGGGCTGGGAGGGCTGCTGCGCCCAAGGCGGCAGGAAGTCAAAGGCGTACTGCTCGCCTCCGAAGGGAAAGCGCAGGCGGCAGCTGAAAAGCAGAGGCGCCTTTTCCGGTGCGCGGCTGCCGTATTTATGATCCCCCACAAGGGGAAAACCGCGGCTTGCAAACTGCACCCGTATCTGGTGGCTGCGCCCGGTATACAGCTTTATCCGCACAAGGGAACGCTCGCCCGCTTCCAGCAGGCGGTAGGAAAGGCGCGCCTGTTTTACTCCGGCGCGGGGGCGTGTGACTACATATACCTTGTTGCGGCGGCTGTCCTTGAATAAAAGGTCGTTCATTTCGCCCGATGGGGGCGGCGTGCCGTGCACAAGGGCCACATATTCTTTTTCCGTTTTCCCCTCTGCAAAGGCGCGGCTGAGAAGGGCGCAGGCGTTTTTATTGCGGGCGTACACCATTATTCCGCCGACATTTGCATCCAATCGGTGCACGGGGAAGAACTCGCCGCCCAGAGCGGCGGAAAGGGCCTGAGGCATTCCGGCTTCGCTGTCGGTGCCGGCCGGCTTTATGCACACCGCAAAATCCTTGCAGCTGTAAAGTATATCCACGGTATCACCTCGGTTTAATGTGCTTTAATTATAGCAGAAGGATTTTGAACTTGCAACTTTCCTTAAAAGAGGTTAAAATAATAAAGATACGGATTAAAATACAAAAAGCCGGGGCTTAATGAACGGAGGGATCGGATGACAACCGAAGAATACAGAAAAAAGCGGCCGCTTGCAATTTTTTTGGGATATTTTGCGCGGCATAAGGGGATATTTGCCGCAGACATACTGTGCGCAACGGCAATAGCGGCTATTGATCTTGCTTTTCCCATGGTTACAAGGCGGGCGCTTTACGATATGCTGCCCAATAAGCTGTATGTGACATTTTTTACGGTGATAGCCATTATGATCGCCTGCTACATACTGCGCTCGGTGCTTAATTATATTGTGTGCTATTACGGGCATACCTTCGGCATCCGCGTTGAGGCGGATATAAGGGAGGATCTATTTACCCATATCGAGCAGATGAGCTTTGATTATTTTGATGCAAACCGCACGGGCACCATGATGAGCCGGCTTACCACCGATTTGTTTGACTTAACGGAGCTTGCGCATCACGGGCCGGAGGATCTGCTTACCTCGGTTATAACCGTAGTGGGGGCGCTTGCGGTGATGGCAACCATACAGTGGAGGCTTGCGCTGTTGGTGGGAATAATGATACCCCTGCTGCTGGGGGTGATGTTTGCTTTGCGCAGGCGGATGTCGCGGGTATCGGCGGAGGTGAAGAAAAAGACCGGGCATATAAACACGGAGATAGAATCCAGCCTCTCGGGCATACGCACGGCTAAGGCGTTTGCAAATGAGGAGATAGAGTGTGCGCGCTTCCGGGCGGCAAACGAGGTATACAAGACATCAAAGCGGGAATTCCATAAGGCGATGGGAATGTTTATAAGCTCGGTGGAGTTTTTTCTGTGCGCGCTGAATGTGGCGGTCATAGGCTACGGCGGCTATCTTATTATGAAGGGGCTGATGGATTACAGGGATCTTATTACCTTTTCCCTTTATATTTCCACCTTCGTTCTGCCCATGCGCAAGCTGTCTAATTTCTCGGAGATGTTTGCAAACGGCTTTGCCGGGCTTAATCGGTTTGTGGATATAATGCGCACGGAGCCCACCGTGAAGGATGCGCCGCAGGCGGAGGAGCTTTCGGGGGTGAAGGGCGATATACAGGTGAAGAATGTATCGTTTTCCTACGGCAGGGACGAAGAGGTGCTTTCCGATGTGAGCCTGCATGTGCTGCCCGGGGAAACGGTGGCGGTAGTGGGGCCGTCCGGCGGCGGAAAAACCACATTGTGCCAGCTTATTCCCCGTTTTTACGATGTGACGGCGGGGGCCGTTTATATTGACGGCAGGGATGTGCGCAAGGTAACGCAGAGCTCGCTGCACCGCGCCATAGGCATTGTGCAGCAGGATGTATTCCTTTTTGCGGACACGATAATGGAAAACATACGCTACGGCAGGCCGGGGGCAACGGACGAAGAGGTTATAGAGGCGGCCAAAAGAGCCGAGATATACGAGGATATTGCTGCCATGCCGCACGGCTTTGCCACATATGTCGGGGAGCGGGGCACGCTGCTTTCCGGCGGGCAGAAGCAGCGGGTGGCAATTGCGAGGATATTCCTTAAAAATCCGCCCGTGCTGATACTGGATGAGGCTACATCGGCATTGGACTCCGTGACGGAGGCCAAAATACAGGGGGCGTTTGATTCCTTGGCAAAGGGCAGGACCACGCTGGTGATAGCCCACCGCCTTTCCACGATTCGCAGCGCGGACCGCATTGTGGCTGTATCCGAAGGGAAAATAGCGGAATGCGGCACGCACGAAGAGCTGCTGGCTAAGGAGGGGCTGTATGCGGGACTGTGGAACACGCAGTACCGGGAGCAGAACGACTGATACGGGGAAGAAAGACATAAAATATAAAAAATGCCGCTTTTACGCGGCATTTTTCAGTTTTCGTCAGTATCCGGCGCACCGGGGGAAGAACCGGTGTCGGAAGCGTTTTTTCGCTTAAGCTGCTCAAGATAGCGTATATCCTCAGCGGAAAGAGCGGCCGTTTCCAGAAGCTCCGGGTGCAGGCGGGCGGTTATTTCCAGCTGCTGCTCACGCCGCCAGCGGGCTATAAGCGCGTGGTTGCCCTCCAGCAGCACCTGCGGCACCTTCATTCCGCGGAAATCGGCGGGGCGGGTGTATTGTGGATATTCAAGCAGTCCGTCGCCGAAGCTGTCTCCGCAGGCGCTTTCCATGCGGCCCAGAACCCCCGGCACAAAGCGTGCCACGGCGTCTATGATGGTCATGGCGGGAAGCTCGCCGCCAGTAAGGACATAGTCGCCCACAGATATTTCGCGGTCGATAAGGTGGTCGATCACCCGCTGATCCACGCCCTCGTAGTGCCCGCAGAGGATGGTGATGTTTTCAAGCCCGGCAAGCTCGCGCGCCATGGCGTCGGTGAGCCGCTGACCCTTTGGGGAGGTGTAGATGCGCAGCCCCGGCTCCTTTACGGAGGCGAAGGCATCAAAAACGGGCTGGGGCAGCATGAGCATGCCTGCGCCGCCGCCGAAGGGGTAATCGTCGGTGTTTTTGTGCTTAAGGGCGGAGAAATCGCGGATGTTTATGATGTTGATAGTAAGCCTTCCCTCGCTTTGCGCACGGCCTATTACGGAGCAGGAAAGGGGCGCAAACATTTCGGGGAAAACGGTAAGCAGGTTAATTGTCACGGATCTCCTCCTGCGCAAGCATTTCCGCCTTTACGGTTATGCGGCGCTTTTCGGGGTTTATGTCGGTTACAAAGGCGTCCACTACCGGTATAAGCAGCTCGCCGTTTTCGGTATCGACGGCAAAAACATCGTTGGCGCCGGGCTTGAGCACATCGGTGAGGGTGCCTATCAGCCCGCCCTGTTCATCCTCCACGCGGCAGCCTATGAGATCCACTATAAAATAGCGGCCCTCGGGCAGGGGAACGGCATTTTCACGGTCCACATAAAGCTCGGAGCCGCGGAGAAGCTCGGCGGCGTTGCGGTCGTATACCTTTTCCAGCAGCAGATATGCGGCCTTGCCGTCCACCCGTGCGCCCATTACGCGTACGGGAGTCATGGCGCCGTGCTGCTTTATATATGCGTTTTTAAGTATCAGGAAGCGGGAAATATCGTCGGTAAGCGGTGCCACCTTTACCTCTCCCTTTATTCCCTGAGCCTTGACTATTGTGCCGATTTTTATATAATCCATAGCGGTTGAAAAATATCTCCGTATAATATGTATGCATGCGCATTTGTACAAATATTGCGCAAATGCGCGATTTTCGGAATATGCTTTCTGCGCGCCCGGGGTGGGTGGGCGGGAGGGCGCGCAAAAAAGAAAACGACAGCGCGTTGCGGCGCTGTCCCTTTTCTCAGATGATTTCCACGGTGACCTTCTGTCCGGAGGCAGCGGAGGCGCTTTTTACAACCGTGCGTATCGCACGGGCAATGCGTCCCTGTCTGCCGATTATCTTGCCCATGTCCTCCGGAGCCACGCGCACCTCTATGGTGCAGCCGGCTTCGGTATCTACCCGGCGGATATCGACCTGCTCGGGCTTGGAAACAAGACTGGTCACAATGTATCTAACCAGTTCCTCCATGAGAAAAAACCGCGCCCCTGTAAGCAAGGGCTTCCTTTCGTCCGGATTAGCGCCCGCAGTTTTACCGTGCCGAATCTGCAATCGGTATCACGGCAGGACCCGACGGCATCTGTCAGTCGATCACGCCGGTCTTCTTGAACAGCTTTTTAACGGTCTCAGAGGGCTGAGCGCCGTTAGCCAGCCACTTCTTTGCCTCCTCGGCATCAACCTTGATTTCCGCCGGCTCGGTAAGAGGGTTGTAATAGCCCAGTATAGCGATATTGCGTCCGTCGCGCGGATAGCGTCCGTCGGCGACCACGATGCGGTAGAAGGGGTTCTTCTTTGCGCCGTGTCTGGTCAATCTGATCTTTACCATTTTGTATGCACCTCCCGTAAACTCAATTGTTATATTAACGCATTTATTGCGAAAATACCGATTTTATTTGTTTTTTGTTTATTTGTTTTTTGCTTTGACGCAGAGCCGTTTTTTAGGCGTGAAGCCGTTAAAACGGCATTCTCATGCGGCCCTTTTTCATTTTGCCGAAACGCTTCATCATTTCGCGTGTCTGCTCGAACTGGCGCAGAAGTATGTTTACCTCCTGCACGGTGGTGCCGCTGCCGGCTGCGATGCGGCGCCGTCTGGAGCCGTTTATAATGCCGGGATTGCGGCGCTCCTTTGCCGTCATGGAGCGGATGATTGCGGCCATGCGGTCAAAGCGCTTCATGTCTATATCTTCGGGGCGTATCTTGCTTTTATCCACGCCGGGCATCATTCCCAAAAGATCGGATATGCTGCCCATTTTTTTCATTTGTTCAAGCTGTTCAAGATAATCCTGAAGGTCGAACTGCTGGTTTTTAAGCCGCTGCTCCAGCTTGGCTGCCGCCGCCTCGTCCACGGCCTCCTGCGCTTTTTCTATAAGGGAGAGCACATCGCCCATTCCCAGTATGCGCGAGGCCATTCTGTCTGGATAGAAGGGCTCAATGCAGTCAAGGCTTATCTTTTCGCCTATGCCGCAGAATTTTATGGGCTTGCCGGTGACGGCCTTTACGCTTAAGGCGGCGCCGCCGCGGGTGTCGCCGTCCAGCTTTGTAAGCAGAACGCCGGTAAGGGGCAGCTGTTCATCGAAGCTTTTGGCAACATTCACTGCGTCCTGACCCGTCATTGCGTCCACGGTAAGCAGTATTTCGGCGGGATGAACGGCCTTTTCCATGCGGTGCAGCTCGTCCATAAGCTCGGAATCTATATGCAGCCGCCCGGCGGTGTCTATAAGTACGGTGTCGTACTGATAGCTTTTGGCATAGGCGACGGCTTGGGAAGCGGTTTTTACGGGGTCCTGCGTGCCCTTTTCAAACACGGGCACATCAAAGGCCTTTGCTACCACCTGAAGCTGGCTTATGGCGGCGGGACGGTAAATATCGCAGGCTGCAAGCAGCGGGCGCTTGCCCTGCTTTTTGAGCCATCCGGCAAGCTTGCCGCACATGGTGGTTTTACCGGCACCCTGAAGGCCGCAGAGCATTATTACCGTAGGCGGCGCGGGAGATACCGCAAGCCTTGCGGCGGAGCCTCCCATGAGGTTTATAAGCTCCTCATGCACAAGCTTTATTACCTGCTGCCCCGGAGTGAGGCTGGAAAGAACATCGCTGCCCACGGCCTTTTTGGAAACCGCGGCGCAGAAATCCTTGGCCACCCCGTAGTTGACATCCGCCTCCAGAAGAGCCATGCGTACCTCGCGCATAGCCTCCTTTACATCGGCCTCGGTCAGCCTGCCCTTGCCGGTAAGCTTTTTGAATACGCTTTGCAGTTTTTCGGAAAGAGAATCAAAAGCCATAATTGCTGCCTTTCAAAGAAAAAACTCGGATAAAAACTTTTATGCGCCGCGCCGTGAGGCTAAGGCTCGTCGGGCCCCGACTGGAAGAGTATTTTTTCCATTTCGGCGGCGTATGCGGCGGCTGCGGCATCCTTTTTCATAAGGTTAAGCAGCGCGCGCAGGCGCAGCTCTTTATCAAGCAGGCCAAGCTGCTGCTCGGCATTGTTCATTATTCGCATGCCCTTTACTATGCTGTCCCTTACGCCCTGACGGGATATGCCCTCCATCGCGGCGATTTCGCCAAGAGAGAGGTCCTCCTCCAGATGCAGCTTGATAAGCTCGCGCTGCCGCATTGTAAGCAGACCGCCGTATATATCAAGCAGCAGTATGCTGCCGGTAAGATCGTCCGATTCCATGTCTGCCTCCGTTGCCGGACGGGAAGCGCCGGCAGTGCTGTAAAGCAAATTAACTTTACAGGCGTATGATACTATAAGCCCGCGCGTTTTGTCAAGCGGTAATTGCTTAAGAACGGTTATAAAGCGGTTAAAGCCCGCTGCGGGAAAAGAACGCCGGTTTTTCGGCAGGGTTGTGTAAATATTGCGTTGGCGCTCAACAGCTTTTTTGCACGGACAAAGCTATAATCAAATCGGAAGGAACAAAAAAGCAAAAGGCAGGGAAAGGGGCGGGAGTGTTGCCTCATGAGCTGTTGACGGAGGCGGCGGCGGGCTTTATTTTTGCCGCGGCGCTTTATATGTGCCTGACGGTGATCCTGGGCAGGGGAAAGCCTGCGCGGATAATTCCAGCGGCGGGGCTTATGGGCTGTGCAGCGCTGTATTCGGCGGGGCTTTCGCATTTGGCGCCGGATATTGCGGGACCGGCGGGGGGCGGGCTGTTTGCACTGTGCCTGCTTGCGGGGTCTGCCGCTTTGGAGGCGGGCGCTGTTGCGGGGGTGTATGCGCTCTCTGCGGGGCTGGCCGTCTGCGCGGGGCTTGCGCAGGAGCCGCTTGTAAAAATATCGGAGCGCTTTTTGGGCATGCATTCCGGCGTATACGCCGCAAGCTTTGCTTCCGTGCTGTTTTTTTGGACGGTATCCCTTGCCGCGGTAATTTTAAGAAGGCTTGCGCGCAGCCGGAAAAGGGTGCGGGTGTACATAAAGACGGCGCGGGGCGAGGCTGAGTTTACGGCGCTGCGGGACAGCGGAAACCTGCTTACCGAGCCTGTCAGCGGGCTGCCGGTGATCATTGCGCGGGCGGAGGCGGTAGCGGAGGCGGCCCCTCCCGCCGTGCTGTATGCCTTGGGATGCGAGCAGGTGCCGGGCGCATGGGACACGCCGGGGGCGGACGGAGCAAAGACGGAGGGCGGCGAGCCGCAGCAGGAAAGAATATACCCCATTGCATACCGTTCCTTGGGCGGAAGCGGTGCGCTTTACGGCTTTGAGCCGCGGCTGTGCCTTGTGGGCGGCAGCCGGTACAGGTGCGTGGTTGCGCTGTGCAGGTCGGCAAGCTTTGCCGGCTGTGCCGCGCTTGTTAATTTGGACAGACAGGAGGAATGGACATGAAAGCTGCCGCTGTGATACTGAAATGGCTGGGCTGCACGGGCAAAACGGACGAGGTGTTTTACATAGGGGGAGGGGAATCTCTCCCGGCGCCGTTTTCGCCCCAGGAGGAGCGGATGTGGCTGGAAAAGCACGCCAAGGGGTCGGCTCAGGCGCGCTCGATGCTTATTGAGCATAATCTGCGCTTGGTGGTGTACATTGCAAAGCGCTTTGAAAATACGCCGGTAACCCTGGAGGACCTTATATCAATAGGCACCATAGGGCTTATTAAGGCGGTAAACACATATAATATGGATCGCAAAATAAAGCTGGCCACCTATGCTTCAAGGTGCATAGAAAACGAGATACTCATGTTTCTGCGCCGTAGCAGCCGCAGCCGCTGCGAGGTTTCCTTTGACGAGCCTCTGAATGTGGACTGGGACGGAAATGAGCTGCTTTTAAGCGATGTGCTGGGCACGGAGGCCGATGTTGTGAACCGCGGCATAGAGCAGGAAACGGAAAAGCAGCTTCTCAGGGAGGCGCTTACCCTTTTGACCAAACGGGAAAGAGAGATAATGGAAATGCGCTTCGGCCTTGCGGGGAAAAAGGAGCTGACGCAAAAGGAGGTGGCGGAAAGGCTGGGGATATCGCAGTCGTACATATCCCGGCTTGAAAAGCGTATAATAAAAAGACTCAGGCGGGATATCGGCAGGCTGGTGGAATAGCGAAAGAACTCTGCCCCGGTGCGCCCGCATAACGGAAGGAGCATATTGCTTCGGGGCTGCGGTATTGACAAAAGGCCGGCGCGGGGGTATAATTTTCTGACACTCCGAAGGTGCCGGCGGCAAAGCACGGGGCTTCGGGGTAACGGAAAAATTACGGAAGGAAAACTCCGCAAACGGGGCGGAGAGGTGTCACAGATGAGCGAATGTACACATGATTGCTCTTCCTGCGGGGAAAGCTGCGCATCGCGCGATAAGCAGCAGGAGCTTAAGGACATGAAGGAGAAGCTGAACTCCAAAAGCAGCATAAAAAAGACCATCGGAGTAATGAGCGGCAAGGGCGGAGTGGGCAAGAGCCTGGTTACTTCGCTTATGGCGGTGCTGCTTTCCCGCCGCGGGCATAAGGTGGGAATACTGGATGCAGACATAACCGGCCCCTCCATTCCCAAGGCGTTCGGGCTTACCGGGCACGCGGAAGGGGACGGAGAGTATATCTATCCCGTAACCACCAAAACGGGCATTGATGTAATGAGCATAAACCTGCTGCTGGAAAGCGACACGGACCCCGTGGTATGGCGCGGCCCGGTGATCGCCGGCGCGGTAAAGCAGTTCTACACCGAGGTGGTGTGGAAGGATATCGACTTTTTGTTAGTGGATATGCCTCCGGGAACCGGCGATGTGCCGCTGACGGTGTTCCAGTCCATTCCGTTAGACGGAATAATAGTGGTCACCTCGCCGCAGGAGCTGGTATCCATGATAGTGGAGAAGGCGGTAAAGATGGCCAACATGATGCATGTGCCGATAATGGGCGTTGTGGAAAACATGAGTTATGCCGTGTGCCCCGATTGCGGAAAGGAAATAAAAGTGTTCGGCGAAAGCCATATAGACAGCATCTGCCGTCAATACGGGCTGGCGCTGCTGGGAAGGCTGCCCATTGACCCCAAAACGGCCAAGGCCTGCGACAGCGGTCTTATAGAGCTGTTTGAGGGAAATTATCTTGAAGCGGCGGTGGACAAGGCAGAGGCACTGTAATTACGGCCGCCAAGTAATATATGCAAACGGGAGCATATAAGCATATATTAAAGGGCGGATAAACCGTTACGGCTGCGGCGCTTAGCGGGCAGTTTACACCAAAGCATAGTGAAAAATGCAGCCGCTGCGAAGATATGCTTACATGCGCATATGTAAAATTTATGCGGCTCTTGGTGTCGGCGCGAACCGATTTTGCCTATTTGAGCCGGTGAAGCCGGAGAGCTTTGCTAAAAATCAATACAAAACAGAAATAAAAAAACGGTGTTTTTCCGATGCGGTCGGAGAAGCACCGCTTTTTTATGCTTTGTACGACATAAAACAAAGATTAAGAGGAGGGTACGCTTTTTAATAAATTCCGAATATAATTTCGTGCATAAATTCCGTATATGCAATTACCCTGCAAAGCCGCTTCTTGATGCTTTTTGCAGTACACATCGGTTTTGCATAATGACATTCACAGCAAGCGCTTCCGGCGAAAATTCTGCATGCCGCGGCTGCATATTTATCATTGCGAAAATGCAGGAATCAAATCACAACTTGCATAAAATAAAATAATTCTCTGCATTTCGACACAATACATGTTGCATATCGCTAAAAAAATATAAATTTGAATTTTTCATCAAAAAATCCTGCATTTTCGCTTGACTAAGAAAACACATGGGAGTACAATTTCGCACAAGATAAAAGTATAACCTATCAATATTATATGCTTTTATCGAATTTTTGAGGAATGGAGAATGAGCAAGATGAGTAAGAGCAGAAAAAGAGCATTGACATGTGTGCTTTCCGTAATGCTGTTTGTTTGCATGCTGGCATCGTCCACCTTTACCGCTTACGCCTTCAGCGGCGCGGCAGCCGAGGCAAAAAGCAGCCTCAGCGACGCTGCGGAGCCGGCGGATGAAGGTACACGGGATAATGCCCCGGCAAATATTACGGATGCCGATGTTGCGAAAATGTCGATTAAATTCTATGCAAACGGCATTTCCTACAACTCTGAGGCGACGGCAAGCGGGCTTGACTACACAATAGGCGAGCTTCAGGGCGATGATGCCTCGGGTTACAGCACAACTGTTACCTTCCGCTTTGTTCCGGGCGATGCCTTTGAAACAAAGGTCAAGGGGCTTATTAAAAATAAGGCCTCTGCAAGCTGGCAGGGCGCATGGGGATATAATTTCACATCGGCCCGTCCGGCGGAGCAGACGGTAAAGCTGCAGTGGAACGGCACAAAGTGGTCGGCAAGATATGCAAACGGCAGCTTTGCGGGCAATTTGCCGGGAGGCACTGCAAAGGTTATAATTGTGGAGCTTTCCCTTTTCAGAACCGTGAAGTATACGGACGGCGTGAACGGAGAGGCCTTCCCGGAGCAGAGCTATACCGTGACCAACGGTGCGGCGACCCCGGCCTTTAACGGCACTCCCGTGCGCGCGGGCTATACTTTTGCGGGCTGGGATCCGGAGGTTGCCCAAAAGGTGACGGCGGATGCGGTATACACCGCAAAATGGACGGAGGATGCTCCCCCGGTTGTTGATAAAAAGCCGGAGAACATAACCTCGGCCGATGTTGAAGGCATGAAGATACGCGTTTATGCCGTGGGAACGGAATCGATGGGCTTTTCTGAGATGCTGTCCCTTACCCCGGCGCTGGGCGCAAAGGGTGTTGCTTACACCATAGGCGAGGTTGAGAAGGACGCAAACGGCGATTGGTACACCACCGTTACTTTCCGCTTTGCATCGGGTGATGCCTTTGAAGCGGCGCTTCGCGAAAGCCTTAACACGGACAGCCATCTGGAAGCACTGGAGGGCTGGGACGGCTGGAAGGGCGACTGGAGCTATTATTTCGGCGAATATACCGGCTCGGCGGCAAACGGTGCTGCCCGTGCGGCGGAGCAGACGCTGCGCCTTAAATGGATAAGCGACGGCGAGAATTCCGGTCACTGGCAGGCCGTTTATGAAAACGGCACGCTTGCGGAGAACAATACCGCGGCGGTTGCCAACATAATAAAGGTAAATGCGGTATTGCCCTGCACGGTAAAATATACCGACGGTGCAAACAGCGAGGTGTTTGCGGATCAGGTTTACAACACCTATAAGGGTGCGGCTACTCCGTCCTTTACGGGCACCTGCGAAAGAGAGGATTACGCCTTTGCGGGCTGGAATCCCGAGGTGAGCGCAGTTGTCGGAGGGGACACCGTATACACTGCCAAATGGGGCAAGATTGTGCCGGATAAGCCTGCAAAGGGCACGGTGTTAAAGGATCTGTTCAGCTTCCGCTGCACGGCGGATCACACGCATACGGCACAGATAAGCAACGGCGGCAGCTATATAACCTACAACAATGATGTTCTCTTTGATCAGACGCGCGGCGTTTATATAGCCACGGCGAAGATAACAAATGTTCAGGCTTTGCTTTCCTTCGGCACCAAGTGCCCTGACAAGGTGTGGGGAAAGAACCACTATCACACCGATAAGGACGGCGCGACTGTTCGCACCGAGCTTATAAGGCTGGTATGGAAGCCCACTGCCACAGGCACCAACGCATCGGGCAAGGAAGTAACCGGCCTGTGGATGCCGGACGGAGAGCAGTTTATAGATGTATGGTGCGCCACCGCGCCGTCTGCGCCCACTATCGGAGGCTCGTTCAGGAATTATCTTGGCAGCACCACGGCGATAAGGGTTATTGACTCGCTGGATGAAACCAAATTTGAAATCACCTATTTCAGATATCTTACAGAGGGAACCTACAGCTTCGGCGAGGTGACCAAGGATGAAAACGGCGATTTCTGGTGCGAGCTTAAAATTGACCCGGCGGCATATGCGGAAAAATTCAACAAGAAATATACTGCGGAGCCGGCATACAGAATCAATACGGTAAAGACCACCTCGAACTTTGTATACAAGCTCAAGTATATAGGCGACAAGGTCAACTACAAGCAGGACGGCTCCGGCTGGACGGTGGATAAGTCTTCTTATCTTGAGGGCGAAACCTCCAAGCAGGGCAAGATACTTTATGTTATCAGCGGCTATGCGGTAAAATACACCGACGGCGCGGACGGCAAATATTTCCCGGATCAGCTTTACTATGTCAAACCGGGCGATCCCACTCCCGCCTTTGAAGGCACTCCGACCCGTGCAAACTATGATTTTGCAGGCTGGACGCCTGAGCCCTCGCAGAGCGTTAGCGGCGATATCACCTATACGGCAAGCTGGACGGTGACTGCTCCGAGCGTGCCTTCCGGCAGCAACAGCAATAAGAGCCTGTTTGATTTCCACTGCACCGTGGACGATGAGCATGAGGATCAGACCTATAACTGGTTCGGCAGCTATGTGAAGTACAACGGTGATATGAAGTATGATCAGGAGCGCGGAGTTTATGTTGCCACCGCGCAGATCACCAATGTTCAGACCCTGCTTGCCTTCGGCGTAAATTGCCCCAACAAGGTATGGGGAAAGACTCACTATCATACCGATGCGCAGGGCAATACGGTGCGCACTGCCACAATAAGCCTTGTGTGGGATCCGGACGCAAGCGGACAGAATGCCTCCGGCGAGGAGACTCTCGGCTTGTGGATGCCGGACGGAGAGCAGAAGGTGAATGTATGGTGCGCCACTGCGCCGTCAGCTCCGAACATCAAGAACCTGACACCCAGATCCATGAATACCACGGCGGCTATACGCGTGCATGACTCCGCGCTTGCGGATACCGTTACCAAGGGTGAGCTGGTCAAATACTTCAAGTACCTGATCGACGGCACCTATACTCTGGGCGATGTCACAAAGGATGCAAACGGCGATTTCTGGTGCGAGCTTACAATAACGGATCTTGCGCCGTATGTGGCGGAGTTCAACAAGAACAATCCGGGCGAGCCGGAATACAGAATAGACACCGCAAAGACCACTGCCGTGTTTACATTCCATCTTAAGTATGTGGGCGACAAGGATTACAAGCAGGACGGCACGGGCTGGACGGTGGATAAATCCTCCTATGCGGCAAATGAAAAGAGCGCCAAGGGCAAGTATCTTTATGTTGCAAGGCAGTACAGTATTACATATACCGACGGCGTTGACGATGAGGAGATATTCCCCGACCAGATACACTATGCAAAGCCGGGCGATGCAACTCCCGCCTTCAGCGGCACTCCGACGCGCACGAACTACGATTTTGTCGGATGGGAGCCGGAGGTGGCTGAGACCGTAACGCAGAATGCGGTTTATAAGGCGGTATGGACGCCCAGCACCAAGAACAAGCCTAAAAACATAACAAAAACGGCTGTTGACAAGATGAATATCAGAGCCTATGCCGAGGGCACCGAGACCTTCAACCCCGGCGGCGAGATGTCATCGTGCGCGCCTACGATAAAGGCCAAGGGCGTAAAATATGTCATCGGCGAGGTGGAGGGCAACGATGTAATAGGATACACCACTACCGTAACCTTCTACTTTATCTCCGGTGATAAATTCGAGGCGGCGGCGCGGGATGTATTCAACACCAACAAGGCCTTCGGCGGCAGCACAAGCGATAAAAACTGGCCGCTGTGGAAGGGCGACTGGAGCTACAGCTTCAATGAAGCGCGCCCCGCAGAGCAGACGCTCACCCTTTACTGGGGTAAGTATCAGGGCAGAAACAGCTGGACCACGCTGATTAACGGCAAGCCCACGGGCAATATTACAGCTGCTGTTGCAAACTTCATCAAGGTAAACCTGAAGCTTGAGCGCACCGTTAAGTATGTTGACGGTGTAAACGGCGAGGCATTTGAGGAGCAGAGCTATACCGTGCTTAACGGTGCGGAAACTCCTGCCTTTGACGGCACTCCGACGCGCGAGGGCTACACCTTTGCGGGCTGGGAGCCGACGACTGCACAGACGGTTTACGAGGATGCGACATACACCGCAAAATGGACGGCAAACAGCTATACGCTGGTGCGCGATTCCAACGGCGGGGCAAAGCTTGAGGATGTTGATGTGGTATACGGCACCCCTTACGGCGATGTTATAATCAGCAGCGCGCGTGCGGGCTACACCGAGGACGGCTGGTATCTTGTGACGGAGGCGGGCGTAAGCGATATACGCATTGACGCAGAGTCCGTTGTGAGCATTGCGGGCAAACACACCATATTCCTTAAGCGCAGCATTGCACCGGCATCCGTGAGCATAACGGCGGATCGCGAATCCGGCGTGTTTGATGGCACAGGCAGAACGCTTACGGCGGTGCACGATGAGTATGAGGGCCTTGTATACAGCTATCAGTGGTATAAGGACGGAGTGCTTATCGAGGGCGCAAACGGCAAAACCCTTTCCATTGCGGGCAATGTTTCCGACAGCGGCAACTACAGCGTTGTGCTCAGCGTTACAAACGCAGAGAACAGCGCGGTGATAACGGAAAACGAAAAGGTAATTGCAAATGCCGCTATCACCGTTACAGTGGAAAAAGCGGATAATACGCTTGTCTACAATTATAACGGCGCCGATGCGCCGGAGGCCTCCGATACTACCAAGGAAAGCAGCATCACCGTGGACGGCGCAAAGGAGATCACCCGTGAGGGCTATACCTTTATAGGCTGGAACACGGCATCTGACGGCTCCGGAGAAAGCTATAACGCACAGGACGAATATGTCTTTGCACAGGATAACGGCAACGGCATGGTAAGCGCTACGCTTTATGCACAGTGGAAGGCAAACGAGTACAGCATCACCTTTAACGCGGAGGATGCGACCCTCAGCTTTACCGAAAAGACCGTTATCTACGGAGAAAAGGTTGGACAGTTCCCCACGGCAAGCCGTAAGGGCTATAAGCTTGTGTGGAAGGATGAGGCCGGAAACACCGTGGATGAGAACACGGTTTACACGGTGGCCGGAAACTCGGTCTATACCGGCGTATGGGAGCTGGATCCCTCGCAGGATACTTCGGATACCGACACAGCAGTATATATGCTGATGGCGGCAGGCTCCCTTGTATGCCTGGCAGCAGCCTATGTCCTTCGCCGCAGAAGAGAGAACTGACGGTTAAAGCCGGGATAACATCACGGATATACAAATAAAAATGCACCGTATTGCTTAAGCGATACGGTGCATTTTTTATCCTGATCCTATCTTTTCTTATATCTTACGGTGCGCAGCGCACCGTGCGGCGGGCTTGCCGCCTGCCCCAAAAAACCGCCGGACAAGCGCTCAGCCGAAGGTCTTGCCCGTGCGCTCGGTAAGGGTGAAGGTGAAGCTCTTGCTCTGGCGGGAGCGCAGCACGGTAAGGGTTATGCTGTCGCCCACGGAGTGCTCGCGTATAAGGCGGTTGAATTCTGCAGAGGAGGCTATTTCGGTGCCGTCAAGGGTGAGGATGCAGTCGCCGCTGCGGATGCCGCTTTCATATGCCGGAGAATCGTTATCCACGGAGTACACATATACGCCGTAGTAGGATACGCGGTACTGCATGGCGGTTACGGAGTCGGTAATGTCAATAAGGGTAAGCCCGGTGTCCACTCGGCCGCGGACATAGCCTGTCTGCACAAGATCGGTAATTATCGTCTTTACCGTGTCTACGGGGATGGCAAAGCCCAACCCTTCAAGGTTTTCTCCGGAGCTTTTGGCGTTTACTATGCCTATAAGGGCGCCGTGGGCGTCAAAGAGGCCGCCGCCGCTGTTTCCGGGGTTGACGGCTGCATTGGTCTGAAGCAGCGTCATGGTTTCGCTGTCAATGGTTATTTCGCGGTCCAGCGCGCTTATTATGCCGTTTGTAACGGTGCCGCCCAAGGTGCCCAGAGGGTTGCCTATGGCAACGGCGGTTTGCCCCACCACAAGGGAGGAGGAGTCGCCGAACTGCGCGATATCAAGGTTCTCCGCATCTATTTTCAAAACGGCAAGATCGGTCTGCTCATCGGTGCCGATAACGGAGGCTTCATAGGAGGCGCCGTCGTGCAGGGTAACGGTGATTTTGCCTGCGGAGTCAATTACATGGTTGTTGGTTACAATATAGCCGTCCTGACGGAATATCACTCCGCTGCCCGCGCCCTTTGAAACATACTGCTTGAGGCGGGAATCGGTGGTGACGGTTTCGGTGGTTACCTCCACCACGGAGGACTGCACCTTTGCCGCTATTTCCGCTATGGTAAGGGGGTCGTCGCTTCCGGCCTGGCTCTGCGTGAACACGGTGCCGTCAAACACCGTCTGCTCCGTGCTTTTGGGCGTGGGGGTCTGCGTTTGCTGAAGGATTATCGTCTGGCTGCCGCCCTTGGCGTAATAGCCTCCCAGAAAGCCGGCGCCGCCGCCCAGCAGCACGCACAGCAGCACGGTAACAATGCTTTTGGCAGCACCGCTGCCTTTGCGCGGCTCTTTTTTAGGTGACGGAGCCTGGGGTACATTTGTATATTCATTGAATTCCATAATCGTTTCACATCCCTTCTTTGGGCTTATTATACCCGGTCTTTCTGAATTTATTGTGAAACGGCTATGCAATAAAGCTGAAAGCTGAATAAATTCAAGGCGGAAAAAGGGAGAAAACGCAGAGGGCGTCAGGGCAGAACTATGCTCAGCCCGTCAAAGGCGGGCTGAATACCCATGGGGAGCATAAGCTGCTCCAAAGCATCGTGGCTGTAAGCCTTATTGTCTGCAATAAGCCCCGAATGGGAGAAATGCTGGGCAATAAATACGGTGCTTTCATCTGCCGTGCCCTGCTTTTTGAGTATTTCCATATGCTCGCGGAAGGAGGAAAGCCCAAGATGCACCTGCGTCGCCTCCGGCTTTGCCGTGCAGAAGGCACAGTCCATGCTTATCAGGTCACAGCGGCGCGCGGCAAGATATTCAAGGGTGGCCTGCGGAAAGCGCCCGGTATCCTCGGCATAAAGAAAGCGTTTTTCCCCCTGCTCCAGCAAAAACATCACCGCCTCCTGATCCGGGGCGTGGTTGGCGGGCAGAGCGGTTACGGTGTAATCGGCAAGGCGCAGCACATCAAAGGGGTGCAGCGTATGAAAGGCCGCACCTTTTATGCCGCCTATTTCGCTGTCGGCCGCAAGGTATTTGGCGCAGCATTTTTCGTTGCCGTAAACCTCAAGGGGTGCGTCCGTGCTTTTGTACATAAGCTGGTGCAGGGCGCAATGATCCTCGTGAGCGTGGGTAAGCAGCACAAAGCGCAGCCCGTCAAGCGGCCCGTAGGCGGCGGAAACCGTCAAAAAATCTGGCGAGAGATCGATAAGCAGATCGTCGTTTATCAAAACGGAGGAGCGCAGGCGCTTCTGGCGGCCGCCCAGCGCGCGTGCCATGCGGCAGGAGGGGCAGGAGCAAAAGGCTGCCGGCACGCCCTCGGCGCCGCCGGAGCCAAGATAGGTTATTTTCATAATTTCCTCGTTTCATGCACACAGCGGTGCGGTATTCTGCGGCGGCAGTGCCGCCCGTGTTATTCTGTCAGAATTGTATCATAATCACGCGCGGAGAAGCAACATTTTCTTTGTGTTTTGTTAGGGCGAGCGCTGTTTTTTTGCAGGGCGCAGGGTTAATTTTCAAAAAAGCATTGCAAATAATTGCCGTATGTGATATTATATCAAGGTATTTAAGGTGCGGCGCTGATATGCCGCATAAATACGGGATTGCCGGAATGATGGAATTGGCAGACGTGCCGGATTCAAAATCCGGTGGTAGCGATACCGTGCGGGTTCGACCCCCGCTTCCGGCACCATAAAATACGGTAGTCCGCGATACAGTGGGCTGCCGTATTTTTTCTTTATTCGGCGAGCTTCTTTCCACGAAATGCTTCTGCACCCCTTAAGGCGGGTAATCGAAAAGAGGTTTTGAACTATGAACCAGAGCGAAAAAAGGCTGTTTCTTATACAATCGCTGCTGAATGAGCACCCCTCCTGCCCAAAGCAGAGCATCCCGGCAGATTCCCGGCAGCAGAGGATTTTATTGCGCGGGCTGATGAATGTCCGCAGGCCGGCGCGCATAGACGCGGAATTTTTGCGGGTGCAGGACGAATATCTGCAGGGTGAAATCGCAGCAAAGGGCATTACCGATATTGCGGACCTGACACCCGTTCAACCGGGGCTGTATCTCCGGCAGGGCGATATTACGACGCTTAAATGCGACGCTATCGTCAATGCGGCCAACAGCGGCATGACCGGCTGCTATGTTCCGAATCACCTCTGCATTGACAACGCCATTCACACCTATGCGGGGGTGGAGCTGCGGCTTGCCTGTGAGAAACTTATGGAACAGCAGGGCTATCCGGAACCCGCCGGACGGGCGAAGATTACGCCGGCGTTCAATCTGCCCTGCCGGTATGTGCTGCACACCGTCGGGCCTATCATAAACGGGCGCGTGACCAAAGAGGACGAGGAGCTGCTGGCGTCCTGCTACCGCTCCTGCTTGGAGCTGGCGGCAGAAAACGGCCTGACCGGCGTGGCGTTCTGCTGCATTTCCACGGGAGAGTTTCACTTTCCCAATGAGCTTGCGGCAGAGATTGCCATAGAAACAGTCAGGGAATTTATGAAAAAGCAAATCGGTGTTAAGAAGGTGATCTTCAATGTTTTCAAGGATTTGGACAAAGCCATCTACGAAAAGCTGCTCCGAGCAGATTGAGCGGCTGCGTACGGCTTTGCAAGACTGTGACGCCGTTGTGATCGGTGCCGGTTCCGGACTGTCTGCGGCAGCGGGCTTCACCTACACGGGTAAGCGGTTCGAACAGCACTTTGCCGATTTTGCTCAAAAATACGGTATTCGGGATATGTACAGCGGCGGCTTCTATCCGTTTCCCACGCAGGAGGAGTTTTGGGCGTATTGGAGCCGGTATATCTACATCAACCGCTATCAGGACGCGCCCAAGCCGGTTTACGAAAGCCTTTTGAAGCTGGTACGGGACAAAGACTACTTTGTTATAACCACGAATGTTGACCACTGCTTTCAGAAGGCGGGCTTTGACAAGAAGCGGCTGTTCTACACGCAGGGGGATTACGGGCTGTTCCAATGCAGCCAGCCGTGCCGTCAGGAAACCTTTGATAATGAAGCCGCGATATGTGAAATGGTCAAGAGGCAGGAGAATATGAAAATTCCGACCGAGCTTCTTCCGACTTGTCCCCACTGCGGGAAGCCCATGACCATGAACCTTCGCTGCGATGACACCTTTGTGGAAGACGAAGGCTGGCATCGGGCGGCAGAACGGTATGAGAATTTTCTCCGCACCCGCAGCGGGCAGAAGATTCTCTTTCTTGAAATGGGCGTAGGCTACAACACCCCCGGCATCATCAAGTATACCTTTTGGCAGATGACGGCGAAGAACCCCAAAGCCGCATATGTCTGCATCAATCAGGGGCAGGCGGCTTGCCCGCGGGAAATCGAAAAGCAGGCTATCTGTATTGACGGGGATATTGAGGGAATTCTTGCGAAACTCTAAAAAATCGGTATGCGCTCTGAAATGTAACGAAAAATATCTAATATTCGTTACATTTTTTGTTGATCGACTGCTTTTGATGTATAGCCAGCACTTGTTTTGGGAAAACTGGAAATATCTCTTGTTGGGCAGTTGCAAAAATGTAACGGATAATGTATAATATCCGTTACAAAGGAGGTGACAAGCTATGGCGAATGGATATATGAGCGGAATAAGAGAGCGGGTCATTTCTTCTGAGGATGGCACTATTTTCGTAGCTTCTGACTTTGCGGATATTGCTGATGCAAATACGATTCGGCAGAGTATGTATCGTCTTGTAAATGACGGGACACTAAAACGAATTTTGCAAGGCGTCTACGAAAAGCCGAAGTACAGCAAGCTGCTTGATGAATATGTAGCGGCTGACCCGGACGCTGTTGCAAAGGCACTGGCGCGAAGTTACCACTGGACCATTGCTCCATGCGGAAATACGGCCCTGAACCTGCTGGGTCTCTCTACGCAGGTAACAGCGGTCTGGTCCTACATCAGCGACGGCCCGTATAAGACCTATGAGTGGAATTCCACCAAGCTGGAATTTAAGCATAGGACCAACAAGGAAATCACCGGCCTGTCTTACATGACGAGTCTGGTGATCCAGGCGCTGAAAACTCTGGGAAGAACCAATGTGACGCCGGAGATCATACAGACGCTTTCCGAAAAGCTGTCCGAGGATGAAAAGCAAGCCTGTCTGAAAGAGGCAACGGAATCCACGGACTGGGTTTATGATACGATACGAAAAATGTGTGGAGGTACCACACAATGAGAAATGTTGCACGATTGCCGGAAAACGACCGGCGAGAGCTGTTCCGAAACACAGCAGATAAGATGGGCTTGAATGATGCCATTGTAGAGAAAGATTTTTGGGTATGCTTTACTTTGGATTATTTGTTCCACCGCTGCCCCTGGAAGGATGCTATTACCTTCAAAGGCGGCACCAGTCTCTCCAAGGCATTCAACCTGATCAGCCGCTTTTCCGAAGATATTGACCTGATTCTGGATTGGCGGGTGCTGGGCTACGGTAAGGACGAGCCATGGGAGAAGCGCTCCAACACCAAGCAGGACGCATTCAACAAAGAAGCCAATGCACGGGCGGAGGTTTTCCTTGCGGAGCAGTTTTGCCCCACCATTCAGGCAGAACTCTCTCAGGAGCTTGGCTGTGAGGCGAACATTTACATAGATGAGAAGGACAAGCAGACCGTTATCTTTGCCTATCCGCATCTGTTTACAAATCCTGCCACCTTGCAGGCGATTCGTTTGGAGATCGGTGCGCTGGCCGCATGGACGCCCGCAAAAATCGCTCAAATCGAGTCCTATGCCGCGACCTATTATCCAAAAGTCTTTGCGCAAAAGGATACGGCTATTCTGACTGTTGCGCCGGAGCGGACTTTCTGGGAGAAGGCAACAATCCTGCACCATGAAGCCAACCGGCCCGAGAGTTCAGAAATGCCGCAGCGTTATTCCCGGCACTACTATGACCTGTACCGTATGTCCATGACGCCTGTGAAAGAGGCCGCCTTTGCCCGGATAGAATTGCTGAAAACGGTGGTGGACTTCAAAATGAAGTTTTATCCGAGAGCCTGGGCAAAGTATCAGGAAGCTGTCCCCGGCACTTTGAAACTGGTTCCCCCGGATTATCGTTTTGCAGCATTGGCCGCAGATTACGAAGCAATGAAGGATATGCTCTATGGTGATGTGCCGACCTTTGAGACTGTCATGAATGCGGTCAGCAAATTGGAAAAAGAAATCAACGCAATATGATGCGCTATTTGTGGTGCGCAATAAACACAACACCCCGGCATCATCAAGTATCCTTTCTGGCAGCAGCACCCCTTAACGGGTTTTATCTACGGTCTTTGCCGCAAAACGACAGGTTTCTTTTTTGAAGCCTGTCGTTTTCAGTTATATCAGCAATGCAGTAAGCCCGTTTTGCACGGCAATTGTATAAAGCCGCATTCGACTGCGGCGCAGGCGATGAGGTAAACACAAAGGCAGACATCATGTGATGCCTGCCGATGGTATTTTTGGTTTTAATAATGTTGGGTATCTGCGGCAAATCATTTCCCTTCCCGGCTTGCGCGGTCGCAGATAAGGGTAACATCGGGATGAAATTGCAGAATAGAGGCCGGAACGCGGGGAGTAACCGGCCCTGTCATGGCCTTGCGGAGGATATCCGCTTTATCCGCCCCCGTTACTATCATTATAATTTTGCGCGCCGCCATTACGGTGCCTATTCCCATGGTGAAGGCCGCGGTGGGAACCTCGTCAAGGGAGGAGAAAAAACGGCGGTTGGCGCTGCGCGTCATCTCGGTCAGCCGTACCTCGTGCGTTGCGGCCGGGAAGCTGTCGGAGGGCTCGTTAAAGCCTATGTGGCCGTCGTGCCCAAGGCCGAGGATCTGAAGATCAATGCCGCCCCAAGCTTCTATCTGCTGCTCGTAGGATAGGCACATTCCCGGTATATCGGCGGCAAGACCGTCCGGAACCATGGTGTTTTCCCGGCGGACGGATATATGGTCAAACAGATTTTCCTGCATAAAGCGGCGGTAGCTTTGCGGATGATCCGGCGCAAGCCCCTTGTACTCGTCAAGATTGACGGTGCGCACGCGCGAAAAATCCAAAACACCCTGCTGCTCCCGCCTGATTAACTCCCGGTAAAGGGGAAGAGGGGTGGAGCCGGTTGCAAGCCCCAGTACGCAGTCGGGCTTTGCCTGCATGACGGACTGAACGATGTCCGCCGCCGCGCTTCCGGTTTCCGCCGCAGAGGTCACCTGTATGGTCTTATAATGCCGCATAAGTTAAACCTGCCTTTAATATTAAATCAACCATGCAATTATACCACTGCCGCACGAAATATGCAATAAATAATAAGAAAAATGCATATTTACGCATTCACGGCTGCATATATTGCAATATTTTCGGTTTGTTCGTTTGGCACGCGCACGCGGCCCTTGTGCCTTGTCATTAACCCTTGCACGGCATCTTTCATAGGTGACCGTACAAAAAATGCCGGTTTTGCGGCGCGTCCGTTTTCAAGGCTTCTATCGGAAACATTCCCTGCGGGCAATTTGATTTTGCATATTCGGCCGCTTCATAAAGTTGAAAATTTTCTTTGGAAGAAATTATAAAAAAGAGTGTTGAAAAACCGTTCTTCATATGCTATTATGTATTTGTTGGGAATTAAATGCAAAATAATAAAACCTCCGAAGAGGTTTATTGCACACACTGTGCGGTCGGAAGCCCGACGATTTGAGTAAACTGTTTATTTGAACTCGTAGTGAGTTTATAGGGGACTATAAACTTCACTTAAAGTATAGCGTTGGAAGGGCGGTTTGTCAATATGAAAAATAAAAATTATTATATAGGTTTGGATATAGGCACCGATTCGGTAGGATACGCCGTTACGGATACCGCAGCGCAGTATAATCTTCTTAAATCAGGCGGGGAGCCGATGTGGGGAGTAACTCTTTTTGATAAAGGCTGTCTCTGTGACAGCAGGCGCGCACACAGGGTCGAAAGGAGAAGAATAGATCGCAGGCAGCAAAGAATACTGCTTCTTCAGGAGCTTTTTGCGCCGGCTGTTTCCGAAGTTGATGTGAATTTTTACAAACGGATCAAAGAAAGCGCATTGGTAAGGACCGATTCCGAAGAACCGTATTGCCTTTTCAACGACAAAAATTATACGGATGCTGATTACCATCGGCAATACCCGACAATTCATCATTTGATTGCCGAGCTGATTTCGGACGGCACCGCGCACGATGTACGCCTTGTGTACATTGCCTGTGCATGGCTGCTTGCTCACAGGGGTCATTTTCTCAGTGATATTTCAACCGATAATGTAAATGAACTGCGCGATTTCGGCTCTTCATATTACGGCCTTATGAATTTTCTTCAGGAATATTCGCAGGGAACGGATTATGCCGCACCGTGGGTGCTGGATGAAAACGGCGTAAAGGAATTCGGAGAAATTCTCAAGCAGAAGGGCGTTAACAGAAAAATTGCCCTGCTGCAAACGCTTCTGAATAACGGAAAGAAATTCAAAAAGAAAGCCGAAGATGAAACGGCATTCCCGTTCAGCATCGAGGGAATCATAAAGCTGCTGTGCGGAGGAACATATCCGCTTGCCGATTTGTACTTAAATCCGGAGTACAGCGAGCTTGGCTCGGTTTGTCTGAGTGCGGATGACGAAAGCATGGAAAATGTAATTGCCGCTCTTGGCGATGACGGCGAGCTTATCATCCGTCTGAAAGCAATTTTTGATTGGGCGATTCTTGACGACCTGCTAAATAATTGCAGCTATATATCGCAGGCGAAAGTTAATATATACGAGCAGCACAGGGCCGATCTGAGGTACCTGAAAAAATTTGTCAGAAAAAATTATCCCGCAGAAACCTACAATCAAATATTTCGCAATGTTGTTAAAAACAATAACAATTATGTGTCTTATTGCGGCAATATTAAAAATTGTCCGGATACGGAAAAGTATGAAAAATGCCTAAGCCGGGAGGATTTATGCAAATATTTGCGTAACGAACTGAAACTTGATAACGGAGCGGGGGAAAATGCCATTGACCCCGAAATACTCAGCAGAATTCGGAATAACGATTTTTTGCCCAAGCAGGTCAGCACGGAAAACCGGGTTATTCCTTACCAGGTATATTATGTCGAGCTTAAAAAGATTCTGGAAAACGCCTCCGGGTACCTTCCGTTTCTTAAGGAAAAAGATGCCGACGGTTATGTAACACGGGAAAAAATACTGTCAATTATGCGTTTTCGTATTCCCTACTATGTCGGACCGCTGAATAAGAATAACAATGAGCATGCATGGATCGTACGGCGCGAGGGGGAGAGCGGAAGGATACTGCCGTGGAATTTTGAGAAAAAAGTGGATTTGGATGCTTCAAACGAAGAGTTTATAAAGCGCATGACAAATACCTGTTCATATCTTGCCGGAGAAGAAGTTTTGCCGAAAAACTCGCTGCTTTACAGCCGTTTTGAAGTGCTGAGCGAGATAAACAATCTGAAAATAAACGGTGTTTCCATAGATATAAAGAAAAAGCAGATGATTTTCTGCGATCTGTTTATGAAAAAGAAAAAGGTTACGCCCAAAGCCGTCAAAGAATATCTTATCCGAAACAATATGTGTTCAAAGCAAGATGCGGAAACCCTATCGGGAATTGATATTGATATAAAATCCTCGCTATCTTCCCGAATTGCTTTTGAAAGATTGCTGGCATCGGGTGCGCTTACCGAAGCTGACGCCGAAAAAATCATAAAAGCCAAAACCTATACGGAGGATAAAAACAGATTCAATAAGTGGCTCGGAGAAAACTTCGGAGATTTGACGGCGGAGGACAGAAAATATATCGGCAATCTGAAATTCAAGGATTTCGGAAGGCTTTCAAAAACGCTTTTGAACGGCATCACGGGACGGAAAATCGACAGGGAAACCGACGAGATTGTCAGCGCGGAAAATACGGTGATCGGTTTTATGTGGGAGTCGAATGCTACGCTTTCGGAGCTGCTGCTTTCCGAAAAATACACTTTTGCAAAAACAATTCAGCGGATGAATGCGGAATATTATTCAAAGCACCCAAAAACTCTGGAAGACCGTATGAAGGATATGTATATTTCAAACGCCGTCAAACGCCCGATTATACGAACCTTTGATGTTGTAAACGATATCGTAAAGGCGATGGGAGGCGCGCCGAAGAAAATTTTTGTGGAAATGGCGCGCGGCGGAGATGAAAAAAAGAAAAACAAGCGTACGGTTTCAAGAAAACAGCAGCTGCTGGATCTGTATAAAAGCATACGGGATACGGAGCTGTGTGAAATAGCCCGCGAGCTTGAGATCAGCCTTGAAAAGGAAGAAGAAAACCGTCTGCAAAGCAAACGACTGTTTCTTTATTATACGCAGCTCGGCAGGTGTATGTATTCGGGAGAGCCTATTGACATCAGGGCGTTGATGAACGGCAACAAAGAGTACAATATCGACCACATTTATCCCCAGGCTAAGGTTACGGATGACAGCATAATAAACAATAAAGTGCTGGTGCTTTCAAAAATCAACGGTGAGAAAAAAGATGTTTATCCGATAAATCGTGACATTCAATCAAAAATGCACGGTTTTTGGAGCAAGCTTAAAGCAAACGGCCTGATAGGAGAGGAGAAATATAACCGCCTGACAAGAACGAAGGGCTTTTCGCCGGAGGAGGAATGGGGCTTTATCAACCGCCAGCTGGTGGAAACACGGCAATCGACAAAGGCCGTTGCCACACTGCTTGCGGAAAAATACCCCGATACGCAGATAGTCTATGTCAAGGCCGGAATGGTATCGGATTTCCGGCAGGAGTACAAGCTGCCGAAATCAAGAGCCTTGAATGACCTGCATCATGCCAAGGATGCTTACCTTAATGTTGTGTGCGGCAATGTCTATCATGAGCACTTTACAAAGCAATGGTTTCTGAAAAACAGAAACAATTACACGGTCAATATGAAGAAATTGCTCGAAGGCCCGGTTTACGGCGGAGGCGTAAGAGTGTGGAACGGCGCGCCGTCCGTTGCGGCAGTAAAAAGAACAATGCTTAAAAACAACTGCCATATGACCTTCTATTCCGTAATGAAAAAACACGGGCAGAACGGCGGATTTTTCGATCAGAATCCGCTGCGTGCCGGAAAGGGCTCCGTTCCCAGAAAAGCTGATTTGCCGGTGGAAAAATACGGCGGATACAACGGGCTTACAACGGCGTTTTCCGTACTTGTGCACTATCAGCTGGGCAAAAAGCCCGTTGCGGAGTTTGTTCCCGTCGCTCTTATAAATGCCGAAAGGTTTTTGGCGGATTCCGATTATGCATTGAACGGATACATAAGGCAGCATCTGAATCCGAAGGCAACGGACATTAAACTGCTGCTGGGCGGACGCCCTGTTAAAATCGGTACGGAGCTTGCGCTGGACGGGCTTCATGTGCTTTTCGGCGCTCAGGGAACAGCTGATACGCACATCAAAATGAAGGTGTTTACTCCGTTGGTGCTCTTTGCGGATGCGGCGTTGGTGCTCTTTGCGGATGCGGCGCAATATGTAAAGGCGGTTGAATCGTTTGTGCAGAAGACGGAGGAGAATGAAAAGCTTGAGTACTCCGAAAATGAAACCGTAAGCAAGGACAGAAATATTGCATTATATGACCTTCTTATGGAAAAATACAGCAGCAGACCGTATTCCCTGCGGCCGGAAAACCAATGCGGCAAGCTGATTGAAGGGCGGGATAAATTTATTGCGCTGGGAGTAAAGGAGCAGTGCGTGGTTCTTCTCCATGTTCTTTCGCAATTTAACCGCACCGCCATAGCGGATTCCACTCTGAAGCTGGGGAAAGACTGCAGACTTCCGTCAAAACTTAACGGCTGGAAGTACGGTGATGTAAGAATAATTGACCGTTCCGCTTCCGGCCTTTGGAAAAAAACATCGGACAATTTGATGGAGCTCATATGAGCTGGCGCACGGTGGTTATATCCACGCGCTGCAAGCTGGATCTGAAGATGGGCTTTATGCTGGTGCGTGCGGAGGAAACACAGAGGATATATCTTGATGAAATTGCAATTCTCATGATAGAAAACCCGGCCGTTTCGCTTACCGGCTGCCTCCTGGAGGCGCTTATCGAAAAAAAGGTAAGAGTGATATTCTGCGACGCAAAGCGTTCCCCCATGGCGGAGCTTACACCGTATTACGGGGCATATGATTGCTCGCGGAAGCTCCGATTGCAGCAGGAATGGAATGATGATATCAGACAAACCGTGTGGACGGATATAATATCGGAAAAAATCAGGAACCAATGCCGATTTCTTTGCGAGCTTGGGAAGGAAAAGGAAGCCTCTTTGTTGAAATCATATATCGGGCAGGTGGAAGCCTATGATGCCACAAACCGTGAAGGCCATGCGGCAAAAGTGTATTTTAATGCGCTTTTCGGTATGGATTTTACAAGAAATGAGGACAATGCGGTAAATGCCGCATTGAATTACGGATACAGCGTTGTTCTTTCCGCTTTCAATCGGGAGATTGCTGCCTGCGGATACCTGACGCAGCTGGGGCTGTGCCATTGTAATGTGTTTAATCCTTACAATCTGAGCTGTGATTTAATGGAGCCGTTCCGGCAGCTTGTGGACAGAAAAGTATACGCGGGGAAATATACCGAGTTTTCAGTCGATGCGAAGCGGGAGCTTCTGAATATTCTCAACGAGCAGATTTACATTGCGGAATCAAAGCAAACGGTGCTTAACGGGATACGGCTTTATACCCGCAGCGTTTTTGAAGCATTGAATGAAGGCGATGCTTCATTGATAAAATTTTATGGTATAATATGAGTTACAGGTTTATGCGAGCGCTTGTGTTTTTTGATCTGCCCACGGAAACAAACGAGGACAAAAGAAATTACCGTCAGTTCAGGAAGCTGCTTATCAAAAACGGCTTTATAATGCTTCAGGAGTCGGTTTACACACGAATGCTGATTACGCCCACGGCGCAGCGGTCCGTGCTGAATCTTATCCGCAGGAACAGACCGCCCGCAGGCATGGTGCAGGTGCTGACCGTTACGGAAAAACAGTTCGGAAAAATGGAGTATGTTACCGGTGAATTCCACACCGATATCATTGACAGCGATGAGAGGCTTGTGGTTTTATGAATTTTTGTTTTCCGGGCATAAGCGGTGTTTTCCAAACAAACATTCCGTATGTAAACACGGTTGTTATTGAAAACCAAAAGCTGTTTTGCAGCCTGATATCCGATATTGCTTTGCAGACTGAAGGCTTTAACGGCGCCGCCGTTTTGTCTGACGGGGACAGAATTCTGAATTTTGCAAAGAATGCAGAGCTGCTTACGGCATTTGTGCCGTTTGAGCTGAATAAAAAGCCCCTGATAAACAAAATTGCCTCGGCCTTGGAAAGGGAATCGGTTAACCCGAATAATTATAACGAAACCATGCAATTGATGGCGGAAATTGAAAAATACCTTGATATGCTTGCGGAAAGCTTTGACTGCAATCTGGCTTTTTCAAAGGTTACGCCGTCGTCCGTGATAAAATCGGCGGGAATCGAAATTGTTGATGATTACGACAGTATCGCGGAAAAAGTTATCGATTATATGGAATTAGTTCGGGAGTTTGATTGCAATAAGCTGTTTGTTACAGTCAATATGCGAAGCTATATTGATGACCGTGATGCGGAATTGTTCATGAAAACCTGCATTGATCACGAATACAGCCTGCTTATGATTGAAAACACGGAGTATAAGCGTTTGCCATTTGAAAAAAGAATAACAATAGATTCTGATTTGTGTGAATTCTGATTTTACACAAGTCACAGTGCAGTCCCCGTGACGATCAAACCTCGCGGTTGTAGTGCCGTTTTCGCATTTTGATGCGAATTTGAGGTTTGAGAGTAGTGTGAGTTTATAGGGGACTAAAACTACGATTATCTTTTCGGCGGAGAAACTTAGTTTGAGAGTAGTGTGAGTTTATAGGGGACTAAAACATATCACAAAGCACAGCAAAATCTCAAACCGTTTGAGAGTAGTGTGAGTTTATAGGGGACTAAAACCAATTATCGTCACAAGCGCGACCATCAGTAGTTTGAGAGTAGTGTGAGTTTATAGGGGACTAAAACAGAGTGCGCATAAATGATGTGAGCGCAACGGTTTGAGAGTAGTGTGAGTTTATAGGGGACTAAAACCAAAATATCAATAGTGCGCTTACGCTTCCGTTTGAGAGTAGTGTGAGTTTATAGGGGACTAAAACAGGGAATATGTAGGAATATATGTATCGGGGTTTGAGAGTAGTGTGAGTTTATAGGGGACTAAAACTTTCATATTCTTCGGCGCGCTCATAATCCAGTTTGAGAGTAGTGTGAGTTTATAGGGGACTAAAACATTGCCTTTTAAGCTCTGCGCCGCACCCAGGTTTGAGAGTAGTGTGAGTTTATAGGGGACTAAAACGTGCTTTTAACAGCGTATCGGGAATTGTCAGTTTGAGAGTAGTGTGAGTTTATAGGGGACTAAAACTATTGCCGCTCAGATAGCGCGAAAAGGTTGAGTTTGAGAGTAGTGTGAGTTTATAGGGGACTAAAACTATGAGGATAATATAGATAACCAATCAGCCGTTTGAGAGTAGTGTGAGTTTATAGGGGACTAAAACATTGGTTTCGCGTTTTATGCAATTCCGGCGGTTTGAGAGTAGTGTGAGTTTATAGGGGACTAAAACACATTGTAAACAGCAAAACGCCGTTTTCCGGTTTGAGAGTAGTGTGAGTTTATAGGGGACTAAAACTCTGCCGGAAGTGACATATACCGATTCAGCGTTTGAGAGTAGTGTGAGTTTATAGGGGACTAAAACTGCGGTGGTGGGTAAAAAATAAAGGCGCAGGGTTTGAGAGTAGTGTGAGTTTATAGGGGACTAAAACTAAATGCATAACTATAAATGCCGCCAACAATGTTTGAGAGTAGTGTGAGTTTATAGGGGACTAAAACTTGATGTGCAGGCGCGGGCGCTTTTTCAGGCCGGGGCGCGGGTTTTCCGGGCGTTTGTCGCGGCCGCGAAGGAGGCCGAAGTATGAAAAAGTACACGCAAGCACAATTGCGGCAGCTTGTCCGGCTCGGTGTGGCCGAAGACTACACCAATAAGCCCGCCGAATATATGGACACACTGCGCAGGCTGGACAAAGTAGGATACAGCGCCGGCATATACGGCATAAACGGCGGACTGTTGCAGGACGGCGAAACCGGGCAATTATACGCGATAATAGGCCGCTGCACGAATCTTTTCAGGGTGTTTTAAGGGCTTGCGGCCTTGCCTATTGACAACACCGCCGCAGGGCAGTATAATAATGCAAAGGAGTGATTTTTTATGATAACGCTGTACATCCTGTTTTTAATCGCTATTTTCCCAATTGCAATAATTCTCAAGTGCATCAAATGGTGACAACATGGGCGCGGCCTTCGGGCTGCGGCCTTTCTTTTCGCTCTGCACGGTGCAGCCGGTGACGGTCTGCGCCTTTTATTTTGCCCGTCGCCGCAAACGGCATTTTCAATTTTCCGCATGCGGCAAGGGCGGTCAGTCAAGGTAAATAGAACGGATAATATCCACGGCGGTAACGCTGTCCCGGCCGTACAGTGTGCCCGCGCGGTGTCCGGCGGCATTATGAATCAGCGCGGCGGCGGGGATTTGACCTCCGCGTGCAAGCACGGCTGCGCATATGCCGGCAAGGCAGTCGCCGCTGCCGGCAGTGGCCAAAGCGGGTGTGGGGAAATTGAGTATCCACACTCCGTCTGAAACGATCACGCTGTACCAGCTTTTAAGTATCACATCGCAATAATACTTTCGGCTTATGTGAAGCGCCGCTACAACGGGGTTTGCTTCAATTGCTGCAGTATCCGCAAAAAGGGCGGGGTCGTCGATAAGATGCAGAGCCTCTCCTATGTGCGGGGTGAGTACGCAGCGAAGGCCGCGTTCTTTTCTTTTTTTCAGCATATCGCGCTCGGAGTGCAGCGCCCACAGCGCGTCCGCATCCAGCACAAGGGGCAGCTCGCTTTGAAGAAGTATGCGGGCGGTGTTCGCCGTATGCTCCGTGCGGCCCGCGCCCATTCCGAAGGCCGCGGCGTCCAGCCCGCGCAAAGCATCGCCATCCGGCTCGCAGGGCATAAGCAAAAGATGCGGGCTGCGGGCGGCATAATAGGGAAGGGGAGAAATTATGCGCACCTTGCCGGCCCCTGCCTTTGCCGCTGCCTCCGCACTCAGCATGGCCGCGCCCTCCATGCCGGCGCAGCCGCCTATTATACCCACCGCGCCGAAGCTGTTTTTGTGGCCGTAAGGGCTTTTGCGCGGCAGAAAGGTTCGCAGATCGCTATGCTCTATAAGCTGCGCCTCCGCCCTTGCGCCGGGAATCAGCGCGTCAATTGCCGCCGGGGCCCCGCATGCGGCGGCAGAGGTCCCGCAGGCGCAGGCAAGCTTGACCGCCTGTACCCCTATGGTTACATCCGGATGCACCTTAAATTCGCTGCCCAGTCCGCTGGGTACATCGGCGGAAAAAACAACGGCGCCTTTTTCATGAAGATTGTTTATGAATTCTATTGCTTCCTTTTCCCGTCCCGCCGCAATGCCGTGAAAGCCGATGCCGAATATTGCGTCCAGCACCGCATCGGCGGGGAAAAGGCTGCCCAAAAGCTCCCTGCACTGTTCCATGCAAAAGGCGGCGGGAGCGCTTTTTTTGCCTGCGTCCCCCACAAAGACCACGCGGACATCCAGCCCGGCTTTTTTCAAAACGGCGGCGGCTGCCATTCCGTCGGCGCCGTTGTTGCCCTGCCCGCATACGGCAAGCAGGCTTTTTTTATTGCGCATAAGCGGGGAAGCAAGAATATACTCCGCCATTTTTTTTCCCACCGTAAGCACGGTCTGCAAAACATCGGCGCTGCCGAAGTATTCCGTTTCCGCGCGGCGTATCTCATTTACAGAGACAACAGGCAGCATGGTCATTCTCTCCCTTCAATAATACATTGGGCAACAGCAGCAAGCTTTATATGAGATATGCTTATATGCACACTCGTTCCGTTGAGGCTTTCGAACAGCTCTTTGGCCTTTCCATGCAGAACGACATAGGGCTTTCCGTATTCGTTGTGAAAAATTTCTATATCCTTCCACGAAAGATAGTCAAAGCCCCGCCCCAGCGCCTTTGCCGCCGCCTCCTTAACCGAAAACATTCCCGCGGCCGTTGAGGGGTTCAGCTTGTGCAGGGCAAGATATTCTCTCTCGTTTTGGGTATATATTTTTCCTATAAAGCTTTCCCGCCGCAGCATAAGCGATATGCGCGGTATATCGATAATATCCGTTCCTATGCCCAGTATCATTCAATACCTCCGATTTTTTAAGGCTCGCCTTACCGCCCGTGCGTGCCGTCTGCGGGCTTGGAGAGGGTTGCTTCGCCGGAGGATATATGATAAACCCTCCCGCCGCAAAGCACCAAAAGCGCGCCGTCGTCATCCACACCCTCGGCGGTGCCGCTTATGCTTTTGCCGCCGCTTGTAACCGTTACGGGGATGCTCGCCGTTAAAAGCAGGGGACGGTATAGCCCCAGCAGCTCCTCCCTTTTTCCCTCCTCGGTAAGCGTCAGGGTGTGTTCCAGCGCACAAATAACGCGCTTAAACAGCTCGTCCGCGCTGCCGCCGGTGCAGGCGGAGCCCTCAATGGGGGCGCAGGCAACATTTATTCCTATGCCGATTATTATATCCATATTTTCACTGTTGCTGGCGCAGAGTATCCCGCACACCTTTTTCCCGTTCAGTATAATGTCATTGGGCCATTTTATGCCGCTGCCCGGTATGCAGGAGGCCACAGCCACGGCAGCCGCTTCGGTAACAAGGCCGCGCAGGCAGGGGTTTGGTATTTTTACCGAAAAATAAAGCCCTCCCGCCGGGGAAATAAAGCTGCGTCCCAGCCGCCCCCGCCCCGCAGTTTGCGCAAGAGCTCTCACACAGCTGTAAACCGGCAGATTTTTAATGTATTCGTTTGTGGAATCCACACATTCCAGCGTAACTGTATTGCAGAATTTCATATTTTCGTCCTTTGCGGCAAGATTTCGTCCTTTGCGGCAGGGTATAAAGTTTTATACGATATCAAAATAGCTTTCAGATATCGTCGGAGTACCCGGTTTCGTCATCGTCTTCACAAGGCAGCAGCTCAAGGGTCTGCCGTATAAGCTCGGAGGAAAAACCGCGCCGGGCAAGGTAGGCATAGGCGCGGGCGCGCTGCTTTGCCGCTGGCTCGCCCGTTTTCTGCGGAAAGCGATTTAATGCGTTTGCAGCTGCCTTTTCCTCCTGCCGGGGCGATATATCATAAAGCGACTCCTGTATCAGCTCCTCGGGGATCCGCTTTTCGTACAGCCGCTTTTTAAGCATAAAAGGCCCTTCGCCGTTTGCAAGCCCGCGCTTAACTATCTGCGCAGCCAAAGCCGCATCGTCAATGTAGCCCAGCTCCTCCATGCGCTTAACGGCGGCCTGCGCGGCCTTTTGGGGAAAATCTGAAAGCCGGGCAAGAAATTCGCTGCGGCTTTTGGCGTTTGTGCGCGAGGCATAATCCAGCGCGGCGTTAAGCGCGGCCGGATATGCGTCGGCGGCGGCAATGTCGTTAAGCTCCCGGGGCGAAAGCTCCCTGCCCGGAGCCAGCCCGAAATCCGCCGCCGTCTGTATGCAGAGCCCGCAGCGGAATTCGCCGTCAATATAAAGATTCACCCGTTCCGGGTCGTGCTTTTGTGCCGTAACAGCGGTTATGCGCATTTTTCCCCCGTGTTTTTAATCATTTTTGCTTTTTTGTGCCGATTTTTATTAATAAATCATGCTTCCTACGGTATTATACAGCATACGAGCGCTTTTTCGTAATATTTTTGCATAATAATTAACAGAAAATTTACGCCAAACCGCACCGGGACGCCCGCCCGTGCCTTGACTTTATATCCGTTTTGGGCTAAAATCAACGCATAATTACAATTCGGAGGGATAGGTTTGAAAAAACATCTGATTATTTGCGCCGCTGTAATGCTTGCAATGCTTTGGGCGGGGTGTACGCCCGCAGCGACGGAATCACCTTCTCAGTCCGCAGGTGTCGGTTCCGGCACTGCAAATTCGGAAAGCTTCGCGGGCGACAGGAAGGATACGGGTATAATGCTTACCGACGGCTCTCTGAGTAGTGTGGAGGAAAACGGTATGGAACATCCCATAGCAAAAATCGTGCTGGAAAACGGCGGCGAGGTGGAGCTGGAGCTCTATCCCGAAAAGGCCCCCGAAACGGTGGCGAATTTTATCTATCTTGCAAATGACAAAAAGCTTTACGACGGCCTGACCTTTCACCGCATAATCGACGGCTTCATGGTTCAGGGCGGAGATCCCAACGGCGACGGCACGGGCGGCCCCGGCTATAACATCAAGGGCGAATTTGCCGCCAACGGCTTTTCGCAGAACGATATAAGCCATAAAACCGGAGTTATCTCCATGGCGCGCCGCTCCTTCCCCATGGACAGCGCAGGCTCCCAGTTCTTTATCTGTGTGGACGATGCCGAGTTCCTGGACGGACAGTATGCCGCCTTCGGCAAGGTCATAACGGGGCTGGATACGGTTTTGGAGCTGGGCAAGGTGCCCACCTACGGCGGGAATTCCGGCACGCCGAAGCAGCGTCAGGGCATAAAGAGTATACGGGTGGATACAAGAGGCAAAGTTTACGATAAGCCCAAGGACGCAAAATAATCGAGAATATTAAATAAAGCATAATAGGGGCGGCACAGCGGCCGCCCTTATATTTATCCCCAAAGCACGGCGGTATATGCCCAAAGCCCTGCGGTAATCGTCCTGCGGCAAACGGTACGGAAAATCCGGCGCAGAAACAGAGCGGCTTATATTATAAAACCGTTGACAAAGCCGTGCCGTTTTAGTATAATACACCGTGTCAAAAGAATACGGGGATATGGCTCAGCTGGTTAGAGCGCTTCGTTCACATCGAAGAAGTCGGGGGTTCGAGTCCCTCTATCCCCACCATAAAAGGGCTACAAAATAGATGTAGCCCGTGAAAACCCCGATTTCATCGGGGTTTTCACCGTTTATACGGCAAAATTTCAGCAAACCGTTTTGACAGATATAAAAATGATGTTTTCCCTTTGTTGGATGTCTTGAACTCTCACGCAACCGAATAATGATGCACAGGCAGATAGAAATCAAAAATCTATCTGCCTTTTTATTACCCTCAAAAAAGGAGAAAACAGATATGCTACAGAAAGAATTATCCAAACGGCTCAGGGCTCGGTATGACACCAAGATCGACGGCAGCGGATGGCTGGAGGTGTCCTCGGACGGCGTCCCACTCTGTCGAATAAAATATAACGGTCAATATTTGAGCAACGCCGACCAAAACCTCTCCGATGAATACCGCAGTAAAATTGCAGACATTCAGGATGAGATTTCTACGGTGCGGGAATATGTCGGTCTCTACGAACACGCACCGCAGATGACGGCTGCCGATGTCTCCGATTACAGACAGCTTGCCGCCTTCGGAGATACGGTGTTGGCGGCAACCTACAGCGAAAAGAACGGCTTTATGTTTTGCACATGGAAACAGAATGCAGACGGCGATTCGGTGTTTTGGGGAGATTACTCGCCAAACTATGAATATGTCAAGGAAGCCTTTGCCGTGCGTTCCGGTCTCGTTAGCAAACACCGGCTGTTCTCAGAAAAAGAATCGGCAGACCTCTATCGCTGTGTGGACTTTGCCAAAGCCAACTGCGAAACACTGACCTATGAGCAGGAACGGCAGTTGGATAAGCTCCAAGAGAAGCTCACGAACGGATACCCCTCCCTCGAAGCCGAGCCGCCGACCTTTGAACAGGAATCAGCACCACAACAGAATATGTAATACTATCAATCGCCCTTCGGTTATACAAAAACCGGAGGGCTTTTTTATTTCACAGCAAGGAGAACAGAACTCATGACCATATTTTCAGAACGACCATACAG
>CAKSKV010000008.1 GCA_934465535.1 uncultured Clostridia bacterium | reverse complement strand
ATCCATACGGCATAATACAATATGAGGAACAAGGCAGCAAGCCAAAGCCAGACACTTTGGAATTGAATTGGCTCTCGGCTCACCAAAAGTGTAATTGCCGCCAAATAGGCGATCCGGCTGATCTGCTCCACGATTTCTATCCAATGCGAAACCGCCGCACCCTGTTCTGCCTTTCCGACCGGGGGAAAAACGGCATAAGCAATGTTGATCAGCATGGGCAGAGCAAACACCACAAGTCCAACCCACGAAAAGGATAGCTTCAAATTCATAGAACGACACCGGCTTTCACGGCAAACTCCGGCAACTTTGTTGGCTTGCCGTAAATGGCGATCAGTGCACGGAACTCCCGGCGAAATGCCTCGCGAAGCTCAAGCTCTGTCAAATGCAAATGATCAGTATTGGCCAGAATGGCCAGCCCATAGGTAAAGTAGACCATGTCCTGATGAAAGCGGCGGGCAACCTCCTCGCTGTAACCAAATTCATCAACGATGACCGTAATGACCTCCGAAAACAGCACATCATTCTGGTATGGGCCAAGCTGTTCGCCTTCCAGATAGAGCCAGCGGAAAAGCTGTTTTTCCTCAGACGCAAATTTCACAAAACCAATCCCATAGCTGCTGTAACGGCTGTCATTTCCCTCGTGAATGCGCAGCGAATCCTGCACACGCTGCGTGTGCATTCGGATAGCACGATCGGTCAAGGCGGCTTTCAATTCCTCCATATTCTTGAAGGAAAAATAGATCGGCTGCGTGGAGCAGCCCAATTTTTTTGCGACACTGCGGGCGTTGATAGCAGCAAATCCATCATCACGCAACACATCAATAGCGGCATCAATAATTTCATCTTTTGAAACCTTTTTTGCAGCAGGCATGATGATCACCTCGAACAACAACACATAGTTATACATAACGCATTGTTATTGTATCATTATGTAATTCCGTTGTCAAGAGGTGGCCTCGCAATTTCTGAAGGATTTCATTGACTTGTCATTTGTGTTAAACTGGATCGATCCTAAATAACGCTGACCGTCAACATCGCTACCGGTCGGCAGTGTTGACGGTCAAATCGCTTCTCATAAATCCGGTAACGCAGCTTTGAGCTTACCAAGAAACTTGCCATCCGTTTTTTCGCAAAAAGATATACCAAACAGTTCCGCCTTTCTTGAAAGTTGATTCACAAGCGTTGGCGTATGCTCTCTGATGTTTACAACCAGTAGCAGCGAGAAATAAAGGAAACCGTTCCAAAGCTGCAAGATCGTATTGAAGAACTGAAAGCACAGGCAACCAATGTGGAAAAATTTCTTGCAATCGTTCGAAAATACACCGACCTGCAAGAACTGAACGCAGAAATTCTCCGTACATTCGTTTCCAAAATTGTAATACACGAACGGACACAAAAGTGGGCTGCCTCTGCGGAACAGCAGATTGATATTTACTTCCGATACATCGGAAACATCAGTCCCGATGCCTCAGAATAAGCGGGATAAAGGAAAGGACGGACAGCCAAAACTGTCCGTCATAACCCGCGACATTGCATTACGCTAAATAATCCATATGAGAAACAGCGTAAAGCAAGTGCTTTTTTTCAGTTATATTCGCCTACCGCGAGTGTTATTGCCTTTGGCAAAGCAGAAAGCATCTATATTGGGTACGCAAGCCAAGTAAGGCTCGTTTGGGCTTTTGAGGTTCAAGTGGGTTTTTCTTTGTTTCAGCAAGTGTTTTGCTCATTTTTCGCCTCCATCGAAAAGCAGGTCATCGGTATTCTTTCTTTTTATTGCCGCCGGGTGATCGAGTTTTAATGCGTTTCATCAATTTCTTGAATATATACTTTCCCAACTGAGATTTGTTTTTTACAGGAGGTTGCGCATATATCACGGAAGCACTTAATTTCGGCGTTTTGCCTGAACTATAACCGTTGCTTTTACTTTTGTTTTCTGATATAATAGCTTAAAACGAACGATTGTTCAATATGATTCCATACCATGCTGAAATATGAAGGAGTTATTATGAAAAAAACTGCAGCATCCGTATTCGTTATACTGATTTCACTGCTTTTGCTTCTTACAGGCTGCGGCAGCCGGAATGAAGAGCACGGCAGCGGTATTGAAGTGCGGAATAACGGCCAATACATTCAATGGACAAACGGCGACGGACAATGGCACGATCTTGTTGATATCAGGGCAATCGCAGACTCAATAAACGGCAGTATTGACAAAAAAAGTATTGAAATTGAAAACAGCGGCGGCTATATAAAATGGCGTTATGCCGACAGTGAGTGGAATAATCTGGTTTCCGTTACCTCCCTCACCGGCAAAGACGGTAAAGACGGCGCAGACGGCAAAGATGGTACCAGCGGCAAAGATGGCAAAAGCATAGAAATACGCCGGGCTGACGAATATGTACAGTGGCGGTATTCCGACAGCGAGTGGCAGAACCTTGTGGCGCTTTCCGATATTGCCGGCCCTGCCGGAGCGGACGGTCAAAACGGCAAAACCCCGGAATTCCGTGTGGAGGCGGGCACACTGCAATGGAAATACGCTTCCGACAGCATATGGCTTAACCTGTATGACCTTTCTCTGCTTAAAGGAACAGACGGTAAAGACGGC
Source organism: uncultured Clostridia bacterium (assembly GCA_934465535.1). GTDB lineage: Bacteria > Bacillota > Clostridia > Christensenellales > QALW01 > UMGS1338. Next base: position 79,444 of record CAKSKV010000008.1, on the reverse strand, counting down.
ATAAACGGTAAGGACGGTGCTGACGGCAAAGACGGAAGGGACGGCGTCAACGGGCAAGACGGTAACGACGGCAGAGAAATTGAAGTACGGGCAAGCGGCTCTCACATCCAGTGGAGATACAGCAACGGCGAGTGGCAGAACCTTGTGGCGCTTTCCGATATTGCCGGCCCTGCCGGAGCGGACGGTCAAAACGGCAAAACCCCGGAATTCCGTGTGGAGGCGGGCACACTGCAATGGAAATACGCTTCCGACAGCATATGGCTTAACCTGTATGACCTTTCTCTGCTTAAAGGAACAGACGGTAAAGACGGCATAAACGGTAAGGACGGTGCTGACGGCAAAGACGGAAGGGACGGCGTTAACGGACAAGACGGCGCTGACGGTAAGAACGGCAAGGACGGTATATGTGCGGGTTATTTTGCTGCAAGCGGCGAAGTTTTCTCCAATAGCTGGAACTCTCCTCTTCCCTTCACCACAGGCAGCAAAAGCGGAGAGCTGATCTCCTACAATACCTCAAGCAAGCAAATAACTCTTGCCAAAGGACACTCATACAGCCTTGTATTCAGCGGAACAGTATCCGTAAGTGCAAAAAAGGATGAAACAATATGCGGCGCTGCCCTCATTGACGGACAAAACAATGCCGATGTCATGCTTACGACACAGACTTTTGTAAACGCCGCAAAAAACGGGCAGACCAGTAAGCTTACAATCGCCTACAATACAATATATACGGCTAAAGACAGCGATACGGTTCTTACCTTCATGTTTAACAATATGACATTTCAGGATACAACTCTTGAAGGCGCCCGGTACAGCATAACAATTATTGCGCTGAACTGACGGCTCACACATATATAATAGCATGATAAACAGCACAGAGGGCACGGCATATCTGCCGCGTCTTCTTTTTTGCGGTTCTGTACGCTCGCCCTCCGATATTGATGCATTGCCTTAAGAGAAACAATCTGATATAATATAAAAAACGGCATTATTCCACAACAAACAGGGGATCAACGGTGAAAAACATGATTACTGCGCTTATAATTGCCGCTGCGCTTATTATTTGCGGCATCTGTATCTATTTTGAAAACAATACACTGCAAAGCAGCAAATTTTATATATCCTCACGGCGCCTGCCGGAGGCCTTTGACGGCTTCAGGATTGCTCAGGTATCCGACTTCCACAACAGCGGCTCTTCACGGCTGCGAAACGGCATAATCAGCAGCCTTAAAGCCGAAAAGCCCGATATTATAGTATTGACGGGTGATTTTATCGACTCCAGGCACACGGATGTTGACGGCGCAATGGATTTTATCCAAAGCATACGGGATATTGCGCCTATATATTTTGCGGCCGGAAATCACGAATCGCGTCTTGAGGAATATCCGCAAATTAAAAAACGGCTTGCGGAAAACGGTGTTGCGGTGTTGGACAACAAAACGGTGCAGCTTGAAAAAAACGGCTGCTTTATAAACCTTATAGGCATTGACGATCCGGCAATGGCGCATCGCAAGGATATATCGCCCGATGTTATCGCGGCGCAGGAGCTGGATGCTGCGGGAGCCGATATGTCAAAATACACGGTGCTGCTTTCTCACCGTCCGGAGCTGTTTGAAACCTATGCCGCAAAAAAAGTTGACCTTGTCCTCTCGGGGCATGCTCACGGCGGGCTGGTGCGCCTGCCGCTCATAGGCGGAATAATTGCTCCCGGTCAGGGACTTTTGCCCAAATATACCGCCGGCACATTTGAAAAAGGGCAAACCGTAATGGCGGTAAGCCGGGGGCTGGGCAGCAGCGTGCTGCCGGTGCGCCTGAGAATAAACAATCGTCCGGAGCTGGTTTTTATTGTGCTGAAGCATGCATAACAAATGCATGTTTTAATGAGCATATATGCACTTATATGATTCCAAGGCACATTTTACACATAAATGCCGATCGTATAACCGATCGGTTTTTGTTTTTCCGCATACGATGGCAGTAAACGCCGCCGAATCCTAATCCGCAATAATTTTTGCTTACGGTTATTATTGCTGAATTATTCCGGCTTTGAGGCGCATAATAGCAGCAGATACATTATTTCTGCTGTGTCCTTTTCCGGAAAAATGCATAATATGAAAATGCGTCAGATCAAAGCCGCATTGCTGCATTTTCAAAAAACCAAAGTAAAAGCGAGCGTGAACAACCTATGGTAAAACGTGGTGAAATTTATTACGCGGATCTGTCGCCCGTTATAGGCTCTGAGCAAGGCGGAATTCGTCCCGTGCTGGTAGTGCAGAACGATGTGGGCAACCGTTACAGCCCTACCGTCATAGCCGCGGCGATAACCTCAAAGCTGGATAAGGCCCGCATGCCCACCCACATAGCGCTGGATGCAAGGGAGCACGGGCTTTCACGGGATTCCGTGGTGCTGCTGGAACAGATACGCACCATTGATAAACGGCGTCTGCGTGATAAGATCGGCGAGCTTTCCGCCCTTGATATGCAGAGAATAAACCGTGCCCTGCTTATAAGCCTGGGCTTCCCGGAAGCGAAATAACCGCGTACCGCCGGCCCTCCGGCGGTTTTAATTTTGCTGCGGCGTTTTGCGGATATTTCCTGCAATTCCTTTGCAATTGTTGACATTTTCCCTGCAAAAGAGTATACTGTGTATGCAAAAAAGCACTGAATTTTTTTATTAGGCTTTACAGGGAAAAGCAGTTTTGCAGCGCCGCCGTATGCAGCCGTTTTTAGCGGCGCTTTTTAATCCATTCAACAAACAAAATCTTATAAAAGGACGGCAGTATGAAGCTCAATAAAAAACGCCTTTTACTGGAAACACGCTATTGCATAGCAATAATCATCGGCGGAATCATCGCAGGGCTTTCCTATAACCTGCTTATTCTTCCCAACAACATCGCCCCTGCCGGAGTAAGCGGTATTGCCGCCATTATAACGCGCTTTACAAAGCTGCCCATGGGCGTGCTGATAGTTGCCATAAACATTCCGCTTTACATTATTTCCTGGCGTAAGCTGGGCCTTGATTTCGGGCTTAAGACAGTGCTTGGCATGCTGTCCATGTCCTGTGCGATAGACTACATTCCTGTAAAGCCCGTAATTGAAAACGAGCCGCTGCTGGGCGCGGTATTCGGCGGAGCAATGCTGGGCTTCGGGTTGGGTGTAGCCTTCCGCAACACCGGCAGCACGGGCGGCACGGATATAATTGCAAAGCTGATAGCCACCTATTTCCCCTCCTTTTCCATAGGCAATTATGTGATGATACTGGATATAATCATAATTGCGGCAAACGGCTTTACGGGGGATAACTCGGCCAATGTGGTGCTTTACTCCCTTATATGCATGCTGGTAAGCGGCTATGTGATAGACCTGCTTCAGGACGGTGTAAAAAGCGCCAAGGTATATTATATTATAACCACGCACGGCGATGAAATTGCCGCCCGTATAAACAGCGAGCTTTCCCGCGGCGCCACGAAAATCAAGGCAGTAGGCGCCTACACCAATGAAGAAAAAACCATGCTTGTATGCCTGGTGCTGCGCTCGGAGGTTGCAAAGCTGCGCAGGCTTGTGCGCACGGAGGATCCGGCCGCGTTTGTATATGTGGTGGATGCCCGCGAGGTGAACGGGCTGGGCTTTGAGGCCGAGGACCGCAAAAAGCTGCTGTGAACAGCACGCCGGGGCAGCGGACCTGTATGCCTTTGGGCACAAAAGACAATGCCGCAGCTTTATAATTACAGATGCATTTATAAAACTAACGGTTTTCTAATAAAACATATTTGTTAATCGGAATGCCGACGGAGAGGTGATGCGCATGCGCTGCCTGTTCGTCGGTTTTTTGTAAACCGGCTTGTATTGCCGATATATAAGCTTATCCGCCCGCTGAGTATCCCGTATCTTTTTTATTTCGGCGCTCGGCATTCTTTTGCCCCATTACAACCGCAGGAAGGCAAATGAAATAATCTGTTGTCTGTGCCGCATCCGGCGTTTTCGGCAGCAAAAAAGCGGCTGCCGTTTCCGATAGCCGCTGTTTGTGACCGTTTTGTCAGCTGTTGTGCTTTTTCTTTCTGTATACAGCCATTGTGCTTATTAAAGCAGCGCCGCAGATAAACATCAGCGCGCTCCACACCGCAAGGCTGCTGTCATCGCCCGTCGGGCGAGGATTTTCCTTATCCGGCGTCATAGTAAGGTCGGTGAGAACCCACATAATGCCGTCAGAGCCGTCGCTCTCATCGCCCTCGTAACGCTTGTAATTCACAAATTCGCCGTTGATTTTCAGCTTGGTATCGGGGCCGAATACATAGCGGTCACCATAAATTGTCGTTACATACACACCGTAATGATAGGTCTTTCCGGCTTCAAATGCAGTAATTTTGTTTTCATAGAAATTTCCGAAGTCGGTAGACATGGCACCGGTCTTACTGTCCAGCTCCCACCACTCACACCGATATGCGTAGTTTGCACCGTCAGGCACCTTGCCGGTAAACACGGGCTTATCGCCATCCTTGAAGCTGACGGTGACACCGTTGATCTCCACCACATCAATGACGGTAGGTGCAGATGTGGGCGTCCAATGTGCTTTCAGTGTAATATTCTCGGTTACATCGGAAGTAAAGGTATATTCTTCTTCTCCCCAATACCACCCTGCAAAATCATAACCGTTCTTTTTGGGGTCGGCAGGCTTTATTGCAGGAGCATTCAACACTTTCTGCTCAGGCACGACGCTGCCGCCGTCAGAGTCAAAGGTCACCACTGTAAATTCATCAAAGGAATAAGGAAATACGCCGCAGTCTTCAAAGGTACCGCCGGTCATAGTGACCACAGCCTTATCGTTTCTGCCGTATACTGCATTGCCCTGTCCGCCTAAATCTACTTTGCAGTTTTTTATAGTACCGCCGGTCATGGTGAAGCGGCCGTCTTCATAAATATTCACCGCGCCGCCGTTATTGCCGGAGGAGCAATTCCGAATTACACCGCCATTCAGCTCAAATGTAGCTTTCTGCTTAATAAATACCGCGCCGCCGTCATCGTCGGCTCTGCAATTGTCGATGGTGCCGCCGTTCATAACGAAAGTGCAGCCGCTGCCAATGTCCACAGCGCCTGCATCATCGTAGGCCTTGCAGTCCATGATGGTGCCGCCGTTCATAACGAACTTGCCATACTTGACCGGCGTTTCCGTTACGCCGGTGTTGGAAACATCCACGGCGCCGCCGTCACCGTCGTCATCCGTGCAGTTTACGATGCTGCCGCTCTCCAGGGTTAGCGTGCCGCCCTTGACATTAAAGCCGCAGTTTTTGTTCTGCCCGTCAATCTTGCCGCCGGTGCCGCTGTCCTTTATTGTCAGGCTTCCGCTGCTGCGTACCCGAAAGATATCCTCATCTGTCAAACTACTGCTCAGACCATATCCGTTAAGATCAAGAGTTACAGTGCGCTCAACATCGAGTGTCTCAGTGGTTACAATGCTGCCGCCCAGCTTGATTTCCGAGCAGTCCGCATTTTCCAGCGCCGCCTTCAGTTCCGTTTCATTGCTGACTGTCAAATCTGCCGCAAATGTCGGAATCGACACCAGCGACAGCAGCATGCACAGCGTGAGCAGCGCTGTCAGCAGCTTGGTTTTTATGGTTGCTTTTTGCATATTGATTTGCTCCTTTCTGCGGAATCGACCGCAATAAAAACTCTGTCGGAGTTTGATTTCCCTTTTTCGATATCCCGTAGCTTCACATCATATCCAAACACGGTAATTATATCATACACCGAGGCGAAATTCAGTATAATTTCGCAAGTGGCAATGGACACTTTCGGAAAGCAGTCTTGCTTCTCACTTTGCTGAGTGTTTTTTCTTTTTGCCGATTACAGTTATACCGATAGTAACGCCGCCGCAGATGGACAGCAGCGCGCTCCACAGCGCAAGGCTGCTGTTATCGCCCGTCGGGTGAGGATCATCGGGAAGCTTAGCCACTACGGTTTCCGCCTCGGTGATTTCCTTGGCTGCATCTGCGTCAGCATAATACTTGCCGCAGCCTTCGCAGTACCAATACTCAATATTTCCCTCGTCCTCTTTGGTTGCCGCCTTGGCCTCTGTATGCCTGAGGTCGCTGTGATTATTTTCATCAATCTCACCGTAGCTTTCGCCGCAAACCGTGCAAACCGCAGACTCGGTGCAGGTAGGCTTTGCTGTGCTGCCGGAGTGATCGCATTCGTTCCAAATCGCAGTAAGCTCAACATAATAATCAATCAAAGGTGTCGCAGCTAAATCAAACGGCACACCGTTTTTTTGCCAGCCGGAAAAGATATATCCTGTTTTGGTTGGATTTTCGGCAAGAGGTACAGCCTTCTTGCCGCGCAGAACCTTCTGATCCGGCACCTCACTGCCTCCGCCGGTTTTGAATTTCACCTTGCAGTACGCGCCGCTAAAGATTTGCGCATCTCCGTATATTTCGGTTCCGTAGTAGATGCCGCCGTTGACTAAGCCGCTCGTAAAATAGACCTCGGACGACTCGTGAAATATCGGGCACTTCTCGCTGCTGCGGTCATCTATATGCCCGCCCTCAAGCTTTACTTTGCCGTAATAATCGCCGTAACAGAGTATCCCGACGAGGTTTCCGGGATTTGTTGTCAAAACCGTGATCTCGCTTGTTTTTGTGAAAGTGCCGCCGCCGATAAATCCCGTCATACCTCCGCCGGTCAATGGGTTTATGTATCCGGTAACAGTCACCTTTCCGCTGTATGTACCGCCATAAATCGAGCTGCCGATATTGTTCACGGTGCTTGTTTCGGTAAATATGCCGTTGTTAACAATCACTGCGCTGTCTCCGTTGCGCGTCGGGTACCGATAAAGATCCACAACACCGTTGAAGGTGCCGTTGTTGATCGTGCCGCCGCTGCTTGCCACCTTGCCGTTGAAGGTGCCGCCGTTTATCGTTCCGGTTTCGTTGATAACTTCACCGTTAAAAGTACCGGCGGAGACAGTGCCTTGGTTTATGACAGTCCCGTAAAATGCAGCATTGCCCGCTGCAAAAAGCTCGCCGCTGTTCGCAACGGTAAGTTTGCTTCCTGCTGCAACAGTACCGCCGTACATTATAAGCTTGCCGGAGCATATCGTAATATCATTTACGGTTCCGTTTGCGCCGCAGTCGGTAAGGGTCAGCGTACCGCCGTTGAGCAAAAGTGCGGGATTATTCGATTCATCTTCCGTATCCGCGATTTTTATGCTGTATCCGTTAAGGCAGACATATACACCTTCCGATGATGGGGTCTGATCGTGGGTCAAAATCACATCATCGGTCAGGAAGTAATATCCCGATTTCGTGGGGAGCTGATCGTTTTTTGTCCATGGTGTCCATGTAACATCGTTATGCGTGTCGTGACCGTCAAAATCCGTACCCGTGCCGCAGATGCAATGGGCGTGTGCATAAATGCTCTCTTCCCTTTTCAGTATCGGCAGCACCATACCGGCACTTTCCACATATCCGCACTCGCCGCTCCATGGGTGCGTGCCGTCCTCGCGGCCGTTTATTATGAGGTCCAGTATCGTTCCGTCTTCAAACGCTTCTTTGGGCATTGGTTTTACGGTGTTTTTGTCGATTGCCTCCTGCTCATCTCTGCCGGCAGCTTTATCCGCCGTGCCTTCAAGATAATAATCGTTTGTGTGGTTGTACAATGCGCCGTTCAACCCGACGATGCCGCCCAGATATACGGTCGTACTGCCGGTGCTGTCAAGCTTTCCCGTGCTGTAGCAGTTGGAAATTATACCCTGTGCAATTGCGCCCGCAATGCCGCCGAGATACAGTGTGCCTGCCTCACCGCTGACATCGCCTGTATTATAGCAATCATGGATTATAGGCAAACCCATGTTATTTTGATGGCCGACAATACCGCCGACATTGGCGATCTGGGCAACATTTTTAACGGTAATCTTCCCCGTGTTGCCGCACCCGATCAATTTCGCGCCGGTTACCCCTGCAATCCCGCCGACATTGGCATGGGTGTCACTGTCAAGATTCGCAACTGTAACAGAAGCGTTGTTTGTGCAGTTTTCGATCACACCGCCGTGGGAAAATCCCAAAATACCGCCTGCCCAGTCCTTTCCGATGACACAGCCATCCACCGTCAGATTTTTAATCTTCGGACCTCCCGTATATCCAAACAACCCCGCGGGCTCATCACCGCCGGTATTGACATACAAGCCCTTGACGGTTTTGCCGTTCCCGTCGAATGTGCCTCTGTATTGGTTATTATCCGTGCTGATCGGAGTCCATTTTTCAGGCTCGGCGGCGCTGCCGTCTGCGGCGGTATAGTTTCCGTCCACATCGAATGTACCGTCATTGAGGATGATATCCTCCATCAGTGTGGCGCATGCATATCGCTCCCCGCCGTTTGCTTTGTCACGAAAGGCTTTCAGACCTTCCGCTGTGTAAATCAGATACGGATCGTCCTGCGTGCCGCTGCCGGTGATATCAACGGTTTTGGCTGTCTCACCCACGGCGAATACACTTGTCAGGACAAGGCACATCACCATACATAGTGTCAGCAGGATGCCGAGTATTCGTTTTTTCATTTTGCGTTACCCCCTGTTTTGATATAACCTTTTGCGTTTCATGACAAGCACCGCACCTACTCCTCCGCAGATGGACAGCAGTGCGCTCCACAGCGCAAGGCTGCTGTTATCGCCCGTCGGGTGAGGATCATCGGGAAGCTTAGCCACTACGGTTTCCGCCTCGGTGATTTCCTTGGCTGCATCTGCGTCAGCATAATACTTGCCGCAGCCTTCGCAGTACCAATACTCAATATTTCCCTCGTCCTCTTTGGTTGCCGCCTTGGCCTCTGTATGCCTGAGGTCGCTGTGATTATTTTCATCAATCTCACCGTAGCTTTCGCCGCAGCCTTCGCAGCACTTTGCGGAATTGCAGTATGCCGTGCCGCCGTGGTGACGCTCGGTCAGCTTCATCCACGCAAACACGGGCAGCTCCGTTGTGTCGTTTGCATTGTCGCTCAGCGGCTTGCAACCCTCGGTATCCCACGGATGCTCACCGTCGGCACGCCCGTTTATCAGCGCTGTCAGCACCGTGCCGTCGGCAAATTCCCCCATTATCTTTTTCTCGACACTGCCCTCTTCGTCGGCTCTGTATCCGATAGCATAAAACGATGAGGAATCAAGATAATAGCAGTTCTTAAATGTCGTTGTACCGCTGCGGATCGTACCGCAGATGCCGCCTGCGTTGCGACCGTTCTCCGCGGTCACGGTTCCTATGCTGTAACAGCTGCGTACGGTTATATCATCGCCGTCCGTATAGCCTATGATACCTCCGGCATAGCCGGTACCGACAACATATACCTCGCCGATATTTATGCAGTCGGATATCTTACCCGCATCGGCTCTGCCGACAATACCGCCGCAGCCCGCCCGATTAAGTGTCGATTTGAGGCAGTCCGCCTTGCCGGTATTGATGCAGCCCTTCACCGTGCCGTCGGACATGTGGCCTACAATACCGCCGGCAGCTATATTTATGCCTTTATGCTGCATTATATGACCGTCATTGCGGCAGTTTTCGACCGTTGTCGTACCGTCGGTCCACCCGGCAATGCCTCCGATCAGACCGCCATCAGAATCGGTAGTGATGCGGCAGGCACTGCGGCAATTCCGTATCGTTGAGTTATTTACAATGCCTGCAATGCCTCCCGCCACGCCGACATGATTGTGGTATTTATCAGCGTCACGCCGTATATATCCGGTCACCGTCACATTAATTACCGCGGCACCGTCAAGGCGGGCAAAAAGACCGGCAGTGTGCTCATAATCGGTATCAATAGTATCGTCGGCAATATTGCTGCCCGTGTAGTACAATCCCTTTATCGTGTGTCCCGCACCGTCAAAGGTGCCGCTGTATGCATAAGAATAGTTGCCGATGGGCGTCCATTCCTCCGGCGTGGCGCCGATAAGGCCGGAAGTATAGTTTCCGTTGTCGTCAACGGTGCCGTCGTTGAGCACGATATCGTCGGTAAGCACTGCGCAGGCGCCGAGATGCTGTGTCTGTCCGTTTATGCCGTTTACGAGATCGCGAAAGAGCAGCAGCTGCTCCTTGGTGCCGATCTGATAAGGATAAGCGGCTGTGCCCAGCCCCTCCATGCGTATCACCTTTGTTCCGCTCACATATGCAAGGGATACGGTCGGGTCTGCCGTGCCGCCGGTCACGGTGTACTGGCTTGTATAATAACCGAGGGCGTTATCGCTGTATATGCTGTCTCCCTTGTTGGCTCGGCATTCGGTGATGCTGCCGCCGCTCATGTCGATACTGCCGCCGGGGAACATATATACACCGCCGCCATAGCCTTCGGAATCGGTAGCTTCGGGGAGCCCCGTGGCTTTGCAGCCGGTAATTGCGGCACTGCCGGACATGGTAAATGCGCCGTACTTATCTACGGAAATACCGCCGCCGTTTATGGCAGTGCAGCCTTGGATGCTTCCGGCATTCATTTCAAATTCGATCAAATAAGAACCGACATTCCCGTCATCTATATATACGCCGCCGCCGTTGTTGGCAGTGCAGTTTTCAATGCTTCCGCCCTTAATGGTAAAAGCGGGCGTAATGCACCTGTACTGCCCGTTTTCCACGGCGACCTTGCCTATGCTCGACACATAAACGCCGCCGCCATGATTTGCTTTGCAGCCGGTGATGCTGCCGGCATTTATGGTGAACACCGACTCGCCGTACAGGTACACGCCGCCGCCGTTGTAGGCAGAGCAGTTTTCGATGCGCGCGCCCATGTTCATCGCAAAGGAGCCGAGGACGGTATTCCCGTTTTCATCATACTCGGAGGATACACAAACGCCCCCGCCGAGGTAGCTATAACTTTGAATACCGCAGCCGGAGATAACAGTATTTCCTCCCGCCATGCTGAAATCACCGCCGAGCACGAGAACACCTGCCTGCGATTCGTTTTCGATCCTGCTTCCCGAGGTCATGGATACCCTGCCGCGCAGAATATAAAGGCCAACACTGTTGGTGTACTTGGGCGCCTCATCCGATTCGGTCGGTATAGTTACGGACGAATTGGTGAGCGTGCCGCCCCACATACACAGGTTTCCCGTGGGACCTACATATATTCCGGCGCTGTCGTCGCCCCATACATCTATCTTGCCTGTTTTGCTTTTGGCGGAGTCGGTCAGGTTAAGGTTTGCATTGACGGCAATACCGACAGTCGGCGTACTTGTGACTTCGCTTTTGCCGTTATATCGCTTTACTAAGACCATTCCCGGCTCCCGGAAGGTCAGCGTGTGGCCGTTCAGATCAAGCTCTGTGGTGTAATCGATGATCAGCGAGCCCCTGTCAACAATTATGTTGTCCGTCAGCCGGACATTGCCGCCGCCGTTCCGAACCGCCGTAAACAGCTCTTCCTCCGTTGCGGCGTCGGTAAATGTCTCCGACCCCGCAAATATGCTTATCGGTACAATACATAACACCATACATAAGATAAGTACGATACCAGGCATTCGTTTTTTCATTTCTCGGTTCCTCCTTTCAGATATTGGGAGCGATATTTATCCGCAAACAGGCCCACACCCTGTTTTAAGACCTCCATTTGGGATTTCAAATAATACTCGTCCTCAAACATGGCGTAGTGTACACAGGCCCGCACGAATATGAAAATCAGCGATGTGATAGTCGTATACGGAATTCCTATCTTAGGCTCCAACAGCTTTGCATACCGGGTATAGCGCTCGTTTACGCCCTCGAAAAATTTCTTGCCGTATTCAATATATTTCGGATGGGTATATATCTGATACATCAACCGATATTTTTTGCCGTGCTGCCGCGCCGTCCAGTACGGTATTTCCTCAATAAAGCGCATGGCATCCTTCGGATCGGTCGGGGCTTTTTTCATAAAGTCGTCCTCGACCTTTGCCATACAATATGCCGTTGACTCAATAATCAACTCATCAAGATTTTTGAAATAAGTATACAAATTTGCTTTTGTACAGCCGCAGGCATCGGCCAGCGCCTGAATTCCCGTGCCCGTCAATCCGTTTTCGGCATAACACTCGAAGCACTTTTCCATAAGCTCCTGTTTTCTCTCGTTGTGCTGCTGTTCCGTTGTTTTAATTTTGCTCAGCCCCTTCCGTTTGTACCGACCGTTCGTTTAATATTATTATAACATGAAACTGTTATATTTTCAAGAACAGTTTTGAGATTTTGACCGTTAGCACAATCGGAAATTGAGCCGTAAAACGGACGGTGTATGCTTTTCATATAAGTTCTCCGTCAGGCGGCTTTTACCGTAAACGCACGGAGAAACGCATTACGCTCAACGGCAAAGCGGCAGTAAAAAAGCAGCTCCTCTGCATCTGCAGGCATCGCCCTCGTATTTTACACCGTGCCGAAAATACTAAAAAAGGCGGCGCAATATATTATTAAATGTATTATTATAATTGACATACTACCCTGATAATGATAAAATTAAAGGTGCGGGTGTTCTATTCACACATGCCCGTGTTAAAAACGAACAGTTTTTATATATCAAGCCCCAGAGGCACAGGAGGTTCAAAATATGGCGATTCCCGTAATTATGCCCCGGCAGGGACAGTCGGTGGAAAGCTGCATCATCACAAAATGGAACAAAAAGGTAGGCGATACCGTAGCGGTAGGCGACATTCTTTTCACCTACGAAACGGACAAGGCCACCTTTGACGAGGAGGCCAAGGATGCCGGCGTGCTGCTTGCCATCCTTCATCAGGAGGGCGATGATGTGCCCTGCCTTGAAAATGTATGCGTTATAGGCGCTGCCGGCGAGGATGTAAGCTCCTTTACCGCAGGCGCTCAGGAGGCTCCGGCCGAGGCTCCCGCTCCCGCAGCGGAAGCAGCCGCCCCGGCTGCCGCTCAGGCTCCCGCTCCGGTTCAGGCTGCGGCGGCTGCCGCTCAGGCCGCTCAGGGAGATATAAAAATTTCCCCGCGCGCCCGCAACTATGCCGAAAGAACCGGCGTTGACTACCGCTTTGCGGTTCCCACCGGCGCAGAAGGCCGCATAATGGAACGCGATGTTCAGCTTCTGCGCGAACAGGGCGTTATGGCAACCGGCGCCGCAGCCGCAGGCTACATGGCAAGCGACAAGCAGCTTTCCGGCACCGGCATCGGCGGCCGCGTAAGCCTTGCCGATCTTGCAGCGGGTCCGGCTCCCGCCGCCGCGGCAGCTCCTGCAGAAGCTGCGGCACCGCAGGCTGCATATACCGATGTCAAGCTCACCAATATCCGCAAGGTTATTTCCAAGAGCATGATGGGTTCTCTTCAGGGCATGGCTCAGCTTACCCTCAATGCTTCCTTCGATGCCACCGAGATACTGGCATACCGCAAGAAAATGAAGGAAAACGCCGAAAAGCTCGGCCTTGCCAACATCACCCTGAACGATATAGTGCTTTATGCCGTCAGCCGCACGCTGCTTAACCACAAGGCGCTCAATGCGCATTTGCTGGACGACACCATGCGTTATTTTACCGATGTAAACCTCGGCATGGCGGTAGACACCGAGCGCGGACTTATGGTGCCCACCATTTTCGGCTGCAACAAGCTCTCCCTCAACGAGATAGCCACCGCCACAAAGAGTTTGGCCTCCGATTGCCAGAAGGGCTCCATCAGCCCCGACAAGCTCTCCGGCGGCACCTTCACCGTAAGCAATCTGGGCTCGCTGGGCATTGAAAGCTTCACCCCCGTTATCAACCCCCCGCAGACCGGTATTCTGGGCGTATGCACCACGGTAACCCGCGTGCGCGAGGTGGGCGGCGTACTCAAGACCTATCCCTGCATGACGCTCTCCCTCACCTTTGACCACCGCGCTATCGACGGCGCTCCGGCGGCCAAGTTCTTAAAGGAGCTTTGCACCAATCTTGAGAACTTCTCCGCACTGCTTGCAAAATAATGCACCCCTCGCAGCGGGCGCGCTTTTGCATCAAAGCAAAGCCGCCCTGCCGCAAAGGGCCGTATGCATAAAATTAAAATAAGAGGTATTCTGATATGTACGATCTGATTGTAATCGGCGGCGGTCCCGCCGGCTATCTTGCCGCGGAGCGTGCCGGCGGAGCCGGGCTCAACACCCTGCTTATCGAAAAGCGCTTCATCGGCGGCGTATGCCTCAACGAGGGCTGCGTGCCCTCCAAGGCACTGCTGTACTCCGCAAAGCTTTATGACGGAGCGGCGCACGGCGAGAAATACGGCATCACCGTAGAAAACATAAAGCTTGACCACGCCAAGGTAATTGCCCGCAAGCGCAAGGTTGTGGACACTCTGGTGGGCGGCATCAAAATGGGTCTTAAGGCCAACAAGGTAACCGTTGTGGACGGCAACGCCCACATTGAAAAGCGCACGGGAGCCGAGTTCCGCGTTTCGGTGGGCGACACCGTATACGAGGGCGCACGCCTGCTTATTGCCTGCGGCAGCGAGGCCTCCGTTCCCCCGATTCCGGGGCTTAAGGAAAATCTGGCCTCCGGTTTTGTTATGACCAACCGCGAAATACTGGATATCGAAGCGGTACCGGAGCGCCTTGTTGTGATCGGCGGCGGTGTTATCGGTCTTGAAATGGCCAGCTACTTCTGCTCGGCCGGCAGCAAGGTCACCGTTATTGAGATGATGAACAAGATCGCCGGCCCCACCGATGCGGAAATCAGCAAGATACTCCAGAAAAACTACGAAAAGAAGGGTGTTACCTTCCTGCTGGGCGCAAAGGTTACCTCCGTTACCGACAAGGGCGTGAACTATGAGCTTAACGGCAAGACGGAAACCGTGGAAGCCGACAAGGTTCTGCTTTCCATCGGCCGCCGCCCCGCCACTCACGGCCTCGGCCTTGAAAACATCGGCGTGGAAATGAACCGCGGCGCCATTCTTACCGATGAGCAGTGCCGCACCAATGTTGCCGGCGTTTTCGCAACCGGCGACTGCAACGGCAAGATGATGCTTGCCCATGTGGCTTACCGCGAAAGCGAAGTGGCAGTGAACACAATGCTGGGCAAAAAGGACCGCATGCGTTACACCGCCGTTCCCTCCGTTATTTATACCAACCCCGAGGTGGCTTTTGTCGGCCTTACCGAGGAAGCGGCCAAGGCTGCCGGCATGGATGTTGCCTGCATAAGCCTTACCATGAAGTATTCCGGCCGTTATGTTGCCGAAAACGAAGGCGGCGACGGCATCTGCAAGCTGGTTATAGACAAAAAGAACAACCGTCTTGTGGGCGTACACATGATAGGCAACTATTCCTCCGAGATCATCGTTTCCGCCGTTGCAATGCTGGAAACCGAGATGCGCATAGAGGACATCAAGGAGCTTATCTTCCCGCATCCCACCGTATGCGAAATAATCCGCGAGGGCATATTCCAGTACAAATAAATCTGCATTTCCCGCCGCGGGGAACGCTGAGCTTTTCGGCTGTTCCCGGCGGGGCATTTAATATGAAATACACATAATTTTTAAGGAGGGTATTTATAATGCCTAAGTCCCAATTTATCGACCCGAGTGTTATGCGGGCTCCCGGCTTCGTACATTTTGAAGACATTCCGGTAAACCGTTATAACAAAACCATCGCCGAGGAAAAGGCCAACTACTCAACCGAGGATTTCCTGCGTATCTATCACGATATGGCTGTTATCCGCGAGTTTGAGACCATGATCAACCTCATCAAAACCACCAGCGAATACAACGGCATCCATTACAGCCATCCCGGCCCCGCTCACCTTGGCATCGGCCAGGAGGCAGCCGCGGTAGGTCAGGCTTATCTTCTTGACAAAAACGATTTTATCTTCGGTTCTCACCGCTCCCATGCCGACATTCTGGCAAAAGGACTTTCCTGCATTGAAAAGCTCAGCGACGAAGAGCTGATGAGCATCATGAAGTCCACCTGGGACGGCGCCACCCTCCGCGTTGTGGAGAACAACGGCAAATTTGAATCCGTTAAGGAAATGGCGCGCGCCTTCTTCCTCTACGGCGTTGTAGCCGAGCTGTTTGCCCGTGAAACCGGCTTCTCCAAGGGTCTGGGCGGTTCCATGCACGCCTTCTTCCTGCCCTTCGGCATTTATCCCAACAACGCAATAGTGGGCGGCAGCGCAGGTATTGCCGCCGGCGCCGCTCTTTATAAAAGAGTAAACTGCAAGGAAGGCCTTGTTATTGCAAATATCGGTGATGCTTCCCTTGGCTGCGGCCCCGTTTGGGAGGCTATGAACTTCTCTGCGATGGATCAGTATACCAAGCTGTGGGACGAGGCTCACAAAGGCGGACTGCCCATCATCTTCAATATTTTCAACAACCAGTACGGCATGGGCGGACAGACCAACGGCGAAACCATGGCCTACAATATCCTTGCAAGAATGGGCGCGGGCGTTACCCCCAGCCAGATGCATGCAGAGCGCGTAGACGGCTACAATCCGCTTGCCGTAATCGAGGCCTACAAGCGCAAGAAGCAGCTTATTGAGGACCGTCAGGGGCCGGTGCTGCTGGATGTGCTCACCTACCGTTATTCCGGACACTCCCCCAGCGATGCTTCCTCCTACCGCACAAAGGAAGAGGTTGCCGCATGGCAGGCTATCGATCCGATGATCACCTATCGCGCTGCGCTTGTTGATGCAGGCGTTGCAAAGGATGAGAAGTTCGACGAGATTTATGCCGATATCGTAAAGGTTATGACCCACACGGTAAAGATTGCCACCGATCCCGCCATTTCTCCCTATATGGATCTCAACGGCTGCCCCGATGCCATTGCCGACATTATGTTCTCCAATGAGCACATTGTTTCCATGGAGCCCGACCGCGCACCCGATGTGCTTATCCCCATGGCTGAGGATCCCCGCGTACAGAAGATTGCACGCAAGGAGCGCTTCGGCTTTGACAAGGACGGCAAGCCGGTTTCCAAAAACAAGGTATATCAGTACAGAGACGGTATTTTTGAGGCTATAATCAACAAATTCTATGAGGATCCCACTCTGGTTGCCTACGGCGAAGAAAACCGCGATTGGGGCGGCGCGTTTGCGGTTTACGGCGGTCTTACCGAGGCTATCCCCTATCACCGCCTGTTCAATGCTCCTATTTCCGAGGCAGCAATTGTGGCATCTGCCGTGGGCTACGGCATGTGCGGCGGCCGCTCCATAGTTGAGCTTATGTACTGCGACTTCATCGGCCGTGCCGGCGACGAGGTGTTTAACCAGATGGCCAAGTGGCAGGCAATGACTGCGGGCGCCCTCAAGCTGCCCATGGTGCTGCGCGTTTCCGTAGGCTCCAAATACGGCGCACAGCATTCTCAGGACTGGTCCGCCATGGTTGCTCATATCCCGGGCCTTAAGGTCTGCTTCCCGGCTACCCCCTACGATGCCAAGGGTCTTATGACCACCGCTCTTAACGGCACCGACCCGGTTGTATTCTTTGAGAGCCAGCGCATCTACGATTTCGGCGAGCAGTTCCATGAGGGCGGCGTACCTGCCGAAAGCTATGAGATTCCCTTCGGCGAGCCCGATATCAAACGCGCCGGTACCGATGTTACCATCGTTACCATCGGCGCGGTGCTCTACCGCGCTATGGATGCCGCAAAACAACTTCAGGAGAAATACGGCATTTCCGCCGAGATCATCGACGCACGCAGCATCGTTCCCTTCA
Source organism: uncultured Clostridia bacterium (assembly GCA_934465535.1). Taxonomy (GTDB): domain Bacteria; phylum Bacillota; class Clostridia; order Christensenellales; family QALW01; genus UMGS1338. The sequence goes on along the minus strand of CAKSKV010000008.1, from coordinate 61,832 downwards.
ACTATGAAAAGGTGCTGGAGTCCGTTAAGAAGACCGGCAAGCTGGTAGTTGTAGGCGATGCCTGCGACCGCGGCTCCATCATGAAGGAAATTGCCGAAAATGTAAGCGAGATGGCCTTTGATTATCTTGATGCACCCGCCGTTGTTGTGGGCGCACGCAACTGGATTACGCCTGCCTACGAGCTGGATAACTACTTCTTCCCGCAGGCTTCCTGGATCATCGATGCCATTCATGAGAAGATCATGCCGATACCGGGCTATGTTGCCACCACGAACTTCACCACTCAGGAGAAGATTCGCAACAACAAGAAGGGTGTCTGAGCATCCGCTTCTTAGGCTTTAACCTGTTAAGTATCAAATCACCCGGCTGTATTTGCCGGGTGATTTTTTATACTGCCCGTTACCGCGCCTTTTACACTTTTACATAAAGCAGCCGAATGATTTTTCCGTTTGCCTTTTAGTGCTTGCCGATATGCAATAGCCGTATATTTTTCCCGCCGCGCCGGGCCTCCGCTGTCGGCCCCGTGTGCATTTTGCCTTTTGTCAAAACGCACTTTCGTTCTCGGCCGCCAAGCGGCCTTCACTGCGGGCGCGGCTTACAGCGTCGCTGTACTGCAAAAAAGCTTCTGTCAGCATATTCTTCACCTTTTCTCAGCCGGCAGATGGCACAAGCTCCAGCATTAAAAGCGTGGTTTTGCCCGGATATACCATCACATTATGCTTTAGTGCGCGCACATAGCCCTCCGCACTTATTCTTACCCACATGCCGTCTGAGGACGGCTCTGCGCCGCATTCCTCCCATCCGTGCTCCACCGACAGGTCGGTAAGCAGTCTTCCTCCGTTTTCGGCGGTTGCCGCAACACACAGCTCTCCCACTTCATCCCCTATGCGTATGTATTGTCTTATTCCGAAAAATCTCAAATACCTTCTCTCCCTTCAGGGTTTTTGCCCTTTCCCGGCTTCAGTTACGATATTATGCATCAATACTGCCCGCTGTTCCGAAAAAAGTTATTGTTAAATATACACAAAATGGTGTATAATAAAGAAGAATGGCGACAGGAGTGCATACAGGCTTTTCGCCGCCTTAATTAAGGAGGTCATTATGCTTTTTAATAAGAAAAACAAAAAAAACAGCGTGGAAAAAAATGATACCATAGGCGAGGTAATCAAGCTTGACAGCTCGCTTGCCGCCGTGTTTGCCGGCTTCGGGATGTTCTGCGTAGGCTGCCCCAGCGCACAGGCCGAAACGGTAGAGGAAGCCTGCGCCGTGCACGGCATTGACGCCGACGCGCTTGTTGCCGAGCTTAACAAGCATCTTGCCGCTAAGGAACAGGCATAAAACGGCTGACGCCGATTTTTTGTAAATCATATCAACCGGCCCCGTGCCGTGAAAGGATACAATAATGCTGGATATTAAATTTCTCCGCGAGAATCCGGAGCTTGTAAAAAAGAATATTGAAAACAAGTTTCAATTTAGCAAGCTTCCGCTTGTGGACAAGGTTATTGAGCTGGATAAGCAAAACCGCGCCGCCATTGCCGAGGCTGACACCCTTCGCGGCAACCGCAACCGTCTGTCCAAGCAGATAGGTGCGCTTATGGCAAAGGGGCAGCGTCAGGAGGCGGAAGAGGTTAAGCAGCTTGTAGCTGCCGACAGCGCACGCCTTGCCGAGCTTGAGGTGCTTGAGCATAAGTATGAAGAGGAAATACGCTCCATAATGCTTGTCATACCCAATATTATCGATCCGAGCGTTCCGATAGGAAAGGACGATTCCTGCAATGTGGAGCTGGAACGCTTCGGCGAGCCTTTTGTTCCGGATTTTGAAATTCCCTATCATGCTCAGATCATGGAGAGCCTCGGCGGGCTTGACCTTGACAGCGCTCGCCGCGTGGCCGGCAACGGCTTTTATTATCTGCTTGGTGATGTTGCCCGCCTGCATTCCGCCGTGCTTTCCTATGCGCGTGATTTTATGATAGACCGCGGCTTTACCTACTGCATTCCCCCTTACATGATACGCTCCGATGTTGTTACCGGCGTTATGTCCTTTGCCGAAATGGATGCCATGATGTATAAAATCGAGGGCGAGGATCTTTATCTTATCGGCACAAGCGAGCATTCCATGATAGGCCGCTTTATTGATACCATAATTCCCGATGAGCAGCTGCCCCTTACCCTTACCAGCTATTCCCCCTGCTTCCGCAAGGAAAAGGGCGCGCACGGCTTGGAGGAGCGCGGCGTATACCGTATACATCAGTTTGAAAAGCAGGAAATGATTGTGCTTTGCCGTCCCGAGGACAGCATGGAATGGTATAATAAGCTTTGGCGCAATACCGTAGATCTTTTCCGCAGCATGGATATTCCGGTGCGCACACTGGAGTGCTGCTCTGGCGACCTTGCCGACCTTAAGGTTAAATCGGTGGATGTGGAAGCATGGTCTCCCCGTCAAAAGAAATACTTCGAAGTGGGCTCCTGCTCCAATCTGGGCGATGCACAGGCTCGCAGGCTTAAGATTCGTGCAAACGGCGAAAACGGCAAATTCCTTGTACATACGCTCAACAACACGGTTGCCGCTCCTCCCCGTATGCTTATAGCGCTGCTTGAGAACAATCTGGAAGCCGACGGCAGCGTGCGCGTACCGGTCTCCCTGCGTCCGTATATGGGCGGCAAGGAAAAGCTGGTGCCCAAAAAATAAGACACTCTCAGTTTGCTTCAAAACGGCTTTTGAAGAACATATAAGGCGCCCTTTCGAGCGCCTTATTTCAATTTTTGCCTGTATCTTTAGCATTACGCCGCGGGACACATTGCGTTAACCTTCATATAATCCGATATTGATTTTCCGTGTCCCTGCTCCTGCCGTTGTATTGCGCCCAGTACATTGCGCACGCCGGCATCCCCGAATTCAAACACCCTTATATCATACTCTCCTGACGCATATTTTTCCGCAGCCAGCAAATCCGTACACAAAAACGCGTCCTCCAGCTTCTGTTGCGTTTCGCTGCCGTTATAAACCGCCGTAAAGGCCGTTTCGCCGCCTCCGGCCTGTACTTGCGGCAGGGTGCCCGAAAGAATAGAATTTATCATCTCCAGATGCTTCTGCTCCGCCTGCGAAAGAGAGGAAAACAGGTTTTTAAGCTGCGGATCAAACGCCGCCTGTGATGCGTTAAGATATTTCTTAGCGCAGGTTTTTTCCTGCACCGCAAGCTCCTTGAGCAAGCTTTTTTCTTTATCGGTCAGTATCATTATATCGCCCCCGCTTTTATTTATCATGGGTATTATCCCCGCAGATGTCCGTATTTATTCAGAATCGCCATGTTTTTATTTGCGCATGCATATTCATGTACGGAATAATCCCGTTCCGCAGATTCGGGGCGACCGCGGGCGCCTGCTTCGCCCCGCCGCGACCGCCCCGGAGTATTCCGCAGCCATATAAAATGGCGGACGCATACTGCGTCCGCCCTGCTGCCTTTTTGCGTTTTTGACTTTTTTGAAGCAAAACCATGCCGATTGCAGGAAAACAGCTTATATGCATATAGGTGCACTACTGCATATATTCGTATTTTCCGTCGTTATGTCCCTTACCTTGAATACATTCACATAGTGTTGCCCTTAACTGTTATCGGCAAGCACCTGCGTTATTACATCTCCCATAACCACCAGCGCATACGGCTTTCCGGGCGATAGGCGGCTTTCTATCATTATGGAATCGGTATTTATCGTTTCTGTCTGCCCGGACTGATGCACGATATATGCATCAAAGGGCTCCCTTACCCACAGCGCTCCGGCAATGCAGCTGCCGTTGCTGCCGTTCTTGCGGAAATCAAAGGTTTTAAGCCCCTTCCTGTTGCGGAGGCTTATCTCATAGTCAAGCGCAAGCGACCGTTTGGCATAGCCCTTGTCCGTTACGGTTATTATCTCGCCCTCGTCATTTACCTGAGAGGCAAATATCACCTCATCCCCATCATCCAGCGCCATTGCTTTGACTCCGCCGGCCGCTCTTCCCGTAACCGGCAGCTCCTGCTTGGTCATGTTAAGGCTCATTCCGCCCTTTGAAATAAACAGCACACCGGGGTAGTCGTTATTTTTCTCCACCGCTACTATTCTGTCACCGTCCTTGAGGTTCATGGCCGCAAAGCGCTGCTTCTTAACAATATATTCGCTTCCCGCCGTCTGCTTTATAAGCCCCTGCGCCGTGCACAGCAGCAGCGTTCCCGCCGTAAGCTCCGCACAGGTAAACATGGCTATTATGCTTTCATTTTTATCAATGCCGGAGATGATTTTTTCCTTTGCCGCGCCTTTATCCCGCCATTTGCATTCCGGAATATCCTCAGCATCCAGCATATAGCAATTCCCCGCATCACTGAAGCAGCACAGTCTGTCGTCCGTACGGCAGGATAAAACGCAGCACCCCAGTTCCGATGCCGACTTTACCTCGCCCCTTGCGGACCTGCTGTAATTCTTTTTGGACACCCGCTTGAAGTTTCCCGCGCGGTCAAGGCCGATAACGCAGTCCTCCACCACCTTGAATTCCTCTTTTGCAATGGGCTGCTCCGCCGCATTGCACAGAATCTCCGTGCGCCTTGGTGATTTATACCTTTTCTTTACCTCAAGCAGGCATTTTTTGATGTATTCATTAAGCTTCTGCTTGCTTGCCAGCATACCGTCCAGCTCCGCAATAAGCGCCTCAAGCTGCGATATTCTCTCCTCTATGGTATGCACCTCCAGCGCCGTAAGCCGTGCAAGGCGCATATCCAAAATGGCATTTGCCTGCCGCTCCGTAAGCCCGAAGCGCTCCCGCAGGCGTTCTCTTGCCTCCTTTACATTGGCACTTGTGCGTATTATACGCACCACCTCGTCAATGTTTTTAATGGCAATAAGCAGCCCCTGCTGTATCTCCAGCTCCAAGCGTGCCTTTTCAAGATCGTGGCGTATTCTTCTGCGCTCCACGGTGCGATAGTGCTCTATATAATACCTGTTTATTTCGGCAAGACCCAGCTGCTTGGGCTTACCGTCGGCAATAGCTACCATGTTGACGCCGCAGGTGGTTTGCAAATCGCTGTATTTATAAAGATACTTAAGCACCTTTTCGGGATCGGAATCCTTTTTAAGCTCGATAACCGCCCGCATCCCGGTGTTCATATCCGATTCATCCCGGATATCGTTTACGGCGGTAAGTATGCCCTTTTTATCCTCGCTGAGCTTTAGTATCTCCGAAAGCATCCGCGCCTTGTTTACACCGTAGGGCACCTCCGTAATTACTATAAGCTTCTTTCCGCCGGTGCCGTTTTCAATAACGGTTTTTGCGCGCACCGTAAGCTTGCCCTTGCCCGTTGCGTAAACATCCGCAATATTCTCCCCGTTAAGGATATAGCCTCCGGTGGGAAAATCCGGTCCCTTTACGATTTTGCACAGCTCCTGCGTTGTAATGCGCGGGTTGTCCATCTGTGCGATTACGCCGTCTATAACCTCTGCAAGGTTATGTGTGGGGATATTTGTGGCAAAGCCCACCGCTATTCCGTAGGAGCCGTTTACAAGCAAATTAGGAAACCTTCCGGGCAGAATATTAGGCTCCTTTGTGGAATCGTCAAAGTTGAGCGACCACGGCACCGTATCCTTGTCGATATCCGCAAGCATTTCCATTGCAATGGGCGCAAGCTTTGCCTCGGTATAACGGAAAGCCGCCGGCGGATCGCCGTCTATGGAGCCGAAATTGCCCTGTCCGTAAACAAGCGGCGCCCTTAGGTTAAAATCCTGTGCCAGACGCACCATAGTGTCGTATATGGAGGAATCGCCGTGCGGGTGATATTTGGCCATACACTCACCCACTATGTGTGCGCTTTTCTTGGTCTGCTTGTCCGGAGTCAGCCCCAGGGTGTACATGGCATAAAGCACGCGCCGCTGAACCGGCTTAAGCCCGTCCTCCACGCGCGGCAAAGCGCGCTCCAGCACAACATGCTCGGCATAGGGCAGCATGCTGTTGTGCAAAACATCCTCCATGGTCTGACACAGCACATGCTGCTGCTCAAGAGGTACAAAATAGTTGTCGCCTTTGTCCTTGCGCGCCATTTACTGCACCCCCTTTTCCTTTGCAAACAGGTCTACCTTGTTGAAGTTTGCATTGTCTATTATATACTGCTTGCGCACATCCGCTCTGTCCCCCATAAGCACCGTTACCAGATGCTCCGCCTCCACGGCGTCCTCGATGGTCACCTGTACAAGAGTGCGGGTGCGCGGATTCATGGTGGTTTCAAACAGCTGCTCGGCGCTCATCTCGCCCAGCCCCTTATAGCGCGAAACCGTGGGTCTGCCCCCCATTTTCTGGCACGCCGCCGTGCGTTCTTCATCGGTATAGGCATACACTACCTCCTTCGTGGAGGCCTTTTCTATTTTGTAAAGCGGCGGCACGCCTATAAAAACATGCCCCTCGGTTATCATCTTTTTCATGTATCTGTAAAAGAAGGTCAGCAGTATGGAGCGTATATGCGCGCCGTCCTGATCGGCATCGGCAAGGATTATCACCTTGTGATATTTAAGGTTGGATATATCAAAATCCACATCAATACTGGTGCCCAGCGCCGTAATGATGGAACGAAACTCCTCATTTGTAAGCACCTGATCCAACCGTTTCTTTTCCACATTAAGCGGCTTGCCGCGCAGAGGCAGTATTGCCTGAAAGCGGCGGTCCCTGCCCTGCTTTGCCGTTCCGCCTGCGGAATCACCCTCCACTATGAACAGCTCGTTTTCCTCCGGGCGTCTGCCGGTGCAGGAGGACAGCTTGCCTACCAGCGGCGCTCCCTCCAGCGCGCTTTTTTTGCGGGCTATATCCTTGGCCTTGCGCGCCGCCATGCGCACCCGCGCCGCCTGTACCGCCTTTTCCAGCATTATCTGCCCTACCTCGGCATTTTTCAGGTCGTCAAGGTATGCGGTGAGTTTTTCCGTAACCACCGCCTCCACCGCCGGGCGCGCCTCCACATTGCCCAGCTTTGCCTTGGTCTGCCCCTCAAACTGTACATTCTGCATCTTCACGGTAAGCACGGCCGTAATGCCCTCGCGGAAATCCTCCCCTTGGAAATTGTCATCCTTTTCCTTAAGCACGCCGCTTCTGCGGGCATAATCATTCATTACCTTTGTAAGTGCGGATTTGAACCCGGTTTCATGGGTTCCGCCCTCCGATGTGGGGATATTGTTTACAAAGGAAAAGATATTCTCCGTAGAGTAGGCGTCGGTATACTGTATGGCCGCGGCGCAGAATATGCCGTCCTTTTCCCCCTCAATGTAAATGGGCGGACGGAACTTGGGTTCATTTTCGGCATCAAGATATTCCACATAATCCGAAATGCCGCCCTCATAATGAAACTCTACCGTCTTTGCCTCGCCGTTTTCCACTTGTCGTTCGTCCGTCAGGGTAATACGCAGCCCTCCGTTAAGGAAAGCCAGCTCCTTCAGCCTGCGCTTTATTACCTCATAGTTGAATTTTGCCGAGTCAAACACCCGAGCATCCGGCAGAAATGTAACCTTGGAGCCGCGCTTGTGAGTTTTTCCCACTTCCTTAAGGTGCGACTTGGTTGCGCCGGAAATTATTTTCTGCTCCGATGCGTCATAGCGGCTTTCAAACTCACAGCGGTATACCTTATAATCGTGATATACCTCCACCGTCACCCAGCTGCTGAGCGCATTTACCACTGATGCGCCTACGCCGTGCAGACCGCCGCTGTATTTATAATTTGATGCGTCAAATTTACCGCCGGCATGCAGCTGGGTAAAAATGACCTCCACTGCGGATATTCCTTTTTGCGGATGTATTCCCACCGGCATGCCGCGTCCGTTATCCTCAACGCTAACACTGTTGTCCCTGTGCAATGTGACCCATATCTGATCGGCATATCCGTTGGCCGCCTCGTCAATAGCGTTGTCCACTATCTCCCAAAGCAAATGATGCATTCCCTTTGAACCGGTAGTACCTATATACATTCCGGGGCGCATACGAACCGCGTCCAGCCCTTCCAGAATGCGTATATTTTCGGCACCGTATTCCATCCGCTTCCACCTCCGCATTTAGTGCTTTATCCGCATTATTATACCATATGTAGCGCCCAATGTCCAGTATCAAATCTACGGGCAAAAAGCGCGGTGCTCCCGCCCGCCCACCCCGCACGCGCATTTTTGCCCGTATTTTTTTCGCACACGCGCATTTACAGGCTTCAATTCCGCCGCCAAGCCCCGCGGCCGTGTACCGCTTTTCCGTTTTTATCCGTCAAAATTCACAAATTACACTTTCATGCGCATTTTCACTATTTACTTTGCCCACGGAATGTGTTATTATTATTCAAGAAACAATAATCTTTCAGGAGGATTATATGAAGAAAATTGCAGTTATAATGCTCGCATGCAGCCTGCTGCTGTGCGCCGCATGCCAGCCCGGCGATGTAACCGGCACCGGCACGCCCGGCACCGATGCTTCCGTTACTCCCACGCAAAGCGGCGAAAGCTGGGAGGGCAAATACGCCAATGTGAACGGCGCGCGTGCGGAAATCAGCGTCACTGCCGATTCCACCGATGCTTCGGCAAAAAATGTCACCTTTACCCTCGCCCCCGAAAAGGAAGGCACTGTTACCCTTGCTGTCCCCGTAAGCGAGGAATTCAACTACTACACCCTCTCCTTCAGCAGCACTCAGCCCCTTTGGATGTATGTCGGCTACACCAAGGACGGCGCCGTTTATGAAGAGCTCTGCTTTCTTGAGGCGGGAGAGAACAACACCTTCAAGAGCTTCGTGGACGGCTATATGGACAGCAACACCGCCGCCGGCCTTGTAAGCCTTCGCTTTTCAAACCGCGGCAAAGAAGATGCCAAGGTGGAGATCTCCGCGCTTAACACCTCAAAGCGCGACAATATCGAAAAAGAAATATACCTTCAGAACGATTACATAAAGATCGGCGCCGACCTTGTTTTCGGCGGCGGACTTTCCTATCTTGAATATATCAAGGAACCGGTATCCATGGTAACCCGCAACGGCAGAGCGGAAATTGTTCTTGGCGAAACCTCCGACCCCGTGGTTACGGAGCATGTAAACATGTTCAACAACCACGATACCGGCCGTCTGGTGCAGCAGTCCTACTACGGCTCCAACCTCCCGCCCTATGAGTGCGGCGAATTCAGCGGCATGAAGTGGAACTATAACCCCGTTATGGGCGGCGACCAGCACGGAAACTCCAGCAAGATAATCGATTTTGAGCTTACCGACAACCACATTTATGTAAAGTGCCGTCCTATGGACTGGGCAAAGGACAACGAGCCCACCTTAAGCTACATGGAGTCCACCTATACCGTTTCCGGCCGTGTACTGTCCGTACAGAACCGCTTTGTGGACTTCAGCCCCTACAAGCATGTAAAAGCCAATCAGGAGCTTCCCGCGCTTTATGTAATCGAGCCTCTTAAACGCCTTGCATACTACGAGGGCAAGGAAGCATGGACCGACGGCGAGCTTACCTACAAGGATAATCTGCCCTTCTGGAACGGCATATGGCCCACCTTCAAGAGCCCCGAAAACTGGTGGGCGTGGGTCAACGGCGACGATAACGGCTTCGGTATCGGCCTGTATGTTCAGGGCGTGGGCTATGTTACCGGCGGCATCTACAATGAAGGCAAGGATGTAGGCACCGATCCCTCCAAGGGCGACCCCACCTCCTATATTGCTCCCCTGCGCCAGATGAAGCTTGTAAACTTCGAGCCTCTTGAGTATTCCTATGCCATCTCCTGCGGCCGTCTTAATGAGATTCGCGAAAGCTTTAAGGAAATCAATTCCGCCGGCAAGCTGGACAACTCGGCGCTGCGCTCCTACGGACGCAAAAAGTAATTGCCCGTGTGCGGCTTATGCCGCTCTCAAAATACTCCTTTTACAAAAGACCGCCGGTTTTACCGGCGGTCTTAATTTCTGTTTTTGTTTATTGCTGATTGTGCCTTTTCTTCCCCCTGCTTTTCTTTTGCGGAAAAGCCCGATTTATTGCACCGACACCGAGTACACCGGCGAAAACAGGCGCTCTGCCTCACTTGCCGACAGCCCGAAAACCGACTGCATCTGTTTTTTTGTCAGTTCAATTTTATCAAGGCACATTTCCTTCATGCGCTTTATGTTTCTCTCCCAGTTTTCCGGCTTGGGTGCACCCCATTTTGCCGCCTGCCTGGGCATTTCCGTGCGTATTTTGGCGCACAGATCATCCATAACGGCAAAAAGCCGGTCGGGATTAAGCGTATTGTTTACATGATAAGAATATCTTTCTATAAAATGCTGCTTAAATTCCGGATTTTTAAGCAAGCCGCGTATTAAAACAGTGGAAAACGCACCGCCCACTCCGTGCCCGTTTGCATACACCTTGGACAGATAATTGTGCGTATATGTTGTGGGAAACAGCGCCCAATCCATATCAAACAGCGCCCACTTCCATTTGCCGTTCTTTGCATCCCGAAAAAATTTGATATTTCCCGAATCCGTATTTACAAACCATGTTTCAAACACCCACCAGTCGATATAGGAATCTATATCCACCTGAGAGCATACATAGTCGTAATACTCCCGGTTTGACAGATCATGGGACGAAACATACGCAATAAGCTCCTTATAGCCCTGCGCCGAGCCGTGCCGCGCATTTGTATTGGCCCTTATCACCTCAAGATTTTCCTCAGCTATGCCGTAATGGGTTTCAAAGTATTTTTCATTCAGCTTTTCCCGTATAAAATACAGCCCGAAATATTCGCCGTTGATATACACCGCCACCGGCGCTGCATCCATTATCGCAAGCTCCGTTGTCCCCTTTGCCGCCAGGGAAATAAACGAATCGCGTATTTTGCCCCGGCTCCAATCCTGCCCGCCCATGCGCAGGATAAAGGACCCGAACCGTGTCACCTCGTTATTTTCAAAAAAAGGATAGGATATGCTGCCGGTTCCGTAAATATCACGGATATATACCGCAATGGACTTCTGTTTTTCTATGCGGGAATAATCACCGTGTATCTTTATGCCGGCGTTAAAATCAGTACCGCGCTCCCCCTGCGCCGTAAAATACTCCACAAAGCTTTCCCGCTCCCAGTTCTTCCAAAAGTTCGCGCCGCGGTACATGGGCGCCTCGCCGGGGTTTGCCCCCATTGAGAATATCCCGCTGCCCGTGCTGAAATAGCCGTCCGGGTCGCCGCTTAAGCATATAACGGGCAGGTCATGCTTTTCCTCCACCAAAAAGGTGCGGGTGACAACATCGCTCATCAGCTTTCCGGGGCACAGCGCCGCAACGCGCAGGGACATGCTTTTTGTAACTGTAATGCTGCCGTTTAAGCGCATACTGTTTTTATCCGGCTTGCTGCCGTTGGTTGTATAATATACCTCTGTGCCCTCCGGCACGGTCACACTGACCTGCGTACCCGCCTGAGTGTATCCGCCGCTGCTGTTTACCTCCGGCGGCTCCGTGTAGCCCGTACAATCGGTTTCTTCCCCCTGGCTGTACCTTCTGCCCTGCTCGGTATTGCTTACGCTCACTCCGCTTCTCAGCTTGCCCGTTGAAAACTGCGTCAAAAGCACTCCGTCTGCTGCACTTAATGTAAGCACGGTCCCGCTGCGTCTCAGCTTAAAGGGAAGATAATACTTGCCGTTTTCTTTTTTTGCGCTGCCCGATGCAAACAGCGTTATGCTCTGCCCTGGCTGAAGCGTAAGCTCATCAAAAACATAATTTCCCCCGTGAGAAGCGGAAAGCCCGCAGCCGGCGAGGCTTACGGGCTTGTCCGAAGTGTTTTTAAGAGTTACGGTATCCGTGCCGCCTCCGCTTGCCGCTGCGGCGCCGCTTATAATAACGCCGTTGTATGCAGCACTTAGTTTTTCAAAGCCTGGCGTAGTGTTGGCCGCTCCGGGAGTGGGCTTGGGATAATACTTCCACTGCCCGCTTTCATCCCTGCCGTAGGAAACATCCGCCTGAAGCTGCACCATTGTCACGGAATCTATGGGATGCATACGGGAATCGGAAAGCACTATTCCGCTGTCGTTAGCCGAAAGGCTGAAGCTTGTGTGTATCTCGCCGTTTGACACCTTATCCTTGCCCGAGGCATATATCAGCAGGTATTCCCCTGCGCCGATTTTGCACCCTGCCGGGAAGCGCCATTTATCCGGCTTTGCAAGGTTATCGGAAAGATACATACCCTCAAGGTTAATCTCCTCATTGCCGGGGTTGTATATCTCTATAAAGTCATCATAATCGCCGTCTGCGTCATATTTGACGGTTTTATTCTTTGTAACAAACTCATTTATTACAAGATTTACCGTATCAAATTTCAGCTCGGAAACCGATGCCGCATACTCGCCGGAATTCTCCGCACCGGGCGTCGGCGTTGCAAACCACATATATTTTCCGGCGTCCTCTCCCTGCTGCACAAGGCCGTAGGAAATATCCGCCGTGGGACACACCGGAAGCTCCACCCTGCTTGCATATGCTCCGTCCGCACCCACAAGCGACACCGTCTCCCCCTTTGAAGCCGAAAGAGAAAAATTTGTGTGATAATAGCCGTTTTTGCCGCGGTTTTTACCGGAAGCAAATATCACAAGATAGCTTTTGGCCTCAATATATATATTGGGAAGCGCCCATTTCTGCGGCTTTTTATCATTATCGGAAAGATAATAGCCCTTTAACGCCACACGGCTCGAGGACGAATTGTACAGCTCGATATAATCGCTGTATTCCCCGTCATCGTCCGCAAGCGTGCTTTCGTTACGGCTGACTATCTCCGTTATATACACCGAGGATGTGCTGCCCTGCGGCCCCGGCTGCTGCGTGCCCTGTTCAAACAGCTCGCAGCCGCACAGCACCGTGCAGACCATCACCGTCATAAGCGCAAGCGCCGTCAGCTTTATTTTCATTATCTTCCTCCGTTCCCCTGCGCAGCCGAAACACCGCGCCGGGTAAATACTCTTTATATTTTTTATGCCATAAGCAGCAAAAGCCGGATACCGGCTTTATCCGGTATTCCGGCCGCTAAACGCAATTACACCTGCGCCATTATGGCCTTAAGGGCATCTATGTTCTTTTTGGCCAGCTCCATCTGGTTTTCGGGCTGCTCATATTCAACGGTAAGATGCTCAATTTTTATATCCCTGCAATGCTTTATGAACCACTGCCACGGCACATCGTCGTTGCCTATGGTGCACTCAAAGCCCGCTGTAAGGCTGTACGGCTTTGCATGCACCGCTACGCGCCGGGAATCATACTTTGCAAAATAATCCTGCGCCGTCATGCCCCCTTTAAGCGCATTTCCTATGTCAAACTGCGCATAAACAGTGCTGCCTTCCATAAGCTGGTTATAGGCCCCGCTTTCAAACTCCCACCAGTGATTGTGATACTCAAGAACAAAGCCGTATTTTGAAAGGGCTTCCTGAGCCGCCGCCATGCGGTCGCGAAGCTGCTTTATTTTTTCCGGCGTATCCAGCATTTCCGGCCCTGCGTTAAGTCCGAGAATATGGTTGCCTATACGGTCATGATACTCAAGGGTGGGAAACAAACGGTCGCCCTCCAGGTGCTCAAGCCCCGTGTGCCAGCCGCATATCTTCAAACCGCTGTCCTTAAGCGCTTTTTCATATTCGGCAGCGCGGCAGGGATACAGCCAAAAGCCCTCTACCTCCTGATATCCCATTTCGGCAAGCTTTGCAAAGGTGCCCGCCATATCCTTCATATACGCTTCTCTTACTGCATAAAGCTGTATGCCTAAATTCATCATATTGTGCATCTCCTTTTTTGAGTAAACAAAATACAACGCAGCCAAACCTCATTAAAACGGAATGATTGTTTATATGCACATCCGTGCATAAATGCTGCTTGCGGTCATATTTTGTTTGCACCGCTTAAATTATTACTTAGTGCCGAAAAGACGGTCGCCCGCATCGCCCAAGCCCGGTACAATATAGCCGTGATCGTTGAGATGATCGTCAAGCGCCGCAACGAATATATCCACATCGGGATGCGCTTCCTGCACCGCCTTTACTCCCTCGGGAGCGGCGATAAGGTTCATCAGCTTTATCCGGCGGCAGCCGCGCTTTTTAATAAAGCTGATAGCCGCTGCAGCGCTGCCGCCCGTAGCCAGCATCGGATCCACCACTATTACATCGCGCTGCTCGATATCAACGGGAAGCTTGCAATAGTATTCTACCGGTTCAAGAGTGTTGGGGTCACGGTAAAGGCCTATATGGCCCACCTTTGCAGCGGGCACCAGGGTAAGTATTCCCTCCACCATTCCAAGGCCCGCACGCAGCACGGGAACCACGGCAATCATTCTGCCGGCAAGGAATTTGCTCTCGGTTTCGCATATCGGGGTCTTTATCATGCGGCTTTCAAGGGGCAGATCGCGCGTTACCTCATAGGCCATCAGAAGCGCGACCTCGTTGATAAGCTCGCGAAAATCCTTTGCGCTGGTGCTTTCCTGTCTGATCATGGAAAGCTTGTGCTGAATAAGCGGGTGATCCATAACATGAAGAGTAGACATTTTCTTTCTTTCGCCCTTAGGGCGTCCTTTCATATGTAAATTGTGTTTTGTAATTGCTCCTGCAATGCCGGCTCTGCATAAAATGCAGCCTTATTTTGAATACTTCTTTTCCGCCTGAGTTATCTTTTCTATGCGCCGCATATGCCGCGGATCGCCGGAAAACGGAGTATTTAGCCATATATCCACTATTTTTACCGCAAGCCCCGGCCCTATAACACGCTCGCCGAAGGTAAGGACATTGCTGTCGTTATGCTCGCGGGTAGCCTGTGCGCTGAAGCAGTCCGAGCAAAGCGCCGCCCTCACTCCGGGCACCTTGTTTGCAACAATGCTCACCCCTATGCCGGTTCCGCAGATAATTATCCCCTTTTCCGCCTCTCCGGAGGCCACGGCCTCTGCAACGGGCAGGGCATAATCCGGATAATCCACGCTTGCGGTATCATAGCATCCGAAATCCTTATATTCAAACCCCTTTTTCTCCAAATAGTCAATAACATGAAGCTTAAGGGCATAGCCTCCGTGATCACAACCTATGGCTATCATAAAAATGCTCCTTTCTGTTTGTACGCAGCGTTTATGTGCAGCTGTCCTTCAATTCATCACAGTTATCCCGGGTATTATAACACACCGTGCGTCCGATTACAATATAAATCTTGCAAAAACGGTTATAAAGCAAACGCGGATGCAGCATACCACAACCGCCGAAAGCGGAATATATCCCCTCGTTATGCCTTCTTTTTACCATTGTCCGCCCGCTTTTACTTTTTGCCCGATACCATAACGGAGCTTATAAGAATATCGGGTGAGCCTATCTCCGGCGGCAGCGCCCATACGATCTGCGAGGCCACCGCCTCAACATTTTTAAGCAGCTCATAGAAATTGCCCGTTACGGTAAAATCGGAAACCGCCTCGCATTTCCTTCCGCCGCGTACGGCATAACCCCTTGCGCTTAAGGAAAAATCGCCGCTTGCCGGGTTTGCGCCGCTGTGCAGACCGTTAAGCTCCGTGATATACACGCCCTCTCCCATGCGCTCAAGCAGCGCATCGGGCGTAATCTCCGACGGCTTTATAAAGAAGCAGCGCGGAGCCACCGATATACCGGAGGAATATCCCGCCTTGCTGCCGTTGCCGGTGCTCTGTACCCCTGCCTTATGCGCCGTTTTAAGGTTGTGCAGCAGCGTTTTCAGCACGCCCTTGTCAATGACGGCCTTGCTGAAGGTGGCCACGCCCTCATCGTCAAAGGTCGAATGCAGCAAAGCCCCCTCATAAAGCGGATCATCATAAAGTGTCAGCGCCTCCGAAGCCACCGCTTCGCCCTCTTGGCCGCCGAGAAGCGATATTCCCTTTTGCGCAGCGTCCGCGCTGAACACCGATGCAAAGGTGGAAAGCATATCCGTAACCGTTTCTCCGCTTATTATGGCCTTATAGCTGCCCGTTGCAAGGGAGGCCGGATGCAGTCCGTCCGTCGCCTTGCGCGCCGCCTCCTTTGCAAGCGCTTTGGGATCTATATCCTTTGCGCTCCTTGCAAAGGCATAGGACATACCATCGCTTGACACCTTGCCGTCCGACGCTATGGCTATACAGTATGCATATATATAATTATCTCTTGAATGAAGCCTCAGCCCTTTTGAATTGCTTATAAATATTTCGCTGCTGCCGTAGGCTGCCACTGCATGCATTACCCTTGCCACTCCCGGCTGCGCCTTCGCCTCCGCCTCAATCTGCCGTGCAAGCTCTATCTTGGCTTCGTCGCTCATGCCCGCAAGCTCCGGCGAATAATCGTCCGCCTGCTCATAGCGGGGCGAGCCCTCAAATATAAACTGCTCGTCTGCCCCGTTTAGCACCGACAGATTTTCCGTC
Source organism: uncultured Clostridia bacterium (assembly GCA_934465535.1). Lineage (GTDB taxonomy): Bacteria > Bacillota > Clostridia > Christensenellales > QALW01 > UMGS1338. Next base: position 45,472 of record CAKSKV010000008.1, on the reverse strand, counting down.
ACTCCCTTTATAAGAAAATCCGCCGTTTCCGGGCTCTTTGCCGTGGTGGAGCAATAGCCTATGCGGCCGTCCTTTTTTGCCCTGAAGGAAATGCCGGTAAAATCATTCACGGTGTATTTATCCGGCTCGCCGTTGTTCACATCGGTAAAAAAGCTCTTGCCGATGGAGCAATATACCTCGTATTCCTCCAAGCCCGCCTGTTTTGCCTTTTCAAAAAGCAATAAAATAAAATCCTCTGTTTTCATAAGTTAACCTCCGATATCCCGGCCGCCGCAGCCGTGCAAGTAAGTGCGGAATAATCACCGAAATAATAATCTATTGCTTCGGTCTGCTCTGCATCTGCAGCATCTTCGCCGCGCCCGCCGCCTCCGTTTGTTTTACAATGCCGTCCCTGTCGGTATAAAGAATACATACACCGTCTTCATCCGCAATTATTTCCTGCTGACCGGAACAGCAGCAGTATATCAGCGTGCCTATGCAGAAGGTCACGCATAAAAACAGTATAAAATATCCCATTCGTTCTCCTCTTTTCTTTTGAACCGATGCCCGGTCCTTTCGTCCGTTCCGCCTTCAATCCGTCCCGTTCAGAGCACTTCCCGAGGTACACCCGCCTGTTCAAGCAGCGGAATCAGCCATGTTACGCACTGCATAAGCCCCTCCGGCGCAGTCTCCGCTATAAAGGGGCCATCAAAGCCGGAATCCGTTATCGCCTTTATATGCTCCTCCCACTCAAACAGTCCCACGGGCGGCATATGCAGGTCATTCTGCCTGTCGTTTTCATGTATGTGTACGCTGCCCAGCTTCGGCATGCACTCATAAAGTATGGGCATTCCGCGGTCGTCTATCATGGCATGGCCGAAATCAAAGCAATATTTAAGCCCCGGAGCCTCCACGGCGTCCATAATGAAGCGGTAATCCTCCGCCCTGTCCATAAAGCGCACAAGCTCGCTGCGAAGGGGCGCGGGATATATATTTTCAAGATGCAGCTCCGCCGAGTGCCGCTGTGCAAATTCCGAAAGCTCTTCAAGCGAATCACACAGCGTGTTCAGCCCGTTTTTCCGCAGCGTGACCGGGTTCTTTCCCTGCACGCTGCCGCCGTGAAGCACAACAAATTCTCCGCCCATGTCCTGCGCCTGCAATACGGCATCCTCTATAAGCGCAAGCCACTCCCTGCGCACGCTCTGCACCGGCTCCGCCGGGTTTGCCTGACCGTAAGCATGAAAGGACACCTCCGCATCGGGGTGCTCCCGTTTAAGAAGGCGCACATTCTCCTCCAGCTTCATTCTTTCATCGCGCTTCGGCGCAAGCTTTATCTGCACATGCTCTACGCCGGGAAACATGTCCAGTATCCTGCGCGCCTCCGTTATATGCTGCGGCTTTACGCTTACGCCTATGCACGGCCTTCCCTTTTTGCGCATTACTGTGCCCTTTCCTTGCCCATAAACAGCACCGCTATGGTGCCGGGGCCGCAATGCGTGCCGATAACCGGGCCGACATAATTCACCCACAGCTCCTTGGGGTTATATTTTTCCTTAATCTTGCTTTCAAGATACGCCGCATCCTCCGGCGCATCGGCATGCAGCACCACAATAAGCTGCTCCTCGGGGTTTTCTATGTTTTCCTCCATCTTGTCCAGCAGCGTTTTTATCGCGCGCTTCCTGCCCTTTGCCTTTTCGGTCACTATCAGCTTGCCCTCCCGGTTCACGGTAAGTATGGGCTTAAGCTCCAGCATCGTGCCCATAAGCGCCGCCGCCCCGCTTATTCTTCCGCCCCGCTTCAGGTGATACAGGTCGTCCACGGAAAACCAGTGGTTCACCCGCATACGGTTGTCCTCCACCCATTTTATGATCTCCTGCCGGGTAGCGCCCGCCTTCCACATCTTGGCAGCATAGTAAACAATAAGCCCCGCTCCCATGGAAATGCTCAGGGTGTTCACCACATCAAAGCTGCGCTCCGGATACTTCTTAAGCAGCTCCTGACGCGCCTGCTCCAGCATCTGATGCGTTCCCGAGAGCGCGGAAGAAAAGCTTATCATAAGTATATCCTTGCCTGCGGCCAGGGTGGGCTCGTATATCTCGGTATAGTTCTGGCAGTTAAGCCCCGCGGTGGTGGGCATGTTGCCCGCCCGCTCCTTGGCGTAAAAATCCTTGAAATCCGTATGCTCGCCAAGGTCGTAATAATACTCCTCATCGCATATCACATACGGCATGCGAACAACGGACAGTCCGTACTCCTTTGCATACCAGTACGGTATTTCACTGTTGGAATCGCAGAAAAGCTGATACATTGCATCCTCCGGAATAATAAAATTTGATAAAGCTATATATGAATTCAATATATATTATAGCTTATACGCCGGGAAAATTCAAGGGAAAAAGCGCATAAAAGCAAGAATCCTGCCGTGCGCGCGCATCATATGCCGTCCCGCGCAAAGCCGCCGGCGTGTTTTTTGTTTTTTCGGTTGTCGTAAGCGAAAAAAAAGTGTATAATAAAGCGGAAACAAAACGAAATATTACAAGGAGGCAACCGTATATGCAATACTCCCATGAGGTTGAAGAAATGCTCTGCGTTGCAAAAGGCGCAAAGCACGAACCCGCCCCGATACCGGAGGAGGGTCTGTGGGTAGGCGCAAAGGAAATCACCGATATTTCCGGTCTTACTCACGGCGTAGGCTGGTGCGCACCCCAGCAGGGCACCTGCAAGCTCACCCTTAATGTTAAAAAGGGTATAATCGAGGAGGCTCTGGTGGAAACCGTCGGATGCTCCGGAATGACCCATTCCGCCGCAATGGCCGCCGAAGTGCTGCCCGGCAAAACCATTCTTGAAGCCCTTAACACCGACCTTGTCTGCGATGCCATCAATGTGGCTATGAGAGAGCTGTTCCTGCAGATCGTCTACGGCCGCACGCAAACCGCTTTTTCCGAAAACGGTCTGCCCGTGGGCGCAGGGCTTGAGGATCTGGGCAAGGGCCTGCGTTCTCAGGTGGGCACCATGTACTCCACCCGCGCAAAGGGCGTTCGCTATCTGGAAATGGCAGAGGGCTATGTGCTCAGCATCGGCCTTGACGCCAATAACGAGGTCATCGGCTACAAGTTTGTACACCTCGGCAAAATGATGGAGGCCATCCGCAAGGGTATGGATCCCACCGAGGCCTACAACAAGTTCACCGGCACCTACGGCCGCTACAACGAAGCCGTAACCGTGATCGATCCCAGAAAGCAGTAATAGGAGGTGCGAATAATGGCTACTTTTGAAGGTTACGAAAGAAGAATAGACAAAATCAACGCCTGCCTTAAGGAGTACGGCTTCACCGATCTGGATCAGGTCAAGGCATATACCGTGGAAAAGGGCATGGATGTGGATACCATCGTCCGCTCCATCCAGCCCATCGCATTTGAAAACGCCGTTTGGGCATACACCCTGGGCGCAGCCATCGCTCTTAAGAAGGGCTGCAAAAACGCCGCCGACGCCGCAGAGGCCATCGGTATCGGCCTTCAGGCCTTCTGCATTCCGGGCAGCGTTGCCGACCAGCGCAAGGTGGGCTTGGGTCACGGCAATCTGGCCGCCATGCTCCTGCGCGAGGAAACCGGCTGCTTTGCCTTCCTTGCAGGTCACGAATCCTTTGCCGCCGCTGAAGGCGCTATCGGCATTGCCAGAACCGCCAACAAGGTCCGCAAGACCCCGCTGCGCGTAATTCTCAACGGCCTCGGCAAGGACGCGGCCTATATCATCAGCCGCATCAACGGCTTCACCTTTGTGGAAACCAAGTACGACTATCACACCGGCAAGCTCAACATCGTAAGCGAGAAGTCCTTCTCCGACGGCGAACGCTCCAAGGTCAAGGTTTACGGCGCGGACGATGTTTCCGAGGGCGTGGCTATCATGATTCACGAGGGCGTGGATGTTTCCATCACCGGCAACTCCACCAACCCCACCCGCTTCCAGCACCCCGTTGCCGGCACCTACAAGAAATGGGCTGTTGAAAACGGCAAGAAATACTTCTCCGTTGCAAGCGGCGGCGGCACCGGACGCACCCTGCATCCCGACAATGTGGCTGCCGGCCCCGCCTCCTACGGCATGACCGACACCATGGGCAGAATGCACTCCGACGCTCAGTTCGCAGGCTCGTCCTCCGTTCCGGCTCACGTTGAAATGATGGGTCTTATCGGCATGGGCAACAACCCCATGGTGGGCGCTTCCGTCGCCGTGGCAGTTGCCGTGGAAGAGGCTCAGAAGTAATCGTTCTAAGCGCGATTCCCCATATTCAGCCTTTAATGCACCGCACGAACCTCTCGTGCGGTGTATTTTTTCCTTTCCCCGCCCCTCATTATCCCTCGGACAAATATAAAAAAGCCTCCCGCACGGGGAGGCAAAAGGCTAATATTTTAACCGTCATACACACTAAAGGCTGTAGTTACATCCAATTCTATCCCTTTATCGCCGAATTTATATGGAATTTCCACCACATAACCATTGCTCGAATATTCGCAAAAAATATAACCATTTCTTACGGAATATGTCCCGGAGTTTGAACCCAGCCCTGTTGTAACTTCAAATTTATTGGGTTCAAAAAATTCTATTTTATATGATATTGGGCTTATATAAAATTTCCACCAATATCCATTAACTGCCTTTTGTACTTTTTTAACTGTGTCTTCGTCTGCTTCTTCTCTTTTTTTAGTTTCATTTGCCAATCCTTCGGGGTCCACTGCTTTGGCAATTTCCTCTGTGCTATCACAAAAAACTATGTCGTCTGTTAAAATTAAAATGTTTGCTATATCCGGAACAGATGAATTTTTCAGACTAATTGATTTTCCGGCAGTTAAATCTCCTTTTGGTATTTTGAATGTAGAAACAACTTTCAGAGTATCCCCAACATATATATCTTCAATAAAACTTTTATAATAATAGCTATTCATATATTTACACGAACCACTATAAATGTCTGAATGATATGTATTAGTATCATCAATATTAAGAGTCATTCCGTTACTGCTTATACTTAAGTTTTTGTCATCGGTCGTTATAGTGTAAAAAAGATAAAGCAATTTCAAATTACTATTATCCTCATCCACATATGAATTATCAACATAAATGCCATCAACTTTCATATAATTTGTCTCTGTTACTTTCTCCGGCGTTGCCTCTGGTGTCTGAGTTACTTCCGCTGTCGGCTCTGCCGTATTCGTCGCTTCCGTCTGTTTCGATGAACACCCCGCAAGCCCCAAAACCATCACTAACGCCAAAATCCAAATCAATACTTTTTTCATTTTTCTTCGCTTCCTTTACTTTGTTATTTTTTTCAGCTGCAAAGCATCATTACAAAGCTGACGAACCGCTTCAATAAAACTCGGCAGCCCTTTTTCTTTCTGATACGCCTGTATTTTCCGTACCAATTCCCCATCCTTATCCGAAAATTTTGCCGTCCGACTCATATATCGCCCTCCTTACAAAATTAAACAATATAAATGTATTTTTATCTATTTTAGCATTGTTCGCCGCTGCATTTGTCTGCTATCGCAGACCGCAAGTCCGCATTTTTCCTATAAATTGGAACGCGGGAGGTGTCTGCGATGACAGAATTCAACAACTACGCCGTCGGCCGAGTGGTGCGAAGAATACGAAAAAGCAAAAAGCTGTCTCAGGAGGTCTTCAGCGGTTTTGCGCAGCTTGCGCGAAGCCATCTTGCAATGATCGAAAGCGGCAGCAAGCAGGCAAATTTTGAAACCGTCTGGCGCATTGCCGCAGCCTTTGATATGCACCCGTACGAGCTGGTTCGGCTTATCGAGGAGGAGGCCGAGGCCCTGCTTATAATCGAGCAGATAAGATCCGCTTCCGCCGCGTCGAATCCGCAGCAAATTCGCAAAAGCCGGGCGCCCGAAAAGTAAAAAGCACACCCGAAGCTCTTCGGGTGTGCTTTGCCTGTTAAATTTTAATAATTAAACGCCTATTGCTCCTGCGGCAGCTCCTCTATGGCGTGCTGTGCGTTTATTTTTATAAAGGTCACATTGCTTTTGGTAAGGCGTATTATATCCTCAAGGCGGAATTTTTCCGCAAAGGTATAAAATATGTAGGAATCCCCCACATTGCGCGCCCGCCCCGTGCGCCCTATGCGGTGCAGATAGTAGGCGTTTTCCTGCGGCACATCATAGGAAAACACCGCGTCAATACCGCTTACATCTATGCCCCGCGCCGCCACATCGGTGGCCACCAGCATATCGATATCGCCGCTTTTGAACTCCTGCATTATCCTGTTGCGCGAGCTTTGCTTTATGTCGCCGTGCAGGCAGTCCACACAAAAGCCCTTTGCCGCAAGCTGAGTATAAAGCCGCTCCGTCATTTTCTTTGTGTTGCAGAAAATAATAACCCTTCTGAAGCGCCGGTATTCCATAATATCTAACAGCGTCCCCAGCTTTGACCCCAGCGAGCATTCCACGGCGTACTGGTTTATAAGCGGCATGCTCTCCGCCTCCGGCTCCACCGTGATCTCCGCGGGGTCCCGCTGATAAAGCCAGCCTATGTCCATAACCTCACGGGATATGGTGGCGGAAAACATCGCCATCTGCTTCATTGCGGGCAAACGGTCCAGTATCGCCCGCACATCCTTTACAAAGCCCATATCCAGCATTTCGTCAGCCTCGTCCAGCACCGCCGTCGTAACCGCGTTCATATCCAGCGCTCCCCGGTGCATAAGGTCGCTCAGCCGCCCCGGAGTTGCCACTACGATATTGGGGCAGTGCTTTGCCGCCTCTATCTGCTTGTTTATCGGCTGCCCGCCGTAAACCGCCAGCACGCGCACCCCCTGCATATACTTTGAAAGCAGGCGCAGCTGTTGGGCTATCTGTATGCACAGCTCCCTTGTGGGGGCAAGCACCAGCGCCTGCACGCATTTGTTGTCGCCGTTTATTTTTTCCAGTATCGGTATGCCGAAGGCAAAGGTCTTGCCCGTTCCCGTGGGAGCCTTGGCTATAACATCCCTTCCTTCACGCATCGCGGGAATGGCCTCCTGCTGTATCTGCGTGCATGTGCTGTAATTCATCTGCTTCAGGGCACGGGCAATGCCGCCCGTAACCCCCAATTCCTCAAAATTCAATTCCTCTATCCTCCGCTTATTCCCTGTAAAATCGCTATTTATACAGAACTATCCATGCATAGCCCCCGCCCAGATCCTCATATGCATAGCTGCTCCAGCCGTTTGTTATCTCATAGTATATCACCGGCGTATTTCCGGGAACATACAGTATCCCCTCAAAGCGGTTTTCATGCTCAAGCAGCGTAAATATGCTGCAAATATATTTTCCCCCCGCACATTCCACTCTTTTAACGCTTCCGCGGCTTAGGTCGGCATACTCCGCAGGCAGCTCGGTCTCTGCGCTGTAAGGCTGCTGCGCAAGATATTCCGTCGCCGCATTATAGCGCGCCCGGTTTTTATCAAAGCCGTTCACCACGGTCCATCTGTCCGCACTGCTGCACACAAAAAACGAAACCGCACCCAGCACTATCGCAGCAGCCGCCGGTATCAGCACCCCCGCGCGGAACCTGCCCGAGCTCATATGCACAATAAGGCGGAAAATGCTCACCGCCAGCACCGCCGCAAGCACGCAGAACGAAGCGATTATCACCGCATCCGCCGCATGAAAAACAGGATATATGTCATAGTAATAAACGGCGCACACCATTCCCGCCGCCGCCGAAAGCAGCGCAACCGCAATCAGAACACGGTCCGGCCCGTCCGTCTTTCTCTTTCTTCCCGTTTTTTTCTCACCGCTGTTTTTCGTTTCCGTATTTATGCGTCTTTCATCCATTTGTTTTCTCCGTACCGCTGTTTTCCTTTATTTTGCGCCGTACACCCTTGCCCGAAACGCCAAAAAGCCGCCGGTAAAAAAGTCGGCTCGTCAAAATCCCCGCTTTTTGCGCACTTGTGTATAAAATTATATCAAACAAGCCTTATATTGTCACAGTTTTTTTCGTTTTTGCCGTTGTATCCTTTAATATTTCACCTTTTCTGCACTTTTGCAGCCCCTGCAGCCGCCCTTTTTCCCTCTTTACAATTCCTTCATTGACTTTGTCATACCCCCGTGGTATAATAAATAAAATATATTTGTAAAGGTGTAAAAGGCTCGTGAACGGCTTTACGGCTTTGCATTATATGCCCGGGGCACGCCGCACTCCCCTTGCAATAGGGGGCAAACGCGCTCAGAATAATTCAAAAGAGGTAATACCGTGCATCTTCAGGAATCCGGCGAAATGTATCTTGAAACCATATACATCCTTTCTCAAAGCGGAAAAAGCGTTCGCTCCATTGATGTATGTGAAGAAATGGGCTACTCCAAGCCCAGTGTAAGCCGCGCAGTGGGGCTTCTCAAAAAGGGAGGATATCTCACCGTGGATGAGCTGGGGCACCTTCACCTCACCGATTCCGGGCTGGCTATCGCCAAAAAAACCTACGAGCGCCATACGATGCTCACCGCCTTTTTCACATATATCGGGGTATCCCCCGAAACGGCGGCAAAGGACGCCTGCCGCATTGAGCACTGCATAAGCGACGAAACCTTTCTTGCCATGCAAAAGCATGCGCGCATTGCGGAAAGCAGCAAAAAACAATAAATACACACGCAAGTTCAGCAACCGCCGCACATGTGTTCGGCGGTTGCTGCGGTGTTACGGAACATATGCGTATATGATTGCTTATGCATATATCCCTCACAAGCTTCTTTTTTTGCAATGTATACGGCAATAAACCTATACAATAAATACAGTTCTGCCGCAGTACGGCGGCAAAAACACAAAATTTCGCAGCGCTCGGCACGAGGTGATAAAATGGGTATATTGGAAATATTGCTTATCGGCATAGGGCTTTCCATGGACGCCTTTGCAGTGTCCGTATGCAAGGGCTTGGCCTCCGGCAAGCCCAAACCCATCCACTATCTTTGCGTAGCCTTATGGTTCGGCGGCTTTCAGGCGCTTATGCCCTCTCTCGGCTATCTTTTGGGCAGTGCGTTTGAAAAATACATCACCGCCGTGGATCACTGGATAGCCTTTGTGCTCCTTGGCCTTATCGGCGGCAAAATGCTCTATGACGGCATAAAAAACGACGACGAAAAAACCGACACCTCCTTCGGCTTGAAATCCATGCTGCTTCTTGCCGTAGCCACCAGCATTGATGCTTTGGCAATCGGCATAACCTTTGCCCTTATGGAGGTAAATATTTTCATAGCAGCCGCCGTAATCGGCGTAACCACCGCTCTCATATCCGCCGCCGGGCTTAAGGTAGGCAGCGTATTCGGCGCCAAATACAAGGCCCGCGCCGAGATCGCCGGCGGCATTATACTTATCCTCATAGGCATAAAAATACTCCTTGAGCATCTGGGTGTAATCAATTTTTAATGCTTTCACCCCAGCGAGCGCATAAGATATCCCATTATGCCGTCAAAAATGCAATAAGCCAGCTTTTCCTGATACTCCTGCTCCTGCAGGAGTTTTTCTTCCTCCGGGCAGGTCATAAACCCGCACTCCACAAGCGCACTCGGCCCCGCATATGTGCGCAAAAGGAAAAAATCCTCCGCCTTCACCGTGCGCCTGTTGTCCGGGTCCGCCATTTTCAGCGACCTCTGTATGCTCTCGGCCAGCTCCTTGCCGCACTCCGAATCCGGATAGTAAAAGGTCTGCGCACCCTTCACCCGCAGGTCCGGATAGGAATTCATATGCACCGATACCACTATATCCGGCTTTGCCGCGTCTATCACCTGTCCCCGAAGGCGCATATCCAGCTTTTTATTATATTTTTCATCCGGGCACAGCGATTTTTCCCCTTTTCGCGTATACACCACTCTCACCCCGGCGCTTTCAAGCAGCGCTCCCGTTTTCAGCGTCACCGCAAGGTTTATCTCCGCCTCCCTTGCCCCCGTGGATATCCCCAAGGCCCCGCCGTCCACGCCGCCGTGCCCCGCGTCCAGCACCACGCAGAAGCGCGCCATATAATTCTCCCTTTCCGAAGGCTGCTCCCGCACGCTTTCCCCGTCACAGCCCGAAAGCATAATCATAAGAATAAACACACACACCGCCATTATCGCCGCAGCTCCGCCGCTTTTATTTTTCTTTTCCATTTCCTTCTCCCTTACGGTTATATTTCACCATAACAGCATATGCCGCAGCTCCCCGCCGTAAAACTTCAGCGCACACACCGTCTTCCCTTATCAGCCCGCGCCTCCCGCCCGCCCACCCGGCGCGGGCCGGTCATATTCTGCCGTTTGCCTCCGTAAAAAACAAACGCCGCGCAACGCGGCAAATAATTATTCTATTTTAAGGCATACTAACACAGCGGCGCAATCGCACACCCGCACATCAAATATCGCATCAATATCCGCTCCAAGGAGTTTTTATGCTTAATGTAGTTCTGCGCGCACTTATACTGTTTGTGCTTGTGTATCTCGTCATCCGCCTTATGGGCAAGCGGCAGGTGGGCGAGCTTCAGCCCGTGGAATTTGTAGTGGCTCTTATGGCGGCCGACCTTGCCACTCAGCCCATGGGCGATCTCGGCATGCCCCTGCTTTGGGGCGTCATATCCCTGCTTGTGCTGCTGTTCATGCAGGTTGCAGTGTCCTACGCCTCCATGAAAAGCATCCGCGCCCGCCGCCTGCTTTGCGGCGAACCCACCGTAGTCATATCAAAGGGGGTCATAAACGAACAGGCGCTGCGTTCTCAGCGCTACAATGTAAACGACCTTCTGGAGCAGCTGCGCTCCAAGGATGTTTTTGATGTTTCCCGGGTCTGGTACGCCATGCTGGAAACCAACGGCGAGCTCAGCGTGCTTATGAAAAAAGAAGCCGCCGCCCCCACGGCAGGCGACCTCGGCCTTGATCTTGCGCAGCAGGAGCTTCCCCTTCTGCTTGTGTCCGACGGCAAAATTATGAAAAAGAATCTTACCCGCAGCGGCTACGACCCCGTCTGGCTCCGGCGCAAGCTCCGCGAGGTCGGCATCCGCGGCGAAAGCGAGCTGGTCATCGCCCAGCTGGACGGCGATACTCTCTATATCCAAACACACGGAGGCGAAAAATGCTGCACATTAAAGGTGAGCTGAAGCACATTCTCATAATGCTTGTCCTGCTTTGTCTGCTGGGAATAATCTGCCTGCTAAGCGAGCTGTACCTGAATATCTCCTGCCGCCGGCTGGAGCAGGAGCTTGAAAGGGTGGAATCCCCGCAGGATCTTGATGCCTTTGACGAAAGCTTCGACCGCATAACCGACATCTGGCTGCTTATCATGCCCCACGATGAGGTCGACAGCCTCAGCGAGATCTATTACAATATGTACGCCTGCTCCGATGAGGATTTCCTTCAAAACAAGCAAACCCTTAAGCATATGCTCAAACTTATCCCCGACCGTTCACGCCTCAGCCTTCAAAATGTGTTCTGACACCGCCTTTGCGCTATATCCCATCCTATGTTATAATTAAGGTGCCTTTTTGCGGCAAATTACTATTTGCAAAGGATAAAAAGCATTGTCAGATAATCAAACGGCTCCCGCCGGCACGGGCAAGCCCCTCTCCTTTCGGTATGCCCAAACAGCTAAAGAGTTCTCCCGCGCCTCAAGGCTTATAAAGCGCGGCTTTGCTTCCCTTGGCAGCGATCAGGGCAAACCGAGCCGCGCCGCCTTTGACGCTCTGCTCCGTCAGGCGGTAAGCACTGCCCGTATTTTCCCCGGATATTTTGTTTTTATCTGCGCCTATACCGGTAAAAGGCTCTCCGGAGTCTGTGTATGCATCGATGCTCATATAAGCATGTTATTCGTGGATAAAAAATACAGACGCTCCGGCATCGGGCAAGCCCTTGTTGCACAGGCGCGTCTGTATGCTTTGACGCTCGGATATAAAAAAATCACCGTGAATTCCACCCCCTCTGCAGCGGAATTCTACCGCAAGGTCGGCTTTAAGGATATGTCGGGGGTTCTTTCAAGAAACGGCATACGCTTTATAGCAATGGAGGGCTCCGCCCTTAACGAATAACCCCCATCTCCATACAAACGCGCTTCCCCCTTCACCGCTTTTTCATCTGCCGCAAAAACAAAAGCACCGCAAGCATGGCGGCCGCCGCCGCATATCCCAGCACCCACCATAAATGCGGAAATATCCCGGCAAAATTGCCCGAAAACACCGCTCGCTCCAGCTCCACCGCATGAACAAAGGGCAGCGCATCGGCAATTTTTCTGAATACTCCCCCCACAAGATCAATATCAAACCACACGCCGGACAGCCACGCCGTCAGATTGGTAAGCAGCGCACCGCATACTCCTCCCACCTGCTTTACATTCATAACGCTGCCGCACAGCAGCCCCAGCGCTATAAAAAATACCGATGCCGGAAGCATGAACAGTACGGCATACACCGTGTTCACAGTAAGCCTCAGCCCCAAAACCGCAGCAAGAGCATAGCATATAACGCACTGCGCCGCCGCTATGGGAAATATGGGCAGCGCATAGCCCATAATATAATCTCCGGCAGTAAGCGGAGTGGTATAAAGCCGCTCCAGCAGCGCGCTTTCCCTGTCCCGCGCTATAAGCGTTGCGGAAAAAAGCGTCATAAAAGCAAGTCCGAACACCGTTATGCCCGGAGTAAGCCTGTCCAGCTCAAAAAGCGGCACCGGTATGCTCGCCTGTATCGCGCTCAGCAGCAAAATAAGTATAACCGGAAAGCCAAGGCCGAAAAGCACCGTCAGCGGGTCGCGCAGTATCTCCTTGCCCGTCCTGCGGGCAAACGCCAGCATTTTCATTTTTCTTCCCCCTTTACAATGCTTATAAAGGCATCCTCAAAGCGCTCCTGCCCCGTAAGCCTTTTAAGCTCCTCCGCCGTCCCCATTGCCGGCATACGCCCCGCCTTCATTATTCCTATACGGTCCGAAAGCGCCTCCGCCTCCTCCATATAATGCGTGGTCAGCACTATCGTAACCTCCCCCTTAAGCTCCTTCAGCACCTCCCACAGCTCGCTGCGGGCAATAACATCCAGTCCCAATGTCGGCTCATCCAAAAACAGTATCCTCGGTCCGCTTACCAACGCCATGGCTATGCTCAGCCTGCGCTGCCATCCGCCCGAAAGCTTTCCCGCCTTTTTATCAAGCACCTGCTCAAGTCCCATCCTCTTCACAAGTGCCTCGGTCCTTTCGCGGCTCTTTCTGCCGGAAAAACCGTGAACTCCGCACATCAGCAGCAGGTTCTCCTTCGCGTTCAGGTTGGGCGCCACCGCCGTTTCCTGCGGTGATACGCCTATTATCTCCTTTACCCCGCCGCTTTGGGAAACCACGCTTCTTCCAAGCAGCCACGCATCGCCGGAGCTCGGCCTTGTAAGGCAGGAAAGCATCCGCACTGTCGTGGTCTTTCCCGCCCCGTTCACGCCCAGCAGCGCAAAAAGCTCCCCCTCCTCCACCGAAAAGTTAAGCCTGTCCACCACCGTCTGCTTATAGCGCTTTGTAAGGTTTTCCGTTCTTATCGCTTCCATATACTCAAACTCCCTTGTCTGTCCTGTCCGCTTCTTCGGCACGCCTTCCTTCGGTAAAGCGATATTTAAGCCCCGTATAAACATCGCTCAGGCTTTTGCTTATCATATCATTGTCCCATTTCAAATAATGCGTCGCCGCCATTGCCGCTATTCCGTGCACATATATCCACATCTCCATATGGAAAAGCAGCGCCTCCTCGCGGCCCAGCCCCGTATTTTTTGAAATGATTGCAATTATCGGCTCAAGCTCCGGCGCCTGTGCCGGAGTCTCCCCCGTGCGGTCGCGCATAAACAGCAGCTTAAAAAGCTCGCTTTCCTCAACGGCAAACCGTATGTACGACATACCGCTGGCCTTGTAGGGCGGATATTCCCCCTTTTCCATATCCTCGCGCAGTCTCTGCCGATATATGCCGCCTGCTCTTTCAATAACCGCCGCACGCACCTGCTGCATATTTTCAAACAGTCCGAATATCGGCTTTGCCGAGCTTCCAAGCTCCTCCCCCAGCGCCCGCGCGGTCAGAGCATCCATGCCCTTTTTCCGTGTAAGCTCCAGGGCTGCCTCCGTTATTTGCTCTTTTGTAAATAAAAACTTTCGCGGCATATCCGTCCTCCCGTTAGGCAACATAAGTGGCGCAACGCTTGTTTCTTTATTATATTATATCCTTTTCCCTCGCAATGTCAACAAAAAAGCACAGTAAAAAACCGCACCTTCCGATGCGGGTATAAACGGGTACTCTGCTGTTTCGTACCCTATGTAAAATCCTGCAATATCCGTTTCCGCCCAACCGCAGCCCCCGGCTGCCGCCGTTATCACGCCCTTGTAAAGCGGATAAAAAAGCGGTCGGGCAGCAGCTTGGAAAGCACGCGGTACAGCTTGTACAGCGGATGCGGCGTGCATACCCACTTCTTTTTCTCCGATGCCTTAAGCGCCGCACTCACAACATATTCCGGCGAAAGATGCACAAGGCTGTCAAACAGCTTTGAGTGCTCAATGCCCGCCACGGCAAAAAACTCCGTGTCCGCAGGGCCGGGGCAAACCGCCGTAACCGTTATTCCCTTACTGCGCACCTCCCGGCTTAACGCCTTGGAAAAGGACAGTACATAGGCCTTACTGGCTCCGTAAACGGCCAAGTTCGGCGTAGGCACAAAGGCCGCAATGGAGGCGATATTAATTATCCTGCCCCCTTCATGCATTTTTCCCGCCGCCATTGCACACAGCGAGGTAAGTGCAATGCAGTTCAGCTCCGTCATATCCCGCTGAACCTTGCCAAGCGATGCCGCCTCTCCCATTTTGCCAAAGCCCGCGCAGTTTACCAGCAGGCACAGCTCATCTGCGCCTATGCACTTTTCCACCGTCTCCGCCGCATCGGGCACGGTAAGGTCAAGCGGCAGCACGCAGGCGGTAATTCCGGGTGCGGATATCTCTTTTGCCAGCTTCTCCAGCCGCTCCGCCCGCCTTGCAATAAGTATTATTCTTTCATATCTGCCCCCTTTTGCCGTCTGGCGCGCAAATTCCGCCCCCAGCCCCGAGGACGCACCGGTAATCACCGCACATTTCATGTTTTTCGCTCCTTTTATCAAACCGCAAAGCATACCCGTATCTGCCGTTTGCCTGTCTGTTTTTATCCTTTTCTTTTAAGTGTTCTTTTTGATTTTCTGCAAGTCAAGCCGCATATATACAAGCTCCTGAAAGCCGGAATAACGCGATAAAAAGCCCTTTGGGTTGCGTCCGTATTCCTCAAAGCCCTCGCTTTTATAAAGCGCAGCCGCCTTTTCGTTCTCCGCCACCACATCCAGCTCCAGCTGCTCATAGCCCGCCTTCAGCGCACACTCGATGCAGGCCTTCAGCAGCGCCCGCCCTATGCCCAAATTCCAATATTTCTCATCCACGCTTATTCCGAATTCAGCACGGTGGCGCACCTTGTACCGGCTTCCCACTCTGTCTATTCCCGCCGTTGCCGCGACCTCGCCGTCCAACAGGGCAAGAATTTCTATCTCGTCCGGGCTTTCCTTCTTTTTTCTCAAAAACTCCCTCTCCTGCTGAAGGTTAAAATTACTCTCATCAGGATAGGAAAGCAGATAATCCGTTTGCTTATGGGTCAGATTAAAATTATCAATAACCGCCTGCGCGTCGCCTTCCGCCCCGTTTCTCAGGCAGCACTCCCTGCCGTCCTTAAGCCTTACCGTTTTATTATATATCATCGCATACTCCTTTTGAGCATTTTGTGCCGTCTTCACACAAATATTGTTTAATTTATTATATCATACATACCCCGCCTGCGCAACAGAGCCGCGGCTGTGCGCCGCGGCTCCTTCCTGCTTTCACACTGTGTATTTTTATTTGCTTTTATCTTGTGGAGGCCACCATCGAGTTTATCTTATCCGTCACCGAATCATAGAACTGCTTGGGAGTAGCCTCGCCCGAAATAAAGTTCCACACATTGCCGTAAAGATAGGACAGCATCTGAGTATCGCCGTCGCTCACCTGCTGGTAGAGATAATAATTCTGGTTGGAGGTGTACTTGGTTATGTTCTTGGCCGTCTCCACGCTTCCGGCGTCCTTAAGATATACCGTAAGCTCAGCATCCATAAGCTCCTGGTTTTCCGCACTGCTGCGCGCATATTCCGGCGAGAGATATTCGTTTATCACCTGTACGCAGCCCGCAGGGTTATTGGCGCCGCGCATAACGCTTATGGGGGTAAACCAGCTCATTTCGGAAAGATAATCGCTTGCCATGGGTCCCTTGGGCGGGTTTATAATACCGTAATCGCACTTAAGGAATTTGTATACCGACACCAGACGGGAAATGGTGGTAACCATCATCGCCACCTTGCCCGTACCGAAAAGGTTGGCCTCGGTCGTGCCGGAATAATCAATGCAGCTTTTCTTTGCAAGACCCACTATAAAATCCCACGCGGCAATCGCATTGTCACTGTTGCCCACAAATACATCGGTGGTGCCGTTGTTTTTGAAATACGATCCGCCGTTTGTAACTATCAGCGCAGAACCCAGCGCCACATTGTCGCCTATGGTGGTGCCGTATATGCCGTTGTCAATATCGGTGGTGCGCACCGCCGCCTCTTCAAAGCGTTCCCATGTCCACTCGCCGTTGCGGCTCATTTCATAAAGCTTGTCGGCCTCATAGCCGGCCTTCACCATCAGATCCTTGTTAAACAGCGTAACCGTGTTTGAGGATACCGAATCGCCGCCGCATTCCAGCGGAACCGCGCAGTACAGCTTGCCGGAAAAAGTGCAGAACTGCTGCGATTCAACATCCCAATACTCCGTATCGCTGAAATCCGCCACGGAGGCATAATCCGACAGCGGCAGAATACATTTTCCCGCCTGACCACCGTAAAAATATGTACCCAGCACCACATACGGGCCGCCCACATTGAATATATCGCATATAGGCTCTCCCGCTGCCGCAGAGGAACGGGGCAGGTCATACCACTCATAGCCTCCGGTAGAAGCAACATACTTTACGGTAATGTCATACTTCTGCTCAAACTCTGCAAGGCGCTTGCGCATGGAATCAGCACGCGGCCCCGCGTTCTTGAACGGATCCTTTTCATCCGTAACGCTCCAGAGATAATATCTGTACACATCTCCCGCCTTAATGGCATTCTCCTTCTGCACCGCGCTGCTCTCCGGCGTAGGCGACGGAGTGGCATCGGCTGTCTCTTCCGGCGTGCAGCCCGCAAAGATCAGCATCAGCAGCATAGCCGCTATCGCTGCGGCAAGCGGCCCGCATTTTTTGTTCTTCCGAAACATACTGCAATCCTCCTAAAAATTTATTCCCAAAAATTCCGTGTGCATTTTTTGCACTTTTTCAGGCGTTTTTTAACGCTTTTTTAAGCGTTTTTTATGCATTTTTTACGCTTTTTTTGCGTGTTTTCAGCCGTACATTCACTTGCCGTTTCTTTTTTTGCAAATTGCAATAACCGCAAAAACCGCCCCTATTGCAAGCAAAATGCTGCCTGCAAGGGTAATTACCGGCAATATCTCCCCGTTTTTATCCGGTTTTTCCGGCGCTTCCGCGCTCTCCTGCGGCAAAACCGTGTTTTCCGGCGTTTCCGTCGGCTCCGTTTCCGTGTCTTTCACGGTTTGCGCGGGCGTTGGCTCCGGCGTATACACCGGTGCCGCCGCGGAGGCGAAAAGCGCCGCGTCACGGCTCATGCAGCGGATATTGTCCCACCGCCAGTCATAGGTTTTGCCTCCCCTTTTTCCGCGCTGCGTAGCATAAAAAATGTAAACTCGGTTTTCCTTGTGATCAAGAAATACCTGCGGGATCTGTATGGCGTCATAGCCCTCATCGGGCAGGAAATACCCCGTTGCCGTCCACGAAAGGCCGTCGCGGGACTGATACTCCACTATCTGGCGCTGGCTCCACAGCGAGGAATCGTCGGGATAATACGGAATGTCGGTATCCTTTATGCCCACCCAGTTCACATACGGATCGCCGTAGGCATAGTAAATATCCCCGATCTTCACCACATCAAAATCCACTCCGAGCCCCAGCCCGTTAAGGTCGGTTGCGCTCTCCTTCCAGCTGCCGGTAAGAAAATCCCCTCTGCACTCGGCATAGCCCAAGCGGTTGTAGCGGTAATCGTACCACATTTTCCACACTCCGTCCTCAAACATGAGGCTCGGGCGCTGATGCCCGCCGTAGTATTTATCGTAATAATCCTTTTCGTTGAAGCCCTTTTCCCCTTTCCAGACCAGCAGCGGCTTTTCCGAACGCGTCCAGTTTATGCCGTCGGTGCTGACAGCCCCCATTATGCAGCTGGCGTTGCCGTCGGTATCCTTGGGCTTATGCGAAGGAATTCCGTCCTCATCGCAGCCCATTGCGGAATACGCCATATAGAAGGTGCCGTCCATATATACAACGCTGGGATCCCCAACATGCCATGAATCATACCATTTATCGTCACAGGTTATAACGGGATACCAGTAAAACGGGTCCATTTTGGTGTCCCAGAAGAATTCGTCAGTGGAATAATCAAGGCTGTACACCTCCCACGGCCCCTCCAGACTGCGGGCGCGGGCGGTAAAAATTGCATCTCCGCCCGGGTACCCAGGATATATCGGAGTAGCGTCGTTTTCCTGCGTATATGCCCATGCAAAGAACCACATGCGGTAGGGGTAACCGCCCTCGACATCCTGCTCCTTTATATATATTACCTCAGGCTGGTACATGCTGTAAAAGTTTGTAAGCAGATTTTTACCCGAACGGACCCATCCGTAGGTTTCATCAAGGCGCACGGGGCCGTCCGTCGGAATGGAAAGTGATGCGTTATCGCAGGCAATATGATTGTCCGTATCGCTCACTCCCGCCGCAAATCCCGTGCAGGAAACCGCGATTATAAGGCATATGACCGCAGCCGTCATTTTTTTTGCACGGCTGAACAGCATAGAAATTATATGCTTGAAGTTATTGTTTAATGTCAAAATATTATTCCTTTCCCGGCTGTGCCGGCTTTTGTATAATGTGCGTCAATGCTCCGGCAGAGCGAAATCCTCAAAGCTTTTCCATCTGTAACGCAGGGTATCCCATCGCCAGTCGTACTGCCCGCCTCCGCGCTTGCCGCGCTGAGTGGCATAGAATATGCATACCCGTCTGCGTTTGTGGTCTATAAACGCCTGCGGAATCTGTATGGCGTCATACCCGTCATCGGGCAGAAAATAGCCGGTTGCCTGCCACGCAAAGCCGTCGCGGGACTGATACTCCACTATCTGGCGGCCGCACCAGTTTGCCGGATCATCGGGGTAAAAGGGCACTCTTTCATCCTTTATTCCCTCCCAGCAAAGGTACGGATCCCCCCATGCATAATAAATATCGCCTATGCGGATAACATCAAAATCCACGCTGTGGTGCAGGCTGTGCCGGCCGCAGTATTTTTCCTGCCACGGCCCCGTAAGGAAATCCCCGCTGCATTCGGCATAGCCTATGTAGCTTTCGCGGTAATCGTACCACATTTTCCATATGCCGTCCTCCAGCATAAGGCTGGGACGCTGATGCCCGCCGTAATAATCCTTTTTGTTTTCACGCTCGTTGAAGCCTTTTTCCTTATCCCACACGATAAGCGGCCGCTCTGAACGCGTCCAGTGTATTCCGTCGGTGCTGACAGCCCCCATTATGCAGCCGGCGTTGCCGTCGGTATCGCCGGGCTTATGATACGGGATTCCGTCCTCGTCACAGCCCATGGAGGAATATGCCATATAGAATATACCGTCCTCCAGCACTATGCTGGGATCGCCCACATGCCAGGAATCGTACCATTTGTCATCACAGGTAAGCACCGGATACCAAAGCTGCGCACGGCGGCTGTCATCCCAGAAAAAGCCGTCTGCATTTTTGGAATACACCTCCCACGGGCCGTCGATGCTTTTTGCACGCGCCGTGAATATCGCATCGCCGCCCGGATAGCCCTCATAGCCGGGCGCCGGGTCATTTTCCTGCGTATATGCCCATGCAAAAAACCACATACGATAGGGATAACCGCCCGGAACATCCTGTTCCTTTACATATATGACCTCGGGCTGATACATGCTGTAAAAGCCGTCCAGCACTGTCGGTCCCTGATGCCAACCGTTTTTTTCGTCCAGCACAACGGGTTTTGCCGGAGGCGCCCACACCGCATCGGCAAGCGGAGCATGGTTGTCGGTATCGTTATATCTCATTTCATTTTTCCTTCTTCTTTTTTGCCGCAATAAGGGCAATGACCACCGCCGCCACAGCCAGCACCGCTATAACACCCGCGGCTATATACATGCCGTTAATGCCGCTCTTTTCCGGCCGGGCAGTGGCATCGGGCGAGGCTTGTGCAGACTCGGTCTGCTCCGGCTGTGCTGATTGTGTTTCTTCCGGCGCCGGAGTTTCCGCACCCGGCGTGCTTTGTCCCGGCTCGGTGTTTACGGTGATTATCCCGTTATTGTTATCAATACAGCCGCTGCCGAAATAAAAAACATTGTCCAGCACCACGGTTTCCCCTTTGCTGCCGTCCACACGCAGGTTTGTAAGCTCAAAGCCGGGCATGCGCACGGGGTCGGTATCGGGATTATAGGCATCCGATGACCAAAGGTTCGTAAAATCCTCATAGAACGCCACGACATAGCCCTTCTGCCCGGGCGGTATTATGGCCATTTCGGCATCGCCGACAACGCTTTCTGTTCTGCTGCCGTCAACGGAGAAGAAATATATGGAGGTACCGTTTTTATTTTTAAGGCAGCACCCCATGCCCACCATATAAAACCCGACGCTCTGCTCTTTATCGGTATTGTTCTCCACATAAAAGCCCATGCCGATACTGCCGGAAGCATCCGCAAGGCTCATTTCGTTTGTTTGGATACGGAAGGTCATACGCGTATCCTCTCCGCCCTCAAGCCCCATAAAATCGGTAAAAACAAGCTGTCCGTCCTGCCATTTGGCCGCAGGCCACTCATAAAAGGGGGTGCCTGTCCAGAATATTCCCTGATCCCATACCACCTCGCCGTTTTGCATATCGGAAAAGGTTTCGGCAACATTTATATGTATATCCTTTGAATCCCACGGTGTCTCAAGCGCGCTTGCCGGCACGCACAGAAAAGCAAGCAGCACCGCTGCCGCAGCGGACAGGATATATTTTTTAAGTAAACGCATTGGATGCAACCTCCGTTTTATTGTTAAGTCAGTCAAAATAATATGCTGTCGGCAATAAAAGCCCTTAGCCGCAGCAGGCAGTATAATCATATCATTCCGCCTGTTTTTTTTGAAGACAAAATATTAACATACAGTAGTACGGTTATAACAATTATTCGCACAATATTAACACAAATGCGGAACATAGCATTTATTTATTTGCCTTGGAAAATATCAGTGTGCTATAATTTTCTCTGTAATTACGGCAGCCGCGTGCGCCAAAAGCCGAGTTTACGGCGAAGGCGTTAAAAATGCGCGGCTTAAAACCGGAAGGGCGGGTGAATTATTTGAACAAAGCGGAAAGAGAATTGCTTAAAAGTCTCGGTCTTGCGCCCGATGTGCTGGATGCCGTGCGCGAGCAGCTTGACCAAGCCGTATTGCAGCCTGCAAACGCCCGAGGGGTGCTTCAGCCCCTTCCCCTTTGCAACAACCATCTGCGCCCGGATGAGCCGCGCAGCCCCCAAGCCCAAGACGATGCCGACACCGTGCACGCCTCTGTTCATTCCGGAGAGTCTGTACGGCAAAAGCTGCCGCCCTCCGAAATACGCAAAAGCCGAATGATAGCAATGGGAATGGATATGTCCCAGATAAGCTCCGTGGTGCGCACGGAAGCGGTTTCGCCGCTTGATATTTTCCGCCGCAGGCGGCAGCTTGCCGGAGAAAGCGGGCTGTTCAGCGTGCTTTTCGGCGAAGACACGGCAAAGCGCGCAAACTTCGGCAACGCCGTTTCCACATGTTTGGGCGTGCCGTTCGGAGTGAGTGAAAGCATATATGTGCGTGGGTGCAAAAGCCCGGCGGCAGAAGCCGCACCTCCTGCCGATGCCGATACGGTGCGGAATCTGTTGGACGACGGGGCAATGCCGCTGGGTTATATCCGCTCCCTGCCCTACAATTTGGAGCCGGATAACGCCGCGCAGGCAGTGGCGTGCGGAGCCGTGCCCTTCAGCCTCGGCGTCGGCTCCTCTCTTATTGAATCCGCTGCGTGCGGCGTGACATCGCTGCGCACCACCTACGGACTGTGCTCCCGCTTCGGGGTGCTGTGCCGCGCCCCCTCTATGGAGATTGTACAGCTTCACGCCTCCTGCGTACGGGATATTACCATGGCGCTGCGCCCGATATTTACCGGCAGCCGCAGGGACTGCACCTCCTTTGCGCAGGAGCTGCCCGACTGGTACGGCTCCCTTTCCGCTGTTGATATACGCACATATACCATAGGAATAGCCGACTGCGCCGATACTGCCGGCCCCGCCGTTTCCGCCGCAGTAAACAAAGCCGCCGAGCTTTTTGAGCTGCTCGGAGCAACGGTTGTGCGCCGTGCAATGCCCACAAGCGGCTGCGAGGCCGTCCTTACCTCCCTTATAGCCGCCGCCGAATGCAAAATTGAGGACACCGCAGGGCGGCGCAGCGGAAGGACTGATTTTTCCTCTCTGCCATTTGATGCGCGCAGAGAGATACTCCGTCATCATCTGCTGCTTGGAAACGAAAGGCTGCTGACGGAGGCCCGGCGGCTAAGAGGCAGCACGATACAGGGCTTTGAGCGCGCTTTATGCGATGTAAACGCAGTTATCGCGCCCGCCATTACGGACGCCGGAACGCCGACAGACATTCAGTTTATACCGGCTCTTGCGGGGCTGTGCGCACTGAGCCTGCCCTGCGGCGTTACCCCGGAGGGGAAGAATATCGCACTGCTTATAATAGGGCGCATGTTTTCGGAAAGCACCCTGCTGAGCCTTGGAAACATATACGAACAGGCCACAAAAATGACAAAGGAGATGGTACGCCGTGGACGCCGTTGCCGCCTACCCGATAAAGCTTAATACAAAGCTGTTCTGCTCCTGCCGCATGGAGGAAAGCTGCCCCGTATGCCGGTGTATACCGGGCATGCTGCCCCTTATAAACCGCGAAGCGCTTCGCAAGGCGGTAGTATGCGCGCGCATGTTCGGGCTTAATCCGCGGCTTTCACGCTTTTACCGTATTCCCGCGCTGCATGACAAAACCGTGCTGCCGGTGCTTTCCATGCGTCCCGAGCCGATAGGCGCTGCGGAGGAATGCAAAGCAGGGGAAATAAGCGCCGTATATCTTGAAGAGAGCTTTACCGTTAAAAGGGAGCCGGTATACGGGCTGCCCCTTATAGTGCTCCGCCGCGCGGGAGACGATCCCGATTTTTCCCTTCAGACTGCCCGGCTTTATGAGGCCGGAATAATAGCCGGCGAGCCGGAAATATATTTCAGAGAGGAAAAACGCAATCTGACGCTGTATCCCCCGCTTCCCTCCGATATATCCGGCATGAAGGACGGAATATACCGCGAAATTTTTTACGATACCTCGCTTATACCCGCAGAGCCGGAGCTGGACACCTGTGTGGTGCACATAGACCCCGTATCGGCGGATATGCTCCTTGCCGGCTATGACGACAAAGCCGCCCAGCAGTAAAAATGTCTGCCTTTTGGGCAGTCGGGCATTACAAGGTGCGATGAATTTTCCGCATCAAATTTTTATAAAAACAGAAATACGGCTATTGACATTCCACCTGCTGTAAGGCTTATAATTCAATACGGCGCTGTTGTACGGGACACGGCTGTTTTGCATTTTATGTGAAAATATATTTTCCGCCCGATCTGCGTCAAAGTAGCCTTTACAGAGCATAAAAACACTAAAAAGGAATGACGCTGTATGAAAAAGTTTATTTGTGCCATGCTGTCTTTGCTTTTGCTTATGCCGCTTGTGTGCATAGGCTTTTCCGTAAGCGCCGAAGCGCAGGGCGACCCTGAATTGCACTTCAGAAGCGTAAGCGGAAAATGGAAAACCGAAAACGGGCGGGTCGTCGGCGGCGGAGACGGAAATGTTTTCTGCGTTTCGGATACATTCCTTGAAAAGGACCAAAGCTGGTGCTTTTCCGCCAAGGTGCGTATTTTCTCCGGCAATGCCGCCGGGCTTGCCTTCGGAATACCCAAGCCGGATGACCCAGCCGCACGCTGGCACTGCGTAAACTTCAGCCAAAGCGGCGGGTACAGCGCAATGTTCCGCGAAACCAATGCCAAAAACGACTACATCCGCTCCCGCTTACTCAGCGAAAGTGAAAAGCAGGCCGAATACCTTACCATCCGCGTGGAATGCGATGCCGGAAAAACAATAACCGGCTATGTTAACGGTGCTGTTACTTATACATATCAGACTGATGATTATCAAGGAGGTTATATTGCCGTTATGTGCTGCAGTGCCCAAGCTGAATTTGAAGAAATATCCCTTAAGCTTTCCCAAACGCCCTGTCTTACCTCGCTTAACGCATCCGATATTGAATTTGATGTGCCCTTTGACGCAGAGCAGACCGATTATTGGGCAAATGTTGAATTTGATATAAGAAAAACCGTGATATCCGCCGAAGCGGACGGGGACAATACCGTTGCAATAAACGGGTCTGCGGGCGGCACATGCGAGGTTTCGCTGAATGTGGGGCTTAATATCATCCCGGTAACGGTTACAAGCCGCGAAGGGCTTTCCCGCACCGTGAAGGTAAACATCGTGCGCCGCCAGAGCCCTTCGCTGCTTTACAACGAGCGCCGGCGTATGCAGCTGCATTTTTCCCCGGAGGCGTTTTCTATAAACGATCCCAACGGGCTTATTTATGACGAGTATACGGGGCTTTACCATCTTTTCTTTCAGTGCGATTATGCATTCCGCGGCTATCAGGGGGGCGGAGAAACCAAGAGCTGGGGGCACGCGGTAAGCCGCAACCTGATAGACTGGGAGGAAACGGCCCTTGCGATAACTCCCGATGAAAACGGCGTTTGCTGGTCGGGCAGCGGCGTGATTGACAAAAACAACACAAGCGGACTGTTTGACGAATCGGTGCCGCCGGAATCCCGCATGGTATTTCTTTACACCTACTACGGCGGCAAAAACGGTTTGGGGCAGTGCTCCGTAGGGCTTGCATGGTCTGCGGATCACGGTGTAAGCTTCAAAAAATATAAAGAGGCGGTAATTCCCAATACGAACAATATGTATTCCGCCGGTTTCCGCGACCCCAAGGTTATATGGTATGATGATCCCACCATGGAAAACGGCGGCACATGGGTGCTTATCGCCTGCGGCGACAAGGCGATGCTGTTCACCTCCCCCGACCTTATAAACTGGACCTACAATTCCACCATAAGAAAGGACCGCAGACCGCTGGTTACGGAGTGCCCCGACCTTTTCCCCATGGAGCTTGACGGAAAGCGTTACTGGGTGCTTTATGCTGCCGGAGCATGGTATATGCTGGGGGATCTCGGCAAAAATGCAAACGGAAAAATATGCTTTACCCCCACAAGCGATAAAATAACCCCGGTGGACGGCGTAAAGGAGCTTTGGCCCGGATCTGCCGAAAGCTACGGGCTGTTCTGCGAAAACTACGCTTCGCAAACCTTCTACTGCACGCAGGACGGACGCCGGATACAAATGAGCTGGATGCGCGATTTCGGCGGATATCAGGGCAAAACCTGGTGGAACGGTCTTTCCCTGCCCACCGAGCTGAGGCTTGAAAACATAAACGGTCAGCCGCGGATAACCTATCACCCGATAAAGGAATTTGCGCAAAAGCGCAGCGAGACTCTGCTGGAGCTTAAGGATTGCGTTGTTTCGCCCGCAGAAAATCCGCTTGAAGGAATAACGGGTCCGCTGCTTGATATTGAGGCGGAAATAGATATGCAAACGGCCTCCGAGTTCGGCCTGCGCCTCTGCATGGGGGATAATAAATATATTGAGCTTAAATATGACGCCGCATCGGGCACGGTATGCACCGATAAATCGCGCATAGATGAATCCTGCGCCTTTGTGTACAAAACAAAGCTGCAAAAAAGCGGCGATACTGTAACTATGCGTGTTATACTGGATGCAAACGCGCTGGATGTATGGTATAACGGCGAGGTGTATCACGGCGGCATGGCTTATAACTCCGCAGACGGGCAGGAATGCGCCCTTTTCTGCGATGCCCCGGTTAAGATACTCACCCTTAATGTTTACCGCCTGAACCGCATGAACCGCGAGAGCATAACGGAAAACACCGCGATGCTTGACGAGCTAAACCGTGATATGGCCGCCGCCCTTTCCGCCGGTGATAAAAAAGCAGCCGCCCGTCTGCTTGAGCGCTATGATGCGCTTTCAAACGGTGAGCGCGCCTGTATGCCGGCAGACAGCAAGGAAAATGCTCAGGCGCTGCGGCAGCTTGCGGGCAGTGCAAAAAGCATGACAGGGGTAATTATCGGCGCCTGTGCCGGTGCGGCAGTGCTTGCAGGAGGCATTACGGCAGCGATAATAGCCAAAAAGCGCAGAAAAAAGCAGCCGGAATAAATTGCCCGGCAGCTGAAAGAGCGTGCTGAAAGCAATACCGCATATGTTTGTTTATACCGCAGGGCAGGCTCTGCGGTTTTTTATTTATATTCCCGCAGGCGGGATCGGCAATAAAATGGCCTTTCCGTGCCGGAGGCGATTTGAAAATACGGATTATAAAATACCGTCCGGGAGAATTCCCGGACGGTATTGTTATATATGCTTTTATGTTCATATATGCACTTTTTCGTTGTTTTCGCCTTATTGCCGTTATCCGAAATAATAGTAGTAGCTGAGGCGTCCCATAGGCAGGCTCTTGCCGTATGTATAGGTATCCATTATATCCGTGCTGCTTACGGCGTCCGCAACCTTGAAATATATGCCCGATACTTCCATAGCGGCAATATCGCTGCGGCTTACCGAGGCCTGCACGGTGTTTCCGGAAACCTTAACCTCGATATTTGCTATGCGGGTGCGTTTACCCTCTGCATCAAGGCTGCTGAGGCTGCCGTCACCGCAATTAAGCACATATTCATATCCGTTCCAGCCCTTGAGCGCAAGCTCGCCGGTGCCGAGATATATGTTCATAAAATCGGCCTTATCGGCATCCGTAACGGCATTTTCACATTTGATATAGAAATACAGCTTATCGGCATCGTTTGCAATTTTAACCTGCTGAATATTGTTGCGTGCGGCATCAAGAGCATAGTTTATACGGCGGTCAACGCTCTTACCCGTACGCTTTACCGACTGCTGTGTAACGCAGTTGTAAACGCTGTTCACACCGTCCCACTGCGAAAGCTCGCCGTTTATATCCACTGTTTTCTTATCGGGCAGACGCACTTCGTCATGCTGTCCCTTATATCTTCTTATATTGTCGCAAAGCTGTAAATAGAAGGCATCCTCGTAGCCGCCCTTCATGGGCTCAATATCGCGGGAAAATTCCTCCGTTGCGCAGTCCACAAACCACGGCTTGCCGTCGCCCAGATCCAGCTTTATGGCTATCCACTCGTTCCAGCCCGTAACAAACACATTATCCACTTTATCCTTGTTTGCAAGCACCGTATCCCACTGGCTCTGGAAGTTTGTGCCCTTGCGGCTGTCCGCCTCTACATTTTCCTTGGTTTCAAAATTGTATCCGCGGCCCCAGTTGCGGCTTCGGTCGGTGATGGAGGCGCTGAAGGGCAGCTGCGGATGCTGCGCCACCGCGACATTCATAAAGCCGTTGTGCACGGGCTGAGGATATTTCCACTCCATCCACGGAATTCCGTCGGGATTATACGCCGCGTCCGGCCACTGGGACAGGCGCACATCAAAGAAATCCAAAAAGGATTTGTCGCCCTTGTAATCCGCATCATCGGGATTGCCTATTATCATGGGCTTTTCGCCGTCCGGGCAATACCAAAGCTCTTTATAAAGCCCTTTGGAATAAAGCTGCTCATAAAGGTTGCGCATGGTGCCCACAGAATAGGAATTTGTATAAAATACCACCTTGGGCACATTCCAGCCCGCTTCCTTATACTCCTGAAGCACCTTAAATACCGCCGTATAAGCCTGCTTATATGTAACGGAGTTTGTTGTATCAAATACAAGATAATCTACTCCGGCCGATGTAAGCATTTCTATATGGCGCGCAATAACCCATTTATCCCATGACAAATAGTATCCGAACAGCGGCTCGCCCCAGTAATGGAAAGAGCCGACATTTTTTGTCATGTCCCAGAAGGTGTCCGGGTCCTCGGCAAGCTGCTTTGTGTTGTCAAAGGTGGTCTTGCCGCTCTCGCCGTGCCAAATAAAATAGAACATTCCGACCTTTTTGTTCTCGTCCATGCCCGAAACCGGGCCGAAGCTGCGGCCGAACATGTCAATACCGCACAGATAGTTGACATTCATGCCGCCGTTGTCCGCATAAGCATCCTTTTTCCCCTCCTGGGGATCCTGCGTGTTTTCCGTTCCGGCGCTCGGAGTCGTTTCGCCGGTTGCCCCGGGCGTACACGCCGCCAGAAGCAGTGCGATAATGCACATAAGCACCGCCAATGCTTTCTTCATAAAAACCTCCTATATAATATCCGGGTTCCCCGGAATAAATACAATTTAGTCTTTATATAAAAATGTGTGCCGATACCGCAGGTTATTGGGCCTGCGGCGGGTGCAGCAGACGCACTGCTCCCCGGCTTAGGCATTTGTGAACAAAAACGGTAATTTAACGCCGCGGCACCGTCAGGAAATATGCCGCGCACAGTACGGCCATGGATGCAAGGCTTATGACCATAAGGGTTGCCGAAGCAAAGCTGATAGCCATTATCATCAGCCCCAGGCTTGCAAGCAGCAGCACGGTAAGCATGACCTTTACCGACCCCGCGCGTTTGCGCCATGCGCTTTTTTCCTTCTTTTTTTCCTTTTCTATAAGCAGATTAAGCTGCGTTAGATCCGGAGTATCGGTGGATATAAGCCTTTCAAAGCGCTCTGCGCTTTCCTTTATCTTTCTTTCCTCCTCAAGGCGCTGCGCCTCCAGCTCCTCAGGGGTAAGCTCCGGCGTCGGAATATTCTTTTTTTTCAAGCGTTTTTCCTTTACGCGCTTTTTCTCCCGCACAGCCGGCTTATTTTGCTCCTGCTCGTTTTCCGAGGCGGGCTGCATTTCGGATTCCGGCACATATCTGCCTTTTACAAAGGGCATGTCCGTCACCTCAGCCCTTATAGGCAGCCAGTATCTCGCCGAAGTACAGCTTATGGACATCGTCCGAGGGGTAGCACTTTGCTTTTATCTCCGGGGGAAGCTCCTCCAATTTAAGATCGGCAGAATATATTACCCGGCACTCGTAATAATAATCGCAGCCTGCGATTATCGGCACCTTTCCGGCCACGCCGGCAACCGGAGTTATCCAGCCGTAGGCGTATTTGTCCATATCTCTGCCGGAATTTTTGCCGCATACGGTAAGCGCGCGCAGCATTCTTTCATCCTGCGGCGGTACGCTTACGGTAAAGCCGCTGCCCTTTTCAAGAATGGAATAGGAATAGCGGCTGTGCCGCACCGGCACTATGAATACCGGCTTGTTCCAGTATACCGATATGCTGCCCCAGCCAATGGTCATGGTGTTGGGCTTATCCTCGCCCACTGTTAAAAAAACACCCTTGCCGCTCATTCTTTCAAGGGTAGTATCGGAAAATTCAAATGAAATGCTCATATCGGGCCTCCTCTTATCCTTAGGTGCCTTGCTGTCAGCACAGCGGCACATATTTTCAGTATTTAATATTTCCTTTATATAATAACATATTCGCCGCCGAAACGGAATACACAAAATGAACAAAATGCATCGAATTGTGCACTTTATCGCCCTTTTACGCATATAAAATCACTATTTTGACCGGGCGAACATTCTCCCCCGTGCTTTACCGCACCGCGCTTTATCAGGCGGCAGAGTGCCCGGCGCGGATATAAAAATCCGTACCCATGGGGTACGGATTTTTGTTGATATTTACTTTTATCAGATATGGCACTTGATGCACTCTCCGGTTTTGCCGGATTCAAACACCGCATCCATAACCTCCAGCACGCGCAGCACGCTTTCGGGCTTTACCGGAAGCTCCGCTTTGCCGTCAAGATGCGCGCAAAGACCGCGGTAAAAGTCCAGATGGTCGCACTGAACCTCCGGCAGAGGCAGCTCACGGGTGGTTTCAACGGGTCTGGGCGCCATGCTTCTCGTCGGGCCGGCGGAAGTGTAGACAATCTTCTCGTCCCATTCCATTTTGCCGTCATCGGCAAGACGCACCATTTTACCGTTGCAGTCCCAATCGTTTATCACCATGGTTCCGACCTTGCCGGACACATGCCAGCGCGGATGCAGTATGAAGCAGTTCATGGAAACCTCAACAAGCGCGCTTACGCCGTTTTCAAAACGCAGCATGGCCTTGAAGTTATCGTCCACCTCATCGGTATACAGATTGAACAGCTGCGCATACACTTGGGTCACGGGACTGTCTATCATATCAAGATACTGATCGATCAGATGCACGCCCCAATCGTATACCATGCCGCCGCCGTTTTCCTTTGCTCCGCGCCAGCCGTTAAGCACCTGACGCGAGCCCTGCACGCGGCTTTCCAGCATATAGACATCGCCTATCGGCTTTTTATCGTATACTTCCTTTACCATGCGGTAATCGCGGTCCCACCGTCTGTTCTGGTGCACCGTAAGCGTTTTTCCGGTTTCCTTTGAAATGGCCATAAGCTCACGGAATTCCTGAGCGTTTAAGGTAGCTGGCTTTTCGCAGATAACATTTTTGCCGGCTCTCATAGCACGCTCGGCATAGGGCCTGTGCAGATTGTTCGGAATGGCAAGCAGCACGATATCCACCGAAGGATCCTCCAGCATCTGCTCAAAGGAATCGTAAACATGAATACCGTTTTTGCGCGCCTCTTCCTCACGCTCGGGACGGATGTCCACAATGCCGGAAAGATGCAGGATATCAGTAAGGTCATGCGTTATATAATACACATGCCAACCGCCCATTCCGCCGTAGCCAACAACACATATATTATGCATAAAGGGTTTTCCTTTCGTTATTCACTTTCAAGTGAGTTTTTCCCGCGCCGATGTTGGGGCGGTTATGCCCAGAACATCTCGCCCGCAGGCTCCCGGATAATAATATCCTTAAGGAACGCAATGGCCTTCTTAAGGCCCTCCGGGCTGCTCATAAGGCTGTCCTCATGCTCAATGCTTACGGCATGGTCATAACCCACAAGCCTCAGTGCGCTTATAATATCTCTCCAGTAGGATTCACCGTTTCCGTAGCCTATGGTGCGGAATATCCAGGAGCGTCCCATCTCATCGCTGTACGGCTTGGTATCCAGCACGCCGTTTACGGCGATGTTGCGCTGATTCAGCCTTGTATCCTTGGCATGGAAGTGGAATATTGCTCCCTTAAGGGCTTTTATTGCCTCCACAGGGTCGATTCCCTGCCAGATAAGATGGCTCGGATCAAGGTTTGCGCCTATCTCCGGGCCGACTGCCTCACGGATCTTCAGCACGGTTTCGGGATTGTACACCATAAAGCCGGGATGCGGCTCAAAGGCTATCTTGTTTACGCCGTGTTCCTTTGCAAAGGGTACAAAGCTGCGCCAATAAGGAATGAGGCACTCATTCCACTGATACTTGAGTATTTCAGTATAATCATCGGGCCATGCGCAGGTTACCCAGTTGGGATATTTGCTTTCGCTGCAATCGCCGGCGCAGCCGGAAAAAGTGTTTATCTGGTGTATGCCCAGCTTCTCCGCCATCAGCACGGCGCGATGGGTGTCATAATCGGCCTTGGCCGCAATTTCCTTGTTGGGATGAATGGTATTGCAGTGCACGCTGAGTGCGGATATTTCCATATGGTGCTTTTCCACGGTATTGCGGAATTTCTTCAGCGCCTCATCATCGTGCAGCAGTATTTCGGGATCGCAGTGCGCTGTTCCCGGATGTCCGCCGCAGCCCACTTCTATCATTTCTACACCCT
The DNA here is from genome assembly GCA_934465535.1 of uncultured Clostridia bacterium. GTDB lineage: Bacteria > Bacillota > Clostridia > Christensenellales > QALW01 > UMGS1338. The sequence continues at coordinate 13,498 of CAKSKV010000008.1, read as the reverse complement.
GCTCCTCCAGAAAATCCAGCGCCTTGTCAAAGGGCTGATCTCCCAGTGCAACGGTAAGTACTCCTAATTTCATGTTTTACACCTTCCTTTCGTTTTCATATGCGCGGTGCAGCATATAGCCGCAGCCGGCAGGCAGCCCGCAAGCCGCCCGTCCGGTGCTTATCGGCACTTTGTTATTTTATGGCCTCCAGCTTCTGATAGCAGGGGCAATCCAGTCTCTCAAGACGCTTTGTCGGCGCCGCCCACTTAACAGCGTTGCGGATTATCTTCTCCACATTCTCGTTGAAATAGGTGGGGAATGCCTCATGTCCGGGCTGGAAATAGAACACACGGCCAAGACCGCGGTTGAAGGTCACGCCGCTGCGGAACAGCTCGCCGCCGGTAAACCAACCCATGAACACCACATCGTCGGGCTTGGGAATATCAAAGAATTCGCCGTACATTTCTTCCTGAGGCAGCTCGAAATGTTCGGGCAGACCCTCCGCTATCGGGTGCGACGGCGCCGTTACCCACAGGCGCTCGGAATCATCGTCTCTCCATTTAAGGGTGCACGATGTTCCCATAAGCTGACGGAAGGGCTTGCTCATATGAGCCGAATGCAGGGCGATAAGACCCATTCCCTTCTGCACGGCCTCGGCAACACGGTTTGAAACCTCGTCCGGCACCATATGATGGGCTACATGACCCCACCACAGCATAACATCGGTTTTTGCAAGCAGCTCCTCGGTGATATCGTTTACATTGTCCAGCGTAACCACCGTAATATTGTTGCTGCCGTCATCCAGAATATGCTTAAGCTGGCCGTGAATGCCCTCGGGATAAACCTTTTTGATGAATTCTTCTTTATCGTGAATACCTTCGTTATAGATAACTATATTCATAACTGCAACCTCCTGAATTTTTACCGCAGATGCCGCACGGGCAAAAGCAGTGTTTGCGCCTGTGCCGCGCCGTTTTGCGCCTTATCGACGCAAAACGGTGCGGCATTACAGCGTTTGATTAATCAAAGTATACGGCCTTGCCGGTCTTGGCAGAGGTATAGATAGCCTCAAGCAGCTGCGTTACCACAAGCGCCTGCTCCGGCTTTGTAACAAGCTCGCCCTTGCCCTCTACCGCGTTAAGGAACAAACCAAGCTCGGTTACGGAAGGATTATCTCCGCCCGCAGCGTCAAAGAACGCAACGCCCACTCCGCAAAGGTCGGGCTTCATGGTGTACATCTTGCCAAATTTCACACCGTTTACGCGAACGCCGTCTCTCATATCGATACCGGCCTTTGTGCCGCACAGAGTGGTTTTGGCCTCGTCGATATCCAGGGTATTGAGCGCCCAGCTGCTCTCCAGCTGAATGGTGGCTCCGTTCTGCATTACGATAAGACCGAAGGCGGAATCCTCAACAGTGAACTGAGACTGATCCCAATCGCCCCACGGGTTGCCGGTTTCCTTCTGATCACCCAGCTTTTTGAAAGTGGTGCCCAGCACTGCCTTAGGCTTGTAGTTGTTCATGCACCAAAGCGTAAGATCCAGCGCATGGGTTCCGATATCGATAAGCGGACCGCCGCCCTGCTCGTATTCATTGAGGAACACGCCCCATGTGGGAACGCCTCTGCGGCGAATGGCATGAGCCTTTGCATAGTAGATATCGCCGGCCTCACCGGACTCGCAGAAACGCTTTACATACATTGATTCCTTGGTATATCTGTTCTGATAGCCGATGGTAAGAATGCGGCCGGTCTCCTTGGAGCAGTCCAGCATTGCCTTGGCCTCGGCATAGGTTTTTGCCATGGGCTTTTCGCAGATAACATGCTTGCCCGCCTTCATGGCGTCAATGGAAATAAAGCTGTGAGAACGGTTGGGGGTGCAGACATGAATGGTCTGAATGCTCTCGTCCTTAAGCATTTCCTTATAATCGGTATACACCTTGGCACCCTCTGCGCCAAACTCCTTGCAGGCCTTCTGCGCACGCTCTTCAATTATATCGCAGAATCCTACAACCTCAACTCTGTCACTGAGCGCCTTGAGCGCGGGCAGATGCTTGCCTGTTCCGATACCGCCGCAGCCGATAATGCCTGCTTTAATCTTTGCCATAAGTTTCACCTCATAAAATTCTTTTTATTATAAAACCCCGAAGGGATTCTATACGGTTAAATTAAGTTAATTACTCCTCTGCGGAAAATGTCCGTAAATGCTCCTGCTGCATGCCCTCTGTGCTTTCGCGCGCCACAAGGCTGTGCGGCAAAAAGCGCTTCTGCGGAGGCTGCTTTATGTTTTCCATTCTTGCCATCAGCAGCTCCACCGCAGCCTTGCCCATTTCCGCCCGCGGCTGGGCAACGCTTGTAATGCCGGGAATGAACATTCCGGTTATGGATGTGTTGTCAAAGCCTATAATGCTCAGGCTCTTTTTTTCCAGCACCGCTATTCTTGCCGCGCCCACCGCCACCGCATCCGAAACGCAAAACAGCGCGCTTGGCATTGGCTCCATGCCGAAAACCTTCTGTGCTGCCGACATACCGCTGCGATAGCCGTAATCTCCGCGCAGGATATAATCCTTACGCACATTCAGGCCGTATTTTTTCAGCGCCTCGGTATAGCCCTGCTCACGCAGTGCCGTGGAGCCGTAGTTTTCCCTGCCGGAGGCCATGGCTATCCTGCTGTGCCCCTTGCGTATAAGGTATTCCACCGCCTCGAACGCCGCCGCACGGTCGTCTATGGACACGCTGCTTACCGCCGCATCCTCCCGCTGCTCGCAGCAAAGCACCAATGGCAGACGCTTTGCCGCAATGCTGAGCTCCTGACTGGCAAGCGCGGAGGAAAACAGTATTGCGCCGTCGGCATAGTGATTTGTGAGCATGGCCAGCAAATGCTTTTCCTTGAAGCTGTCGTCATGAGTATCGCAGGCAAGCACGGTAAGCCCGTACTGATAACATTCGTTTTCAATGGCGGATAATATCTTGAGATACATGGGGTTTTCCATGGTGGGCAGCAGCACAAGCACCTTGCCGGACCGTGCCAGACGCAGGCTTCGTCCCATTGAATTGGGCGTATAGCCGTACTTTTCCACCACGGCCTCTATTCTTGAGCAGCTTTCCGCGCTGAGCAGCCGACGGTTATTGAAAAAACGTGATACCGAAGTCACCGACACTCCCGCTTCCCGGGCAATATCCTTGATTGTAACCACTCATCTCACCGCCTGAAATCGTTTTCATATATAATTTATCATAAAATTTTCAATTGTCAATATCTAAAATTCTTTTGCTCCGTTTTCATGAATTTTCATTGTCCCTTGCAGCGCGCCTGTACCGTGCCGGCGTGATTCCGAAATGCTCGGAAAACGCCTTTATAAAGTGCGAGCTGTCGAAAAAGCCGCAGTTCTGCGCAATATCCGCAATGCTTTCCTCGCCGGAGCGCAGCCTGAGAGCGGCGTCATCCAGCCTGCAAAGCCTTATATAATCTCCCGGTGTCATCCCAAGCCCTCTGCGAAAGCTGCGGAAAAGCGTAGACCTTGAAACCGCCGCCGCCTTTGCCAGCATTTCCGCGGTCAGGCTGCCCGGCTCCGCTGCGTCAACGGCCTTTATGCAGTCGCTGAGCACCTGCAGCTCCTGCTTTTGGGCATCGTTATTCCTGCATATACCGCACAGCCATGCAATTATATACAGCGCCGCTGCATTGAGCATAACATCCGCCTCGGCATGATTGTTATAATAAAGCGCCCCCATTTTGTCCATAAACGGCCTTATTTCCTCAAGGCGCTCGCCCAGTCTGAGGCTGTATCTTTGGCTTCTGTCCAGGCTTCGCAGCGTAGGCTCCAGCGTAAAAAGCAGCACATATCCCTGAAGCCCCGACAATTCGGCCCTGTAACGGATAAAGAATTTTTCATGAAGCAGAATGTGAAAAATATCCACCCTTTCCTCGGGCAGGCTCGGATAATAGCCGTGCCTGCTGCCCGGAGGTATAACAAACACATCGCCCGGCAAAAATGCCCGCCGACTGTTTCCGAAATAGTGCATTCCGCTGCCGCAAAGCACAATGTTAAGCTCGTAAAAATCGTGGCAGTGCATGAGCATATGAAAATTTTCATGCGTATACGCCTTTACCAGACGCGATGTTCCGTTAAAAACATCGGAATAGCTCCATTTGCATTTTACATCATCCGGCAGTATAACAGGATACATATTTTCCCCCTCCGTTTTATATGATTATACAACCGCATTATTCAATTAGCAACAGTTATATTGCCGCTGCCCCAAACGAGATAAAATTAAGCAGATAAAAGGGAGAAAAAATATATGACGATAAAATCAGGCGCGATCAGCCTTTGTGCGCTTCGCTCCGGGCAAGAGGGCACCGTACTGCCCGTTAAAAAAAGCGACGGCACCCGGCACAGGCTGTGCGAGCTCGGGCTGACTCCCGGCACGCATATACGCATGCTGCGCCGCGCACCCTTTGGCGGGCCGGTGCTTATAAAGGTGCGCGGATACCGCCTTGCCATAAGGCACGGCTATGCGGCCTCCGTTCTTGTAAAGCCGCAGTAGTATTCCGATACGGCGTCCGCGCATCCCGTCTCGGGCAGCACATTACGGGCAGCAGCGGAAATAAGGAGGATATTTTATGATAACAGCCGCTCTTGTCGGAAATCCGAACTGCGGTAAAACCGCCCTTTTCAACGCTCTTACCGGCCAGCAGCAATATGTTGGCAACTGGGCCGGAGTTACGGTGGAAAAAAAGGAGGGGACATTTTCTGCAAACGGAGAAACCATCCGTCTTATCGACCTGCCCGGCATTTATTCGCTCTATCCCTACTCTATCGAGGAAAGAATTACAAAAAGCTATCTTGAACAGCAGCCGCCCGATGTTATAATCAACATTCTGGACGGCACCTGCCCGGAAAAAAGCCTTTATTTAACTCTTCAGCTTTGTGAGCTGCGCCTTCCGGTGCTTATGGCCGTAAACATGTCCGACGAGCTGGAAAAGCGCGGCGTTCATATAGACTATGCCGGTCTTGCACAGGAACTGGGCGTTGACGCTCTGCCCATTTCCGCAAAGAAAAAAACCGGGCTTGAGGAGCTTAAGGGGCAGCTTTTCCTCTGCATGGGCAAAACGCCGAAGACGGAAAATCTTATACGCGCACTGCCCTCCGTCCGGGAGGTGCTGCGCATTTCGGGCTCCTTCTGCCCGGACAATGCGCCTGCGTTTGCCTCCGATGTTCTTTCCTCCTGCGGCAATAACGCCGCCCTCCCCGAAGAAGACGGCGTACGCCGTGAGCTTTTGAGCTTTATTTCCTCGCTGGCTTCCGTTTACGGCGACAGCTTTGCCGCCCTTGCCCACGACCGATATGAGTATATCGGGCTTTTGATAAAGCGTTATTTTAACGGAGATCCCTCGGAGCCTCTTACCGACCGTCTCGACCGCCTTGTGCTTAACCGTTTTTGGGCGTTTCCTTTGCTTTTGGCCGTGCTGTTCAGCGTGTTTTTTATCGTTTTCGGCGCTCCGGGCCGATATCTTGGCGAGCTTTTATCAAACGCCGTTAATATACATCTTGCGGGGCTGATCTCCGCCGCACTGAGCGGCATAAACGCCCCGGTCTGGCTGTGCCGCCTTGTTTCCCAAGGGCTGCTGGGCGGCGTAAGCGCGGTGCTTGCCTTTATTCCCCAGCTTTCTTTATTGTATCTCTTCCTTACGCTGCTTGAGGACAGCGGCCTTATGGCGCGGGCCGCCTTTCTTGCAGACGGCCCGATGCGCAGCATCGGCATGAGCGGAAAGGCGTTTATACCCATGCTAATGGGCTTTGGCTGCACCGTTCCCGCCGTTTTCGCTGCACGCACCGCCTCCTCGCAGCAGGAAAAAACGGCTACCGTGCTGCTTTCCCCGTTTATGAGCTGTTGTGCACGAATGCCCATATATGCATTGTTTGCCGGTACCTTCTTTCCGTTCTCCGGCGGCTTTGTAAGCGCAGGGATATATATTCTGGGTGTTGCGGCCGCGGTGATCTACGGTGCGATCCTGCGCAAAACCGTGCTGCGCGGGGGCAGCGCGCCGTTTCTTTTGGAGCTGCCGCCGTACCGCATCCCTGATATCCGCACCCTGTTTGTGCATCTGTGGCAGAAATGCCGCAGCTTTATCCTTCGCACCGGAACGCTTATTGCCTGTCTTTCGGTAATAATATGGACGCTAAGCGCCTTTACGCCCGCCTTTGTTCCCGCCGCCGATCCCGCAGAGAGTCTTCTTGCCCGCGCCGGCGCGCTTATTGCACCGCTGCTTGCGCCCTTGGGCTTTGGAACATGGCAGGCGGCCGTAAGCCTTTTATCCGGCATCGCCGCCAAGGAATCCGTAATTTCCTGCCTTACGGTAGTATATGCAGCCGGCTCGCCGGAGGCGCTGCCCGCGATTCTTTCCGGCTGCTTTACCCCCGCCTCCTCCGTTTCCTTTATGGTGTTCTGCCTGCTTTACTCGCCGTGCATAGCCGCCTGCTCCGCCATGAAAAAGGAGCTGGGCTCGGCAGTCCGTGCTGCTGCCGCCGCCCTGTTCCAAACCCTTACGGCCTATGCGGCAGCCTTTGCCGTGTACCGGCTGTTTCTGCTGTTTTAACAGCGAAAGCATTCGAAAAAAATAAATCCCCGGCTTTTATGCAAACCCTGAAAATCCGATATTTCAGAAAGTTCATTTTAATTTGCCGGGGATAATTTATCCGTTTATCCGTTTTTAATAGGCGCATAGCAGCGCATTATAAAGCCTTCGCAAATTCCCGCTCGCTTCAGCATATCCGCCTCGGCATGCTTCATTTTCCCTCGTCAGCTTTTTCACATTGTTCCGCTCCGCAGCGGCAGATAACCGACATAACAATAAACATAATGCCAAGCGCGACCGAGCCGGAGCTGTCAAAGTCAATCATCCCCTGCACGGCCTGCTTCGATGCTGCGTAAATTATGCTCACGATTATCTGTATACCGATAGGAATACAGATAGCCAGTATTCCCAGCCGCATCATTTCCCCTGCGCCGCCCGATGTAAACGGAGTGCCGTCGGAAAGCTCACGCCTGAAATAATGCTCTGCAAATTTTGCAAGCACCGCTTCCCCTGCGCAAAAAACCATGCCTGCCGACATTGCCGCATACACGCCCTGTTCACTGATGTTCTCTGCCTGCAGAATGCCTTTAAGCGTTACACCGCCGAGCTTAAGCGTCTGAACGCCCAGCGCCATGCTTAAAATGCCCGCAATACAGCCGCAAAAGCCGATAATACAGAAAACAAATACTATTTTGCTTAAGACCTTGCCCATTTTTGAAAGCACCTGAACGGTTTTAAGTGTGTTCATTTAATTTTCCCTCCGTTTTACCCTGCGCCGCACAAGGCGGTAAACGCTCATTTATTCTCCCGTGATGTGATCCGGCTGTCCAAAAACTGCAATTGACGCTGCGTATGAAACCAATGCTCTCCGTCGGGCATAACCGTCACCTCCGCATCGGGAAACAGCGTCCCGTAATGCTCAGCCTCCTGTGCAGAGCCGCCCTTGCCGTGAACATAAATAGCGATATTTTTCATAATTATTTCTTCCCCCTTCATGCCCGTATCAGCTTTTTTCCCATTTCCATCCTTTCCTCGCGGCGTTCCGGGTCCGTATCGGTATAGGCATAAAGGTCAAAGCCTATAATCTCAAAGCCGCATTTTTTATAAAACGCAATTGCCCCTTCGTTGCAGGACTGCGTTTCCAGCACCGCCATCCTCGCTCCCGCGGCTTCCGCTTCCTTAATTATTGCCTCCATAAGCGCCCTGCCTATCCCTTTGCCGCGATTTTCCCCGTCAAACACGCAAATATTGCTTATCCTGAAACGGTTGTTCCGGCTTTCCATGGAGCCCTCGGCAAAGCCCGTAAGCCTCCCGTCCTCAAATGCACCCAATGCCGCGGGCGCCTCCGGCCACTCTCCGAAAAATACATCGTCAAAGGTCTTTTTCTCCGGCGCCGCAAATGGTACATATTTTATCAAAAATCCGCTGTCAACGGGACAAATGTCATAATACCCGCCCGTTGTATAGCTTGCGGTAAACCTTTTTCCCTCATAGTCCTCTTTTTTCAGGCGTATTATTTCCATGTTCAGTTTTTCTTCCCCCGCCCGGCCGTCAGCCCGCGGAATATCTCATCACGGTCAAATTCTCCTTTTGCAAAGCCCGGTATCTCCTTTATTGCCTTGCATATGCTCACGCTCAGCCCCGTCAGTATCCCGCCGATCTCACGGTCGGAATACGGGCAGGCGCCGGTCACTATCAGCGTGCACAGGCTGTGCGCCGCAAGCCACATATCCCGAAAATAGACATCCGCTTCCTCTGCGGTTATGCCGTAAATGTCCGTAAGCGTCGGGCGGACAAGCTCCTGCATATGCCGCATTGCCTTCATTGCATCATATTCCCCGTTTCGACTCAAAAACAAAAACCTATAAAGCTCCGGCTCCTCCCGTGCAAACCGTATATACTGCATACCCGCTCCGAAAAACGGGGTTTCCTTCTTCAGTCCCGCCTCGATATAACCGTCATAAACCGCAGCAGCCCGCTCATATACCTCCGTCCTCACCCTTTCCATGGTTTCAAAGCAGGTAAACACCGGCCTTGTCGAGGTTCCCAGCACCTCCGCAATGCTCTGCGCCGTAAGCGCGCCGTATCCCTTTTGCCGCACCACCTGCATGGCGGCCTCCGTCATTTTCTCTTTGGTAAATTTGTTTTTCGGCGCCATTATAACTCCTTTGCAATATGCACTATACGATGTGCATTGTTTAATGCATATTATATCAGTATTTCTCCCTTATGTCAATATACCGCTGCACTGCATTTACGGGCTTTCAAATAAGCTTGATAAGCTTATCCCTTTTGTTTTAATATCTTTTACCTAATACAAATGCAGCGCAGGAATCCGACTTAATCGTTTGTCCTGCGCCGCATTTTTTTACAGCTTCCAATCAACGGTCTGCCTCTTGCCGCCTACAAAGTCCGCATATATGCCGGACCGGCCGATCAGCTGCTCATGCTTTCCCTTCTGCACGATACGGCCGTGATCAATCACCAGTATCTGATCTGCATTGCGCACGGTTTTAAGTCTGTGCGCTATCATAATAATGGTCTTATCGCGCGTAAGGGCCTCAATTGCCTTTTGCAGCCTGTCCTCGTTTTCGGGGTCCACATTTGCCGTGGCTTCGTCCAAAATAACTATCGGCGCATTCTTAAGCATTGCGCGCGCAATGGAAATGCGCTGCTTTTCGCCGCCGGAAAGGCTTGCCCCTCCCTCGCCGATAACAGTGTTATAGCCGTCGGGCAGCCCCTGAATAAAGTCGTCGCAGCAGGCCGCCTTTGCCGCCTGCACTACCTGCTCATGCGTTGCCTCCGGCCTGCTGAACTTAATGTTGTTTTCAACGGTGTCGGCAAACAGATAAACATTCTGGAACACCATGCTTATCTGATCCATAAGCGCCTCCAGTGTATAATCCTTCACATCGCAGCCGCCTATACTTACGCTGCCGCTGTCCGTATCCCAAAAGCGGGCAATCAGGCTGCAAAAGGTTGTTTTTCCGCTGCCGGAGGGCCCGATTATCGCCGTTGTGGTCCTGTCGGGCAGCGTCACGGAAATATCCTGCAGAACAGGCCTTTGCTCATAGGAAAAGCTTACATGGTCAAAAACAATGTCATGCTTCTGCGGAGAAAGCGCCCTTCCGTTTTCGTCCATACGCGGCATTTTTTCCGTCTCCTCGGTGCGGTCAATAGCGGCCGCCGCAAGACGCAGCATGGAAACGCCCATGCCGAACGCCTTTATCTGATTAAATACAAGGAAGGACATCACAAGCGCCGTAAGCGCTGCGGCAAGGCTCATAACGCCCTTTATCCATAAAAGCACCGCCGCCAGCATCATGCATACGCTTGCTGCCTGAAGCACCGCCTCCTGCAGCGCGGTATAGGGCGTAAGCATATCCGCCACCTCAACATTGCTGCGGCGGTTATACTCAAGTGCATCCCTCAGCTTTTTATCCCCCTTGCCGGTAAGATTGAAGGATTTTACAACGCTCATGCCCTGCACCGTTTCCAGCACGGCCTCGATAAGCGCGGTCTGCGATTTCTGCGTGTTCTCCGCTATCGCCGCCGACTTTTTCTCCATTGCGGAAACCGCGCACATATAAAGCGCAATGCCCGCAATAACTATCAGCCCTATACGCCAGTCAAAGACCAATATCAGCACGGCAAATACCGCAGTGGTAATAAGCCCTCCCAGTATATTCACAAGCACCATCGGCACCATGCTCTCTATGCTGCCTATTACCGTTGTGCACACTCCCGATATCTGCCCGAGGCTGTTTTTATTGAAAAAGCCCATCGGCACGCTTTTCAGCCTCTCCGCAATGGAAATTCTGCGGTCCGCCGCCATAAAATAGCCCGCATGTGTTTGCAGCATTTTTGAAAAGCTCGCGCTTACGGCGCCGCCGAAAACGGCAATAAGCTCACATATAAGCGCTGTCCATGCGGTTTTTCCGCTCTTATCGCCGCTTGTGAGCGCAAGCACCACAAAATATATCGCCGCCGCCTGAAACATCTGCAATACGGCATTGAGAAAACCCACTGCAACGGATTTATTTATGTTTTTTCTTTCGTTTCCCGCAAAACGCCAAATCTTACGAAATGCCTCTATCATTGTGCGTCACCGTCCTTTGCTCCTATATGCGCCTGCCACATTTCTCTGTAAAGCGCGCATATGTCCAGCAGCTCATCGTGCCTGCCGCTTGCTTCAATATGCCCGTCCTTCACCACCGCAATATTATCCGCTCCCGTTATGGTGGAAAGCCTGTGCGCAATCACTATCACCGTTTTGTCCTTCACCAGCCTTGCCACCGCCTTCTGGATTACCGCCTCGTTCTCCGGGTCGATATACGCCGTCGCCTCATCAAGGATTATCACCGGCGCGTTTTTCAGCATCGCGCGCGCAATGGCAATTCGCTGCCGCTCTCCTCCGGAAAGGTGCGCGCCTCCTCCGCCTACAACGGTTTCAAAGCCCTTCTCCAGCTCGTTTATAAAGCTGTCGCAGCCCGCACTGTGCGCCGCCTCCTCCACCTCCGCATCGGTGGCATCCCTGCGCCCCATACGGATGTTTTCCCGTACAGTATCATCAAACAAATAATTATCCTGCGAAACAAACGCCACCTGATCGTAAAGCTCCTCAAGCGGGATATCCTTTAGGCTGTGCCCGCCCATCGTAATATCGCCGTTTTCCACATCCCAAAAGCCCGCAATAAGCTTTGCCAGCGTGGATTTCCCGGAGCCGGACGGCCCTACCAGCGCCGTCATCGTGTTCTGCGGAATCGACAAACTCACGCCATGCAGTATTTCCTTGTCGTCATGATAGCCGAAGGAAACATTTTGTATCTCAATATCATGATTTTCAAAATCAACCCTCTGCGTTCCGTGCTCCTGCTCCCGGGCCTTCAGTATCTCATCCACCTGCTTGGCGGTCGTTCCCACCTGCGCCAGCGTGTCCACAAAGTTAAACGCCGCCACAATGGGGGCCGCCATGCCCAGTGCAAGCACTATCACTGTAATAAATGTGGCCCCGCTTAATGTGCCGTGTGTGTAAAACAGCCATCCAAACGGCAGTATCGTCAGCATCTGCGCCGGGAAAAACGCATACGCCATAGACATGCCCAGCTGACTGCGTCGCATCCAATCGTAATAATACTGCGCGTTTGCCCTCCCCTTCTCGGTCAGCTTTGTATAGGAGGCCTTGCCCTGGTTAAACGCCTTTATAACCTCTATGCCGTTTATGTACTCAATCATCGTGCTGCTCATCTCGGTCGTCGCCTTTACGGCGCCTGCATAATTCTTTGCATAGCCCCCCATAACCGTCATCATAAAAACAAACGCAATCGGAAACACCGCAAGGGAAAGCAGCGCCAAACGCCAGTCAAGAACAAACAGATAAATAACCGTAAGCAGCGGAGTAACGATGTTTGCCGTCATCTCCGGAAACAAATGCGCAAGGGTGGTTTCCATGCTGTCCACCTGGTCCACGATTATCTCCTTCAGCTTGCCGCTTGATGTGTCCATCACCGTTCCCAGCGGCAAGCGCGGCAGCTTTCCAAGCAGCTTTTCACGAATTGTCTTAAGAATGCTGAAGGTTGCCCTGTGGGATATCCCCAGCGCGCCGTTATACAGCACCGTGCGCAGAAGAAAACCGCCAAACGCCGTCAGAAGCCACGGCAGATAAACCATAAACGCCTTCTCCCCCGCAAGCAGCAGCACAATGATTTTTGCCGCCGCAAAATACGGAGCCATACCGCAGGCAACGCCCAGCACCGCAAGAATCACCGCCGTGATCAGCTTGTCGTGCTCCTTTTCGCCCATTTCCCATATCCGCCCTACCGGGCCCTTTTCCTTCATCTATCATAACCTCCTTTTTAGTTAGCCATGCCTAACCGCGGCGTCTTTATAAAGGCTGCCGGCGCGGCAGCCCCGTACGCATCTTTATTGCACGCCCTTGCCGAAAATCTCAATAAAGCCGCAGCGATGATACCGGCTCAGCAGCTCAATATACTCCGTTGCCTCCTCGCGGCTCATACCGTGGCGGATTATCTCAAATATGCTCTCAAAGCGCGATGTCGTTACAATATGCAGCAGCTTTTGCGTCACAGCGTCGCCGAATTTGTCGGAATACCCCACCGCCTCCATGAATTTGTATGTGTATTCCACCTCAATGCGCACCAGCTCATCCACAAAATTATGAAAACGCGTTCCGTAGGATGCATCAAGCAGCAGCCGGAATTCATCCAAATGCTCATACATATAGTCTATCAGCTCCGATGTGCCGCCATCGGCGTATTTGGGCATCCGTTCTGCCTGCTCCTCCGGTGTCATCAAGTGAAATTTTTCCTGTATACGGATAAACCGTTCCGTCATTCCGTTCAGCACCGGCTCCACAATGGCGGAAAACAGCCCCTCCTTGTCGCCAAAGCGCACATAGATGGAGTTTGTGCTGGTATCCGCCTCGGCTGCTATCGTGCGCAGGGAAGCATCTACATAGCCCTTGTCAAGAAACTCCCGCTTTGCCGCATCAACAATCCGCTCCGCTACGCCCTCTATCTGCTTTGCCATTTCCTCACCTCATAAATAACAGCGTTTCATAACACTGTTACATTATATATCTCTCTTTGCATTATGTCAACGGCAAATTGAAAATTTGTATTCTTTCTTATTTTGAGGCTTTGCTTTTCCCGCCCCTGTTTTCCCGTGCGCCGGCATTTGTATATGCACCAAGGCCCGAATTTCCGTTTTTACTTCCTTCACCGATTTGCTGTATGCCGCCTCCGTAATTACCCGTATTTCGTTTGCCTAAAGCGAATTTCTCTCAGCGCGGCCAAACCCTTTTTCCCGCTTTCTTTTCCTCCGATTGCAAGATGCTTTGAATATACAAAAAGCGGCCCGCTGCTGCGGACCGCTTCATTGATCATTCTATATTACTTTATGATCTTGGATACTACGC
>CAKSKV010000007.1 GCA_934465535.1 uncultured Clostridia bacterium | reverse complement strand
ATAGCCCGCAAAGCTCATCATCATTTCGTGCAGACGCAGAATGTCGCTCTGCCGGAAGTCAATATGCTCATAGCCCGAGTGGATCTCATTCAACGCATCTCTGTACCCGGCGATCTCAGCCTCGTTGTGGTTCAGCGGGGCGCTGTTCTGATTGACAATGGCGGCGATACGCTCGTCGCTGGTCACAATACCCTCGATGGCGTTGGAGCTTTTAATGGACTGCACCTTTGCGACCGCTTCCAGCTCCGTGAAGATCTGCGTGTATTCGTCCTTGCGCACACCCGCCATGGTTTTGAGCGCCGCAATATTGGAAGTGAGGTTCACAAGGTTTGCAGGCAGCAAGCCGTTATTCAAAAAGGAGTAATCAAATTTTCTCATAGTATGCCCGCCTTTCTGCATATAATTTTAACATATTATATGCAGAAAAACAAGGATTTATCCGCATTATCTGCATATGTTTTGAAAGAATATATGCAGATAATTCATAAGCATATGTAAATACGGCACAGCAGCTGCCGGTACTTGAGGCCGTTTTTATAATATATCCCGAAAAACAGGGGGCAGACTGCACAATTTGCCGCCTAATAGGCTTAATATCGGAAAAAACGCAAATGCGATTGCGTAAAACGACAAAAGCCTGCCGCAGGCGGCTGTTGACCGCTGCGGCAGACTTTGTTTTATTTAATTACAGAAATACGCACATACAGTTTTTAGTTTTTTCGCCTTTACAGCATCAGTCCGGCAGGTACAGCACGCTTTCTATGCTTTCGCCGGCCTCCAGCCTTTGCTCAAGAGCATCGTATTCCGTCTTAATCGGACTTTGCGCATGATTATAATATATACGCTCGCATCTAAAGAACTCATCTATAAGCTCAAGCTCCCTTAAGGCGGTGTCCGTTTCGCCCTTTTCCATATGCTGCTTTACAATATCCAGCATTTTATTGCAAAGTATGCCGGCGTCTCTCTTTGCTTTTGCCACTATAATGCCGGCTTCATCCTTAATGCCCACCTCAGGCTCCTTTTCCAATGCCTCAAGGGCTTCGCTGTTCCAGCGGATAATTACCTCCGCCGCCTGCCGGAGACGGTCGTAGTTCATCTGTGCAAGAGGCTCCCCGGTGGCAATGCTCATGGCATAATCCCGATAAAGCACATACAGCTCGCCGTTTTTTGCACCCTGCTCGGTTTTGCCGGAGGGGTCCTTTTCCATAAGCCCGCGGTAATATTCCTCCCTTTGATGCGCCTGCTCATAGGTAAGCTCCTGTATTTCAACAGGGGTCTTATTATAATTTTCCGCCTCAAGGGAGGACATTTTTCTGCCCGCAAGCACCCTATCCAGCAGCTGCCTGGCCTTTTGCGATTTTGCCTGAGGAACGGTGATATGCTCGTCCTTGGCGTACTGCGCGTTTCTTTGCCTGACTATTTTCCTTTTTAATGCAAGCGACTGCATGCCCGCCGGGGCTTCCTTTACGGAGGCACTGACCGCCGGAACGGCAGTGCTGCATTCCGCCGTAGGAACGGTAAGATTTTGATTTTTATCCTTTGTATTAACCGTAGAAACCGTGATACAGACGGTGAATATTATAAGCACGCCAAACGCAAGCGCTGCAAGCGCCGTAATAAGCCTTTTATTCATGAATTTGCCTCCCATAAACGCGTATTGCAGTTATAAGCCGTTGCTTTAATGCCAACCATACCGGCATCACCCTTTCCTGAATAAAGGTTACCATACGGCACAGGTAATGTCAATATATGCAAGGAAGATTTTGCAACTATTTTACCTTTGTTTTGCCTAAGGCAGGCATTGACTTAAGCCAAAGCAAGCAAAAGCCCCCGCACTCCGCGGCAAGGGGCTGCGGGGGTACAGAGGCTTTGGCTTATGCATTATGCAAAAGAGAGGTATTTAATGCCCTGCGCGGGTTTGGCAGTATATGCAGCGGTATACGCCCTCGCTGCTGTCGGTAAGACGGAAAACATGGTCAAGCTCCTGCTCGGTGGAGGTTATGCAGCGGGGATTTTTGCAGAAGACCACATTTACAAGCTCCTTGGGAAGCTGCACGCGCTTTTTCTCCGCCACGACGCCGTCCCTTATGATATTTACCGTCACCTCGGGATCAACAAAGCCAAGAGCGTTTATGTCAAGGTCAAAATCGGAATCTATTTTGATTATATCCTTGCGCACCATGCGGCGGCTGGGAACATTTTTTATAAGCGCAACGGAGCAGTCCAGGCTGTCCAGCCCCAGCAGCTTATATATCTCCATTGCCCGCCCTGCGTTTATATGGTCGATGACTATACCGTTTCTTATGGAATCCACCTTCATTGTTTACACCTCCAAAAGCTTTAATATAAGCGCCATGCGCATATATTTACCGTAGAGCACCTGCTTGAAATAGCAGGCGCGGCTGTCCTTATCAAGAGAGACGCTCATTTCGTTTACACGGGGCAGCGGATGCATTATGCAAAGGTCGCTCTTGGCGTTTACCAGCCGCTCGGGGCGCAGAATGTAGCTGTCCTTAAGGCGCAGATAGTCCTCCTCGTTGAAGAAGCGCTCCCGCTGCACACGGGTCATATACAGCACATCCAGCCCCGGCAGCGCCGCGTCAAGATCGGTGGTCTGCACAAAATCAATGTTGTTTTTTTCCAGGATATCCCGGCGTACATAATCGGGAAGCTGAAGCTCGCGGGGGGATACCAGCACAAAGCGCACGCCCTCGTATCTGGAAAGCGCGGCTATAAGGGAATGGACGGTGCGCCCGAATTTAAGGTCGCCGCAGAAGCCCACGGTGATATTGCCGAGCCTGCCCTTTTCTTTATATATTGTGAGCATATCGGCAAGCGTCTGCGTGGGGTGATCGTGTCCGCCGTCCCCCGCGTTTATAACGGGCACGGAGGCATTCATGGATGCCACCAAGGGCGCGCCCTCTTTATAGTGCCGCATGGCGATTATATCGGCAAAGCAGGAGATAACCTTTGCGGTATCCGCCACGCTTTCCCCTTTGGAGGCCGAAGAGCTTTGCGCATCGGAAAAGCCCAGAACATTGCCGCCCAGCTCGTACATTGCCGCCTCAAAGCTCAGGCGGGTGCGGGTGGAGGGCTCGTAGAAGAGAGTGGCCAGCTTTTTGCCGCGGCAGCGGCTGCTGTATTTATCCGGCTGCGCCATGATGTCGCAGGCGGTGTCGATCAGCTGCTCGATTTCCTGCTTTGAAAGATCGGTTATGCTTATAACGCTTCTCATTTGTTTTCTCCTTTTTTGAATTTTTACCCGGAATATATCGTTAAACGGTGCGCCCGGCACACATGCGCGCTATGCTGCGCCCGCTTTTTGCGGTTTACTCCTTTATCCAGCTTTCATCCGAGGGATTATCCCGGAAGCGGAACAGACGCTGCACCGATTCCGGGCTTATAAGCCCCTGCTGCGCCGCCGTATTTACCGTGGTATCAAAATCCGTAAGGCTTATATTGCGCACATTTGCCTCCTTGAGCCGCTGCTTTCCCTTCTGCATGCCGTAGGTGAAGATGGACACTATGCCCAGCACCTCGGCTCCCGCCTCGCGCAGAGCCTCCACCACCTCCAGCACGCTGCCGCCGGTGGAGATAAGATCCTCTATTACCACTACCTTATCGCCCTTTTCCAGCCTGCCCTCTATGCGGTTCTGACGGCCGTGATCCTTATTGGAGGCGCGCACATAGCCCATGGGCAGTCCCAGCATATGGGCGGCTATTGCGGCGTGCGCTATGCCCGCGGTGGAGGTGCCCATGAGCGCCTGTGCCTGCGGATATTCCCGCTTTACCGTCTGCGCAATGGCGCTTTCCACCAGCGTGCGCACTCGGGGGGCGGAAAGAATCAGGCGGTTATCGCAGTAAATAGGGCTTTTTATGCCGCTTGCCCAGGTAAAGGGCTGCTGCGGGCGCAGCAGCACCGCGCCTATTTCCAGTATTCCTTTTGTTACCTCTGCTCTTATCTGTTCTGTATTGTTTGCGTTTATATCTGCCGTCATTATACTGTTTCCTTTCTTTCAGGGCACCGGCACGGAATTTACCCCGCCGGTGCGGCTGTATTTATCCGCAGCTTGGGCAAGTGTTTTAGCCGGCTGCGGCCGTTTTGCATTTTGCCGTTTATTATTCCTGCCCCAAAACGAACTCCCTTACGCAGCGGGCATATGCTGCGGCGGGATCGGCAGCGGCGGTTACGGGGCGGCCCACCACTATATAATCGCTGCCCTGCGCGCGTGCCTGCAGGGGGGTCATGACGCGGGTCTGATCGTCCTTTTCGGCGTTTGCAAAGCGCACGCCGGGGGTAACGGTTATAAAGCCGCTGCCGCATGCTGTATGCACGCTTTCGGCCTCAAGCGGAGAGCAGACAACGCCGTCCAGCCCCGAATTTTCGGCGTTGCGCGCATAGTGCAGCACGGTATCCTGCATGGATTCGTTTATAAGCAGCTCCTCCTTAAGGGTCTGCGGGCTTGTGGAGGTGAGCTGCGTGACGGCAATAAGCAGCGGGCGCGTGCCGTCGGGCCGGGTAAGCCCCTCAAGAGCTGCCCTCATCATTGCGCTGCCGCCGGCGGCGTGCAGGTTGCACATATCCGCTCCCAGCCCGGACAGCACCGCCATGGTCTTTTTTACGGTGTTGGGAATATCGTGCAGCTTAAGATCCAGAAACACCTTATGTCCGCGCTTCTTCAGGCGGCGCACGATATCCGGCCCCTCGGCATAGAAAAGCTCCATGCCGATTTTGACAAAGGGACGCTGCTGCGAAAAGCAGGAGAGAAAATCCTCGGTCTGTTTGCCCGAAGCAAAATCACAGGCTATAATTACATCCTTACCCATTATGCGCTCCTCCCGTTAATTCGGATAGTTTATTTATTCCAAGCTCCTTCATTAAAAGCGGAAGCTCGTTTATTATATCCCGGCAGGCATAGGGCTGCACAAGGTTTGCAGCGCCTATTTCCACTGCGGTGGCGCCGGCCAGCATCATTTCCGCCACATCCCGTGCGGAGCTGACGCCGCCCATGCCGATTATGGGAATATCCACCGCCTCATACACCTGCCACACCATGCGCAGCGCAACCGGCAGCACTGCCGGGCCGGAAAGCCCGCCCGTGGTATTGGCAAGCACGGGGCGCCGGCGTTTTATGTCTATTCTCATACCCATCAGGGTGTTTATAAGGCTCAGGCCGTCCGCCCCGGCATCGCGGCAGGCGCGCGCCACTGCGGTTATATCCCCGGTATTGGGGGAAAGCTTCATTATTACGGGCTTTTTTGTCGCCCTGCGCACGGCTGCCGTTACCTGCGCCGCCGCTCCCGGCTCGGTGCCGAAGGCCATGCCGCCGCCGTGGACATTGGGGCAGGAGATGTTTATTTCGTACCAGCCTATCCGGTCGCACTCCTCAAGTCGGCTTACCACGCGGACATATTCTTCAACGGAAAAGCCGCTGACATTTGCCATTACCGGCTTACGGAACACTTTTTCAAGCCGGGGCAGCTCTTCCTTTAACACTGCCTCCACGCCCGGGTTCTGCAGCCCTACGGAATTGAGCAGCCCGCCAGGACATTCCGCAATACGGGGGGTATCGTTGCCAAAGCGCGCCTTTTCCGTGGTGCCCTTGAAGGAAAAGGTGCCCAGACAGTTTATATCGTATACTTCCGCAAACTCCGCACCGTAGCCGAAGGTGCCGCTGGCGGGGATAACCGGGTTATCCAGCGTTATTCCGCAAAGCGTTACGCGCGTATCCGCCAAAAACGGGTTTTCCGGCTTTTCCGGCTGCGCGGTTTTGTTTTTTACCATATTATCTCCTCCCTTGTAAGCACGGGGCCGTCGCGGCAGATGCGCTTATAGCCGTATTTTGTTTTGCAGCTGCACCCCATGCAGGCTCCGAATCCGCAGCCCATGCGCTCCTCAAAGCTGAGCTGTCCGCCGGAAGCGGCGGCGGCATCCACCGCTTTAAGCATGGGAAGGGGCCCGCAGGCATAAATATAGCTGTATTTCATGTTTTTCATGGCATCAGTCACAAAGCCCTTTATTCCCATGGTGCCGTCCGCCGTTGCCACCGTTAAGGCCGCGCCCAGCGCGCGGAATTCTTCGGTATAAAAAGCCTCATCGGCGCTGTTCCAGCCCGCTATTACCTGCACGCTTTTGCCAAGGCTTATAAGCTCCCTGCAAAGCATATACATAGGCGGCACTCCCGCGCCGCCGCCGATAAGCAGCGGGCTTTCCCCTGCGGGGGCGGTATCGTAGCCGTTTCCTAGCCCGGTAAGCACATCCAGATGCGTTCCCTCGGACAGCCGGCTAAGCTTAAGGGTTCCCTCTCCCACAGTCTTGTATATTACCGTTACGCTGCCGTTTTCCCCTTTTGTGCAGTCGCACACCGACAGCGGACGGCGCAGATATTTATTATCAAGCAATATATTTATAAACTGCCCGGGACGGGTTATTGCGCTTGTATCGCCGCTTAAGACGGTACGCACGGTGCCGCGGGCGACGGGAGCGCTTTGTTCTATTGTAAGGATAACCTGCTTCATTATTGCTTTCTCCGTTTATATTGTTGTATGCTTAGGTGTCCGCACTGCGGTTCAGGCGTCTATTGTGGATACGCGGAAGGTCATTTCCTCCAGCACATCCAGCAGCACCCGCACCGTGTCCAGCGAGGAAAACATCGTAACCCCGTTCTCCGCCGCGCACCGCCTTATTTCAAAGCCGTCCGACATAACCTTGGAGGAGCTCATATCCCTTGTGTTTATGACATAGCTGACATATCCGCGGCGCAGCTCGTCGGGTATCTCGCCGGAGCCCTGACTGAGCTTTTTAAGCGCATGGGTGCGGATGCCGTGCTGCTTGAGGAAGGCCGCCGTGCCCTCGGTGGCGCGGATATTAAAGCCCAGGTTATAAAACCGGCGTATAAGGGGAAGCGCCTCCTCTTTGTCTTTATCGGCGATAGTGGCAAGCACCGTGCCGTAGTTTACTATTTTCATGCCGGAGGCCTGAAGCGCCTTATAGAGCGCACGGGTAAGCCGGGCGTCGTAGCCTATGGCCTCGCCGGTGGATTTCATCTCGGGCGAAAGGTATGCGTCCATGCCGTGGAGCTTGGAGAAGGAGAAGGCCGGTGCCTTGACAAACCATCGGTCGCTGCGGGGCTTGGGCTGCCCGGTAAGGCCCATATCGCGCAGCCGCGCCCCCAGCATGACCTTAGTGGCTATATCGGCAAGCCCGTAGCCGGTGGCCTTGGAGAGGAAGGGCACGGTTCTTGAAGAACGCGGGTTGACCTCGATTATATACACGCTCTGATCGGGCGCAACTATAAACTGTATGTTGTAAAGCCCCACAATGCCTATGCCCAGCCCCAGCCGCACGGTGTAGTCGGCTATGGTGCTTTTAACCTTTTCCGATATGCTGAAGGTGGGATACACGCTTATGGAATCGCCGCTGTGGATGCCCGTGCGTTCCACCAGCTCCATTATGCCGGGCAGGAAAACATCGGTGCCGTCGCATACGGCGTCCACCTCCACCTCCTTGCCCTCAATGTATTTATCCACAAGCACGGGGCGGTCGGCATCCACCTCCACCGCAGTGCGCAGATACCGGCGCAGCTGCTGCTCGTCCGTGGCTATCTGCATGGCTCTGCCGCCCAGCACAAACGAAGGCCGCAGCAGCACCGGGTAGCCTATTTCCTTTGCGGCCTCCACGCCCTGCTCAATGCTGCTTACCGTTCTGCCCTCCGGGTGCGGAATATTCAGCTTTTTAAGCAGCTGCTCGAAAAGCTCGCGGTCCTCCGCGCGGTCGATGGCCTCCCGTCCGGTGCCGATAATGTTTACTCCGCGGCGCACAAGCCCGTCGCAGAGGTTGATTGCGGTCTGCCCGCCCAAGGTGGCTATAACGCCCTCCGGCCGTTCCAGGCGCAGCACATTCATTACATCCTCCACGCACAGCGGCTCAAAATACAGCTTGTCGGCGCAGGTATAATCGGTGGAAACCGTTTCCGGGTTGTTGTTGATGATTATGGCCTCGTAGCCGCAGGCGCGTATGGTGGACACCGCATGCACGGTGGAATAATCGAATTCCACGCCCTGACCTATCCTTATGGGGCCGGAGCCCAGCACCACTATCTTTTTGTTTTCGGACACGCGGGATTCGTTTTCATCCTCGTAGGTGGAGTAGAAGTAGGGAATGTAGCTTTCAAACTCCGAGGAGCAGCTGTCTATCATTTTATACACCGGGAAAATGCCGTTTTTCTCCCGAATGGCGTATACCTCCTGCTCATCGGTGTTCCAAAGATGCGCCACGGTGCTGTCGGCAAAGCCCATGCGCTTGGCGCGGTAAAGGGTCTGCGCGTCGCGCGGGGAGGCCGCAAGGCTGCGCTCCATGGCCACGATATTGCGTATCTTGTCGATAAAAAGCATATCTATGCCGGTAACATCGCTGATTCTGCCGGGATCTGCATCCCTGCGGCACAGTTCTGCCACGGCGCAAAGACGGTCGTCCGTGCCCTGCGCGCAGTAGTCCAGCAGCTCGCTGTCGGAAAAGGCAAGGAATTTTTTAAGCCACAGGTGCTTTGTGCCCGCCTCAAGGGAGCGCACGGCCTTAAGCAGGCTTTCCTCGATGGTGCGCCCCACTCCCATGGTTTCGCCCGTTGCCTTCATTTGGGTGGAAAGACGGTTGTCCGCCGTAGTGAACTTATCAAAGGGGAAACGGGGCAGCTTGGTTATAACATAGTCCAGCGCCGGCTCAAACGCCGCCGGGGTGTTGGCAAGCTGTATTTCCTCAAGGCGCATACCCACGGCGATCTTCGCCGAAACCCGCGCTATTGGGTAGCCGCTTGCCTTGGATGCTAACGCGGAGGAACGGGACACGCGGGGGTTTACTTCTATTACATAGTAGCCGAAGGACAGCGGATCCAGCGCAAACTGTACATTGCAGCCCCCCTCTATCTTAAGGGCGCGGATGAGCCTTAGCGCGCTGTCCCTGAGCATATGATATTCCTTATTGGTGAGGCTTTGAGAGGGGCATACCACTGCGGAATCCCCGGTATGGATGCCTACGGGGTCGATGTTTTCCATGTTGCACACCGTGATGGCGGTGTCGGCGGCATCGCGTATTACCTCGTATTCAATTTCTTTATATCCGCGGATGCTTTTTTCCACCAGCACCTGATGCACCGGGGAGAGCTTGAGCGCGTTTTCCAGCATTTCGGCGCACTGCGCTTCATCGTCGGCAAAGCCGCCGCCCGTGCCGCCCAGAGTAAAGGCGGGGCGCAGCACCACGGGATAGCCTATGCTTTGCGCCGCCTTAAGCCCCTCCTCCACGGTTTGTGCAGTTAAGGAGGGCAGCACCGGCTCGCCCACCTCGGCGCACAGCTCCTTGAACAGCTCGCGGTCCTCCGCGCGCTCTATGCTGCGGGCGTCGGTGCCCAGCAGCTCCACGCCGCACTCGGCAAGCACGCCCTTTTTATAAAGCTGCATTGCAAGGTTAAGCCCGGTCTGTCCGCCTATACCGGGCAGCACTGCGTCGGGGCGCTCGTATCTTATTACCCTTGCCAAGTATTCCAGGGTAAGGGGCTCCATGTATACCTTGTCGGCTATGGAGGTGTCCGTCATTATGGTAGCGGGGTTGGAGTTGCACAGCACCACCTCGTAGCCCTCCTCGCGAAGCGCAAGGCAGGCCTGCGTGCCGGCATAGTCAAATTCCGCCGCCTGTCCTATTACTATGGGGCCGGAGCCTATCACCAGTATTTTATGAATGTCACTGCGCTTTGGCATTGTGTTTTTCCTCCTTTGCCTGCTCCATAAGGGAGAGGAATTTATCAAAAAGATATGCGCTGTCCTGCGGCCCCGGCGCGCTTTCGGGGTGGTACTGCACGCTGAAGAGCCTGTCCCTTGCGCACTCCAGCCCCTCCACCGTGCCGTCAAGAAGGTTGCGGTGGGTAACGGTAAGCCCGGTGCCCTCAAGGCTGCTTTCCTCCACGGCGTAGCTGTGATTCTGAGAGGTTATCTCCACGCGCCCGGTGGCAAGCTCCTTTACGGGATGATTGCCGCCGCGGTGGCCGAATTTCAGCTTATAGGTGGAGGCGCCGCAGGCAAGAGCCAGCACCTGATGCCCAAGGCATATGCCGAAGATGGGATATTTCCCCCGCAGCGCAGCGGCCAAGGCTGCCACCTGCGGCACATCCTGCGGGTCGCCGGGGCCGTTGGAGAAAAGCACGCCGTCGGGCTGCATGTTTTCTATTTCCTGTGCGGTTACGGTGTAGGGCAGCACGGTCACATTGCACCCGCGCGCCAAAAGGGAGCGCACTATGTTCTGCTTGCAGCCGCAGTCCACCACGGCCACGCTGAAGCGGGCGCGGGCGGTGCGCACATAGCGGCGCTTGCGGCAGCTTACCCTGTCCACCGCGTCATGCGGCGGCTTTATGCGGGCAAGCAGCTTTACCGCCTGCTCCGTGGGGGTGGAGGCGGCGGTTATAAGCACCGGGCGGCTGCCCTCATCCCGTATGCTGCGGGTAAGGCGGCGGGTGTCCACGCCGTATATGCCCGGTATTTTATATTCCTGCATTACCTCATCCAGCGTGCGCGTGGAGCGGAAGTTGGACGGGCGGTCGTTGTACTCCCGCACTATAAGCGCGCCTATGGTGGGCACGCGGGTTTCAAAATCCTCATCGGTTATGCCGTAATTGCCTATGAGAGGGTAGGTCATTACCACCGCCTGATAGGTATAGGACGGGTCGGAAACTATCTCCTGATAGCCAACGGGCGAGGTGTTAAACACAATTTCGCACACACGGTCGCAATCGCAGCCGAAGCCGTAGCCGTAGTATTCCGTGCCGTCCCGAAAGACCAGCTTACGGTCGCAATCCGTCATCAGTTCTCTGTCCATACAGTTTTACCTCCGCATACAGTTATAAGGCATTTGCCCTGCACGGTTTTTCCGGCAAAGGGCGTGCTTTTTCCCATGGATAAAAATTCCTCCGGCCGCACCTCAAAGGGCGTCTGCGTATCAAAAACGCATATATCGGCGGTTTTTTCAATGCAAAAGCGCTCGCGCGGCGCGTCTGTCATAAGGTGCACCAGCCTTTCAAGGGGAAGGATGCCCGGCTTTACAAGCCCGGTATACAGCGCCGCAAAGGCGGTTTCCAGCCCCGTTACCCCCATAAGGCTGTCCTTCAGCCCGCGTGATTTTTCCTGCGGAGCGTGCGGTGCGTGGTCGGTGGCTATCATGTCCACCGTGCCGTCCAGCAATCCGTCGATAAGAGCCGCGCGGTCCTCCTTTGTGCGCAGGGGCGGGTTCATTTTGAAGCGCCCGTCCTCCCGAAGGCTGCCTTCATCCAGCAGCAGGTAGTGCGGCGCGGTCTCGCAGGTTACATCCAGCCCCGCCGCCTTGGCCCGGCGCAGCAGCTCCACGCTCTCCCGGCAGGAAACATGACACACATGGTATTTGCAGCCCGTCTGCGCCGCCAGCTCAAGATCCCGCGCTATGGGGCGCCACTCGCTTTGCGCGCTTATGCCGGCATGTCCGTGGGCAAGGGCATAGGCGCCTTTATTTATATATCCCCCCTGTACAAGGGCTTCATCCTCGCAATGGGCGGATATTATGCTGCCCAGCTTTTTTACCCGCTGCATAAGCTCCAGCATAAGGGAGCGGCTCTGCACCCCCTTGCCGTCGTCGGAAAAGCCTATGCACAGCGGGGCAAGCTCCTCAAGGGCCGCCGGCTCCTGCCCCTTTTCCCCCACGGTAAGAGCGGCAAAGGGATGCACGCGCACGCTGGCGTCCTTTTGGATTATATCCAGCTGCTGCTTTATATGCGCTGCGCTGTCCGGCACCGGGGAAAGGTTGGGCATGGTGCATACATCGGTAAAGCCGCCGCGGGCGGCAGCCGCAGTGCCGGAGGCAACGGTTTCCTTGTAAGAAAAACCCGGCTCTCTGAGATGCACATGAACATCACAGAACGCCGGGAATATAAATTTATCGGTAAAATATTTATCCTCGCCATTATCGGGAAGCTCCGATACAAAGGAGGCGGGCAGCTCAAGGCGGCCGTTTGCATATCTGCGGCAATTTTCAAAATACAGCTTCATAACTCTCCGAAACAAAAGCCCTGTCGGGGTACGGCAAGGCATAAAAGCGTTATGAAGCACGCCAGCGCGGCGCTGCTGCTTTTATATCTTGCCGATGTCCCGCACCGGCTTAAAGATAATCTCAGTATGCTTATTGTATAACAGCGCGCACTGTTTGTCAATCAAAACACCGTGGATAAATGTTAATATATTTGCCTTTGCTTTAATGCGGTTTATGCACGGATATTAAAAGGCTTCCCGCACGCTTGCGGGAAGCCCTTTTTACCTTTTATGCAATTGATTTTTGCCGATTAAGGGGATTATCCTCTCTTCTTAGCAACAACCAGAGCGCCGCAGCCGGTGATGGCAGCAACAGCATAAGCGATTACGGAGAAGTCAGCAGTGGGCTTCTGACCTTCAGTATAGGTGAACTCATACAGAGTCTCACTAAATGTCCAGTTGCCTGCACCATCAAGCGGGCAAAGTCCGATGTAATAGGTCTTGTTCTTTTCGAACTTCTTCTCGCCTTCGAGCACTAACTCAACAGTTTTCTCAGCCGAAACGGGTGCATTATCGGAATAAACAAGTCTGTCAACAGTTATTGTTTGTTCGCCGTCCTTGTAGCTTCCGCCAAAAATCGCCCAAAACAGATTCTGATCAGTTAACTCAGGCTTCTCTTCAAAAACAGAAACGCGAAGACCGCCGCCTCTCCATGCGTCCATTTTCTCAGTAAGCGTAATAACCATTTTTGTGCTGTCTTCACTTATTGCTACGCCGGAAACCATATCTGCTACAGGATGTGAATCGTATGCAAAAGCAGACACTGCGAGCAGGCTGATCATGCAAACTACTGCCAAAGAAACAAAAAACTTTTTCATGTTCTCTCCTCCATTTGTTTTGTTTTGCTTTATTTTATCATCAGAACAGGGACAAGTAAATGCACAAAACTATCCTGCAAGATGTGAAAACAGTGCAAAAATCATTGTTTGTCCATCAGTGATTCACATTATTCATAATTATGCAACATTAAAGGACTTCCCGCATGCATGCGGGAAGTCCTTTTGCTTTTATGACAAATTATTCCGTTGCAGAGAAAAATATTTTTAGCTGTTTAATCAATATGATATTTTTCCGGCGCGGTAAGGTAGAGGTTATCCCCCGTGCTGTCGATAACCACTATCACGGGCAGATTTTCCACCTCAAGGCGGCGGATGGCTTCGGTGCCCAAATCGTCATAGGCCACGACATCGGCCTTTTTAATGCACTTGGACAAAAGCGCGCCCGCGCCGCCCACGGCGGCGAAATACACGGCCTTATTGCGCACGATGGCGTCCGCCACCTGCTGAGTGCGCTTGCCCTTGCCTATCATGCCGCGCAGACCCAAATCGAGCAGGCGGGGGGCATATTTATCCATGCGGCTGGCGGTGGTGGGGCCGGCGGAGCCTATAACCCTGCCGGGGCGCGCCGGGGTGGGGCCGAGATAATACACCACATTGCCGGAAAGGTCAACGGGCAGCTGCTCGCCGCGGTCAAGAGCATCGTTCATGCGCTTATGGGCGGCATCGCGCGCGGTATAGACAACGCCTGTGAGATATACCATATCGCCTGCGCGCAGCGCGGCGGCTTCATCGGCCGTAAAGGGTACTTTAAGATGCTTATCCATGGTTTATTTCCTCCTTTATCAAATGGTGCGCACAATGTGGCGGTTGACATGGCAGCAGATGTTTACGCCCACGGGCAGACCGGCGATATGGGTGGCATAGGTTTCCACATTTACGGCAAGCGCCGTCATGCGGCCGCCCAGACCAGCAGGGCCGATGCCCAGCTTGTTTATGCTTTCCAGCAGCTCCTGCTCCAGCTGACGCACATAGGGTACGGAGCTGCGCTCCTCGGCGGAGCGGGTGAGCGCCTTTTTGGCAAGGATGGCGCACTTTTCAAAATCGCCGCCTACGCCCACGCCCACAACCATGGGCGGGCAGGCATTGGGGCCGGCCTCCTTAACCGCGGTGATAACGGCGTTCTTGACGCCCTCTATGCCCTCGGCGGGCTTGAGCATGAACACGCGGCTCATGTTCTCGCTGCCGAAGCCCTTGGGGGAAAGGGTGATTTTTACCGATTCGCCGTCCACAATGGAATAGTGGATGACGGCGGGGGTGTTGTCCTTGGTGTTTTCGCGGATAAGGGGATCGCCCACCACGGATTTGCGCAGGTAGCCCTCGGTATAGCCGCGGCGCACGCCCTCGTTTATTGCCGCCTCAAGGGAGCCGCCCACGAAGTGCACATCCTGCCCTATCTCGATGAATATTACCGCCATGCCGGTATCCTGGCAGATGGGGATCATATCCTCCTTTGCGATGTCCATATTCTCCTTCAGCTGCTCCAGTATCTGGCGGCCCAGAGGGGATTCCTCTTTGCCGGCGGCGGCGCAGAGAACATTTTTCATATCGCCGGAGAGCTCATAGTTTACCGATATGCACATATCGCGCACGGTGTTGGTGATCTCTTCCACATTGATCTGACGCATTGTTTTTTATTCCTTTCAGCAATATTTATAAAAGCGCAGGCAGCGCCCGCGCCTTCAATACAGGGTTTCCGCCCGGTAAGGGCGACCTTTTTTACAACAGCAGTATAAGCCCCTGTGATATAAGCACAACGGCTATAAGGGCAATGGGATAGGTGGCGGCATACGCCGAAGCCACATCGTCGGTGCCGGCGACATTTATAAGGGTGCCCAGCGCCGGAGTGCTGGTCATTCCGCCCGTTATGGAGCCAAGGTTATTAAGCAGGCTGAGCTTAAGAACATACTTTGCAAACAGATAGCCCACCACCATGGGGAATATCGTCATTACAACGCCGTAGACGAAATATATGGGCTTGAAGTATTTTACAAAGCTTGCGCCGCCCGCAACGCCCGCGCCTATAAGGAACAGCATAAGCCCAAGCTCGCGGAAGACCTCAAGGGTTTTTTTATCCGGCATAAGGCTGATTCTGCCTATGCGCCCGAAATGCGCCACGATAAGAGATACAAGCAAGGTTCCGCCGGTGGCGGTAAGAGCGAAGGTGGTGCCGCTTAAGCCCTTGGAGGTAAGCGGAATGTGAATGTTGCCCACGATTATGCCCACTATGGCGGCAAGGGCAAACGCGCCTATTCCGAAGGGATCAATGTGTATGAGCTTGCCCTTTGCGGGCTTTCTGCCGCCCTGTCCCACATCCACGGCGGCAAGCTTTGAGCGCTCAAGGTTCATATCCGCCTTTACAAGCTTGGGAATAAGCTGCACAAACAGCACAACGCCTATAACGCCGAAAAGGTAGGCTATGCCGTGACCCACGGTAACGGCATCCACATATTCCGCAGCAACGGTATCCTTGGCCGCAGAAAACGCCGGAGTGCTGGTGAGCGAACCGGAAAGCAGACCCACAAGCATTGCCACAAACTCCTTGGGATCGCTTTCGCCGCCCTTGCCGATAAAGTAGCAGGCAACGCAGGCAATACCGCCGGAAAGGATGATAAGCAGACCCAGAACGATATAGGATTTGAAATTCTTTTTAAGGTTCTTGAAAAAGTTCGGGCCCGCAATAAAGCCCACCGCGGTTACGAACATAACAAGCCCGATGTTTTCCACAAGCTTGAGTGCCTGGGAAGCATAGCTTGTCTGATACGCCACGCCCTCCGCGCCCTCAACGGCCGCCGTACCCTTGATTACAAGCGCATCGGAAATGCTTTGATAGAACAGCGCGCCGAAAAGCAGCGCAATAATGAACACGCCCGCGGTGCCCAGCGAAACGCCCTTTATGGTGATCCGCCCGAGCATATAGCCCACGGCGGCAATAAGCATCACGACCATAACGAAAAACGCCACGCCGGATACTGAGATCACTCCTCCGAATAATGACATATACCTTACCTCAATTTTTATTAAATGCTTTGTATCTCTGTTTTTACATATCCCTGTTTTTTGCAGAAAAGCAAAAGGTCTGCGGCCGAAAAATCGGCCGCAGCTGTATTTTATGCTTACTTAAAGCGGTTTATTTCACTGCCGTGAGTATAGGTGGGCAGCAGCATCGGGGATTCCTGACCGGTGGCTGCGCCGGAGGCCTCCAGCTCCTGCTCGTACTTTTTGACATGCTCAAGGCTGAGCTTCGCGCCCGGCTCCACGCTGCGGCACTTCTCGCCCGCGTTGCGTCCTGCATTGCGGCCGAAAACGATGATATCCAGCAGCGAGTTGCCCATAAGACGGTTGCGTCCGTGAACGCCGCCCACTGCCTCGCCCGCCACAAACAGGTTCTCCACACTGCTCATGCCGTTTGCGGATATCTCGATGCCGCCGTTCTGGTAGTGCAGTGTAGGATAGATGAGTATGGGGGTGGTGCGCATATCTATGCCCAGCTTTTCGTACATACGCAGCATACCGGGCAGCTTCTTTTCGATGGTGCCGGGGCCGTTTATGATGTCGATCATGGGGGTATCAAGCCATATTGCGCTGCCCAGCGGCGTAGGCACGCCCTTGCCGTTTGCAGTGCACTCCCTGATGATGGAGGCAGCGGTAACATCGCGGGTTTCCAGCGGGTTCATGAAGGCAACGCCGTCCACATTGATAAGCTGTGCGCCCAGAGAACGCACCTTTTCCGTTACCAGTGCGCCGAACATCTGCGCCGGGTATGCAACGCCGGTGGGATGATACTGAATGGTATCGGCATAAAGCAGCTTTGCGCCGGCGCGATAGCCGAGAATAAGTCCGTCAGCGGTTGCTCCGTAATGGTTGCTGGTGGCAAAGCCCTGATAGTGCAGCCGTCCGGCTCCGCCGGTGGCGATGATCACGGTTTTTGCGCGAGCAATGCGGATCTCGCCGGTTTCCATATTCATAAGCACGGCGCCCGCCGCTCTGCCCTGCGTATCCAGCAGCAGCTCCACCGCAGCGGTGAAATCCACTATCTGAATACCGCGGTTTATTACCTCGTCGCGCAGCACGCGCATTATCTCCGCGCCGGAATAGTCGCGGCAGGCATGCATACGCTTGCGGCTGGTACCGCCGCCGTGAGTGGTGACCATGGTGCCGTCCGGTTCTTTATCGAACATAACGCCCATGTCGTTAAGCCACTGTATGCAGTCCGGCGCTTCGGTAACAAGCTTTTTGAGCAGCTCGGGCTTATTGGCAAAGTGGCCGCCGCCCAGCGCGTCAAGATAGTGTATCGCGGGGGAATCGTTGGCCTTGTCCGCCGCCTGTATGCCGCCCTCCGCCATCATGGTGTTGGCATCGCCCATGCGAAGCTTTGTTACAATGGTCACCTTTGCGCCCTTGTTATCGGCCTCTATGGCTGCCGAAGCGCCCGCTCCGCCGCCGCCGATTATAAGCACATCGGTATCGTAGTATATATCGTCCAGCTCTACATCCTGGCCCAGAACGCGGCTTTTGCCGTGCAGCAGGTTGCCCAGCTCCGTGGGAACCTTATCGCCCTTGTTGGGGCCTACGGCAAGATAAACAAAGCCGTCCTGACGGTAGTCCGGATGAAACCGGCGAAGCAGCTCGTCCTTTTCCTGCGCGCTCATGCGCCTGAGCTCCGCGCCTATTCTCTGAGGTCTGCTTGCTTCCACTCTTTTTATCGAATCCAGCATTTCCTGTGTCAGCATCTGTTTTTCCTCCCTATTTCTCGATGTCTCTGTGGTTGTACATATCCTGAAGCTCCGCAAGCGGCTTGGCGGCAAGCTCGTTTACGGCATCGGTAAACACGCCGTCCTTTATCTCCTGCACGCGCTTTGCCAGATGCTCGCTCTTGGGCGCGATATACTTGCCGTAAAGACGGCGTGCAAGCAGCGACACCATGGGGTGAGTTATCTGTGCGGGGCAGCGGGAGGAGCACATGCCGCAGGCTACGCAGTCAAAGGAGGCCTCGGCGCAGGCGGCATAATCACCGCGCTGAGCATAGGCGATATACTGCATTACATTAAGCCCCTGCGGGCAGGCCTTTGTGCAGGCGTTGCAGCCGATGCAGCTGTATATTTCGGGATAGAGCTGCATCATGATATCCTCGGTGGGACGGATCTGATTTATATCGTATATTTTCTTCTGCGTGGGGAAGAAGGGCAGGGAAGCGATATACATATCGTTCTCCACCTTGGTCTGGCACGCAAGGCAGAATTTCAGCTCGTTCTGACCCTTGATGCGATAGATGGTAGCGCAGGCGCCGCAGAAGCCGGCGCGGCAGCCGCAGCCGCGTTTGTGCTGATAGCCCGCGTATTCCATGGCGTTCATGATGGTAAGGGCGGCGGGTACGGTGTACTGCTTGCCCATGATATATATGTTTACCATTTCTTCCATTTTCGTTTCCTCCGATTATTAGTATTCGTTGGGCAGCTCGTCGATCTCATCGAAGCGGAACACAGGGCCGTCCTTGCAGACATATTTGCTGCCGATATTGCATCTTCCGCACTTGCCCACGCCGCATTTCATTTTAAGCTCCAGCGTGGTATAGATCTGGGTTTTGTTAAAGCCCATTTCCACAAGCCCCGCAAGCACGAATTTAATCATTATGGGCGGGCCGCAGATGATCGCGGTGCTGGTGGGCTTGAAGCCTATTTCCTTAAGATAGGAGGGAACAAAGCCTACATGGCCCTCCCAGCCCTGCTGTTCTCTGTCTATGGTGAGATAAACGCTGAAATCCTTCTCGTTTGCCCACTCCTGCTGCATTTCCTGATAATCCACAAGATCATCCGCGCTTCTGGAGCCGTAGAGCACATCTATGTGGCCGTAATCCTCACGGTGCGCCCGTACATAGTTTATAACCGACCTCAGCGGCGCAATGCCGATACCGCCGGCAATGAACAGCAGATCCTTGCCCTTGAACTCGGTATCCACCGGGAAGGGCTTGCCGTAGGGCCCGCGTATGCCTATTTCCTGACCGGGCTCCATGGCATGCAGCGCCTCGGTAAGCATGCCGCAGCGCTTTATGGAGAATTCTTTATACTCGGTGTTCGTGGGGGAGGAGGTTATGGAGAACATAGCCTCGCCCACTCCGGGAATGGTTAGCATGGCGCACTGACCGGGCATATGGTCAAAGGGTATTTTGCCCTCGGGAGTTACCACGCGGAAGGTTTTTACATCCGGGGTATCGGTGCGTATATCCGTTACCACCGCGGTCTGCGGCAGCAGGACATCTTTATAATCGTTTGCATGACAGGTACAGATATGCTCATCAGTCATTGTTTTTACCTCCCATAGCTTTCATAACCTTGACAATATTCATGCTTATGGGGCACTTGGCGACACAGCGGCCGCAGCCCACGCAGGAGAATGCGCCGTCGTTGTTGTCCGGGAAGTACACCAGCTTGTGCATGAAGCGCTGACGGAACCGCTGCTTCTGAGTGGGGCGGTTCGTGCCGTGAGCCATCATGGTGAAGTCGTTATACATGCAGGAATCCCAGCAGCGATAGCGGCTTACCTTGTCCCCGGCCTTATAATCCCGTACATCGTAGCACTGGCAGGTGGGGCACACAAAGGTGCAGGTGCCGCAGCCTATGCAGGCGGCGGACAGCTCGTCCCATTCCGGGCGGTCAAACTTTTCATGCAGCTTGCCTGCGCCCCAGCCCTCGGTCGTAAGGGAGGCAAGGGGCAGCTTTTCCATGATGCTCTGCGCCTCTTTGCGCTGCTCCTCCACCGGAGCGGGAGCCTCATCGGTCTCCTCAAGCAAACCGGCGACGGAATCAAGCAGCGCCGTTCCCTTTTGGGTAAGGGGCGCAAAATATACATATTCATCCGTCCAGAAGGCGCGCACATCTCCGCCGGGGGCGGTCATATCAATGCCGAAGGTGCCGCAGAAGCAGGTTTCCTCCGGCTGCGCGCAGGCTACGGATATCACGGTGCCGTGCTCGCGGCGCGCGGCATAGAAGTTGTCCACCGGGTCGGTGAGGAACACCTTGTCCAGCAGCTCAAAGCCGCGAACATCGCAGGCTCTCACTCCGAAAACGGTGAATTGCTCTTCAAGCGGCGCAACGGGAGTTACCGTGAAGGTCTTATCCTTGGTCATAAACGACACCATGGATTCGCACTGCGGGAAGAACACATCCTTTGCGCTCTTTACCGTGTGCAGCACGGCGGGATCGTATTTTGCACCCGGAGCATATACGCCGAAGTTCACGCTGGAATCGTTCTCCAGGGGCAGATACAGCCTGCCCTGCGCCGCAACGGCGTCAAAAAACTCGTTAATGCGGGAAGTTTGCAGCTTTTTCATGCCTTGTCCCCCTTATCGCTCACGGCAGTGGGATCGGCGTCTTCCTTATCAAAGCTTATAAGCGGCCCGCGCTGACCGGGCTCAAGCCCCGCCTGATAATCGCCGTAGAATTCGTTTATTTCCTTTATGAACATACGGTTGAGCAGATGCAGCGGTATGTTCTGCGGGCAGACTCTGGAGCACTCTCCGCAGTCGGTGCAGCGGCCCGCAACATGGAAGGCGCGGATTATATGGAACATCTTCTCCTCGAAGGTGTCGGCATTGGCCTTGGCAGCCACTCCGCTTGCAGGGTTATCAAATATGCACTTGCGGCAGGTGCAGGCCGGGCAGGCGTTGCGGCAGGCGTTGCACCTTATGCATTTGCTCAGCTCGCTCTGCCAGAAATCAAAGCGCTCCTTGGGCGACATGCTCTGAAGCTTCTCCACCATGTCAAAGCGTCCGGCAGGCGTTTCCTCCTCGCCGTCCTGCGCCGGGATCAGCTCATCATAGGCAAAATGCTTCTTTCCCTTGCAGGAGAGGCATTTTTCCAGCAGGCAGTCCGCCTTTTTGCAGGTTTTATCGCCGTACACCGTGTGCACGGTAAGCTCCGCGCCGTTTTCGGTAACGCCGGTTATGCCCTTTATGCCCAGAGCGCGCACCTTTTCGATATCCACCATGCCGTCGCAGCCCACACCGATAACATATATCTTATCGCGGTCTATGCGGTGCTCGGTAAGCAGCTGGTTGAAGGAATAGGTGTCGCAGGGCTTGAGCAGCACGCAGGTTTTGCCCTCCGCCGCCTTTTCTATAAGGTATTTGCTTAAATTTGCGCCGCAGAAGCTGTCATAGCAAAGCTTCTCCGCCTTTTCCGGGGCGGTAAACACGGCGGGAGTTTTATCGTAGAAGAACTCGCCCTCCTCCCAGGCAAGAACCCGGTCGCAGGCGCCGCTCTCAAGCAGCTCCGCACAGCGGGAGCGCAGAGTTTTTTCTATTTCTTGCATCTCAGATCCCCCAATCTCACATTTTCGCCAAGCTCGTAAATTTTGGATACAAAGCTGTTCATGACCGCGGAGAACTTTGCGCCCTCGGCAGCGGAAACCCACTCCACGCGGGTGCGCGCCCTCTCCACGCCAAGATAATCCAGCATGGAGAACAGCATGGTCATGCGGCGGCGGGCATAATAGTTGCCGGTGCTGTAATGGCAGTCGCCCGGATGGCAGCCGCAAAGGATAACTCCGTCCGCACCCTTTTCAAAGGCCCTAAGGATGAACAGCGGGTTCACACGGCAGGAGCAGGGCACACGGATTATCTTTACATCCGCCGGATAGGCAAGACGGCTGGAGCCGGCAAGATCCGCGCCCGCATAGGAGCACCAGTTGCAGCAAAACGCCACGATTTTAGGCTTGAACTCGGTTTTTACGGCCTGATTTTCTACTTGCATATCGCGTCCACCTCCGCCATGATCTGCTTATTTGTAAAGCCCTTGAGGTCCATAGCGCCGCTGGGGCAGGTAACCGTGCAGGCTCCGCAACCCTGGCACAGCGCCTCGTTTACGGAGGCTATGCGGCGGGTCTGCTTTATGCCGTGATCGTTTACCAGCTTGTCAATATAGCTGATAGCGCCGTAGGGGCATACCTTCTCGCACTGAGAGCAGCCGTTGCACAGCAGCTCGTTGCTGCCCGCCACGCAGGGGTTTGTTACCAGCTTGTCCTTGGAAAGCAGCCCCACCACCTTAACGGCGGCCGCTCCCGCCTGGGCAACGGTTTCCGGAATATCCTTGGGGCCCTGGCACACGCCGGAGAGGAATATGCCCGCCGTGGGGCTTTCCACCGGACGCAGCTTGGGATGGGCCTCGGTTATGAAATCATTTGTATCTATGCTGGCGGTAAGCATGGAGGCTATCCTGCGCGCCGTGGGATCGGGCTCTATGGCGGCGGCCAGCACCACCATATCGGTCTTGTGGATTATCTGCTCGTTTGCAAGCAGGTCCACGCCCTGCACCACAAGATGATCGTCCTCCGGATATACCTTGCCTACCTGGCCTTTAATGTAATCAACATCGTATTCCTCCACCGCGCGGCGATAGAACTCATCGAAGTTCTTGCCTGGGGTACGCACATCAATGTAGAAAACATGCACATTCACATCCGGATATTTATCGCGGATAAGCATTGCGTGCTTGGCGGTATACATGCAGCATATCTTGGAGCAGTAGCACTTGCCGCGCCCGCTCGTATCACGGCTGCCCACGCACTGAATGAATGTGATATCGTGCGGATGCTCGCCGTTGCTCATCTTCACCAGCTTGCCGCCCGTAGGCCCTGCGGCGTTCATTATGCGCTCCAGCTCCAGACTGGTTATGACATCCGGGCAGGAGGAATAGGAGTATTCATC
This sequence comes from uncultured Clostridia bacterium, assembly GCA_934465535.1. Classification (GTDB taxonomy): domain Bacteria; phylum Bacillota; class Clostridia; order Christensenellales; family QALW01; genus UMGS1338. The sequence continues at coordinate 78,690 of CAKSKV010000007.1, read as the reverse complement.
GAACTTATCCAGCTTTATGGGGTTAAAGCCGGTAGCCATTACAATGGCGCCGTACTCGCGCTCAATGAATTCATCCTGCTGCTCATAGTCTATTGCCTTGGCGGCGCACACCGTGGAGCACAGCCCGCACTTGCCGCTTTTGAGCTTTATGCACTGGGTCGGATCGATAACCGCCACATTCGGTATTGCCTGCGCAAAGGGGATATAAATAGCCGTGCGCTTATTAAGGCCGAGGTTGAACTCGTTAAGCCCTTTCTTGGAGGGGCACTTCTGCATGCACTGGCCGCAGCCCGTGCAGACATCTTCTTTTACATAGCGCGCCTTGCGGCGTATCTTCACCTTGAAATTGCCCACAAAGCCCTTTACCTGCTCGATCTCACTGTATGTATAAAGTGTGATCTTCTCGTTTGCCGCAGCATCCACCATTTTAGGGGTAAGTATGCAGGCAGAGCAGTCCAGCGTGGGGAAGGTCTTGTCCAGCTTGCTCATCTTGCCGCCGATGGTGGGCTCCTTTTCCACGATGTCCACCTCGTAGCCGGCCTCGGCAATATCCAGTGCCGACTGTATGCCGGCTATGCCGCCGCCTATTACAAGGGCGCGCTTTGTCACCGAGCTTTCGCCGGAGATAAGGGGCGCGTTCAGGCTTACCTTGGCAACCGCCGCGCGGGCCAGCACTATGGCCTTTTCGGTGGCTTCCTCTTTGTCTTTATGTATCCAGGAGCACTGCTCGCGGATATTTGCTATTTCCACCATGAAGGGGTTGAGCCCCGCCCTCTGCGCCGTTTTGCGGAAGGTGGCCTCATGCATTCTGGGCGAGCAGGAGCATACCACTATGCCGGTAAGCTTATGCTCTGCGATAGCGCCGCGTATAATGGCCTGACCGGCCTCGGAGCACATATACTGATAATCCGCGGCGTAAACCACGCCGGGCTCCCTGCGTATGGTCTCCACTACCCGTGCTACGTCCACCGTTGCGGCTATATTGGAGCCGCACCAACAAACAAATACACCTATTCTTTGCAAATTCTACACTCCCAACCTATGCCGGATTTTTATTTTCTGTACTTACGGAACGCACTTACCAGAGCCTGCTGCGGCACGGAGCCGTCAATTTTCTCCGGCACCTCGTCAGGAGAAAAATAGGTTCCGCCCTGACGCCGCTCCGCCATGGTGCGTATGGCCTCCACCACTGCCGCAGGCTCTACACCGCGGGGGCAGCGCTCCACGCAGGCAAAGCAGGACAAACATTTGTATATGGAGGGGGATGCCATCAGTCTGTCGATATCGCCCTTGGTGACCATGGCGACAAACTGATGCGGATGATATTCCATCTCATCAAAGGAGGGGCAGGATGCGGAGCATTTGCCGCACTTCATGCACTTCCTGGTATCCACGCCGCTTATACGGCGAACCTCGGCCGCCTTTTCGGCATTTGTCAACTGCATCGTCAAGCCTCCTTTATGCCCAGCGCCTCTGCAAGCAGCTGAGTGAAATAGTGTACGGGAAGCTTATCCGCTCCGCCGTTTTTATCGAGATTGTAAAGGCACAGCGGGCAGGCGGTAATAAGCTCCTGCGCTCCGCACCGGCGCGCGTTGTCCATAACGCGGGCGACATTCTTTTTGGCCGCCGCCTCGTCCTTCATGGAAACATATCCGCCGCAGCACTCATTGCGCATCTGGTAGACGACCGGCTCCGCGCCCAAAGCACGGATGAAATCCTCCATGATTGTGGGGTTTTCGGGGTCGTCAAAATGCATTGCCTTGGAGGGGCGCAGCAGCATGCAGCCGTAGTAGGCGCCTATCTTCCTGCCCTTGAGCGGGTTTACCACCTTGGCCTTGAGGTTATCAAAGCCCACGCGGTCCCTGAGCATGGTAAGATAGTGCAGCACCTCGGTGCCGCCGTGATAATCAAGCTCAAGGTAGCGGTTTGCGGTATCGGCGATCTTTGCATCGTTTTTCATGTCGCCGTTTACGCGGGTAAGCACATGATGGCAGGCAGAGCACAGCGTAACCAGCGTGCCGCCCTCCTTTTGGGCGCTTTCAAGGGCGCGCACGGCGGCAAGACGGGTGGCGATTTCATCTCTGCTCATGGGATAGCAGGCGCCGCAGCACTGCCACTGCTCCAGCTCCTTAAGCTCAATGCCCAAAGCCTTTGCACAGGCGCGCGCGCTTATGTCCAGCTCCTTGGCCTTACTCTTGAGGGTACATCCGGGATAATAGCTAAATGTCATAACAGAACACCCTGAACGGGCTTCCTCCTTTTTGCCGGAAATTTATAACCGTTTTTTTCCTTTTATCCGTATATTCCGACGCCGGAAGCGTATAAAATACGCTTCCGGCGGTTCATTCTTTAAGCAGAACAGATCAGAATTTAACCTGTCTGATAACATTCTTGAGCACATCGGCGCTGTGCTGCAGCTTTGCCACTTCCTCCTCCGTAAGGGCGGGAAGCACATGACCCGCAATGCCGCCCGGGCCCACTATGAACGGGATGGAAAGGCATACATCCTCAATGCCGTACTCACCGTGCATCATGGAGGATACCGTCATGGTGCTGTTGGCGCTGCCGAAAAGCGTCTGCACTATGTGGCAAACCGAAATGGCAATGGCATAGAATGTGGCGCCCTTGCGGCCTATGATCTGGGAGCCGCTGGTGCGCATGTACTGCTCTATCTCCTCATAGTTGAGCTCGCCGGGATGCTTGGAGATAATGCAGCGGTTGCAGTCCTGCAGCTTTATGCAGCCCACCTGAGCGATGGACCAGGGCACAAAGGAGCTGTCGCCGTGCTCGCCCAGCACATAGGCATGGATGTTCTTCTGGCTTATGCCGATATCCTCGGCAAGACGGGCGCGCAGACGCGCGGTATCAAGAATCGTACCGGAGCCGATAACACGGTGCTCCGGGATTCCGCTGATCTTGCAGAACACATATGTCAGCACATCCACGGGGTTGCTTACGATTATGTACAGCGCATTGGGGGCGTATTTGGTGATCTCGCCGGCGATCTCTTTTATAACATTTACATTGTTCTGAGCAAGGTCTATACGCGTCTGGTTTGCCTTGCGGGGCATACCGGAGGTTATAACCACGATATCGGAACCCTCCGCGTCCTTATAATCGCCTGCATAAATCTTTATCGGCGCACAGAAGGGGGTGCCCTGCTGAATGTCCATAGCCTCGCCCAGCGCTTTTTCCTTGTTTATGTCGATAAGCACAAGCTCTGAGGCCAATCCGCTTACCGTCATTGTGTAGGTAATGGTGCTGCCGACGCTTCCCGCACCGATAATAGTAACCTTACGACTCATGTTTCTGCTTCCTTTCAGTGTTCACTTAATTTTTTATTTTTATTTTTTCTCCGGTCTCGTCTGCCGAAGCGGATACGGTTTTGCCGGCTCCGTCCTCCCGTGACGCATATGTTTGCCCTCCGCCGCGGTTTTAGCCCTAAAAGCGGCATTAAACCATTTATCCTTTCCAAGTATAACACATAAATCGATATTAAAAAAGCGATTTTGCATAAAAAATCGAAAAAAAGTTACCGATATAATTCCGCATATGCGCTTTTCCGTTTTTCCCTTTCCCCGCACGGCCTTTTGCCGTTGTAATGCCGCGCGGTTTATGCTATAATACGGTATGTATTAAGGAGCGGAATATGGATTTTTTTGATATGCAGGCGGATATGAACGCGCCGCTTGCCCAGCGCATGCGTCCGCGCACTCTGGACGAATTTCTCGGTCAGCAGCATCTGCTTGCCCCCGGCTGCCTTCTGCGCCGGGCAATAGAGGCCGACCGCATGACCTCGTGTATTTTTTACGGCCCTCCGGGAACGGGCAAGACAAGCCTTGCCAAAATCATATCCCTGCAGGGCAACGCCGCCTTTGAGCAGCTTAACGCCGTTACGGCGGGAGTGCCGGAGCTGCGCGGGATAATATCCGCCGCCAGGGAGCGCTCAAAGCTGTACGGGCGCATCACCTATCTTCTGTTGGACGAATGCCACAGGTGGAGCAAGGCGCAGTCCGATGCGCTGCTTCCCGCCATGGAGGACGGCACGGTGCGCCTTATCGGCTCCACCACCGAGAACCCCAACATAGCCATGACTCCGGCCATCCTTTCGCGGTGCATGGTCTTTCAGTTCTATCCTCTCTCCCCCGACGATATACGCACCGCCCTCCTGCGCGCAATAAGCGATCGGGAGCGCGGCTACGGCAATACGGATCTTACCGTCACCCCGGAGGCGATAGAGCATTTTGTCTTCAGCGCGGGAGGGGATGTGCGCGCCGCCTATAACGGCCTTGAGCTTGCGGTGCTGTCCCAAAAGCCCGATGCAAACGGGCGCATTACAGTGGACAAAACCGCCGCGGAGCAGTCGGTGCAGCAAAAAACGGTCATATGCGATGAATCCGCCTTTTACGATATGCTTTCCGCCTTTTGCAAGTCCTTACGCGGCTCGGACTGCAACGCCGCCCTTTTCTGGGCCTGCCGCATGCTGCGCGCCGGCGTTGACCCCCGCACGGTGGCACGCAGGCTTATGGTGCACGCCTCGGAGGATGTGGGTCTTGCCGACCCGATGGCCCTGCTTCAGGCGCAGGCCGCCCTCACCTCGGTGGAAAAGATCGGCATGCCGGAATGTCTGCTTAACCTCAGTCAGGCCATAGCCTATGTATGCGCCGCACCCAAAAGCAACAGCGCCCTGGGCATCCATGCGGCATGGGCGGCGGCCGATAAGCCGGTAAGCGTTCCGGCTCACCTGCGGGATACCCACTACCGCGGATACGAAACCCTCGGCAGCGGAAAGGGCTATAAATATCCCCATGATTATCCCAACCATTACACCCCGCAGCAATATATGCCAAGCGGCATGGAAAACGAAGTGTTCTTCACCTATTCGCAGCAGGGCGCCGAGGCGGCAATGGCGCAGCGTCAAAAGGAAAGAGAGAGCCGCCGTCACGAAAGCAACGAGGCGACCGGCAAAAAAAGCAGCGACGACTGACCCCCGCGCGAATACCTTCATATGTGCTTCATATATATAACGGAACCCGGCATTTGCCGCAAGCATAAAGATTATAAGCATTATAAATTATAAGCACGAAAGCGAGGCAACCGAATGAAAAGCGACATCGAAATAGCCCAGAGCGCACACCTTGAGCCCATAACGGATATCGCGGCCAAGGCCGGCATAGCACCGGAATACCTTGAGCCCTACGGCAGATACAAGGCCAAGCTGCTGCCCGGATGCGTGGAAAACAAGCCCCGTAAGGGCAAGCTGATACTGGTGACCGCCATAAACCCCACCCCTGCGGGCGAGGGCAAAACCACCGTGAGCATAGGCCTTGCCGACGCGCTTACGGAGGCGGGCAAAAAATGTATGCTGGCACTGCGTGAGCCGTCGCTCGGCCCCGTGTTCGGGGTAAAGGGCGGCGCTGCGGGCGGCGGGTATTCTCAGGTAGTGCCCATGGAGGATCTCAACCTGCATTTTACCGGCGACCTTCACGCAATAACCAGCGCCAATAACCTGCTTGCCGCCATGATAGACAACCACATATACTTCGGCAACGAGCTGGGCTTTGATCTTAAAAACATCACTTGGCGGCGCTGCATGGATATGAACGACCGCGAGCTGCGCAGCATAATAGGGGGCGTGGGCGTGCGCACAAACGGCGTCATGCGTCAGGACTCCTTTGATATAACCGCCGCCAGCGAAGTAATGGCAATACTGTGCGTAAGCCGGGATATAAACGACCTCAAAAAGCGGCTGGGCGATATAATTGTCGGCTACACCGCCGCCGGGGAGCCCATACGCGCCCGCGACCTCAACGCGCAAGGGGCAATGTGCGCCCTGCTTAAGGATGCGATAAAGCCCAACCTCGTGCAGACCCTTGCCGGCACTCCGGCGCTTATTCACGGCGGCCCCTTTGCCAACATCGCCCACGGCTGCAACAGCATAATAGCCACCGACCACGCCCTTCGCCTTGCGGACTACTGCGTAACGGAGGCCGGCTTCGGCGCCGATTTGGGCGCGGAAAAATTTCTTGATATCAAATGCCGACTGGGCGGCTTCTTCCCCGACGCCTGCGTGCTGGTGGCCACCGTGCGCGCCCTGAAGTCCCACGGCGGAGTGCCCAAGGCGGAGCTTGACCGCCCCGCTCCGCAGGCGCTGGCAGCAGGGCTTGAAAACCTGGGCAAGCATATCGAAAACCTTACAAAGGTATATTCCCTGCCCGTTGCGGTGGCAATAAACCGCTTTGCCTCCGATACCCCGGAGGAGATAGCGCAGGTGCAGCAATACTGCCTGCACGCAGGCGTTAAAGCGGTGGAGGCCGATGTCTGGGGGCGCGGCGGAAAGGGCGCGGCAGAGCTTGCCCAAACGGTCACTGAGCTGTGCGGGGCCAAACACTCCGCCCCGACCTTTGCGTACTCCCCCGATATGTCCCTGCGGGAAAAAATAGAGGCCGTCGCCGCCCGCATTTACGGCGCGGACGGAGTGGACTTTTCCCCCGAGGCGCTTGCCCGGCTTGAAAACCTCGAAAAGCTGGGCTGTGCTTCCCTTCCCGTATGCATAGCCAAAACGCAGTATTCCCTGTCGGACAACCCCCGGCTTTCCGCCCGCCCCCGCGGCTTCCGCATAAAGGTAAGCCAGCTGCGCCTGAGCGCCGGCGCAGGCTTTACAGTTGTTCTTACGGGTGATATAATGACCATGCCGGGGCTGCCCCGCGTGCCCGCCGCCTGCAAAATAGATGTAACGCCGGAGGGCAAAATAACCGGGCTGTTCTGAGCCTGCGCGCATACGGCAAAAGCACGGCAGCCAAACAGAAAACAGCAGCATAAATACACTGAACACAAAATATATCAAACTCATACTCCGCTTTAAGGAGTGAAAGGAAGCAAACATGTCCAAGGTAAGAACCCGTTTTGCCCCGTCCCCCACGGGATATATGCACATAGGCAACCTCCGCACCGCCCTTTACGGCTATCTCTACGCCAAAAACCAAGGCGGCAAATTCATACTCCGCATAGAGGATACCGATCAGGAACGCTATGTGGCGGATGCCTGCGATGTTATTTTCGGCACCCTGAAGCAGTGCGGGCTGGACTGGGACGAGGGCCCGGATAAGGACGGCGGCTGCGGCCCGTATGTGCAAAGCGAGCGTCGGGCGCTGTATATGCAGTACGCCCTTAAGCTTATAGAAAGCGGCGACGCCTACTACTGCTTCTGTACCGACGAGGCTCTCGAGCAGCGCCGTGCGGAAATGACGGCGCAGGGGCTTACCTATAAATACGATAAAAAATGCCTCTCCCTTCCAAAGGAGGAGGCGCGCCGCCGCGCCGAGGCGGGCGAGCCCTTTACAATACGGCAGAATGTTCCCCTTTCCGGCACCGTCACCTATCACGACGCCGTTTTCGGGGATATAACCGTGGACTGCGCCGACCTTGACGATATGGTGCTTATAAAAACCGACGGTCTGCCCACCTACAACTTTGCAAATGTGGTGGACGATCACCTCATGGGCATCACCCATGTAATGCGGGGCAGCGAGTATCTCTCCAGCACCCCAAAATACACGCTGCTTTATAAGGCCTTCGGCTGGGAGGAGCCGGTATATGTGCACCTCCCGCTTATAATGAAGGATCAGCACAATAAGCTCAGCAAGCGAAACGGCGACGCCAGCTATCAGGACCTTATAGCCAAGGGCTATCTTTCCGATGCCGTGCTTAACTATATCGCGCTTCTGGGCTGGAATCCCGGCACGAATCAGGAGATATTCTCGCGTGAGGAGCTTATCGCCGCCTTTGATATCTCCGGCATAAGCAAATCCCCCGCGCTTTTTGACCCCGCCAAGCTCAGATGGATGAACGGCGAATATATAAAGGCTCTGCCCTTTGAGGAATTCTGCCGCATTGCCGCCCCGTGGCTGGATAAATCCGTGGCCTGCGGCCGCTACGACTACACCCTTTTGTGCGCGCTGCTGCACAGCCGCACCGAGGTGCTCAGCGATATCCCCGCCATGGTGGAATTCCTGCCTGAGGTGGCGCCGCACGACACCGAGCTTTACCTGCACAAAAAATTCAAGCTCACACCCGAGCTTGCGCTTTCGGCCATAAAGCTGTGCCGGGACGCTTTAAGCGCGCTTCCCTCCTTTGACGCCGCCTCGGTGCACGATTGCCTTATAGGCACAGCGCAGGAAAACGCAATGAAAAACGGTCAGGTGCTTTGGCCGGTGCGCGTTGCCCTCACCGGGCTTCAGAGCACTCCGGGCGGCGCCGTGGAGCTTGCCGAAATACTGGGGCGCGAAGAAACCCTGCGCCGTCTTGATGCCGCAATTGAAAAGCTTTCCGGCTGCTGAGGCCGGTAAATGCACCCGGCAGGGCGGCCCCGGCCGCCCTGCCCGGAGGACAATATTTCAAAAGCGGTGCACAATGCACATTTAACATTTAATACGAAATAAATACGAAAATCAACGCTATAATGCCTTTGCAGGGTACGGTCCTCCGGGCCGCAAAACCGCAAATGCAGCGAAAGGAGTTCCATATGATACCGGATAAAACAGCAATAGCCGCAGCCCTTGCCCGCGCAAAACGCACGGGCGCAGATTTCGGCGAGCTTTATTTTGAAGACACGGTAAGCCAAAGCCTCGGGCTTGTAAGCAGCAGCATAGAGGATGCCGTCAGCGCACGCAATATCGGCGCCGGCATACGCCTGCTCAAGGGCACCCGCTGCGTTTACGCCTACGGCAACGATGTAAGCCCCTCCGGGCTGCTGGCTTTGGCCGACAGTGCGGCGGCGGCCCTGAGCGGCAGCGCGGAAATACAGGATATCGTGCTTACGCCGGCATATGTGCCCCGCATGAACCCCATCATTATTCCCTGCCATAAAGGGGATATCCGCCGCAAGGCCGACCTGCTGCGCCGCGCCGATGCCGCCGCGCGTGCAAAAAGCCCGGAGATAGCTCAGGTCAACGCCGCCGTGCGCGAGCAATACAAAACGGTGATAATAGCCAACAGCGAGGGGCTTTACGCGCAGGACGAACGCGCCTACTGCCGCTTCTTCGTCTCCGCCGTTGCCCACTCCGGCAGCGAGAACCAAAGCGGCAGCGCCTCTCCCGGCGCCCATGCCGGCAGCGAATTCCTGGACACTCTTGATATCGACGCCTTGGCCCGCTCCGCGGCGGACTGTGCCGTTACCATGCTGCATGCGCCGCTGTGCCCCGCCGGCATAATGCCCGTTGTAATGGACAACGGCTTCGGCGGCGTAATATTCCACGAGGCCTGCGGCCACTCGCTGGAGGCCACCAGCGTGGCCCGCGGCAATTCGGTATTCTGCGGCAAGCTGGGAACCCGCATAGGCAGCGAAAAAGTAACCGCCTATGACGACGGCACCATCCCCGGCGCATGGGGCTCCCTGAATGTCAACGATGAGGGCGAGCCCACAAAGCGCATAAAGCTGCTGGATAAGGGCGTGCTTACCAGCTATATGATAGACAAGCTCGGCTCCCGCCGCATGAATATGCCCTCTACCGGCAGCGGACGGCGCGAATCCTACCGCTTCGCCCCCACCTCCCGCATGACCAACACCTTCATCGCTCCGGGGCAGGACGAAAACTCCGATATAATAGCCTCGGTGGAAAACGGGCTTTATGCCGCAAAAATGGGGGGCGGCTCCGTAAACCCCGTAACCTGTGAGTTCAACTTCGCCGTGCTTGAGGGCTATCTTATCAAAAACGGCCGTATCTCCACCCCCGTGCGCGGCGCCACCCTTATAGGCCGCGGCGACGAAATACTCTTCAACATCGATATGGTGGGCAAGGATATGACCATGGGTCAGGGTATGTGCGGCTCCGAAAGCGGCAGCATCCCCACAAATGTCGGTCAGCCCATGATACGCATAAACAGCATAAGCGTAGGCGGCAAAAGCTAAAGTAAAAAGCAAAGCTAAAGGCAAAAGCTAAAGCAAACCCGGAGGCATCATGGTATTCAGCGATCTGAAATTCATATACATCTTTCTGCCGGTGTTTTTCCTGCTGTATTTTCTCATTCCCCGGCGCTTTTCCAACCTGTTTGTGTTTTTCGCAAGCCTGGTCTTCTACACTCTGGGAACACTGGACCGCCCGCTGTATGCCCTGCTTTTCTTTGCCGATATATTCGTAACCTTTTGTGCCGGGCTTATGATACAAAATCACCCCCGGCACAAAAAGCTGCTGCTCGTGCTGGCGGCGGTATACAACTTCGGGCTGCTTTTTGCCTTCAAATATCAGGGCTTTATCTGCTCCGGCATAAACTCCCTGCTGCCCGAAAATATGCAGATACCCCTTCTTAACCTCGTGCTGCCCGTAGGCATCAGCTTCTATACCTTTCAGGCCATGTCCTATGTTGTGGATGTCTACCGCGGCAATATCCGCGCCGAACGCTCCTTCGTTGATTACGGCGCATATATCTCCATGTTCCCGCAGCTTGTCGCAGGCCCCATAGTAACCTACCCCGATATCCGCCGCGAGCTCAAGCGCCGCACCTTCAGCCTTGATAATTTCTCTCAGGGTCTCAAGCTGTTTGTGGCGGGGCTGGGCTATAAGGTAATAATAGCAAACAACATAGGCGGTATGTGGCGAGATGTCACGGGCATAGGCTTTGACAGTCTTTCCACCCCCTACGCATGGCTTGCCGCAATTGCCTATTCCCTCCAGCTGTATTTTGATTTTTACGGCTATTCCCTCATGGCAAAGGGTATGGGGCGCATGATGGGCTTTACCATTCCGGACAACTTCAACGATCCCTACATTTCCGTAAGCATGACGGAATTCTGGCGCAGATGGCACATGACCCTCAGCAGCTGGTTCCGCGATTATGTCTATATTCCCCTTGGGGGCAGCCGCCGCGGGCGAGTGCGCACCTTTTTCAATCTGCTTGTCGTGTGGGCGTTTACCGGGCTTTGGCACGGGGCGGACTGGAACTTTCTCATATGGGGGCTTGTGATATTCGTTATTATCTCAATTGAAAAGCTGGGGCTTAAAAATTTCCTTGATAAGCACCGTATTGCGGGGCATATATATATGCTGCTGCTTATTCCCCTGTTCTGGTCGATATTTGCAATCACCGATCTTTCTCAGCTGGGCAGCTTCTTTTCAAGGCTCTTCCCCTTCGGCGCACAGCCGGAATTCGTGGTGCACTTGGATGTCGCGGTTTTCCTTAAGCAGTACGGCGTGCTGTTTTTGGCGGGCATACTGCTCTCCACGCCGCTTGGCCGCAAAATATACCTTCGCATAAAGGATAACGCCTTGGGCGCGGTGGTGCTTTGCGCAATATTCGCCCTGAGCGTCTATTTCCTCTGCATAGGTCTTAACGATCCCTTCCTTTATTTCCGGTTCTGATTATCTTTTGTTAATAAAAGCCGGGCACGGCCCAAAAACGCAAGCGAGGTGTTTATATGCGCTTTATCAAAAAATACTTCTTTCTTTTGCTTATGGCAATAGTAATAACGGTGTCCGTGCCGTTTGTCATAAAATCCGCAACGGATAAAAACGCCCGCACCGAGGGCGATGCCGCAGAGGAGCCTTGGACCCAAGAGTCTTGGACCGAGGAGCCGCATACGGAAAATCCGCGCATAACGGAATCCGCTCTGCCGCAGGACACCGCGGCAGCCTCCCCTTCCGGCGGCATTGCGCCCGTCAACACCCCCGGCAGCGACCCCACCCCCGCGCCTACGCCCTCCCGCGCCCCGGCCGATGCCTCATATTTTGACGACGCGCTGTTTATAGGCGATTCCCGCACATCGGGGCTGGAAAGCTACGGCACCCTTAAAAACGCCGATTATTTCTGCTTTGTGGGTATGAGCGTATACAACATCCGCCAGCGCGAGGCCAATGTAAAGGGGCTTGGCAAAATAACCTTTGATAATTTCATAACGCGTAAGCAGTATAAAAAAATATATATAATGCTGGGCTTCAACGAGATCGGCTATCCCAAAAAGAAAACCGTTACCCGCTATAAGGAGCTTATCGACAGCATACGCGCCCTTCAGCCCGATGCCATATTCTATGTGCAGGCAAATCTTCTTGTCACGGAGCAATGCTCCAAAACCGATAAATATTCGCACAACCCCGATATACTGGAGCTGAATTCCATGCTCTCCGAGCTTGCGGACAACAAAGAGATATTCTATATCGATGTAAACGAGCTTTTCGGCGACGGCAAGGGCAACCTCAGAAACGAGCTTACCGGCGACGGCACCCATGTCTATGCCAAGTACTACCGCGACTGGTGCGACTGGCTTATATCCAAGGCGGTATAAGCCCCTCTCCCCTTCTGACCGTCTTTTGCCCCGTCTGCCTTTTACCGTCCGGCTGTATGCGCAAGCAAAAAAGCGCGGCGCAGGCTTATTTCCGCCTGCGCCGCGCTTTTTATTTTGCGCCCCGCCCCTTCGACGCGCCCTTTTTATTTAATGCTTTTTCAGTATTCCTTACGCGCTATGTTATGCACAAGGGGCACAAGCAATACCAGCGCCCCCGCTATCCACGCTCCGGGGTCCGCAAGGCACAGTGCGCAAAACGCCCCCAGCGATGCCGAAGAATCTATCGCCGCGCCGTTCACGGCAGCCGGCAAAAACGCGCATATCACAACGCGGGCTATCAGCTCCGCTATTCCAGCGCCCAGCACAAAGCCCGCTCTGCCCACGCCCTGCACCGCGCTGCGTATAACTATAAGAAAGCCCAAAATACAATACAGGCTGAAATCTATATACACATAGGCGTTTCCGAAGGCTATCGATGCCTGCGATACCTTCTCGCTGCTCATAAAAATATACTGATACGCGCCGTCTATCGAAAGCAGCAGCCCGCAGACAAGGCAGGCGGCGTATATTATCATCATAATAATCAGAGACTGCAGCGTGCCCCGGCGTATGTTTTCATAGTCCCCCTTGCCGTAATTCTGCGCGTTGAAGCCCAGCATTGCCGCGCCCAGCCCGTTAAAGAAGGACATAAGAAAGTTTATCAGCTTGCTGGCGGCGCCGAAGCCGTTCTGCGCCGGAGTACCCGCCACCATGATTCCCGACGGCTCCAGGTCAAACAGCACAACTCCGCCCTGCATTACGATTATACCCACCGCCAAAACGGAAAACTGAAGCCCCAGCGGTATACCCTGCTTAAGGTGCGCCGTCAGCACGCGCAGGCCGCTGCGGAAATCCTCCCGCGACAGGCGCATCTCCCGGTATTTGGCAAAGGTATAGACAAAGCACCCCGCCACGCTCAGCGCCTGAGTAAGCACCGTTGCGGCCGCCGCGCCCGCAGGCCCCATCCTGAACACCGTAAGAAACAGTATATCAAGCCCCACATTCAGCGCGGTGGAGATCACAAGAAACACAAGCGGCGTCACGGAATCGCCGTAGGCCCGCAGTATTCCGCATATAAAATTAAAGCCCATCTGCATTATAATGCCCAGGAATATTATAAAGCAGTAGGTATATGCCGCGTCATACACCTCTTTGTTGGCCTGCGTAACATTGATTATCCCCAGCATCCACGGCAGCACCGCTACGGATATAACGGTAAGCAGCAGCGATATTATCACCGAAAGATATATCTGCGCCGCAAGGGACTGCCGCACCCCCTTTGCATCCCCGCGCCCCACGCACCCCGCCGTTATAACGCTGAAGCCCGCAGTGCAGCCAAAGGCAAACTGCAAAAAAATAAAGGTAAGCGGAAAAGTATCGTTTACCCCCGCCACCTGCTGTGCGCTCAGCACCTGCCCGCATATTATCGCATCGGTAAGCACATATACCTGCTGCAAAAAATACGAAAGCATTATGGGCGCACCGTAGCGCAGTATTACCCGCCACGGCTTGCCCGAGGTCAAATCCACCGGGCGCATCATATTGCGTAAAAATGAAGCAATGCCTGTTTTCATGTGTCTTTCGCCTCTCCTGATTCCCTGCTTTGTGTATCTTTGTTTCCGTCGTTTTCCGCCGCCCCGTTTTCGGGCTTTTTATGCACTTTTTTTCTGCCGTGCAGAAGGGGCGACAGCCGCTTGTATATTAAAAAGGTAATTATAACGCTTATAAGCTCCTTGCAGAAGGTAAAGGGGGTGTTGAAGCGCAGTATTGCATCCGTCAGATCCCTTACGCTGGGATCTATCGCCCGATACATGCTAAGTATCGCCTCCGGGCTCATTATTTTTTCGTATATGGGATATACAATAAAGCAGTTGGACAGTATGCTCAGCCCCGCCGCCGCTGCCGCGCCCAGCAGCGCACTCCACAGCGCGCTTGCACGGTCATGACGGTATTTATATACAATGCCCGCCGGCAGCACGAACGCCGCGCTTATTATAAAATTCGAAAGCTCGCCCACTCCGCCCGTCATGGAGCCCAGCAGACTCACAAGGTTTTTCACAAGACATACCGCCACTCCGCTCAGCGGTCCCATGGAATAAGCGGCAAGCAGCGCCGGAAGATCGGAAAAATCCAGCGAAATAAATGAGGGCATAAAGGGCAGCGTCAGCTTGGGAAAATACATAAGTATGGCTCCCAGCGCCGACAGCACCGCAGTCACCGCCAATCGCCGCAGCTTGCCGCCCTCATCGGTTCTGCCTGCGCGTCCGTTTCTCCCGCCCCCGTTTACACATACCGCATCTTTGCAGACCGCATCTTTGCAGACCGCATCTTTGCAGACCGCATCTTTTTTGCAGCCTGCTTCTTTGCAATTCGGTTCATTACTGTTCATATCGGCCTCTTGTAAAGATATGTTTTGGACTTAAAAAACCCGGCATGAAAATATGCAGGGTTCTTTAACATATCCTCTCTCATCCGGACTTTACCGTCGGCATCGGAATTTCACCGATTCGGCGCTTTGACAAAGCGTTAGTGGGCTGTACCACCGGTAGGGAATTTCACCCGACCCTGAAGAATCCTTATTAACTTATCTTCCGGCAAATTATATTCCGCTTTTTTGTTTTTGTCAAAGAAATGCGCCCGATTTTGCGCATATTCCGCACACTTTTTACGGCGCCCACCGCTTTACCCTCCAAACCGGCCTTTTGCCGCCGATTTATGCAAAAAAATCAAAAACGGTATTGAACTCCCCGCCGCTGTGTGCTATACTTAAATATACCGGCATTTGCCGAAAAACAGGAGAAATGTTATGAAGCGAAAGGGCAAAAAAAGCGATTTGTTCTTTGATTGCAGCAGCGGCGATCTTCTCTATTCCCTTGATGATAAAACCGTAACGGACCTTCACGGCAATTACATGCTGCGCATAGATAAAAACACCGTGATGGACCTTAACTCCGGCGCCTTCCGCACAGTGGTTCCCGCAGAGCCGCACTTTGGCCTTGACGATGATGACGACGACCCTTTCCGGCATAACTAACCCCGCATAATACGGCTGTTGTAATCTGGGGAAGCCATTTGATTCAGGGAGCTTTTTCCGTCAAAACCGAGCGCCAAAGTTTCCTATACGCTCACATAACGGCAGGTGATTTTTATTAAAGAACAAATAGTCGCCCGGCTTAGGGAGATTGAAAAAGAAAATAATGTCCGAATTCTGCTTGCCGTGGAATCGGGCAGCCGCGCCTGGGGCTTTGCCTCGCCCGACAGCGATTACGATGTCCGCTTTATTTATGCGCGGCCCGAAAACGATTACCTCCGGCTGGAGAAAAAGCGCGATGTCATCGAGCTTCCCATAAACGATGTGCTGGATATAAACGGCTTGGATCTTCAAAAAACCCTTCGTTTGCTGTACCGCTCCAATCCCACGCTCTTTGAATGGTTTTCCTCCCCCATCGTCTACACGGAAACACCGTTTGCTAAGCAGTTCCGCGCTCTTATGACCGAGTACTTCTCGCAGAAAAAAAGCCTGTATCACTATCTGAGCATGGCGGAGGGAAATCTGCGGAAATATCTCACCGGCGATACCGTGCGGGCCAAAAAATATTTTTATGTACTGCGCCCGGTGCTTGCCTGCCGCTGGGTGCTGAACCGGCACACCCCGCCTCCCATGAGGTTCTGTGAGCTTGCCCGGGCAGAGCTGCCCGCCGAGCTTGCAGAACAGGTGCAGCGCCTGCTTGAGCTTAAGATGAATTCCCCCGAAATAAGGGAAATTCCGCGAATTGATGCTCTTAATAACTTTTTAACCACCCAAATCGCCGCCGTCAGGGAGGATATCAATTCCGTAACAGACGAGCGCAGCGGCAGCTGGGAGGAGCTTGACAGGCTGTTTCTGTCCGCACTGTCGTAATTAAAAAACACAAGGCTTTGTTTTTCAAAAAACAAAGCCTTATTGTTTAGCCTTTCGGGTTCTGCGGCGCCGCTATTGCCGAGCCGCCCGCGCCCTCCTTTTGCGAAAGCTCCTTATAGGTTTTTACTATTATTATCGCGGAAATAACTCCCGTTAGTATATCCGACAGCGGCATGGAATACAGCACGCCGTCCAGCCCGAAAAATACCGGCAGCAGCAGCGCAAACCCCACGCCGAACACAATTTCGCGCACCATGGAAAGCGCTGCTGATTCCACAGCCCTTCCCATTGCCTGCATAAAAATAAATGTCGCCTTGTTCACGCAGGCCGGCACTATCATGCAAAGATAAATACGAAATGATTTTACGGCAAATTCGGTGTAGTATATGCTCTCGTTTGCCGCGCCGAAAATCCGTATCAGCGCCCCCGGAAACACCTCCGCAATAAGCAGCGCCGCCGCCCCCGCGCAGACCTCAGAAATAAGCAGCCTTGTAAACAGCTCCTTCACTCTGCCCTTCTGCCCGGCTCCCATATTAAACCCTACAACGGGAATACAGCCCGCAGCCATGCCTATAACAACGGATATCACTATCTGGAAAAACTTCATCACAATGCCCACAACCGCCATGGGTATCTGGGCATACTGCTCCTGCCCGAATATCTCATCCGCCGCGCCGTACCTGCGGAGCATATTGTTTATTGCCAGCATTGCTCCCACAAGCGATATCTGCGCCAAAAAGCTGCTCAGCCCCAGCGAAAGCATTTTTCTTATTATTCTTGTCTCCGGCAGGAAATCTTCCCGCTTCGGCCTTATTACCCTTGCGCGCAATAAATACAGCACTGACAAAATCGCCGTAACTATCTGCCCTATAACAGTGGCTGCCGCCGCTCCCGCCATGCCCCATTTGAAGGTAAAAATAAAAATCGGGTCCAGCACAATGTTCACAACCGCCCCGGCAAGGGTGGAAAGCATTGCAAACTTAGGGCTTCCGTCCGCACGGATTATGGGATTCATAGCCTGCCCGAACATATAAAACGGTATTCCCGCCGCTATCCATATAAAATACTCCTTGGAAAGCTCAAAGGTCTCGCTGTTCACCCTGCCGCCGAAGGCCGTCAGTATAGGCTCACTGAAAATAAGATATATCGCGCTTAAGCAAACGCTGCTTAAAATGCACAGCATTATCGCATTGCCCGCACTGCGGGATGCATCCCCCGTCTGCTTTTTCCCAAGCGATAAGCTTACAAAGGCGCAGCAGCCGTCCCCTATCATCACCGCAATGCCCAGCGCAATAACCGTCAGGGGGAAAACCACCGTGTTTGCGGCATTGCCGTAGGAGCCCAAATAGCTTGCATTTGCAATAAATATCTGATCCACTATGTTATAAAGCGCGCCCACAAGCAACGAAATAACACAGGGCACGGCATATTTCCGCATCAGCCTGCCCGGCTTTTCACGGGAAAGATCCGCTTCGTTTTTCTCCATTTTATTACCTCCTTAAAATAAAAAAAGTGCGCAAGTCCAAACTGGACTTACGCACTTTCTGCTGCTCGTTGTGTTTATTATAGCATAAAAAACATATTTTTTCAAGCCGTTTTTTCTTCGTGGCGGCCGCACAAGCCCCCGCAGCTTCTTCTCTCCGGCTTATTTGCTTATAAGCTCCTCGCCCGTTTCCAGCGCCTGACGGTTTACGCCCATAAGATGCTGCTTGTTTTTAAGGGTGTAGGAAAGGCTGGTCATAACATCGTCAATGCTCACAGCCCCCGTAGCCGCTATAAAAGCACCCAGCATAACATTTCCCGCCACCTTTGAATTGCCCAGCCTTGCGGCAATTTCATTGCAGGGAATATAGTACGCCTTTACATCGCTGCGGCTCACCTTTATGTCTATCAGCGAGGAATTTACAAATATCATTCCTCCCGGCACAACGCTTTTTTCAAATTTCTCAAGCGACGGCCGGTTCATTGCCATAAGGCAGCTGGCGTCGGTCACTATGGGTGCCACCACCGGCTCATCCGATATAATAACCGAGCAATTGGCGCTGCCCCCGCGCATTTCCGGCCCGTAGCTGGGCAGCCAGGAAACCTCTTTGTTCTCCAGCAGCCCCGCGCGCACAAGCAGCTGTCCCATGGAAAGCACGCCCTGTCCGCCGAAGCCCGCAATTATCAGTTCATGCGTCATTTTTCCTGCGCCCCCTTGTCCTTGTATACTCCCAGCGGATAGTACGGTATCATCTTTTCCCTCACCCACTCAAGAGCCTCGTTGGGCGCCATGCCCCAGTTCGTGGGGCAGGAGGAAAGCACCTCCACCAGCGTAAAGCCCTTGCCCTCAAGCTGATATTCAAAGGCCTTCTTTATGCACTTTTTGGCGTTTATCACATTTTTAACGCAGTCCACCGACACGCGCGCAATATAATATGCGCCGTCCAGCGTGGAAAGCATCTCGCACACCTTTACCGGGTATCCGCAATGGTTTACATCCCGTCCGTAGGGCGAGGTGGTGGTAACCTGTCCCGGCAGCGTGGTGGGGGCCATCTGTCCGCCCGTCATGCCGTAAATGGCGTTGTTTACAAATATGGTGGTAAACTTTTCACCGCGCGTACAGGCATGAACTATTTCCGCCGTGCCTATGGAGGCAAGGTCGCCGTCGCCCTGATAGGTAAACACGCAGCGGTCGGGCAGCGAGCGCTTTATGCCGGTAGCCACGCTGGGCGCGCGTCCGTGCGAAGCCTCGTGCATGTCGCAGTTGAAATAATTGTATGCAAACACCGCGCAGCCTACCGGCGCAACGCCTATCGTCTTGTCCTCCACGCCCAATTCCTCTATAACCTCGGCAACAAGGCGGTGAATTATGCCGTGAGTGCAGCCGGGGCAATAGTGCAGCGGAGCATCCGTAAGCATTTTTGTTTTACTGAATACCACAGCCATCAGTCCTTACCTCCTTTGAGCGTCTTTTCGGCAGCCTCCATTATCTCGCGCCAGGAGGGCACCATGCCGCCCACGCGTCCGTAGAAATCCACCGGCACCCTGCCGTTTACAGCCAGGCGTACATCCTCCACCATCTGGCCGCAGCTCATCTCCACGGTAAGCATGCATTTTGCATGCCCGCAGGCCTTGGCAAAATATTCGCTCGGGAAGGGCCACAGCGTTATGGGACGCAGCAAACCGGCCTTTATGCCGCGGGCGCGCAGCTCCTTTATGGATTTTTTCGCAATGCGCGCCGTTGTGCCGTAGGCGGCGATTATAATATCGGCGTCCTCCGTCATATACTCCTCGCAGCGCGTTTCGTTTGCCGCTATTGTCTCATACTTGCGCTGAAGCCGCAGGTTCACCTGCTCCAGCTCCGCCGGGTCGATATACAGGGAGTTGATTATCCTCCTGCCCTGTCCGAAGCGGCCGGTAGCCGCCCACGGCTTTTCCTCAAACTCGGTCTTTTCCGGCGGCATTATCACCGGCTCCATCATCTGCCCTATCATGCCGTCGCCCAGTATCAGCACCGGGTTTCTGTATTTGTCCGCAAGGTCAAAGGCCTGATAGGTAAAATCCACCGCCTCCTGAACGGAATCCGGCGCCAGCACCAAAAGACGGTAATCGCCGTGTCCGCCGCCCTTTGTGCACTGGAAATAATCGCTCTGCGCGGGCTGTATTCCGCCAAGACCGGGGCCGCCGCGCACAATGTTTACAATAACGCAGGGCAGCTCCGCACAGGCAATGTAGGATATGCCCTCCTGCTTAAGGGAAATTCCCGGGCTTGAGGAACTCGTCATCACCCTTGCTCCGCTTCCCGCGGCTCCGTATACCATATTGATCGCAGAAACCTCGCTCTCGGCCTGCAGAAAGCAGCCGCCCACCTGGGGCATGCGCCGGCTCATGTATTCCGGAATCTGGTTCTGCGGCGTTATCGGATAGCCGAAAAATTGCCGGCAGCCGGCAAGAACCGCCGCCTCGGCAATGGCCTCCGCACCTTTCATTAAATGCTTTTCCATACTACCTCTCCTTAATCTCCTGTTATACCGCTACTTTTCTACCGTAATAACGCAATCGGGGCACATACGCGCGCACGATGCACAGCCTATGCAGGCAGCCTCATCGGTAAGCACCGCGTAATTATATCCCTTGGCGTTAATGGCGTCGGATAATGCAATTATATGCTTGGGGCAGGCCGTCACACACAGCGAGCATCCCTTGCATATCTCCTTCAGGAAGGTTACCTTTGCCAAAAAAATCGCCCCTCTCATGGTATAATACCTTATTTCGAATATTATAGAGTCCGCGGCGTTTTTCGTCAAACGAAAACATATAAAAAGCCTCCGTGCAAAACGAATCTTTGCACGAAGGCTCCGGCGCCGCCGCTGCGGCAGTAATATTTTTATCGTGATCTACTTTGCATACTCCACGGTGCGGGTTTCCCTCACCACGTTCACCTTTATCTGCCCCGGATATACCATCTCGTCCTCTATGCGCTTTGCTATATCCTTGGCTACTATCACGGCTCCCTCCTCGGAAACCATGTCCGGCTTTATGATTATGCGTATCTCTCTGCCCGCCTGAATGGCGAAGCATTTTTCCACTCCCGGGAACGAATTTGCGATCTCTTCGAGTTTCTCAAGGCGTTTAAGATAATTACTGAGGGTCTCTCTGCGCGCGCCGGGACGGGCTCCCGACACGGCATCGGCCGCCTGTACCAGTACGGCTTCCAGGGTCTCCGGCTCCACATCGTTGTGGTGCGCGGCTATGCAGTGGATAACGGCGGGGCTTTCGCGGTATTTCTTTGCAAGCTCCACGCCTATCTGAATGTGCGTGCCCTCCACCTCGTGGTCTACGCTCTTGCCGATATCATGCAGCAGACCGGCACGCTTTGCAATGGTGGCGTCCAGCCCCAGCTCCCCTGCCAGCAGCCCCGCAATGTGAGCCACCTCCAGGGAGTGCTTAAGCACATTCTGACCGTAGCTGGTGCGGTATTTCAGCCGTCCCAGCAGCTTTACAAGCTCCGGGTGCATGTTGTGAATGCCCACATCGAATATGGCGGATTCGCCCGCCTCCTTGATCTGCACATCCACCTCCTTGCGCACCTTTTCCACCATATCCTCAATGCGCGCCGGATGAATCCGTCCGTCCACAATAAGCCTTTCAAGGGCAATGCGCGCAATATCCCTGCGTATGGGGTCGAAGCTGGAAAGTATAACCGCCTCCGGAGTATCGTCTATTATCAGCTCCACGCCGGTCGCCGTCTCCAGCGCCTTTATGTTGCGTCCCTCGCGTCCGATAATGCGGCCCTTCATCTCATCATTGGGCAGCGGCACCACCGATACCGTGCTCTCCGCCACATGATCCGCGGCGCAGCGCTGTATGGCAAGGGTGATTATGTTGCGTGCCTTCTGCTCACCCTCCTGCTTGGCCTTCTGCTCTATATCGCGCACCAATACCGCGGCATCTCTGCGCGCGTCGTTTTCAATGGCCGCAATAAGCTCGTTTTTGGCCTCCTCGCTTGTAAGGGAAGCCACGCGTTCCAGCTCCGCCACCCGCTTTTTGGACAGCTCCTCCGCCGCAGCCAGCTGATCCGCCAGTTCCTTCTCCCTGCGCGCGCAGTTATCCTCCCGGGCATCCAGAGCATAGAATTTTTTCTCCAGCTGCTCTTCCCGTGCAATAAATCTCTTCTCGTTTTTAGAAACCTCTGCCCGTCTTTCCTTGCACTCTCTGTCGCACTCGCTCCTGAGACGATGGATCTCGTCCTTTGCCTCGGATATGCGTTCCTTTGACAGCAGCTCCGCACGGTTTTTTGCTTCTTCCACTATCCTTGCAGCGGTTTCCTCAGCGCGTCCTATGCGCTTTTCCGTCGCGTTCTTGCGGTAAAAATACCCGGCCAGAATGCCGATAATAAGGCAAGGCACACCCGCTATGACGGCCCATACGAAATCAGGCACGAATAACACCTCACTTTCTCAAAAAATAAATATATAATACCTATGAATTTATTGAATATAATTCTATATAAGCCTTCTAATAATTCATATATACAGTATATTCTTATAGATTATATCCCATCGGCGGTCAAATGTCAATATGCATAAACCAAAAACCCGTACAATACCTTGGCAAAACAGGGCGGCAGTGCCCCGTTTTGCCGTCCTTTGCGCGCCGCTTTTGCACGCCGTTTTCCCCTTTTGCCCCCGTTTTCCGTAATTTTTCGCCTCACCGCCTCCGCACTCCGTTATGCTTATTAAACCGCCCTCAATGTTCACTTTGTGCGATAAAAGGTTAATGTCGTGCATTGAAACACAGGCGGTGCGGATATTATAATATATCCCGAAAACACCCCGAAAAAAGCCCTTGGGCCGCCCCTTTATACGGAAAATACGGAGGATAACGAAAAAATGAAAATTTCCGATTATACCGCACAAAACCCCGCCTGCACCATCTCCGAGCTTATGCTCTGCGGCACGGACCAATTCGGACGCAGCTTTTCACCGGTGCACGCGCTCAATAAAAAAAGCGTGGGAATGTTTTATTTCCTTTGGCTGGGCAGCGAAACGCGCATGAGCGGCAAATACAACATCACCCGCCTGCTTAAGGAATGCCCCGACGAGCTTTGGGATACAAACGGCACCCCCAATAGCCCGGTAAACACCTTCCATTACTGGAACGAGCCGCTTTTCGGCTACTACCGCAGCGACGATAAATGGGTCATTGCCAAGCATATGGAAATGCTATTCCTTGCCGGGGTGGATTTCCTCTATCTCGACGCCACAAACGCCCTGCCCTATCCCGATGCCAGCCGGGCCCTCTTTGAGGTGCTGAACGCCATGTACGATAAAGGCATCCCCGCCCCCAAAGCGGCCTACTATACAAACTCCCACTCCATACAAACCGCAAAGCAGGTGTATGAGCTTTTTTACAAAAACCCGGAATACGACCGCGTATGGTATCGCCCCGACGGCGTGCATCCCCTGATAATAGGCAATTTCACTCCCGAAAGCGATGCCGCCGAGGCGGCTCTGCGCTCCGATTCCTACAAGCCGGAGCCCCTGCCCGAGGAAATGCGCGCCTTTTTCGACCTTCGCGTTTCCCAGTGGCCCAATGAGCCTTATAAAAAGGACGGCTTCCCGTGGATGGAATGGATATATCCCCAGCCCGTGCACACCCAGCCCGACGGCACCGGAATAATGAATGTCTCCCTTGCCCAGCATCCGCAGCTGCCCTTCAGCGATTCCATCCTGAACCGCTCCCTTAATATGGGCCGAGGCTACGACTTTGACAAAAAGCAAAACATAAAGGAAAATATGCGTCTGGGCACCAACGCTCAAAGCCAGTGGGACAATGTACTTGCCCGCGGGGACGAAGTAAGCACCGTTACCGTAACCGGCTTTAACGAATGGATAGCCATAAAGCTCATTCTTGACGGCCGCGTAGGCTTTGTGGACACGGCGGACGAGGAATTCTCCCGCGATATCGAGCCGCCCAAGGGCGACGGCTACCAGGACGCCTTCTACCTTCAGCTGTGCGACAACATCCGCCGCTTCAAAGGGATAAAGGGGGATATATCAAAGCCCGCGCTCAGGTCGCTGCCCCTTGCCCCCGACCCGGCCGCATGGGAGGGCTGCGCCGTGTACGCCTCCGCCGCGCTGGGGCTTGCCCGCTCCTCGGCGGGCGTGGGACAAAACCTGCGCTATGAGCAGCCCGCCCCCCGCAACAAAATAAAAAGCGTAAGGACGGCAAACAGCAAAAGCAGCGTGCAGTTCCTCATAGAATGTGAAAGCACCCTTCAGGACTGCGCAAGCGCGGATTTCATGAACCTGTATATCGGCTGCGGCGCCCCGTCCCTTAAGGGCTGGGAGGGCTACTCCTTTGCCGCTTCTCCTTGTGAAAACGCACTGTACAGCCTTGATGAAAAGGGTGTGCGCACCCGTGCCGGAGATATTCAAAGCGAAATACGGGATAACTGCATAACAATAACCGTTTCCCTTGCGGATATAGGCACTCCTGCCGACGGCATATATTTCAAGGTTACCGACGGCTTTAACGGCACGGATATAATGGATACCTATACTCAGGGCTCCTGCCTGCCCATGGGCCGCCTCAGCCTTTGGTATCCTCTGGGGTAAGGGAAGCAAATCATATTTCTCTCCCCGTATCCCTTTTATATCTATCCGTATCCCTTTTATATCCAACTGCAAGCATACAAGCATATTCCTTCACGCCGGGCTTTTGCCCGGCTTTTTCTTTTGCGGCATCTACCCTTGCGCCGGGGCTTCGCCCCCCGGCGCAAAAAAGCAGCTGCTCCGCCCGCAGCTTTTCTCTTTTCGCCCTTTAATCGCAAAGTGCATTTTCCGCTTTATTTTTATTCGTTATTGCATTATAATAAAGTATATATATCTGTTTTTACGGATATACAATGCAGAAGCATGGTAGTACGGCAGGGTGCTTCTTTACAAAAGAAGGGTGATGTATGAATTATTACGACCGGCAGATCGAAACTGCCGACAGAGAGCAGCTGCGGCAGGTGCAGCTTGCACGGCTGCAAAAGCAGGTGCGCTTTACCTACGAAAATGTACCCCACTACAAACAGAAACTGGATAACGCCGGTTTTCATCCCGACGATTTGCAAACTCTTGAGGATATACGCCATATTCCCTTTTCCACAAAGGCCGATATGCGCGAAAATTACCCCTACGGGCTTTTTGCCGTTCCCATGAAGCGCATCGTGCGCATCCACGCCTCCAGCGGCACCACCGGCAAGCCCACCGTAGTGGGCTATACCCGCGAGGATCTTAATATGTGGAGCCGCTGCATTGCGCGCCTTGCCGTCGCCGCCGGTGCCACGGACGAGGATGTCGCCCAGATAGCCTTCGGCTATACCCTCTTTACCGGCGCCTTCGGCCTGCACTACGGTCTTGAGCGCCTTGGCGCCGCCATAGTGCCCATTTCCAGCGGCAATACCGAGCGGCAGATAATGATAATGAAGGATTTCGGCACCACGCTGCTGGTGGCCACCCCCTCCTACGCCCTGTATCTTGCCGAAACCGCCGAGCGTCTGGGCGTAGCGGATCAGCTTTCCCTAAGAATCGGCATGTTCGGCGGCGAGGGCATGACCGAAGCCATGCGCGAGGAGCTGGAGCGCCGTCTTGGCATAACGGCCACACAGAACTACGGCTTAAGCGAGGTTTTAGGGCCGGGTGTTTCCGGCGAATGCGTATACAAATGCGGCCAGCATATAAATGAGGATTATTTCTATCCCGAGATCATAAACCCAGAAACCGGCGAGGTGCTTCCCGAGGGCGCCGAGGGCGAGCTGGTGCTTACCCCGCTGGAAAAAACCGGGCTGCCCATGCTGCGTTACCGCACCAAGGATATAACCTCCCTTGACTATTCCCCCTGCGCCTGCGGCCGCACCACCGTGCGCCACAGCGCCATACGCGGCCGCTCCGACGATATGCTCATAATCCGCGGCGTAAATGTGTTCCCCTCCCAAATTGAGGAGGTGCTGCTCAAAATACCCTATATCGGCCCGCATTACGAGATCATCGTGCGCCGCGAGGGCTATCTTGACACCCTGGAAATACTGGTGGAGCCCGTGGAGGAAAGCATGCTGGAAAACTACGCAAGCCTTGAGGAAATGCAGAACAGCATCCGTTCCCGCCTGCGCGTCACCCTTCAGCTGGACGCGCGCGTGCGCCTTGTGGAGCCTCACACCCTCAAGCGCTTTGAGGGCAAGGGCAAGCATGTAACCGATATGCGCAAGCTGTAAACGCTTCCTTTGCGCATACGGCAAAAACATAAAAATCAAATTCACAGCCCCTCTCGGGGCGTCAGGAGATAAAAAATGTCAACACTTATGATAGGAAACGAGGCCGTCGCCCTCGGCGCTTTGGACGCGGGCGTTGCGCTTTTATCCTCATATCCCGGAACCCCCAGCACCGAAATCACCGAATTTGCCGCAAAGGACCGCTCCCGCCACATAGAATGGGCGCCCAACGAGAAGGTGGCGGCGGAAACCGCCGTTGGTGCCGCAATAGGCGGCGCACGCGCCATGTGCTGCATGAAGCATGTCGGCCTAAATGTCGCCGCCGACCCCGTGTTCACCGCCGCCTATACCGGCGTTCGCGCAGGTCTTGTCATAGTTGTGGCAGACGACCCCGGCATGCACTCCTCCCAAAACGAGCAGGACAGCCGCTATTACGCCATGAGCGCGCACATTCCCATGCTTGAGCCCGCCTCCAGCCAGGAATGTTATGATTTCTGCCGCCGCGCCTTTGAAATAAGCGAACAGTACGACACCCCCGTGTTTCTGCGTCTGACCACCAGAATAGCGCACTCCCAAGGTCTTGTGGAGCGCGCTGCCGCACACGGCCCCGTTCTCATCCCATATAAAAAGGAAACCGCAAAATACACCATGATGCCCGGCTTTGCCCGCGCCCGCCACCTTGAAGTGGAAAAGCGGGAAAAACGCCTTGCGGCGGATTGCAACACCTTTTCCGATATCAACCGCATCCTCCCCGGAGGGAAAACCGGCATCATCTGCTCCGGCGCGGTATACCGCTACGCCGCTCAGGCGCTGCCCGATGCCTCCTTCCTTAAGATAGGCATGTGCTATCCCCTGCCCGATGAGCTTATCCGCAGCTTCGCCGCAAGCGTAGACGACCTTATAATCGCCGAGGAGCTTGAACCCATCATCCAGCAGCATGTCCGCGCTTTGGGCATCCCCTGCCGCGGCAAGGAGCTCTTCACTCTTCAGGGCGAATACAGCGCCGCCATGATAGCCGCAGCACTGGGCCGCCCCGTGCCCGAGTACGACGATTCCGGCGTCCTGCCCGCCCGTCCGCCGGTGCTTTGCCCCGGCTGCCCGCACCGCGCCGTGTTCTATACCTTGGGCAAAATGAAGCTTACCGTCATGGGCGATATCGGCTGCTACACCCTCGGCGCAGCCGCGCCGCTAAGCGCCATCGACGCCTGCGTCTGCATGGGCGCCGGCATCTCCATGGCCCACGGGCTGGACCGCTCCGGAGCCGTCGACCCCGCCCGCACCGTGGCCGTAATAGGCGATTCCACCTTCCTTCACTCCGGCATAACCGGGCTTATGAACATAGTGTACAACAAGGGTCGCTCCACCGTCATTATTCTTGATAACTCCATCACCGGCATGACGGGTCACCAGCAAAACCCCGCAACCGGCAAGGATATCCGGGGCGATGCCGCTCCCGCCGTCAACCTTGAGCAGCTCTGCCGCGCTTTGGGCGTAAGCGATGTAAAAACCGTGGATCCCTTTGATATGCCCGCCCTGCGCGAGGCCGTGCTTTCCTCCCTTGCCTTTGACGGCCCCTCCGTAGTAATCGCGCGCCGTCCCTGCGCACTGCTGAGCAAAGCACGCACGGCACCCCTGCGCGTAACGCAAAGCTGCATCGGCTGCCGCCGCTGCATGGGCATAGCCTGCCCCGCTCTTATCTTTGAAGCCGGCCGCGCACGCGTGGATATATCCCTCTGCAACGGCTGCGGTCTCTGCGCATCCGTCTGCCCCAAGGGCGCCATAGTGAAGGAGGAAATGTAACATGACAGCAAGCACACAGCATACCGAACTTTCCGCCCCCGCCGGTCAGAGCATAGTGATAGTCGGCGTAGGCGGGCAGGGCACCCTGCTTGCCAGCCGCGTCTTGGGCCGCATAGGCAGCGAGCTTTACAGTGATGTAACCGTGAGCGAGGTTCACGGCATGAGCCAGCGCGGCGGCAGCGTGGTAACCTATGTCCGCATGGGCGATGCCGTTGCCTCCCCCATCATCGAAAAGGGTCAGGCCGATATCGTGCTGGCCTTCGAGCTTCTGGAGGCCCTTCGCGCCCTGCCCTACCTTAAAAAGGGCGGCAGAATGCTTATAAACACCCAGCAGATACTGCCCATGCCCGTAATAAGCGGCAGCTGCACCTATCCCGAGGATATTCTGGGCACTCTTAAGGCAAAAAATGTCGATTTTACCGCCGTGGATGCCCTCTCCGCCGCCCTTGAAGCCGGCAACCCCAAGTGCGTAAACACCGTCATGCTGGGCGTGCTTGCCGCCTCCACCGAGGTGGAAAAGGCACACTGGCTGGAGGCCGTGCGCGCCCTTGTCCCGGCAAAAACCGTGGATATCAACCTTGCCGCCTTTGAAAAGGGCTTCGCCGCAGGCTGCAATAAGCAGAATAAGCACTCCGGCACGCAAACCGACAAATAAACATACAAGTAAACCGATATAAATCTAAAAGACACAATACAAAATACAAAAGGAGCAATACAGCCGTCATGATATGGAACAAAACCGACGAGCTTATGCCGCGCGGGGAGCTTCGCAGGCTTCAAAGCGAGCGTCTTAAAAATACCGTCCGGCGCGTGTACGACAATGTCCCCTTCTACCGCGAAAAAATGAACGCCGCCGGAGTCAAGCCGGAGGATATCCGTTCAATAGACGATATCACCCTTCTCCCTTTCACCGTAAAGGATGACCTTCGCGACAATTACCCCTACGGCCTTTTTGCCGCCCCCATAGAGGATATAGTGCGGCTTCAGGCCTCCAGCGGCACCACAGGCCGCCTAACGGTAGTGGGATATACGCAAAAGGACATCGACACCTGGGCTGAGGTCATGGCGCGCGCCATGACCTCAGCCGGAGCTGACCGCCGCGCCGTAGTACAAATCGCCTACGGCTACGGCCTGTTCACCGGCGGTCTGGGCGCACACTACGGCGCGGAACGCGTGGGGGCCACCGTTGTGCCCACCTCCGCGGGCAACACCGAGCGTCAGGTTCGCCTGATGCGGGATTTCGGCTCCACCGTGCTGTGCTGCACCCCCTCCTATGCCCTCCATATAGCCGACACCATAGAGGAAATGCACATCCCGCGGGAGCAGATAAAGCTTAAAAGCGGCATCTTCGGCGCCGAGCCATGGACGGACGCCATGCGCCGCGATATAGAAAAGCGTCTGGGCATCAAATGCTTTGATATCTACGGCCTAAGCGAGATCACCGGTCCCGGTGTATCCGTGGAATGTACCGAGCATAACGGCCTCCATGTAGCGGAGGACTGCTTCTTCCCCGAGATCATCGACCCCGAAACCGGCGCTCCTCTGCCCGACGGCCAGACCGGCGAGCTTGTGTTTACCACCATCGCCAAGGAGGGCATGCCCCTGCTGCGCTACCGCACCCGCGACCTTTCCTCCCTTGACGCCTCTCCCTGCCCCTGCGGCAGAACACACCGCCGTATGCAGCGCATAATGGGGCGTTCCGACGATATGATAGTGGTGCGCGGCGTAAATGTATTCCCCACGCAGGTGGAAACCATCCTTATAGAAATGGGCGAGCTTGCTCCCCATTACCTGCTTGTCGTAAACCGCGAAAACAACTCCGACACCCTTGAGGTACAGGTGGAAATGAGTCAGCAGCTCTTCTCCGACGAGGTACGCCATATCGAAGAGGTGGAGCGCAAAATCAAGCAGCGCATCCTCACCATGCTGGGCATCTCCGCCAAGGTGCGTCTGGTGGAGCCTCATTCCCTGCCGCGCAGCGAGGGCAAAGCAAAGCGCGTACAGGATAACCGCAATAAATAATAAGTAATGCCGTAATGCCATGGTATCATGATGAGCAGTATCAACAGCAATGCCACGGCAAATGCAATAATCGGCAGCATCCCCGCGCCGTGGGCCTCCGGCCTCCCCGGACGCCCCTGCCGGGCCGTCCGCCCATGCGCCTGCCCGCAAGGCCGGTGCAAGTCCTCCGCGCCTCAGCGCAGGCGCCTTCACGGCGCAAAAAGCGTCTCCGTCGCAGCCCTTTGACACAAGCGCCGCTTTCCCTGCATAAATATCAAAAAGGAGTGATAATATGTTCATCGATCAGATCTCAGTGTTTATGGAAAACAAAAAAGGTCGCCTTTCCTCCCTTACCCGCATCCTTGCCGATAACGGCATCGACCTTGTCGCCCTTTCCATAGCCGACACCGCGGATTACGGCATAATGCGCGCCATAGTAAACGATACCCCCGGCGCGGAAAAGGCCCTGCGCGCCGCCGGCTTCATGGTTTCCACCACCCGCGTGCTGGGCGTCGTTGTTCCCGATACCCCCGGCGGGCTGTCCGATGTTCTGGAAATTTTCTCCCGCGGCGATATATCCGTGGAATACCTCTATTCCTTCGTGCGTCATCAGGGCAAAAACGCCCTTATAATGTTCAAGGTCACCCCCGTGGAAAAGGCCGTTGATCTGCTGGAAAAGGCCGGCATCGAGCTTGTCACTCAGGAGCAGGTAAAAAAGCTCTGATCCCTCCGCGCAGGCGTTTCCCCCGCGTCTTGCGGCGCGCCGATAAACCGCGGCGCCGCCCAAGCGCCTTTTCAAAATTTTCAATATCTCAGTCAGGAGATGATTTTATGAGCCGACCCACCGTTGCTTATGTGGATCTTGAAAGCATCCGTCACAATGTGCGCGCCCTGAGCCGCCATGTGGAGGGCACAAAAATGATGTGCATGGTCAAGGCCGATGCCTACGGACACGGTCTTGTCCCCGTCGCCGAGGCCTGCGCTCAGGCCGGAGCCTACGCCTTGGGCGTGGCCACCGCTGAGGAGGGCGTGCTTCTGCGCCGCGCCGGTATAGAGCTGCCCATACTCTGCGTGGGCGCCTGCTTTGAACAAAGCGCAGCCGATACCGTAAAATACGGCATAACCCAAACCGTCTACGACCCCGAATGTGTCCGCGTGCTGGAGCACGCCGCAAACCGTGCTCAAACCGATGTAAATGTGCATATAAAGCTGGATACCGGCATGGAACGCCTTGGCGTGCAGAGCCTTGACGAGCTTCGCGAGCTTGTCTGCGCCCTTAAAAACGCCCCCCATGTGCACTGCACCGGGGCCTTTACCCACTTCGCCGCCAGCGACAGCTGGGATAAAAGCTTCACCTACCGTCAGGCTCAGCGCTTCGAGGAAATGCTTGCCCTGCTTAAAAGCGCGGGCTATACCAACCTCCTGCGTCACGCCTCCTGCTCCGGCGCGCTTATAGACTGCCCCGACCTGCGCTACGATATGGTGCGCCCCGGCATCGCCATCTACGGCTACTACCCCTCCCCCGATGTAAAGCACACTCTCTCCCTGCGCCCCGCACTGCGCCTTGAAAGTCGGCTCACGCAGGTAAAGCAGGTGCCCGCCGGGCAAAGCATAGGCTATTCCCGCAGCTTTATCGCCCCGCGGGATATGCGCATCGGCGTGGTGCCCATCGGCTACGGCGACGGCTACCGCCGCGCCAACAGCAACCGCGGCTATTGCGTCATATGCGGCAAAAAAGCCCCCATCTGCGGCAAGGTGTGCATGGATCAGATGATGGTGGATATCACCGACATCCCTCAGGCCTCCTCCGGCGAGCTTGTCACCCTCATCGGCGCTCAGGGCGAAACCCATATATGGGCGGACGAAATGGCGGATATCTGCTCCACCATCAGCTACGAGATACTTCTGGGCATATCCAAACGGGTGCCCAAGGTGTACTGTGGACGCTGAACGCAGGGAGCTCCTGCAGCGCCGCAACGCCCTCCGGGAGGAGGACCGCATG
Source organism: uncultured Clostridia bacterium (assembly GCA_934465535.1). Lineage (GTDB taxonomy): Bacteria > Bacillota > Clostridia > Christensenellales > QALW01 > UMGS1338. The sequence continues at coordinate 46,928 of CAKSKV010000007.1, read as the reverse complement.
CAATGCTCCCTTGCCATATGCAGCGCCATAGCCTTAGACCCCTATTTTGACCGCGCCGAAAGCATAATGTTCTATATGCCCGCAGGCAGCGAGGTAAACCTTGAGCCCCTCATGCTTGCCGCCCGGCGTAAAGGCAAGCAGGTGCTGCTTCCCCGCTGCGATAAAAACACCCATATAATAACCCCCTGCATCTTTGACGGCAGGCTGTCAAAGGGGGCCTTCGGCATGCTGGAGCCGGCGGGCGAGGCCGCAGTGCCCCAGATCATAATCTGCCCCATGCTGGCCTTCAACCGCGGCCGCTACCGTATGGGCTACGGAGCAGGCTGCTACGACCGCCTGCTTGCCGGCAGCTCCGCCCTGTTCTTCGGAGCCGCCTTTGCCGCTCAGGAGCACGATTTTACACCCAAAGCGCATGATGTGCCCCTGCACCGTATATTCACTCAGGAGGAAATAATCTGAACGGCGCCGTCCGTGAAAGGAATTTGCCATGATAAAGGATACCCTTAAATTTGCCCTTAAGCTCATGCTTATATTTGCCGCCGTGGTGGTGTTCACCCTCATAGGCCTTTCCATAATACTGAGCGTGCAGATAAGCACCCCTCTCAAGCTGGTCGCAGGGGGCGCGTTTATGCTCTTTGAAGCCGGCCTTCTGTGGGATAACTGCGGCCGCTGGGGCGAAAAGGATTGCCGCGCCGTCATAACCTATGTGCGCGGCCGGGGCAGCAAGGAGCAGCTGGAAAAAGCCCGCGCCGAGCTGTATCACCCCTTCAAGGGCTTCGCCGCCGGCATAATAGCCATGCTTATACCGGCCGTTCTCACCGTTGTGTGCACCGTTCTTGCCTTTAACGGCTGGGAAAAGCACTGCGCCTCCCTTACCGACACCCTCTATAATATCCTCTACATGCTTTTCATGTCGGCCGCTCCGCTTTTGCTGCTGCTCTCCCCCGTGGACGCCAATGCCGTGTTCTTCTACGGCATGCCCACCCGCGCCTCCTTCGGCTATTTCGGCGCAGCGGGCACCGTCACCCCCTATCTGTTCTTTATACCCATCCTCCTGTTTATAGCGGTAAGCGGCGTGTGCTATATCCTCGGCTTCAAAAAGCGCGCCTCCGAGGTTCCGGAAAATATGCAAACGCGCTATTTCCCCAAGGATCACCGCTATAAGATGCTGCCTCAGGACGAATCGGAAAACACTCCCGCAGGCGGATCCCCCGATACAGCACCCGATGCCGCCGCACGGCAAGCCGATACGCAGCAAGACGCCGCACGGCCCGAAACGGAGGATACGCCATGAGAGTTTCCTCCGGAAAATGGCGCGGACGCAGCCTTCTCTCCCCTCAGGGGCAGAATGTGCGCCCCACCGCCGGGCTTGTAAAGGAAGCCCTCATGGATATGCTGGGCGCGCGTCTGCCCGGCGCTTCGGTGCTGGAGCTTTTCTGCGGCACGGGACAGCTGGGCATCGAAACCCTCTCGCGGGGGGCCGCCTCCTGCGTCTTTGCGGATTCCTCTCCCGCCAGCTGCGCCCTTACCGGCAAAAACCTTGCCCTGCTGGGGCAGGAGGCTGAGGTGCTGCTGTGCGACTGGCAGTCCGCCGTATCCTCCTTAAGCGCGCGGGGCCGCCGCTTTGACATCATCCTTGCCGACCCGCCGTACAGCTCCGGCCTCTATGAGGCCCTCGAGCGCGAAATCGACCGCTGCGCCCTGCTTGCCCCCGGCGGCGTGCTGGTGCTGGAGCACGATAAGCCCCTGCCGCCCGGCGTGCTTTCCTGCTACGAAATTCTGCGCAGCCGCGCCTACGGACGCCGTTCGCTGCTGCTGCTCACCCCAAAGGAGAATTGAATCATGGACATGATAATATACCCCGGCAGCTTTGACCCCATCACCTGCGGGCACCTTGACCTTATCGAACGCGCCGCCCGCATGACGGATAACCTTGTTGTGGCAGTGCTGCACAACGGCAATAAAAAGGGCTTTTTCACCATCCCCGAACGGGTGGAAATGATAAAAAAATGCGTAAGCAGCCTGCCCAATGTAACGGTTGACAGCTCCGAGGGTTTGCTGGTAAACTATATCCGCCGCAAGGGCGGCAATGTAATACTGCGCGGCCTGCGCGCCGTATCGGATTTTGAATACGAGCTTCAGTACGCCATGCTCAATCAGAAGCTGGATAAAGGGCTGGAGGCCATCTACCTCATGACCGCCAGCGAGTATTCCTTTCTCAGCTCCTCCATGGTGCGGGAAATAGGCTCTCTGGGCGGCAATATCACAGGCATGGTGCCGGAAATAATACGGCCCTATGTCGCCGCGCGCCTACGCGGTCTGCACACGGAACAGCTTTGATTTTATCGCAGTCTTTCCTGCTGCAAAGCCGCGGCTCCGTCCCGGATGCCTTTTATATTTTGTAAATTTTTTTAAGGAGCGTTATATATGTCCGTAAACGAATTGCTTGATACCCTCTTTGAAGAGCTGGAGGCCTCCAAAAAAAGCTTTATGTCCAGCAAAAAGCTGGTGGACACCGATAAGTGTCTTGACCTCATCGACGATATCCGCGATAACCTCCCCGTCGAGCTTGAACGCGCCGGCAATATAATCAAAGAGCGCCGCCAGATACTCGCCGACGGCGAAAAGGAAGCTCAGCAGTATATCGACGAGGCGCAGCGCCAGGCCGAGCAGCTGGTAAGCGAAACCTCCATAATCAAGCAGGCGCAGCAGGAGGCCGAGCGCATAGTGACCGAGGCCAAGCAAAGCGCAAAGGAGATCCGTTTGGGTGCCAAGGCCTATGCCAATGATGTGCTGGAGGAGCTGGAAAACTATCTGGGCCGCACAGGCGAACAGGTAAGAAAAAGCCGGGAGCAGTTCTCAAAGTAAGCCCCTTGCAGCCTTCACACAAAATTCACATCGTTTTTTAAGCAAAAATCGCGTGTTTTTAAGCAAAAAATACGCCTTTTTTGCTTGTTTTTTTGCTGTTTTTACGCCCTCCGCACAAGCCCTCCCCTTTGCTGCTTCCCCGCGCTCTTGGCCGCAGCACGCCCCGTCTTCCCCTTTTTGCCCCGAAAAAACGCACAAAAACGCAGCACGGCGCAATAACGGCCGCCGCTGCGCCCACCGCCAGAAACGGCGAAACCTGCGCCGCCAGGCCCAAAACAAGCGAAAACACCCCCGCCGCCGCCCTGCAAAGCAAAAACATTTTCGGGCGTATCTCCCCCAAAAAGGCCGTCTCCTGTGCAATTACGCACAGCCCGGAAAACGAAACAAGCGCCGCCGCCCCGGGCAGTTCCAGCCCCTCAAGCCCGGCGGAAAGCTCCAAAATACGCCATATTTCGGGCATGTACGGCTTTATAAGCCCGCTTACGCAGCTGAAAAAAACTATAAATCCCCCCACGGTAAAGCAGGCCCCCGCCGCCGCGCCGCAGGCATTCCCCAGCACCGCTCCCTGCCCCGTATTTCGGCATTTTTCGCCGCTTTGCGCTTCCTCTGCACCCCTTTTTTCCCTCACAGTTCCTCCCGCGCGGCAAAAATCCCCGTCACCGCGAAAAAAGGCCGTACACAGCGCATTTACCGCGCAGGCGGCGCACAGCACTCCCCCGTAATGGCAGCCAAGCAGCGCCCCTCCGTTCACCCCGGTCACGCCGGAAGCAAAGCCCAATACAAACAGCGGCCCAGCAGTGTGGCACAGCATTGCCAGCCTTTCCCCCGCCCGCGGGCTTATGCTGCCCCGCGCCGCAAGATCGCCCAGCGTCTTTGCCCCCGCCGGGTATCCGCATAAAAGCGATACCGCAAGTGCAAACGCGCCCTTTGGCTCAAAGCCCAAAAACGCCAGCACCGGCCCCAGTATCCGCTCCGCCGCCCTGTCCGCCCCCAGCTCCAGCAGTGCCCGCGCCGCAAAAAGAAACGGAAACAGCGACGGCACCACCGCCGCAGCCCAAAGACGCAGCCCTGCCTGCGCGGATTGCATTATAACGGCAGGATACGCTATTGACAAAAACATAAAAATGATAAATAATAATGCCGTGAATATTCTGAGGATGTGTTTACGCTTCATCCTTTTCACCCTTTCTGCCCCATAAGCGCAGCAGCTACAAAAAAATATGCACCCACGGAGGAATATATGACGGAAAAAGGAAGAAAAAAAATCGGGCTTGCCCTGGGCGGCGGCGCCGCGCGCGGGCTTGCCCATATAGGCGTACTGCAGGTTTTTAAGGAGCACGGTCTGCCGGTGGACTGCGTAGCGGGCTGCTCCATGGGCGCCGTTATCGGCGGAATATACTGCGCCGGCGAGGATATGTACGAGCTTCAGTCCACCGCGCTTTCCATATCGGAACGCACATTTCTGGATCTGGGACGCCCCCATAAGGGCGTGCTGCGCGGCAAAAAAACCGAGGAATATATCGATACCCTCTGCAAGGGCAAAACCTTTGAGGAATGTGTTATTCCCTTCTGTGCCGCAGCCACCGACCTTGTAACCAGCCGCACCGTGCCGCTGACATCGGGCAAACTCAGCCACGCCATACGCGCTTCCATAAGTATTCCCGGCGTTTTTGAACCGGTGGACTGGGAGGATATGACCCTTGTGGACGGCGGCGTGACCGACCGCGTCCCCGTCGACCTGTGCCGCGATGTGCTGGGCGCACAGTATGTAATTGCCGTGGATGTCGCCTTCCGCGGCTGGAAGCGCTCAAAGCCCACAAACATAATACAAACCATCTATCAGTCCTTTGAAACCTCGGACTGGTGCAATGTGCGCAACGCCCTGCCCAACAGCGATATAGTCATTGCCCCGGATGTCGGGCCGTATGACGAGAAAAACCTCCGGGACGCAAGCGCCTGCATTGACGCCGGACGCGAAGCGGCGGAGGCGGCAATAAGCCGTATCAAAAACGATCTTGAGCTTTGGGATGTCATGAAATAATGCTTTTTCCGAAGCAGCGGCAAACAAAAACCCCGATGCCCGGCAAAAAAATTTCCGCCCGAGCAAACAAAAACCCCGAAAGTCCTACGCTTTCGGGGTTTGCTTTCAGCCGTCGTTTTTTTATTTTTATCCTTCTTTTTTCTCCGTCTGCGCGCCGCGCTTTTTATTGTAGAAAAACATTCCCACGCCGGAGGCGCATATAAGCACATACCCCAGCACGCTTAAAATATCCGGCACCTGTTCAAAAAACGCAAAGCCCAGCAGCGCGGCAAATATCACCTGAGTATAATCATAAACCGATATCTCCTTGGCCGGGGCATATATATAGGCCTGCGTTATGCCGAACTGCCCCACGCAGGCGCAAAGCCCCGCAAGCAGCAAAAACAGCACCTGCCGGGCGCTCATGGGCTCAAAATGAATAAGCATAAAGGGCAGGCACACAATGCAGGAAAAAGCGGAAAAGAACAGCACTATCCGCGGCCCCTTTTCTCCCCGCGCCCCCAGCATGCGCACAAAGGTGTAGGCTACCCCCGCCCCCAGGCCTCCCGCAAGCCCCGCAAGCGCGGGAAAAACAGATGCGCTTGCAAACCCCGGCTTTATAATAAGCATGCTGCCCGCCATTGCCGCAAGCACGCCGATTATCTGCACAAAATTCGGTCTTTCCTTAAGCAGCAGCGCGGAAAACACAATTGCAAAAAACGGAGAGAGCTTGTTCAACATATTCGCATCGGCCAGCACCATGTGATCTATGGCATAAAAATTGCCCAGTATTCCCACCGTTCCGAAAAGTGCGCGCCCTATAAGCAGCCATATGCTTCCCTTTTGCGGAATAAAGCTTATTTTTTTGCGCAGCATTATTCCCGCCACCACAAAAAGCGCCACAAAATTGCGGAAAAACGCCTTCTGAAACGACGGCAGCTCTCCCGCGCCGCGCACGCACACCGACATCATGGAAAAGCCGAATGCCGCTATAATTATGCATATTATACCCTTTGTTCTGGGCGAAAGTCTTGCAAAACCCTTCATACGATAAAACCCGACTGTGCCTTAAAGACAAAAATAAAATCCGAAAGCATACTCTGCCTTCGGAATTATATTATAGCACATATTCGGGCGCAAATAAAGCAAAAGCGATATTTTTTTGCCCGTTTTTACCCATAATACAATTAAAAATGCTATTTTTATACATTTATAAAGGAAATTGCACCGTCTGCGTCGAATATATAAAATACAGATGCAATGCCTGTAAAAGGCCTGCCTAAAAGCATAAAAACGATATTATCCGGGCGTTCCCCCCTTGCGCCCAAGCCGTTGCCCGGCGGTGCCGTACCGCCGGGTTATTTTTGTTTATGCGCGCAAACGGCGGCCCCTTCCCGCCCCGCAGAAGCCCCCTGCCCTCCGCACAGCACCAAGGCTGAAATATATTCAAGCTCCGCGCTGCTTTGCGCCTGCTCCAGCAATTTTTCCGCCGCCTCGGGGCGGCCGCGCTTAAGGGCGCACAGCGCCCTCGTTATCTCCCCGAACAATTTATAATAGCCCGCGCGATAATCCATCATTTACGCCTCCTGCATTATAGTATGCCCGGCTCTGCCGCCCGCTACCGCACATTAAACAAAAAAGCCTCAAGAGAGGCTTCAATAAGGAAGAAGGCAGCGCAAAATCCGTTCCGCCTTCTTTTTGTGCTATTCAAAAAAATCCTTAAGGGATTTTGGTGACAAAACCCGATGCTCGCTGCACCTGCTTTCCCGGTACGCCCGATGCCCGCTTTATTCCTGCGGCACGGTAAGCATATATACCTCGTTTTTGCTTACCCCGTTTGCTTTGGCCACCTGCTTTACCGCCTCCTTGCGGGTCAATCCCGCGGCAAGCAGCCTCTCCAGCTGCTCCTCCAGGCTGCCCTCCGGTTCTTTGTCCTCGCCCTTATTAAGCACCAATACATATTCACCCCGCGGCGGATGCTCCTCTAAAAAGGCCGGATAATCCTTAAGGCGTATTACAACACATTCCTCATGCAGCTTGCTTATCTCGCGGCACACGGCAATTTCCCTCTCGCCGTCCCTTTGCGCAAGCTCGCGCAGCGTGCGTTCAAGACGATGCGGTGCCTCATAAAGCACCGCCGTGCAGCCGATACTCATTATTCTGTCCATGCTTTCCCGGCGCTCCCTGCCCTCGGCGGGCAGAAAGCCCTCAAAGGTAAACCGGCCGCACGGTATGCCGGAAAGCACAAGGGCGCATATTCCGGCGCTGGCCCCCGGCAGCACCGTTACCGGCACGCCCGCCAGACGCGCCGCCCGCACCGCCGCAAAGCCGGGGTCGCTTATGCCCGGCATGCCCGCGTCACTCACCACCGCTATGCTCTGCCCCTGAAGCGCCCGCTGCGCAAGCTCCCGCGCGCGCTCCTCCTCATTGAATTTATGATAGGAAACCAGCGGCTTTTTTATATCAAAATGCTTAAGCAGCAGCGCGGTATGACGCGTGTCCTCACAGGCTATACAGTCGCATTCCTTAAGCACCCGCAGCACCCGCAGGGTTATATCCTCCATATTTCCTATGGGGGTGGGGCAGATATATATTCCCGCCGTCATTTGCTTTTCTCTCCCGTTTCCGTTATGTGATACAGCTCCTTGGCCTGAGGGGTATAGCTGCCGTCCGGGTTTGTAAGCACCAGTACCGGCTCCCACAGCATCCCCGGCTTCCCGCCGCGCACCCCTTCAACAAGCAGCAGCTTGGGCGGCTTTTGCGCGCTTGGCTGCACAAGCCGCGCACGCTTTGGCTCCAATTTACAGCGGCGCATAACATCAAATACCTCTGCCGTGCGCTCCGCCTGATGTACAAGCGCCAGCCTTCCGCCGAAGCGCAGCAGGCGTGCGGCGCACCCCACGGCGTCCTCCAGCGTACAGGTAAGCTCCTGACGCGCCATTCTTTTCTGCGGGCTGTCCGTTGCCGGAGCGGTAGTGCGGCTGTACGGCGGATTACAGGTTACGGCATCAAAGCTGCCCGCCAGCCCGTTTCCGCCAAGCAGGCGCACATCCGCCTGACAAACCTCTATAATGTCCGTCATGGAATTGAACTCAACATTTTTGCGGCACAGCTGCGCCGCCTCCGGCTGAAGCTCTGCGGCAAGGCAGTACGAAGGGGCGCAGCGCGCCGTTGTAAGCAGCGCGATAATACCGTTTCCCGCGCATATATCCGCAATGCGCTCCCCTTTTCTTATGCGGGCAAACGCAGCCAGCAGCACCGCATCGGTGCCGAAGCAAAAGCCGTCCGTATCCTGATACAGCTTAAGCCCCTTATACTGAAGATCGTCAATTCTCAGCACACCGCCGCCTCCCACTGCTTTTTCGCCTTATGCCGGAAGAAGCGGCCCTTTCTGCACGCTTCCGCCGCTCTCCCAAAACGCATATATAAAAAACAAAATTCTTACAGCCCGTAAAGCCTTATCGCGTTGCCGGCAAGCACCCGCTCCCGCGCCTCCCGCCCAAGCCCCAGGGAATCCACAAAATCCAATGTCTTTACCGGGTCCTCCCACGGGCAGTCGCTGCCGAAGAGTATGTTTTCCGCCGGATGCAAATCAATTATCCTGCGCACCTTTTCCCGGTTCATGTAGGTGCCGCCCATGGCGGTATCAAAATATACATTTTCGCGCCCCGCCAAAAAGGCCAGCACCTCGTCCTCCAGCTTAAGCCCGCCCATGTGGGCAAGCACCATTTTCAGCCGCGGAAACGCCTGCGCCACCTCAGCCGAGGCCTTGGGGCGGGCGTGTATCAGCTGCGGGCTGTAACAGTCCCACCCGGCGTGGAACACAATCACAAGCCCCAGCTCCTGACAGCTTTCATATACGGGAAACCATGCGCGGTCGTTTATCATAAAGCCCTGATAATCCGGATGCAGCTTTATGCCCTTTATCCCGCTTTCCTTAAGCATTACCAGCTGCTCCCGCCATGAGGGGGAAAGGCAATGCACGCTGCCAATGGGAATAAACCGCTTATCCTTAAGCAGCGAAACCGCATTTTTGTTTATATCCTCCTGCTGCTTCGGCGCCGTGGCAATGCTCAGCAGCACCGCCCGGCTCACGCCGCTTGCCTCCATTCTTGCCGCCGCGCCCGCAAGCGTGCCGTCGGTGCACGGAGTAAGCCCGGATACGCTTACAAGCTTGTCCACCGCCCGCGCGGCAATTTTATCCGGAAAAAAATGCACATGTGCGTCAATTATCATGCTTTTGCCTCTTGTTTTGTCTCTTTGCCCTTACGCAGCCGCCCTTATGCAAAAGCACGCCCGCATAAAAAGCCCGTTAATTATCATCGCGGTCTTTATTCCCGTGCTTATCGCTCACCTTGCGCCAAAGCCTGTAATTCTCCGTGCCCTCAAGCGCACCCTTGAGCTTTTGGCGCACATCGGGTATCTCCGTCTCCAGAATATCCAGTATCCTTTCCGCCTTTGCGCGCGCCGTTTTGCCGCAGGCGGGGCAGGGTGAGGGCACCACCGGCAGAGGCAGCCCCTTTGCAAGGGATATTATATCCTCCTGAGAAGCATACACAAGGGGGCGCAGAACGGTAAGCCCGCATCTGGAAAGCTCGGTCACCGGCTGAAAGGTGTTAATCCTGCCCTCATAAAAAATGCTCATAAGCAGCGTATCCACCGCATCCTCACTGTGATGCCCCAGCGCCGTCTTATTGCACCCAAGGCGCACCGCCGCATTGTTCATGGTGCCCCGGCGCAGGTTTGCGCACAGCGCGCAGGGGTTCTTCTCCTGCCGAAGCGAAAACACTACCTCCCCCGCATTGGTTTCTATCACCTCGTAGGGCACGCCCAGCCGGGACATAAATTCCCTCACGCCGCTCAGGTCAAACGGGCGCAGCCCGGTATCCACCGTAACGGCGTATATTTCATAATCCTTTTTGGAAAATCGTTTATAAAGCTCAAGGCAGTAAACCAGCGCAAGGGAATCCTTGCCGCCGCTCACTCCCACCGCTATCCGGTCGCCGTTTTGTATCATGCCGAAGTCTGCATCCGCCCGGCGCAGGCAGCCCAAAAGCCGTTTAAGTTCCTTTTTTATAACCGTTGCCTCCGTTTTTCTGTTTCGGTTTACCTATTTTTGCATATCTTTCACATCAAAGCCCTTATACGGGCAGGGAAGCTATCCAGTCCGCCAAAGCGGGGCTAATTTCGCGCACCGCTTCGGAAAGCGCCTGCGCCGTAGCTTGTTTTCCCGCAAACGCCGCCTGTGCGCGCATTATAAGCTCGGCATCCATGGCATCGGAAAACAGCCTTGCGCTTTCCACCAGCCCTCCGCGCACATTATAGCACAGCTGCACCTCGCCCCAGTCAAAGCGATGCTCGTGCACCGCCTCAAACTGCGGCGTCTGCCCCATTATCCACTCCCATGAGGAATATTTATCTATCAGCTCACGGTAATCGTTTTTATCTATCTCGCCCGATTTTATACTTGCGGTAAGGGGCGCGTATATCTTCTGAAAAGCCTCCACCAAAGCGCTGCACAGCGTCTGCGGTGTGATATCGGCGCAGGCGTCGGACAGGTTGCACACCCTTGAACGCACCGAGGTCACGCCCTTTGCGTTCAGCTTCAGCTTGGAGGGGGAAAGATACTTCGCCAAACGGGTCATATCGGTTTTTATAAGCAGCGTGCCGTGCTGCATGGAAATGCCGTGGCTGTGGGAAAAAGCGTTTCCGGAAAACTTGCGTCCGTCCAGCAGTATATCGTTGCGACCGGAAAACTCCGCGTGAAGGCCGAAGCTCTCCAGCGCCCGCAGCACCACCGACAGCTGCTTTTCAAGGTCATACAGCTCCTTGGGCGCAATAAAGGTGAAATTCAGGTTGCCGTCGTCATGAAATACGGCTCCGCCGCCGGAGGACCGGCGCACAAGCGTTACGCCGTCCCGGCGTATCGCCTCCATATTGCACTCCCGCCACGGGTTTTGGTTCCGCCCTATTACCACGGTGTTCCTGTTCTGCCACAGATACAGCCACACCTCGTCAGAGCGGCAATTGTTGATTATATACTCCTCCAGCGCCAGGTTTTCCCGCGGGTCAAACCCCTCGGAGAGAACATAGTATGTGTTCATGCTTTCCCTTTCGTATGTATGTCAGTGATTATATATTGTTCGGATAACACCAAAGCGCGTTTTTCCCGCCGATTCTTACAGCAGCTCCCTGCCGGAGAGCAGCACCTGCTTTACCGTCATATCCCGACCGCAAAGCAGTATGTCCGCCCTTGCGCCCGCCTTGAGCTCGCCTGCGGGAAGGGACAGCATTCTTGCCGGGTTTTCCGTAGCCGAGGCCACGGCCAGCACCGGCGGCACGCCGGAATCCACAAGGCACTTCAGATTCTCGCTCAGCGTATGCGCGCTGCCCGCAAGCGCCCCCTCGGGCGTGTACATAAGCCCGTCCTTCTTTATCACCGGGCGGCCTCCCAGTATATAGTTGCCGTCCGGCATGCCCAGCGCCTCGGTGGAATCGCTTATAAGGGCTATTCTGGAAGGTGCCAGCTCAAAGAGCGTACGCAGCCAGAAGGGATGCACATGGCAGCCGTCCCCTATAAGCTCTATGCCGCACATGCCGTCAAGCGCGGCGGAAAGCGGACCCGGCTCCCTTGAATACATGGGCTCCATGCCGTTGAAGGCATGCGTCAGCCACCGCGCGCCCCACCCCAGCGCCTGCTGCGCCTGAGCGCGGGTACAGGCGGTATGCGCCACCGACATTACATATTTTCCGCTGAAGCGCCGGCAGAACTCCTCGCTGCCCTCAAGCAGTGGGTCAAAGCATATCATGCGCACAAGACCGCGGCTTGCCGCAATGAAGCTTTCGGTGAATTCGGCATCCGGCCCGCACAATAGCTCCGCCGGCTGTGCGCCGCGCTTTTTCTCGCCGAAAAACGGCCCCTCCATATTTATTCCCAATATCCGGGCGCACCGCCCCGAGCGGCCGCATTCCTGCGCGGCATCCGCTATCCTGCCCGCCGCCGCCAGCAGCTCCTCCCTTTTTGCGGTGCTGGTGGCGGCCATTACCGAGGTCACGCCGGCGCGCGCAAACTGCTCAAGCGCCGCGCATATATCCTCAACGGAGGATTCCGTAAAATCCGCGCCGAAGCCGCCGTGCGTGTGTACATCCACAAGCCCCGGCAGTATATAATCCCCGCCGTGCCGCCCCGAAAGCTCCTCCACTGCGGTTATAATACCGTCCTCCGCGCTTATTGCCGCCTGCACAAGGCGCCCCTGAATAAATGCTTTGCCTGTAAGCTTCAATTCCTTCGCTTCCTTCCGCTGCCCTTTTCTCGCCCAAAATGGCCTACATTCTCTCCGGCGCTTCTATCCCCGCAAGGGAAAGCCCCGTCTTTATCACGGTTTTCACCGCCGCGCACAGGCGCAGGTTGGCCGCCGTTTTCTTCTGATCATCGGTAATTATCCTGTGCTCAAAATAGAACCGGTTAAAGGTCTGAGCAAGCGCCATGGTGTGCCGCAGCACTACGCAGGGCTCATTCTTTGCGCAGGCGTTATGCACCGCCTGCGGGAAGCCCTCCAGCAGCGACAGCACCTCCTGCGCCTCCGGATTGCAAAGCGCCTCCGGATCCCACTGCTCATTGTTAAGCGCCTCCTGCGCGCTTACCCCGCTTTTTGCAAGCACCGAGCAGGCGCGGGCGTGCGTGTACTGCACATACGGTCCGGTTTCCCCCTCGAAGGCCAGCGCTCTGTCCCACCAGAAGTCCACATCCTTGATTCTGGAATTGTAAAGATCGTAAAACAGCACCGCTCCCACGCCCACCTGACGCGCCACGGTATCCTTGTTCGCAAGATCGGGATTCTTCTGGGCTATTATCTCTCCCGCCTTTTCAATGGCGCGCTCCAGCAGCTCGTCAAGGTATACTATGTTGCCCTTGCGGGTGGAAAGGGTCTGCCCCTCAAAGGATACCATGCCGAAGGGCACATGCACAAGATCCTTTGCCCACGGATACCCCATAAGCTCTATAACCTTAAAAAACTGCCGGAAATGCAGATTCTGCTGATATGCCACAACATAGAGGCATTTGTAGAAATCATATGTCTTTTTGCGATAGATGGCCGCGGCTATATCCCGCGTTGCATATATGCTGGCGCCGTCCTTTTTAAGTATTATGCAGGGGGGCATATCGTACTTATCCAGCATTACCACCTTTGCCCCGTCGCTTTCCGTAAGCAGCCCCTTGTCCTCCAGCTCCTTAACCACGGCCTGCCACTTGTCCTTATAGAAGCTCTCCCCCGTATAGGCGTCAAAGTGCACCCCTAAAAGGTCGTAAATGCGGGCCACATCCCGCAAAGTTATATCCTTGAACCAGTTGAATATCTCCATGGCCTCGGGGTCGTCGTCCTCCACCTTCTTGAACCACGCCCGCGCCTGCTCCTCCATGGCCTCGTCCGCCTCGTTGTTAAAGCGCACATACAGCCGCACCAGCTCGTCTATGCCGCCCTTTTCTATATCCTCGCGGCAGCTCCACATTTTATAGGCATATATCAGCTTTCCGAACTGCGTGCCCCAGTCCCCCAGATGATTTATCCCCACGCACTTATAGCCCAAAAAGGAATATATCTTATACAGCGAGTTGCCTAGCGCCGTAGTGGTAAGATGCCCTATGTGGCACCTTTTTGCAATGTTTATGGAGGAATAATCTATGCATACGGTCCTGCCTGCGCCCTCGCTGCCGCTGCCGTAGCTCCCGCCCTTTGCCGCCACGGCGTCCAGCACGCTTTTTATGCGCTTTGCGGGGTCAAAATAAAAATTAAGATACCCGCCCGCAGCACAGGCGCGCGAAACCGTCTCCGGCAGCTCAAGGCTTTCCTCCAGCTCCTTTGCTATAACGGGCGGCGCCTTGCGCAGTGTGCGCGCCAGCTTAAAGCAGGGCAGCGCCAGATCTCCCATTTCTCTATCCGGCGGAGTTTCAAACATCTCCTCTGCCGCCTGCTCCTCCATGGAGCATATTTTTGCAAGCCTTTGCGCCAGCTCTTTTTTTACATCCATATTCCGATCCTCCCCGGGCATACCGCCCCGCCCGTTACGGTTTATTGCCGTTTTGATTTTAATATTTGTTTTTTATATGCAATCTCTGATATCTGTTTATATTTATATACTGTATGCAGCCCGGTTCCCCTCTTGGGATGTGCGGCCTACTGCCCTATCAGTCTATCTTGTAGCCTATGTTGCGTACGGTAATTATGCGCTCTCCCGCCTTGCCCAGCTTTTTCCGAAGGGTTTTTATATGCATGTCCACCGTGCGGCTCTCCCCCAGAAAATCCTCGCCCCACACCGCCGTCATAATGCTCTCGCGCGTAAGCACGCGCCCGCGGTTTTCCATAAGATATTCAAGCAGGCGGAATTCCTTATAGGTAAGCACGCATATTTCGCCCTCCACCTTTACCTCGTGGCGGTCGGGGTCCAGCTCTATCTCCCCCAGCTCCTTTATGCGCGCGCCCTCTTTTGTGCCGCCCGCGCGTCTTAACACCGCCTTTATGCGGGATATCAGCTCCACCACGCCGAACGGCTTTGCAACATAGTCGTCCGCGCCGCTGTCAAGGCCTATAACGGCGTCCAGCTCCTGCGATTTTGCCGATACTATTATAACCGGTATGTCCTTGGTGGTTCCGGCGCTTTTCAGCTTTTTAAGAATACTTATTCCGTCCGTCTCGGGCAGCATCACATCAAGGAGTATAAGCTCCGGGCGCACGCTCTCCAGCGCCGCAAACAGCTCCGCCCCGTTTTCCATGCCCTTTACCTCGTAGCCGGAATTCCTTATGGCATATTCCTCCAGCTGGCGTATGTTTTCATCGTCTTCAACAATAAATATCATAGCGTCCTCCGTATTGTGCTTTTTGTGCCCGCCTGTTCACCGTATGTTCGCTGTTGCACATTCCCTTGTTTTCTTTTGCCTTTAATCAAGGGCATATTTGCCGCGGTATTCCTCGTAAAGCCGCTTGAAGCTCTCATCATCCGAGCTTTTAAGGGTGTTCAGATATTTATGGGTATCAAAGTTATCCTTGCTTATCTGTATCATGCACACCGCGATATTGGAGCACTGATCCGCCACTCTTTCAAAATTTGTTATAAGGTCGGAAAACACAAAGCCCGTCATGGTGGTGCAGTCCCCCCGCTGAAGCCGCTCTATGTGCCGCGCCTTAAGCTGTGCCTTAAGCAGATCCACCACCTGCTCAAGCGGCTCCACCTTGGCCGCCAATTCTATATCGTACCGGCAGAACGCCTCCGTTGCAAGGCTTACTATCTCGCACACCGCCCGGCTCATGACCTCCAGCTCGTTGTTGGCCTCCGCCGAAAATTCAATATGCTTTTCCTCTATCTCCTGCGCCGTATGCAGTATGTTTACGGCATGGTCGCTTATTCTTTCGATATCGCCTATTGCGTGCAGCAGCATGGAAACCTCGCGGCTGTCGTGTATGGTCATGCTTTGCGAGGAAAGCTGCACAAGATATGTGCCCAGCTTGTCCTCGTAATGATCCACCTTCTGCTCGTTTTCCTCCGTCTTGGCCGCAATTTTTGCATCGTAATGCCGCACCTGCTGCATGGCGTTTACTATGTTTTCACAGGAAAGCCGCGCCATTTCATCGGTAAGGCGCTTGCTCTGCTCCACCGCCAAGGCGGGGGTTGCAAGAAAGCGCTGATCCAGCAGCTGTATCTTTTCCTTCTTGCCCTGCCTGTCCGGGATGGTCAGCACAGCCAAGCGCTCCAGCCACTTGGAAAGGGGCAGCAGCACCACAGTGTTTACCACCTTCATGGCGGTATGCAGCAGTGCAATATCAAACATTCCCAGGCTCTTTGTAACAAAGGGTTCCCACACCTCGCCCGGTATAACGGCCCCCAGCAAAAAATACAGCAGCAGGCACAGCACCGCGCCTATAACATTGAAATAAAGATGTATTACGGCCGCTCTGCGGGCGTTTTTGTTCGTGCCTATGGCGGAAAGCAGCGCCGTAACGCAGGAGCCTATGTTCTGCCCCAGAATTACCGGCACCGCACAGGCGCAGGTAACGGCGCCCGTAGAGGATACCGCCTGCAGTATGCCCACGGAGGCCGAGGAGCTCTGCACTATCGCCGTCATAACCGTTCCCGCCAGCAGCCCCAGCAGCGGATTGGAAAACTTCAGCAGTATTTGGGAAAACTGCGGATCGTCCTTGAAGGAGGAAAGCGAGCCGCTCATGGTGTTCATGCCGAACATCAAAACGGCAAAGCCCAAAAGAATGGTGCCTGCGTCCTTGCGGCTCTGTTTTTTGCAGGCCATGGTCATAATTATGCCAACGGCGGCAAGAATGGGGGAGAAATACTCCGGCTGAAGCAGCTTGAGCACCCACAGATCGCCGCGTATATCCGACATTGCAAGTATCCACGCCGTTACCGTGGTGCCGATATTCGCCCCCATTATAACGCCCGTGGCCTGAGAAAGCTTCATAAGCCCGGAGTTCACAAAGCCCACCACCATAACGGTGGTCGCTCCGGAGGACTGTATTACCGCCGTTACGCCCAATCCCAGCAGCATACCGCGCCAGCGGTTTGTAGTCAGCTTTTCCAGTATCTTTTCCAGCCTTCCGCCGGCCAGCTTCTGCAAGCCCGCTCCCATCACGTTCATGCCGTAAAGGAACATCGATAGCCCGCCTATAAAGGTCAGAATCTGAAGAATGTCCATGCCTTCCTCCGAATTATCCGTATATATCGCTCCGCGCGCATATGCCCGTTTTGTATTTCCCGGCATCGGCGGCGTTTTGCATCGCACCGGCCCTGCTTAAAAAAGCAGCCGGCGCGCTTTTTTCGCCGTTATCCGGCGCGTACTTCGCCTTTATGTATATCGCGCCGAAATACTCCGCCTTTATCATACCATACATCCCGTCTTATTGCACGCATAAATTCACTTTTTTTGTTTCTTTGCCCGAATATCCGTCACAATTCCTTTCTCACTGCCCCGCCCGGCGCCCCGTTTTTCCCGTTTTAACGCCGCCGGAGCACAAGCCTTTTGCTTCAAGAAAACAAAAGAGGCAGCCCCGCCTTGTGCCGAAGCCGCCCCTGTATATCGATATTTATTTTCGCCGCATCCGCTTTTGCTACTGCAGCTTATAGCCTTCCTTTTCCAGCATTGCCGTCCAGCTCTTAAGCCGCAAAAGAAACTGTTCGTTGTCCTGCGTGCGCGCCATTGTGGTTATAAGCTGCTCGGTAGCGTTCTCCTCATTCTGGGAAAGCAGCTTGCGTATTGCCCACACTCCCTCCAGCTCCTGCCGCGAAAGCAGCAGCTCCTCGCGCCGCGTGC
Source organism: uncultured Clostridia bacterium (assembly GCA_934465535.1). GTDB lineage: Bacteria > Bacillota > Clostridia > Christensenellales > QALW01 > UMGS1338. The sequence continues at coordinate 29,724 of CAKSKV010000007.1, read as the reverse complement.
CGCTCTTTGCAAGGTCAATGGCAGGAAAGATGCGCTTTTCCTGCAGCTTGCGGTCAAGGCGTATCTCCATGTTGCCCGTGCCCTTGAACTCCTCGAACACCACCTCGTCCATTCGGGAGCCGGTTTCCACAAGCGCCGTTGCAATAATGGTCAGGCTGCCGCCGTTCTCCGTATTGCGCGCCGCGCCGAAAAACCGCTTTGGCTTGTGCAGCGCGCCGGGGTCAAGGCCGCCGGAAAGGGTTCTGCCCGTAGGCGGCACCGTAAGATTGTACGCCCGCGCAAGCCGGGTTATGGAATCCAGCAGTATCACAACATCCTTGTTCTGCTCCGCCAGCCGCTTTGCCCGCTCCAGCACCAGCTCCGCTATGCGGCAATGGTTTTCGGGCAGCTGATCAAAGGTGGAATATATCACATCCCCCTTTATGGAGCGCTGCATATCCGTAACCTCCTCGGGCCGCTCGTCTATAAGCAGCACGATAAGGTTTATATCGGGATAATTTGCGCTTATGGCGTTTGCCAGCTTTTTAAGCAATATCGTCTTGCCCGCCTTCGGCGGCGCCACTATAAGGCCGCGCTGCCCCTTGCCTATGGGGCTTATCAGATCTATCATCCTCAGGGCTATATCCCGCGACTGCGCCGGGTTTTCCAGCCTTATTCTCGAATCCGGATATATCGGCACCAGTTCCTCAAAGCGCAGCCTGTGCGCCGCCGCCTCCGGCTCATCTCCGTTTATCCTGCTTAAATAAAGCAGCGCGCGGTAACGCTCCCCCTCCTTGCCCGGACGGGTCTTTCCCGTTACCATATCGCCCGTGCGCAGCGAAAACCGCCTTATCTGGCTTGCGGAGACATAAACATCCCGGTTATCTCCGTTGTCGTCCAGCTTGAACTGTGTGGAGCGCAGAAAGCCGTAGCCGTCGGGCATTATATCAAGAATTCCGCAGCAATCGCCGCAGTCGCCGCTTTTTAGCAGCTCGCTTGCCTCGGCGGAAAGGCTCTGATGCGCCGCCTCCGTGCGCTGCGGGCGTGCATACTCCCTCGCGCCCTCCGTCCTTGCAGGCCGGCTCTCGCCCGCTCCCTGCTCAAAGCGCTGCCGCCCTTCCCCGTAGGCATACTCCGCCCTTGCGGGCTGCGCAGCCCGGCTTTTTACGAAATATGCTCCGGGCCGCCTGTAAGGGCGCGCCTCCGTTTCCTCCCGTGCGGCAGAATCCGTCTGCACCCTTTGCCCGTCGGCTCTTTCTCCGTCCTGCGCGCCGCGCCCGACGCTTTCCTGCTCGCGTTCGGCGGCTTCTCCTGCCCGCGCGCCGTTTTCCTCCGGCTCCCGTTTTTCCGTCTGCACTGCCGTTTGTGCCTCTGTCGGCACTGCCGTCTGCGTTGCCGTATCCGCCGCCTTTGCCTTGGGCGGTCTGCCCCGCCGTTTGGGCGCCGGCTTCTCTGCCGCCTGTTCCTCGGGCTTTTCCGCAGCCGCCCGCTCCGGCACGCCCTCCTCTTTGCCCGGCTCCGACGCTTTTTTTGCCGCATCCGCCGCCTTGCCTTCCTTTTCCGCGGCGGCCTTCGGTCTGCGGCCGCGGCGCACCGGCCGTACTTCCTGTGTTGCAGTAAGGTTTTCCTGTTGGCTCATAAGAACCTTCCTTTTGAAAAAATATTTGAAAATGCCCGCAGGCGCAAAAAGCAAAAATACCGCCTGCCAAAAAAGCGGACGCTGCAAAGCAGCGGCAATGCCGCCGCGCACGATTTAAGCAGATATTCCTTTATTATTTGTGAAATCGATACTGAAAAAAACAAAGCTGCGTCCCGAAAACCGGGCGCATCCGGCGCTCCTCACGCCCGACACCCCTTTTCGGGAACTTACCGTAAAATGAGCGGCAGACACCGCCGCTTCCCGTTCACGATTTATTATATTTATATAAATTGAATATGTCAAATGCAAACGCACAACAAAAAGGTGCGCAAAAAGCGTATTTGTGCTAAAATATATAAAGGCAATACAAAAACACACATGTTTCGCCTTCCGGCAGCGGAATTTTACCCCGCCCGGAAGCAATTATCAAGGAAGGACGCGCCCTTACGCGCAGAATGTATGAAATATCTTGTTTTACTGCTGGACGGAGCGGCCGATGAGCCGGTGGAGGAGCTTGGCTTCCGCACGCCGTTGGAGGTCGCCAAAAAACCGTATATGAACTTCCTCGCCCAAAACGGCGAGGTCGGCATGCTCAACCCCACCCCCCGCGGCTGCACCGGCGGCAGCGATACGGGCAATATGTGCGTGCTGGGCTTCAACCCCGCCCAATACCTTACCGGGCGCTCCCCGCTGGAGGCCGCATCGCTGGGCATAAAAATGGAGGAGGACGATGTCGCCCTGCGCGCAAACCTTGTCACCCTTTCGGGGGACGGCCCCTACGAGCAAAAAACAATGGAGGATTACAGCGCGGACGAAATCTCCACCGAGGAGGCCGCCCGGCTTATCGCCTGCCTTGAGCAGCACTTCGGCAGCGAAACGCTGCGCTTTTATCCCGGCTTTTCCTATCGCCACTGCGTTATCATGCACCACGCAACGGCAAATGAGCAGCTCACCCCGCCCCACAACATCACGGGCAGGTGCATTAAGGATTACATGCCCAAGGGCGATTATGCCGATATGCTCACCGACATAATGATCCGCAGCAATAAGCTGCTCTCGGAGCACCCGGTAAACCTTGCCCGCGCCGCAAAGGGCAAGCGCATGGCAAACTCCGTATGGTTCTGGGGGCAGGGCACAAAGCCCATGCTGCCCTCCTTCCGGGAGCGCCACGGCTTAAACGGCGCCGTTGTAACGGCGGTGGACCTTGTAAAGGGGCTGGCCTTCCTTACCGGCATGAAAATTTATCCCGTGGAAGGGGCTACCGGCACGCTGGATACCAACTTTGCCGGAAAAGCGCAGGCCGCAATACAGGCCTTTAAGGACGGCTTTGACCTTGTATACCTGCACCTTGAGGCCCCGGATGAATGCGGGCACCGTCATGAGGTGGAGGGCAAGGTGAAGGCCATTGAGGAAATCGACTCCAAGGTGCTGGCTCCCGTGTACAAATATCTTAAATCCCAAGGCGATTTCGGAATACTTGTCACCCCGGATCACCCCACCCCCCTTACCACGCGGGCGCACAGCAACGCCCCCGTGCCCTTCATCATCTACCGCAGCGATGTCGCCCCGATAGCCCCCGCCGAAAACTATTGCGAGGCCGATGCCAAGAAAAACGCCGTCGTGCTCAATGAGGGCTATATGGCCATTTCCCGCATGATAATTGCGGGAAAGCCGTTTTTATAATATCCGCTCCTTCGTGCGAAAAACGGCAAATATAAAATAAATATAAAAAACGCTTGCAATTTTATAAACAATCGTATATAATACCCGGTGTTCGGCAGCAAACTGTCGGCGCCGGTATAATTGCTGATATGGCTCAGTAGGTAGAGCACGTCCTTGGTAAGGACGAGGTCACCGGTTCGAATCCGGTTATCAGCTCCACAGATCCCGTTCACTTTGTGAACGGGATTTTTTCTCTCTTGCTTTTGCCTAAAACCCCTTAAGGGCATTATAAAAATTTGCAAAGAACCTCCGTCAGGCGCCGCACAGCCGCAAAAATTTCTTTTTCCTGCGGCATCAGAAAACCCGAAACGAAAAATAAAAACCTCCGTTTTTCCCGGCGCAGTTTATTCGCATCAATAAGTTAAAAATACCTAAAAACCGGCAGCCCTTACGAACTGCCGGTTTTTGCTTTTTTATTTTTAATATCAGCCTTTCAGCACCGCACGGCGAAACACCTTTTTGCCCCGTCTGAGCTTAACGCCCGCTTGCAGCTCCTGTGCAGTAATAACCCTGCCTATGCTGTCCGCCTTTTCTTCGTTTACCGATACTCCGCCCTGCTGTATCAGCCGCCTTGCCTCGGTTTTGCTTGCGGCAAGCCCGCAGGCCACCATCAGCTCCGGCAAAAGTATTCCGCCGTTTTGAAGCTCCTGCTCGCTTATTTCCGTTGTGGGCATATTGCTGTCGTCGCCCGTTCCGGCAAACAGCGCCCGGGATGCCTCCTTTGCCTTCTGCGCCTCCGCTTCGCCGTGCACCAGCTTGGTCAGCTCATAGGCCAGCAGCTCCTTTTTCTCGTTTATCCTGCTGTCCTCCCATTTTTCTATTTCCGCCAGCTCCTCCAGCGAAATAAATGTCAGCATCCGCAGGCACTTCATTACATCCTTGTCGTCCGTGTTGCGCCAGTATTGATAAAATTCAAACGGCGAAGTCTTTTCGGGGTCCAGCCATACCGCGCCCTTTGCGGTCTTTCCCATTTTCTTGCCCTCGCTGTTCATAAGCAGGGTTATGGTCATTGCATAGGCATCCTGCCCCGTTTTGCGGCGGATAAGGTCCGTTCCCGCAAGCATGTTGCTCCACTGGTCGTCCCCGCCGAACTGCATGTTGCAGCCGTATTCGTTGTGCAGGTGCAGAAAGTCGTAGGCCTGCATTATCATGTAGTTCAGCTCAAAAAAGCTCAGCCCGCGCTCCATTCTCTGCTTGTAGCATTCCGCGCGCAGCATGTTATTTACCGAAAAGCACACTCCCACATCGCGGAGCATATCGATATATTTAAGGTTCAGCAGCCAGTCCGCATTATTAACGGCAATGGCCTTGCCCTCTCCGAAGTCAATAAACCGCTCCATCTGCTTCTTGAAGCATTCGCAGTTGTGCTGTATCGTTTCGGCGTTCATCATAGCGCGCATATCCGTCCTGCCGGAGGGGTCGCCTATAAAGCCCGTTCCCCCTCCCAGCAGCACCACGGGCTTGTTGCCCGCCATCTGCAGCCGCTTCATAAGGCACAGCGCCATAAAGTGTCCCACATGCAGGGAATCGGCGGTGGGGTCAAAGCCTATGTAGAACTTTGCTCCGCCGTTGTTTATCAGCTCCCGTATCTGCGGCTCGTCCGTCACCTGTGCAATCAGGCCTCTTGCCTTCAATTCCTCATAGATCTGCATCCTTTTTTCTCCTTTTTTCGCATATCGGCTTTTTATCTTTTTATAAAATATAAAAAGTCCCTTGTTTCAAACACTGAAACAAAGGACGATTTTATCGCGGTACCACCTTTATTCGGGCATTTTTCGCAAAATACCCCTCATTGTGTGCAGACACACACTAAACGCTGTACCGGGCGTACCCGTCACACCCTACTCGGCCTTCCCTTTGGGGCAGCGGCTCCGGAATGTATTCCCGCCGTTTCGCCTGCATCCTTTCACCTGCCGGATACTCTCTGAAAAACTCAATCGGCGCTACTTGCTTCCTTCACAGCCTTGAATTATTAACCTTTAACCTAATATATCACAAACAAAAGCAAAATGCAACCGCTAAATGAACTATCTGTCCGCCAGCTCCACCTCGCGCCCGTTTTTAAGCTTAAGGGCTATTTCCTCGCCGTCCTCGCGCTCCATAATAAACAGGTCGCCCTCAATGGAATAGCCCGATATCAGCCCCGCGGAATGACGCCACAGCTCCTTGCACTCGTTATCCTTTACAATAACGCCCTTTTTGTGCACGATTACCACGCTGCGCCGCTCCTGAATGTATATGAAATCCACAAAATCGCTGGGCAGCGGCATAAGAGTGTTTACCTGATGCTCGTTGTAATCAAAGGCAATGGCAAAGCTGTCGCCGCCTATAAACATCAGGCCGTTGGAAAGCACCAATATATGCGGGTCGGCAATGGAGGCGGTAAGCAGACCTATGCCGAAATATTCGCCGGTTTCCGCATCGGTAACGGCGATCATATTCCAGGCGTTTTCCGTTCCGCGCTTCTGACCGGCATACATGCTGCCCGCCTCGCACAGCGCCAGCGCGTCGTCCAGCGCCTCATAGGATTCAAACTTGTCCACCTTGATATTCACTGTTCCAAAGGACAGTATCATTGTTTTCCCTCCGTTTGTCCGCCCCGGCGAAGCCGCGCGGATGCTGATATTATGGCTTTAATGCCCGTTATCTGCGCCATGGCCCGCAGGCGCCGGCCGCTTTCTTTGCTGCTATTATAATATCAGCACTGCGCAATTATGTCAATACCGCAAAATCACAAGCCCTATTTTGCAAAAAGCGGCTCAAAATTTCGAAGTGTCCATGCCGTCCAAAAAGCTCATGGCGGAACGGGCAAGGCCGCTCAGTGCCCCCTCCTCCATCGGCAGACGGAAGCCCACCGCCTTAAGCAGGTCGTTGAAGGTAAGCGTGCCGCTGTAAGAGATCAGCTTCATATATTTGTCCCATGCGCCCTTGCGGTCCTTCTGCGCCGCATCCCAGAACATAAGGGCCACCGACTGCGCAAGGCAGTAATCTATATAATAGAAAGGATCCATGTAAATGTGAAGCTGACGCTGCCACCAGCCGCCGGTGCCGTAATGCGGAATGTCCGCCCAGTCCATGTCGGGCCGGTACACCTTCTCAAGCTCCAGCCACTTTTCCCGCCGCTGCGCCGGAGTCATTTCCGGGTGCAGATATACCTCCTCCTGGAAGTGATCCACCATGCAGCCGTAGGGCAGGAATTTAAGCGCCTCGGAAAGGTGAGCGTATATGAACTTGTCCGTATCCTCCATAAAGAAATCCTTCATGTAGGGGTAGGTGAAGAACTCCATGGACATGGAATGTATCTCCGCAATATCCATGGTAATATCGCGCTGTGCAAAATGCGGATAATTGCGCGCCGACAGATATCCCTCAAAGGCATGGCCGCACTCATGGGTAAGCACCTCGATATCGCCGGAGGTGCCGTTAAAATTGGCAAAAACAAAGGGTGCCTTGTAATCCGGCAGCATCTCGCAGTAGCCGCCGTTGGCCTTGCCGTCCTTGCTGAGCACATCAAAGAGCTCATTATCCCGCATAAAGCGGAAAAACTCGCCGGTCTTCTCCCCCATGGCTTCATACATATGCGCGCCCTTTTCAAATATAACCTCCGGCGTGTCCTTGGGGGCGGCGTTGCCGTGGCGGCATATCAGCGTGCGGTCATATGCGGTGGGGTTCTTTATTCCGTTGCGCTCGTGCTGACGGCGCAGCAGCTCGTTGTTTACCGGCACTATATCCTTTACCACCTGACGGCGGAAGGCGGCAACCTCCCGGGGACCGTAGCAGTTGCGCGTTCTGCGGGCATAGCCCACCGGCAGGAAATTGTCATACCCAAGCTTTTGGGCAATGCGGGTACGCACCTTTACCAGCTCGTCGTATATGCCGTCCAGCTCCTGTGCGTGCTGCTCCAAAAAGCCGCCCTCTGCAAAAAACGCCGCCTTGCGCATTTCGCGCTCCGGGCTTTCCTTATAGGGGGTAAGCTGCGGAAAGGTCAGCTCCTTGCCGTCAAAGGGTATGCGCGCTCCCGCCATAAGCTTCTGGTAAGCAGTCTGCAAGCGGCTCTCCTGCGCCAGCTCCTCCATAATATCCGGGGAAAAAGCCTTGGCCTTAAGCTCGGCGTTTTTGAAAAATACCGGGGATATCTCCTTTTCAAATTCCTTCCTCCACGGGCAGGCAGCCAAAGCCGCGTTCACCGCGTTTGCCAGCTCGTCATGCTTAGGCAGGTTCATGTCGTAATACTCCACCTCGGCGGCATAAAACTCATCGTGAGTGTTTATGGTGTAGCGGAAATACGCCAGATTGTACATGGTAAACAGATGCTCGCGGAAGGCTTCGTATTCTCCGTAGAGCTTAAGCGCCTCGTTGTAGTCCGCCGCCTTCTCTATGCGTGCGGGGATGTCGGTTATATTTTTGTCTATGGGGCAAAGCTGCACCCTGCTGTACTGATATTCCTTAAAGCCCATTTTGTCCTCCGTCCGAGTGCCTTTTTTGCACCCGAAAATTTTTTATTCATTTTTAACGCGTTTTTTGCGCGTTTTTACACCGTTTTTTATATGTTTTTTATCGTTTTTTTGCGGTTTTTTTGCGTTTTTGCCGCCGTGCTGTTTTCCGTTTGCACTTTATCGCACTATGCGCTACAATATCCGCACGGCTATGGCGCATTTTGCAAAAATGCGCGCAATGCGCCGATTTTTCCGCAAAAAACAGGTGATTTTATGCTTTTTACCCTTTTGCTCTCCCGTGTTTCCGGCTATGCGATAATAGTTGTCGCTGCTCTGAGCGTGGGTCTGGGTGCCGGCCTGCTTATTTCCTTTTTGCGCCGCAAAAAATAGTTTTTCTGCCGAATCCCGCTCTATTTTGCCGTAAAAGCGCATTTTTCGTTATAACGCCGGTTTAGCTCCGGTTTTTTCGCATTTTTAACTATTTCCTTTGTCTTCCTCCGGTTTCTTTGCCCCGGTGTGTTTTTTATACAGTCTGCGGTTCTGAAGCAGCCACTGCTTTTCGGTAAAGCCGCCCTCCCGCACATCGGCCAGCGCCCTTGTAAAATCATACATCCGCGCATCGATTATGTCAAGATAATGCAGCAGCTCCGCCTCCGGGAACATGGGGCGCCGCGGAGAGCCGTATTCCGGCTCATAGTGGTGCGCCGTGACCATATGCTGAAGCAGCGCCACCTTTTCCGGGTCGGCCCCCAGCTCTTTTCCCACCTCGCCTATCAGCACGGTGCACTGTATGATATGCCCCAGCAGCAGGCCGTCGCGGGTATAATCGCTTACAAGCCCCAGCTCATTGCTGCCCAGCTCCTCAATTTTTTCTATATCGTGCACTATCACCCCGGCGTAAACCCAATCGGTATCAAGATTTGTATACACCGAGCACAGCGCCTCGCCCGCACGGAGCATGGTAAGGGTGTGATAAAGCAGCCCGGAGCGCACTGCATGGTGGTTGGACATGGCCGCCGGCCAGTACAGCAGCTTCTCGTGATAGCGCTCCAGAATGCAGCCCACTATTGCCGAAAGGTCGCCGTCCTTTATCTTTGCCGCATAGGAAAGCACCTGCGAGAGCATCTCCTCGCCGCTTTGCGGGGCGCTGGGCACAAAATCCTCTATTTTGGCCGGGTCCTCTTTGGTAGCAAGGCGTATTTTTTCAATGCGCAGCTGCAGCACATTCTGCCACACAGTAACCGTAGCGCGCACCTTTACAAGGTCGTTTGCCGCTATGCGGGAAAGCGCGTCGTAATAATCCCATACCTTGGCGTTTATGGCGGTTTTATCATCCGCAAGGGAGAGATCAAGATAATTTTTGCCGGTGGAGCCGGTGCGCACCGCCGCTGATTTTACCAGCAGAAAGCCCTCAAAGGCCTCGCCGTTTACAAGCTCAGACAGTTTTTTCTGTTTATATTCCATAATTTTATGTTCCTACCCCGATAATATGTGTCGCGGCGGGTATTCCGCCTGAGATATTATATCACGCCCGAGCGAATAATTCCACTCACAAAAGCAAATAATGCAATAAAAACGGCACAGGCGTGCCAAAAACGCAGCTTAAGACAAAAGGAGGCGGCAAAAAATGCCGGAAAACAAAAAAGAAAAAGCCGGTCAAGGCGCAAATGCGCAGAAGCGGAAAAAAACAAAACGCGCTCAGCGCTTGCGGCATGGCGGCGCAATGCAAAGGGAAAAACCGATATTCTCGGCTCGTATACCGGCGCCGGGGAAAACGACGGCCCGGTGCAGGACGCCGACGATCTGTAAAAAGCGGAAAGCCCGGCTGTTTTGCCGGGCTTTTGCCGTGTATGCTGTTTTTATATAGCCTTTACGCCGTTTGAAGCTTTTTCTCAATAAGCCGTCAACGGCGCTTTACCGACCCTGTTTTTTGGTAAAAATGTAGCTGCGGAATATTCTTTTATCCCGCGTGCCCTTTATCCTTGCAACGCCTATACCGCCGGTGCCGAACGAAACTATCGTCTGTCCCGGCTCGCCGGGTATGACCTCCATATCCACCTTATAATCAAACTGATCGTGATATTTTTGTACAAAATACATGCCTATAAGCGCCACCTCGCGGGGAGAGGTAAGCGAACCCATCTGATAATTCTCATACCGCGCCAGCTCAAAGCAATAGTTCATTGAATTTACAAGCGCAATCCCCTCAAAGCTTACTATAAAATAAGCAGCTTCCTGCAGTCTTCCCTCAACCGCCTTTACAAAGGGAAGCTCGCTTAACACAAAGGTATTTGTTTCCTTGCCGGAATAAAGCATTTTGTTGGAATTGTGTCTTGCAATAAACAGCGCGCCTATAAACACCGCTGCCACAACGGCGCAATATATAAGCGCAATAATAAAGCTGCGCATCATAAGGGAAAGAACGGCCTTTATAGCGGGAACCACAAGTATAAAGCCTGCTATCATTGATAAAACAAACAAAATCCACTGCACTGTTTTGAACCGCTTCTGCGACGGCGACGGAGCCACCCTGATGCCCCATATAACGCCCTGTGTGACAAGCTGAATACAGTATCCGGCATAAGCCAGTATAAAAGCTATCGGCAATACCGCCGCCATTACAATAATATCCATCGTTTCAAATATCATTATTATACCCTACCTTCTTTTTTCGCCTTTGTTCCATTGCGCTGCAATCATTTAACGGTTCTCTGAACTACCGCATCGGCCACGGAAATATATTGCGATATCCATATGCGCAGCATCTGAACCCCCGTAACATCCACTTCGATTTCATACGGGAGAGTGCTGTTTTTGATTTTCTGATCGTCGTAAATTTTGAATGACTTGTCGTAATCACCCTGGGAATAATCTCTTACCGAAACGCCGCCCAGCCCGCTCATGCCGGCCTGTGCGCCGAATACCGTAAATACAAGCTTGTTGTATTTGCCGTCCAGAACATAAACAATATAACCGTCGGAGCTGAAATCGGTGCTGATAACATCCGCGTGGGTATCGCCCTTGGGGTCTTTTTCGTAATCCCAAACGCCTACATGGCGTTTTTCATACACGGTAAGCTGAGCCAGACGCATGGGGGCAAAGGAATTGTAGTAATCGCGCTTCCGTGCAAATTCGGCATCATCGGGGTATTGCTGAAGGCCGGCCTGTATGATGCGCGCCGCTTCCTCATATTTTGTGTAATCGCCGAAGACCTCCTCCGCGCAGCTGATCACATATGCCTTATACTGCTTTTCGTATGTATTAAGGTCTGCGGCCAGAGTTGTATCCTCGGGCAGCACCTTCACCGCCTCCTTAAGCAGAGAAACGGCCTGCATATATTCCTTGGTGTCCGCAAAAGCCTTGGCCCTGGCGATGACATCCTCGGCATACTTTTGCCCCGCCGTCTTCAGTCGGGACTGTGCATCGGCATAATCCGAATCGTTTGGCAGAACCTTGGAAAGCTCGGCTATCGCATCGGCGTAATTGCCGCTTTCAAAAAGGGAAACACCGCTTTTGTAGGCGACCTTGGATTCCATCGAGGCTTCTATGGTTTCACACATGGCGGAATACCCGTTTATCTCGATATCGGCCTCATCGCAAAGCTTTTCAACGGTTTTGACCATTGCGGAAGCGGCGGTTCTGTCATACCTGCCTGAGAGCACTCCGTCGTTGACCTGCTTAAGATATTGACTGATACATTCCTCCGCTTCGGCCTCCAGCTGGGCGTTGCCCAGAATGTTTTCCCTGTATTCGGCGGCAGCGTCGGCATAAGCATTGTCCGTCAGGTACCGGTAAAACCTCCTGAGCTTTGAGGAAACGGAAATTTCCTGCGTTTGCTCCGCACCGGGATCGGCTTTTTCGCTGCTTTCCGGTTTACTGTCCGTACAGGCCGAAAAAAGACAAATTACGGCAAAAATCGCAAGCAGCAGCACTGTGAATTTTTTCATGGCTTGATTCCTTTCCGAAAAATAAAAAGTGTGCAGCCGAAGCTACACACTGAAAAATGCATAGCTCCGAATTGTTGCTACACAAGTTTTTCCACACAATATAGTTATGCCGAAAAGGAGTATGCATTTTTACCGATGGTAAAACAGCACACCCATACCGTGTGAAAAATTATTAACTTGTGTAGCAAAATTATCATAGACAGCGCCCGCCGTTTGTAAACACTTTATGAACGATTTTTTCGAAAAAACGCATAAATTAAACAAAAACCGGCGAAGGCAAGCCTCCGCCGGGAATCAGGTTTTGAAAAAAGTCAGAATAATCGCATCACTGTGCGCTTTTGCATTTTCTAAACAGCAGCGATATGCACCACAGGCCGGCTATACCCACTACGGCATAGATGATCCTTGCTGCAACCGTTGCCGCGCCGCCGCATATACCCGCTACGAGATCGTACTGAAACAGCCCGACCAGCAGCCAGTTAAGCGCGCCGATTATAACCAGCGACAGCGCTATTTTATCCACCACCATAACAGTTCAGCTCCTTTGCTCCGCGTAAAGGGCGCGGTAATTTTGCTTATGCACAAATTATTATGCCTTAAAATGCATTCTTTATTCAAAAAACAGCCATAAAATCAAGCATTGCCGCCCGAACGGTAAAAAGGCATGCTTTGCGGCATGCCTTTTTTGAAACATCGTAATCTGTATTTTTATTTTTAATGCACGCCGTGTTTTTTCTTGGGGTGCTCCTCAAAAATGCGCACCTCCATGCGGCTGAAGTTCACATCCTCCATAAAGGAATCGGGCAGAAAGCGCGTAAAGCCGTACTGCGCAAGGTCGTCAAGATGCTTCTGCTGCACGATGGGGTGTGCAAGGTCCAGCGCATAGCACGCCTCCTTCAGCCCGTCGTCCAGCATATCCTTGGTGCTTTTTTCCTCAATATCACTAAGATGCTGCCGCAGAAGGCGGTTATCCTTTACTAATTTTACCCAGAATTTAAGCATTGCAGTTATATTCTCCGCTGTTTATATTTTTCGCTTTATACATTTGCTTTAATTTGTTTGCTGCGCTTCGGGCCGCTCCTGCTGCGTGGGCACAAAGGGCAGACGCACGGGTATATTCATTTCCCGCAGCCTGTTTTTGATTTTTTCGCCGTTTTCGGCGCAGAAATTCTTATCGGCAGAGGCGAGCACACCCTCGCGCGCCGCCTGTGCAAGCTCTCCCGCATCGCCCAGATCGCCGGAGAGTATCACCGGGCAGGAAATGCCGGAGAGTATCTGACGCACCGCCTTTATATCAAAGGCTTCCTCGTTATTGGGTATGGCGCGCAGCAGCAGCCCGGAGGCGCCCAGCCGCTGGGCGTGAAAAGCCCACAAAAACGCATCCTTCCCCGATCCTGAGCCGTTTTCCCCGTCCACCAGCACCTCGAAGCTGTCCGTTCCCGGTATGGCGCGGCAGGCAAGGGATACTCCTATGCCGCCGCTGCTTTCGGCGTGCACGGCGCGCTCTATTTTATACTGTGAGCGTATGGAAGCCTTGCCGTAAAAAACGCGGTCGGCGCCTTCATCCAAAAACACGCGCAGCTGTGAGGGATCGTGAATGGCTCCCGAGACATACAGCGGCACAAAGACGCGTCCCGCTGCCGCAGCGGTTTGAGCGCACAGCGCCGCCAGCCCCGCCTGATCGGTATCCCGGCTGTTGAAAAGTATTCCGTCCGCCCCGGCGTTATAAAGCTCCTCCGCCTGCATACAGCAGGGTCTGCCGTCCTGCGTGCGGCCGTTTATTACATCTATGCGGGCTATAAGCCCGAAATCGGGCAGCCCCTCTGCCGTTGCCGCCGTAAGAGGCTCGGCGTCGGCAAGTCCGCGGGGGGGAAGCAGCGCAAAGCGGCGCAGCACCTCCAGCCCTTCCCTGCCGCTTTTATGCGGATAAAAGGCGGTGGCGCACACCGAGCCCGCAACGGCGGCGGCAATGACGGGGCCTATGCCGCGCGCTGTGTTTTTTCTTCTGAGGCTTTCCTTTTCGGTTCCCGTGCCGTCGGCGTCCGAAGATGGCGTATTTTCTGCCCGCGGCTCTGCGGATACGCCGCTTTCGCCCTTGGCGTGCTGACCGGAGGGTACTGTTTCCCATACATTGACGGCGGGCGCAGGCTCCTCCGCCTGTGCTCCCGGGGCGCTGTTTTCATACGGGCTTACATAAGCGCCGCAGCGGTAATAGAAATGCTGCCGCCCCGCCCGGTCAAAGAGCGCGCAGGGGGTTACATCGGTGGAAAAGAAGCCCTCCGTTTCCCTGTTTGCGCCCACAGCGTCAAAGGGGAGCAGCGCCATGCCCTTATAAAGCCCGTTCTGATTGCAGCTGCGGCAGGCAAGCAGCATACCTGTGCCTATAAAAAGCACCGGCTTTCCCGCTGCGGCGGCCGCGCGCAGAGTGCGGTCCAGCCTGGTTTTGCGCAATGCCTCAAAGCCGGAGGCAAAGCTGCCGCCGTAAGAAAGCACCGCATGGCTGCACCGGGATATTTCCTCCGGGCTTGAGGTTATAACCGCCATGAAGCCCACGGCCTCAAAGGCTCTTTGCAGGCTTTTAAGCCCGCTCTGCCCTATATCGCAAAGCGCAATCATTTTTCCTCCGCAATGGATGCCGCATTTCCCGTGCCTATTCTTTCCGCCCCTGCGGCTATCATTTTTTCGCAGTCGGCAAGCGTTCTTATTCCGCCGGCGGCCTTGACGCGGCAGCGGCCCAGCACCGTATCGTGCATAAGGCGCACATCCTCCTCCTTAGCGCCGCCCTCCGCCATGCCGGTGGAGGTTTTTACATACTGCGCGCCGGCCTGCGCCGCTTCGCGGCAGGCGGCGGCTATCTGCTCTTTATTAAGAAAGCAGGTTTCCACTATCACCTTTACGCACTTGCCCTGAGCCGCCTCCACCACCGCCGCTATATCGTCGCGCACGGCGTGCCAGTTGCCCTCCAGCGCAAGGCCGATATTTATTACCATATCCAGCTCATCCGCGCCGTTTTTTACGGCGTCCGCCGCCTCAAAGGCCTTTACCGCCGTGGTGTTTGCCCCCATGGGGAAGCCGATGACGGTGGCCACCTTTACCGGGCTGCCGTTTAACCATTTTGCGCACAGCGGCACATAGCAGGGCTGGACGCACACCGCGGCAAAGCGGTTGTTAATGGCGTTTTCGCAAAGAGCGCATATCTGCTCGGAGGTGGCCGTCTGCTTAAGCAGTGTGGAATCGATTTTTGAGAGAATATCGCTTTTATTCATATTCATAAATATTCATATCCTTTCACCGCCCGTGCCTTTTCGCCCGGGCGCTGTTTGTTTTTTATTCGGCAAATTTGCCGCCTTCGGGTTTTGTACGGCACAAGCGGCTGTGCACCGCCGTTTTTGTTGTTTGCGGCGGTTCTTCCGTTTATGCTGTTCCTTTTATTATATCATCAAACAAGCCGCATTTCAAGCCCCGAAATTTGAACAATTTGTTCCGGATGTCTGAATACCGCGAATTAAACAGCCCAAAAAGCAGGTGCAAAGAGGGCGGAAGTATAGTATAATCATAAGTGTACACCGAATATCACCGCCGCGGCGGGAAAATGAAGGAGAAAAACATGAGAATAGTAACTCAGCAGGAGCAGGACCGCAGGAAGGACGGCGCACGCACCGCATCCCTCACGCCGGACAAAATACGGCGCTGGACGCTGTGGGGCATTGCCGCATTGGTGCTGCTTATAGCCCTTTTTACCTGTTTTTACACAACAAACGAGCAGGAGACCGCAGTTGTTACCACCTTCGGCAGGGTGACGGCGGTGCAGGAGCGCTCCGGCTTTCATCTTAAAGCGCCCTTCGGAATACAAAAGGTGAGCAAGGTGCCGGTGAATGTGCACCAGAAAATAGAGCTGGGCTATCACACCGTGACGGAGCCGGGAGTGGACTATACCGCAGTGGAGGCCGAAAGCAAGATGATAACCGGGGATTACAACATAGTAAATGTCGACTTTTTTGTGGAATACAAAATAAGCGACCCGGTAAAATACCTTTACAGCTCCTATGAGCCTGCGGCGGTGCTTAAAAACCTGGTGCAGAGCCAGGTGCGCAGCGTTATAGGCGCAACCGAGGTGGATGCGGTGCTTACCACCGGGCGCAGCGAGGTGGAGCGCTTGGCGCGGGAGAGCATAAGCCGGGTGCTGATGCAGTACGATATAGGAATAGTGCTTTCCGACCTTAAGATACAGGACAGCGAACCGCCCACGCAGGAGGTAATCGAGGCCTTCAAGGCGGTGGAAACGGCAAAGCAGCAGGCGGAAACCGTGATAAACGAGGCCAAGGCCTATAAAAACGGCGAGCTGCCCAAGGCGCAGGCCGAGGCGGACAAGCTGATTAAGGACGCGGAGTATCAGAAGACCGGGCGCATAAACGAGGCTCAGGAGCAGGTGGCGCTTTTCAACGCGCGCTTCGGGGAATACGCCCGCAACCCGGAAATTACAAGAAGCCGTATGTATTACGAGGCGCTCAAGGAAATACTGCCCGATGTAAAGCTGATAATCGATGCAGGCAGCGGCGATTCCGCCAAATACATACTTATAGAGGATTTTCTTAAAATCGCCGACGAAAAGGGCTGACGGCCCGGCGCATCTTCCCGGAGCGCAGGCTTCGGGCGGGATTTATCAAAACGAGAAATAATCAAACGGCAAATAAAAAACAAAAGGAGAACACGATGAAAAAGAAAATTCTGCGCGCGCTTCTGCCCGCTGTATTCATATTATTGGCAGTGATACTGTGCCTTTGCTGCACATATGTTGTAAAGGAGAACGAATACGCCTGTGTTGTTCGGTTTTCCGCAATAGTGGATACGACGGACACCGCCGGGCTGCACTTCCGCATACCCTTTGTGGACAGCATCAAATATTATAACAAGGCCACAAACCTTTACGATCTGCCGGAATCCGAGGTGCTTACCGCCGATAAAAAGAACATGACGGTAAACAGCTATATTCTTTGGCGCATATCCGACCCCAAGACCTTCTATCAGACTCTGGGCAGCACCTCCGAGGCCGAGGGGCGCTTGGATGTGCTCACCTACAATTCGCTTAAAAACCGCATGGGCACGCTCCAGCAGACGCAGATAATAAACCCCGGCAATGTGGAGGGGCGCGAGGATTTGTACGAGGCGGTAACAAAGGAGGTGGCCGAGGCCTCCCGCATATACGGCATAGAGGTAGTGGATATAAAGGTGAAGCGTCTTGATCTGCCGGAGGATAACGAATCGGCGGTATATCAGCGCATGATATCCGAGCGCAATCAGCAGGCGGAAAAGTTTCTGGCGGACGGACAGTATCAGGCCTCGCTTATCCGCAACGATGTGGATAAGGATGTGAACATAACCCTCTCTCAGGCGAGGGTAAAGGCCGCTCAGGAAATTGCCGAAGGGGAGGAGGAATACATGCGTTTGCTCTCCCAGGCCTACGACACGGCGGAAAAGCAGGATTTTTACCGCTACACTCAGGCGCTTGAGGCGCTGAAGGCCTCCCTGGACGGCAGCAGCAAGACGGTTATTCTGGGCAGGGACAGCGAGCTTGTAAAGCTGCTGGAAAACGGCGGCTGAGTATTTTCACTTAAATATATACACCTAAAAGCATAATATCCGGCCGGCTTTGCTTATGCAGAGCCGGTTTTTTGTACGCTGCTTTGTATGCGGCGCCGCCTGTTTTATAAAGTTCGCTATTTAGCGTGCATAATAATAAAAGAGGAATTTCAGAAAGAATTCACACTGCCGTTATTTATATTTAACCTTGATACGGTATCCTTAATATGCCAAAGGGGAAATGCAGTAAAGGCATCGGGCGGAAACGCTCCGGCTGCACTCCCGGCGGATAAAAAATCCGGCGTCCGGGACACGGGCGCGGAAAGGATGGCATAAATGAAAAAGAAAAGGGCAGGACTGTATTTCCGCGCGCTGCTGTGCGCGCTTATGTGCGTGCTGCTTGCTTTGCCGGCGCTGCCGGCAGCGGCGGAGCAGTACGAGGGCACAAGCATTGTTTTTTACGATAACAAAATAGAAGCCGAAAACGGCACGGACGGGTATTCCGCGGAGGGCACGCAGCTTACGATAAGCGCGCCGGGCACATATATCGTTTCCGGCTCGTGCAAAAACGGCAGCATAAAGGTTAAGAAAAACATACAGGATGTCACCATAGTGCTCAACGGCCTTACCCTTAAAAGCGAAGACAGCGCCGCCGTATGCGTGGGAAAATCCTCCCATGTTACTCTGACTGCCGCGGCGGGCACGAAAAACACGCTGTCGGACACGGAGAAAAACAATTCCGATAACTATACCGAAAATGAAAACGCCGAGAACGCCGTTATAAAATGCAAGGACGGCGCACAGCTCACCGTAAACGGTGACGGAGAGATAATTATAAACGCTTCGGGCAAAAACGGCATAAAGACGGGCGGAGCGGAGGAAGACAACGCAAGCCGGCTTGTATTGGCGGGCAACCTTGACATAACCTCGGTAAACGATGCGGTAAATGCCGGCGGCGAGCTTATAATTAGCTCCGGAACCCTGAAAATAAACGCAAAGGACGATGCGCTGCACTCCGACACCGTGCTTACCGTGGGGCAGACAGGTACAGACGGCCCCGTTATAAGCATTTCCGCCTGCTATGAAGGGCTGGAGGCGGTAAGCGTTACCGTCAATTCCGGCACGCTGGAGATCACCGCAGCGGACGACTGCATAAACGCAGCAAACAAGGAGCTCTCAGGCGGAGAATTCAGCATAACAATAAACGGCGGAACGCTTAAAATGTACACCTCATCGGGGGACGGCTTTGATTCAAACGGTGATCTTACAATAACCGGGGGCTTCATAAGCCTGTGGAGCGCCAACAGCACCGACAACCAGCCCCTTGATGCCGACGGCACGGTGACCGTAAGCGGCGGCACCGTTATAGCCGGAGGCGGCAGCGGCGGCATGGGAATGAAGCTTAACGCAGACCAGCCCTGCGTGATATTTGCCCTAAGCGGTACGGGCGGACGCCCCGGCATCGGAAACGGCGGCTTCCCGGGCGGAAATAACGGCGGTGATAAAGGCGGCCGTCCCGGAGGCTCGGAGGGCGGCCAAGGCGGCTTTCCGCAGGGCGGCACTTCCGGTCAGGACGGTGCGGGCGGTTCCGCGCAGCCCCCGGCAAAGCCGGATAACCCCGCAAGCGAGGCCCAAGCGAACGGACCGTCGGGAAGCGCTCAGGGCAGCCTGATAGCGCAGGACAGCACGCTCACCCTGCGGGATGAGGACGGAAATACCCTTATTACGGCAACGGCCATGTGCCAAAGCGGATATATCGTGCTTTCCTCCCCGGAGCTTGAGGCGGGAAAAAGCTACTCCCTTTATGCCGGAGACACCCTTATAGGCACGCAAAGCGCCGTAAGCGGGCAGAACGCCTCCTCCGGCTCGGGCGGTTCCGGCGGCTTTACCCCGGGACAACCGCCGCAGGACGGCCGCGACCCCTCCTCCGGCGATGAACAGCCGAATCAGAACGAAAACACGCAGAGCGTAAATCTTGTTTGGATAATTGTGTTCTCGGTACTGGCGGCCGCCGCAATAGGCGCCGCAGCAGCAGCCTTCATATGCTTAAGGAGCAAAAAGAAGGCGGAAAAAAACACGAATACCCCGCCGCAAAACGGCGAAAAAGCGCCCGCGCCGACAGAAGCCCCGCCTGCTTCGGATAAGCCGAAAAATACGGCAGGGGACGACGAAAAACAGGAGGGCAGCGGAAGCGAACAATAGCTGCACCAAAAGCACAAAGGCCGGGCAAAAAACCCGGCCTTTATTTATCCCGCTGCGGCAATGCACCGAAAACGCAGGAGAAATTCTTTGCCCGCTGCAAGGGGCTTGTTTCCGCGCTGCCGGAGGCGCCGAATATCATGGGCTTCTGCTGCACTCAGCTTTATGATGCAGAGCAGGAGGTAAACGATCTGCACATACGACCGCGAGGATAAATTTGACGATTATTCCGAAATAATTGCCGCGAACCGAAAAAAAGCGGCTGTTGAGAAATAGCGCCTGCATGGTGGAGCCGCGGCCAAAGCGCCCGAAAACGGGGGCTTGCGGCGGCCGCAAGGCCGGCGGAGGGCACGCAGGCGCAGCCGAGGGGCCGGCCGCGGCGAAAAGGCGGCGGCGCGAGAGGGCTTGCTTTGTGTGCAAAAGGCTGCGGGCGGAGGGCGCGCGGCGACGGCGAACGCCGGCACGGCCGTAAGGCCGGGCGGGGGCGCTTAAGGGGCGCAGCCCCTGCGCCCGCCGCGCGCAAAAAAGCATCGCCTTGCCCAAGCGCCGGTTTTTCGTCAAAAAAGCCCGATAAAACCCGGCAAAATCGCAAAAAACAAGCCGCATTAAGCATATACGACTTGTTTTTGTTTCAGTCCGAGTTTAATTCTGTTTTTATTTAATAATTATCCCGCTTATTTTTTCAGAATTCCAGCATCTGCGCTATTTTTTCCTTTATTGCCTTAACGCACTCCTTCGCATCGTCAAGAGGCAGGCGTACATCAAAGCTCTTATCCCGGCTTACCAGCTCGCAAACGCCCTGCTTATTATTGCGCGGGCTGACGACAAGTCTCAGCGGAACTCCAAGAAGGTCGGCATCGGAGAACATTATGCCTGCACTCACGCTGCGGTCGTCATATATTACCTCCACTCCCGCCTGCATAAGCGCATTGTACAGCTCCTCCGCTTTTGCACGCACCTGCTCGTCATCCGCACGCACCGCGCACAGATGCACCTGCCAAGGCGCTATGCTCATAGGCCATATCGGGCCGTAGTCGTCGTGGCGAACCTCGCATACCGAAGCCGCAAGCCGTCCTACGCCTATGCCGTAGCAGCCCATTATCGGATAGTGGCTTTCCCCTTTTTCGTCCACATAGGTCATATTCATGCTCTTTGTATACTTGGTACCCAGCTGGAATATGTTGCCCACCTCTATTCCGCGCTTTACGGTAAGCACCGGCTTGCCGCACACGGGGCATATTCCGCCGGGACGCACCTTGGATACATCGCTGTATACCGCATCGGGCACATCCCGCTGCATATCAAGGCCGGTGTAATGATAGCCGCGGCAGTTTGCGCCGCACACAAGATCCTGCATACCTTCGAGCGTGCGGTCATAGATTACGGTGGCATCGGTATTAAGCCCCACCGGCCCTATAAAGCCCGCCTCAAGCCCGCTGTCCTCCCCCAGAGTTGCGGGGAACACATCACTGCCCAGCAGGTTTTTAAGCTTGGCCTCGTTTACCTCGCAGTCACCGCGCAAAAACAGCACCACCAGCTTATCGTCCGTTTCCTTGCGGTACACCACAGCCTTGCAGGTTTTATCCGCAGTGCAGCCGAGGGCGGTGCACACCTCGTCTATGGTATGGCTTCCGGGGGTGGCGTGCTTTTCAAGCGGAGAAGCGTTTTCCTTTCTTTCCGGGCGGACGCACACCGTTTCCGCAGCCTCCATGTTTGCGCGGTAGCCGCATTCGGGGCAAATAACTATGGAATCCTCCCCTATGCCGGTAAGCAGCATGAACTCATGCGACACGCTGCCCCCCATCATTCCGGAATCGGATTTTACGCTTACTACCTCCGGCACTCCCACACGGGCAAAAATGCGCTCGTAGGCCTTATGGCAGCGCTGATAATACTCCTCCAGATCCTGCTGTGAGGTGTGGAAGGAATAGGCATCCTTCATTGTAAATTCACGCACGCGTATAAGTCCGCCGCGCGGGCGCGCCTCGTCGCGGAATTTTGTCTGTATCTGATATATCATAAACGGATACTTCAGGTAGCTGCCGCCGTACTCCCGCACCAGCTGCACCGCTGCCTCCTCGTGCGTCATGCCCAGCACATACCGGCCGTCGTTGCGGTCGGTAAAGCGGACAAGCTCGCTGCCCACGCTTTTATATCTTCCCGATTCCTCCCACAGCGAAGCGGGCATAACCACCGGGAACAGCACCTCCTGCCCGTCGATGGCATCCATCTCCTGGCGTATTATGTTTTCGATCTTTTTTGTTATTCTCTTCATGGGCATAAACGAAGAGTATATACCGTTGGCGACATACTTTATATAGCCGCCCCTTACCATAAGCGCCTGACTGTCAATGCTGCAGTCCGCCGGCCTTTCCTTGAATCTTTCTCCTACAAGATTTGCAAGCTTCATTCCCTTTTCTCCTCCCTTTTAACCGAAAAAACAAACCGCCCCAAGCTTTTACGCTCAGGGCGGAATCAAATATCCGCGGTACCACCTGAATTCGGAGTTACTCCGCACTTCATTAACCCGTATAACGGCGGGGCCGCCGCAATTTCTTGCGGAGCTCGCAGGCGGGACAACTCTTTGCGGCAAAGGGCTTGCACCTGCCGCCCTCTCTCTGATGCCTTAACAAAAAGCCTGTACCTGTTCATCGCAGCGCCGCAAAACCTCTGCGGCGGTATTTTATTCTGTTATTCTCACTGTAAAATCGTTCGGACAAGCCCGCAACGGTTTATTCATCGGTTTTGTATAATTTTATCGCTCAAATACGCATTTGTCAACGCAAAAATATTTCGCGGCAAAATATCGCCCCTCCCGCCGCACCGTTCTTAGCCGAATACTTTATCTCACACTTCTTATATTTCGAAGAGATATTCTAATAATCGCGATTGCAGCATACGCCCGTTTATGATAATGTTTTGCTGATATGCAAACCACATAGGAATAGGAAAGGGAGAAAAATCATGAGGGAAAAAGTGCTGATAATACTGCTGTCGCTGCTTCTGCTTGCGGGAGTTATATCCGTGCCGGTGCTTGCAGCCTCTCGGAACCCCGAGGCAGCCCAAACCGCAACCGGAAATATCACCCATACCGCAAAATGGGAAAAGGAAAAGCCGCAGCCCACGGGCGATGAAACTCCGATGGCAGCAGCCGTGTCCGCCGCTTTGGCAGCGGGCGCAATTATCGTGTTTACCTTGCGGCGCAGAAAAATTCACGGCACAAAATAGCATAGCGCTTTCTGACAAGGCGATAAAAAATCCGGCAGTAAGCCGGATTTTTTGCTTTGCAGCACCGCTTTCCCGTTATCCGTCGAGATTGCGTATTACATCTATAATATTATCGGGGTCATAAAGGGCAAGATCGCCGGTATAGGAAACTATGTCAAACCCCACAAGGCAGAAGCCATCATCGGTTAGCCGTGTAAGCGTACGCAGCCGCACACGCTTCAGAACGCCGGCCACGGGAAGGCCGTAAGCAGTAGGGTCGCAATCCTTTTCCGCCTGAGCCAATACATCGGCTTCAAGCTCCATGACATGATATTTGGGATTATCATATGTGGCAATGTATGGGCACAAGTTTTCATTGCTTATCGGTCTTGTAAGCTTTATCCCGTTTTCCTTGCAGAAAAGACGCAGTTTTTCCAGTATGCCGCTTTGTGCAAGCACCGCTTTAAGCTCCGGGGAGGCGGCCTGCTCCACAAGGTCAAAATGCCCCGACTCCGCGGCTGTATAATCCGTTATAAGCAAGTCCATAAAATCACTGAGAAATTTTGTCCGCGAAGAAAGGGTGCTTAAGGAGGCATCATCATAGTATTCCTGATATTCCTCCGGCGCGGCGCCGTCTATAATCGGCAGATAATCCATGCCTATGCCCTGATATACACCTTCCGCATCCACCCGCAGCACCGGTGTCATTGTGTCGTTGTAGCCTTCTTCACTTCTGGATCCGTCATAGACATAAAATTCCGATATTCTCTGCCCCTGCGGTGTATTTACCAAAGCCGCCCTTGCCTTAAGGTCAAATTCCGGCGGCACATAATTGTGCGTCTTAACTCCGGCATAATCAAGGTGCCAGCCTGATGTCGGAAGAATATCATAAATAAGGGGCACCGCGCCCTTGGGGTTATCCGGCTGCACGGAAAGGGTTATTCTGAATTCATACTGCACAAGCCCGTCTTCAAACTCAATCGCCTGTTCCGCCCAGGCATTCTTGATGCACGGTATATCAAGAAACGCTTCTCCCTTTGAAAGCAGCGCCGCAAGCCGGCCCGCATCGCCGTTTGTTTGCATCAGCTGTGCAAGCTCCGCCGTCAGGGTTTTACCGTATACCGCCTCAATGTTGGCCTCGTGATCGGCCGGGTCCTTGTAGCACACCTTGAACAAGGTCGTAAAAAAGCGCGAAGCGACGGCGTTTACCTCTGCCAGCTCCTCTGCCTTGGGCGTGTACCATTTTCCGGGAAAGCCGTCGTCCTCCGGCTTTGATTCCATGCGTAAATTTTCCATTATTATGCTGCGGCGTTCTATGCGGTCGGAGCGATCCCAAAATATGCTTTCATCATTCGGGAAATCGGTACGCATCACGGCGGCATGCCCGGTGCCGTTTATTATTCTTGCCGGCGTTACCTCGCCGCGCTGCAAATACTCCATGCTTTTGACCGTGACCGTAGGGGAATAGGTTGCCTCGGGCGATGTTACGGTATTGCAGCCGCACAGGGCAAGGCAAAGCAGCGCCGCTGCCGCCGTAAATATCTTTTTCATTTTTCCTCTCCGTTTCTCACCGCATCAGCGGTGTCCGGCGCAGCTGACGCGCAGTTCTCCTGCGCCTGCTTTTCGTCCTCCGACTGCGGCGGCGTAAGCACTCCCGCCTCCATAGTGCATATGCGTCCGCATAAAAGGCTCAGATCCTGCGCGTTATGGCTGGCAAGCAGCATTGTGGTGCCCTCCTTAACAAGGGAGGAAAGCAGCTGCCGCACATCCTCCACGCCGGAGGCATCCAGCCCGTTAAAGGGCTCGTCCATTATCAGCAGCCGCGGCTTTTCCATTATTGCCTGCGCAATGCCCAGCCGCTGCTTCATTCCCAGGGAATACTTGCGCACCGGGCGTCTGTCCGCCGGGTCCAGCCCCACCGTCTGCAATACATTATATATATCCGCCTTTTTTACAATGCCCTTTATATCCGCCAGCATTTTAAGGTTTGCATAGCCGCTGTACTGCGGCAGGAAGCCCGGCGCTTCTATAAGCATGCCGGTATCCGGGGCAAACTTTCCGTTTTTGCCCACGGCCGTGCCGAAGACGCTCACGCTGCCCGATGTGGGAAGAATAAGCCCGCACACCGTTTTGAAAAACATGCTC
Organism: uncultured Clostridia bacterium; assembly: GCA_934465535.1. GTDB lineage: Bacteria > Bacillota > Clostridia > Christensenellales > QALW01 > UMGS1338. The sequence goes on along the minus strand of CAKSKV010000007.1, from coordinate 4,870 downwards.
TTGCCCGAGCCGTTCCTTCCGGCTATGCCCACCGCTTCCCCCTGCTCCACACAGAGAGAAACATTGTTAAGTATTGTGCGTCCGCGAATGATTTTGGTTACATTCTGCGCCTCTATTGCATACATATCCGTTCCCCCTTAAATATTTATTTTGTTATTATGTTTCAGGTTTTTTATGCTTTATTGCCGCATAAAAATGCTCCGGCATGAATTTTTACCTTGCGCCGGCCCGCTTAACGCTTAGCATCAGCCCCGAAATATACAGCGCCGCCCATGCGCCGAAATTCACCCCGATGCAAAGCCCCGCAGAAACCGTGCCGGCATTTATTCTGCGCAGGGAAGCCGCCGCTATGGGCAGCCACGGCGCCGCCCCGCCGAAGCAAAGCTGCAGCAGCACCGCAATTATACTTATTGCACACACCGCCTCCACGCGCATAGATGCGCAGTTGAGCGCAAGGATAAGCTGCGCAAGGGTGCACCCGGCAAGAAGCTGCAGCCCCGCGCCGGAAGCGGCGGTTACTACCGCATCGGCGGTAAGGCAGTTTTTTATAACGCAGCATACAAGGGTTACAATAAACCCCGCAGCGCTCCACAGCACGCACAGCACGCCGCTCTGCGCCGTGTTTGCGCAATAGAGCCGGGCGCTGTTTCTGCAGCGCATAAGCACCTGCATTCGCCGGGCGTTATCGGTTTGCGTTATATATCCGATGCAGGCAATCAGCCCGGTATACTCCGCAAGCGCCGCCACAAGCAGCTGCAAATTGTCCTGCTCCTCGGGCAAAAAACCGCCTGTTACATATATCACAAACGAATCTCCCGCCACGCTCCGGGCAAGCACCGCCGCGGCAAGAATAAACGCCGCAGCCGATATCAGCACTGTTTTTATGTTGAACAGCTTCCGCATATCCGAAAGCATAAGCCGGAAAAAGGCCTTCATTTTATTCCCCCGAATTCTGTTTTGCGCACCGGCACGACCTCTGCGGCGCCGCACGCTTCATTCCTCTCTATTCGGCAGAGCCTTCTCTTGAACGCGCCAGCATGTCCGCCCGTTTAACGGCAAGCTGCGAAGCCGCCGCAAGCACAATTGCAATCACTCCCATTATGATTGCGCTTTGCTGCGCGTTTTCGCCGTCCAGAATTTCTATCAGGCTGAACCCCTCAATGCCGAAAAGCTGTCTCAGGCTTACAAGGGGCGAAAACAGCAGGCACAGCAGCACCGCCCCCGCCACGCAGCCGAAGGGAAACTGGCAGGCAAGGTTTATATCAAGGCACAGCTGCATAAGGCAGAAAAGGTACAGCGCCATAAGCCCCATGGTTGTAAGGGTTTTATCAAGGTTTTCCGGCGTATAGGTTTTTTTGAGCATCAGCATGCCCACCGCCGTAAGCAGCAGCCCCAGCAGCAGAACATATACTATTGCCGTAAGCAGCGCAGCAAGGGTTGCCCCGGCGGCAAAGCGCCTGCGGCTTCCGGTGGCAAGGCAGCGGGCGGCATCATCGCGGCGCAGTATTCCCGAAGAGGCTGCAAGCACCATTGCCCCAAGGGATATCCATACTACGCAGGATGAAGTGTAGGTTTTTATGTAGCTCATTAAATCGCCGCCGCCGAATGAGGCGCCTATATTGAGAAAGTTGCTGAACTGCTGAAGCAGCAGCCCCAGCACCCATTGCCACGGAGCGGTTCTTGCAAAGGACGCGCTGCCGAAAATAAACACTCTTCCCGCAGCAGAGCGCGCTTTTTGTTGTTTCATACCATCCGCTCCCTTCCGGTTATATTTACAGCAAAGTAAACCGCCGCGCCCAATGCCGCCATCAGAATGTTTCCTGCGACCATACGCATAAGCGGTACTTCAAGCGGCAGGGCGTTAAGATAAAATGAGTATGTACAGGGATGTATGCCGGGGATAAATGCCGCGAGCGCATTGCGCAGCATAAAGCATATAAGCCCCGAGGCATAAATGAGATATTTGTTCCTTAAAAGCGATGCGGCCGCAATCCCCAGCACGGCAAAGCTCATACAGGCCACGGTGGAGGAAGCCGCCGTGTAAACGGGCAAAAGCGCATAATCATGAAAAGCAAGATAATTTCCGAGGGTGCGACTGCCGTAATACCATATCATTGTAAAACCCGGCATTGCCGCATAGCCCGGAAAGGCGATATAGGCTATTGCCAGCGTCGCGCCATAGGATACAAGGCAGAATATAAACGCCCCCGTTACCGCAGCGCCCAGCTTTGCCCAAAGATATTTCATATGCCCCGCGCGCATAACGGCATATTTATACAGCCCGCAATCCACATCCTGCCGCACAAGCCCCGCGCCGGACAGCACGCAAAGCAGCGGCGGCAGAAACGCGGTAATAAAGCTGGCCATATAGCTTGTGCCGGCAACCAGCACATCAAGCCACGCATATCCGGCAGCGGCAAAGCCCATATCATACTCTGTAAGGCAGGAGGATATTCCCATGTACAGCATTGCTGCAACATAAACCAAACTGCCCAGCCACAGGGTCGGGCTTTTAAGCACACGGTAAAGCTGAGAAGTAAACATTATACCGCCTCCTCTCCCACGGCCGCTCCCGTGCCCCACGGCGAAAGCAGACCGTACCAGCCGTCCGCCAACAGCACTCCGTTTTCCTTTGTAAAAAGCACCGCTCCCTGAAAACAGCTCATAATACGCTGCTGCGGGCCTATCTCATGCGCCGCAAGCCAGCCGCTGCCCCCGTCGTCGGAATTAAAGTCTATTGAAAAGGGCACCGCAAACCCGTTCTCATACGCGGGCAGCCCTCCCTTTACTCCTATAGCCTTCTCATACGCCGGACATATCATTATGGTTACGCCGTATTTCTTTTTTTCCTCGCAATGCTCCTCAAAGCCCGCCATTTTCTTTTGCATACCGGGGGTAAGCAGCTCCATAACCGCTTTGCGCTCCTTCTCGCTGCGCTCCGGGTGAACAAAATCATAATCCGTCAGAGCGCACACGATTGCCCCGGTTATATAATATGCTGCCTGCCTGTCCTCCGCCGGCACCTGAGTATCAAAGGTAAACTTCCTTGAGAATATAAGAGAAAGCTCCTCCAGAGAAGAATCCGAAAAATGGTCATACTCCAAATACGCCTTATTTTCCGCCATAAGATAAGGGATAAGCACGCTGCGCCCGTCTGGAAGCGACACCGCCACCGTGTGCGGCGAAACGGCATTGCAGCTGCAAAGCAGGAAGCACAGTATAAGCAAAGGGATCAGAGTGATATTTCTTCGTTTCAACATCGCCCCTCCAATTCATAATTAGAAATTAACGGGCAAACAGGGAATAAAGTGATGCGCCGTCAGACTATACTGTACAACAATTAAGCAAATGCCTGTCGGTTGGGCGACCAAAGCGCGGTTGACTGAAAAGTGAAAAATTTTGAATTATTACCATCGCTCGCGAAATTCTCCACCACAAGCTTCATTTTTTCGGTTTCGGGATACGGCTCCAGCGGACCGTGATTGTACTCTATGGAATATGTTCCCTTACCGGTAAAACGAGTTCTTTTACCTCTCACCTTGCCTTTTTCATCCAAAACATAAACATATGTTTCGGGCACTACATATGTATTGGGATCTGTATCCACAAAATAATATGATGTACATTGATAGCCCGCATATGATGTTTTCTCAACTATCGGCCTTTTAACGGAAAATGTTTTGGATTTAAACGGTTCGATTACTACATCCCTATAGCCGCCTACGCTGTAAGTCGTGCTCGATGCCACCGTAACTTCATCCTGCTGCGTAAGCGCCATGGCGGTTACACAACCGCATACCATAAGAATTACAAGCACACAAACAATTATTACCCTCTTCATTTTACTACTCCTTTTGATTTTATCCCTGTTTGCCACATTTGCCATAATCAAACTATAACATATGCCAATATGATTGTCAATACCCCAAAATTCCAAAAACTAAATTACAGAATATTATGAATACTCTGCATAATGCACAGTAATTTAACGAATATCGTTTGTTATAAGCGGCAAACAGGGAAATAAGTAAATTAAATAGTATTATGCATACGGAGGTTGATATTCAATACCGAACGCCTCGCCGTTTGGCGACCACAACGCACTGGATTCAAAACTGTAAAATGTTGCCGAACTAAAATCGCAGCAATTATTCTGAACAACAAGCTTTAATTTATAGGAATCGGGATATGATAATACCGGCGCATATATATATTCAAGCGAATAAATTCCGGTATCCGTAAAAAGTCGCTTTTTTGTTCTTGCTTTTCCGGTTGTATCAACTGCATATGCATATGTAAGCCTACTTACAGTAGATTTATCATTTATAATACGGTATTTTGAACACTGATACCCACCATAATATGTTGAGTCAATTATCGGTCTTGCTACGGAAAATGTTTTGCTGGAACTTTGAGCAATTGTCACATCCCTATAACTGCCCACGCTGTAATTCGTGCTTGATGCAACCGTAGCTTTCTCTTCCTGCTGCGTAAGCGCCACGGCGGTTACACAGCCGCATATCATAAGAATTACAAGTACGCAAACAAATATAGCCCGTTTCATTTCATTTTACTCCTTTCTTTTGTACCCTCCCTGTCTGCCGTCATTACCATAATCATACTGTAACATATGCCAATATGATTGTCAATACCCCAAATTAAATAGTCAAATTACATAATTATGAAAATTTTCAGCAGTATAATATATGCTTTATACCATCCGTTCCCTTCCGGTTATATTTACGGCAAAGTAAACCGCCGCGCCCAAAACCGCCATCAGAATGTTTCCTGCAACCATACGCATAAGCGGTACTTCAAGCGGCAGGGCGTTAAGATAAAATGAGTATGTACAGGGATGTATGCCGGGGAT
>CAKSKV010000006.1 GCA_934465535.1 uncultured Clostridia bacterium | reverse complement strand
ATTTCCATGGAGGATCGTGACTGGGCCATCTCCACCTGCGGCTATGGCATCACCGCTTTTACCGATGCAGGCATCGAGTATATCGGCAAACAGATCAAATCGAATCTGTCTGACGGCAACTATGCCGCTGCCTTCGACACCTATGCAAACCTCTGCGACGAATTTATCGCCCAGGCGAGAAGCGGCTCTCCCTTTGATAAGGGCAATCTGCCCCGGGAGCCGCTGTCCATAATCTGGATTCCCATTTCCATCGGCATCGGTGTCCTGCTGGCGCTGATTATTGTGGGCAGCATGAAGGGCAAGCTGAAAACCGTGCGGCAGCAGGCAGCAGCAAGCAGCTATCTGAAGAAAGACAGCCTTGCCATCACGGAAAGCAGTGAGCTGTTTCTCTACCATACCGTGACCCGCACGAAAAAAGAAAAGAACAACGATTCCGGCAGCAGCACGCACACCTCGTCCTCCGGCACGACGCACGGCGGCAGCAGCGGAAAATTCTGACGGCACCAATGGGTTGCATACCTATAAAAATAATAAAAATAAATCCGGGAGGATGAAAGACATGAGCATCTTTGACAAACTGAAAACCACAGCACAGCAGGCGGTAAACACCGCCGTACAGTCAGCAGGCAGCAAGCGGGAAACCTTTACCTTTACATCTCTTCCCGAAAGCCTTGCAGAACTTCAGGCGCTCCCCGAAGCAAGCCTTGACACCCCATACAAGACGGCGGCGCTTACCGTGCTGGCGCTCTGCGCCTATGCCGCCGACAAGACCATCGGCACGGAAATGCTGAATTGGCTTCGCGGCCCCCGTCCGCTGAACGGGCAGGAAATCTCGTTTCTGAACGACCGTTTCCGTGACGGCAAAACCTATCTGCCCTTCACCTATTTTGCCGGCTCCACGCCCGACAACAGCTATACGCCCACGAGCCCCTACACCATCACAGTGGAATCAAATCATGTTTCCGCCGAAGAAGCCGGGTATATGAAGCTGTTTATCCCCTGCGGCGGCGCTGACGATCCCCGCCCCGTAAAGCTGCGTCAGCGCGGCAGCGACGGCAAATGGTTCCTGTGGGAGCAGTATCTGCTCACCGGCGTGCGCACCCCGAAAGCTGCCGACCCGTGGGCATGATATATAAAGAATAATCATACTTTTCAAAATGGCACCGCTGGAGATCAGACAGGTGTAATACGCAATGGCTGAATCCGGCTTTTGTGCCTGTTTACCGAAAGGAGACAACATAATGAAGCGCAAACCACTGTATGTGCTGCTTGCCGCCTGCATTCTTACTGTCGTCGCAGCGTTCGCCACCGTAATTGTCGCCTCTGCCGACAGCTACAAAGAAGGCATCATTGAAGGAACCACCGGAAACGGCACCAAGGGCAGCCCGGTACAGGTATCAACTTATGCACAGCTGAAGGCGGCTCTGCAAAGCCCCGATGTAAAGTATGTTGAAGTTGCAAAGGACATAGTTTACGATCTTAAATACTGTCATCAGGCCGAGCATCTTGAAGCGCAGCGCAACAACGCGCCCCACCCCGGCGACTATCACTACGACCGCAGCACGGACAGCTGCAGCTATACCGCTATCAGAATAAGAGCCTGCAACGGCGAAAAGCACCTGAAGCTGTCCAATAATGTAATCATAGGGCTTAAGGAAAGGAATTATCAGTTTTTGCGTTCCCTTATGACCTTTTACGGCTACGGCAGCGAAACGCTGTATATTGAAGGTCCCGGCATCATTTCCGGAGAGTTTAACGACAATGTTCAAAACTTCGGCGGCTCCGTTTTGAGCATTGAAGGAACAGGCAATTTGAATGTTTCCGGAGTAAAAATGTATTCCAATGCGGTTTTCTACAATTTCGGCGCAAATGCCCTCAATCTCGACACGACCGGAAATGTCATTTTGAAAAATTCGGAATTTTACGGATCACACTACACCAAGGATGCCGACTTCGCAAACGAAATCGTTTTCGGAAGAAAGCACTTTCTTACCGCTGCCGTGCGCATAGGCAATAAATGCAATCTGGACATAAGCGGCTGCACCTTCGGCGCCCTCAAAGGAACCAATGTTAAGGTCACCGGCCTTGCCTTTGCAAACAGCAAGCTCGTTGACGCCGGCAAGGTAAAAATCTCCGATTCCCATTTTGAAACCGGACTGTCCATACTGGAAAAAACAATTTATGACGGATCAATTGAATATAACAGCACCTCGTTTGTTTATCTATCTATAAACAACCTCGCTGCGGACAACAATGTTCCGTACGGATACGAAACCGAAAAAAGCGGCGTAACCGTAAGCGAAGCGGTTTTCTGCCAAAGACCCGAAGCGACGCTTTCCTTCACATCAGGCGGAAAAACCTACGCAGAAGATGTTTCCGCCATATCCCTTAATTCCGGCAAATGCACCGTAAAGGCGGAGCTTCGGATACCGGAAGTGCTTGCCAATGTCGTCTCGGCCGAGAATGTATCCCTTTGCATCGGGCTTCCGGAATACAAGGAGGAGATACTCCGCTACGGCAAAAAGATGCCGGAAAAGCGCGCCGGAGAAAACTTTCGCATTGTTGAGCTGTCCTACAATGCCGACTTTTTCTTTGACAAAAACCAATGGGCAAATAATCACCGCTATGTAACCTTCAAGATCAACCTTAAAAGCGGCTTAAACAGCGAACAAAGCATATACAGCGACAGCATTGCCCGGCTTGTCATGATAGAAAAACCGGTGTATCCCATCACCGGAAATATATACTACACCGACAGCTGCTATTTCGGACATAGTCTGACTGCAAGCGTATCGGCAAAGGTTAATAACTCTTCCGTTCCCGAATCCGACCTTGTATATCAATGGCAGATATTCAAATCCGGTAAATGGACAAATATAAACGGAGCTGCAAAAAGCAGATACACTCCCACGGCCTCCGATGTAGGAAATTATATTCGACTGACCGTATCATCATCAAGCGACCGATATGAAGGCACACTTATCGGCAGTAAGATCCTTGTGGAAAAGGCCCCGCAGGATAAACCGTCGTCCGCCGTTCTTACCGCCTCCTCTCCGTATAACTCCTTCACGGTAGGCAACTTTGACAGTGCCTGTGAGTATGTTTATTCAACCGATGCTCCGTCTGCGTCAAATATCGGCAAGGGCACCTCGTTCCGGTCAAAAACCGTAACCGGGCTTATTCCCGGAAAATACTATTATGTCTATGTCCGTCACGCCGAAACCGCGACACACAAGGCAAGCGCATGGGTCGGGCCGTCGGCTGTCGTTATGTCCGCAGAGGTATGGCTGCAAAAAATATATCTCTGTGATACTCCGGGCGGAAGAGCATATACCGACTACGGAGACGGAAACAAAATATATATAAAAGCCGGCGAAACTAAGACTCTTTATATAAATAAATTCCCGTCGGCTGCAAACAAGTGGTACGATCTTACCTTCCGTCAGGAAAACAATGCTGCCTCCGATGTAAGGTTCACTCCAAGCACCTCCAAGGCGCCGAATATGCCGGAAAGCATAAAGATCACCGCAGCAAAAAAGGGTTCCTACCGCATAGGCGCATATAAACCGGGAAACAACGATGCCGTCGGAAGATGGACGCTGGTCGTATATTCCGATATATCGGAAATTCCCGCTTCACAAATAACCGTGGTTGACCCGCCTGTGTTCTCCGATACAACACTCTGCATAGGCGACAGCATACCGGCACCGGAATACGGGACTATACTCACCCGTCCGGACGGAGCATTCCGTGGCTACACCTTCGAATGGAGAGTTGTGAAGCCCGCGGCAAGCTCCGCCGGAACGCCATCGTATGTAACCGACAATGGCTATATTTCAATTGACAAAAACGGAAAGATCACCGGAAAAGCGGCAAACGGAAAGGCAAATTCCTATTACAGCCTTGTAGTGCTTTGTGCAGTCAAAAACGGAAATGTTGCCGCAGCGATATCCTCCTATAAAGCAACGGTTTTGGAAAAGGAGACAATACCGCTGGAAAAGCTGGAACTGAATCCATCGGAAATGACATTGCATATCGGCGATACCGGCAGTATAAGAGCGCTTCTTACCCCCGCAAATCCTACCGGGATCAAGGTTGAGTATCTCAGCAGCAATTCATCGATCGTTTCGGTGGATAAAAACGGAAATATAAAGGCACTCAAGGTCGGAACAGTCAAAATAAATGTCAGGGCCGGTTCAAAAATCGCCGTCTGCACCGTTACGGTTGTAGACCCGTCTCACACACATAAGCTCGGAAAATCGGTTGATGCAGGCGACGGCACGCACTACGCTCAATGTACGGTTGCCGGCTGTTCCTACCGCAAAACAGGCCTTCACGACTGTTCTTCGTGGAAAAAATCAGATGACAGCCGGCACACGGGAACCTGCTCCTGCGGAGCAAAGATCACGAAAGCCCACAGTTTCATAAAAACCTCTGCGGCTTTCCCCACCTTGATAGCCGGCGGAAGCGAAACCTATACCTGCACCGACTGCGGCGCAACAAAGACAGCCGCCATTGCAAAAGCAGAGGCTATCGGCACGGTATCAGTTACTGTTCCGTATCCCGAGATCGGCGCTATGCCCGGCGATGCGGTCCCGGACGGCGAGAACTACATTGTGTCCTCCGCCGTATGGTCTCCGGCAGCAGAAAAATTCGATGATGCTCAATACACCGTCACGGTAAAGCTCTGTGCCATGTCCGGATACCGTTTTGCGCCGAATTGTGCCTTGCTCATATGCGGTCAGAACGCTGCACTTATATCTCCCGCAGAAATTCCATCCGAAGGAGCCGATGAGATCGAAATCAGCCTCACCTTTGCAAAGCCGGAGGACGGAAAATACAATATCAGCATTTCAGGAGGAACGGCATCGGCCGCCACCGCCGAAAAAGGGCAGACAATAACTGTAAAGGCCGAAGTCCCTGACGGGAAAGAATTTGACCGTTGGGAAGTTGTATCCGGCGGAATCACACTTGCCGATGCCGGCAGTCCGGAAACAACATTTATTATGCAGGAGCAAAATGTTGAAATACGGGCAATTTTCGTGGAATCCGGGCACATTCACACCCCTGGCACAGAATGGTTTTACGATGATACCGCACACTGGCACATTTGCACGGACTGCGGCGGAAAAACCGATGTTGTCCCCCACTCTTTCCGGTGGGTAACAGACACAAAGGCAAGCCTCTTTTCTGACGGCTCAAAGCACGAGGCATGCAGCATCTGCGGCTTCAGATGCAATGAAAATACCTCTGTTGCAAAAACATCAGCCATTCTGTTTATATGCGCCGGCGTTATCCTTGCCGGTGCAGCAGCGGCAGCAATTATTATAATCATCAAAAACAAAAAGAAAAAGGAGAATGCGCAATGAATCTGATCGGAAAATGGAAAATCAAAAAAGTATTCTGCATCACCCCGGACGGCATGGAGCTTATCGCGCCTGCCGATATTCCGCAGGACGAGGACTATGACGAGTACCGCCGAATGAGCCGTGCAATATTTGACTTTCACCCGGACGGCGTAGCGTATATGCTGCTTCCTCAAGAGGACTTCAAGCAAATGGACACCGGCGAAGAATTGCGGCTTCTTGACGGTATGGCCATCGTAGAAGAACACCCGTGGAAAGAGGAAAACGGCGCGTATTTCTATCACACCGGCATGGAGGGCGAAGCGGGCGGAGTGCCCGTAGACCCGTATGAAAAATTGGAACCGGATGAAGACGGCTGTTTGCCAATGTCGGCCGGTTTGATTCTGATCGAAAAAATCTGAGTATTCCGTATCTGAAGGAGTCTGCCTTATGCAGGCTCCTTTCCGAAAAACAGCACTTAAAAGGCTGTTTTTCGGAAAGGACAAAAGTGGTGTTCACATGAATAAAGCAAACAAAAAACAGACCGTATCCGGGAAAAACCGTATATTTGATGCTATCCGCGCGGATGATATTACGCTGGTAAAAACTATCCTTACTGAGGATTCATTCGCCGTCAACGCCATAGCACCCAAGCGTCCGCTTGACACGCGGGGAATGTCGCCGCTTCAAGTGGCCCTCTGCACCGGGCGGCACAAGGAGATCGCATGGCTGCTGCTGGAAAGCGGTGCCGATGTGAATTATCTCCCTGACAAAAAAATCGCAGAAGAGGCCCGTCCTGTACTCTTTGACGGCGTGAATGCGGCCATTTGGAACGCCCGCCGCTATGCGTGGGACGGAAAAGATACCACGCCCCTGCACCTGGAATGGAAGCACACCAAGGAGCAGGCGGACGATGCGTTCGCATTTTTGCAGCGGATGTTGGAGCTTGGTGCGGATATATCCGTCACCGATCATTACGGTCGGAACTGTCTGATGGAGGCAGTGTCAGAGGCAAGCAACCTCTGTCCCGTCAGAAATCAGGAAACCGGAGGATTCTATCCCGGCCACCCGATCACGCCGGAGATGTGCGAGGACTTACAGCGTATTTTTCGGCTGCTTATCGACGCCGGAGCCGACCGGGACAATGTATCCGCCTTTTCAGGAAAAAGCATCCGCCAGCACTATGAAAACGAATCCGTCTGGCAGATCTGCGGCACGCTGTGGGACTGAAATATTTACTTAAGAATTCATTTTCTGATTACTGAATATGACGCTTGAAATGCCGTTTGTACCTGCTGAGATCTTACTTGATGCTATTTTGCTTTTACACTTTACTGTTTTTATTGTAACCGGCAAGTCACTCTCATGTTAACACACACTATGTTTCCTTTTTTCATAATTGAATAAACGATTAGCCTTTTTAATCCTGTCGCTGCGGCAGGGTTTCGTTATGCAAAAACGGCCGCACGGTTCTATTAAACCGTGCGGCCGTTTTTATCATTTGTTTTTTACGCTGTCCGTATCACCATTTTATTGGTTCTTTTCCTTGATGGCAGCCTGTGCCGCAGCAAGGCGTGCAATCGGTACTCTGAACGGAGAGCAGGAAACATAAGACAGTCCGATGCTATGGCAGAACTCTACGCTGCTGGGATCGCCGCCATGCTCGCCGCAGATGCCGCAATGCATATCGGGGCGTACCTTCTTGCCCAGCTCAACAGCCATCTTCATCAGCTTGCCTACGCCCTTCTGATCAAGCTTTGCAAAGGGATCATTCTCATAGATCTTATTGTTGTAATAAGCATCCAGGAACTTGCCCGCATCATCACGGCTGAAGCCGAAGGTCATCTGGGTAAGGTCGTTGGTGCCGAAGCAGAAGAACTCAGCCTCGGTAGCGATCTCGTCCGCGGTAAGAGCCGCGCGCGGAATCTCTATCATGGTGCCCACTTCATACTTAAGCTCAATGCCCGCTTTTGCAATTTCCTCATCAGCGGTAGCCACTACGGTCTTTTTAACAAAAGCCAGCTCCTTGACATCGCCTACAAGCGGAATCATAATCTCAGGCAGCACATTCCAATCGGGATGCTTTTTCTTAACATTGATAGCCGCACGGATAACAGCCTGAGTCTGCATCTTGGCAATCTCGGGGTAGGTAACGGTAAGACGGCAGCCGCGGTGACCCATCATGGGGTTGGACTCGTGCAGGCCGGCAATGATTGCCTTAATCTGATCAACCGTCTTGCCCATATTGTCCGCCAGAGCGGCAATTTCGCTCTCCTCGGCGGGAACAAACTCGTGCAGCGGCGGATCCAGGAAGCGAATGGTTACGGGGCAGCCCTCAAGCGCCTCATAAAGAGCCTCAAAGTCGCTCTGCTGCATGGGCTCGATCTTCTCAAGAGCGGCAACTCTCTGCTCAACGGAGTCGGAGCAAATCATCTCACGGAACAGAGTAATTCTGTCCGGCTCAAAGAACATGTGCTCGGTACGGCAAAGGCCGATACCTTCTGCGCCGAGTTCACGGGCTTTCTTTGCATCGCGGGGAGTATCCGCATTTGTACGCACACTCAGCACGCGGAACTCATCAGCCCATTTCATGATACGGCCGAATTCTCCGCCGATGGTAGCGTCCACCGTGGGAATAATGCCGTCATAGATGTTGCCGGTGGAACCGTCGATAGAGATATAATCGCCCTCATGGAAGGTCTTGCCGCCCAGAGTAAAGCGCTTGTTCTCCTCGTCCATATTGATATCGCCGCAGCCGGAAACACAGCAGGTGCCCATTCCGCGGGCAACAACCGCTGCATGGGAGGTCATACCGCCGCGAACGGTCAGAATACCCTGAGAAGCCTTCATACCGGTAATGTCCTCAGGAGAGGTCTCCAAACGAACCAGTACAACCTTCTTGCCGGCACTCTTCCATTTTTCGGCATCATCCGCGGTAAACACGATCTGACCGCAGGCAGCGCCGGGAGAAGCACCGAGACCTCTGCCGATAGGAGTGGCAGCCTTAAGGCTCTTGGTATCAAACTGCGGGTGCAGCAGTGTATCAAGGTTGCGGGGATCAATCATAAGAACAGCTTCTTCGGGGGTTCTCATTCCCTCATCCACCAGATCGCAGGCTATTTTAAGAGCAGCCTGTGCGGTTCTTTTGCCGTTTCGGGTCTGGAGCATATAGAGTTTTTCGTTTTCAACGGTGAACTCCATATCCTGCATATCACGATAGTGATCTTCAAGAATGCGGCAAACCTTGGTGAACTCTTCAAAAGCAGCCGGGAACTTGTTTTCCATCTCGGCGATCTTCATAGGAGTACGCACGCCGGCAACAACATCCTCGCCCTGAGCGTTTATAAGGAACTCGCCCATAAGCTTCTTTTCGCCGGTTGCGGGGTCACGGGTAAAGGCAACGCCGGTGCCGCAGTCATCACCCATGTTTCCGAAAGCCATCATCTGCACATTAACGGCAGTGCCCCAGGAATACGGGATATCGTTGTCGCGGCGGTACACATTTGCACGGGGATTGTCCCAGCTGCGGAACACGGCCTTGATAGCCTCGAAAAGCTGCACCTTGGGATCGTCCGGGAAATCAGCACCGATCTTGGACTTATATTCAGCCTTAAACTGATTTGCAAGCTCATGGAGATCATCGGCAGTAAGCTCAACATCGTAGGTGACACCCTTTTCAGCCTTCATCTTATCGATAAGCTGCTCAAAGTACTTTTTGCCGACTTCCATAACAACATCGGAGAACATCTGGATAAATCTTCTGTAGCAGTCCCATGCCCATCTGGGGTTATTGGACTTCTTGGCAATAACATTGACAACATCCTCGTTAAGACCGAGGTTAAGAATGGTGTCCATCATTCCCGGCATGGATGCACGGGCGCCGGAACGAACGCTGACCAGCAGCGGGTTTTCCTTATCGCCGAATTTTTTGCCGGTGATCTTTTCCAGCTTGTCAATGTACTCCATGATCTCCGCCTGGATCTCGGGGTTGATCTGACGCCCGTCCTCATAATACTTAGTGCAGGCCTCGGTGCTTATGGTAAAGCCCTGAGGAACCGGCAGACCAAGGCCGGTCATCTCAGCAAGGTTGGCACCTTTGCCGCCCAGCAGATTTCTCATGCTGGCATTACCCTCGCTGAACAGATAAACGTACTTTTTGCTCATTGAGTATTCCTCCTGTTTAATTTTAAGGCGCAAAGCGCCCTTGTAGCAAATTGACCTTTAATAGACCTGTAATATGATAATACAAAACCGTAAAAAACACAACACAATTTTGCGTTTCCTGCATTCTGACGCCCGAAATAACGGATAATTTACAGCTTTTTCAAAAAGCAAGGGCGATGTATAAGGAAAATGCCGCACGATACTGCGGTGCAGCAGCCGCTTGAGCCGCAACGCCGACATGCCGCGCGGCATATTTAACGCCACATATCAAAAAGAAAATCCGCAGTGCGAAAGCCCCGATCCAAGCGATAGCGCGCCTGTGCCATAAGTACGGAAAAAACAGAAAACAGCGTCGCATCATCTGCTTTTTTATGGCGTCCCGCACGCTCTGCAACGGTACCGCCTGTATCCCGCAGTATGTAAACCGCCTCCATGCTCAGTTTTATTGCATCCCGCAATATGCATTTTTCACAAACGACCCCTCCCTCGGAAGCGGAAAACGCCGCAGGCATCCCGCCGCACAGCGCACAGCCACCCGTTGACGGGTATATACCCTGAAGCAAAAGAAAATCCTGCATAAAGGCCGTCATGAGTGCCTTTGCCGGCTCATCGGAATAAGCAAGCGCATAAAGCGTGTCGGTAAGGGCATCAAACAGCTCCGGCTCGGGCTGATCGGTTATTACGGATTCAGTAAGCGAACAAGCGAGCATTGCGCACCAGAGGCGTTCTACATCGGCGCGCAGCGGATAAAACGCCTCCGACTGAGTATAGCCCGTAACGCTGTGGCGGGTGCCGGAAATATTTATTATATATTCCCCCAATGAGAAAAGCTCCGCTCCAGCCCGCAGCTTGGAATTCTGCTTTTTCACCCCGCGTACTGAGGCGCTGATGCGACCCTGCTGCCTTGAAAAAAGCGTCACCATACGGTCGGCATCTTTATAATCCGCAAAACGCAGTACTATCGCCGTACATTTTAGACTGCTCATTTATCCTTTTTCTCTCTTTCCGCACCCCGAAAATGCCGCAGCACCGCATTTTCAGCGGCGGCGCGGCTTATTTTCGTCCCTTAACGCACAATAAAAATTCATATATACCGGATCACCGGTTCTGTAAAAAAGTCTTTCAAGCTCCTGCATGCATAACCTGCGCTTTTCATCCTCGTAAATATCCTGTTTCATGCCTGTTTTGCCGCGATTCCTGCACCGCTTTACTCCCTTCTGCAATAGCATTTGTTAAAACGATGCATACTATTCAAGCCCAAGCAGCAAAAGCCGTCTGCCACGCTTGCTGCAAAAAATGCAAAAAGCGCAATTATTTATGTAAAAAACGCGTGAAAAATGCTTAAAAAACCGTTCAAAAACACTTAAAACGCAGCAAAATCAAACGCACCTATTCCTGAGTATAGCCCAGCTGTTTCAACGCCTTTTCGCTGTCGCGCCAGTCCTGCTGAACCTTTACAAAAAGTTCAAGATAAACCTTGCACTGCAAGGCCTCTTCAAGCTCGGCGCGGGCAGCGGCACCGGCTGTACGCAGCATGGAGCCGCCCTTGCCGATAATTATGCCCTTATGGCTTTTCCGCTCGCACAAAATATCCGCAAGAATATAAACATCGCCGTTTGCGCGCTCCTTCATCTGCACTATCTGCACCCCCACACCGTGCGGCACCTCATCACGCAGCAGCTCAAGCAGTTTTTCCCTGATAATCTCCGATGCAAGAAAGCGCTCGGGATAATCGGTTACAAGCTCAGGCGGAAAAAAAGCTTCCCCCTCAGGCAGCAGGCCTGCAAGAGATGCGAGCAATTCCTGAAGCCCCTCTCCCGTCAATGCGGAAATGCAGTGCACGCTTTCAAGAAATGTATATTTTTCAAGGCTGCTCCGTACACTTTTAAGCAGCTCCGGATCGGCGGCATCCATTTTATTTATAACTGCAACACACGGGCACTGTGCCTCCCGAAGCCCCTCCAGCATTGCTTCATCCGTAGGGCCGAAGCGATCATCCGCCGTTACCATGGCAACTATTACATCGCAGCCCTCCTGCGCCTCTCTTTGTGCGCGCATCATATACTGCCCCAGCTTATTCTGCGGCTTATGTATGCCGGGAGTATCCAGAAAAACAAGCTGATAATCCTCGCCGTTTACAATTGCGCGTATACAGTTGCGCGTAGTCTGGCTCCTTGGGGAAACTATGGTGATCTTTTGGCCCACAAGACTGTTGAGCAAAGTGGATTTACCCGCATTGGGGCGCCCTATTATGGCTGCAAAGCCGGATCGGAAAGACATTTATATTTTTATCTCCTTAATTGTTACTTTTTTCAGTATTTCGTTGTAATCCCCGCATGTAAGCAGGCCTGTACCGGTACTCAGCAGACAGGCCGTTGCAGCAGCCGTACCGCAGGCAAACGCCTCTTTGAGCGAAAGCCCCGCCTCAAGCGCTATGCATATGCCGGCGGTCATGGAATCCCCCGCCCCAACGCTCGAACGCACCTTCACATTTAACGGCGGTGCAAAATACGCCCGCTTTCCGTCCGTAAGCAGCGCTCCGTCGCCTCCCATTGACACGCAGACAAGCCCTACTCCCCGCTTTATCAGCTCCAACGCGCCGTCAAGGCATTGCTCCACCGTATCCAGCCTTGCTGCAAGATATTCCTCAAGCTCCCTGCGATTTGGCTTTATCATATACGGCCGTGCTTCCACTCCGGCGGCAAACGCCTTACCGGCACAATCCAGCACACAGCGGCACTCGGCTTTTTCAATCATCTCCGCATATACGGAAGCCCTGCAGCCGGCCGGAATGCTGCCCGACATTACCGCAAAAGCAGCATCTGCGCTTCTATTTTCAAAGCACCCAAGCATTTCGGACAGCCGATCGTTCTCCACCCTGCTGCCCCTTTCGTTAAGCTCGGTAAGCTCGCCGTTTGAAAGGTCAATAAGCTTGATATTTGTACGCACCGCACCTTCGCACATTATAAGGCGGTTTTTGATGTTTTCCCGTTTAAGCAGCTCCTCAAGCAAGCGGGCATTATCAAGAAAATTAAAACCCAGCAGCTCGGTGTTTGCGCCGAGGCGCTTAAGCACTACCGCCACATTTACGCCCTTGCCCGACATATCGGAGCTTGTCTGTTCAATGCGGTTATACTCCCCAAGGCGCACTCCGTTTACGGTGATTGTTTTATCTATGCACGGATTAAGGCAAACCGCAAGTATCATGTTTTCGTTTCTCCGTTTCGTTAAGTTTACGCAAAGCGGAATCAAGCATTTTTACCGTTATTCCGCGCTTGCTTTTTTGCTTATCGGCTTTTACGGGCTGATTTTTTCGGCTGCGCCGACACTTACATTATATGTGCCCCGCAGACAAAGCCCGCAGTATAGGCAAACATCGCCACTGCCGACAGCGCAGTAAGCAGCGCGCCGAGAGCCGGCCTTTTATCGGCAAAACGCCCAAGCAGCATATACACAGGTATAAGCGCAGCAAAATACCTCACTCCGCTTAATAGCCATGAGGGCGCCGCCGCCACAACGATGTAAACGGCGATATAAGCAAGATACGACGGCCGCATCTTTTTGCCGCCGGCAAGGACAAACAGCACCAGCGTACCCATTATAACTATAAGCTCAGGCAGCCATGTGGAGAGTGAAATGGCCTTATTATAGTTAAAAACTCTTTGCGCTATACCCGCAATATTAGAGGCAAAAAAGCTGAAGCTCTGGCTCCAATGCTGCTGATATTCCATGAACTTTAGACAATCGCCGTATATTATAAGATTTATAGCAAGATATGCAAGCGTTCCCGCCGGAATAATAAATATGCCCAGCAGCTTTTTAAGACAGCCGGGTAAGCTGCCGCGTTCCGGCTTTTTCCCTCCGGCAAAAACCACGGTATCCATCCATTCCACGAAAAAGGGCACGACCAGCAAAACGCCGAGGCTGCGAGTAAAAGCAGCCAATGCGCCAAGCACGCCGGCCGCAACATATTTGCCCCTGCGCAGATACCAGAAAAAAGCCGCACAAAGGCATAAAAACAGCGACTCTGTATAGCATATGCCAAAAAACAGCGAAGCCGGAGTGAACAGCACCAGCAGCAGCGTCCACAGCGCCGCCCTGCGCCCGTATTCGGCCTGAGTAAGGCGGAATATATAAAAGCAGCCAAGACACATTGCTATATTTGATATTACGCACCCCGAAAAGAAATAAAAGGCATTCGTCGGGTTGGAAACAAGCAGTCCGCTTATGCGCATAAGCAGCGGCAGCAGCGGAAAAAAAACGATGAACAGATAGGAATCGCCCTGCGTTACCTGCGCCTCCGTAAGATACCAATCCCGTGCAATATCAATATAGTGCGGGCTGTCCCAGCGGTTCCATATGTTCATAAAGCTTTCAAAAAAGCCGTAGGAAGGATAGCCCTGAGATACGGCCCTGTTTACACACACAAGATAACCGAAGCCGTAAATCAAAAAGCGGCTTGCAAGAGTGAGAACCGAAACCAGCAGCAGTGTGCGCCACGGGCTTTCCTGCTGTACGACAGTTCCGAAGCTGGGCTGCGCTTCCACACGCAAAAGCCGCCCAAGCCAGCTTACGGCACCGAATTTAGGGCTCAGCCACTGATAAAGCGCTCTTGCCAACCCCCAGACAAAAAGCAGCAAAACCAGCACTTCCGTTACAATGCCTACGGCTTTTATATTGATATCTATGCCCTGCTTTGCAAGATCATCCATTATTGTACTGTTCATAACTTTCCCCCACAACAGTAATTATGCGGTTTAATGCCGTACGGACAGCAGTTATTTCGGTCAATAGCAGCCCTTTTGCTAATACTTTTACATACCCGCACTGCACGCTTAAGCCTTCGCATGAATATAATAACACACAAATTCCGTCTGTCAAGTGCAGATTCGTCACATTTTCCGAAATAGCAGCATATAATCAAACAGGTCGGGCATATTATCCCGTTTAATAAACCGGATACCACCGGCATAAAAAATCATCTCAGCAAGGAGGAATTATTATGGCCAAAAGCTGCGGCTGCACAGCGGCGGAAACAAACGCAGGCCGCTCCGTCATAAATGACAGCTGTCCGAATGTTGCCGACAGTATATGCCTTATGGCACGGCAGGTGTTTGATTGCGTAAAGGATCCGCTTGACGCATCAGCCTGCACCGTTACCGTTACATCTCCCGAATCCGCCCCCACTGCGCTGCTTACCGCGCGCTCTGTTTCTCAAAGCGCCGCACTTTACGACGCATCGTCGGAGCATTATGACCGGGAATTCCGTTTATGCAGCGCAGATGCCGTTTTCCCCGGAACATGCAGCTACACCGGCGCCGACAATCAAACCCATACCGGCACCTGCACCATCTCCATACCTTATGAAGCGCTTATGAAATATCCCGATGCCTCTGTTATAAAGCCGGAGCTTTTCGCAATAGGCTCATGCGAGATCATCAAAAGCGCACTTCTGGAGGGCAACACCTTTCGCTGCCTGTGCGATGGAGCATTGGTTGTATCCCTTTGCTCATATGTCCCATGCTTCGTACCGCTTACGGCGTACACATGCCCGGTAAATTCCGGATGCCGCCAAGCCCAGGAACAGCGGGAGGTGCAGGCGCTGTTTCCGTCTGAATAAGCCCGGCTCCGCCTGCTGTGTGCCGCTGCACACAAAGACACATTAGGGAGCGTCTCACCGCCTTACGGAGAAACGCTCCCTCTTTTTTATTTAATTGCTTCAGACTTTGCTCTATAAATACCGCCGAAATCAATGCGCACGAATTTGCTGCCACAGCGCCGCTATATTTGCCGCACATTCTTCGGGCGAAGCGGTATTTGACACCGTAATATCCGCGCATTTGCTATATATTTCCTTTCGCCGCTGCCACAATGCCCGCACCGCCTCGCTGTTTGTAAAAAGCGGCCTTGTATTTTTATCAACGGTTTCCGCAATAACATCAACGGGACGGAAAAGCAGCAGGATAATTCCGTTTTTGCGCAATGCCTCAATATTTGCCTGCTCCTCCGGCACACCGCCGCCAGTGGCAATTACCGCTCCGCGCAGACCTGCGGCATACATTACCGCTTGCCGCTCCAGCCTGCGGAAGGCTTCTTCTCCCTTTTGCGCGAATATTTCCCTTATACTCATTTTAGCGGTATTTGCCACTATTGAATCGGTATCGGCAAAAAGCAGCCCCAGCTTTTCCGCCGTCAGCCGCCCAACCGTGCTTTTACCGCAGCCCGACATTCCTATAAGCACAAGATTTTGCTTCATTGTTCCTCCGGGTGCCGCAGGCACCGCATTTTTTATATACCCGACTTGCACACACCCAGCACTTCAAGATATTCCGCATGCTGCTCTGCCTCCGCCATCGCCGCGCGCACGCAAGGATTCGTGATATCCGCCGCTGCATCAATATAAAAATAGTATTCCCAGTTCTTCTTGCGTATGGGACGGGATTCTATCTTTACAAGGTTTATGCCCGCTTCTGCAAAAACATCCAATAACCCGGCAAGGGAACCGCTTACATGGGGCAGCGACAAAAACAGACTGAGCTTATCCGCACCGCGTACAAATATCGGACGGGGAGCAACAACTATAAACCTTGTATAATTCCCGCTCTGCTCATTGATATTTTCTTTAAGAATTTCAAGACCGTAAAGCTCGGCCGCTTCTTTTGATGCAACCGCCGCGCATGATATATCCCCGCGCTGTGCAATATTCCGCGCCGCCACGGCGGTATTTACCTCGGGCAGGCACTCCCACGACGGATGGGAGGTTAAAAAATCCCTGCACTGCATTAACGCCTGACTGTGCGAATATACATGCCTTATATCGCAAAGTTCTGCCCCCTTGACACCCAGCAGACAATGTCTTACCGGCATAACATACTCTCCCGCTATATACGCCCCGTAACGCCGCAGAAGGTCGTATACCTCCATAACACCGCCGGCGGATCTGTTTTCAATGGGCAGCACTCCGTAATCCGTCTCGTTTCCCAGCGCTCTGAACACCGCCTCAAAGCCGTTATAGCCCTGTGCGGGCGCTTCCGGAAGTATCTCACGGGCAGCACAGTGTGCAAAGCAGCCCTCAATACCCGAATAGCCTATCCTTCCGTTCGGAAGCTCATCGCAGAACAGTGCCCGCGAGAGAAATTCGCCTACGGCATCCCTTGGGCGAATATCCGTTTCCTTGCGCTGGCAGCGCTTGCTTGCGCGTATAAGCTCCCGCAGCAGCCGTTCAAAGCCCGGACGCAGCTCCGGCTCAAGCTCCGCCGTACGCGCAGTAAGCAGCTGTGCCTCCCGCTGCGGATCATCAATCGGCAGGTTATGTTCCAGCTTGAATCTGCCTATTCTGCGAGCTACCTCCATTCTCTGCCTGTACAGCTGTGCCAGCGACGCATCAATTGCGTCTATTTCGCTTCGCATCTCTTTTATATCATCCATATGCTTCTCTCCCCGACTGCCGATTTTCGTTAATTTGTTTCCGACCTGCATGCCCTACACCTCAGCGCAATTTTGAAATGCTGCCGCAATCACACATCAGCATATCAAAAAACGCAAGCTGCGCGCAAGCCTCGATAGCAGGAACCGCTCTGAGCGCTATGCACGGATCGTGCCTCCCCTTTACGGTAAGCTCGGCCGGCTTCCCGCTGCTTAAATCCACCGTCCGCTGCGGCAAAAAAATCGAAGGCGTGGGCCGCATCTTTACACTGAAAATAACCGGCATGCCGTTTGTCAGCCCGCCGTTTATGCCGCCCGCATTGTTGCTGAGGGTCACCACACGCCCGTTTCTCACGGCAAGGGGATCGTTAAAGCTGCTGCCCTGCGCGCACGGCGCAGCTTCGGCATTTCCGAAATTCACGCCCTTTACTCCCGGAACACTGAAAAGCAGCTGTGCAATAACACTCTCCGCAGAATCGAAAAACGGTTCTCCGAGACCTACCGGAAGCCCGCACACGGCGCACTCTATCTCTCCGCCAACGGAATCCCCGGCTGCGGCAGCCTCTGCTATCCGCTGCTGCAAAGGTGCATCCTGCTGCGTGCTTATAACCGGGTTAAGCGGATCCCAGCGCGGTATTCTTACTCCTCCGACGCACACAAGGTGTGCCCCTATGGTTATACCGCGTTTTTCAAGCTCCGGCGCCACGATGGCTCCCGCGGCCGTCAGCACGGCAGTGAGTCGTCCGGAAAAATGCCCGCCTCCGGCAAAATCGTTATGACCGCCGTATTTTACGCCTGCCGGATAATCGCTGTGCGAAGGACGCGGCGTAACGGAAAAGGCGGAATAATCGCCGCTGCGCGTATCGCTATTGGCTATTTCAAAACCGAGCGGTGCCCCCGTGGTACAGCCGTTTTTTACTCCGGAAAGTATTTTTACCTCATCGGCTTCCTTTCTTTGCGTGCTGTTTGCCCCTCCGGGTGCACGCCGCGCCATTTGCCGTGCCACTTTCTGAGCATCAAAGGGCATGCCCGCAGGCAGCCCGGAAAGCACTCCGCCTATTGCCGCAGAATGTGATTCCCCGAATATTGTAAGCCTGATCCGGCTTCCCCATACAGCTCCCATATTCCGCCTCCCTGTATAATGCTTTAATGCTGCATATCCGATGCAGCTATATCTGTATTTTTTCCGTTATGCCTCCAAGGCTTTCATAATCGCTCCAGAAGGCAGGATAGGATTTTTCAACACATTCCGCCCCGGTTATACTCACCTTGTCCGTTGCAATGGTTGCCGCAATTGCAGCAGCCATTGCTATACGGTGATCTCCGAAGCTGTCAACATTTCCTCCTGCAAATGCAGCTTTGTCCACAAAAAGCGTATCCCCGTCGCAGTGCGCATGCCCTCCAAGCGCCGTTAACAGGCGCACGCTCGCCTCTGCACGATCGCTTTCTTTATATTTAAGCCTTTTACACCCGCGCAGAACTCCGCCGGCGCCGCTCAGCCATACGGCAAGCACCGGGGCAAGGTCGGGGCAATCCGAAATGTCGATATCATGCCTGTGCTCTCTGATGATATCGCGTATAACGACATCCCCCTGCGTACTGTGCTCGGGCAAATTCATATCTATCTGCGAGCCCATGTCATTTGCGCACAGCCAAAAGGCAGCCTGAGAAAAATCGGGCTCCGGCAAAACCGGATATGCCGCGCGATAGCTCTGCCCTCCGGGAATGAAATATCCGTTATTTTCCTTTACGCATATAACGGAAAAAGCCCGGAGTATTTCCAGCGTTATATTTACATAGCTTTCCGATTCCAGCGCAGTGGTAAGCACTATGCGGGAATCCCCTGCAAGCAGCGGAAGGGCAAGCAGCAGACCCGTAATGTACTGCGAGGACACATCGCCGCGCAGCCGGTACTCACCGCTTTTCAGATGCCCCTCTACATCCAGTGTGTCGCCGTTTTGAAGCCATGCGACCCCCATACTCTCAAACAGCCTGCGGTATTCCTCCATGGGACGCTGCATGAGCCGTCCCTTGCCCGTAAATACATATTTGCCGCCCAGCGCCAGTGCGACGGGAAGCAGAAAGCGCAGCGTCGAGCCGGATTCCCGGCACGGACAATATCCGCCCGCCAGCCCCGACAAAGCGTCGCGTGTAGCCAGCATATCCTGAGACGGTTCATCCTTTCCCATGCTTACGGGCATTCCCGCAAGATAAGAGCATATCATTATTCTGTGACGCCGGCTTTTTGATTCCGGTACATCAATGCGGCCCTTAAGCAGCGAAGGCCTAACGGTTACCGTCACGGCAATTTCCCCCTTGCTGTAATAATCCTATTGCAAATTGCAGCCATCGGGCTTGCTTTTGCAGATACTTCACCAAGCGCCTCAGCCCTGGAGCCCGCGGGACTGCCTGTCCATATCCTCAACGACTATATCGTATATCTCCCCAAGGGATGCGCAGTATTCCAGAACCTTCCACGGTTCATTTGTATGAAAATGTATTTTTATTAAAGAGGAATCACCCACCGCAAGCAGGCAATCGCCCTTGAAGTTCTCCGTAAAATACCGCGCGATAGCACCTTCATCAAGGCTATTGCCCTCTATAAGCAGCTGAGTATCATATCTGAATTCCGTCATAATAATAAATAAACCTCCGTAAACAAATTTTTTATAATAAAAGGCGACCGGTGTGAGCGCCGATTATACGATGTGCTTTGCCGTATACTGCTCCGTCAGTGCGCAATACAGCTCCTCCGGCAGAACCGAAACGATTTTTGCCCTGCCTATATCCTCCAGCACCACCAGCTTAAGCTGCCTGCCCTCCAGCTTTTTATCGCCGCAAATGTATTCTTTTAATCTTTCATCAAAGGGAATATATACAGGCAGCGAATATTTGCGGCATAGCTCCTCAATTTCATTACATTTTGCTTCTGCAATCCCGCCCCAGAGGATATTGGCCCGCCGCAGCATACACATTCCGGCCGCGACAGCCTCGCCGTGGCTGTACACGGAATAACCGTACAGCCTTTCAAGAGCATGCCCTATGGTGTGCCCGAAGTTAAGCAGTTTGCGTTCCGATGTATCAAAGGGATCTTTCTGCACGGTATCTGCCTTTATTCCCGCGCAGATACATATCATTTCCTCCGGATCAATGCCGCTTTTAAGGCTTTCAAACAGCCTCTTATCCTTTATGCAGGCATATTTGATAACCTCGCCCATCCCGCAGGCATATTCCCTTGAAGGAAGCGAATAAAGAAATTCGGGGTCAATAAGCACTCTTCGCGGCTGAAAAAACGCTCCGACGCGATTTTTGCCGCTGGGAAGATCAACTCCCGTCTTCCCGCCTATGGAGCTGTCCGTCATGGCAAGCAATGTAGTGGGCATCTGCACAATCGGCACTCCACGAAGAAAGGTGGCTGCGGCAAAGCCAGTTATATCTCCTACAACGCCTCCGCCCAGTGCAATAATAAGATCCGTTCTTGTTATGCCCGCTTCGTCAAAAAAGCCGTAAAGCTGCTGCACCGAAGCCATCGTTTTATTCTGTTCTCCCGCCTTAAGCACATAGGAATACACCTGCACCGCATCGCAAAGCTGTTTTTTGACCTTTTCCAGATACAGCGGCGCCACATTGGAATCGGTTACTATTGCAATGCGCACAACTCCTTCAAGCGGAAGATGCCTGCACACTTCCTCTGCGAGTCCTCTTTTTATGACTATTTCACATTCGTTCCCGGACACCGAATATACGATTCGTTTTTCTTTTGACACCGTTACCGCCTCCCATGCAGGTATAGAATACCTTTGCCGTTTTGCCTGTGTTTACATTCTGCAAAACCGTGCAAGGCCGGATATTTGTAAATTCCGCCTCCAAATGCGGTTTCCCGAAAGAACCGCCTTCAGATATCTCTGCCCTCAACCTTTGCAATAAGCCTGAGCTTCTGCATAAGCTTATCAAATACCGCCGGAGTAAGCGATTGCTGACCGTCGCATTTTGCGTGAGGCGGATCATTATGCACCTCAATTATAAGCCCGTCCGCTCCCGCCGCTATGGCAGCCTTACTCATTGGCTCCACCATCCACCAAAGCCCGGTGCCGTGGCTGGGATCCACCACAACCGGAAGGTGGCTTTGGCGCTTAAGCACCGGCACGGCGCTTAGATCCAAAGTGTTTCTGGTATAGGTTTCAAAGGTGCGTATGCCGCGTTCGCACAGAATCACCTGATCGTTGCCCCCGGCCATAATGTACTCTGCAGCCATGAGCAGCTCCTCTATTGTAGCTGCCAGCCCGCGCTTTAACAGCACCGGCTTTTTGATATGCGACAGCTCCTTAAGCAGCACAAAATTCTGCATGTTCCGCGCGCCCACCTGAATAATATCAACATCCTGTATAAAACGATCAAGATACTCCGTACTCATTATTTCAGACACTATCGGCATACCTGTTCTTCTTCCGGCGGCCTTGAGCATATCCAGCCCCTCCAGTCCCAAACCCTGAAAGGCATAGGGTGAGCTTCTGGGCTTGAAGGCGCCGCCGCGGAGTATGGCTGCTCCCGAAGCCTTGCAGTCCCTTGCAACCGAAAGAACCTGTTCCTCGCTCTCCACCGAACACGGCCCGGCCATTACCACTATCTTATTGCCGCCGATTTCCACTCCTCCCGCATTTATAACGGTGTTCTGCGGATGATACTTGCGGTTTGCCTTTTTATACGGCTCCGCCACCTTCATGGTGCGTTCCACGAAATCAAAGCTGTCAAACATTCCCGGATCTATGCGCGAGGTATCCCCGGAAAGCCCGAGTATAGTGGTATCCTGCCCCTGTATCCTTTGTACATCTACGCCGTTTTTGCGAATGAACGCATCCAGCATTGCAATTTTGTCCTCGGTGGTGCCGGGACGGAGTATTATCATCATAATGGGTGTCCTCCTGAAATCTGAATAAAAAATGACCCGGTCTAATTGCCGGGTCATAAATCATACTTTATATACGGTATCGGCAAATCAGACAGCGCAAACAGGACGGTAATCACTAAAGTAATAGCCGCCAAAATAAAACGCGTATCCGAAAATGAAAGCCGTGCTTTTCATAAAAATGCCGTTATGCCTTTCCTTTTGTATCGTTTGATTTATTTTATTACATACCCCTTTCCCTGTCAATCGGATTTCCCGTTTTTTTGCAAAAATATGTGCTCCTGACCGCATTTTTTTGCTTTTTCTTTCTTCCCGAGCTCCCCGAAAAATTGCTTATCGCTTTGCCGCTGCCGGATTGCTTTATCCGGATGTTTTTAGGCGTATATGAACGCCCGCAAACATCAGCTTTTGTTCAGCCTCTCCAGCAACGCATCCAGCTTCCTTTTCTGCTCTTCACTCAGTGCCGGGCTTATTTTTGCTCGAAAATCGCGCATCGCCTGCGGTGTAAGAGTGCGCCCGCCGTCCGCCGCCTTTAAGCGTTCAAGCTCCGCCAGCAGCTCCCGGCTGCTTTTTCCTTTATAGTGTGCGCATCGCCGCTGCAGCTCCTTTAATTGCCGCTGTCTTTCCTCCGAGCGCACATACGCACGGCCGCTGCCGCTGTATGTGCCGTCTTGCCCGTATCCTGCGCTCTTTTCGTTCCTGCTGCTCCGTGCATTTGATTCTGAATTATTAAAGCCCGCATTATTTGAACCAATATTGCGGGATTCTCCGTACGGATCACCGTTTTTATTTTTTGCGTTAAAGCTGTTGTTTGAATTATACATCTTTATATCTCCTTTATCAGAGTCCTGTTTTATCCTATGCATTAAACCCCTTCCCGTTACACAAAAGCCTGCCATTAAAAGGCCGCCGCCTTCTGTTTTATTGCTGCAGAAAGTAATTATCCTTCGCATGTGCGGCATATAGTATACAAAAATTCAAAAGACCTCTTTATAAATATTCGCCGTGGGAGGTGCTGCCTCTGGAAGCCTTACAATTGATAATTGCATACTTGCTTTTCCGGGATTATCCCATCTTTGCCGATATGCTGCCCGGCCTGCCATGCACCGTGCGGCGTGCGCTTGCCGCCTTTAACGCATACTTTTCCTGCGAAAACCGGCAGAAGCGCTGCACCGCGCCTGAGGCCTGCAACAGCTGTGAGCGAGACAATGCCGGAAACGATGCCGCGCTTTCTGTGCTGTGTGAGCTTTTAAGCAGCGCGGAAAGCGGCAGTACCGCAAGCCTGTTGTCCGCTTTAATATCAAAGGACTCCGCAGGGCCGTTCGACCCGCTTTCCCTGCTGCTTTGCCTTGCGTCCTGTCAAAACACTGCTCCGCCGTCCTTTGACTCCTGCAAAAGCGATGGGTCCGCCCCTCCGTCGAAGGGCTGCGGCTGCGCTGACAATTCCGGCGAAAACTTTAGCCGTCCCGATGACGGCTGCGGATTCGAAGCAGCAAAAACAAAAAGCCCACGGGGTTTTTCCCGTGAGCAGGAGAACTTTTTCAAGCGTTATATTCCTAAAAAATAGCTATTGCCGGTATTGCAATAAACACAATATCCGCATTATCGGCAGAATATTATCACAATGTTATTATTCCGTCTGCAAAATGCGTGGCTATATCGGAGGAATGAGTAGTGAAAAGCAGCAGTTTCCCCCTTGCGTGCTCCCGTGCAAGCGTCATCACTTTGCGGGCCCACTCGTCATCCAGACCTCTTGTGGGTTCATCCATAAGCAGCGTATCTCCGTCAACCGAAAGCCACGCGGCAACGCTTACCCTTCTCTGCATTCCTCCGCTGAGTTTGCAGGGAAGCATGTCCGCATATTTTCCAAGGCCGAGCTTATCAAGCAGCCCGGCCGCTTTTTCACGATCTTTACAAAACAGAGCGGCATTATCTAACGCCGTTAACCACGGAAAAAGGCGGTCATCCTGAAAAAGCAGCGTAACCTTTCCCACTCCCTCCACTTTGCCTTCGTAAGGAATAAGCCCCGCTATTGCGCGCAGCAGCGTGGTTTTTCCGGCTCCGGAAGGCGCCATGACCGCCCATGCGCCTCCTTCCGCCTCAAAGGACAGGCGATCGATAATTTTTGTTGCATCAAGCGTTACGCTCAGATCCTTCAGTATCATACCTTCTGTTTCTCCTGATATTTGCAAGCAGGCTTTCCAGCAATTTCTCAAGCGCGAGACTGAGAACCACCACCACGGCCGTCCATGCAAAAAGTGTAGGTGTTTGCAGATAGATTTTAGCATTGTATATACCGCTGCCGACGGCCAGCGCCGGCTGGCACAGCACCTCCGCCGCTATGCCCGCTTTCCAGGCAAAGCCCATCGCATTTACGGCTCCCTGCGCAAAATACGGCAGTGTCCAAGGCAGGTAGAGCCGTAATATTCTCTGCGTGCCGCTCATACAATAAGCGTGCACAAGCTCCTTATATTTCTGCGGTACCGAATCAAGCCCCATGGACACCGAGCTCCATACAAGCGGCACCACCATAATAAAGCAAATGAACACCGGCAGTGTATCCCGCTTTAATATGAGAATTACCAGCATTATAAACGAGGCCACCGGTACGGAACGCAGCAAAGTCATAAGCGGGGAAAGCAGCGCGCGTACAAAGGGAAGCCGCGCTCCCAAGGCCGCAAGCGCGCAGCCGGCTATACAGCCGGCTGCAAAGCCGGCCGCTATACGGCAAACGGACAGCGCTATGCTGCTCCAGAAGCCGCTGTCTGCGCACAGTCTGCCCAGCTCCGCCGCAACTGCGGGCGGAGCCGGCAGAAGCAGTTCATTATCCGTAATGCAGGCAGCTATCCACCAAACGGCTATCCAAAAAAGCGCTGCGGCTGCCCGATAAAGCTTTTTGCGGCCGCCCCCCGGTTTAACAGAGGTTTTATTCTGCTTCATAGTTTTATTCCGCTTCGTAATAAAAATCGTCGCCCGGCACGCTGCCGCCTACGGACTGCGGATTATATCCGTGCATAAGCTTAAGGAACGCATCGGTCTTGGTTTTCATATCCTGTCCGTCAATACATACTATATTGCATTGCGGCAGCGCGGCCTTGGCTATTTCGGCATCGGCTACAATGCCGAACTCCTTTATAAGCTGAGCCGCCGAATCGTTATCAGCGTTTACATACTCAACGGAATTTCCGTATTCTTTCAGAAAATCGGCTACCGCCTCCGGCTGCTGCTGCGCAAACTCCGCTCTTACAACAAGGCAGCCCATGGAGAAGATGCTTTGCCCGCGGCTTGCGCTGTCCCACTCCTTATTAAGGTCAATGCAGCGATTAAAGCCTATATTTTTTGAAAGCAGCACCGTAGCAAACGGTTCCGGCAGAACGACCGTATCTGCCTTTCCCGCTGCGCACATGGCCACAAGAGAAGAATGATCCGCGGCAAACTCCACATTCACCTTACCCTTTATTCCGTTTGAATCCAAAATATAATCAAACGCATACTCGGGCGTTGAACCCTGACCGGAAATTACAACCTTGCGCCCTTCAAGATCGTACAGCGACTTTACGCTCTCATCCCTGCTCAGTACATAAAGCACTCCCAGCGTGTTGAGTGCAAGCAGCTTTACTCCGCCCTTTGTTTTATTGTACAGCGTCGCCGCAAGGTTTGTTGGCACCGCCGCAATATCAAGCTCCCCTTTTATAAGCAGCGGCAGAATATCCGTAGGCGCGGAAAACTGCTGGAAGTCATATCTGTTAAGCGTGTTTTCTTCTTTATTATCCTGCATAAGCCGTACCGCTCCCATGCCGGTGGGGCCGTTAAGCACGCCTATGCGTACCTGTGTGCGCTGCTGATAAGGCTTTTCGGTCTGCGCGCTCTGTGTCGGAATATCAGCCGTGCCCGCCGGAACGGTAGCCGTTGCTCCGCCCCCCGTACAGCCGGCGGTTACAAACGCCATAACAAGTGCAATTGTCAAAGCCGCGATATTGATAAACCGTTTCATATTCTTCCTCCTGTTGTTGATTTGTTAACCTGTATTATTCTTCTTCAAGACTCTTT
Organism: uncultured Clostridia bacterium; assembly: GCA_934465535.1. GTDB lineage: Bacteria > Bacillota > Clostridia > Christensenellales > QALW01 > UMGS1338. Next base: position 77,789 of record CAKSKV010000006.1, on the reverse strand, counting down.
GATGTAAGAGCACTTTTTACCGTAACGCCCGGTATCTGACCAAGGCTTCCCGTAAGCGCCCCCACGCTGTCCGTACTGCCCTGCACTATAAGGGATATCACTGCGATATTATGCTCCCCGAAAGGCAAGCCCATCCTTCCTTTGATAATAAAAGCATAGCGGCTCAGCAGCCTGTTGACATTCTGTGCGCAGCTTGCCGGATCCTCCAGCACTATGCCCACTACGCCTATACGCTGCGGCAGCTTGTCCTTAACGGCTGCATCCGTATTTCCCATCGGCAAATATTTCTCCTTCCCGGACAAAAAACGCCCCTTTCCGAAGGAAAGAGGCGTGAAATTGCATTATAAGAACAGTTATATCCGCTTATTCCCTCGGCTCAGGATACATCCCCTGCCTCAGTATTATTTCTTTAGCGCCTTGCCTGAGAATACCGCATTCTGTTGCGCATTCCCCCGGTTCAGCAAATTGATTATAGCACGGATAAGGCTTTGGGTAAAGTGTTTTTTATATGCAAACCGTCATTTTGCAAAGCATATATAATGCCAAAGCGCACCGGACGCAGATTACTTTTTAAGAAGCTCCAGCGCTTTTTGGAGCTGAGTGTCCTGTTCATCCGTCATATCCGCATCGCGGCTTGTTTTGCCGTCCGGAAGCTCTACAACATAGTCGGGTGTTATTCCCGTTTTGTGTATGCATTCGCCGCCCGGCAGATAATACTTTGCCGTTGTAAGCTTGAAGGCTCCTCCGTTGGGCAGGGTATATGTGGTTTGCATTATTCCCTTGCCGTAGGTTTTTGTGCCTACGGTAACTGCTCGTTTGAAATCCCTTGCAGCACCGGTAAAGGCTTCGGAGGCGCTTGCCGAATAGCCGTTTATAAGTATGACTATGGGCAGATCCACAAAATCGGCATCGCTGTTTTTTTCGCTGTAACGCTTGCCGTTTTTGTCCATGGCATAGAATATCTCCCCCTCCGGCAAAATCATATCCGCCGTTTTGGCCATAATATCCAGATCTCCGCCGAGATTGTCCCTCAAATCGATTATTATGCCCTTTGAACCCTGCGACTGCGCAAAGTCCAGCGCCTCGCGGAATTTTTCCACGGCATTGCCGTGGAAGCTTTTATATTTGATATAGGTTATATCATTGATCTTTCGGTGCGTTACCATCGGCGTTGTTATATGCGCGCGAACCGGCTCAAAAACCGCTTCCTGACCGTCTCTTAACACGCGCAGCGAAACCTTTGTGCCGTTTTGACCGCTTACAAGCTCCGCAAGCCCGGATGCGCTCAATCCTTCCGTGCTTTTACCGTCCACCGAAAGTATTATATCTCCCGCTTTAAGCCCGGCGCTTTTGGCTGGAGAATCCTCGTATACCTCGGTGATTTTGATGCCTGCCTCGGTAACGGCAACAGTAACTCCTATTCCCCCTTCTATTACTCCGTCCTTCTGATCGTTATACTGCTTAAGCTCCTCGGCAGTATAATAGCGCGAATAATCGTCATCAAGCCCGGCAGAAAGCCCCGCAAGCAGCATCTGAGTTATTTTTTCACTGTCATAATCCTCAACGGCATTATTCTTAACTATTCCGGCGGCCTGCGATATTGATTCAAACTGACTTATGGAAAGCTTGCCCGCAAGGCGCTTTTCCTGCGTAAATGCCCCCACAAAAAAGCCCGCCACCAATGTAAGCAGCGCCACCCACGGGCGTATACCCTCTGCTGCGCGTTTTTTCTGCGCGTTTTTACCTGTGCCGGCCGTTTGTGCATTCTCCGCCTGCGGTTTTTCTTTTGCCGCCTCAGTATTTGCAGCTCCTTTTTCTTCTTTTTTCATAACGCCATTGCCGAAAAGCTTCATACTCTTCTCCCTTCATCGCCTGAGCCTGTTTGTTTAAGTCGCTCCGTTTGCAGCCGCAGACACCGCTGCCGGCCGCTATTGTTCGTAATTCAGCCTTGCAAGAGCCAAAATCATACGCAGAGTTACGGCATCATCAAAGCTTGTGGCATCCAGCCCGGTGCTTTTTCTTATCTTATCCAGCCTGTAAATAAGCGTATTCCTGTGCATGAAAAGCTCTTTTGCCGTTCTGCTTATATTCAGGTTCTGCCGGAACAGCTCATCCAGCAGCTCCTCCGTTTCATCATCTATTGTATGCCGTATACGGGATATCAATGCCGAATGGCGCGCCACCGACTCGGTTTCTATTCCCGCAAGCAGCATTTCGGGAAGCAGCCTTGCATATATCCACACTCCGCCCTTATAGCTGAGCCGCCTTCCTATTGACGCTGCCTGAAGCGCAGTCTGACGCGAAGCGCCTATGCCCGCTATGTTTGCTGCTGTTTCACCTATACCTATATGCACATCGGTATTAAGCTCATTAACAAATGTGTCGCGTATCGCCCCGGCGGTTTCGGCAAGCTCTGCATCGGTGACTCCGGAGCAGACCACAGCCACTTCTTCCCTGCTCATCTCCGTGATCATAGCCTCATCGGAAGAAAATACCTCTGAAAGCACGCCCAGCATTGCCGGCGAAACATTGCTTTCCGGCAATACGCAGATAACACTCCGCCTTTCATCAAAACGGATATGCAGCCTGCGGCACAAGCCCGATACATCCTTTTGCCCAAGACCGCCGCACAGAGCAATTTTGAACAGCTTTTCCGCACTGGGCTGCCTGAGTGTGGGCTCGCGGTCGATTGCCTGCCGTGCCGCATTCTCGTCCATTGCCACGGCGCCGACAAAGCCGTTATCCTGTTCAAAATACAGAACTCCGCCTACATAGCAGGGCATTTCCTGCAAAAACACCTGATCGGGCAGAGCCTGAGGCATAACCTCGCCCCCCGCCACCTTTAAGCCGCGTTCATTATATATTGCGCTGTTCATAAAATATCACCCTATTAAATCATAGCACATATGATTATGATTTGCAAATCAGTTTATATTAAAACCGCATTTTCGCACTTATTCGCCGCCATGACCGGCGCCTCCGCCCGACTCCCTCACTGCAGCGCAGCAGTCTTTCATCTGTCTTTACTATAAATAAAAACAGCTTTTATTGCTTTTCGTAAAAAACAGCAGCACCGCGATAAACGGCACTGCTGTGCGTAATTTTCCTTTTGCAAAGCTTTGCCGGCAGCTAATCTCCGCAATTTTTGAATCTGCAATAACCGCTTAACGGGCACTGCCAATAGGTAGCGCTTGTAAAGAAGCCGTCTTTGAATTCGGTATTCTGCCAAGGCGACATATCCGCTTCCTCGGCATTCATCATAACATGCGCCTCCACTGCGGGCAGGCTGCCCTGAAGCGTCATAAAGCGCACTTCTCCGGTCTGCGTATTTTTTATCATATCACATACCATTACAACATGACCGCCGTGACCGTTTTCCGCCGGTACAAGAAACATATCGCCTATTTTCATATCCGATGTATTTTTGAATATCACATCGTTATAATACATTGAAGTGGTCTTGCAGTTTGAAAACACATTTTTAAGATACGCTTCAAAAATTCCGCGTGAATAACCAACCTTGCCGTTTTGGCGCCAACTGGTTTTGCCGTTTTTTGTATACGGTCTGTAGCCTTTTGTATAGTGCTCAAAATCGCATACAAAGTTGCTGCCGTAATATGTGAATCTGATCTCGCCGTAACGCCCGTTCTGATAAAGATACTCTGCCCAAAGATGCATCATGGTATCCGCGCATTGCTCGCTTGTATTAAGCATTTCAAAATCCAGAACCGCCGCATGCGCCTGCGGAGCGCTGTATTCATTCTTGGGCACAAGCGCTCCCGGCACAGCAACCGTAACACTTTCGCCGAATTCGTTTGTCTTTTTGCCGTTTTTAAGATAATGCAGCGCATAACCGTCCGGCTTCAGCTTAAGATTCCGCAGAAACTCCGCAAAGCTTCCCGCCGGAGCCTCCACTCTTTCAAAGCCCTCAGGCACCAGAAACCGCGTAAGGATGGTATCCCCCTCCGGATTTATCAGTGCATTAAAATTCGCGCCCGGTGTTACGACGGGCGTAGGATGCGGTGTCGGCGTAGGCTTAGGGGTGTTTGTAGGCTTGGGCGTCTTTGTGGACTTCGGCGTAGGCTTAGGCGTGGGACGCGGCGTATGTGTGAGCGCCGGTGTTGCAGTTATATCCGGCGTGGGGGTAAGTGCCGGAGTATCGCTTGGCAGCGGTGTAACCTCCGGTGTGGCGGTGACCGACGGCGCAGATGACGGCGTTGATGCCGGTGTCGCTGTAACACCGGGCGTATTCGTTGCGGTGTTTTCAGCAGTCGCAGTGGCATCCTGCGTCGTTTGATATGGTTGCGTTCCCGTTGGCGCAGCCGTCTGTAAAATATCGCCGCTGCACCCCGTAAGCATAACCAGAACAACGGTCAAAACGACCGCAGCAGACGCCGTTAATGTTTTATTAAAAGCGCCGTTCAAAACACGGCGATGCCGTATGCGCACATCAAACGAATTCCGTATTTTTTGAAAAAATCCCCAATTATTCAACAAAATCCCCCCGAATTTAATTCCGAATAAATATAAAATATTCCTTTCCGCCGACGGATTCCGTAATTTCCTTCGATTTTCAGGACGGAAGGGCAAAAATTCCTTGAATTTTCGCGTTCCTGCGCGATAATTCCGCAATAAATTCTATATTGTTTTTATTATACCTTCTGCCCGTAAAAAAGGCAAGCAATTATGCTTACGCTTGACATGCGCCGCCTGCAGAATCGTAAAAAAACCACTGCGCAAATACGCTCCGGAATACTCCTTAAAAATTTGCCGATACTAATTAAAAACAAAACCGTTTTCAAAAGGAGCATGTCTATGAACTGCCGTATTACCCTCTTCACGAACGAAACCGCCCGCTGCAAAAGCGCCGAAGCAGCCCTTCGTGCACTGTACTGCGTTAAAAAGGAGAAAAGAACGGATAACCATATCATTGTGCAAACCGAAACCGTACCGGACCCGACCGTGCTCTATGCGGTGATGTCGGCTGCCGGCTTTGACAGCAGCGATTACAGCTTTGAAGCCACCGTATCCGACAATTGCTGACAGGTCTGTTTTAAGCGAAAAATATAAAGGGCGGAAGGCCTCGCCTTCCGCCCCGCGCCGCTGCTTATTATCAATCGTCCGCGCCCTGCGACAGCCCGATAAGCTGCGAACGGTTAAGCTCATAGTATATCCCGTGCTTTTCCATAAGCTCCTTATGCGTGCCGCTTTCCGCTATGCCGCCGCCCGACACCACCATTATACAATCCGCATTGCGGATAGTGGACAGCCGGTGCGCAATTACAAAGGATGTTCTGCCCTTAAGCAGCGAGGCCAGCGCCTTCTGCACAAGCAGCTCGGTTTTGGTATCAATGGCGCTTGTGGCCTCATCCAGTATGATTATTCTGGGGTCGGCAAGCACTATACGCGCAAAGGACAACAGCTGCTTTTCTCCGGCCGACATTCCGGCTCCCCGTTCCTCCACTCTGGTATAATAGCCCCGTGGAAGCTTTTCAATAAATTCATCCGCATGCACCTTGCGTGCTGCTTCAATACATTCCTGATCCGTAGCCTCAGGCTTTCCGTAGCGGATGTTTTCTATTATATTTCCGGAGAACACAAAGGAATCCTGCATCATGGCAGTTACCTGCTTGCGCAGCGAGTTTATTGTTACATGCCGGATATTATGGTTATCTATCAAAACGGAACCGTCCGTTGCATCGTAAAAACGGGATATAAGGTTAACAATAGTGGTTTTGCCCGCACCGGTGGGCCCCACAAGGGCCACCGTCTGCCCCGCCTTTATCTTGAAGGAAATATCATTTAACACAAACACGCCTTCTTCATAGGCAAAGGACACATGATCAAAGGTGACATCACCCTTTATGGGGGGCAGTGCCTTCGCGCCGGGCTCATCGGTTATCTCCGCCGGAGTATCGATGGTGCTGAATATCTTCTCCACATTTGCCATGGTGGAAACTACCTGGCTGTATATGCTGCTCAGTGAGTTTATAGGCGTCCAGAACTGTGAAACATAGGCTGAGAATGCTAATACCTCTCCCGCCGTCATAACGCCGCCTGTAATCATATTATAGCCCATTACATAAAGCACCAAAAGGCTCGTAACGCCGGAAATATCAATTATAGGCCACATTATAGTGGACCAGCGCACCTGACGCATGTAGGTGTCCTTTACCTGTCCGTTAAGGCGTACAAACTCTCTGCTGTTTTCCGCCTCGCGGTTGAATGCCTGAGTCGTATACACACCCATTATATTTTCATGAATATATGCATTGCGGTTGCTGACCTTGTTTATAACCGGTATGCGCAGCTTTTCCAGCTTGCGGCGGAAAAGTACTATGAATATCATCAGCGGCAGCACGGTTGCAAAGCTTATAAGCGTAAGCAGCGGGTTCATCATAAGCATTATAACCGCAACTCCCACAAGGGTCACAAAATCTCCCACTATGGTTATCAGGTTGCTGCTTAAAAGGTTTGCGAGGTTATCCACATACGATGTTACCCTTACAAGTATCTTCCCCGTGGGGAGATCGTCAAAATAATCAAAGGACAGCTCCTGAAGATGATAGAATACCGCCTTTCGTATATCGTATACGATCCGCTGGCCAAGTTTTGAAATAAGCACGCCGCGCAGCATACTTATAAGCTTGCCCGCTATATTCAGCCCGATTATCAGCCCTACTACTATAAAAGCATTTCCTGTTTGACGCTCGGGATACACCTCGTCTATCATCCATCTGGATACCTGCGGGGCAAGCAGGGACAGCGCCACTGCCGAAAGCACTATCAGGCTGCATATGATAAACTGGCCTATATACGGCTTGCAGAAGGAAAGCAGGCGCCTGAACAGGCTGCCGTCAATGCCGCGGCGCGCGCCTTCATCGTCATAATATCTGTTGCGTGCCATTTATTCCACCCCCTCTATTGCCGAGGTAAGCTCGCCGTACTGCTCTTTATATATCTCATAATAGCGGCCCTTAAGACCAAGCAGCTCCTCATGCGTGCCGCGCTCAACTATAACGCCGTTTTCAAGGTATATTATCTCGTCGCAATCCTTAACCGAGGAAACTCTGTGCGCAATGGTAACCACGGTATGCCCCTGAAGCTCCCTGCGCATACTCTCCGCAAGCGCCTGCTCCGTTTCCATATCAAGTGCGCTGCTGGCATCATCCAGTATGATTATCGGCGCATTTTTGAGCAGTGCGCGGGCTATTGATATTCTTTGCTTCTGTCCGCCGGAAAGCCCTACTCCTCGCTCGCCGATTATGGTCTGATAGCCCTCCTGCAGATTGTTTATAAAGTCCGCCGCCTGAGCTGTCTGCGCCGCCCATTCCACCCTTTCGTGAGAAGCCGTCTCATCGTAGAAGGCTATGTTCTTCTCCACCGTTTCGCTGAAAAGAAACACATCCTGCATAACGGGCGAAAATACCCTGCGCACATCGCCAAGACGCATATCCTTCTCGTTCACTCCGTCCAGCGTAACCTTGCCCGATGTCGGATCGTAAAAGCGCATCATGACATTTGCAAGTATGGTTTTTCCGGAGCCCGTCTTGCCCATTACCCCCAATTGCTTGCCCAGCGGCAGATCAATACATATATCGGAAAGCACCGCATGCCCGTCAAAAACCATATTTACATGCTCCAGCTTAAGGTCGCCGCGAGCGCTTATCTGCGGCATATCCGGCTTATCCGCCAGTTCATTGCCGCACTCCATAAGCTCCATTATCTTGGCCGCGCTGGTGTTTGCCTGCTGCGTTGCGCTTATCCACCCTGGCACACAGGCAAACAGCTGCGTAACATAGGAGAGATATCCTCCGGTTGCCACAAGGCCGCCTATGGAAAGCTGATCGCCGAAAATAAGCAGCGCGCCCACAATATTTACAAGGCAATACGGCAGTGAAGCGCAAAGATCCATCGGAAGATATGAATGCACATACTCCTTCAAATACGCAAAGTGCGCGCCGATGATCTGATCGTTGTGCTTATCAAATACACGGCGCTCCAGCTCTTCATTATTGAAGGCCTTTACCACCCGGATACCGTTTATGTTCTCCTGCGCCCTTCTTGAAAGGTCAGCAGAATAATCGCGTATATCCTGCATGCGCGGCCGTATGCGCTTGCGCGCCTTTGCAGACAGGAACGCCACAAGCGGCATGGGAACGACTGCGCAGAAGAACATGTAGGGATGTATCTCCGTGCACAGCATAACCGCAGCAAATATAAACGCCACGACCACCTCAAACATCTGCGGCACCGTACCGATAAAGAAATTCTTTACCGTTTCCGGGTCGCCGTTTATTACGGTCATGAGGTTTCCGGTATTCTGAGAACGCATAAAGCTCTGCGACTGATTTATCATGCAGTCAAACAAATCCGCACGCATGGCATTTACCGCCTGCTGAGCCGTGTTTTCATTAAGAATTATCCGGAAATAATGCATTGACTGGCGCAGAAGGGATTGCCCTATCATGGCAATGGCCACACCGACAAGCAGTGCCGATCCCGAAAGCGCCATTCCGAAAAAGTCGTACGGAACTGAAGAGAAAAGATTGTCGAAAATGATCTTCTGAACCTTTGGCAATATCATTCCAAGGCCCACTACAATGAAGCCAAGCAGCACATAAAGAATAATGTGCCCAAGATACGGCCGGAAATACCGGAACAGCTTCCGAAGTGTTTTCATTGGGTATCCTCCCCGCCACTTCTGGCAGATTGCGATAAAGCAATGTATTTTGTCCGTCAATTATATATAAAATGCTTACCGATGTAAACCCCGGGTGTCTTGCCCGTATTACCCCATATCTGCCCTGAATGCGCCCCTGCGTCCCTCAGAATGGTTTAGCGGCCTATCTCGCCCCTTAAATAACTTTTTTGCGCTTTTTCTCCCGTTTTGGTTTTTGCGAAAACTTGTTCATAATTTGTTCGCAATTATTTCCCCGCAGACACATACCCGCATTATATCCGCATTGCGCTTATCGGCAAGCCCTCCGCGCGCCTATAAAACATTTCAAAAAAGTGTTGTATTTTTTTTGTAATGCTGATATATTAATAACAGCAGCATTTACAGGGCGGTGTTTTTTATAATAAAAACACTCTGTAATAAATACGCACATACGCAGTTCGGCACGGAATGCATCGCAAAAGCAATAATTTCCGCAATTTTGGAAATAATACTTCTGTCTTCCGATGTCTGCTGCCGTTAAAAAGGATGTGATATATTGAACCCCAATTTTGTTAACATCGCGCTCATAGGCATTGCCGCACTTGCCGCGATAGTAATCATCATACTGCTTTGCAAAAAGATAATTAAATCCATACTGGCGCTGATTCTCATGGCTGCCGTAATCGCCGGCTGCTGGTTCGGCATCAACACCCTTGATAACCGCACCAATATACAGAAAAAGCTGCCCGCCTTCAATGCAGCGGCAGAACAGCTGCAATCCGGAAGCGTATATTCCGATGTTAAAAGCATGCATTGCAATTATCTTGGCTCGGAAATAGGCGTGAGCGTTTTTTTCAATGTGCGCTCCCAATCCAATGAGGCCATGACCGAGCGGCTGCTTTCCGATACCCGCAAGCTTATTCTCAATACCGACTTTTTCTTTGATATTTGCAGCATAAACTGTGAAAACGAAAAGGAAATAAAAGCCCCGCTGCGTTTTTGCATCGGCATTAAATACAAAGGGCTGGATATCCGCTATTACGAAGCAAAGATCAAGCCGGAATACGAAGCCGCCCGCACCCTCGACGGCAGCTCGCCCGCACCCGATGAAATGTACGGTGAATTCAATGTAATTATCAATACCGGAAAATAAAAGCCCTCCGTGGCGCACTTGCAAACGGCGTATGCTCTGTAAAAGGGCATGCGCCGTTTTAACTTTTTGCCCCTTTTTTGCATATTGTAAAAATGGTCCCGTATTCAAGCAAAATACCGGTCCATGCGCCAAAAGGCACAAAACGAAAGGAAGGAACCTTATGTCTGTCCGTGCAACTTCACAATATGTAGGCAATAACCGCCTGCAATCCCCAAGCACAACCTATTCTTCATCTCAATGCGGCTGCTCCGCCCGCCGTTCCTCCCGTTCCAGGTGCAGTTCAACCTGCAGCGACACTCTTGCGCAGCTCGGCTCAAGCGGCGCGCTCACCGGTCAATGCAGCGGCTGCAGCGGCATTATAAACGACAGCTCTGATTGTCCGTCATGCAGCAATTGCTCCGCCTGCGAGCGTGCAATGCGTATTCTTGTGTTTGAGCTTTCCCTGAGATAGCCGTCTTCCCCGATGCCGCCTTGAAATGCGGCGTTCCTACACTGCTTGCAGAATAAATCCAACGAGCGGAAGAAGGATAAAAGCGCGCCGCTGCGGTTATGCAGCGGCGCGCTTTACATCAAATATTCGTTTTTTGCTGCGACCTGCTCAAAATAAATCCATCGTGCGGCACAGGCCGCGCTGTTTTCACTGCTGCTTATTTTGCCGTATAGCTGTAGGAATAACGGCCTACCGGCAGCACGGAGCCGGTGGTGTAGTAGCTCAGAATATCCTCAGGCTTCTCCACGGAATCCGAAACCTTGAAATAGAAGGACTTGACTTCCTTGGTCATTCCGATGGCCTTTCTGGGTATCTTAAGGAACATGAAGCTTCCGCGTATTACAACCTCCGCCTCTCCGGCATCGCTTCCGGAATAATCGGAGTTAAGCTTTTCAATTACGGCCTTGCCGTTATTTATGCTCTTGCGGTTGATAACATACTCATAACCGTTCCAGCCCTTTTGCTCCGGCGAACCTGTGGTGATAAATACATTCATCCAGTTGCTGCCTTCCTGCGCCGTAATATCATTCCCGCAGCGAATCATCATGTAAACATTGTCATTGTCATGAACCGTGCGAACTTCCTGAATGTTATTCTTGGCCGCATCAAGCTGATAATGATACTGCTTGCCGTCGGCACTGTAATAGTCGCGGCCATATGCTTCTTTGCCTACCTGGCGGTATACCGCATCCACATTGTACCACTGCGCTATAGTTCCGTTTATATCGATTTTGTTTGCGGCATGGGTGCGCACGCCTTCGGAATAGCTGTACTTGCGCGTATTCTGCGATGTCTGAAGCACATATGCGTCTTTGTAATAGCCGTTTGCAGGCTCAATTGAAAGGGAGTAGTTGAAATCGCAGGTATCGCACATCATATACTCGCCGTCCCAAAGCTGCTTAAGCGCCGTCCAGCCGTTCCACTGCACCAGCATAAGGGTATCGGGATCCTTTTCAAACGCCTCATCCCAGCAGCACTGATAGTATGTGCCGGTATATTCGCCGCCTTCAACCTCCTGGCCCGCCACAATATCATAGTTTCTGCCCCAGTTGCGCACTCCGCGGGTAATACTGAAAGAGAACGGAATATTGGGATGACTTGCCACCGCCACATTCATGTAGGTGCCCAGCGAAGTATCGCGGCGCGGCAGCGGCTGTCTCCATTCTATCCAGGAATAGCCGTAATAATGGCCTTCCTCGTTGACCTTATCATATATAGGCTCTTTTATAAGATGGCTCATTCTGTCGTTGGGCCATCTGGGCTCAACAAAATGGAAGAAATCAAGAATCTCCTGGCTGAGGTCTGCATACATGGGCTTTTCAAGGTCTTCCTCGCTGACTCCGCGGGTTCTTGCCTCAGCCTTGTCCTTCTCGGATTCGCTGTATGCAATGATTACGGGCTTCCCGTCCTTCATGTACCACGCATCCCTGTATTCCTCATGGCCGTTATAAAAATCCTTATAAATATCGCGAACGGTGTTATTGTTCTGCGAATGTGCATAGAACACCACCTGAGGCGCCGCCCAGCCATCCGCACGAAGAGCGCAGATGTTCTCCACCAGCGTTTTGGTTGCATCGGAATAAATAAAGCCGTTTGTTACATCCAGTACAAGATAGTCCACTCCCGCCGCAATAAACAGCTCCAGCTGCTTTTTGATAACATACGGGTCACGGCTGTCATAATAGCCGTAGAGCGGTTCGCCCCAGAAATGCTCCATGTTGTTGGGGCTTATGCGGCTTTTTTCCTTGAACACCTTATCGGTGCCGTATTCGGCAATGATCTTGGAAACATCGTATATCGCCCTCATAGAACCTCTGTGGAAGCCCTGCGACACATGATAAAACATTCCTACCGACTTTTCCTCTTTTTTGTCGCCTACGCTTAAGGTTACTCTGCCGTATTCATCTACGGACACCATATCCTTGATATCGTAGCCGTTTGATGCATACTTATCGTTTTCATCGATCCACTTATAGATATCATCCTGCTGTACTATATCGTAGCTCGGAATCGGTTCGCCGGTATCACAGCCGGTAAACACCAAAGAGCTCACAAGCAGCATGACAGCCATCAAAACAACCAATGTTTTTTTCATTCTGTCCTTCTCCTTCTGATATTGGTTCGGTTGTTTGCATACAACCTCATATTTTATTCTAACACACCGCACCGCCGTATTCAATGCACATTATTCACTACGGATATGAACAAAACTTATAATTTGCCCTCTTTTTTTCAAAAAACGCAGATAAAAATCTGCGTTTTTTAAAAATTCTGTTCTGTTTTTTCCACTACCTGCACGGAAGCTGTATATGCTTAAAGTGTTTTTTGCCGTCGGCATATTCCCCCACCGTCTGTCCGCTGCCGTAAAGCTTGTATTTGTATATCATAAGCCCATCCAGCCCAACCGGTCCGCGCGCATGGATTTTGTTGGTGCTTATCCCCACCTCCGCGCCGAAGCCGTAACGGTAGCCGTCAGCAAAGCGGGTTGAGCAGTTCCAATATACATTTGCGGAATCCACGGCATCCATAAAATATTCGGCAGTTTGAGCGTTTTTGGTTACAACGGCATCGGTATGCCCGGAACCGTAGCGGTTTATGTGTTCCACCGCCTCCCGTGCGCTTCCCACGATTTTTACCGATATTTTATAATCGAGGTATTCGGTTTTCCAGTCCTCCTCAGAGGCCGGCTGAGCCGCAATGATGCCGCAGGTCTCCGGGCAGCCGACGATCGTTACCCCTGCATCCTTAAGGCTTTTTGCTATTTGAGGCAGCGCCTCGGCGGCAATATCGCGGTGCACCAGCAGTGTTTCCGCCGCATTGCACACCGATACATACTGCGCCTTGCTGTCCGTAACTATTTTAACAGCCTCTTCAATGTCGGCCTCCTTATCGACATATACATGGCATATGCCGTCAGCATGTCCGAGCACAGGTATTGAGGTATTATTCATTATATATTGCACAAATGTGTTGGAGCCGCGCGGTATAATAAGATCAATAGAACCGTTAAGCTTGAGCATATCGCGCACATCCTGCCGGCTTTGCAGCAACCCAAGACTCCCTTCGGGCAGCCCCGCCTCCATTGCCGCAGTTCTGATTATTTCAAAAAGCTTGGCGTTTGTATTTGCGGTTTCACTTCCGCCCTTGAGCAGACAGCAGTTTCCGCTTTTTATGCAAAGCGTGCTTATCTGCACAAGCGCATCGGGACGGGCTTCAAATATAACGCCTATAACCCCTATGGGGCAGGAAACCTTTTTAAGCAGCAGTCCGTCGTCCAGCAGAGTCTGCATAAGCACCCTTCCGTTGGGATCGGGCAAGGAAATAAGCTGTGCCATTCCGTCCAGGCACACCGCCAGTTTGCTCTCATCAAAGCGAAGCCTTTTCTGCGTTGCGGCGGGAAGCTCCTTTGCATCAGCCATATCTGCAGCATTTGCCGCAAAAATTTCCGCTCTTCTGCTGCTTAAAGCATTGCTTATCGCTGCAAGAACGGCATTTTTTGTATTGCCGTCAAGACGGGCGCACGCCGTAACTGCCGCCTTGGCGGCAGCAGCCCTTGCGGCGGCGGAGTTTTCCGCCACACCCTCGGCGCGGCCATCGTCTGTCGCTTCCCGCGCCATTCCCGTATTGCCGCTTTTAATCATCTCGTCCCTCACGCACGCTTCTCCCTGAAATCAATCTTCTTCATCATCCGTCTGCGGCAGATTGCCGTTATGGAAAACATTCTGCACATCATCGTTATCTTCAAAGTTTTCCAGCATCCAGTTGACCTTTTTGAGATTATCCTCGGAAACATCGACGGTATTTGAAGGAATACGGTCAATTTCCGCCTCTACAAAGCTGTATCCGGCATCCTCAAGGCTTTTGCGCACCTGCGAAAAATCGGCCGGCTCGCATATCACCTCAAACATATCCTCGCCGGGCTGGAAGTCCGAAGCTCCCGCATCCAGCGCCTGCATCATGAGGGTATCTTCATCAATATCCGGCGTGCGCTCGATAACAAGCACGCCCTTTTTGTCAAACATCCAGGATACGCAGCCCGTTGCTCCCATTGAGCCGCCGGCTTTGTCGAATATGTGACGAATCTCGCTTGCGATTCTGTTGCGGTTGTTTGTAATTATCTCAAGTATAACCGCCATTCCGCCGGGGCCGTAGCCCTCGTAGGTGATCTCCTCATATACGGAATCATCGCTTTCGCCCGCAGCTCTCTTTATTGCACGCTGAATATTGTCATTGGGCATGTTGTTGGCCTTGGCCTTTGCAATAACATCGGCAAGCTTTGAATTGCTGGCCGGATCCGGCCCGCCCTGACGGACGCATATGGATATTTCACGGCCGATCTTTGTGAATACCTTGCCCTTTTGAGCATCGGTTTTTTCTTTTTTATGCTTAATATTTGCCCATTTGCTATGTCCGGACATATATTACCTCCTGTATAAAATATCAAATATAAGAATTCCTGCGCATACCGCCACATTAAGCGATTCCGCCTCCGGGCTCATAGGCAGCGTAAGCAGACGGTCTGCCTGCTCAAGGCTTTCCTGGCTTACTCCGTTGCCCTCATTGCCCACAACAAGCGCGATTTTTTGGGGAAGCTGCTGAGAATAGTAGTCTTTTTGCGAAAGCGCCGTAACGCAAACGCAGTAGCCGCGCTCCTTCAAATGCTCATACAGCTTCTGCGCGTCGCCGAAATGATGCGGATGCACGAAAAACACCGCTCCCATTGCGCTGCGTACGGTTTTGGGGTTGAACATATCCACATTCTCCCCCAAAAAGTATATATCCCGTATGCCCGCAGCATTGGCAGTGCGGATGATTGTGCCCATGTTTCCCGGATCCTGCAGGCCATCCAGCACCAGTACTAATGAGCCGCCGCCCTCCGGCATCTCCTGCGGAATATGTACCTTTGCCACCGCGCCCTCCGGTGCCTCGGTCAAACACAGGCTTTCCAGCACCGCCCGCGAAACCGCCGCTGTCTGAAGACACTGCTCGGAAAGAAGCGCGAATTCCTCCGCGCGATCGTCCTGCACAAGCAGCAGCTCCGGTTTTATGCCGTTTCGGACGGCATCCTCAATAAGGCGTCTGCCCTCAATAAGAAAGCAGCCGCTGCGCCTGCGGTATTTTCTTTCCTTAAGCGCTCTTAATTCTTTGATCAGCGGATTATTTACGCTGGTTATTATTGGTTGCATTTTAATAAAAACAGCGTAATAGTTCCGTATTACGCTGAATTCCTTTGATTATTGATGCGCCTTAGCGGTTTCCACCAGGCTCGTGAAAGCCTCGGCATTGTAAACAGCCAGCTCGGAAAGCATCTTGCGGTTTACCTGTACGCCGGCATTTTTAAGGCCGTGAATAAGCTTGCTGTAGCTGATGCCGTTGATACGGGCCGCAGCATTGATACGCGTAATCCACAGGGAACGGAAATCTCTCTTCTTGAGCTTTCTGCCAACAAAGGCATAAGCCTGAGATTTCATAACTGCCTCATTTGCTACACGGAACTGCTTGCTTTTTGCGCCGTAGTAGCCCTTGGCCAGCTTCAGCACCTTTTTACGATTTTTATTGCCGTTAACGGCTCTTTTAACTCTCATGGTTTATTATCCTCCCGGCTTATTTATACGGAATCAATCTCTTGATCGTGTTCTGCTGCGTCTCATCGACCAGACCGCTCTGTCTCATACCTCTCTTGGTCTTTGCAGACTTTCTGCGCAGGAAATGGTTGCGGTTGCTCTTGGCTCTTTTGACCTTGCCGCTTTTGGTGAGATTGAATCTCTTAGCCGCTCCGCGATGGGTTTTCATCTTAGGCATGGTATTTTCCTCCTTGAAAATAAATCATTGTGATACGAGTATCATGGTCATATTCCGGCCTTCAACGATCGGCTTCTTTTCTATTTTGGCCACATCCTTGACCAACTCAAAGAAAGAATTCATAACCGCCAGTCCGATCTCGGGGTGTGCAATTTGTCTTGAACGAAATCTGATGGAAACCTTTACCCTGTCTCCCGCCTTAAGAAATTCATGCGCCTTCTTGGCCTTAACGCCCATATCGTGCTCCTCAATGGTCACGGAGAGCTGAATCTCGTGAAGATCGGTCACACGCTGATTTTTCTTGGCTTCCTTAAGCTTTTTCTGCATCTCGAAGCGATATTTGCCGTAGTCCATGATCTTGCACACCGGCGGTACGCTTTTGGGAGCTATCAGGCACAGATCCATATTTTTGCCCTCGGCAATCCTTATGGCCTCTTGTGTGGACATAACGCCCAGCTGCTCGCCCTCTGCCGTGATTACACGGACCTCTTTGGCTGTGATCTCGTCGTTGATGTAAATTTCGTTGATAGGTACGCACCTCCAAAAAAAATATGCGGGCAAAATCCACCCGCATATAATACGCCGTATCAACGCCATTGACCGATGCTGAAACGAATTCGCACGGTGAGAAGCGGGCAGCTTCTGCTTTACTGCGTTATTATAGAGTATTCCCTTTTTATTGTCAAGCAAAATTTCCGCGCTTTATTATAACAGAACGCATTTAAATATTAAAGGCGAAATCGCCTAAAAACTCACTAAAACTCTTCTCCGCGCTTTTCCGCCGCTTTTTTTACGGCGCGCAGAGTATCAAGCACCTCCGTAAAATCCTGCGGCAGCGGCGCCGAAAAGCTGAGTCTTTCCCCCGTTGAAGGCTGATTTATTTCAAGATATGCCGAATGCAGCAGCTGCCCCTCCAGCGCAAAACGCTGCTTCTGAAATCCGTACACAGGATCTCCGAGGCACGGATGCCCGATGTGCGCCATATGTACGCGTATCTGATGTGTTCTGCCCGTATGCAGCAGCAGCCGCACCAGTGTCGCCGTTCCGAAGCGCTCCTGCACCGTGCAGTCCGTAATTGCCTCGCGCCCGCCCGGCATCACCGCTATGCGCTTGCGATCCTTCGCGCTTCTGGCAAGCGGGGCGTCTATTCTTATAAAATCCCTGCTTATATTGCCCTCAACAAGGGCCAGATATTCCTTGCGGCAGGTACGATCCCGGAACTGCTGCGCAAGCAGCCTGTGTGCCGCATCGTTTTTTGCCGCCACTATCAACCCCGTTGTATCCCTGTCCAGCCTGTGCACTATTCCGGGACGCAGCTCTCCGTTTATGCCGGATAGGCCGCTTAAATGATATAAAAGCGCATTGACCAGCGTACCGTCGGGATGTCCCGCCGCAGGATGCACAACAAGACCGCGCTGTTTATTTATAACGGCTATATCGTCATCCTGATATATAACATCAATCGGAATATCCTGTGCCTCCAGCGTTATCGCGGCGGGCGGCGGCAAAAATACGCATACGCTGTCCCCCGGTTTTACGGTGCTGCTTTTTCTGCACGGCTTTGAATTAAGCAGCACATTACCCTCTTGAATAAGCTGCGCCGCACGGCTTCTGGAGATATCCGGCTCGTCAAACTCCGAAAGAAAGGCGTCTGCCCTTACGGCAGGATGCTCCTGCGGGCATATTATATCAAACCTTTGCATCTGCCTGTCCGCTATCCTCTTCTCCCGGCATCTCCGGCTTCTCTTCAGTCTCGGCGTCTTCTCCCTCTTTAGCCTCCGTCTCCGACGCCGCCCGTTCTTCCTCCTGCTGCACGCATTTTTTCATAAAGCGTTCATGGAAGAACAGTATATATATGCCCATAAGCACCGTCCCCACAACCAGGCAGGCATCCGCAATATTAAAGGTCGCAAAGGGAATGTTCACATATATAAAGTCACGCACATAGCCCAAAAACGCCCGATCGATCAAATTGCCCACCGCTCCGGAAAGCATAAGTCCGGAAGCAACGCAAAGAAGAGAGTGCTTTTTCTTCAGGCGGATCAGCCACCATACGAACAACGCACATACTATTATTGTAAGCGGTACGAATATCCAGCGCGCTCCCTGCATTATTCCGAAGGCTGCGCCCTCATTTTTCTGATAGCTGAAATACAGTATGTTTTTTATAACCGGTATTCCGTCCGCAACCGGGTCGGCAACCGGAACTCCGCCGAACACTCCGGAAATCCACACCTTTGAAAGCTGATCCAGTATTATGAATACCACCGCAATAATTGTTATAATCAGCATATTATGTTCCTTTCGCAAAAATCGCCGCTTTGTAGCCTTTTGCTGCGATTGTTTTTGATATTATAACACGAAGAAACACTCTTGAAAAGGCTTCATGAATACTTTTGCGCCGCTTTGATAAAATATTCCACCAGCTTGTCCACAAGCGGCACCCCGTTATCGGCCAGAAACGCAAAAAGCACTGCCAGCAGGGCGCTCAGCAGCCAAAAACCCATGCCCGTGCCTATCCCGCGCATAAGTCCCGCCAAAAAATTGCTTTTCACTATCCGCTTTTTGTCGGTAAGATAATAAATATAGTCATCAAGAGCCCGAACGGCAATAAGCCTTGCCCTTTTTATATTATGCTCCGCCTTTTTCATATGCTTATTATTTCCCGTGCATTCCGTATTTATTGCCCCGATTAAATTAAATGAATGCATTTTGTGCAATATCCGTTTTTATGCAAAAAGCGTCCGGAATTCTCCGAACGCTTTTAAGTATTTCAGTTATGCTTTTTTGTGCAAGCCTTTATTACTTCTTTTTCTTGCTTACAACCACAACGATAACCACAATGGCAACCACCGCAACAACGGCAATTACAACCGGTACCCAGGGGAAGCTGTTTCCCTTTGCGGGAATGGGGGTAGCGGAAGGCTCAGCGGTCACTGCATTGTCCTTTGTTTCCTCTGCGGCAGGCGCTTCGCTCTGCACCGGAGCCGGAGTGGTATCCTCTGTTTCGCCGGGAGTGGGAGCCTCGGCATCTGCAGCCAGCTCCTCGGAGGTCAGGCAGAAATCGTCTATTTCCAGAACGCCGTCTTCTTCATTGGTGTTTGCACCGCTGAAATGGATATAATCCATAATGCAGCGATCATTGGTCTTTTCGCCCTCAACATCCTCATCATTGTTCAGACGCAGGCTGCTGAAGGGAATGAACAGCCAGCCGTCAAAGCCTGCGGGAATCTTAACGGCATATCCGCGGTAAATAGCATCAATATTCTCATATTCGGCATTGTAAATACCAACGCTCTCGCTTGCAAGCAGGCAGCCTGCCTCTGCTTTCAACTGTGTCAGCCAAAGATCACTGTCGGCAGCATCCTTCTCAAGCGCAATGGAAATCTCAACGCCACCGGTGTTCTTAATTCTCATGCCTATGTATTTGGCACTGTTGTAAAGCTCCTTTATGCCGTCCGCCGATACCGCGGGAATTTTGTATTCCTTGCCCACGGGGCCGCCGTAAGCATAACCGGTTTCAACGGCAAAAGTCAGCTTCTCGCCGTCAAAGGTATAAAATGCATTACCGCACGGTCCGACTTCTCCGCTGTATGTGGAAAAATCATCGATAACGGTAATCTTGATATCACGGTTCTTGGTTTTCGCAACGGTTTCCGTGCCCACTGCAAAGGCGCTGAAGCAAACAAGGCTCAGCATTGCAGCAACACAAAGTGCAACAATAATCTTCTTCATACTATATAACCTCCTCGTATTTGTTTTTATTATAGCACGGAAAAATCCAAAGTCAATATGCAACCGAAATTTTTCTTTCATTTTTATCACCTTTATTTCACCGCAAATACACTCTGTGTTCAATCGTACTTCCGTTGTATATAGGCATTGCTGATATATATGGTGATGTTTCCGTCACGGTGACAAATTGCAAAACGGCACACATCCGTTCATTTACAAAAAGCAAAAGCCGACCGGTAAAATACCGATCGGCCCGTGGCGGCAAAAACCGCACGCCGCCCGTCAAAGCACCTGCACTCAATGCATGCGGGTTATTGCTCCTTAAGCAGATATTCAAGATTGGAAAGCTGCGCCTGCAGGATATAGCGTATTCTTCTTACGGTTTGCTCTTCCTCCTGCTTAAGCTGTTTAAGACGGTTTCTCTGCTGCTCCAGCGCCAGCTCACCCTCTTTTACCATTCCTTCTGCATCTGCTTGGGCTTTTTCAATTATTTCTTTTCGGAGATTTGAGGCCTCCAGCAAGGACCGATCAATGGCATTTTCTCTGCTTTTATAGCTTTCGATTACGCCGCGCTGCGCCTCATTTTCGTGCCGGAGATCGTCAAGCTCTTTCTGCATTGACGCCACCTCACCCGCAATGCGGTCAATAAACGCATCCACCTGCTCGGCGTTGTAGCCTTTTTTCGACTTTTCAAAAGTTGCCGCATTTATTTCCTGAACGGTTATTGCCATATATATCCCCCTCTACTTCCAATGCACACATGCGTCTTGCTGCATTATCTTCTGCGCGTGTCGTCCACATTGTAAAAATCATCCGCCGGGGTCTGCTCCGCTTCATCCTCCTCCGGCTTCTCTATCTGCACATCGTTGGAAGCAAAAAGGTATATGCCCTTGGATATCTTTATAACCTGGCACTCCAGCGCATAGGCCGCGCCGGACATGAAATCCAGTATTCTCTGTGCATCGGAACGCTCCACCGCATCCAGCTTGATTATTATCTGCTTGTTCTGTTTAAGCTGCGAAACAAGGCTCTGCGATTCCTGATAGGAGGCCGGAGCATGTATCACCATTGTGCGCGCGTTTCCCGCAGCGGCTCCGCCGCGGATAGTGGAAAGTCTGCCCCTTGTCTGTACTGAAGCGGCAGGCGCGGGTGATGCCGAAGCGCGCGGAGCAAAGCTGCTCTGCTCTTCATTATCGTCATCCAATACATCCCTTCTCTGACCGTAGCGGCTCTTTGAATATCTGTCCGAACGCTCCTGCGAGGAGGAAGAAGTGCGCTGCTTGGGCTCCTCCTGTTCAAAATCATCCTCAAAATAATCATCATCAAAGCTGTCTCTGCTTTCCTTGGGCGATACGCCGATAAGTTCCAGTGCCTTTGAGAATTTGCTCATAACTACCTCCGATATGTATAATATTTCGGTTTTTTGCGGGCCGGTATCTCCGTTCCCCTTATATCCTTATATAATGTTTCTATTTAAGCCGTTAGGCATGTTTTCTCTGGGGCCGAACAAGGCTGAGCCCAAGCGTATCTCCGTAGCCCCCGCCAAAATTGCCTCATAATAATCCGCGCTCATACCCATGGAAAGCCTGTCCGCCTCCGGGAATACTTCCTTTAGTGTCGGCATAAGGCATGCCGCCTTTCCGAAGGCCGCAACTCTTTCCGATTTGGAAAGCCCCGGCGGCGCAACAGCCATAATGCCGCATATATTAAGGCTTTCGAACCTTTTCATATTAACACAAAAAGTCTCGAATTTCTCCGGCGCGACCCCGCCTCTTGCAGGGTCGTCGTTCAGACGCACCTCTATAAGCACATCCAGCCTTTTCCCCAATGCCGCCGCTCTCCTGTTAAGCTCGAATGCAAGCTCTTCTCTGTCCAGCGACTGCACGCAGTTTACCCTGTCAATTATATATTTTACCTTATTTCTCTGCAATTGTCCAATAACTTGTATGTCAAACCGTTTATCCAGGCTGTCAATTTTGTCCATAAGCTCCTGAACGCGGTTCTCACCGATGGAAAATATACCGTAATCCGTAAGCAGATTTATCTCCTGCGGCGATCTCGTTTTTGTTACGGCAATGATTTTCACCTCATCGCTTCTGTGCGCTTCTTCCAGCGCCTCTTTTATCCGCTGTTTTACCCCGCGGATATTCTCCGCCAGCTGCTGCGGTGTTATCATTCTCTCACCGTCCTTTTCCAAATCTCCGCTTTGATAAACACGCACCCTGCCCGATTATTTGGAATACACCTTGGAATCCTGATGCAGCTTACCCTCCTGCACGGCCTCCACTATTGCTTTTCCTCCCGCCGATGCAACAATGTTTACCTGCACCTTTTCCTTTACGCCGTCCACATCGGCATATATGTAATTTCCGTCATATACCGTCTTTACAATATAACTCTCCGGCACGGTAAGCCCCGTATATACCGGCTGCTGCGCCAGCTTAAGCACACGGTGCTCCAACAGCGGCTCCACGCTGCAATCGGTTTTGATAATCACCGCCTTCGTGCTTCCGCTGCCGTTTACCGCCACAACCTGACAGGCATATTCATTTTCCGCGGAATAAAGCGTAAAGGTTCTGCCCGGCTCAACATCGCCCTTCATTACGGCTGCAAAATAAACGCTTCCGTCCAGTATTATCCGCACCACAAAGCCGTTGCTGCTGTTGACATTTTTGTATACATTTCCGCTCTCCAGCAGCTTTCGTACATCCTTTACTTCCAGCCCCGCAGCCGTATTTGTGTTTATTCCCGCATAGGCTTCATTCAGATACCACGATACAAAACCATTGCCCACGGCCTTTATGGGCACTATCCAGTCATTAAGCGCATTAAGCCGCTCCTGCTCCTCGTCATACAGGCTTTGCAGCTGCTCGTCCGCCGGATAATTCTCTCTTATATAATCCTGTCTTTGCGAAAGTATGCTTATCAGCCTGTTATTAAGCGTTATATAATCGGAAACGGCCGAATCAAATGTCTGCAGCTCCGTAAGCACCGTATCTATCGCAATGGCATACTCATTAAGCTCATTTTGATAAATATCCTTAAGCAGCACATCATTCTGATAGCTAACAATGCTCTGCCGCAGGCTGACATATGCCTCAAATGCAGCAGTAACATAGCCCTTTTTATAATATTCCCCTATAAGCTCCTCAGACTGCACCGCGCTGTTGTTCGGAACGGAAAATATCAGCCTTTCATTATCGGGAAGATCAATCTGCGCTTCGTTGAATATCACCGCGCAGTCCATAAATTCAGCGGAAGAAATACTGTCCCACTTTACTCTGGCTGTACGCGGAAGGGCAAAAAACAGCGTCACGGATACAATCAGTGCCGCAAGCGCAAAAAGAAAAATATAAAACCGTGCACCCACGCGTCTTCTGCGGTAAACCTGTTTTCTCCCTCGCATTTTCATCCTCCGTAAATTATAAATAATATACTACAAAATCGATATATTATCAATATAAAAATGCGTACGAAAAGTAAAATCTTTTGCCTTGTTTTGACACATCCCGCTCCCCGTCTGCAAACCAAAGCCGCTTTGCATAAATAATTCTTGACAAGCCCACGCCTATATGATATAATCACTGCCGTTGTAAGAAATCTGGGTGTGGCGCAGTTTGGTAGCGTGCTTGAATGGGGTTCAAGAGGCCGAAGGTTCGAATCCTTTCACCCAGACCAAAAATCCTCATTCGTATGAATGAGGATTTTTACTTTCATCCCTCCCCGCCCGTTATTCCTCCCCTTTTCATGCGGTTTCAAGTCCAAAATAGGTAACAGCAAAAAACTATTTCTTTCTGTCCCGCAAAGCGGCGATTATTGCAAAAATTTTCCTGCATCTTTTTACGCGTTTTCCTGAATCCCAGAAACTCCGCATGTGCCTTCCCTATCCATGTTGACATATCTCTGCCGCCGGCTTATAATTCTTACATATTTCATTTTCTAATCTGCTTTCCGGCAGATCACAGCTTTTCTTTTAATTTTATTCAAGGAGAAAAACAATGCTGAAAATAGAACATCTGACAAAATACTACGGTGAACAAAAGGCCGTGGACGATCTTTGCCTGCATATCGCCCCCGGTGAAATATACGGCTTTATCGGGCACAACGGCGCCGGAAAAACCACCACGCTGAAATCCGTTGCCGGAATACTGCAATTTGACAGCGGCGAAATATTTATAAACGGTCATTCCGTAAAGACGGAGCCTCTGCAATGCAAACGCGATATTGCCTACATTCCGGATAATCCCGACCTTTACGACTATATGACGGGCATAAAATACCTTAACTTCATTGCCGATATATTTGCTATTGACGCCGCGTCCCGTAAGGAGCGCATAGAAAAATACGCCTCTTTATTTGAAATGAACCGCCACCTTGCCCAGCCCATTGCCGCATATTCCCACGGAATGAAGCAAAAGCTTGCAATAATTGCCGCCTGGATACACTCGCCGCGTCTTATCCTTATGGACGAGCCCTTTGTAGGCCTTGACCCAAAGGCCTCCTATACCCTAAAGGAAATGATGCGTTCCTTCTGCAATGACGGCAACGCAATATTCTTTTCCACCCATGTGCTTGAAGTGGCCGAAAAGCTGTGCGATAAGGTGGCCATAATCAAAGGCGGACGGCTCATCCGCTCCGGCTCCATGGCACAGGTGCGCGGCGATGAATCACTTGAGGATGTTTTCCTTGAACTGGAGGAAAAAACATGCTGAAAATTCTCGTAAAAAAGCAGCTTACGGAAATATTCCGCAGCTATTTCTACGATGCCAAAAACAACAAGGCCCGCTCCAAGGGAGCAACCGCTGCATATCTTTGCTTTTTTGCCGTTTTGATGATAGCGGTGCTGGGCGGAATATTCGCCTCTTTGGCATTCTCTCTCTGCCTGCCGCTGTCCGCTGCCGGAGCGAACTGGCTCTATTTTGCCCTTACCGGGCTTATAGCCATATTGCTCGGCACCTTCGGAAGTGTTTTCAGCACATATTCCGCACTTTACCTTGCAAAGGACAACGACCTTCTCCTGTCCATGCCCATACCGGTTAAAACCATCATTGCCTCCCGCCTTTTAAGCGTATATCTTATGGGGCTTATGTATTCCGGCGTGGTTATGCTGCCTGCTTGCGTAATTTATTTTATCATGGTATCCTCCGCTCCCGTGATTATACTAAGCTCACTGCTGTTTTTCGCTCTTATATCAATATTCGTGCTTACCCTTTCCTGCCTTCTCGGCTGGGTGGTTGCCCAAATCAGCCGTAAGCTTAAGCGCAAAAGCATAATAACGGTGATTGTATCCCTGCTGTTTATGGGCGCTTATTATGCCTTTTATTTCAAAGCGCAAACTATCATTGACGGACTGCTTGAAAATATAGACCTTTACAGCGATAAGATCAAAAGCGATGCGCTGCCCGTTTACATTTTCGGGTGCGCCGGCGCCGGCGATCTGCCCTCCCTTGCCGCAGTGGCGGCTGTTGTGCTTGTTCTGTTTGCAATTATGTGGCTGCTGCTTTCCCGCACTTTTCTCAAAATCACCGGTTCAACCGGTGCCGCTGCCGTCAAAAGCGGCAAAATCACCGGTTCCAAGCCCAAAGGGATATTTGCCGCCCTGCTTGCCAAGGAATTCAGCCGTTTTTATTCCAGCCCCAACTATATGCTCAATTGCGGGCTTGGTATTCTTTTGCTGCCGGTAGGCGGAGTATTCTTTGCCCTTAAGGGCGGGGCGCTGACCTCGCTGTTCACCGTACAGCTCGGGCTGCCGAACGATATAGTCCCCGTTTTTCTCTGCGCCGCCGTTTGCCTGATTGCGTCCATGAATACCATTTCCACACCGTCCGTATCTCTCGAGGGCAAAAACCTGTGGCTTATGCAGTCACTTCCCGTTAAGCCCCGGCAGGTGCTGTGTGCAAAGCTGTCAATGCAGCTTATTCTCACGCTTCTGCCTGCGGCGCTGTGCATAGCCCTTACCGCCATTGCATATCAGTACACTGCCGCCTCTTTCTTTGCGGTAATTGCGCAGACCTTTTCCTTTGTACTTTCCCTGTCTGCTCTCGGGCTTATGTTGGATCTGAAAATGCCCAACCTTAAATGGACCAACGAAACAACGCCCATAAAACACAGCATCAGCATATTGCTTATAATGCTCCTTGGCTTCTTCGGGGCAGTAATAACCGCAGTTGGGGGCTTCCTGCTGGTGCCGGCCGGACTGAATGCCGCCCTTTATCTGTGCCTGCTTGCCGTATTCAATCTGCTGCTTTCTGCCCTTTGGCTTGCTTGGCTGCATAAAAGAGGGTGCGGCATCTTCAGTACGCTTTGATACGAGCTGCACTTTCGGCATCGGAAATGCTCTGCATCAGCAAATGCCCGATTCAAGCCTTTGGTTTTTTCAAAAATACCAAAGGCTGTTTTCTTTTTCCTCCCCGTCTTCTTTCTCCTCTACCTCGGCTGCTTTGCCTGTCTTCTCGCCATTTTCCTTCATCTGCCGCGCTATGCGCATTCTTGCTTCAATATCCGAAATGTATATTCCCTTTACGGCCAGCGCGTCCATAACCGCCTTAACCGTTTCTTCCTTCTGTTCCTCAGCCGGCATGTCTGCATATAACGCCTTAACATACTCTATACAGCTGCAAACCGTTCTTTTTGCAGCCCGCCCCTTTGCATGGCGCGCCGCTGTCTTTTTAAGCACCGCAACCGCTGCGCCGGCAAATGCCGTTATCACCGCATAAAGCATCACCGTTCCGTACTCCCCTATAAAGCGTGATATAAAGCTCATTTTTTACCTCCTGAATTTTTTTCTGTAATTTTGAAACGCCTGTGCATATTTTTTTATCCTGCGCATATAATGTTCAGCGTACAATCAATTTTGTACGGCGCTTCGACTTTACGGCACATGCCTACTGCCTGGTGTATTTTACTTTTATTTTTATCTTTGATACTGTTGACTTTTACACAACAATTGGTATATAATGGTTATGATGATATTTGATAGTATAAATCCGACCTTGTATGCCAAAATCCGACTCACCTTTTGTTTCAGCACAAGAATAACATGTCGGGCTGCCAAATGCAATTGCTATAATTTTACTATTGCCCGGTAAAATTTTAACACCCCTTGGTAAAATACGAACAGCACATCGGTAAAATACGAAAACGGAGTTGATATAATTGCAAAACACCTTTGAAACCGGCCGAAAATATCTTTTAGCCCTCAAAGAACGCTCCGGCATGTCCTGGGCCGAGCTTTCTGCCGCTACTCAGCTGCCGGATTCCACCATAAGAAAAATTTTCAGCGGAGACACATCTGATCCCCGCCTTGAAACAATTTCTCTTATAGTCACCGCCATGGGCGGCTCACTTGATGATATGCTCACCGGCCAACCACTGCAAGACAGCAAGCCTCCCGATGACGAATCTTCCGTCGATGCTTCCGACAGCCAGTCCGAAGCGGCTCTGCGTCGTGCCTATGAAAGGCGCCTCTTTGAAGTCAAAATGTCCTCCGAGCGCTATATCCGTTCTCTTAAACGGGATAAGCTGCTGCTGTTTATAATATCCTGTACCCTTACCGCCATACTGCTGCTGTTTCTCGCTCTCGATCTTGCCCTCGGCTCTTCCGGTTGGATAAGATACTAAAAAATCGCACGCCTGCGTCCCGTCTTTTTCATCATATTCCGGCACAGCCTGCATAAAAAACAGGCACAGCCGATAGCCGACCGTGCCTACATAATCCGTATTCAGTATTCCGGCTTTACTTAAAACCGCTTTATCCTTTTACAACGCCGTACTGCGCTCCCGAAGCTAGAGTAATCTCCGCATTCTTATCCGTTGCATAAATTGTATTTTCTTCACACCATACGCTGTATATTCCTTCCGATGCAGCTTTCTTCACACTGTCCGTGTCCAGTGTCGCACTTGCATATACGGGCAGCATTTTCAGCAATATTTCTCCGCAGCCCGCCGTATGGGAATAAAAATACATATCCTCCTTTGCCGCATAGCAAAGCCCGTCATTCACCGAAAGATACAGTCCCGCAACGCTGCCGTCCGCATACTCGTAGCGATAGGTTCTGTCCGCCTGCGCATCAGGCCGTAAATGGAAATACACCGCGCTTGCCGGCGCATCAAATTTAATCTCCGCCGTTTCAATGCGTTTTCCGTCCTCACGGTCATACACAGAAGCACTCACGCTCCCGCTATTGCCAAGGCTTGCCGAAAAGCCCTCCTCCGAGCCGAGAATCCCGTTTTCAAACCCGGCATTCCGCAGCGCTTGGGCCGCGTGATCTATCATAAATGCAGTACGCATCCACCACAGGTCAATAAATGTTTCAATGCCGTTATCCTTTGCAAACTGCATATAGTCCTGCGGTATCTCCAGTCTTACGGTATTGCCGCCGCTAAGCACCATGCGGACATTTTTAATATACCCGCTCACCTTTTCAAAATACTCGGCAGTGTCTGCATTCCTTCGCGGATCAAACCCCGCAGCTATCACATCATCCTCAGAGGAAAACAGATTATAATAATCCGCATATAACGGCGCTAAAAATATCTGTTTGCTGTCATATTTGTTTATCAGCTCCAACACCCTGTAAAGCGGCTCATCCACTTCTATCTCTTCATTAGGGTGCGCGTTTATATATGCCATATTGTGCACTGCCCCGTATTGCACGGTGGCATCCAGCAGCCGGTACATTTCCACGCACGCGTCGGTGTACACCTGCATTACCGCCTTCTTCTCCGCACCGGCGGACATTTCACCCGCGCCCAAATTATACCGCAGCACCATTTCGCTGTCACAAGCCGGCAATTCAGACGAGGATGCCCTTATTGTCTGCCATCCCTCATCGCCGTGCACCAGCTGCGAGAACGCATATCCGAACGCCAAGCCTGCCACTATTATCGCCACTATAACAATGGCCAGCCGCAGCGGCCAGCGCTTGGACGATAAATTCACCTTTTCAACAGGTTTGAGCTTCGGCCGCGTATCCTTTGCATTGCCAGTCGTCCTGCTCATCAAAAACCTCCGATATATTTTTTGCCGGTATTCTCATCCGTTTCGGGCCTTATATCTGCACTCAATTATACCGTCTGTCATAAAAAGCTTTGCTTCGTAAAACCCGATTATGTAAAAAATGCGAACCGGAACCCCGGTAAAAACAGGGCGTCCCGGAGGGGACGCCCGAATAAATTACAATAGAGATGTAAGCAAAAGCAGCAGATACAGCACTATTATGCCTCCCAGAATTCCAAGCCCCCACAGCGTACCCTTTTTGCAGGCCTTGTAATTTCTGTAATACTTAAAGTGCTTGAACAGCAGCCATCCTATCAAACCGAATATCGGAAGGAAGAATGAACCAACGCTGTACCACTTGTTGCCGGTATCGTGAACCGGAGCATCCAGCACATACTGCTCTGCCTCCAGCATTTCCTTTTTCTCGGCTTTTTCTCCCTTTTCTTCGGCGGCAGCGTTTGCCAGCTCCTGTTCGGGAGTAAGAATCTTTATGGATTTAAGCGGCTCTCCCTCTCGCTGAGCCTTGTATGCCTCAATCTCGCTGCTGCTGCCGAATACGAAATGGTTATGCCCTATATCGGTAAGCACAGGCTTTTCCGTGCTGTAATCGTGCACCGACGGATCGTAGGTAAACAGCTCCTTGTGCTTTTCCAGCTTCGGATCCGGAATCGGAATTGCCGAAAGCAGCGAGCGCGTATACGGATGCAGCGGGTAATTAAACAGCTCGTCCGCCTCCGCTATCTCAACTATATCACCCTTGTATATAACGCCGATACGATCGGAGATAAACCGCACTATGGAAAGGTCGTGTGCAATAAACAGATATGTCGTACCGCGCTCCTGCTGGAATTTTTTCATCAGGTTAAGCACCTGCGCACGAATGGAGACATCCAGCGCGCTTATAGGCTCATCCGCCACCACCAGCTCCGGCTGCATAACCATTGCACGCGCAAGACCAATTCTCTGACGCTGACCGCCCGAAAACTCATGCGGGTATCTTGTCAGATGCTCAGGAAGCAGACCAACCTCATTTATGATCTCCTCCACCTTGTGCACTCTGTCCGCCTCATCCTTGAACAGATGAAAATTATACAGACCCTCGGAAATAATATAATCAACGGTCGCGCGCTCGTTAAGCGATGCCGCCGGATCCTGAAACACCATCTGGATATTTCTGATTACTTCACGGTCCAGCGCCCTGGGCAGCTTTCCGGATATCCTTACGCCTTTATAATCGATTTCGCCGGCAGCACACGGGTTTACTCTTATAACCGCCCGTCCGATAGTTGTTTTTCCGGAACCCGATTCTCCAACAAGGGAAAATGTCTCTCCGCGGTAAATGTCGAATGTCGCATTCTTAACCGCTCTTACCGCCTTCTCACCCTTACCGAAGGTGATATCAACATTCTTCAGCGACAGCAGTATTTCCCTGCCGTTTGCGTCCACCGGGCCATGCTCCGGCAGCCGTGAAGCGCCGCGTCCGCTTTTCTTTACCGCCTTAACCGCGGCATCATTTTTCAATTCAGACACCGATATCCCCTCCTTATCAAATATTGAAGGCTTTCATCAGCCGTTCGTGAATGTCAGTAATTATCTCCGGTTTTTCCACCTTCGGCGCTCTTGGATCAAGCAGCCAGGTTTTCGCATAGTGCGTATCCGTCACCTTGAACATCGGCGGTTCCTTTACCGTGTCTATCTTGAGACAGTACGGATTGCGCGGTGCAAACGGATCCCCCACTATCGTATTATACAAAGACGGAGGTGTGCCGGTAATGGAATACAGCTTTGTATTGCGCTGCGCAAGCTGCGGCAGCGAGGAAAGCAGCGCCCAAGTGTACGGATGACGCGGATCGTAGAACACCTCTTCCACCTTGCCCAGCTCCACTATCTGTCCTGCATACAGCACGGCTACGCGGTCCGCAATATTCGCCACCACACCAAGGTCGTGCGTAATAAACACGATGGTATACCCGAATTCCTTCTGCAGATCCTTTATAAGCTTAAGTATCTGCGCCTGAATTGTAACGTCCAGCGCGGTTGTAGGCTCATCGCATATGAGGATCTTAGGCTGGCAGGAAAGAGCAATTGCAATAACTATTCTCTGACGCATACCGCCGGAGTACTGGAAGGGATAGTCGTCAAAACGCTTTTCCGCATTCGGTATTCCGACCTTTTTCATAAGTATCATTGCTCTTTCGCGCGCTTCTACCTCAGAGCAATGCTGATGCTTGATAATAATTGAAGTAATCTGCTTGCCTATGGTTATTATCGGGTTCAGCGAGGTCATCGGATCCTGGAACACGGTGGCTATCCGCTTGCCGCGAATCTGTCCCCAGTCCCCGCCGTACTTGATTTTTGCAAGGTTCAGCACGCAGGTTCCGTGCAGCTGCTTTTCATTCTCGTCAAGGTATTTAACGCGGAAGGCTACGGTGTCAAACACTGCATTGCGCTGCTGCTCGTCATTAAGGTCAACTCCCATTCGCATTGCCTGCCCCAACGCCTTGAGCAGGCCGCGAATCAGCTGCATGCGCTTATATGCGCCGTAACGCCCTACCGAAAGATAAATCTCCTTTGCAAGCACCATGTTGCGCTCCATTGTCTGCGCATCCGGCTCCTGCTCCGTTTCCTTTACATACTTTGCCTTCAGCTTCAGCATTTTTTCGGCATATTCCGCCTGATATGCAGCATCCTTCTTAAGCGCAGCCTTATGCGTCTTGATGGCCTGCTTCATTTCCTTGCCCAAAGCATTTATTTTGGCATTCTCCGCATCGATTTCTTCGTTTGCCGCTTTTATCTTGTCCTTTTCCGAGGATGCATAGGTCTGCTTGCGGTTGTACGCTTCGGTTCTGCGGAACAGCGCCGCGTTGATCTTGTCCTTGTATGCCTGCTCGTCCTCGTCGCTTAAAGACATGCGTATCTTCTTGTCATGCTTAAGCTCCAGAATCTCCTTATAGGTGTCCGCGCCGAACTCAAGCGAGGAAAACCTGTTCAGCTTTCTGTATGCATGTCCCACTATCGAGCGCTCCGTGCGCCCCTTGGGCACACAGGTGTCCGCCAGCTCCTCATCGTTGAAAATTATATTTCCGTTGTCAATGAAGCCGTTGTCGTCCAGCATTCCCGCAAAGGTCTTTGTAAATACCGATTTGCCGGAGCCCGACTCACCCACTATGGCAATGGACTCATTTTCGTAAATATCAAGGGATATCCCGCGTATGGCGGTAAGTATCCTGCCGCGCACCCGGAATTTTACAAACAGATCCTGAACCGAGAGCAGCACCTTTTTTTCATTTGCATTGTTGTTTTCCATTGCGCGCCTCCTTACATATGCGTTCTGGGATCGGAAGCGTCACCCAGGTTCTGACCAACCACATACAGCACAACCGTTATGATGGAGGCAATAATAACAGGGCTCCAGAACTCCAACTCCCAGCCCGGCGTAAGCATCGAGCTGTTGGACATCTCAATCAGCTTACCCAGCGACATATCCTTAAGGCCCATACCTATAAAGGAAAGGAATACCTCGTAGGATATATAGGACGGGATCTCCGTGGCAATAAGGGTCACTATAATGGAGGTCATAAACGGCAGTATGTTGCGCATCGCAATCTTTACCGTGGAGGTTCCCAGGCACCTTGAAGCAAGGTTGTATTCCCTGTCACGGATGATTATAACCTGCGTTCGTATGAAATAGGCTATGCCCATCCAGCCCGTGATTGTAAGGGCAAATACCATCGTCCAAAAGCTGGCCGACATTATCATTATGAACACCGATATCAGCAAAATGTACGGCACATTACCCACAATGTTATATATCGGGTTCATTATCATATCAAATTTCTTTGAAAAGCCCCATATTGCGCCTATAACAACACCCATTGTCATGTTGATAAGAGCGCACACAAATGCAAGGGAGATAGATATTCCCGCGCCGTACCACACGGCGTCAAAGGTAGATTCACCGGAAGCGCCGCTGCCCAGCACCCACTTAAGCGAAGAACCGAAGCGATTCATCGCCTCCGAGGGCGTCAGATGGAAATTGGAAGGCTCCAAAACATGAATGTACGGGTCAATCTCCGGGTCATAATGGGTTATTGCCGGATAAATATAAGCAAACATTATTATTATGGCAAGCAGCGCAAGAATGATAATGTTTATCTTTTTACGGAAGAATACCCTGAACACGGAGTGCCAGTAGGAATACCGCGGAGCGGTTATCTTTTCGGCATCCACCGCGCTGTTGTCCACCGGGGAAAACAGCTCTTCCTCCGTCATTCCCAGTTCCTCAAGATTTATTTTCTGCTCCACTATGCTCACCTCGCCTTCTCCGAGAAGGAAATTCTCGGGTCAACCATTGCCATAAGTATATCGCCCAAAATCAGCGACAGCACGCTCAGCACCGAATAGAACAGCGTAATGCCCACGATTACCGAGTTGTCATAGCGCGATATTGCCTCCGTCAGCACATTACCTACACCGGGAACATAGTAAACGCGCTCTGTGATAATCGCACCGGTAAGGGCGCCCAGCACGCTTGCCGGTATTCCGTGCACTATCGGGATTATCGCGTTTTTAAGAATGTGCTTGGAGAATATCTCCTTCTCCGAAAGACCGCCCGAACGCGCGAACTTAACATAATCGGAATTCTGCTGGTCTATCATATAGCGCCGTATCCATTTCATCAGGTTTGCAACCGACGGCAGCGCAAGGGATACGATAGGCAGAATGTAGTAAAGCGGGCTGAATGTATCTGTACTGAAGCGGACATATTTTTCAAGACCAGCCTTCGCACCGATTGCCTTGAACATGAATATATACGCAAGGGATGGCACCGCCATTATGAACACAATATATATAGTGCCCAGCTTGTCCGCAATTTTGTCCTTGCGGCGTGCCATCAGTATACCCAGCGGAATACCCATCAGGTACGCAAGCGCCACTGAAATTATACCTATCACAAAGGAATAGAACATCTTGGATTTGCCGCTGAGGTTCTTTGCAAGGTTGGTATAATCGTCCAAGAATCTTTCCTGGTTAAGCTTGGAGGCCGCAAGCGAGCCCTCTACATAAGTGGCCGAATGCAGGTCGCCCGCCGTTTCCTCCTGGAAGCCGGTGGGATAGGTCACCATGGAAAGCACCTTGTTGCCCTGCGTTTTGGTCATTGTGTCAAACACATCTTCGCCGGGGTTGATGTTATAGCTGGTTGCAAGATTTATGGTAATAAGGTTCTGATGTATAAACGGGAACTTATCATCAAAATAAAGCAGATATTTATGCTTTGTGCCGTTGCCGATAATCGCGGGGGAGAACTTTTCGCCGCCGTAAACCGGGTCATGCAGGGTGAAGGTCAGTCCGCGCTCCCCTACATCGCCGGAAGCGTAGTGAATATTGTCCACCGTAACAAGTCCCGTAAGATATTTCCAAAGCCTTGTGGTTATCGGTATGTCGCGGTATGCAAAAAGCAGCTGCTTTCCGCCAAGCACCGGCTTTGTGGAGGTCTGCATCTTTGCATCCACACGCTGCACCGTATAACCTTTAGACTCATAATATTCGGTAAATTTTTTAACATACTCCGAAACAATTTCGGAATCTCTGTCCGGCTTAATGCCGAACGCTACCGCCTTAACGCGGGTTTCTTCGTCAATTTCTCCGTTTTTCTGAAGCTCTAACAGGTAATCGGCATATGTAATATAATCAACATAGCCGTATTCCTTCCATTTTGTGTATTCGTAAGCAATCCTCTCGTTGCTCACCTTGTGGCTGTAGTTCGGATCGCCCGCAAACACCATTTCTCGGCTCATGCAGGTATATATCAGAATCATAACGATAACGACGATCGCCAGAACGGATAGGAGCCCCAATAAAAGGCGCTTAATCAAATACTTACTCATTTTTTCGTACCACTACTTCTTTTTTTGTGTCCGGTATGCAATAAATTAAGAAGGGAGAGGCGAAACTAAACCAGCCCCGCCTCTCTCGCCTTACTTCTTATTTGATGATACGGTTGTACCCTTCATCAATTAATACAGACCGAAAGACTTCGTCATGTATCCGGCGCCGTCCGGGAGAAGAGTATCAAGATAGGTAGAAGGATCGCCGTAGTCAGGTCCCCAACCACTGTTGGTGTTGATGTGATAGTTAGCGCCCTCGCCGCTGGTGAAGCGGTAGGTAGCAGCCAGGTACTCCTGCTGAGTAGCGGAGTTAACCAGCATGATCTTGATCTTGCCGCCCAGCGCATCCTCAACAGACTTCTTAACGGCATTGGCACGGTTTACATAAACCGGGCCCTGCGCATATACGGGGTAGTCAAGAACGATCGGGTTCTCGGCAGAAACCTCAACGCCCTGAGCCTTCAGCTCGTCGATAGCCTTGTTCAGCTCTTCAACGGCAGCCTCAACATTGTACCAGCCGTCAAAGCCCTTGCTGGAGCCTGCGCCGCCTTCAGCTTCGGGATCCCAAACCTTCAGGTGGGTTCCGTCGGCATCGATCTGATCCTGCATGATCTTGCCGTAGAAGGTGCCCGCCGGATAAGTCTTGTCTTCGCCGTTGATCTTAACGGTAACCTCTTCCTCCAGAGACACATAGTCGCCGGGGGTGAAGCTGTTGATCAGGGAGATAGGAGCCAGATCCTC
Organism: uncultured Clostridia bacterium; assembly: GCA_934465535.1. GTDB lineage: Bacteria > Bacillota > Clostridia > Christensenellales > QALW01 > UMGS1338. The sequence continues at coordinate 42,320 of CAKSKV010000006.1, read as the reverse complement.
GCCAACGCCGGCTGCATTGTAAGCAACACGGTTGATGGAGAAGGACAGAGCTCTGCGGAAGTGCACATTGTTAAGAGCATACTTAGCTCTGATCTCATCCATAGCGCTCAGAGTGGACTTCATTGCGTCAGCATTGTCATAGTTTGCAAACGCAGTTCTGTTCAGGTTGTAGAACGCTACATAAGCAGTGGTGTCAGGAGCGGAAATGTATCCGTACACATCGTACCAGCTCTTGTCGGTTCCTTCAACCTTGGTCTCCTTAGCGGAAACCAGAGCAGAGGAGTTCAGACCTGCGCCGTCCAGAGTGCCCGCCATCATGTCGTTGAAGGTAGCAAGCGGATCCTTGCCGTCATAGTACTTCCAGTTGATGGTCTTTACATTGATGTTGTCCTTGTTCCAGTAAGAGGGGTTAGCGGTAAAGGTAACAGAGCTGTCCTTTACATAGCCGCTGATTACATACGGGCCGCAGTAAGCAATGCTGTCCGGGCCCTTGCCGTACTTGTAGCTCTCGGCAGTAGCATCGAACTCGGTGCCGAACTTGCCGCCCATCTGCTCATAGTAGCTCTTGCACATAGGCTCAAAGATGTTGTAAGCCCACATGGTCGGGAAGTAAGAGGTAGCATTCTCCAGCTCATAAACCAGAGTGTACTTGTCGACAGCCTTAACGCCCACAGCGCTGAAGTCGGTGTTGGTCTTGGCAAGGTACTCGCTGACGCCCTTAACAACGCCCTCAACCAGGTACTCGTTGCCGCCTACAGCATCCAGCATGTGCTGGAAGCCCGCCACAAAGTCCTCAGCGGTCAGCTCGCCCAGGTCGCGCTTCTCGCTGTCCACCCAGTGAACGCCCTCGCGAAGCTTGATGGTGTAGGTCTTGCCGTCCTCGGAGATGGTGTAGCTCTCAGCCAGAGCGGGCTTCTGAACGCCCTCAACATCATACTCATACAGGCCGTCAATGGTGTTTACCAGAGCCTCGGTATCGGAAGCATAAGAGGTAGCCAGTGCGTCCCAGATCTCCACATTGGAGGTGAAAGCCAGTGTGTAGCTGTCCTTGAGCTTGTAGCCCTTGCCTGCAAGGTACTCCTTAGCCCATGCCTCATAGGTGCCGGTGCCCTTCAGCTCGCCCCACTTAGCCTTCATCTCGTTGCGGTGCTCAGCAAGCAGCGGAGCTCCGTCGATAACAAGAGCCTGATGGAATCTGTCCATATCAGCGCCCCAGTTGGCATAGTCGATGGTGTAGGGAGCCACTCTGCTTATAGCATAGTTGCCGCCCTTAGCCGTCATGGGCAGGAAGGTAGCCAGCTGAAGCAGCTTAGCCTCGGCAATAGCCATCTTCGCATAACGCTCGGAAACACTCTTGGAGTTATCCTTTGCGTCATTATACAGCGCCAGGAACTCGCCGAAGTTTGCGTCATAGATCTTCTTTGACGCATCCAGCGCTTCGAGGCCTTCCGTCAGATCCTTAAGCTCTCCGCTGGCGGAATCACTGGGTCCGGCCGACGGCTGAGTAGTCGAGGACGGATTGCAGGATGCCAGAAGAACCACTGCCATGCACAGAGCAAGCAGCGAAACAAGAATCTTCTTCGTCTTCATCTTAATCACTCCTTAATGAATTTTCCATATTACCCCCGCCCGATTCTCCCGTGAAATGAAATTTCTCTGTCGTCCTTATGCAAAACAGGCAGGAAAACCGTTTCCTTCGGCTCACGAACGTAAACTAATATGATTGTAATTATAATACTCGTACCTCTCTGATTTGTCAATAATTTTTTTGCATTTTATACGCATTTGAAACTCATATTTTGAATTTTTTTGTTTTGCCTTCCTTCACGGCATTTTGCCCCGTTTCCCGTTATCCCGCGCTTTTGCCGAAAACGCCTTCACATCGTTTTCATACTATTTGCAGGAAACCCCCCGTTCAAATTGCATTTTCCCGTTTTCCGCCCTTCTCACCGCCTCCGCGCGCCTCTCCCGCTTTATTCTCCCCTCCTTCCCGCCCGTTCCAGCCGCCTTTGCCCGCCGCAAAAGCCATTTTCAAAAAAACAAAAAAGCACGCCTTTTGCGTGCCGGAGTATTAAAAGCAAAACCGGCGGGTACCTTCTGTACCTGCCGGTTTATGGTGATCCATCCGGGAGTCGAACCCGGGACACCCTGATTAAAAGTCAGGTGCTCTACCTACTGAGCTAATGAATCGGATATTGGCTGGGGAGGAAGGGATCGAACCTTCGCGTGTCGGAATCAAAATCCGATGCCTTACCGCTTGGCTACACCCCAATAAACAGGGATTTATAAATATAATAATGGGGCGAGTAGTGAGATTCGAACCCACGGCCTCCAGAGCCACAATCTGGCGCTCTAACCAGCTGAGCTATACCCGCCGTTTCAGCTATTTTGGTGCGCCTGGAGGGATTCGAACCCCCGACCCACGGCTTAGAAGGCCGTTGCTCTATCCTACTGAGCTACAAACGCAGGAAAAAATGGAGCGGGTGATGGGAATCGAACCCACGCAACCAGCTTGGAAGGCTGGGGCTCTACCGTTGAGCTACACCCGCATTTTTCCTTTCGGAAACATCGGTATTATATTATAGCCGTTTCTATTTGTCAAACGGTTTTTTCGCAAAAATTCTTTTTCTGCTTTTCCTTCAGCAGCACCTTTTTTTCACGCAGCCCGCCCTTCATTTCCGCGCCGATATTCGTATGCCGCGCCTTTCAGGCCGCGCATGCACTGATTTTCATATAACACTAATATAATTATAATATATGTACGGCGCGCCTGTCCGCGCCGTTTTTAGCCGCAATGCATATGCCGGTTTTTCGCCGCCGCAATACCGCAGCCCGTTTTTCGCCGCCGTCACACTATAACCGATATCCTGTGCTCCCCCGGCGTTATCACAATTCCGCCCGTGCACGCCTGCCCGTCAACGGTCAGCCGCGTGCTGTCCTCTCCCCTCTGCGGCGGATTATGATATCTTATCTCATAGCTTGCCTCTTCTATCTCTATATGCAGCCTTGCGCTTTGCATACAGGAGGGGAAGCACGGGGAAATATCCATCCTGTCCCCCGCTATCCGCACCCCGAAAATATCCTCAAGCACCGTGGTAAAATACCACCCCGCTGCCCCGGTATACCAACTCCAGCCTCCGCGGCCGTCCGCATAAATGTCCGCCGAAAGCACATACGGCTCGTTTCCGTAAAGCCCTTTTTCCTCCCGGAACAGCGGAGAGATCATCTCCAGTATCTCCCATGCCTCATCGCCGAAGCCCGATATCGCAAACGCCTTAGCCAGCCATACCGCGCCGTGAGTGTACTGCCCACCGTTTTCCCTTATCCCCGGCGGATAATCGTTTATATACCCCGCCCTCTCGCTGCGGGGAGTAAACGGCGGCGCAAGCAGCCGTACAAGCCGCTTCTTTTCCTCCTTAAGCTGCCTGTATGCGCTTCTTATGCCGCACACCGCGCGGTCCTTATCCGCAAATCCGCTTATTGCCGCCCACGCCTGGGATATTGAATCTATCCTGCACGCCCTGCTTTCCCTGCTTCCCAGCACCTCCCCCGATGCCGTAAATGCCCGCAGATATCTGTCCTTTTCCCACGCATTTTCTTCCAGTGCCGCAAGCAGCTCCCGGCAATACTGCGTCAGCTCCTTTACAAATGCCTCATCCCCGCGCGATGCCGCAACCTCCTCAAACATATCGGCGCACGCCAGCGTGAACCAGCCCAGCCACACGCTTTCTCCCTTTTCATCCTTTCCAACCTCATTCATTGCATCGTTCCAGTCCCCGCCGCCGATAAGCGGCAAGCCGTGCTCTCCCTTGGTCATGCTGATCCTGAAGACCCGCACGCAGTGCATATACAGGCTCTCCCTTAGCCCGCTTATCCGTGCCCTGCCGTAATAATCCCCATCGTGCTCTTCCCCTTCAAGATAGTACGCCTCCTCGTCAAATATAGACATATCGCCGCAATACTTTGCAAAACGCACCGCCACATAGGGCAGCCACAGCCGGTCGTCCGATATATGCGTGCGCACGCCCAAGGTCTCATCATGCCACCAGTGCTGCACATCCCCCTGAACATACTGGTGCTGCGCACATTCGATAATATGTCGCCTCACCGCCTGCCTGTCATAATACATAAGGCAAAGGCAGTCCTGAAGCTGATCCCGAAAGCCCGCCGCGCCGCCATGCTGATAATATCCGCACCGCGCAATAAAACGGGAATTGTACACCTGATACGCCAGCCAGTCGCTAAGCAGCGCGTCCCTTTCCTTTATTCCGGTGCCAAACCGTATTCCCTGCGTAAAAGCCGCATATGCCCCCGTGACCGCCCCGCACAGCCTCACCGCCTCCCTCGGCCGGGTCGCCTCCGGCACCGGATGCCCCGCTTCTTCAAGGCACAGGGAAAAGCACAGCTCCGTCTGCGCATTTTTTTCAAGCACCGCATCCTTTACGGCGCACAGGCAATCGCCGCCGGACGCGGAAAGCTTCAGCTCCGGCGCACACAAGCCGCCGCTGCCCAAAAAAGTCCTCGAATCGCAGCCCGCCTTTTCTCCTCCCGTAAGATACAGCGCCCTGCCGCCGCGCCTGCATACCGCCGCGCTCCCCGCCGTTTCATATATGCAGTATTTTTTGTCATACCGATAGCTTTCCCCTATAAACGCATCCGCATAAAATCCTATCCGCAGATGCCTTGTCCGCCCCGACACATTTTTCAGCTGCACAATAAAGTGCTTGCGCGGTCTTTCCTTTTCAATAAATACAGTCTGCACCGCCTCAATCCCGAAGCCGTCGTAATAGAACACGCTTTTCCCGAAGCCGTGCAGCACCGCATGCTCATCCCCCCTGTCAATAGGCGACGAGGTTATCGTCCACACATTTTTATCTTCATCCTCTATATAAACTATCTCCGATGCCACACTGCGCACCGGGTCGTCGGCCGGGCGCGTAAGCCCGGTAAGGCGGGCATTGTCGCCGAAGGTATAGCCCGATCCGTTTTCCGCCACAACGCTGCCCATCCCCTTTTGCGCAAGTATATTGCACCACGGACGCGGCGTGTTTCCCTTTATCATATAGCCCTCCGTGCAAAACCCCGGGCTTATATAGTCAATGCGGGACGGCATATCCGCCGCGCCAAGCGCGGGCAGCACCGGCCTTGGCTTCTCAAAATGCGCCTTAAGCGATAAAAATGCACAATCCGCAAGCCGCGCAAGCTCTGTGCAGGGCTTTGCCTGCGCCGCATGTCCGCCAAAGCGTGCATTATATCCGTTTATCAGCTCCCGCACCTTTGCCTCATGCGGCACCTCTGCGGCAATTATAACATCCGCCCCCTCATTGCCCGCAAAGTTTCCTATATATCCAAGCAGCGCTTCCAGCCCCGGCAATTGCTCATCGCCCTTTACGGTAATATATGCAAGCCTTCTGCGTCCGCTTATTCCCATGCCGTAAAGAAGCTCCGGCCCGCTTATATGCTCTCTTCTTTCCTCTTTTGCATAAACATCCGCCGCCTTGCCGTCCGTCTTTTCCAAGGCTTCTTCCGCGCAGATTTGCTCTGCACCCTTTGCCGCTCCTGCTCTTCCAAGCAGCATTGCGCAGGCCGTGCGCAAATACTCTCTTTGCGCGCCGCAGCAAAAGCCCGCCTTTCCGGCAAGTTCTCCTGCCAGCCTCTCCTGCATGCTCCTCAGGCTTTCTCTGCTCAGAAACTCATATTCCCGCAGCCGCCCGCAGACACTCTGACGGGAATAACCGGCCGATATTATTACATCGCCCTCCCACGGGTCCTCGCCGACAGGCACGCACACGCCCAGCATCGCTCCGCACGGCGCTTCATGCTCCTCCTCATTTTCCGGATATGCGCTGTATACGCTTCCTCGCTGATAAAACGCCTGCCGCGAGGTGTAATACTGCGCTTCATCGTCCGAGCAGATAATGCCCGCCGCAGCCTCCGCGCCCTCGCGGTGAGTCCATACCACGGCACCGTCCCCCCTTTTTGCCATCAGGAATAAATCGTTATACTGCGGATGAGCATAATATCCTTCTTCCCGCGCAAGCAGCATATCCGCGCCTATAAGCAGCCTTCCGCCGCCTTTTTTCGCAGATACCGAAAAGTGCAGCTGCAAGCCGAAGCCGTCCGCAAGCGGGTATATATCACAGCCTATATCTGCCGTTTCCGTCGAGGCAAAGCATCTCGCTCCCCCCATTCCGGCCTGTATTTCCTCCCAGTACACCTCCCGGCAGTCCTCATTATGCATAAAATATATATGACCGCCCCGTTCAAAGCCCTGCCGCGCCTCCGGCACAAGGGTAATGCCTTCAAAATAAACCGCAAAATGATCCCGAAAAATATCCGCAGTCAGTCCCGCATAATTCAGCCGCGCCGCATAGGTCTTCCTCCATACCGTTTCCGCCTGTTCGCCCCTTTTTCCGTCAAAGGCGCGTCTGTGCCCGGCAGGCATTTCCTCACAAAGCAGCAACCTGCACGCTGAAGTATCGGGCCGGCTCATAAACGCCCGCCGCACCGCACCGTCCCACAGCGCATTGCACAGCCCTGCGATTATCATGCCCTGATGATGCGCCATGCAGCATTTTACCACTCTCGGAGGGTCAAACCTGTAATCCACACTTTCATACATCCCGTATTTCCCGGCAGCTCCCGCCGCAGTAAGAGCTTCAAGGTTTGCACACGCTTCCTTAAAGGCATATTCCATTCCTATCACCGAGGCGTACGGGGCAAATATCGGCCTTGCTTCTTTGCCGTCCAGTGCAAGACAGGGCAGCCCGAAGGCGGAATAGGAATAGTCCCCGTCCCCGTTTATATCCCCGCAGCAGCTTTCCGAAATGCCATAGGGCGTCCCCAGCCTGCGCGACGCCACAATATTCCGTCTTATCACCTCAGCGGCGGAGGCCCCGGCCAGCGTATCCGCCCCCGCCTCCAAAAACAGCAGCGGCATAAGGCTTTCAAATACCGTTCCGCTCCAGGACAGCAGCACGCTTCCGGTATCCGTGCGCACACATCGGCGTCCCAGCCGGAACCAATGCTGCGCCGGAACACGCCCAAGCGCTATTGCAGTATAGCTGCACAGCAGGTTTTCCGATGCAAAAAGATCGTATCTGCCCGCTGCGGCAGTGCCGCTTTGAGCATTTATTCCTATGCAGAACAATTCGCTTTTTCCGTCAAAAAGCAGCTCCAGTCTTTCCGCTTCCGCTTCGCGCCGCATTCTTTCGGCTATTTCAAGCGCCCGTTTCTCCTCATTTCCTTCCCGCTCGACGCAGGCCTTAAGCGCAGCAATCGCAAATTCAGGCAGCTTAAGCTCTTTGTATTTTTTCTCTAATATCCACTGCCTTGCCTCTCTGCCTGTCGCAGCCCACAAATCGGCGCATATTTTCTCGCAGCCTTCCGCCATTGCCTCAATAAGCAGCGCGGCATACTCTCCCGTTTCATCATCGCCGCTTTTCCGCTTTGCCGCCGCCTTAATAAGCCCGGAAGCCGCAAGCAGACAGGCGCAGTAGTTGCCGCAATCCACCGCCGAAACAAAATCGCCTAACCGCTCCCCGGTTTTAACATCATACCAGTTATAATGACATCCCCGGTACTTTTCCAGCCCCTCGGCGGCAGAAAGGCACTCCTCTATAATTTCAAGGGCAAGCGCCGCGGGCAGCAGTCCCGTATACATTCCGCATGCAAGCGCAAGCAGCGTAAAACCTATATTGCTTACGGAAGTCCTCGTGCAGAAGCCCTTGTACGGCTCCTGCTGATAATTATCCGGCGGAAGCCGGTTGGCGTTATTATATATTGCATCATAAAAGAATCTCAGCGTTCTTATAAACAGCACGCGCAGCGCCCTATCCTCCCTCGCGCCCGCACGCTGCTTCGCCGAAAATCTTTTTTGTGAAATATCATAGTAAATAACGGGCGCAAAGCCGTAAAACGCGCATAAAAGACAGCAAAAAATCACATTTGCACGCTGCGCCGTATCCGGCATAAGCCCGATGCCCGCCGCTGCGGCAAGCGAAATAAACAGCAGCACAAGCCCGAAAAACGGCGCTGCCCAAAACTGCGCAAAATATTCCCTCCTGCAAAAGGACACGCTCTCTCCGTCGCTCCATTGCAGCAGCCTGCGGGAATGCGTCGCGCTGCGCCACAAAGCCTTTCCCACGGCATTTGCGGCATTTGCTCCGTTGCACGGCAAAAACACCGTCTCAAGCCCGGCGCGAACAGCCCCCTTTGCCAAGGCGTTAAAGGTCTTATCCGCCGCCCACACCCGTTTAGCGTCAAAAGCAGTCGGCAAAGTCTGCGCAAGCAACAGCAGCAGCGGCATCACGCAAAACAGCATATACAGCCCTATCGCCGGCAAAAACGCCGCCGGTGCCGCCGCAAGCAAAACCGCCAGCGCCGTGCATACAAAAAGCTCTTTAACGGAATCTACGCAATTAAGCACCGTACAAAGCCTGAAGGAAGCCGAAAACTCCCGTCTGCCCGCAAGAAACAGCAAATTCTGCCAATCGCCTCTTATCCATCTGTTGCGACGCGACAGATACGCCTCCGCCGTTTCCGGCACCGTTTCCGCCGCTTCCGCCTCCGGGCATTTTATGCATCCCAGCAAATCCCCCTCTGCCTGATCGTGGCTCAGTATCCGTCCCTGCGGCAGCACGGCGCATGCCTCAAGGTACGCCTCCGTCTCAAACAATCCCTTCCCTCCGAAGGGTGAATAACCCGGCCTGCACAAAAGCTCCCCTCCGGACGACGGATAAAACGGCATCATGCCGTCGGAGAGCGCCTTTTCAAGCATGGTTGCGCGCCTGTACGGCAGCCCCGCGGTAACACTTGGCTGAACCATTGGCGCCTTGCCGTTTTTCCGTTTTGATAACGGATGCAGCGCCGCACGCATAAGCGTTAATGCGCATCCCGGCACAAACACCGTGTCCTGATCTGCCGCCAGTATAAAATCACAGCCCGCAATATTTTCCCCGCCCAGAATAATTCCGAATTCGCTGCCGTCACCTTTTACAAGATATCTGCATAGCGCCTCCAGTGCTCCGCGCTTGCGCTCTCTGGGCTCCCCGCTGCCAAGACGCACAACCGCCGCAAAGCTGCCCCCGCCTCCATTCAGGCGTTCTATCCCTTCTTTTAATGTCTGCAAAACCACTTCTCTGCTGTCGTTTTGTCCCTCGTTAAGAAAATCCCCAACCAGCACGCAGGATATGCCGGGATTTGCCGCCCCCATACGCTCAAGTCCCGCCAGCTGCCTTCTGCATTTCTCCCCCGTGCTTAAAATGCAGGACATCGCTATAACGCATTTTTTCTTTTCAAGCGCCTCCGCCCCCTCGCGCAGCATGGGAGTTTTCTGCCCCTGCATAAGCCTTCCCGCGGCGGCATAAAGCGGCGCGCGCGCTGCCGCTGCCGCAAGGGGCAGGTTCAGAATTTCCGCTGCCCACAAAAGACCGCCCTCAATAGGCAGAACAGCCGCCGCCAGCGCCTCCCACAGCGCTATAAATGCAATATACAGTCCGGCGGCGCCGATACGCTGCACCCATGCCCGCCTGCCGTCGGTCATTTTGCCAAGCCCCGCGCTTTTATACAGCTTCTCCTGTCCCTCTCCGAGCAAATAATATCCTATCCCGCCTTCCTGTGTGCCGCCCTCCCGGTACAGCTCGTCAAGCAATCCCGTAACGGATACGCATTTTACCACCGTTTTTGCTTCGGTAAATTTTTTATGCGCGTTTTTAAGCGTTTTTTGCCCGTTTTTTATGCGTTTTTTATCGCTTTTTTCACTGTTTTTAACGCAATTTTTCGCCGTTTGCTTCTGCCCGTCGCCCCGGCCCATGTCCCAAAGCAGCCCGTACAGAGCCCTCCTGTACTCTGCGCGCGTTGCTTCATCGCTCATTTCATACCCCTTGTCCCTCATGAGCCACTTTTCCTGAATGCACGCCTTTTCAGCCGCAATTACGGCCTTTTTATAGTCTTTTGTGCATAAAAAGCCCACTAATTCATCAGTCAACACTGCGTTTTCCGTACATTCAACACTATATTCGCTTATAAAGTTTTCTTTTCTGAAACCGTTTTTTTCAAGCGCCGCCTCGCCTATCCTCGCGGTAAGCCCGATATTTTCGCACATTTCCGGCCCGGTCAGCACCTGGTACAGCTTTTCACTGCTCTTTGCCACCCTTTCCGCCAGCTCTTCCCCGGATATTTTCCCGTCGCAGCACGCCCTCAGCTCCCCCTTCAGATCGGCGAAAACCCCCATTTTTACGGCAATTTCCGCCGCTGCCGCACTCAGCAGCTCCGCCGCGGCAAGGGGCAGACATACCGGCAGGGCGCAAAGCGCATATGCGGGAAGACTGTCCGCCCCCAGCAAAAGCGCCAGCTCGTCAGCCTCCGCTCCCTTGCGCAAAAACTCCCTGCACGCGCCGTATACCCTGCGCCACAGCGCGCCGGAGAGCCGCATGCCCTCATTTTGCGCTCTTCGCACGGCGGCAGAAGCGCTGTCGCAAACACGCACCCTTTCACGGCACAGCTGCGCCACGGTATGCGCAAGGCTCGGCGCAGCCTCCTGCGTTTTAAGCAGATACAGCCGTTTTTCCAGCAATAATGCCGTTTTTATCTCCTTTTTCAGTGCTTTTGAACAAACAGTTCCCTTATTCGACCGACACGCAAGCATAACAATCAGCGATGCAGCCGCCAGAGCCAATGCAATAAAAAACATTTTTCGCCTCCCGTTTTTATATTGCTATTATGAACATTACTGAGCTTTTTATCCCTTTTAAGCCCTGAAAACAAGCCTCAAACGCATAGAACGCAAACAAAAAAAGACGGCAATACGCAATTACCGTCCTTTATTGTATATTTGATTTTTATATTAACCCGGCCCCCCTGCAGCGGCTTTATATCAGCTGCAAGGTCACCGCGTCACAAAGATCCATGCCTTTTTCGCTCAGGCGGCAGTTATCCCCGTTAATTATTATAAATCCGCCCCTTTGCAGCGTTTCCAGCTCGCGTGAGCGCGTGCATCTTATATCCGTTCCCGTATCCAAAACGCACTGTCGGAAGGAAAACCCTTCGGTCAGACGAAGCCTGAGCATTATGAATTCCTCGTAGCGATCCTTTTTTGTAAGCACAACGCTTTCACATGGGCCAGGATGTGTCATGTATTCCGTCAGATCGCTGCTGCGGCGGCTTCTTATACCGTTTTGCAGCGAATGTGCGGCGCAGCCTATGCCGATATAGTCCTTTCCCGTCCAGTATGCAAGATTATGCCGGCATTCATATCCTTCACGGGAATAATTCGATATTTCATACCTTTTATAGCCTGATATAAGCAGCTTCTGTGCCGTAAGCGCATATATTTTGCGGTCGGTTTCCTCATCCGGAGTGCTCAGAAGCCCGCTGTTTACCTCTTTTTCAAGGAGCGTACCCTCCTCCAGTATCAGGCTGTAAGCCGATATATGCTCCGGCTCCAGCGCGGCTACACGGTCAAGCGTCAGGGCGAAATCCTCCGGGCACTGCCCGGGAAGCCCGGAAATCAGATCGATATTTATATTATCAAAGCACTCTCTTGCCATTGCATACGCATCAAGGAATGTTTTATAGTCATGCAGCCTGCCCAGCATTTTAAGCTCGCTGTCCAGCGTAGACTGAAGCCCTATGGACAGCCGATTCACCCCCAAATCGCGATAAAGCCGCAGCTTTTCCCTTGACAGGCTGCAGGGATTGCTTTCCATTGTAAATTCCGCGCCCGGCTTTATGCAAAATATATCCTTAAGACCACGCAGCAGCCTTTCCGTCTGCCCGCAGGACAGCACGGACGGCGTTCCCCCGCCTATAAAAACGGTTTCGGCGGCCTCCCCGCGATAACCTTCCGCGTCCTTCAGCAGCGAAAAGATATAATCGTCCGTAAGCGACTCTTTGCCCGCAAAGGATACAAAGTCGCAATAGCGACATTTTCCGGCACAAAAAGGTATATGCACATATACGGAGCTCACCGTTATCTTCCTCCTTTTTTACGGGCATAATTATTTTTCCGCAAGCCTTAACAACAGCCGCAGAAAAAGCGCGCCGCAGGACGAAGCACCGCCCGGACGCGCCGTAAATGGGATGACTGTTTCAGTTTATTTTAAGCACGGCCATGAACGCCTCGGAGGGAAGCTCCACGCTGCCTATCTGGCGCATGCGTTTCTTGCCCTCCTTCTGTTTTTCCAGCAGCTTTTTCTTTCTGGTTATATCGCCTCCGTAGCACTTTGCAAGTACATCCTTGCGCATTGCCTTTACGGTTTCCCGCGCTATTACCTTGCCGCCGATTGCCGCCTGTATGGGTATTTCAAAAAGCTGGCGTGGAATTACATCCTTAAGCTTTTCCGCAATAGCCCTGCCGCGCGCATACGCCTTGTCCTTATGAACTATTGTAGCCATAGCATCGCACACATCGCCGTTTAACAGTATATCAAGCTTTACAAGCTCGCTTTCTTTATAGCCCACGATCTCATAGTCAAAGGAAGCGTAGCCGCGCGTGCGGGATTTGAGCGCATCAAAGAAATCATATATAATTTCGTTAAGCGGAAGCCTGTACTCCAGAACCGCACGGGTTTCATTTATATATTTCATATTGATATACTCCCCGCGCTTTTCCTGGCATATCTCCATGATGTTGCCGATATACTCCGGCGGAGTCATGATATGTGCGCTTACTATCGGCTCGGATATTGATGCTATTTCTTCGGGTCTTGGCATATCTGCCGGATTATCCAGCAGCAGCTCGGTGCCGTCCGGCTTGGTTATGCGGTATATTACGCTGGGCGCGGTAGTTATTATATCAAAGTCAAATTCGCGCTCCAGCCGCTCCTGAATTATTTCCATGTGCAGCAGTCCCAAAAATCCGCAGCGGAAGCCAAAGCCCAGTGCCGCCGAGGTTTCCGGCTCAAAGGTGAGCGCAGCATCGTTCAGGCGCAGCTTTTCCAGCGCGTCCTTAAGGTCGCCGTACTCCGAGCCGTCTGCAGGATATATTCCGCAAAACACCATGGGCTTTGCTTCCTTATAGCCCGGCAGCGGCTCCTTTGCCGGATTCTCGGCAAGGGTTACCGTATCGCCCACGCGCGTTTGGCTGACATTCTTTATGCTGGCGGCAATATATCCTACATCGCCCGCCCTGAGCGCATCGGCAGGAGTATAATCCGGGGTGAACACTCCTACCTCCACCACATCAAATTCGCTGCCGGTGCTCATCATGCGTATACGATCACCGGCGCGCACCGTGCCGTTTTTAACGCGCACAAAGCTGAGCGCGCCCTTATAGTTATCATAGCAGGAATCAAATATAAGTGCCTGAAGAGGGGCATCCGCATCCCCCTTTGGCGCCGGAACACCGCGGGCGATAAGCTCCAGCACCGCCTCTATATTCAGACCCTCCTTTGCGGATATGCAGGGCGCATCCTGAGCGGGCAGCCCTATAACATCCTCAATTTCCTTTTTGGTGCCCTCCGGATCCGCACTGGGAAGGTCTATTTTGTTTATTACCGGCAGTATTTCAAGATCCTGCTCAAGAGCAAGATACACATTTGCCAGAGTCTGCGCCTCTATGCCCTGAGTGGCATCCACCACAAGCAATGCGCCCTCGCAGGCGTTCAGGCTGCGGGAAACCTCATAGGTAAAATCCACATGTCCGGGCGTATCAATAAGATTGAAGGTGAGCTCCTCGCCCCACGGCGCATCATAAAACATGCGCACCGCCTTGGATTTTATGGTTATTCCCCGCTCTTTTTCAAGCTCCATGGTATCCAGCACCTGATCCTGCATATCTCGCTTGCTTATGGTGCCGGTAGCGTCGATAAGCCTATCCGCAAGGGTGCTTTTACCGTGATCTATATGCGCAATTATACAGAAATTGCGTATTTTCTTCATTCTGTCGTCCGACATTCCAACCTCTTATCACATCAGATAGTGCCGCTGCCGGTTATCAGCCGCAGCAGTTTTTATATTTCTTGCCGCTTCCGCAGGGGCAGGGATCGTTTCTTCCCACCTTGTGGCTTACAGCCGTATGATCGGCGCGCCACTGTCTGAGGATGGTATCCCGCTGTTCTGCGCTCAGCACACCGTCCCATTCGGGCAGGGTATAAAGCCATTTTGCCTTTGCGGAAAGCATATTGTAATACAGCTTTTCCGTATCAAATACTATTTCAATGCTGTCGGTATCCTCCAGAGTGCTAAGGTCAACCTCCTGCTTAAGACTGGTGTTTGCACCGTCCAAAAAGCCTGCAAACATCACCGGCTCCATACCGATGCTCTCTGCCGCCTCTTTGATGCTGCCGGAGAGCTTATGCTCCGGATCTGCAAGTATCTTCTTGTAGGCTTCGGTTTCTATTCTGTAATATTCATTCCAAAATTGCAGCTGCTGCTGTTCGTTTGTAAAACTGTCGGTGAGTTTTTCCCAAGCTTCGTATATTTTCATTTTTATCTTCCTTTCGCGGCCTTACCGGCCCTTTCTTTGCAATAATTTATATAATATCTGCAATTTGTTTTTACGGTAAATTTCCTTGGGTGCCGTACGCCCGTTACAGCATGGCCTTGAGCGTTTTTCCTACCTCTTCAAGGAACTCCACGGTATTCAAGCTGCGCTTATTCGGGGCGCTGCTGAGCAAGTACAGCTCTTTTGTCATTATTCCGTTTTCCACCGTCAATATCGTGGCTTTCTCCAGCTTTTTTGCAAACTCGCACAGTTCCGGTATGCCGTCCAGCTCGCCGCGTTTGTTGAGCGCGCCGGTCCATGCATATATTGTGGCTATAGAGTTCGTGCTGGTTTCTTCCCCCTTGAGATGGCGGTAGTAATGCCTTGTTACGGTGCCGTGAGCGGCCTCGTATTCGTATTTTCCGTCCGGCGAAACAAGCACGCTGGACATCATGGCAAGGGAGCCGAAGGCGGTTGCTATCATATCGCTCATTACATCGCCGTCATAATTCTTGCACGCCCATATCATGCCGCCCTCTGAGCGCATTATGCGTGCAACCGCATCATCAATAAGGGTGTAGAAATATTCAATGCCGGCGGAGGCAAACTTTTCCCTGAATTCTGCATCAAATATCTCCTGAAAAATATCCTTGAAGCGGTGATCGTAGGTTTTGGATATGGTATCCTTTGCCGAAAACCAAAGATCCCTTCCAGAATCAAGAGCATAATTGAAGCAAGCACGCGCAAAGCTTCTTATGGAGGCATCGGTATTGTGCATACCCATTATAACGCCGTCGCCGGTGAAGGAGTGAATAAGCGCGGTGCGCTTTGAACCGTCCGCAGAGGTTACTGTAAGCTCGGCCACATCACCCGCAGAGGTGCGCATTTCCGTGTTTTTATAAATATCACCGTAGGCATGGCGGGCAATTACTATCGGCTGCTTCCATGCCGGCACGCGCGGCTGCACTCCGGGAACTATTATAGGCTCACGAAATACCGTGCCGTCCAAAATGGCACGGATAGTGCCATTGGGGCTTTTCCACATGCTTTTAAGCTTATATTCCTCCACCCTTGCCGCATTTGGGGTTATTGTAGCGCATTTTACGCCTACTCCGTATTTTTTAATGGCAAGCGCCGCTTCGGTTGTAACCCTGTCTTCGGTTTTGTCGCGGTTGGGCAGCCCGAGATCGTAATATTCGCATTTAAGCTCAATATAGGGCTTAAGCAAAATATCCTTTATGCTTTGCCAGATAATACGGGTCATCTCGTCCCCGTCCATTTCCACAAGGGGTGTTTTCATCCTGATTTTTTCCATACGGTCATCTCCGAAAAAAAGACTGACGGACGCGCGAAACTTGCGCACCCCGCCGCAATTGTAATATTACTACAAATCCCCGCAAAAATCAATTGAATATTTGGCCGGAAGGCACATTGCACCTTGCACATCGACGCGCTATGGTATATAATTGAAGCATGAAGCATTATGATGTATTTATCTCAGGGGCAGGACCTGCCGGCAGCATTGCGGCGTACCTGCTGGAAAAGAGCGGAGTTTCCGTGGGAATAGCCGACCGGCGCTTTTTTGACCGTCCGAATCCTGCATTTGTAAAATCCTGCGGAGGTCTGCTTGCGCCCGATGCGCAGAAGGCGCTGGCGCGGCTGTCGTTTTCTCTGCCCAAGGAGATTCTTGCCTCACCGCAGATATTTGCAGTGAAAACACTGGACCTCGAAACCGGGCTGAGCCGGCTCTATCAGCGCTGCTATCTGAACATTGACCGCGCCCGCTTTGACCGATATCTGTTCGGGCTGTCGCAAAGCACCGACAAGTACGCCGGGCGCGTTGTACGCGATATAAAGCATCTCCCCGACGGCTATAAAATACTGCTTTCCGACGGCACGACGCTTCACAGCCGCCTGCTTATAGGTGCAGACGGTGCGTGCTCCGTTACCGCAAAACGGCTCGGAATATCCCGCAATGCCCGCAGTTATGTGTGCGTACAGCAGCTTTTTCGCGCCTGTGAGGATCAGATGCTTTACAGCGCGGTATTTGACCGCCGCCTTACCGATTACAGCGGCTGGACCTTTGTAAAGGACGGCATAGCCTATGTAGGCGGCGCCTTTCTCCCCGACGGAAGCGCAAACGAAAAGCTGGATACCATGGTAGAGCGGCTGAGCGGCTTGGGCTACCGCTTCGGACAAAAGCTGTCGCGGGAAGGGGCCATGCTGCTCCGCCCACGCTTTATGCCTTCCGCCGCCGTAAGCGGCGACTGTTCCTGCGCACTTATCGGAGAGGCTGCCGGGCTTGTATCCCCCAGCTCCGCCGAGGGCATCAGCTTTGCAATAAACAGCGCCGCGGCAGCATATGAGAGCATAGCTCGCAAGGGAGATTTCTCCTGTTATGCCGCCGCTACCCGCTCCCTGCGAATGCGTCTTGCGTTAAAACAGCTGAAGCTGCCCTTTATGTATTCCCCGCTTTTAAGGAGCGCTGTTCTTAAAAGCGGAATAACCGCCATCCACCCCTTCTGTACGGAAGCGCAGACCCCTTCGCAAAAGCACTGAGCCTTAAAATATCAAAGCGGCATCGGTTTTTCTTTCCGATGCCGTATTTTTATGTTTTTAAGCAAACATCTTTGCAAAAAAGCTCTGCTGCGGCAGATAAATGCGCAATGCAAAGCTTTTGGCTGTTTTATTTGACTGTTTTGCAAACAGCCGGGATCAATCGTCCTGATCCAGCTCGTCCGCAGAATCTCCCGCGGCCTCCGTCGCCTTAAGCGGCTTTACCGCCTTGCGCTTTCCGGCTGCAAGGTTTGTATTTATAACATTGAGCATGGTGTGCAGCTTGGTATCCAGCTCCTCCATAAGCTCCGGATGAGCCTCGATATACGCACGGGCGTTGTCCTTGCCCTGGCCTATGCGGTCGCCCTTATAGCTGAACCATGTGCCGCTTTTTTCAATAAGTCCTACATCCACGGCGGCATCCAGCAAACCGCCTGCGCGGCTTATGCCCTTGCCGTAATACATTTCCACCTCGACGGAACGGAAAGGCGGTGCAACCTTGTTTTTGACGATTTTCACCTTGGTTTTATTGCCTATTATATCGGCGCCGTCCTTTATGGCGTCGCCCTTGCGGATATCCATGCGCACCGTTGCATAGAATTTAAGGGCCTTGCCGCCGGTGGTGACCTCCGGGTTGCCGTACATAACGCCCACCTTCTCACGAAGCTGGTTTATAAATATGGCGGTGGCGTTTGTTTTGCTTATGACACCCGCCAGCTTGCGCAGTGCCTGCGACATAAGGCGCGCCTGCAAGCCCATATGAGAGCTGCCCATATCGCCTTCGATCTCTGCCTTGGGAACAAGCGCGGCAACCGAGTCGATAACCACTATGTCGATAGCGCCGGAACGCACAAGGGATTCGCATATCTCCAAGCCCTGCTCGCCTGTATCGGGCTGTGAAATGTACAGATTGTCAACATCCACCCCCAGAGCCTTGGCATATTCCGGATCCATTGCATGCTCCGCATCGATATATGCCGCAATGCCGCCCAGCTTTTGCGCGGATGCAACCATTTGCAGCGCAATGGTGGTTTTACCCGATGACTCCGGCCCGAATATCTCGATTATTCTTCCGCGCGGTATTCCGCCTACGCCCAGAGCTGCGTCTATCTGTATGCTGCCGGTAGGTATAACGGAAATCTGCGTTGCCGCAGCATCACCCAGTTTCATAACGGAACCCTTGCCGAACTGTTTTTCAATCTGTACAAGAGCCGCCTCAAGTGCCGTTTGCTTGTCCATCTTTTTTCTCCTTTGTTATATCTTTCAGCCTTCCTCCGGCTGTTAAAACCCGTAATTTCTAGTATATATTATAGCATCCCGAAACCGCCCGTGCAACACCAAAGATGATAAAACACACTTTTTGCCGATTAATTTCGCAAAAAACATATGCGGTGTTTCAGGCATCGGAATTCTGTTTAAGCATATATTCGATAATTTTGAAGGCTTCCTTTACTCCGCGCTTTGTTACCCTGCGGCGCGAGCCCTTTACGAAAAAGCGCCGGCAGCATACCGCACCGCCCCGTACTGCGGCAACAAAAAAGGTACCCACCGGAGCTGCGGGCGTTCCCCCGCCGGGGCCGGCAAAGCCGGTAGTGGCCACCGCAATGTCGCTGCCCGATGTCTCCTGAATGCCCTTTGCCATTGCCTGCGCACACTCAGGACTTACCGCTCCGAAGCGCTCAAGTATTTCAGTGCTGACGCCAAGATGCGTGGCTTTTGCTTTATCGGTATATGCCACAATGCCCAAAAGAAACGATGCCGACATTCCCGCCCTGCTTACAAGCTGCGACGACACCCCGCCGCCCGTAAAGGATTCAGCAGCGGATACGGTGATTTCACCCTCCAGCAGCTGTCTGCACACTTTTTTTACGCGCCGCTTCTGCGTCATTTTCCGCTTTTCTCCTTAAATGCATCGCCGCTTTTGAACACTGCGGTGTTTTTTACTATGTAATTTGCGCCGCTTACCACCGTAAGCACCGTGGAGGCAATAAGCACTATGTAATCCACGGGAATGCCTATAAGCACGAAGGGCCAGTTGCCCATCAAAAGCAGCACTATTGCAACATCCTGAGTGACGGTTTTTATCTTGCCCCATTTATCCGCGGCAATAACCACGCGGTTTGTAGCTGCAATGATTCTGAAGCCGGTAACGGTAAATTCCCGCGCAACGATTATTACGGTGCACACGGTAAGCACCACGGCCCACGGGTCATCGCTCCGCGATGCCCAAAGCAGCATTATAAGCGCCGTTACATTAAGCAGCTTATCCGCTATCGGGTCCAGAAATTTTCCGAAATCGGTAACCATGTTGCGGCTTCGCGCTATGCGTCCGTCCAGCATATCGGTAAGCACCGCCAGCATAAATACGGCGGCCGCCGCATATTCCAAAGAGAAAAAGTACAATACCGCCATTACCGGTATCATAATGATTCTCAGAAATGTGAGCTTATTGGCAAGGTTCATAGGCTGTCTGCTTCCCCTTTCGGTGATGGTGTCTGACTGTTATTCTGTTTTATCCTTTGCCTGTGCGCTTGCGTAAAGGTCGTAACCGAAGGCTTCCTGCACCGTGCAGGAATAGAAGCTGCCCGTTTCAAGGTTTTCACCCGAAACATAAACACATCCGTCCACCTCCGGGGCCTGAAACTCACACCTGCCCACATAGCTTGAGTTTTCCTCGCTGTAACCCTCTATAAGCACGGGCAGCGTAAGCCCGACATATTTTGAGTTCAGCTCGTTTGTAATGGAGGACTGCTGAAGCATTACGCTGTCAAAACGCACCTGCTTTGTGGAGGCGCGCGTCTGATGCGGCAGGGAGGCTCCCACCGTTCCCTCCTCCGGCGAGTACCTGAAGGCTCCCAGCAGCTCGAAGGGACGCTGCTTGAGAAAATCAAGCATATGCCGGAAATCCGCCGGTGTTTCGCCGGGATAGCCGCATATGACAGTAGTACGCAGCGCCCACGGCTTATCAAAAGAGCGCACCTTGTCGTAAATATGCTTTATAACATCGGAATTATAATGCCTGTTCATGGCCTTGAGCATTTTATCCTCGGTATGCTGAATGGGCATATCAAGATAATGACATATAACGCTGCTGGAATTCATATATTCAAGCAGCTCATCGCTTATGCGGCTGGGATAGGCATACAGCAGCCTTATCCACTTAAAGCCTATGCTCTCAAGGCTTTTAAGCAGCTCCGTAAGCCGTCCCTTTCCCTTATCCTCGCCGTAGCGTGTGGAATCCTGCGCCGTAACTATAAGCTCGCGCACGCCGCCGTCATAGAGCGCCCGAGCCTCCGCTATGAGGGAATCGAAATCCCTTGAGCAGTAATCGCCCCGTATGGACGGAATGGCGCAGTAGTGACAGCGGTTTGAGCAGCCATCGGCTATTTTAAGATATGCGCTGTATGAAGGAGTGGAAACGATTCTGCCGGGCGCGGTGTCCATATATTCCGGCGTGCCCTCGGTGCAGAAATACTTGCGCCCGTTTTCAAAGCAGTTAAGCATTTCGGATATATGGGAGTAATCGTATACCCCCAGTATTCCGTCAAGCTCGGGAATCTGACTGCGCAGCTCCTTTGCATAGCGCTTGGCAAAGCAGCCCGTGGCAAACACCGCGCGCACGCCCTGCTTTTTAAGCTCCAGCATTTCAAATATCGTGCGTATGGATTCCTCCTTTGCCTCGGTTATAAAGCCGCAGGTATTTACAAATACGATATCGGCCCCAGCCGGATCCTGCACCACCGTACAGCCCGCCTCTGAGAGGTATTTCATCATTATTTCGGAATCCACCAGATTTTTATTGCAGCCCAGTGAAACAACTGCCGCCCTGTATTGCATGATTTGTTTTTTCCTTTGTACCTTTGTATTAGAATCTTACGCAGCCTTAAGCAGCATACAAGCCTGCTCGCTGCTCTCAGCCCGTTTGTTTTTTTATTTCCTTTTGAAATTCTGTATATACTGCTCCTGCGTTATCAGTATCTCCCTGGGCTTGCTGCCCTGGGACGGACCGATAATGCGCATTTTTTCCATGGCATCTATAAGCCTGCCGGCGCGGGCATAGCCTATGCCCAGCTTGCGCTGGAGCATGGATATTGAGGCCTGATCCGTTTGCATAACTATGTCCACGGCCTTGAAGATCAGCTCGTCATAGCCCTCCTCGCCGTCGGCACCCGCTTCCTCTTTATCCTCCTGAGAAACCATGGTGATCTCTTCCTCATCGATATACTCCGGCTCGCCGGAATTGCCCTTTATGAACTCCACCACCTTTTCGATGTCGGTTTCATCCACAAAGGCGCCCTGAATACGCAAAGGCTTTGATTCGCCGTTATGATGATACAGCATATCTCCCTTGCCCACAAGCCTTTCCGCGCCCACTCTGTCCAAAATGGTTTTGGAATCATGCGATGAGGCCACTGCAAAGGCCATGCGGGACGGAATATTTGCCTTGATAACGCCCGTTATTACATTGACGCTGGGGCGCTGAGTAGCCAAAACAAGATAAATTCCTGCGGCGCGCGCCAGCTGGGCTATGCGCAGCACGCTGTCCTCCACCTCGCCGGGGCACACCATCATAAGGTCGTTAAGCTCGTCTACAATAACCACTATGCGGGGCATTATCGGCTCGCCCGCCGCTTTTGCCTGCTCGTTGTAGCGGTATATATCCTTTACCCTGTGCTTGCTGAATTCGCTGTACCGCTTTTCCATCTGCCGCACAACATATTGCAGCGCACCCGCCGCCTTTTTGGGGTCTGTTACCACCGGCAGCAGCAAATGCGGTATGCCGTTGTATATACTGAGCTCCACCTGCTTCGGGTCTACAAGTATCAGGCGCACCTCATCGGGGGTAGCCTTGTAAAGCAGACTTACGATAAGGCTGTTTATGGCAACGGATTTACCGGAGCCGGTTTGACCGGCTATAAGCAGATGCGGCATTTTGGCAATATCGGCAATGACCGCTCTGCCGGTTATATCCTTTCCAAGCCCTATTGCCACGCAGGAGGGATTATTGCGGAAGCTGTCGCTGTCCAGCACCTCGCGCAGGCATACCATGGTTACATTAACATTCGGTATCTCTATGCCTATTGCCGATTTCCCCGGAATCGGCGCCTCTATACGCACGCCGGTTGCCGCCATGGCCAACGCAATATCATCGGAAAGGTTCAGAATTTTATTTACTCTTATGCCCTCCTCCAGCGTAAGCTCATAGCGCGTTATGGCCGGACCCACGGTATAGTTTATGACCCGTGCCCGTATGCCGAAGCTTGCCAGCGTGCGCTCCAGCTTAGCGGCCAAGGCGGCATAATTTACATTTGCAACATTCTTGGGCGGCTTGGGCGGCGGCAAAAGCGAAAGGGGCGGAAAAACATATTTTGGCGGCTGCGCCGGCAGATCGAAGGAATTGAACTCTCCGCTTACATTTTCCTTTTCGTGCTCCGGCTCCTCCGGATCGCTTTCAGTATCCTCCGCGCCTTCCTGCTCCGTGGGCAGGTACGGCGTTTTTACGGCCTGCACCTCACGGGCCTCCTCCGGCTCCTCCCCGTATGCATACTGCGCCTCCTCCGGGCTCGCTTCAAACGCCTGCCCGTCCGGCTCCTGCGGAGTCGGCTTTATAAAGGGTGAATACTCCTCCTGCCGTGCATGCACGGTTTGCTCCTGTGCGTCCTGAGCTGCTGCGCCGCTGTTAAATGCGCTGTCATACAAAGTATGGCTGTCCGGCTCGTTGAATTCTCTTTTTAATACGCTTACGGGCGCAGCCTCATCTATGGACAGCGGCGATTCCTGCTCATTTATAACATCGCGGTTATGCTTGCGGTTAAGCCCCTCCTCCACCGTATCGTCAAACATTTTGACCTTTTTGCGTGTATTGGTGTTTTCGTTTTTGGCAAAGCGGCCGCAGCTGCTGTTATAGGCTTCCTGTTCATCCTCGCCGCTTTCATATCCGTTTTCAATATCGCCGTCATCTTCAAAGATGTCGTCCTGCATAAGCGCACGGTTTCTGCGCTGCTCCCTGCCGTTGTCGATATGCTTTTTAAGGCGTATGCCCATTTCTCTGTAAGAAAAATTAAACAGCAATATCACGCTTACCGCAACGCCGCACACAAGAATTATCGCACTTATTGCCACTCCGAAAAGGCGTACAAGCGGATAAACATAAGCTGCGCATACAGCACCCATGCTTAACGGGAAAAACGACTGCGACGCCGCATTATAAACGGTTTTAAGGGAATCAAAATATCCGCCTTCCGTCCATGCAAGCCCGCCGGCCGCCGTTAAGGCAAGGTGTATAAGGCCGCATATGCACAGCGTGAACACTATGCCGGACACCGTTTTGCCCGCATGAATGTCAAAGCTGCTCCTGACTATTCTTGCAATGCCGAACACCAGCATGGCAATAGGCACAAGATAGCCGCCTATACCGAAAAGCCCCATTATTACCCCGGCTATCGCCTCGGGCACCGCAGCGGTTTTTCTTATGAAAAGGCAGGCAAGAACAAGCAGTCCCAAAGCGGCGCATATTACCCCCTGCATCTCCCGCGAAGCATTTCCCGACACCCCGGACCGGCCGCTTCTTTTGCCGTTTCTGCCCGAAGTGTTTCTTGCGGAGGCTTTGCTTTTCTGCGGGGAACGCTTGGCCTGAGAGGTCTTAGCCCTGCCAGAGGTGCTTTTTGCCGTGCTTTTTTTCTTTTTTTCCGCCATGTAATTCAGAATTCCTTTCCGGCGATGCGCTATTGACGCAGACGCCGTTATAAAACAAAATCAATGCAGATTCCGTGAAAAATCCGCCGTATTGCATTAAGCTGTATATTGTATTATATCACAATACCGCTTCAAAAGCAATGCCGCTTTTAGCGGGATATTTCCCCCCTGCCCCTTATAAGCGGAAATGCGCCCGGGCGAACCCCGAACGCATCCGTTAATCATGCTTTTATTCAGTCAATGGGCGCAACATAGCATCTTCTGCGCTTATGCTGCCTTGTTTCAAAGCTCTTCCACTGGGACTGCACCTTGTCGTTCAGCTCCAGCTCCGGGCCGGTTTCGGCATATTTAATACCGTTTTTAATGGCGTTTGCATATATTTTGTTTATCATCATGGCATTTACGCCCTTATTCTGATAATCCTTGCGCACGGCCACCAGCAGCAGCTCCAGACGGTCGTTCTTCTTAAGAGCCTTAAGCAGGTGTATCCAGCCAAAGGGCAGATAATGCCCGCCGCCCTTTTTTGTTGCCTTTGCAAGGGAGGGCAGTGCAGCGCCGAAGCCCACTATCTCATTGTTTTCGTTTTCTATAACGCATACATATTGGGGGTCAAGCAGCGCTATGTAGTGGTCTTTATAAAACATCACCTGCCGCTTGTTAAGCTCCACCGTGCCGTACAGCCCGGCATAGGCCTCATTGAGCAGATCGAAGATTTCCTCCACGCGGGGCAGCACCTGCTTCATTTTGGTAAACTTGAACTCGTGCAGATTGCCTCTGCGCATAAGCCCGTTGGACACCTTTACTATCCGCTCATCCAGCTTATCCGGAACCTTTATCTCCATCTCCACCCAATCGGCATCCTTTACAAAGCCCAACGCCTCCAGATGCTTGGGATAGTATGCCGCGTTATAGGCCGTGATATACATATCCATCTCGTCAAAGCCTTCAACCAGCATGCCCTCCTTATCCATATCGCAAAAACCGATAGGGCCGGTGATCTCCGTAAGTCCGTTTTGCTTGCCCCACGCTTTAACATAGTCGATAAGCGCCTTTGTAACCTCGATATCGTCTATTACATCAAAGCGATTGAAGCGGATACGCTTTTTGTTCCATTTTTCGTTGTAGGCATGGTTGATGATCGCGCACATACGCCCCGCCAGCTCGCCGTCCTTATAGGCAAGCAGTATTTTAGCCTCACAGTATTCGTAGGCCGGGTTTGTTTCCGGGCGAAGGTCCTTTGTTTCATCCACGCTCAGACAGGGAACATAGTACGGACAATCCTTGTAGAGCTTGTTTGGAAATTCCACAAAATCGTGAATTTCCCGTCGTGTTTTGGCTTCCTTGATTTCAATCATTGCGGTTTCTCCTTGAATATGAATAAATAATGAATACGCAGGCATTATACCGCACATTGTTCGGTTAGTAAACGCATTTTTACAGCTTATGCGGAATTCATGCGGTTTTCATATGCCGTTTTATAAATATATGCCGCCGCAATTATAAAAAACGCGTATCAATCACACATGTGTGAAAAAACGCATGTTAAAGCCGCTCCCTAATTGTATGTGACCTCTTTTTCCCCGTTTGAAATGGCACTTGCCCGCAAAGAAGCATAAAGATTTTTGTATTCCGGCTCGCATACTATCAGCGCCAGTGCCTCCTTTGCCGCCCTTACCATATTCATATCCGCAAACAGCGCCGAAAAATCCGTACCCGGCATTCCGCTCTGACGCAAGCCGAAATAATCTCCCGGTCCGCGCAGTTTAAGATCCTGCTCTGCTATTTCAAAGCCATCGTCGGTTTTGGTAAGTATTTCAAGGCGTTCGCTGTCCTGAGCGGAAAGCAAAAAGCAATAGGATTTCATGCTGCCTCTGCCTACTCTGCCCCGCAGCTGGTGCAGCTGCGCAAGCCCGAAGCGCTCGGCATCCACAATCACCATGTTTACGGCCGACGGCACATTTATCCCCACCTCAATTACCGTAGTGGAAACAAGCACCGCCGTTTTGCCAGAAACAAAGCCGTCCATGACGCTCTGCTTTTCCTCCGCCTTCATACGGCCGTGTATAAGCCCCAGCTTCTCCGGCGGCAAAAGCGCAAGCATATCCTCGTATATTTCCTTTGCGCTGCGCGCGGCATAATCCTCATTTGGGTCAACAAGGGGGCAGACTATATAGGATTGCAGCCCCTGCCCGGCACAGGCAGCTATATATTCAAAAAGCGCTCTTTCCCTTGCCGGCGGTATGACCGCCGTTGTGATATGCTGTCTTCCCGGCGGCAGCTCATCCAGCACCGAAACATCAAGGTCGCTGTAAAGCACAAGCGCCAGCGTGCGCGGTATGGGAGTTGCCGACATAACAAGAGTGTGCGGGTTTGCCCCCTTGCCCTCAAGGCGCGCCCTGTGCGCCACCCCGAAGCGATGCTGCTCGTCCGTAACCACCATTCGCAGATCGCGGTATTCTGTTTTTTCGCTCAGAACCGCATGTGTGCCCACTATCACCCCTGCTTCTCCCGATGCAATTTTTTCTTCCGCCTCTTTTCTGTCGCCTGCACGCATTCCTCCGCGGATATACACGCACGGTATCTCCGGAAAAAGCGCCGTAAAGGCCAGAAAATGCTGCCGGGCAAGTATCTCCGTGGGTGCCATGATAACGCACTGCCCGCCGTTTTTCCATGCGGCATACGCGCAATAAAAGGCAACGGCGGTCTTACCCGACCCAACATCGCCCTGAAGCAGGCGGTTCATGCTTTTGCCGGAAGAAAAATCGACGTCAATATCATCAAGCGCCCGCTCCTGCGCCCCCGTAAGCCGGAACCCCAGTCTTTGGGAATACTCTTTTTTTAAGCCCGAAGTGCTCATTACGGGCGCCGGCAGGTGCTGCTTTGCCTCTTTGTTTGCATAAAGGCTTACAAGCAGCGTAAGCAGCTCCTCAAATGCAACGGTGCGCTTGGCAATGGCAAGCGCCGCCTCGCTTGAAGGAAAATGTATGTTTTCCAGCGCATATCTTTTGTGCGCCAAAGTAAAGCGCTCTCTGAGGGAGGGCGGGAATGTATCCTCAATTACACAGCCGTCAAGCGCCGCCCTGAGAAGCGCGCGCATAAGCCCCTGACTTACGCCGCTTCCCTTAGGCAGGCTGTACACCGGGCATATTCCCGTCATTGCGGTGCCTTCCTCCGGCTCAAATATCGGGTTTATTATATATCTTCTCTTATCCTTTATTTCTATCCGCCCGTACAGCTTGTATCTTTGCTCTTTTTTCAGCCTGCCGAACATATACGGCTGGTTGAACCATATTGCCGTTATGCCCCCCGTTTCATCTTGAAAGCGCGCAAGAAGCATGCTTACTCCGCTTCGCCCCTTTCGCGGGTAGCTGTTGCCTGTAAGCGAAGCAACCAGAAATGCCGGCTCCGCATTACGGGTGTCCGATATGAAAACGGGATGCGTAAAATCCATATATGAGGCCGGAACAACGCAAAGCGCCTGCTCAAGGGTGTCTATACCCATAAGCGAAAGCGCTTCTGCTTTTTTAGGCCCTATTCCTTTTATGCCGCTTATCATTTTTTTGATTTTTCCTCCGCGCCGCGCATATCTATAACCGCCAACATTATGCCGCTGTGCCCCCGCCCGCGCCTGTGTGAAAAGAAATTATCCTCATCGCAGCAGGTGCAGCAGTGCGCCGCCGATATGTTTTCCGGCTTTATGCCGCAGGAAAGCAGCTGATCCTCCATTATTCTCCACAGATCAATGCTGTATCTGCCGTCCGGCATGAGCCTGTCGTATTTCCCTTTTCCGAAGGCATCAAAGAACACCTGTGCGCAGTCATCATGCACGAGAAAACACTCCGGGCATATGCTCGGTCCGCACACCGCCGTTATATTCTCCGCGGCACAGCCGTACTTTTCCTTCATGGTCTGCACGGCGTTTACTATGACTCCCGCCGCCGTCCCCTTCCAGCCGCTGTGCACCGCCGCTATTACCTGCCTGACGGGATCGTGCATAAGCACCGTGCCGCAGTCCGCCGTGCGCGCAAGCAGCACCGTGTCGGTATCATTTGTAATTACCGCATCGTAGCCAACAGGAATATCGCTCCAGCCGCGTCCGCCGTTTCTGAAGCCCTTATCCACGCACAGCACCCTGTCGCTGTGCGTAAGCTGGACAAACACTATGTTTTCAACATCCACTCCCATAGCCTTCGCCATGCGGCAGTGATTCTCCCACACATTTTCCTGTGAATCCCGCCGTTTCCAGCTCAGGTTAAGGCTTTCACATTCTCCCGTGCTTACGCCGCCCCTGCGCGTGGTAAAGGCGTGCGCTATATTTTCAAAGGCATCCAGGCGCTTGTTTTTTATAAGCCTTACGCCGTTTGGCGCGTCATAAAAGTAAAAATCTTCGTTCATACGCTTTTCTGCTCCGTCAGCTTCTTTTCTTTTGTTCACTGCTTTGTGCCGTTCTCCTGCGTGCTGTCTTTTTTTATAAGCTTATTCATTTCCTCCATAAGCTTGTTAAGATCGTTCAGCTCGCGGTAAACCGAGGAAAAGCGTATATACGCCACAGGGTCGAGCTCCCGCAGGCCGTCGCTTACCAGCTCGCCTATTTCCAGCGAGGATATTTCCAGCTCGTGCCTGTCATGCACCGCCGTATCTATCTCCATAACCAGCGCTTCCATCTGTTCTGCCGATACCTTGCATTTTTCGCAGGCCTTGATTATTCCTCCCCGCACCTTTTCTATGTCAAAAAGCTGGCGGCTGCCGTTGCGCTTTACCACCATAAGAGGTGCAGATTCTATTTTTTCGTATGTGGTAAAACGGCGTCCGCAATTTACACATTCCCGTCTGCGCCTTATAACAGTGCCTTCATCAGTGGGCCGGCTGTCCATCACCCTGCTGTCCGGCGCTCCGCAATACATGCATTTCACTCAAGTCACGCTCCTTATTCCTGCCCGTTTATCCCGCTGATACCGCTTTTACAGGCCCGTTTTAGCAAACGGATTTTCCGGGCTGCTTTGCTTTGCCGAGGCAAAAGGCCCTCCGTATGCTGCAAGCCTGTTTTTATCCGATTCTCTCTTTAAGAATTATAACACATCCTTTTTGCACCGTCCAGTCTTGATTTTCATTTCAGCCCTTTTTTACCGGAACTCCGTCAATATCCACAAGGATAACATCGTCCCCCAGCCTTACTATGCGGCACCACGGTATAACCGTTTCCTTTCCCGAGCGCATAAAGGAAAACATCCCGCACTGCCCGGGCACCACCAACGCCTCTATCTGCCCTCCTTTGTTAAGCACGGCATCGCATACACAGCCCAAACGCCTGCCGTCGCAGATGTTCACCACTTCCTTTTGCCTAAGCTCATTATACCTTATACTCAATTTACCCGCCTCCCGTTTCAGAATGTTGTACCCGGATAATAAAAAGCCCTCCGCAATAATATATGCGGAAGGCCGAAAAAATTGTCCGTATTAAGCGTTCATTACTTTTTTACAACGCGCAAAGCCGCCTGAACAACATGCTCTGCCGTAATGCCGAACTCCTTGAACAGCACGGAAGCCGGTGCGCTTGCACCGAAATGATCGATGGAAATAATCTCGCCGTCAAGGCCGACATACTTAGCCCAGCCAAAGCTTGAGGCCGCCTCAATAGCCACACGGGCGCGAACCGCGCCGGGCAGTACGGACTCCTTGTATTCATCGGACTGCTCCTCGAAAAGCTCCCAGGAGGGCATGGAAACAACGCGGGCATCAACACCCTGCTCGGCCAGCATCTCGCTTGCCTTGAATATCTGTTCCACCTCGGAGCCGGAGGCCATAAGAATAACATCCGGAACCGCCTTTACGGAATTCTTCAGGATATATGCACCCTTAAGCGCCTCTTTGCCGCTGTTTTCGTACTGCGGCAGGTTCTGACGGGTAAGTATGAGCGCAGTGGGGCTCTTGCGGGTAACGGCTGCGCAGTAAGCCGCTGCGGTTTCTTTATCGTCAGCCGGGCGGATAACGGTAAGACCCGGAATGGAGCGCAGGGAAGCAAGATGCTCAATGGGCTCATGGGTGGGGCCGTCCTCGCCTACGCCGATGGAGTCATGGGTAAGGATATAAATTACGGGCAGCTTCATAAGAGCCGACATACGCATGGCGTTCTTCATATAGTCGGAAAACACAAAGAAAGTAGCGCAGTACGGCGTTACGCCGCCGTGGAGATAAAGTCCGTTGCAGATAGCCGCCATGGCATGCTCGCGAATGCCGAAATGGAAGTTGGAACCTGCCCTGTTTGCCGGGCTGTAATACTCGCGATCCTTCATAAGGCTCTTATTGGAGGGTGCAAGGTCGGCGCTTCCGCCGAAGAGATTGGGCTGCATAGCCGCAATACGGTTAAGCATGGTGCCGGAGGAGGCACGGGTGGCGTTGGGCTTGCCCTCGCTCTTCCAGAACTCGTCGTCCTTCATCAGGTCAACGGGGAATTCACGGTTCATCCACTGCTGATACTCGGCATACTCCGCCGGATATTCGGCTGCGTACTTCTGCATCATGGCCTCCCAGTCCTTCTGAGCCTGAGCGCCGCGGGCGGCATTTTCCGCCATGCAGTCGTATACATCCTGCGGTATCTCAAAGGGGGCGTAATCCCAGCCCAGAGTTTTCTTGGCCTCGGCCAGATTCTCCGCGCCCAAAGGCTCGCCGTGCGCGCTGGCCTTGCCCTGCTTTGCGGGGCAGCCGTAGCCGATCTGAGTGCGGCAGATGATGATGGAGGGCTTTTCGGTTTCCGCCTTTGCCTGCTCAATGGCAGCGGCAACGGCATCAACATCGTTTCCGTCCTCAACATTTATAACCTGCCAGCCGCAGGCGGCGTGACGGGCTCCCACATCCTCGGAGAAGGTCACATTGATATCGCCCTCAATGGTGATGTTGTTTTTATCGTAGATCATTATAAGCTTGCCCAGCTTGAGAGTGCCCGCAAGAGATGCCGCCTCCTGCTCGATTCCCTCCTGAAGGCAGCCGTCGCCCACCAGAACATAGGTGTAGTGATCCACCACCGGGAAACCGGGCTTATTGAACTTTGCAGCCAGATGGCTTTCCGCAATCGCCATACCCACGGCATTGGCAACGCCCTGACCGAGAGGGCCCGTGGTAGTTTCTACGCCGTCCGTGTGGCCGTACTCGGGGTGTCCCGGAGTTTTGCTGCCCCACTGACGGAAAGCCTTTATATCCTCCATGGAAACCTTGTAGCCGCACAGATGCAGCACGGAATAAAGCAGCATGGAGCCATGTCCGGCGGAAAGGATGAATCTGTCACGGTCTGCAAAGGAAGAATCCTTGGGATTGTGCTTGAGTTCTCTGCCGTATACGGCATAAGCAAGCGGCGCAGCACCCATGGGAAGGCCCGGATGTCCGCTGTTTGCCTTCTGCACGCCCTCTGCCGCAAGAATACGGATGGCGTTAACAGTCTTTTGTTCAATAGGTTTCATGTTGTTCCTCCTGTAATTTATTGAAATGTCACGCATCTTTGAAATTGTATCTATTATACACTATACCGGTGCGGAAATCAAGATTATCTTTTGGAGTCTCTTATTTTGCAAGCCACGCCTTAAGCGGTGCAGTGTCAAGAGAATCGTATTTCTCAAGGAAATCACACAGCTTCTGCGCAATTATGCGCACTCCGCCCTCGGAATCGGACTCGATATTAAGCGGCATGAGAGGATCGTGCACCGAAAGGCGAAGCAGGAACCAGCCGTCGCCGTCGTTTTTGTCAAAGGAGGCTCTTATACCCTCGTGATTATCCGGCGCGCAGTGCCAGCCCGGCGCAGTCTTTGAGTATGCGGTAAGCTCATCGATTACCTTCTGTCCGTACGCCTTGAAATCCTCGGTGGTAATGTTCATGCGGAATTCCATGCTTTCCTTGGGCTCTGCAAGGCCGGAAAGCATATCCTCAAGCTTTTTGCCCTCTTTTTTCAGCTGAGCCATTTTTATAAGCAGCCTGGTTACAAGATATGCGCCGTCATCCAGGAAGTAATTCTCCTTTATGGCCGCATGGCCGCTGGTTTCAATGGCAAGCGGGCAGTAAACGCCCTCGTTGTTAAGGCGAATGGCCTCGTTTATAACATTTTTATAGCCCCTGCGGAATCTGTGATGATGTCCGCCCAGCTTGTTTTCTATAAAATCCTTCAGGCCGCTTGAAGTAATGGAATCCGTTACTATGGTCGCGCCCGGATGCTCGCCTATAAGTATTGCGGAAATAAGGGCAATAAGGCGGTTTTTGTTTATTTCGCGTCCCTGGGAATCCACCGCTCCGGCGCGGTCCACATCGGTATCGAATATCAAGCCTATATCAGCATTGTTTTCCTTTACCGCCTTCATTATGGCGTGCATAGCATCCTCATTTTCGGGATTGGGCACATGATTGGGAAAATATCCGTCCGGCTCAAGGAACTGGCTGCCCGTAGTATCCGCGCCCAAGGGCTTAAGCACCTTGTTTGCATAAAAACCGCCGGCACCGTTGCCCGCATCCACCACTATACGGAAGCCCTTAAGCGGATGCTCGTAGTCCTCGGCGTTTACATTTTTGCGCACCATATCCGCAAGCATGGCCGCATACACCGAAAGAAAATCGTATTTTTCCACCTTTGCGCCGGGTGCATCGGGCAGACGCCTGCCCTCCTGCGCATTTTCCAGCAGCGCGGTTATATCGCTTTCCTCAAGCCCGCCCTGCTTTGTGAAAAATTTAAGACCGTTTCTGTTGAACGGATGATGGCTGGCGGTAAGCTGTATCGCCGCATCGCAATGCAGCTTTTCGTCCACGCAGGACATAAACATTCCCGGGGTGCTCATCAAGCCGAAATCATAGCAGTTGATCCCCGCACGGGTAAGCGCGTCAATTACATCCTTCTTCATACGGGGGCCGGACACGCGGGAATCATGTCCCACCGATACCCATATTTCTTCCGGCTTTTTATTTATTCTTTGGCAAAGCCAAAAAGCAAAGCCGTCGGTTATGGCCGTTACAGCCTCGTCGGTAAGGGTTACCGGCATATCCTTCACGCCCTCAAGAGCCACGCCGCGCACATCGCTGCCGCTTTTGAATTTTTTCCATTCTTTATTGAGCATTCTCTTCACCGTATCCTTCGCTTATTTTTCCGCCGTCCGCCTGTTTTGCAGCTTTCGCAAGGCAGACAGACTTGGCGGGAATTGTTCCGCGGCGCTTTTATAAAACGCGCAGAGCCTTCTTAAGACCGATACTATTATAATTAACATCCGGCAATTTATCAAGTTATATTTGTTCAAAAATCACATATTAAGCTCAATTTTAACAGTCGGCAGCAATACGAAAGATATTTTTTGCATAAAAGCTGCGGTCGTGTTGTAAAAAACGCAGAAATATGCTACAATTCAAAATACGCAAAAAACGCGGAAAGGCAGCGGCTCCGGCCGCAGGTAAAATATGAAATTTGATTTTGAACTTGTGGGTAAGATCG
This sequence comes from uncultured Clostridia bacterium, assembly GCA_934465535.1. Lineage (GTDB taxonomy): Bacteria > Bacillota > Clostridia > Christensenellales > QALW01 > UMGS1338. The sequence continues at coordinate 9,185 of CAKSKV010000006.1, read as the reverse complement.
GCTCCATGGCGCTTATCCGCCGTGAGGATAACGATATTGACTACAACATCTTCTCAAAGCTGGGCTCGGAGCTGCGTCCGGGATATATCTGGGTTTCCTCCGGCGCTACCGAAATCGGGCGTCTTGATTATATGAAGCGCAGCGGCCGCGAGCTTTCCGGCACCGACGATGAGAACAAAACCGACTACGCCTCGCAGGGGCAATCCATCCTTATGGAAAACTACCGCCGGTTTATCTCACCGGAATACAGTGTGCGTCAGGTGCTGCTTGAGCATCAGCATTTCAATGACGACAAAAAGCGCGCCCAAATAAAAGCTCTTCTGCTGCGTGCACGGGAGCAGGGCGCGGTGCCCATTATAAACTATAACGATGCCGTATCCACCCGTGAAAACCTTAATTATGAGCTTTCCACTCTTCGCAAAAAAGGAGAGCATGTAGTGGAATGTGTTGATAACGACGAAACTGCCGCAGTCGTGGCCTGCCTTGTAAAGGCCCGCACGCTGCTGATAATGACCTCCGCGCTGGGCATATACCGCGACCCCGCAGACCCCTCCACCCTTATTGAAGAAATATCGGGTGCCGACATAAACGAAGTGCTGCAAAACATAGGTCTTGCCCAACAGCACTGCATCGGCGCTTCCCGCCGCGGCGCAAACGGAGCCGGCGCAAAGCTTGAATATATAAAGCAGCCCGTTATGCAGGGCACGCAGGTTATCATCGGCAGCGCAAAATACCGCATATCCGAGCTTTTGTCGGGAAATGCTCCCCGCACTGTAATAGGGGTGCGCTGATATTATCCGTTATATTTTACGCGATATGCACAAAATAATATAAATATAAAACAGTTTTTGTAAACGGCCGCAGAAAAACAGCATTTTTTCTGCGGCCGTTTGATGTAAAAAGACGGCTTTACAGCCGTCTTTTAATGGTTTTTATGCCTTATTTATCGGGCAGCAGATCCTTGCGGGAAAGGTTAACGCGGCCCTTATCGTCAATCTCGATAACCTTGACCATTATCTGATCTCCGATATTCACAACATCCTCCACCTTCTCCACGCGCTCCTTTGCAAGCTTGGAGATATGCACCATGCCGTCCTTGCCGGGCAGCAGCTCCACAAAGGCGCCGAAGGGCATAATGCGTACTACCGTGCCCAGATAAACATCCCCCACCTCGATATCCTTGGCGATGGCGTCTATCATCTTCTTTGCCTTCTTACCGGCCTCCTGATCCGCAGCGTATATAACTACACGGCCGCTGTCCTCAATGTCTATCTTGACGCCGGTTTCGTCAATGATCTTGTTTATCATCTTTCCGCCGGGCCCGATAACCTCACGGATCTTATCGGTCTTGATATGGAACACTATGGTCTTGGGCGCATATTTGGATACATCAGCCCTTGGCTTGTCCAGAACGGCCAGCATCTTGCCCAAAATGAACATTCTTGCATCATGCGCCTGCGCCAACGCGCGCTTGAGTATCGGCTCATCAATGCCCTTGATCTTAATATCCATCTGAATGGCGGTAATTCCCTTTGCGGTGCCCGCCACCTTGAAGTCCATATCGCCAAGGAAATCCTCAAGCCCCTGAATATCGGTAAGCACTACCACCTTGTCGCTTTCGGTATCCTTGATAAGTCCCATTGCCGCACCGGCAACCGGCGCTTTTATCGGCACTCCCGCGTCCATAAGAGACAGCGTGGAGCCGCAGACGCTGGCCATGGAGGTGGAGCCATTGGAGGAAACCGCCTCCGACACCAGACGAATAGCATAAGGGAATTCATCCTCGCTGGGAATCATAGGCTCCAGCGCACGCTCCGCCAGCGCGCCGTGACCTATCTCGCGGCGTCCGGGGCTGCGCATGGGCTTTGCCTCTCCGGTGGAATACGGCGGCATATTGTAATGATGCATATACCGCTTCTGCTCCGCCTCATCAATGCCGTCCAGCTCCTGCGCATCGTTGAGCGGGCCAAGCGTGGTCATGGTTATAACCTGCGTCTGTCCGCGGGTAAACACCGCTGAGCCGTGAGGACGGGCAAACATATGCACATCGCACCATATGGGACGCACATCGAAAATGCCGCGTCCGTCGGGGCGTATGCCCTTGTCGATTATCTTGCGGCGCATGGTTTCCTTTTTGATTACATAAAGGGAATCGCTTATCTCACGCGCCTTATCCGGGAACTGCTGCGCAAAATGCTCCTGCACCTCCGCATCCACCTGCTGTTCGCGCACATCGCGCTCATGACGGTCAAAGGATTCCATTACCCATGCAATCTTATCGGTGGCATACTCACGCACAGCCTGCTGTATCTCTTCGGGAACCTTATAGTAATCAATAACGGCCTTTTCCTTGCCTACCTCGGCCACTATTTCTTCCTGGAACGTCACCAGCTTCTTGATCTCCGCATGAGCCAACATTATGGCTTCCAGCATTTCATCCTCGGTAACTTCCTTTGCGCCCGCCTCCACCATCATAACGGCGTCCTTTGTTCCGGAAACCGTCAGGTGCAGGATGCTCTTTTCCCGCTGCTCCATATCGGGGTTTATAACATATGCGCCGTCTATAAGCCCCACGGTAACGCTGCCGGTAGGTCCGGCAAAGGGAATATCGGATATTGACAAAGCAACCGACGAGCCGATCATGGCGTAAATATCCGGGGGAATATTATTGTCCACGGACATAGCCGTAGCCACTACCTGAACATCGTTATAAAATCCCTTGGGGAAAAGCGGGCGTATCGGACGGTCAATAAGACGGGAGGTCAGTATTGCCTTTTCGGAGGGACGGCCCTCTCTGCGAATAAAGCCGCCGGGAATCTTGCCTACGGAATACTGTTTTTCCTCAAACTCCACGCTCAGCGGGAAGAAATCCATTCCCTCTCTGGGTGCCTTTGACATGGTTACATTGACCATAACCGCCGTATCGCCGCAGCGTACAACGCAATGACCGTTTGCCTGCTCGGCGTATCTGCCCACTTCAACGGACAGCTCACGGCCGGCAAATTCTGTTTTGAATATCCTGTGTTCCATCACATTACCTCGTTTCCAACATCTATTTTCATCCGTAAAAAACGGTATTCTAAAAATGGGAAAGGCGGACTGTCAAAACACTCCGCCTACGCTGTTATCTTCTCAGACCCAGCTTCTCCACGATAGCTCTGTATCTCTCGATATCAATGCTCTTGAGATAGTTAAGCAAGCCTCTGCGCTGACCTACCATCATAAACAGGCCGCGTCTTGAATGCTGGTCCTTTTTATGAACCTTAAGATGCTCGGTCAGATGACTGATGCGATCGCTGAGAATCGCAATCTGAACCTCGGGTGAACCCGTATCGCCGTCATGGAGCTTGTAGGCCTCGATGATCTCCGCCTTTCTTGCCTTATCCATTACAGCACCTCCTTATAATAAAATTTTTATAGCTTCCGGCCGCCGAAAGCCAAGGCCGGTCGTTAGGAGAAACGCGCCCCTTAGCAAAAGGCCACGGAAACACTGTTATTGTAGCATAAGAATATTTATTTGTAAAGATTATTTTTGAAATTGTCCCCGTATTATTAGTCTGCTGCGCATTTTTGCCGCGCCCGCGCAGCGCTTTTACATGCAATTCCAAAATGCGCCGTGCCGTTACTTTCATCGTTTTTAAGGTTTTTACCGCTCAGAATGTCAGCGCACATCAGAATATCAGCGTATAATCAAGCGTCTTGAAATATGCCGCAGCCACCGCGGCATCCCGCTCTATCTGCTCCTTCAGTGCCTGCGGCGAAGCAAAGCGTATTTCTCCTCTGAGCCTTTTTAATATGCGCACCTCCAGTTCCCTGCCGTACAGTCCATCGCTGCAGGAGAATATATTACATTCATATGTTCTGTCTCTGCCGTTATCAAAGGTCGGCCTCATGCCGATATTCATTATTCCGCCGTGCCGTTTCCCTTCGATATTTACGCTTACGCAGTACACCCCGTCCGGCGGACTGATCTTGTCCTCCGGAAATTCAATGTTGGCGGTGGGAAAGCCGAGAGAGGTGCCGATATGCCTCCCCTTTTGCACCTGTCCGCAAAAGCCGTAATCGTACCCCAGCATAGCTTTGGCCGAATCCGTATCGCCCTGCCGTATGCAATCGCGTATGCGCGTGCTGCTTACGGTTTCCCCCTGCCAGCTGACCCCCGGCATTACATAAAGCCTAAAGCCGTATTCCTCCCGCAAGGCGGCCAAGGTTGCCGGCGTGCCGGCCGCATCCCTTCCGAAAGTATGGTTTCTGCCCACGATTATTGCGCCGGGCTTAAAGCGCTCGCAAAGCATCCGGACATACTCCTCCGCCGGCATTGAAGCAAGCCGGGTCGTAAAATCTATATATTCGCACCTTGCGCCGCAGTAGCGTATAAGTTCTTCCCTCTCCTTTTGCGTATTCAGAAGGCTTACGCTGCGTCCCAACACCTTTGCCGGATGCTGAGAAAACAGCACGGCAAGGGGGTACATTCCCGCCTTTTCCAGCTCTCTGCCCTTTTCTATAAGCGATCTGTGCCCCGCATGCACCCCGTCAAAGGTTCCAAGCAGCAGCGCGGGGCGTCTTCCCTCCATCCCGCACGGCATCTGTCGCTTTGCGGGCAGCCCGTAAAGGCGGGCGTCATTTATTTCAAACATCGGTTTCTCCTTTTGCACCTGCAATGCTCCTTGCCTGCTCCGGGGTCATAAAGCGGTTCTGCATGTGCAGCATGCCGTTTTTTATCCTTCCCATTGCGCAGAAGCTGCCGCACAGCCGCACCCGCACGACTGCACCCTCCCCGGGATATTCACCACCGCAGGCAAACCTGCGCCGGTCAGCATCCAGTCCGTTCAAAAAATGAAAAGCAAAGCTTTTTTCTATTTCCACAGCCGGATATTTCATAACAGCACTCTCCGGCGGCAGAATAAAGGAAAAATCGCCGCCGCGTACCATGGCTTCTATCGCACCCACCGTAAGGGCGCTGTCCGTCGTGAAATCGTCACAGGCTGTCCTCTCAAGGGAGCTCATGCAGCCCCCCGTCCCCAACGCAGCACCTATGTCGTGGCACAGAGTGCGCACATATGTGCCCTTTGAGCACTCAATACGCAGCAAAAAGCCCTCGCCCGCCTGTTTTACTTCAATGGAGTATACGGTTATGCTGCGTGCCTTCCGCTCCACCTCACGCCCCTGACGCGCCAGCTCGTAGAGCTTTTTCCCGTTGTGCTTAACTGCCGAATACATCGGCGGCACCTGCATAAGCTCGCCTCTGAAGCCCTCCAGCACGCCTTGCAGCTGCTCCAAAGTCACATTGCATTCCTGCCTTTGCAGCACATTCCCCGTTACATCCTGCGTATCGGTAACAAGCCCCGGCAAAAAGCCCGCCGTGTATGTTTTCCGCTTGTCCATTATATAGTCGGAAAGCTGCGTTGCTTCCCCAACGCACACCGGCAGAACTCCGCTTGCCATGGGGTCCAGCGTTCCCGTGTGTCCCACCCTGCGGCAGCCCAGTATATGCCGCAGCTTAACCACAACATCGCTTGAGGTCCACCCCGGCTCTTTATATACATTAATTATTCCGTTTATCATCTTTAAGCCCCGCTGTTTTATCTTTAAGCCCCGCTGTTTTCCTCCGGCAGCGCCTCCAACGCAGCTTTTATCCGCTGCATAAGCTTCGAAGGCACATTTTCAAAATCCCCCTCAATACAGCACCCCGCCGCCAATGTATGGCCTCCGCCGCCGAAGGCCTGCGCGATGCGCGAAACATCCGCCCTCCCGGCAGAACGCAGGCTCACCTTTGTCAGCCCCTTTTCGCGTTCATGTGCAAAAACGGCTATCTCGCACCCCTTCACATCCAGCGCATAGTTAACTATGCCGTCATTGTCGCAATCCTCGGTATCAAAGGGCGCGTATTGCTCATGGTTCATAAATATCATGCACGCTCTGCCGTCAAAAGCGGTTTCCAGAAGCTCCAACGCCCTGCCCAGCAGCTTTGTCTTGCTCAGCGTCCGCACCGAAAACAGCTGCCTTGCTATATCCGCCGTATCTATCCCAAAGCCGTAAAGTCTGCCTGCGGCACGCATTGTCTGTTCCGTTACGCCGCTGTATGCAAACCTGCCGGTATCGGTAAGAAAAGCAACATACAGGCATTTTGCCGTATTTGCATCAAGGTGCGCGCCAAGCTCATCCGCAAGCTCCATTATTAGCTGCGCCGTCGCCGGATAAGACCGTATAAAGGATATATCGCCAAAGCCCGTGTTTGTTTTGTGATGATCTATCACAAAACGAAAGGTACACTTTTCAAACAGGGCGGCATATTCTCCCATTCTGCCCGCATCTGCGCAATCCACGGCAATGGCCGCCGTTTTTTCCGGTATTACTCCCGCTTCTTCCGGGTTAATCAGCCCGAAAACGAACTCTTCCGTTTCGTTTTTCAGCACATCCAGCGAGGCCGGAAGTCCGTCCCGGCAAAAAACACGGCAGCTCTTGCCCATATTTTTAAGAATACGGCACAGCGCCGCCGCGCTGCCCGCCGTGTCGCCGTCCGGCGATATATGCATTATCAGCACAAAGTTCTCAATTTCTCTTATAGCCTGTGCAAGGCGTGTAAGCGAAGTATCCATAATCAAAACGGGGTGAAGCATAGCCTCACCCCTGTTCACCTTCCTTTGGGTCGCTGCCGCGTTGTGTGTTTATCTGATCGATAAGCTGCCCTATGCGCACGCTGTATGCAATGGAATCATCCGGAACAAGTTTAAGCTCCGGCATTTTCCGTATTCTGAGCCTGCTTCCCAGCTGATGCCTTATAAACGGCGTAGCCTTTATAAGCGCGGAAAATGTTTCCTCCTGCTCCTGCTGCGTGCCGTATACGCTGATATAAGCCTTGCAGTACATCAGGTCTTTTGAAAGCTCCGTTCGCACCACGGAGCACATGGTGCTTACGCGCGGATCGCTTATATCCTCGCGCAGCACCTCTGCCAGCGCCCTGTGTATTTCCATGCCGATCCTGTCGGCTCTGTTTGATGACATTTTATGCTCTCCGTCTCCGTTCTTTTTCCGCTGCAAAGCGGCGTCCCTACCGGGCATCAGACATTCTTTATCTGCTCCATGATAAACGCCTCGAAGACATCGCCCTGCTTGATATCGTTGTAGTTTTCAATGCCTACGCCGCATTCGTAGCCGGCGTTGACCTCTTTGACATCGTCCTTGAAACGCTTAAGAGAGGAAATCTTGCCCTCGTGAATTACAATGTTGTCACGCAGCAGGCGTATTCCCGCGTTGCGCTGAATGGAGCCGTCCGTAACATAGCTTCCCGCTATTACTCCCACGCCCGGCACCTTAAAGGTCTCGCGTATCTCGGCATGGCCTATTACGGTTTCCTTGAATTCCGGATCCAGCATGCCGTTCATTGCCGCCTGAACATCCTCAATGGCATTGTAGATAACGCGGTACATGCGCATATCCACTTCTTCCCGCTCCGCAGCGGCGCTTGCCATGCTGTCGGGGCGGACATTAAAGCCGATGATTATCGCATTGGAGGCGGCCGCCAGAATAACATCCGATTCCTTTATCGCGCCCACCGCGCCGTGGATAACCTTTACCTTGACCTTATCGTTTGAAAGCTTTTCAAGCGCCTGCTTAACCGCCTCTACGCTGCCCTGAACATCTGCCTTGACAATAAGGTTAAGCTCCTTGACCGAGCCGTCCTGTATCTGATTGAACAGATCATCCAGCGATGCCTTGCTGCGCGCTTTTATCTGCTCCGCCTTTATCTTGTCTTTGCGCTCCTGCGCCACAAGCCTTGAGAGCTTGTCATCCTCCGTCACATACAGACGGTCTCCCGCCTCGGGAACATCGTTGAAGCCAAGCACCTCTACCGGCATACTGGGGCCGGCGCTCTGCACGCGGCGTCCCTTATCATCCATCATTGCGCGCACATGTCCGAAGGCCGTACCCGCAACTATCGTATCGCCCACACGAAGCGTACCGTTCTGAATGAGCACCGTGGCTACCGGTCCGCGGCCCTTGTCCAGCCGCGCCTCAATGATAGCGCCGCGCGCCTTTTTGGAGGAATTCGCCTTATACTGGTTCACATCCGCCACCAGAAGAATCATCTCAAGCAGATTGTCGATACCCTCGCCCTTAAGCGCGGAAACCGGAACGATAATAGCGTCTCCGCCCCACTCCTCGGGAACGATGCCGTTGTTTGTAAGCTCCTGCTTTACGCGGTCCGGGTTCGCACCCGGCTTATCCATTTTGTTTATAGCCACTATGATCGGCACATTGGCAGCCTGAGCATGGTTTATGGCTTCGATTGTCTGCGGCATAACGCCGTCGTCCGCCGCCACCACCAAAATGGCAATATCGGTCACCTGTGCGCCGCGGGCACGCATGGAGGTAAACGCCTCATGTCCCGGAGTATCAAGGAAGGTTATCTTCCTGCCGTTGTGCTCCACAGTATAGGCGCCTATGTGCTGTGTTATACCGCCCGCCTCGTGTGCAGTAACATTTGTGTTGCGTATTGCATCCAGCAGACTGGTTTTACCGTGGTCAACATGACCCATGATGGTAACGATAGGCGGACGCTCCTCGTTGTTGTCGCCCTCGGATTCCTCATCGGCATCCGTCATGGTTTCCTCAAAGGTCTTGGCTATCTTCTGCTCCAGCTCTATGCCGTAATCCGTGGCCACAAGAGCCGCAGTGTCGTAATCCACCTCATTGTTTATTGTGGCCATTATGCCCAGCATAAACAGCTTCTTGATGATATCCGCCGCCGGCTTACCCAGCTTTTCGCTCAAATCCTTTATGCTGATCTCCTCGGTGGTCATCACGGCATATTCTATCTTGATAGGCTCCATTTTGGACTGGGCGCTTTCCTTCTTTTTCTTTTTGCCGCGCCACACATCGTCATCCACGCCCATCCTGCTCTGCTGACGGGCAAGGTCGCGCTTGTTCGGAGTCTTCTTTTCATTATCGCGGGTATTGCGATACATTTTTTTATTAGGATCGTAATTGCTTACGCGCTCCTTCTCCATGGGCGGCTCAAATACAGCGGCTGCCGGCTTCTGATAGCCGCCGCGCGCGCCCTGCGGACGGTCACCGCGCTGCTGATATGCACCCTGCGGACGGTCACCGCGCTGCTGATATGCACCCTGCGGACGGTCGCCGCGCTGCTGATATGCACCCTGCGGACGGTCGCCGCGCTGCTG
>CAKSKV010000005.1 GCA_934465535.1 uncultured Clostridia bacterium | reverse complement strand
TAGTGAATAGTGAATAGTGAATAGTGAATAGTGAATAGTGAATAGTGAATAGTGAATAGTGAATAGTGAATAGTGAATAGTGAAATTGCACACATGTGCAGCTGAACATATTTGAGCAGCAGATGCCGCGCCGGGGGCTTCGCCCCCGGCCGTGCGCCGTCTGCGCCCTGCGAGCTTGCCGCCGCCCGGCCAGCGCTGCGGGCACGCCTGCGTAAGCACGGCTTCCTCCGGCGCCCCTTGCGCTTGCGGCGCGGCTTCGCGTTTCGCTGCAAAACAGCAAAAAATCAACCGCACGCATTTCCGCGTCGGCTGAGCGGTATATGCACAAAACAGCAAAAACAGCAAAAGCAGGGCAAAAGCCCTGCATTTTAATTACAATATGAATCTTGCGCTTTTTGCCGCGGCAGTCTATTCCTTGCGCAGAATAACGGTTACCTCGCTTCGGTTGTGAAACAGCTGGCGTACATATACAATGGTGTAATAGTTGCCAAGCGTGTCAAGCGCGCGCAGCATTTGGCGGCGCGGCTTGTCCCCGAACAGCTTAAGGGTAAGCACCACCGTGCCTCCGTCCTTAAGACAGGGCTGAAAGCGCACAATAAGCGCGGCCGATTCCTCCGGCGCCATCCGCATGTCATTAAGAATAAAATCAAAATCATTTTCCGGCGCTTCAAGGTATTCCTGCGCCGTCTTTTTTATATGCGTTATACCGCGGCGGGCAAGCAGACCGGGGTCAAGCTCTGCGGGGTCCACAGCCACCACCGAGCAGCCGCGCTCCAGCGCAATGCGGCTCCAGCCGCCGGGCGCGGCACCCAGATCCAATACCCGTGCTCCCGGAAACAGTGTTACGCCGAGGGTCTGTTCCGCCTCAAGCAGCTTGAATTCCGCGCGGGAAAGCTGCCCGTCCTCCCTGCGAAAGCGTATTCTTCCTCCGGCCCAGGCTGAAAGATTGTCTTTTGCAGGGGAAAAGCCCATATATGCCTTTCCGTTTGCGATGGTAACGCTCAGCACCTGCACCGGGTTTTTGACATCGCATTCCTGCCCCGATGCGGCAAGCACGGCGCTTAATGCGCTGTTTATATCAAAGGGCGCAAGCCCGCCGTCATGCTTGCCCAATATTCTGCACTGTACCGAGTATCTTTGCGTTACGCGTTCCTTGAAGCTTTCGGCGGCGCTGCGCAGTTCCTCAAGGTCGCGGTCCTTCTCGCCGCACAGCTCTGCCGTCTGCTCCGCCGGATGAATGTGACGGATAAAAACCGGAGGCCTGCGCCGGAAAATTTCACAAAGTCTGTCGAAATCCGGCACGGTGGCGGCCAAAGCCGTTTCCTCATCAAGCGGCACTGCGCTTGCCTGACCGTCCGCCGTAAGCAGCTCGCCCAATGCCTCGTTTGCCATCTCTGCCTGATAGGATATTACGCTGTAATTCAATTTCTTTTTCATATCATTTCTCACTCTTTGCATCCCTCCGCGCGATTGCGGCTTGTAATTTTGCGTCACGGGGCGCTTTTGTTTGTTTAGGATATTTTATATGCTTTTTGCAAAGGTGTCAATGCCTGCGTTCGGCATTGTTTTTTCTTATATTCGCCCCTCGTATCGGGAAAAAACTCTGAAAATAAACCGTTTTGAATTTCTAATGCGAATTTTTCATTTATTTTACTTAAGCGGTATTGACTTTACGGCTCGGATTTGGTAAACTGAACTAAAGGCTCAAGGGCGGCAGACCCTTGGCGATATAATGAAATAAGGGGGCGTTTTATTTGGATAAAGCTTTGCAAGGTTGGAAGCCCGGCACAGACGAAGGCAGGCTCATAGGCCCGCTTGATGTTTATTTGTTCCGTCAAGGGACGCACTTTGAAGCATATAATATGCTCGGAGCGCGTCCCGTTTTTAACAGTACAGGGCAGATTGACGGCTATTATTTTGCCGTATGGGCGCCCAATGCCGTGCGCGTAAGCGTGGTAGGCGACTGGAACGACTGGCAGCCGGGAGCGGATGCAATGGAGCCTGTGGGCGACAGCGGCATCTGGGAAAAATATATCGCGGATATAGGCGTGGGCTGGACCTACAAGTTTACGCTGGAGCACCGTGACGGCAGCGTGCATTATAAGGCAGACCCCTTTGCGCGCTTTGCTCAGCTCCGTCCCGAAACGGCCAGCCGCACATGGTATGACGATTACAAATGGCACGACGGAGTATATCGCATAAAGCACGGCAAGACACCGTATAATGAGCCCATGAGCATTTATGAGCTGCATCTGGGCTCTTGGGTGCGTTCGGAAAAAGGCGAAATGCTCTCCTATCGCGATATAGCGGACAAGCTTGCCGCCTATGCTCAGGATAACGGCTATACGCATGTGGAGCTGCTTCCGCTTGCCGAGCATCCCTATGACGGCTCATGGGGCTATCAGGTAACCGGCTTTTATGCCCCCACCTCGCGCTACGGTACGCCGGAGGACTTCAAATATTTTGTGGATACGCTGCATGCCAAGGGCATCGGAGTTATTATGGACTGGGTTCCCGCGCATTTCAGCCGGGATGAGCACGGTCTTGCCCGCTTTGACGGTACTGCACTTTATGAGGCGGAGGGCGACCGCGGCGATCAAAAGCAGTGGGGCACGCTTAAATTCAATCTGGAAAGGCCGGAGGTCCGCTCCTTCCTTATTTCCAATGCCCTTTACTGGCTCAGCGAGTATCATCTGGACGGGCTGCGTGTGGATGCCGTGTCCTGCATGCTTTATCTTGATTACGGCGCGCGGGACGGCGAGTGGACGCCAAACGAGCACGGCGGGCGGGAAAACCTTGCCGCGGTGGAGTTCATAAAACGCCTGAATACCGAGGTATACGCCCGTTTCCCCAATGCAATAATGGTGGCGGAGGAATCCACGGATTACCCGCGTGTAACCGCTCCAGTGTCTGACGGGGGGCTCGGCTTCGGCTTTAAGTGGAACATGGGCTGGATGAACGATACCCTCAGATATATGGAAACCGATCCTCTTTTCCGCAGCGGCAGACACGGGCTTATGACCTTTTCCATGATGTATGCCTTCAACGAAAACTTTATCCTGCCGCTGTCCCATGACGAGTGCGTGCACGGCAAAAAAACCATTTTGGATAAAATGAGCGGCGATTATTGGCAGAAGTTTGCCTCCCTTAAGGCCTACCTTGGCTATATGTACGCACACCCCGGGAAAAAGCTGCTCTTTATGGGCACGGAATTGGGGCAGTTCATGGAGTGGCGCTACTATGAAGACATAGAATGGGAGCTGCTCAGGTACGAAACTCACCGCGGGATATATTCCTTTGTGCGCGCCCTTAACCGGCTGTACAGAAGCAATCCCGCGCTTTGGGCGGAGGATACCTCGTGGGAGGGCTTTGTTTGGTGCAATGCCGATGATGCGGCGGCCAGCGTGTTCACATTCCTTCGCAAATGCGGCACGGAGCAGCTGCTCATTGCCGTTAATATGACTCCGGTGGAGCGCTATGACTACTGGGTGGGCATGCCGGAACAAAGCGCGTGGGAGCTTGTGCTCTCCAGTGAGGATAAAGCCTTCGGCGGCAGCGGCTTTGAGGCGGTTGAATCTGCGGAAACCGATGAACACGAAACGGCAGGGCATAAGAACCGCCTGCGGCTGAATCTGCCGGGGCTGAGCGTGCTGATATATAAAAGAACCGATTGATCGGGCATATGCAGGCACAGCCGCGGAGGTCTCCGCGGCCGTGCGCTGCTGATTCTGCGGCGTTACATGAAATACTGAAAGGACACATATGTTTTTATGATGCATTCACAATGCGTTGCCATGATACTGGCCGGCGGACAGGGCAGCCGTCTGGGCGCTCTTACCACTACGGTGGCAAAGCCGGCGGTCCCATTCGGCGGAAAATACCGCATTATAGATTTTCCGCTGTCCAACTGTGCAAACTCCTCCATAACCACCGTCGGGGTGCTCACACAGTATCAGCCCCTTGAGCTTAATACCTATATCGGAAGCGGACAGCCCTGGGATATGGACCGCACAAACGGCGGCGTCTATGTCCTTCCCCCGTTTGTACGGGGCAATAAGGGGGAGTGGTACAAGGGCACGGCAAACGCCATATACCAAAATACCGAATTTATCGAGCAGTTCCGCCCGGAATATGTGCTTATCCTTTCCGGCGATCATATATACAAAATGGATTATCGGAAAATGCTCAGATACCATATCTCCAAAAATGCGGACGCTACCATAGCGGTTATAAATGTCCCCCTTAAGGAGGCAAGCCGCTACGGCATTATGAGCGCCGATGAGGAGGGCAGAATATACGATTTCACCGAAAAGCCCAAGCAGCCCAAAAGCACTTTGGCCAGCATGGGCGTGTACATATTCCGTTGGAGCGTGCTTAAAAAGTACCTTGCCATGGACGAAAGCAATGTGTCCTCCTCCAACGACTTCGGCAAGGATGTCATTCCCGCAATGCTCTCCGATGGCTGCGGCATGTATGCCTACGCCTTCGACGGCTATTGGAAGGATGTCGGAACCGTGCGCTCCCTGTGGGAGGCAAATATGGATATGCTGGGCGAAAAGCCGGTACTGGATCTTCGCGATGACTCTTGGCGCATCTATTCCCGTACCGCGGGAATGCCGCCTCAATATGTTAAAAAAGGCGCGCATATAACCGATTCCTGCATAACCGAGGGCTGCTACATAGCAGGCGATGTTTTTCACTCCGTGGTTTTCACCGGCGTGAATATTGAGGACGGAGTAACGGTGGAAAACTCAATAATACTGCCGTATGCACATCTGTGCAAGGGAGCAACTGTGCGGAATGCCGTCATAGGCGAACGCGCCGTGGTAGGGGAAAACGCATTTATCGGCTGTCGTGAGGGCAATATAAACCGGGAGCCCAGCCCCTTGTGCGATGAAGGCATAACCCTTGTGGGCAAGGGAATAAGCGTCGCACCGCAGGCGCGCGTGCCGTGGGGTGTAATGCTGGAATTTGATGTGGAGCCGGGCGAGCTTACGCACCGCTGAATATAAAACTGAAAACGCGCGCGGCAAGCGCTGCGGCAATATTTTTGGAGGGAGTGCCGTTTTCAGGCACGGGAGAAAATGACAGATACTGTTGGAATAATAATGACGGGTGATAACGATGCACGCCTTGCGGAGCTTACGCGCGTGCGTTCCGTAGCGGCGCTGCCTGTTGCAGGCAGATACCGCCTTATAGATTTTACCCTTTCGGGCATGGTCAATTCCGGCATAAGCAATGTCGGGGTAACCACAAGAAGCAACTACCGTTCCCTTATGGATCATCTGGGTTCGGGCAAGGAGTGGGATCTTAACCGCAAGCTGTACGGCCTGCGCATACTGCCTCCTTATATCCAGGGTGGGGAGCAGTACCGCGGCGATATGGATGTTCTGCACGGTATTAAAACCTTTTTGGAGCATTCAAAACAAAAATATGTGCTCATCGCCCACGGCGATATCCTATATAACCCCCGCTTTGAGGCCTTGCAGCAGGCGCATATTGATTCCGGCGCGGATATAACCGTTATGTACAATTACGGTCTGTGCAATTCCTGCGGCGCGCGCATATCGGTGGAAAATGACCGTGTCACCGATATCGAGGCGCACCCCGAGCGCCCGGAGCAGTGCGCAAGGCTGCTGGGCATATACTTTATGGAAAAGGAGCTTCTGTGCAGGCAGATAGCCTACTGCTACGGACGGGGTCTGCACGATTTTCTCATGGATGTGCTGGTACGCAATATCGGCAAAATGAACATCGGCGCCTTCCGCTATGACGGCTATGCGGGCAAGATCGACAGCGTAAACGCCTATTATCACTGCAATATGCAGATGCTGGATGCCTCGGTGCGCAAGGAGCTGTTTTTCAACGAGAATTTCATCTACACCAAGGTAAAGGACACCGTACCCACCTACTATTCCGACTCTGCGGTGGTGGAGGACAGCGTAATTGCGGACGGCTGCCGTATTGAGGGCAGAGTGGAAAGAAGCATAATCTTCCGAGGCGTGCACATAGCAAAGGGCGCTGTTGTTACAAACAGCATAGTGATGCAGAATTCCGTCATACAGCGGGATGTTGCCTTGGATTATGCAGTGCTTGATAAGGGCGTAACCGTGGGTCAGGGCAAGCGTATAGGCGGACAGGAAAGCTTCCCTGTTATCATAGGAAAAAATGTAGTGGTATAAAACAAAAGGCGGGCCGTGCTGCGGACCGCTCTTTTCAAAGAAACGCAGCTGCTTTGAGCAGGCCGATAAGTGTGCGGCGGTGTATAAAAGCGGCGCGGCCGTACAGCGGAAAAAAGCGTGCTTTGCGCCCTTTTGCAGCACGGCAAACGACTTTTTAAGGAGATTATTTTATGAAGGTTTTATTTGCGGCAAGCGAGGTCAGCCCCTTTGCAAAGGTGGGCGGGCTTGCGGATGTTACCGGTTCTCTGCCCGGCGCACTGCGAAAGGAACGGGTGGAAACGCATGTGGTAATGCCCAAATACCGCGTGATCCGTCCGGAGCTTATGAAAGATGCCGTTTTTCTGGGCAGCACATATATCGCAATGGGGTGGAGAAGGCAGTATGCCGGCCTGTTTTCCCTTGTAAGGGACGGCATTACCTATTATTTTATCGATAACGAATACTATTTCGGCGGCGACCGTGTATACGGCTATATGGAGGGCGAGGCGGAAAAATATGCCTTCTTTTCGCTGGCGGTGCTGGAGCTTTTGCCCCTTATGGGCTTTGAGCCGGATATCCTGCACTGTCACGATTGGCAGACGGGGCTTATTCCCGTGCTGCTTAAAACCCGCTTTGCCCATCTCAATATAAAAACGGTCTTCACCATCCATAACCTCAAATATCAGGGCATATACGGCATAGAGCTGCTCAAGGATCTCATGGGCTTTGACGATTCCCTCTTTACAAGCAAGGGCCTTGAATTCTACGGCGGAGCCTCCTTTATAAAGGGCGGGCTTGTGTTTGCGGATAAGATAACTACCGTCAGCCGTACCTATGCGCAGGAAACCAAAACGGCATTTTACGGCGAAAGAATGGACGGCGTGCTGTGCAGCCGCGATAAAGACTATATCGGCATACTAAACGGCATTGATTATAACGAGTATAACCCGCAAACCGATCCGCTCATTGCCGCACATTACAGCGCCGAGGATGTATCGGGCAAGGAAAAATGCCGCGAAGCATTGGAGGACGAGCTGGGTCTGGAGCGCTCCCACAGCCCGATAATAGCCATGGTGGGCAGGCTTTATGAGCAAAAGGGGCTTGCCCTTGTGGAGAGAATGCTGCACGAGCTGCTGCTGTCCGACGATTTCCGCCTTGTGGTTCTGGGCAGCGGGGACCGCGGCTACGAAACGCTTTTCCAAAATGCGCAGCAGTGGTATAATAAGCGCGTAAGGGCCGTTATCGGCTTTGACAATGCCTTGGCGCACCGCATATATGCCGGTGCCGACCTGCTGCTTATGCCCTCGCTTTTTGAGCCCTGCGGCTTAAGCCAGATGATAGCCATGCGCTACGGCACTCTGCCCATAGTGCGTCTTACGGGCGGGCTTGCCGATACCGTGCATCCTTATAACCGTTATGAGGGTACGGGGGACGGCTTCGCCTTTGAAAATTTCAATGCCCACGATATGGCGTACACAATACGCTTTGCGCTGGAAACCGTTAAGGACGGCGCTGCAAAGGAAAAACTGATATATAACGCAATGACGGCTGATAACTCATGGAAAAAAAGCGCAAAGGAATACAAAGCGCTCTATCGCAGCCTTATAAAGTCCTGAAGCCTTGCAGATTGCGGCGATGGCGGTGCGACTTTATAAATACCCTAAGGCATGCGTGCAGAAAAAACGGCAAGCTTTTTTGAAAGGATATTCACACATGGAAGAAAAATACGATTATGAGCGCGAGGCGGTAAAACAGTGCGTGCTGGGAAAGCTGCGCCGGCATTTCGGACGCACCCCCGAGGAGGCTACGCCGCTTCAGCTGTATAAAGCCGTTTCAATGGCGGTAAGAGACGAAATAATGGACTACTGGCAGTCGGCGCTGCGGCGCACCGAGGAGAATAAAAGCAAGGTGCTTTACTATCTGTCGCTGGAATTTCTTATGGGCAAATTTCTTGCGGGCAACCTGATAGCACTGGAAAAGTATGATCTTTATAAAAGCGCGCTTGCCGATATAGGCATAAACCTTGAACAGATCGAGAATGTGGAGCAGGATGCCGGTCTTGGCAACGGCGGTCTGGGACGGCTTGCCGCCTGCTTTATGGATTCTCTGGCTTCTCTGGGGCTGCCCGCTATGGGCTGCGGCATACGCTACGATTACGGCCTTTTCCGTCAGAAAATCGTGGACGGACAGCAAATAGAAATGCCGGATAACTGGCTGGAAAACGGATGCAGCTGGGAGATAGCCCGTCCCGAGGAGCAGTTTGAGGTGCTTTTTTACGGGCAGGTGCGGGAATATACCGATGAAACCGGCTGGCTGTGCCACAGCATAGAAAATGCCAATAAGGTCATTGCCATGCCCTACGATATTCCGATCATGGGCTTCCGCTCCGGCGCTGCAAACACCCTGCGTATTTGGAGCGCGCGTTCCCCGCAGTATTTTGATATGAACTATTTCGGACAGGGCGATTATATCCGCGCCTCGGCGGAAAAGGAGCTGGCGGAAACCATATCGCGCGTGCTTTATCCCAATGATTCCCATAATGCCGGCAAAAGCCTGCGCCTTCAGCAGCAGTATTTCTTTACAAGCGCAACCCTGCAGTATATGCTCTCCCGCCATAAAAAGCTGGGGCTTTCCGTGCGGGATTTGCCCGATTACGCCGCAGTGCAGATAAACGATACCCATCCCGCCATTGCCATAGCCGAGCTTATGCGTCTGCTTGTGGATCAGGAACGCTTGGAGTGGGACGAGGCCTTTGACATCTGCTCACGGGTGTTTTCCTACACAAACCACACCATAATGAGCGAGGCGCTGGAAAAATGGCCCTGCTATCTTATGGAAAATATGCTTCCCCGCATTTATATGATAATCTGCGAGATAAACCGGCGCTTCTGTCAGGGCAAAACCGAGCAGCAGTGCCAGAACATGGCGCCCATCGCCTTTTCGCAGGTGCGCATGGCAAATCTGTGCCTTGCGGTGTGCCATAAGGTAAACGGAGTATCGCATCTTCACACCGAGATCCTTAAAAATAATCTTTTCCGGGATTTCAATCAGCTCTATCCCGATAAGATCATTCCCATAACAAACGGCATAACCCCGCGTCGCTGGCTGCTTCAGTCAAACCCGGAGCTTTCGCAGCTTATAAGCGGAACTCTGGGCACTTCCGAATGGGTAAACGATATGCCGCGCATTGCCCAGCTTGAGCAGCAGATAACCTCCGACGGCTTTCTTGATGAGCTGGAAAGAATAAAGAAAAACAATAAGCTGCGCCTTGCGGAGTATATAAAGCGCACCGAAGGCATTACGGTGGACCCGGATTCCATATTTGATATCCAGGTAAAGCGCCTGCACGAATATAAGCGCCAGCTGCTTAATGTCATGCATATCCTGCATCTGTATTTTGATATAACGCAAAACGGAGTGCAGCATAAAAAGCACACCTTTATTTTCGGCGCCAAGGCCTCGCCGGGCTATGTCAGGGCAAAACAGATAATATCCCTTATATGCTCCGTTGCCGACCTTGTAAGCTCCGATCCGCGTACGCGCGATGTGCTTAAGGTGATATTTGTGGAAAACTACGGCGTCAGCAGTGCTCAGGTGATAATCCCCGCGTCGGATATAAGTCAGCAGATATCTCTTGCCGGAAAAGAGGCAAGCGGCACCGGAAATATGAAATTCATGATGAACGGCGCGCTTACCGTAGGCACCATGGACGGCGCCAATGTGGAAATGCACAGGCTGCTCGGAGGGGACAACATTTTCATATTCGGTATGAACGCACAGGAGGTAAGCGGGGTGTATGCTGCGGGCTACAATCCGCAGGAATACTATAACGGCGATATCCGGCTGCGCAGGGTTGTGGACGCTCTTGCGGACGGCACGCTCAAAGGCCCGGTGGCAAGCCTTAAGGATTATCTTCTTAACGGCGACGGCGGCTATGCCGACCCGTACCTGTGCCTTAAGGATTTCGACTCCTATGCCTGTGCAATGGAGCAGGCGGAAGCCCTTTACGGCAGCCGCGAGTGGACAAAAAAGAGCCTTATAAATATAGCGCGTTCGTGGTATTTTTCCTCGGACCGCAGTATCGGAGAATATAACGAAAAAATATGGAATCTCAAGCAGCTCTGAAGGCAGCGGTGCTGCACGATTCCCGCAGCCCGTTTTTCCGCAGCCCCGGCGGGGCCGTTCCGCAGGGAACGGCGGTAACGCTTTCCCTGTATGCCCCCGGCTTTGCCAAAGCATACCTCAGGCTGTGGGACGGCAGGGAGCATATAACGGAAATGACTCCGGGGGAGCGCTGCTTTTCTGCGCAGGTCAGCAGAGTGGAGCCCTGCCTGCTGTGCTACTATTTTCTGCTTGAAGGGCAGGACGGACAAACGCTGTATTATCTTAACGCATCCGATATGCTGGGCGGAGAGGGGGAGCTTACGGCGGTGTGCGATACGCTCCGCTCCTTCTGCATCACCTTTTATTCGCAGGATTACAAAACTCCCGCTTGGTGCGCCGATGCCGTAATGTATCAGATTTTCCCCGACAGGTTCAATGCCTCCCTGTCGGCTGCGGGCCGTGGGGAGAGCATGGGACGCAGAATGCACAGGGACTGGGCTTCTGCACCGGAATACCGTGAAAGCCCGGGCAAGGATTATTATGCCGCTGACGATTTTTACGGCGGCGATTTTGCCGGAATAGAACAAAAGCTTGATTATCTTGCCGATATGGGGGTTAATACCGTATATCTGAATCCCATATTCAAAGCCTATTCCAATCACCGCTATGATACCGGCGATTACGAAAATGCCGATCCCTTGCTTGGCACAAATGAAGAATTTGCACATATGTGCACAAAAGCACATGAGCGCGGAATACGCATAATTCTGGACGGAGTATTCTCTCATACGGGAAGCGACAGCCGCTATTTCAACAAAAACGGCACCTATCCCGATGTGGGAGCCGCATGCAGCAAAAGCAGCCCCTATTACCCGTGGTACAGCTTTGAGCATTATCCGGACAAATACGATTGCTGGTGGGGTGTGTGGTCGCTGCCCTGCGTAAAGGAGACCGAGCCGAGTTATATGGATTATATCCTGCGCGCCCCCGATGCAATAATCAAGCGCTGGCTGCGAGCCGGGGCTTCGGGCTGGCGGCTGGATGTGGCGGACGAGCTGCCCGATGAATTTCTTTTTGAGCTGCGGCGTCAGGTGAAAAATGAGCGTCCCGATGCGCTTATTATAGGCGAGGTTTGGGAGGATGCCTCCCGCAAAGAGAGCTATTCCCATTTGCGTCCCTACCTTCAGGGCGCGCAGCTGGACAGCGTAATGAATTACCCCCTGCGCAGCGCATTGCTTGAATACCTTAAATACGGCAATGCAGCGCTGTTTGTGCGCAGGGTGGAATCCCTGAAGGAGAATTATCCGCCTCAAAGCTTTGCCTGCACCATGAATTTTGTCTCCACGCACGACACGGTGCGGGCGTGCACGGTTCTGGGCGGGGCGCCGGAGGGGCTTACAAGGGAGCAGGCGGCAAATTTTGCGCTTTCGCCGCTTGCGGAAATACGCGCGCGGGAGCTTGAAGAGCTGGCATATGCAATACTGTTTATGCTGCCCGGCATTCCCTGCATTTATTACGGAGACGAGGATTATATGCAGGGCTATTCCGACCCGTTTAACCGTGCGCCCAAGCAATGGAACACGGTGGGTTTTCAGAAGCTGATAGCCGAAATGTCCCGTATCAGGCGCACTTTCGGGGCGGAGCTGCGGCTTTGCGCCGCCGGCAGTGCATTGTGCATACAGCGGGGCAGCGGGAAGGATAAGGTTGTGGGAATAATAAATCCTTCGGACGATCCGCTGGAACAGATATTGGATTTTTCCCTTCTGGACGGGGGCGAAATACTGCTTTCAAACGGGGTATGCGAGCTTAAGCAGAGGGAGCAGGGAGTGTATCTCTGGCTGGATCCAAGATCGTTTTGCGTGATAAACGGGCAAAAAACGCATTAAAAACACGCAAAAAAGCGTTAAAAAAGCATAAAAAAACGCATAAAAAAAGGTATATTTTTTGTGCGCGGGTAAGAGGCGGCAGAGGGACAGCCGAAAATATAAAAATTCGGAAAGGAGGCGGCGGCAATGAAAACAAATACAAAGGCAAAGCACGGTTTTGTTTTGCGCGCCGCCGCACTTTTTCTGGCTGCGCTGCTTGCGGGCTGCGCGCCGGCGGGGCAGGCCACGCAGACGGAAGGCCCGGAGGTAAAACGCTACTACCGTATGGATGAAAGGGTAAAGGGAAGCTTTTTTCCGCTGTATGTCAAAAGCGGCAAAAAGCTTATAGGGCTTTATTATGCCTACGGCAAGCCGACGAGCCGTGAGTTCTGCGACGATTTTACATTTTATTACGGCGCTGAGGAATACAGTGTGTTCCGTCATTTCGAAAGCGGGGAGGACGGCGAGGAGGAGCTGTATTTTGCGGGGGATTATACGGTAAGCAGCGGAGAGGTGTTCTGCACGCTGTATCATTATGTCGGCGGCGAGTTGACGGATGCGCAGCCTGATGTGCTGGCATCATCGGTGGCCTTTTCCCAAAAGAGCAGAGCGGTTGCGTATATCGTAAAGCAAAACGGCATGTACTGCCTGCGCTATAAAAACGGCTCGGACAGCAGACAGATAGACGAGAATGTAAGTCAGGTTATGATATTGGGGGACGGCGCGGTATATCTGCGCAGCGATGCGGGTCAAAAGCGCTCCGTCGTGATGTATTGGAGCGGCAGCGGAGTGCCGGTGCGCATAGGCACGGCAAAGCGCCTTTTGTGGACGGATGAAGAACGGGGCATGGCGGCAACGGTTTATAACGAGGGTTTCATGCCCTTCGGTCTTGCGGATGTGCAGATGTTCTTTCCGTCAAAGGGGGCAAATTATGTTTTGTATGACGCCTCCTGCAGCAGTAATGATTATTGGTACGGCTTTACGGTGGCCGGTGGGAAGCTGCTGTATCTTACCGATTCGTCGGTTTTGCAGGTGGAACGAACTAACGGGTATATTGCGGTGCAGGGTTCGGCGGAGGTGCTGTTTAGGGGAGAAGACGGCGTGTATGCCGCAATGGCGGGAGAAAGCTGGCAGGATAAAAACACTATTGCAAATAAGGTTACGCTGCGTAAGCTGGATACCGATGATATGCCTGTAAGGGCGTGGCGTGTACGGGGATGGTTTTACAGCCAGAACGAAAGCACGGTTACCGGGCCGGACGGCGAGCAGCAGAATGTGCGATATATATGCTGTGCCGACAGCAACCTTTACGCGCTTATAAGCTCCGGAAACGGAGTTACGGGCTATGTTAAAGATATATCAAACGGGGTTGATCCGTTGGGGGCGGCGGGCTTAATGTATATGCTTAACCCGATATATGTCGGCTACGGAAGCCTTGCGGCGTTTTTGTACAGAGAGGAAAAATACATACTGGTCTTTGAGGGCGAGCCGGTGCTTTACGGCGCGGACGCTTCAAGAGAGGTGCGAATATCGGGGGCGGATATGCATGAAATTGCGGCGTATACGGAAAACGGAGAGTTAGTGTTTATACGCAACGGAGAAACGCTGTGGACGGTGCCGGAGGGCATGATACTGGGGTAAGGAAAAACCGCTTGAAAAAACGGCGGTACAGCGGTATAATATCATAAATTATTTATTAAAAACAGGCACGCTTGGGGCGTGCTTTTACAAAGGAGAAAAGTATGGAAGCAGGGAGCGGGAAAAAGACGATTTTCAGCGGAATTCAGCCGTCGGGCACTCTTACGATAGGCAACTATCTGGGCGCGCTTCGGAATTTTGTCAAATTGCAGGAGGAATACAATACCTATTACTGCGTGGTGGATCTGCATGCGATAACGGTAAGACAGGATCCGACCCTTCTGCGCAAGAGATGCCTTGAGCTGCTGGCGCTGTACATTGCCTGCGGATTGGATCCGGAGAAAAATGTTATGTATTTTCAGTCCCAGGTGAGCGCGCATGCAGAGCTTGGCTGGATGCTTACCTGTGTTTCTTACATGGGTGAGCTTTCCCGCATGACGCAGTTCAAGGATAAGAGCGCAAAGCAGGGCGGCAATATCGGTGCAGGCCTGCTTACCTATCCTACGCTTATGGCGGCGGACATACTGCTTTACAATACCGATCTTGTGCCGATAGGCAGCGACCAGAAGCAGCATCTGGAGCTTACGCGCGACCTTGCCATTCGCTTTAACAACACCTACGGCGATACCTTTACGGTGCCGGAGGCGTATATACCTCCTATAGGCGCGCGTATAATGAGCCTGCAGGAGCCTAATAAGAAAATGAGCAAATCGGATGAAAATGCCAACGCATATATATCCATGGCGGACACGGAGGATGTAATTATAAGAAAACTGCGCCGCGCCGTAACCGATTCCGGCAGCGGCATAGTGTATTCTCAGGATAAGCCGGGAATATCAAACCTTATAGATATATATGCCGCCTGCAAGGAAATAACCCCTGCTCAGGTGGAGAAGGAGTTTGCAGGCAGCGGATACGGCGAGTTCAAGGAAGCGGTGGGCTGTGCAGTGGCCGAGCTGCTGGCGCCTATACAGGCACGGCAGAAGGAGCTGCTGGCGGATAAGGCTTATCTTGAAGGGGTATTCCGTTCCGGTGCGGAAAAGGCGTCATATGTTGCAAACCGCACGCTGTGGAAGGCTCAAAAGAGAATGGGGCTTGCGCCGCGCAAGCTGTAAGAGAAGCATGGCTTAAAAACGCGCAGCAAAAGCATAAGCATAAAACAAAAAATCCCGACATAGCGCTGAGCTTGTCGGGGTTTTTTATGTGTGTAATTCATTGCAGATTCGTGTCCGCCAATTGGATATCGGGACGGGCGACTGCCAGTTCTGCATATATAAGCGGGATCAGCGCACGGGGGTTATATAGCTGGTTTTGGGAAGGTAGAGGCCGCGGCTGAGATCCACGCCGAAAAAGGTTATGCTGTCCTTTCCGATGCCTGCAATATAGGCCTCGCTGCCGTTTTCGGCCGTGGTTTTGCCCTGAGAATCATAGCTTATGGACCCGGAGGAGGTGTAGGAGCGGGGCTGGGATATTGAGCTGTTATGGATTATTCGCGCGCAGCCGGGTTCGTCGGTGAAATTAAGACCCTCGCTGAAGCCCAGATGAGTGTGGCCCGTGAGCACTATAAGCTCGGGATGGGAGGAGAGCAGATTTTTGAAGCGGGTATTCTGCGGGAATTCCTCCCCGAAAAGCATGGGCTGGGAATAGGCGCCGTTTACGCGGTCTCCGGGGCCGAAATTGCGCATTACGGCGTGCTGAACGATGAAGATGTTGGCTTTGCCGGAGTAGCGGCTTACAAGCTCCTCCAGCCAGTCCATCTGGGCGGCGGAGAAGTTATCCTGCTTGCTTGTGGCGGCAATTTCGGTTATTTCGCTGGCCATCATGATAAAGAGATTGTCCCGCCCGGCATCCTTTCGCAGGACATAATAATATGGCTCGTTGCCGCTGCGGATGCCGTCGGAGGTGACATTAAGGAAGCTCTTAGGATTGGGAATGTCATGGTTGCCCATGGCCTCAAGAATATCGGCATTGGAATATCCGGCGCGGGTGATGCAGGTTTCATATTTTTTATACTCGGTAACGCTGCCGTTTTGGCCTATATCGCCGGAGGAAACAACAAAGGGAATGTTGTTCTGACGGAACCATTTAAGGGCGTTTGTCCATTTTTTCATAGCGCCGAGGTGGGTGTAGTTAAGATGAATATCGGATACGGAGGCGAAGGAAACATCGGGAGCGGAGAGCAGCTTGTAATCGGGCAGAGGAAGCAGCTCGCGCGAGCCGTTTTGATCCTCCAGCAGCAGGGCGGAGGCGCCGTAGGGAATTGCCGCGCTGCTGCCGAAGCTGAAGGAGGGCGTGGAAGCGCTTAATACTGCTATGCTGTCCCACTGCTCAAGCGGGGCGCTGCCGTCGCTCCAGTACAGCGTATAGCCGCCTTGGGGAGCGTTCTGCGGCTGAATAAGCCGTATTGTGCCGCAGGCATAGCCGGCAGCACGCGCGTTATCACCCTCGAAGGTATATTCCGCAACAGGCGTTTGGGCGGTGGCGCAGACGGAGGCTTCGGGCTGAGAGGATGCAGCCGGGGCGCAGGCGCAAAGGAGGAGCAATGCGGCGGCCGTTAGAATGACGGCGGCGGAGCGCTGAGAAAAGATACTTGTTTTGTTCATAACGATACTCCTTATCATTGAGATTGCATTATAATTATAAAGATGCTGCGGTGATTTACGGCGGCACATGCTTTTTATAACGGCACATTAGGCATAAAAGCAGAAGGGCGCGTTTTTTCGGCGTATAATAATATTGCAGCCGATTAGTTTGGCTTTTTTGTTTTTAGCCGCTATATTGTAGCATGAAGGGGCGCTGCATTCAAGGTAAAACTGAAGTTTTCATATATTTTCATTAAAACGGGCGAAAACAGAGCGGATGTGTAAAATTATGGGGCTATTATCGTGCGGTTTTTGGTTTGTTTTGTGCATTGAAGCACAGGAGAGTATGATATATAATAAAAAACAGAGAAAGTGTATTGCAGGCCTGCAATACGGGAAAGACGGAAGGAGGATTCCGCAGGAATTGCGGAAAACGGGAAAATGAAATTTACCAAACGGACGGTACTTGCCTGCGCCTGTGCCTGTGCGGCGCTGCTGTGCGCCTGTACGCCGAGCGGGACGCAGCCGACTGCGACGCCGCAAGCGACACAGGATACGGCGGGGCTTACGCAATCGCAGCTGCGCCAAAAGGGCACGGACTACACATATTTTTGGTGGGATTACGGCATTGCAAGCACAAAACGCAACGCCTATGTGCAGACCGGCAATTACGGCTTTATGCTGGATGCACGCACGGCAAAATTCAAGACGCTGGGCGGACTCAGCGGCATAAGCCGCACCGAAGCCGCTTCGGGCACGAATGACGCGGTGGATGCGCTGCCGGCTGTCAAGGATATGAGCTACGGCATAAAATACGACGGCAAGGAGGATGTTGTCGGTTCGGCATCGTATGTGCACAATGACAGGTTCCCCATGTCCGGCGCATGGCAGGAGGGAGCAGGCAAGACAAATGCGGTGCGCATAATAAGCAGCGGAACATATATTCAGCGTTTTGATGTTATGCAGCTGCTTTACAAGGATACCGATGATATAACGGCAAGGGCGGAGTTCTCCTGCGTATCGGATTATCTGACGCTGACCTATGACGCAAAGAATACGGCATCGCGCAAGCGGGATGTGGAGCTGAGCTTCAGCCTGGAGCTGGACGAATCGTATTCGACAGTGGCGTATTCCGATGAACGCTCGGTGGTGCTCAGGCGGCAGGACGGACAAAGCGTGGGCTTTGTACTGCCGGCGGGAAACACGGGCAGCCTGAAGTTTGAGGGCAGCAGAATAACGGCGACGGCGGCTGTATCCGTAGGCATGAAGGACTGGACGGGCTTTTCGCTTGTGATAATACCTGGCAAGGAGCTTGGAGAGAACTGCGTTAAAGACTATTATGCTTCGGAGCAGGTGAAGATTGAGGCGGAAAACACGGAGCCTACCCGCAGTGATGTAACGCCGGAGCGCAATGCGCTGAATTCCTCTTACGAGATACTTATGCCGTCCTCGGCGAAGTACACGGATTATTCGGTGGCGGAAAACCGCACGGCCTACGAGCGCACGCCCTTTACGGTGTCCAACCCCACGGACAGGGACACGCGGGTGACGCTTTGCTTCAAGAAGCGGCTGATATATCCGTATGCCAACTACGGACTGTGGGGCATGAGCCCGATGCTGGTGGATCCCAAGACAAATGAACCCACGGGCATAGCGGTGCAGTATTCCAGAAACCCGCACAATTACACTTCGTACAATGACATACTTTACGGTTCGTGCTGGGTGAACTGCTATGTTTATTTGGATGTACCGGCGGGGGGCAGCGTAAGCTATGATTTTGTATGCGCGTTCTCCTGCTGGGGCGAGACTTACGCCTCCAGCATTGCGCAGATGTGCCTGGTGGGCTGGGGCGGAAACCAGTGGTGGCTGTCGGCCTCGATAGGCTCCTCCACCGGATACGGCGAGAATTTCGGCTTTGACCCCGAACGCGGCTGCGGACGCAGCCTGATAGACGATTCCAACCCGCTTTTCTCAGGATCGGGCGGAGGCCCCGGCGGTGCGGACTGGCTGACCCTGTTTCAGAAGGGGTCATACAGAAACATCACAAGGCAGAAGATAACCATCAAGACGGTGGGGCCGAATGTGAGCAGCATGACGATAGGCGGCTACTTTGACAACAAGCAGGCCTATGCCGAGATGACCATTACGGTGTGCCGCAGCAATGATTATGCAAGAATGATAAACTCCTTCAGGTATGAATTCCTGGAGGACACGGAGTTTGACCGGGCGGCGCTGTACCAGCTGGGTGCGGACAATTACAACGGAACCCGCTTTGCGCAGGTTGCATACGGCGATGCGGACGGAGTGAAGGAAATACTGGAGGTGCCGGCTGAGGGTACGAAATCGGCCTATGTGAAGCAGTATGTGGAGATGCCGGGCAAGGATGTATGGGTGGCACAGTACGGAAGCCCGGATGAAAGCTGCAATGCCGACAAGGGCATGGCGGTGCGCGAATACAACGCGGAGATAAACGGCAAGACTTACACCACGCCCACGCTGTCGTTTTACATTACCAACAACTACTGCACAAACCTTTCCGCCGAGCTGTCGCTGCCCCGCGAGGTGGCCGAAGCGGGCGTTATAAAGAAGGACAGCAAAATTTCCGGAACGGTGGAATATTTGGTGGTGCCTCGGAACAAGTCGGATTATACCGGCACTTCGGAGTATATAAAATCGCTGCCGGAGAATGCGTTCGGAGCCGCTGAGATCATAAGACGCTATGCCGTGGACGGTGCTGTTGAAGTGACAGCGGCCGTGGGAAGCGTGGAGCAGAGCTATCCGGCAACGGTGAAAACGGAAAACGGCACGGCGGAGGTTACAATAAAGGGCGGTATAGGCTATACGCCCATTACCTTCAGGGGGCTGGATTCGTACAGCGGCTACCGCCTGTATAAGGTGGAGGACGGAAAGGAGACCATGGTGGACCAGTCGGTGCGCGGCAACGATTATTGGCAGGTTTACAGGGATCCGGATACCGGGCTTTATGACATTTCCTTTAATGTTTATCAGATAAAGGAGAGCGGCACATACCGTTTGAAAAAGGCGTAAGAGCAAAAATACGGACAAAAAAGTGTATAAAGAGGCGGCGTTCGGGGCTGTAACGGCTTTGGGCGCCGCCTTTTTTGTATGGCAAAGCCGTGTGCTGCTTCGTCAGTGATGTCGGGCAAGAGCGAAATGCTGCCGTTTACGGACGGTTTTGCAGGAAAATAAAATTTTATATATAAAAATGCGTATATTGCCTGTTAGTAATGCGCATAATGATAGTGTCGCCGGAGAGCTTTATAAAAGCGACGCTGTGCGCAGGAAAGACAAAATACAAAAATTTCCGCGGATAGGCGGAGAAAATACGGTGATACTAACGGTGCAAGGGAGGTGAAACAGGATGGCAAAGAAGATAGCGGTGCCTGAGGCGAAGCAGGCTATGGAAAACATGAAGTATGAGGTGGCAAATTCGCTTAATGTAAACCTTAAGAAGGGCTATAACGGAGATCTTACCGCGCGTGAAAACGGAAGCGTAGGCGGCGAGATGGTTAAGCGCATGATACAGCAGTATCAGAACAGCCACAAATAAGACTGTACGGATATAAGAATATATCGGATAAACTGATAAGGAGATGAAAAGTAATGAACGGTAAGCTGGTAGTACCCGAGGCCAAGCAGGCCATGGAGAACCTGAAGAATGAGGTTGCTCAGAGCGTTGGCGTGACCCTGAAGCAGGGCTATAACGGAGAGCTTACCTCCCGTCAGGCCGGAAGCATCGGCGGCGAGATGGTTAAGCGCATGATTCAGGATTACGAGAACGGCAGAAAGTAATCATAAGAAAATAAACACAAAACAGGCGGCTTTGTCTATACGGCAAAGCCGTTTTCGTTCCAAAAGAGATATATGCATAAGTGCGGCAAGATGCATATGTTTGCGGCATCCAATTATAGTCAGGAAAATACAGGAGATAAAGCATATAAACACCATTAAAATGCGGAATAAAAACGAAAAAATGCAGGATTGGATGCAGGAAGTTTTTCACACGGAGAGTAATTCACAGCTGTGGATAACCTTGTGGATTTCGGTGAATAAACCGGAGAAGTCCGAAGCTTCGTGAAACGAAATTGTGGATAACTTTGAGGGTTAATTCACACTTTGCACATATATTGATAAAAAGCGCGGTATTTCGGGTTATATGCAGCGGCAAGCATATTATTTTTTTATCAACAGGAATATATGAACAGTCATTCATATTGCAAGCGGAAAGAAGGCGGGGCTGCAAAAGGGGAAAATGGGCGGAAAAATCACGAACTGCGGGCAGGAAAGGGGAAAATTAAAGAACTGATTGTAAATTTATAAAAGCAGAAGGCACAACGGGTGGACAAGCGGGAGGGTTTATTGTAAAATATAAATATATGTTTTGCCGCAAAAACGGATCGGTGAAAAAATGCGGGTCAAAGCCGTGCGGCACTGCGCAGTGCTCGGAGGTACATCAATGAAAAAAAGGCTTGTGAATATATTGGCTGCCGGTGCAGTGTTTGCTGTGATAATTATTGCGGTGCTGCTTTGCGGATGTGCGCAGAAGGACGGCTATGAGAAATGCGCTGAGGAGTTTTTCAACGCTTTGCAGGCAAGGGATTACGACGCGATATATGACATGATGACGCCGTCCTCTCAAAGCAGCATAAGCCGGGAGAAGCTTAAGGAATATTATGATAAGGTATATTCGGCTTTGGAGGTGACGGGCATTGAGGCATCGGAGTTTGAGAGGGTGAACCAGGACAGGGACGCCGTTTTCAATTACAGCCTTAAGCTTGTGAGCCAGAAATGCGGAGAGCTGAGCTTTGATTCAAGCGTTACCGTTCGGGCGCTGCTGGGGTTTTATCTTGTGGAATGGACTCCGGGAAATGTGGTGCCGGGGATGGATTATTACGATACGGTGCAGGTGCGGACCCTGCGCGGCATACGCGGAGAGATATTTGACAGCAGCGGAGCGGTGCTTGTAAAGAACGCATATGCGGTGACGGTGTATTTCAATCTTAACAAAACGGCGGATTTCGCGGCATCGGCGCAGGCGCTTGCCGGGATATTGGACCTTGACGCCGATGAGCTTGTGCAGAGCATGACAAAGGCGGCAGCCGGCGGCAACGACACGGTGGTGGCGGCGGTATATGTGCCGGGCGCTCTGGAGGCGGAGAAGGAAGAGCGTGCGCTGGCGGTGGACGGCGTGAGGGTGGACAGAAGCAGCATAACCCCCATAAGACAGGCGGTGTACGGTTCGGCGGCGGCGCATCTTATAGGGTATTCCACTCCGGTTACCAAAGAGGACAGGAGCAATGAAAAATATGCCGGCTTATCGGAGGGCACGCGCGTAGGAAGAATAGGTGCGGAATATGTATATGACGATATTCTCAGGGGTACGGACGGCGTGGAGATAGCACTGCGTTCCGCGGACGGCAGCCGCAGGACGGTGCTTTACAGAAAAGAGGCGACAGCGGGGCAGGATGTGGTGCTGACCATAGACATAAGGCTTCAGCTGGAAGCGGAAAGGCTTATGCAGGAGCAGTATTCCCGGAACAAAAGCACGGGAGCGGTTATAGTGAACGATCCCAAGAGCGGAAAAATAAAGGCGATGGCAAGCTATCCGACATTTGATCTGAACCTTTATGCGGCGCCGTCGGCGGCAAAGGGGGCTGCCGACCTTATAAAGGATGAGATGCTGCCGCTTTTGAACAGGGCGACGCAGGGGCTATATCCTCCCGGCTCGGTGTGCAAGACCATATCTGCGATAGCGGGGCTGGAAACGGGAACGGTGAGGGTGGATACGGCGTTTCCGTATGAGAATGAGATAGTAAAGGTGACGGACAAGACGGACGGTTGGCGGCCAAAGGGCAGCCAGTGGTCGCATATGATAATAAGGGAGCATATGAAATCCTCCGCATCATACGGAAAGCTGGATATGAAGCGGGCGCTGGTGTTTTCCGACAACATATATTTCGGCTGGATGGGCATGAAGGTGGGCGCAAAGGATATGATAGCCTGGTTTGAACGGCTGGGGATAG
This sequence comes from uncultured Clostridia bacterium, assembly GCA_934465535.1. Lineage (GTDB taxonomy): Bacteria > Bacillota > Clostridia > Christensenellales > QALW01 > UMGS1338. Next base: position 82,884 of record CAKSKV010000005.1, on the reverse strand, counting down.
GCGAGCAGATACCCTTTGAGCTGAATGTAAAGAAATCACAGATATCAAACGACCCGGAGAATGCAAAGCTGTATAAAAACGATAAATTCCTTGCGGATACGGCGGTGGGACACGGAGAGCTGCTGATAACGCCGCTTCAGCTTTCGGCGATATTTTCCCTTTACGGCAATTCCGGCAGCATAATGCAGCCCTATTGCGTGGAGAGCATATGCACAACCGATGAATTGGGGCGGCACACCGCAGTTTCGGTTACAAAGGAGCAGGTGTACAAGCAGCAGGTGTGCTCAAACGCCACGGTGGAGAAAATCAGCGCCTGCCTTGAGAAGGTGACGGTGGACGGAACGGCAAAGGCGGCCAATGTGAAGGGTATGACGCTGGTTGCCAAAACGGGAACCGCCCAGAAGAGTGATACGGAGGAGATAGGCTGGATGGCGGGCTACATCAAGGAGGGGGGAGAGCACTATTCCCTGCTTGTGTGCGTGGACGGACCCAAAAACGGCACCGGCGCAATAAAGACCTCGGTTGCCAAGGGGCTGTTTACTTATTTGAAGGATGAGGCTCAGAGCTGACGGCAGATACGGAGAAATTTTATAATAAACGAAAAAACATCCGCAGAGGTTATTGAAATGCGGGTGTTTTTTTGTTATCATATATAAACTGTTAAAAAACTGTGCTGTTGCACATACTGTTGCCGGCGCGCACAGGCGCGGGCAGGGAGGACGGTTTATATTATGAACATACGAAAATATACTGCGGTGCTGCTGTGTCTGCTGCTGTGCGGCTGCGTACCGGCGGCCACCGTGACGCCGCAGCAGAGCGAGCCGGCGCAGACGGCAGGAACAACGCACGGTACGCCGGGCGTGACGGAGGAAAGCACGAAAACGGCGCCTGCGGACACGGACGGCCCTACGCAGGAGGTCACGCAGGAGCCTGCACAGACTCCGACGCAGGACATAACGCCGGAGCCGACCAAGGGCTTTGAGATTATAGGGCCGCAGGCGGGCAGCGTGGATATTTACGCCGACGGAGATTCTTCAAAGCTGCTTGTGGGCATAGATCAGTTCGGGCGCACCTTTGATGTTCAGACGGGAACGCGCAAAAAGCAGGTGGGAATGTTTTTCTGGCTGTGGCAGGGCTATCATTATGCGCACGGACAGATGAACGACGCTTATGATGCAACGAAGATATTGGAAAAATACGGCGCGGATGTGCTGTTCCGTCAGGACAGCAGCGTAAGCCCGGCCGGGCAGTTCCATTTTTGGGGAGAGCCGCTGTTCGGATATTACGATCAGGCGGATGAGTGGGTGATACGCCGCCAGATGGAGCTGCTTACGGATGCAGGCGTTGATTTTATTGTGTTTGACACCACAAATGCATGGACCTATGAAACGGTGTATTTCAAAATATGCGCGGTTATAGAGGAGATGCAGAAGGCGGGGCTGAACCCGCCCAAGGTGGCGTTTTACACACATTCCATGTCCATACAGACGGTAAACAAGATATACAGGGAGTTCTATAAGCCGGGCAAATATAAAAGCACATGGTATTACATGAACGGCAAGCCCATGATAATAGGCTATACCGATGCAGCGGACGACATAAAGGAGGCCCAAAGCCGCGGGGACAATTCGTACAACCCGTCTCCGCTGTCGCAGGAGGTGCTGTCCTTCTTCACCTTCAAGCGGCCGCAGTGGCCCAGCGATCCGTTCTATGCCGACGGCTTTCCGTGGATAGAATGGAAATATCCGCAGCCGATACATAACGGCATAATGAATGTTTCCGTGGCGTCGCATCCGCAGGTGCCCATGAGCTTTTCCATAACGCGCGGCTATAAGAACTGGGGACGGGGCTACGATGTGGAGGCAAAGGTGAACATATCGGAGGATGCAGACAAGGGGACCTTCTTCCAAAGCGAATGGGATCAGGCAATAAAGCAGGATCCGGACATGGTATTTGTGGACGGCTGGAATGAATGGATTGCTCTTAAATCCCTTTGGGACGGCGAATATATGCTGTGCGATGCTGCAAGCAAGGAATTTTCGCGCGATATAGAAATGATGAAGGGCGGCTACAACGATGCGTTCTACATTCAGCTTATAAAGAATATCCGTGCCTACAAGGGGGTAAAGCTGACGGGAAAGGTGGCCTCCACCGAAAAGAGCATAGACATAAACGGCGATATATCGCAATGGGACACGGTGAATTCAAAATATACCGCGAATATAAAGTCGGTGGCGAGAGATCACCGGGGAATAAGCCCCAAGCAGCATTATAAGCAGGAGGCTGCAAGAAACGATGTGCAGTGGGTGAAGGTTACAAGGGACAGTGAAAATATTTATTTCCTTATTGCTTGCCGCAATAATATAAAGGGCAGCGGAAGCGGATATATGAACCTGTTTATAGGTACGGGCAGGGTTTCCGATAAGGGCTGGAACGGCTATGAATATGTGATAAACCGAAAGCTTAAAAACGGGATATCCGAGGTGGCGCGCCTTAACGGGAGCTTCGGGCAGACAAAGTGCGGACAGGCGCAGGTGAGCGTGAGCGGCAAATATATGCAGCTGGCGGTTCCGCGTGCGGCCATCGGGCTGGAGGGGTCGAACGAGTTCTACTTTAAGGTGGCGGACAATATTGCAAACCCGGAGTACATAATGGATTATTATGTATCGGGCAAGAGCTTCCCGCTGGGGAGGATGAGCTATCAGTATCTTGGATAAGATAAAACGAGGCAGTGCCCGCTGAAAGGTGCGCCCCGAAAGCAGAAGCTTTCGGGGCGCATTTAGTATATTTTTTTACCCACTTCTTATTTGGAAAAACATGAATCTGCAATACGGCTCTTTTAGTATAAGTATTGCTAACAATCTACCCATTCGATTTCCTGCTCAACTTGCCAGAAAGTTTTTCCGTTAAAAATGGCTGCATTTTCAAATTCGGACACAGGATAGCTTTCATTTTCTGAGATTGCTTGCCATTCAAAATCACTGTCGGTGGGTTCCAACATATACAGCTTTAGCATGGGTCTTCCTTGGACATAATAGCCTTGAATAAAATATTTGCATCCCTTAAAGTTAAAGAATCGTTCGTCACCGTAATACAGCCCATCAATAAACTCCTTGGCATCGCCGTTTATCATTTTAATTTAACTCCTTTCAAATATTTTTTGTATATCGCGATTTCCTCCGGCTGCAGGAGACGGGGTTTGCGGTCTTTGAAGTTATCCCTTAGATATTCATGAATATGCAGAACATTTTCTTTTCTGTTGCCATTGTTAAGACACGGTTCGGGATGATAGGCTATTTCTTTCACGAGATAATGTTTTTCATCATATATCCTCATTTCGTGAAAGGTACCGTCAGGCTTAAGTTTAATATAGGCTTTACTGGAATGTGCCTCTTCGGGCAAACCGTGTTTTCCTTTTAATCCCTTCAAAACCTTTATCCCTTCAATAAAGCCAACGGTTTCATAAGTATAATCTGCATTGCTGCCAACTGCAAATGTACCCCTGCCGCCCATATCAATTCACCGCCCTTCTTGATGATAGATAGTCTATTTGTATAAGATTGCCTTGCATTCGGGGAAAAGGCGTTCCGAATACAATGATGTTTTTTGGTTCCAGGCGTTCTAACATTTCATTATAGCCATGCATAAAGGCGTTCTTTGCATGTTTGCAACCAATCGTGCCTACTGCAACAGTGCTGCCTTTTTCTATGCCGTCGAAGCAATATTCGTAGCTGCTTGGCGTGCTCCAACTTACAGTGGGAATTACTGTCAAGCCCTTGCTTTGCCAAAACGCGCCGACCCAGCGATTTTTCGCTACGCTTTCCATCTGACGCCAGCCTTTCATGTCTGCATAGGTAGAAAAGTCGGGAGTGAGCAGGAATGAGTATTGCGAGTATTTTTTCAATGAGCGTTCGGGGTTGTCATAGATGCCGTTAAAACGATAATCGTCAACAAAAAAGTGGACTCCCTTTTTCTTATTCTCGTCATTATCATTTGCCCGGGTGTCGGAACAGGCTATAAGTTTAATCTCAGTAACCGGAAGCTCTTGTTTCACTACCAGCGGAATGCCCCACTTGCCAACAGAAAGAAATGTATTTCTCATAAAGAGGGGATTATTCCTCATGTTTTTACTGGTCATATTTGCAATCCTTTCCCCATCTTAACGATGGATATTTTATTTTATAAGTTGAATTAAGAACCCGACCTGCCAATTTGACAAGCCGCAAAGGATATGCTAAAATAATCAAACACAGCAAGTCGATATCTAGCATATCCGACGAATCAGAAAGCATTTTATGGGCTGCGTCAACAACCTATGAAATGCTTTTTATTTTGTAATTACAATCAATTTACATCACTTCCTTTCGTAATCATGTCAGTCAATACCAAGTGCAACGCTCCTGATGACGAGTATACTCGTCATCAAAATCGTAATAGTTTCGCACAGGGCATATTTTATTTAAAAAATTGTCATAACGAAGCAAAATGATATCATCAAACTCTTTTTCAGTTCTTGAATGCCATTCGCTGTTCGTTTTTGCCAATGTTTCTATACGCTTTTCTGCTGCCTGGGCTGAAACGCCGAATGTGACTTGCAAAAAATTACGGTCAATCCTTTTTCCGCGACGCTGCAACTCTCGTATTAATTGCTCCGGCATTAAAAGCTGAGCTGTGAAGAAATTTGTCTCCACTTCATATCTGTGATAACTGATCTCGTCTTTCTTGGTAAAATCGTGCCCAAGTATGTCGTGACCGAATTCATGAAGAATAGAAAATGTAATATGCGGCTCTGGCTTTGTTTCGTCGTAAAAGATAATGCTTTTTCCGCCAAGCCTGAATATGACCGCAGATTCACTGCCAAAATCACTTATATTGATTCCGTGCTTGTTTGCTTTCTTGTAAGAGCGACAAACAATCTGACTTTGTTCCGTGACAAAGCTTTTCGGTGGAAACGGAAAGGAATGAATCACCGATGATTTAATTAACATTTCATTTGCCTTCGTGTATGCTTTGTTAAAATTTGGTCTTGAATTTATCGGCAACTATCATCACTCCTCATTTTCGCCATCATCAAAAATATCATAGAACGCTGCCTTAAGCATTGTTTCAGCTCTTTTCAATTGCTCAGTGCTCAATTTGCCGAGATTTCGCTGCAAATACTGCAAGTCCCTGCTATTAGAATTTGGAGTTGCTTCGGAAGTATTTCCAAGCAAATAATCAGTTGTTGTGCCAAGTGCTTTGGCGATTCTTGTTAAAACATCGCTGCGAGGAGTTCGTTCTCCTTTAGCATAATAGGACATTGCGGATTCGGTAACACCTGCCTTTATCGCCAATTCCTTTTGGCTTAACCCGTTGCTTTTCATTAGTTCGGACATTCTTTCACTAAATACAGACATATCGTCATCCTGCCCTTCTTCAAGTTTTACTTTGTGAATTGTATTATAGTGAATAATTATAAAATTGTCAAGTAGTAAATACAATTATTTGTAAACAACATTTTTTGCATACACAATATGTTGTTATATTTCATTTGATTGTTAACATTGTTATAATACGAGCGCGCCTTTTGGGCAGTGGCGATAATGTGCTGACTTGCTATTTTCTACAGGACCATCGGGCTGGAGGGGTCGAACGAGTTCTACTTTAAGGTGGCGGACAATATTGCAAACCCGGAGTACATAATGGATTATTATGTATCGGGCAAGAGCTTCCCGCTGGGGAGGATGAGCTATCAGTATCTTGGATAAGATAAAACGAGGCGGTGCCCGCTGAAAGGTGCGCCCCGAAAGCAGAAGCTTTCGGGGCGCATTTAGTTTTAGGTGTGTTGTTTTTGGGGTACGGGGCTTGAAAACGGAATGCGAAACCGCGCAGGGCTAACGGAGGCGGACATTGTCCGCGCCGAAGAGAGTCTCAAGATCGGCTCGGGCGTTTTCGTAGCTTATCCTGCGGGAGAGCACCTTTTTGCTGCCGCCGGAGAGATTGGGAAAGTACAGCACTGCGGTATCCGTGCCGGGGAAGCAGTCAAGCAGGGTGTCAAGGGCGTCGCTGAAGGCGGAGTTGTGATCCGCAATGCGGATAAACACGGTACGCTTGGAAGCGGCGGGCTCGGCTATGCTTGGCGTTCCGGCTTCGGGACTTTGAGTTGCCGGTGCGCCGGAAGCTTCTTCGGCTGTTACAACGGAGACGGAATCCGCAAGCAGTTTGGGCATTTCGTCCTCCTTTGCGGAGATTCTGCCGCGGACGCGCACGATGGTTTCGGGCTGGAGCATATGGCTGTACCGCTCGTATATTTTGGGGAAGAGCATGACCTCGATGGTGCCGTAGAGATCCTCCAAAACGGCAAAGCCCAGCATGTTTCCGGCCTTGCTGACCTTGGTGCGCATGGAGGAGACGATGCCCACACATTCCACGGCGCGTCCGTCAAGCGAGGCGCCCGTTACGCCTTCATCGGAATCGGACTGGAGCATGGAGGTGTTGAAGCCGGCGGCGCGCATGAGATGAGCGTATTTGTCCATCGGGTGGCCGCTTATATATACCCCCAGCATTTCTTTTTCCATGGTAAGGATGACGGGAAGCTCGTATTCCGGGTATTCCGGCACGGTTTCTTTGGGTGCGGGCTGGGCATCCTCCATGGAGAAGAAGGATATCTGCCCTTCTATTTGCTGCTTTGCACCGGTGGCGGCGGCGTCGATCACATCCTCATATGCCATGGCCAACGCACGGCGGGTGCTGCCGAGGTTGTCAAGGGCGCCGGCCTTTATGAGGCACTCCACGCTGCGCTTGTTTACCTCGCTTAAGGAAACCGTGCGGCTGATGAAATCGTGCAGATCCTCAAACAGCCCGCCGCGGCGGCGTTCCTCGGCTATGGCGCGGGCAGCGGAAACGCCGACATTTTTTACCGCTGCCATGCCGAAGCGGATGGCGCCGTCGGCTTCAACGGTGAAATTCTCGCCGGAAAAATTTACATGCGGGGGAAGCACGCGTATGCCCTGATCCCTGCAATATTGGATATACAGTGCGGCGCGGGCGCCATCGCCCAAAAAGCTGTTGAGCATGGCGGCCATGAATTCGCTGGGGTAGTAGTGCTTCAGGTATGCGGTTTGGTATGCAACCACCGCGTAGCAGGCGGCGTGGGCCTTGTTGAAGGCGTAGGCGGCGAAGGAGGATATCTGATCGAACACCTTTTCGGCGGTGGCTTTATCAACGCCGTTGTTTACCGCGCCCTTTACCACCGTTACGCCGTTTTCCGTAAGGCCGTTTATGAATATTTCGCGCTCCTTTGCCATGGTGGCGGCTTCCTTTTTGCTCATGGCTCTGCGCATAAGGTCGCTGCGTCCGAGGGAATAGCCCGCCATATCGCGCACCACCTGCATTACCTGCTCCTGATACACCATGCAGCCGTAGGTGACGGCAAGGGATTTTTCCAGTATGGGGTGCAGATAGGTTACGCGCTCGGGGTGCTTTTTGCCCTCGACATATTTGGGTATGCTCTGCATGGGACCGGGGCGGTAGAGGGCGATGCCGGCTATTATATCCTCAAAGCAGGAGGGCATAAGCTCCTTCATAAAGGAGCGCATGCCGCCGCTTTCCAGCTGGAACACGCCGTCGGTATCGCCGCGGGAGAGCATTTTGTAGACCTCGGGGTCGTCAAAGGGCATATTGTATATATCCGGCGCAGTATTAAAGCGCCGGCGGATAAGCTCAAGGGCGTCGCGCACAACGGAAAGGGTGCGCAGACCCAGAAAATCCATTTTAAGAAGGCCCAGCCTTTCCAGCGTTTTCATGGTGAACTGGGTTACCGGCATACCGTCATTGACAGCCAGAGGCACATATTCGTACACGGGGCGCTCGGTTATAACAACACCGGCGGCGTGGGTGGAGGTGTGACGGGGCGCGCCCTCCAGAATTTTGGAGTAGTCGATGAGGCGCTTTATGCGCTCGTCGGAATCGGCAAGGGCGCGCAGCTCCGGATTCTCCTTAAGGGCCTTGTCCAGCGTCATATCAAGGGAAAAGGGGATGAGCTTTGCCACGCGGTCGCATTCGGCGTAGGAAAGATTCATTGCCCTGCCCACATCGCGCACGGCAAGACGCGCCTTCATGGTGCCGAAGGTGACTATCTGCGCTACATTTTCGCTGCCGTATTTGGCGGTGACATAATCTATTACGCGGCCGCGCCCCTCAGGCTCAAAGTCCACATCAAAATCGGGCATGCTGACGCGTTCGGGGTTCAGAAAACGCTCAAAGAGCAGGTTATAGCGTATGGGGTCAAGGGTGGTGATGTCCATACAGTAGGCCACTATGCTTGCAGCGCCGCTGCCCCGTCCGGGGCCTACAACTACGCCGTGGGTTTTGGCGTAGTGGACATAATCCCACACTATGAGATAATACTCCACATAGCCCATTTTTTCTATCATGGCAAGCTCGTACTCAAAGCGGTCCAATACCTCCTTGGTGGGGCTCGGATAGCGGCGGTGCAGCCCTTCCTGTGCTATTTTGCGCATATATTGCGGGGCGGTGAGCCCCTCGGGCAGCTGATAGTAGGGCAGCTTAAGCTGACCGAAAATAAAGTCGTAATTGCAGCTTTGGGCTATTTTGCAGGTGTTTTCCAGTGCGTCCGGCACATAGGAAAAGAGCTGCTGCATTTCCTCGGGGCTTTTAAGATAGAACTCCTGGGTTTCAAAGCGCATACGGTCGGGGTCTGCCAGTGTTTTTCCGGTTTGTATGCAAAGCAGGATATCGTGCGCGGCGGCATCTTCACGGTTTATATAGTGAGCGTCGTTTGTGCAGATAAGCGGAATGTCCAGCTTGCGGGCCAGCTTTATAAGCTGGGGGTTTACCGTGTGCTGCGGGGCAAGACCGTGGTCCTGAAGCTCAATATAGAACCTTCCGGGAAACATGGCGGACAAACGCTTGGCCAAAGCCTCGGCGCCGTCCCAATCGCCGCCCAGAAGCAGCTGAGGGATATCGCCGCCTATGCAGGCAGAGGTGCAGATAAGCCCCTCGCTGAAGCGGGAGAGCAAATCATAATCGATACGGGGCTTATAATAGAAGCCGCGGGTGAAGCCCTCGCTTACAAGGCGGATAAGGTTCTGATAGCCCTGAGCGTTCTGGACAAGCAGGATAAGGTGAGCATAGTCTTTATCGGCGCGGCCCTCTTTATCGGTCATGGAACGGGGGGCGACATATACCTCGCAGCCGATTATGGGCTTTATGCCCTGAGCCTTACATTCCTTATAGAATTCCACGACGCCGTACATTGCGCCGTGGTCGGTGATGGCAAGAGCATCGCAGCCCAGCTCCTTTGCGCGGGCTACAAGGGGCTTAATGCGGCAGGCGCCGTCCAGAAGCGAATATTCGGTATGGACATGAAGATGGGTAAAGCCGCTCATGGTTTCTCCTTCGGCGCGGGGCTGCGCCGTTTATACGGTGTATTTTGTGTTTTGTGTTTTGTGTTTTGCGTTTTGTGTTTTGCGTGTTTTCAAATGCGCTGCGTATGCAAAAAATCAGCGCTCAGGCGGCTCGGTGATGCCGCTTGCCCGCATTTGGGCGGCGCGCTCACGGAGGGCGCGCAGGCGGTTGTTCATTGCGGAGCGGGAAATCCCGGCAGCGGCGGCAAGCTCGGCGAGGGAATAGTCGCTGTGCTCAAGGCGCAGCCGCGCCGCCTGAGCCAAGGGCTCGCTTAGGGAAGAAAGCCCGCAGGTACGGCTGAGAAAAAGTATATCGTCGGTTTGCTGCACCGAAGCGTTTACGGTTTTGCCGATATTGGCGGTATCACAGTTGGTGCGGCGGTTTATGCGGTTGCGCACATCCTTGAGCACGCGGGCGTTTTCCAGCTTCAGCAATGTGGAGTAGCCCTCCATAAGCCCGGTGAGGGTTACAAGGGAATCAAATTCCTTTATATATATTATTTCCTTTTCGCCCCGCTCCGTCCAGGAGCAGGATATTCCGCTGCGGGCAAGAAGCTCCACTACCTCCTCGGCGGCGGTTTCGCCGCTTAAGGAAAACTCCATAAGATACTGCTTTTCGGGGTCGGATATCACGCCGCAGGCAAGAAAGGTGCCGCGAAGCGCGGAGGCAATGCAGCAGTCGTCCTTTATAAAGCCGCCCAGGGGCGTGGGAAAAGTGCCGATGCCCAGACGGTCAAGCGAGGGGGCATCGTCCAGAAAAAGGCTGAATATGCGCTTTGGGCGGGGCTGGCGCTTGCTTATCAGGGTGATATCCGGGGCAAAGCCGAAAAGCCGGCGGCAAAGGGCAGCCATGCGCAAAGCGGTGGGTTCATGCTCGGTGGACAGGGTAAGGCCGAAGCGGCCGCCGCCCAGCAGGGACAGCTCGCCCATGCCGCGCGCGGCGGCTGCCAGCTCGGCTGCTGCGCAGCATTCCTTCTGAGGGTCAAAACGGGCAAGCTCATCCTTAAGGGCGGTGGTGCAGGACACGCGGACTCCTTTCCTTGCAAAAAACGGACGAATCCGGGAAACAATTGCAATTTATAAATTACGGGCTTATGCTGTTAAAAAGGCGGCTTCAGCGCAGGCCCAGCCGCTCAAGCTCAAGATCGCGGTGTTCAACATAAACATTGCGCCCCTGCGCGCGAAGGCGGGAGGCAAGGTTTTCGGCGGCGGCTACGGAACGGTGCATACCGCCGGTGCAGCCGATTGCCACCACAAGATTGCGTTTGCCGGAGCGGTGATACAGCGGCAGAACAAAGGAGATAAAATCGTAAAGGCGGTCGCAGAACTCGTGAACCTCGGGAAACTGGTCGAGATACTGCTGAATTTCCGGTTCGGTTCCGGCGTGGGAGCGCAGCTCTTCGACATTATAGGGGTTGGGAAGAAAACGGGCGTCAAACATCATGTCGGTATCGCCGGGAATGCCGCGCTTGAAGCCGAAGGAAACGATGGTAAGGCGAAGATTTTCCGGATCGGAGGCGGAATCGCCGTAATAGCGGTTTATAAGCTCGCCCAGCTCCTTGAGCTTGAGGTTTGTGGTGTCGATTTTTACATCGGCGCGGGAGGAAAGCTCCATTAAAAGCTCCTTTTCCCGGCGTATTCCTTCAAGCAGGCGGCCTCCGGCGGCCAAGGGATGGATGCGTCTTGTGAAATTGTAGCGGCGCACAAGCTCCTCCTCGGAGGCAAACAAAAACAGAACCTCAAAGGCGTAGCGATGCTCGTCCATATAGCGGAAGGCGTCCCGTATGCCGGAGAAAAATTCCCGCCCGCGTATATCGATGCCTACGGCCACCTTTTCCATGGTGCTGCCGGTAAAGCACATATCCGCAAAACGGGGAAGCAGAGCGGGCGGAAGGTTGTCCACGCAGAAATAACCCATATCCTCCATATATTTGAGCGCCCCGGTTTTGCCGGAGCCGGAAAGACCCGTTACAATTACAAAACGCATTTTATCCTCTGTTTCCCGAATCCGCACCCCGGATCCGCTGGGGTCAGTCGTGCCCGATGATCTTTACTTCGGGCTCCAAATGAAAGCCGCTTTTTTCATATACGGTGTTCTGAACAAGCTTTATAAGGGCAAGCACATCCGCTGCGGTGGCGCCGCCCGTGTTAACAAAAAAGCCGGCGTGCTTGCAGGATACCTGCGCTCCGCCCACGCTTACGCCCTTGAGGCCGGCGGTATCTATAAGGGCGGCGGCAAAGGCGCCCTCCGGGCGCTTGAAAACGCTGCCTGCCGACGGATAGTTAAGGGGCTGGCGTTCTCTGCGGCGGCGGGTAAAATCCGCTACGCGCGCCGCTATATCCTGCGGGTCGTCGGGCGAAAGGGAAAGCACGGCGCTTACTACCGCAACATCGCGTCCGCTTAAGGCGGTATGGCGGTAGGCAAAGCCCATTTCCTCGCGGGATAGGGTGACAAGCTCCAAAAGCTCGTTTATTACGGTGACGCTTTTTACTATGGAACCGATCTCGCCGTTATAGGCCCCGGCGTTCATATATACTCCGCCGCCGAGACTGCCCGGAATGCCGCTTGCAAACTCAAAGCCCGCCAAACCCGCACGAGTGCATACCTGTGCAAGTGTGCTCATGAGAATGCCGGCCTCAGCCTCCACCTCATTGCCGGTTACGGAGGCTTTGGAGAAGTTGGAGCCCAGCTGCAGAACAAGGCCGTCGATGCCGCCGTCCCGCACAAGAACATTGGAGCAGTTGCCAAGCAGCGTTACGGGAAGCCCGGCATTGCGTGCAAAAAGAAGCAGGCGGGATATCTGCTCCGCCGAGGAGGGGAGAGCAAGGTATTGCGCCGGTCCGCCTATGCGGAAGGTGGTGCGCCCCTTCATGGGAGCGTTTACAAGAATAGACGGACATATTTCGCGAAGGCCGTTTACTGTTGATTCATCCTGCATTGGGTTACATCCTTAAATAAGTATTTATTATTCCTGCGCCGCGTGTTTTGCTGCGGCATGCAGGCGTATTTTGCTGCGGGCGGCGGCGTGCGCTGCCGTGCCGAGAATATACCATGATTATTATACACTATTATATAATAAATCCGCCCTTTCCGCAAGCCCATTATACTGTTATACTGTATGTATGCAGCGCTGCGGTTATGCTTTACGGGCCGTACAGAGCCGAGAGAAAGTCCTCGGCGCTGTCACCTGTGCCGGTAAGACGCTCAAGCAGCGTCTGCTGGGGATTATCCTGATAAAACATGGAAACGGTGCGCACGCCGGTTAAAAGCAGCGAGGAGCGCACGGTATCAAGACCGGGGTTATCGTACACGGCGTTTTCAAGGGCGGAGAGCTGAGAAGGAAACATTCCTATGCGGGGTACGGCGCACTGGACCTCCGGCGAGGAAAGAAAATCCAGCACTGAATAAAGCACGCGCAGCTTCTTTTCGTCGGCGCCCTTGACTATGCCGATGGCCTGAACACAATCGGAGTATCCGTTAAGAGGTATAACGCGGGAGGCGCGGGCGCGGTTTTGCTTTTCGGCAGCGGTAAGGCGGCAAAGCTGACGCTGGGAGCACAGCGCTGTAAGGGCGGTGCGGGAGTAGTTGTAGCTGTCCCACAGTGCGTCGGGCGCCAAAACGGCGGGTTGGGCGTTTAATGGGCGGTCAAGGGTGAGCGCAAGCGCGGCGGAGGCGCTGCCGGGAAGCACTGCGAGGGAGGAAACGAGAAGGCGCTGCCGGCCGCTTGCCACGGTGCCGCCGGGGCGGGAGAGAAGGGAAAACAGGTCGTCATATTCCGCGGCGGCATCGGTAAGCAGGCAATAGGCGCCGAAATACAGGGGAACAGCCAGCCCCTGCGCGCATTGCGCAACGGCGGGTACGGGCACCCCGGGAGTGTCTGCGGCTTCCAGCAGACCGGCGGCGCTTTCCCGGCTCAGCAGTCCGGTGCCGAAGCAAAGCATATCGGGGCGGGAGCTTTTAAGCAGCTGCGGAAAAAGCTCCGGGGACACGGTTTTTACATCAAAGCGCACGGAATACTTTTTTTCAAACGGAGCAAGAACGGAGGCGAGCCATGCGGCGCGGCTGCCCACGCCGCCGGGAAAGGAATCCACCTGCCAGATGACTATTACGCCGCTGAAGCGTTCGTTTTTCCTGCGTTCCAGCTCCTGACCGAGTATATCGCGCTCCAGCGCGTTTTTAAGGTGCGCAGGGGCAAATATACATAACAGAAGCAGCAATGCGCTTATAAGCGCGGAAAACAGACGGGTTTTCTTTTTCATAAAAGACTCCTTTGAAAATATGCATTGTGCGGCCGCTGCAAAAGCAAAAACGCAAAAAGCGCCTGCCTGCAATGATATGCGGACAAATGCGTAAAAAGAAGGCGTAAAAAGCGCAAACGGTAATTTTTACGGTGAAGAAAACAGGCAAAATGGGGTTGCTATCGGCAAAAGAGTGTGATATAATACACAAACAATCAAAGGAGCTTGAAAAAAGTGGATTATAACGGACGAAGGCTGCGTCACGAGCAGAAATATTATATTTCCTACGGCGAGTATTATAATCTTGTCTCCAAGCTTTCCGCAGTGCTGAAAAGGGACGGGAATTACGGGGACAAGGGGTATTTTATCCGTTCGCTTTATTTTGACGATATGTATAACTCCTCCTATTACGAAAAGGAGGCGGGCAATTTTACAAGAAGCAAATATCGCATACGGATATACAACTATTCCGACAAATACGGGGATATAAAGCTGGAGCAGAAGTGCAAGATAGACCGTTATATTGCCAAAAGCTCGCTTGTTATAAGCAAGGATCAGTTCTATGATATCATTGACGGGGGCGGCGAATTTTTGCTGGATAACCGCAAGAAAGTGGCCAAGGATTTCTATATTGCAACGCGCTACCGGCTGCTGCGCCCCAGTGTTATTGTGGACTATTACCGGGATGCCTTTACCATGGAGGAGGGCAATGTGCGCATTACCTTTGATAAAGAGCTGCGCGCGGGAGTGAACACCTTTGATGTGTTTGACCGCGAGGCGGTTACGGTAAATGCATATCCGCCGGGGAAGCTGGTTATGGAGGTAAAATACGACGATTACCTTCCCAGAAAGGTGCAAAAGCTTATACAGCCTGATTGCAGCGAATACATGGCCATTAGTAAATACGTTCTGTGCCGCAAGGCCAAGGACCTGATGCAAAGAAAGGAAATACTGGTATGATGCTTCAAATGTTAAAAATCGGCTCCTCCGATGTGGTAAACGGCGGCATTGCGGATATATTCAAGGTGGGCGACCTGAACTTCTGGCAGGTGCTGCTTGTACTGCTGCTGTCCTTCCTTATGGGATTGGTCATCTACTTTACCTACCTTAAAAGCTTCCGCGGAGTGGTTTACTCTCAGCCCTTCAATGCTTCGTTAGTGCTTCTGTGCATGATAACGGCGCTGCTTATTGTAACAATAAGCTCCAATGTGGTGCTGGCGCTGGGCATGGTGGGTGCGCTGTCCATTGTACGATTCCGTACTGCAATAAAGGATCCGCTTGATATAGTGTTCCTGTTTTGGAGCCTTTCCACCGGCATGATAGTGGGTGCGCGGCTTTACGCCGTTGCGGTGGTGGCGACAATCATCATTGCGTTGGTGTTCTTCCTTATGCTCAAGGTTTTCCGCGGACGCAAGCCGGTGTATCTGTTTGTGCTGCGGTTTGACTCCGATATACAGTCCGAGATCGGCAGGGTGCTTGCCAAGCTGGACGGTACGGTGCGCAACAAGACCGTTGCGGACGGAGTGACGGAAATTACAATAGAAATGCAGCTTAAAAACGGCAATACGGGCTTTGTGGACAAGCTGTCCCAGGTGGAGGGCGTGCACAGCGCGGTGCTGGTAAGCTATAACGGAGATTTTGCCGAATAAGCGGCTGTTATAATACAATAAACAGTAATCAAAGGAGCGTTTTTTAACGCTCCTTTTTTGCATACAGGGCGATTTGCTCCCAGACTTCAGTGCCGGAAAAGGCTGATACGCCAAGGCGGTTACCACTGAAAATCCTTCATGAAATCGTTAATGTCAACGCCGGACATGTCACCGTGCAGGAAGCCGTTTTTATCCAGCGTGATAATCGTGCCCAGGCTGAAGCACGCAGCAGCGACAATATCGGGAAAGCTGAGGCCGCTTCCGTTGTACTTGCCAAGCGCTTTTACCGTGCCGTCGGGAGCGGTCTGTTTGCCGCTTCCTGTCTTGACATTGTCCGCAAAATACCCTTCGTAAATTCTGCCGTCGCCGTAACGGACAACAACATAGCCGTTCAGCTTGTCATCTTTCCATTCTCCGTCATGGGTTTCGTTTCTCGCGGCGTTATAATAGGTTCCTTTTCCATGGTGATTTCCGTTTACCCATTCGCCCTCGTAGCTTTCTCCCCCGGTGCTGACGAGCTTGCCGAAGCCGTTTCGCTTGTTGTCATAAAATTCGCCCTCGAAACGCCACTGCCCCGGCATCTCTTCTTGGCCGTGCCCGTGCCGCTTGCTCATGTAACAGTCGCCGTCATAGGTGAATTTATCCGTTGCACGGGTCCATTTTTCCTTGCCGTGGCGGTAGCCGTCCTTCATGGTGCCGCTGTAAAGATCGCCGTTGCGATACCATTTTTTCTTGAAGTATCCGTTGGCTGTATACCGAATCGTCTGCGATTCTGAGCGCGGCTGTGGTTGCTGTGCCTGTCTTTTCTTCCGTTCCTCATCCGCTTTCCGGGCATTCGCCAATTCGATTGCATTTCTGCAAGAGGTGCACATGCCGGTGTCCACGGCATGTAATTCCCGCATTTCATACATCTCCCCATAATTATTCCTCCGTTTTTAGGCCGCTTTATCAATTTGCACTGTGTTCGCAGTTTGGTTTTGAATACTGATGTATATGTAATTGTAATCCGTTTTCTCTGAATTTCGCGGTTGGTATGTCATTTTGGCATCCGAAATATTACTGTGTTTGGTTGCAAACAAGGGATATTCATCAATTGCATAATTCTTAATTTGATTATCAGTTAAATAAGGAAAAGCGATTATTCCCATAAATCAGAGGTGATTTTTGCAGTTTTACAATATTCTTTCCATGACAATTTATATATTCTTGCGCAACACACATTTCTTACAGCCTCGGTTAATGCAAATAAATAGCTAATATCACAATCCACATGTGAAGATTCATAACTATAACGCCATTTTGCAAAGGTATCTGCAACAGTATCTATAAGCGGTTTGTCATTAGAATCCATTATGATTCCATAATTATTCTCAACTGCAGTGCGAATTTGCTCTTGCTCATCAACAGAAAGTAATTCGAATAATTCATTTAATTTGTGATTTTTCTTAATACTTTTTTTCGAATAATCGAGAAGTGTTTTTATATATATCTCGCAAGCAAGTGACAAATTGGTTATCATTGGCGTTGCAAATATGTCTAAACGACCCTTAAACTTTTCAATCTTATTTTCACACATTTTTGCACAAATATAAAAGCAATTGGCTTGGTCAAGCATAATTTGAAAACCCATACTGTACTGTACTCCTTCGTTGTATTCAATGAGCTATTCATCAATCACATAAGATGGCGGCGATATTTCCGCATTGAAAGCAGGTCGTATTCGTCGACAAAAGGGAAAAGAAATCCCCGATAGGCGTTTGTGCGAGAATTTGTTTGCGTTTTCAGTAAGTTGATTATATTTGTCAAATGAGCGCATGTCAATACCCGATTTTATAATAAGGATAATCGGCGCATGGAGCGTGCAAAAAGCGGGCGGTGATATTCCGAGGTATTGTAAGACAGGGTGATAAAAATATAACTGCCGCTTTGCTTTTTCTTATTTTTCGTAAACAGCGCTTGAAACTACCGTCATTCTGTGCTATACTGTTGGTAAACGAACGGTCGGTATGCAAAAACGGCAGACCGCCTAGCAAAGGAGCGGCGAAGCGTAAAAACAGTGAGCGCTTGCAGTGTTCTTTATGCGGCTGCTTTAGATATTCATTGTTCGTCCGCATGTGCGTATATGCTGTGTTTAAGGGCTGATGCGCTTTGCGGCGTAAAAACAGCGCGAGGTAAAAAAGCAATGATGGCTTTTGCAGATAAATACCGCTTACAGTACATAAACGGAGGTAACATAAATGAAGAAACGAGTACTCAGTATCCTGCTGACACTTTGTATGGTGCTCTGCATTGTGCCGACAAGCGTATTTGCCGAGGGTGAGACGCTTAAAGAGGTTAAGGTTAATGATGAAGAGGAGATTCTCGCTGCACTGGCGGACGATACCGTGAACATCATCACACTGAAAAGCAATATTGCAGTCAGTTCCACACTGATTGTTGACCGCGCTGTCACACTGGACATTTACGGCTATATGCTGGAGATTTCCGGCAGCGGCAGTGTTATCGCAATTCAGGACGGCGGCCACCTGACGCTGAAGGACAGCGACCTTACATCTACATATTACTTCACTCCTGAAGACGATGGCCTGTGGAAGTGGGGAACCACCGGCACAAAGACCGTAAACGGCGGCGTTATCTACGGCGGCACGGGCAGCAGGAACGGGGACATAGTCTCCGGCGGCGGTGTGTATGTAGATGACGGCGGCACATTCACCATGGCCGGCGGCAATATTGTGGGTTGTACGACCACGATAGAAAGAAGACAGGCGCAGGGCGGCGGCGTGTATGTGGCTGAAAACGGCACATTCACCATGACCGGCGGCAGCATCGCGGGCTGCACGGCGATAGCGGCTCAGTTGAGCGCATATGCTATGGGCGGCGGTATCTGCAATGAGGGAACCACCACTCTGTCCGGCACGGCAGAGATTCGGGAATGCAGTATAACACATGCGGGTAATCTGAGCGGCGGCGGCATCTATGACAGCGGAGTTCTCCATATCAGCGGCGATGTGAAGATCAACGGCTGCAGGGCTGAAGGATTTGATTCAGACGCTATGTATGTTAATAGCGGCAGCATCATCGATGGTGGTTTTTACAACGGCACGGCGATAAATTGCGGCAAGATCACCGGGGGAACTTTTACAAAAGAGGTAACCAACATCGGCGGTATGATCATCGGCGGTGTATTCTACGACGGTATAACGAATAAAAACGGCGGCAAGATCGACGGGATTGCCGTTACATATAAAAACAGTGACGCCGAGTATGCAAAACAGATTTTGCAAAGCGGCATTACGGCACAAAAGCCCATTGACCCCGCCAAGGACGGCTGTGTATTTCTCGGCTGGTACAACGGCGATACAGCATATGACTTCACCGCCCCCGTAACAGGCAATATTACGCTGACGGCCAAGTGGGTAAAGGTATTCGACAAAACTGCGGACTTTACCGCTTCGGACGGCGGAGCTGCGGCAATCGCCCTGCTGAACAGCGCCAAGACCGGGGCGGCAGACTCAGTTTGGGACAACGGCACCAAAACTCTTACACTGAAAGGTATTCATTTTGCCACTACGGCAGCGACCGCGGTAAAGCTGCCCGATGGCGCAACAATTATCTTGGCGGACGGCACGGAAAACCGAATCATCGGCGGCGGAGCTGCGGCAGCGCAGGACGGTACTTATAAAAACGAAATTTATATTTACGGCATTTATGCTGCAGGGGCGCTGACCATACAGGGCGAAACAGAGGGCACTGGCAAGCTTTATGTAAACTCCGGTGAGCATATTAACAGCGGCGATGCATGGACATATTCGGTTGGTCTTTATGCGGAAGGCGACCTTACCGTAAATGGCGGAGCAACTACCGCGCAGGGCGGTAAAGCGTCCGGCGGCGATGTCGCATTTTCTCTCGGTGTTAAGCTTTCGGAAAGGCACAGCCTGTTCGTTTCGGGCAGCACACTCACCGCCATCGGCGGCGAGTCCTATGATACCGAGGATCCGAATGATATTAGGGAGTCTTTTTCAGAGGGTGTGGATATCTATCACGGCGATATTACGGTTTCCGGCAACGGCAAATTGATTGCCGAAACCCTTCCGGATATAGGCTTTAGTTTCGGCATATATATAATTTCGGGTAATCTTACCGTTAAAGACAGCGCCTTTGTTTCCGCCACGGCAAGCGGCGCCATCAACATTTCCGATGGTGATCTGAAGCTTTCCGGCGGAAAGATAAGCGTTTTGGGTACAAATGATGTTGCCAGTGCCGTCACGATTACAAAAAACATGTTTGCCACGGCAAACGGAAACATTGAGGTAAGCGGCGGTGAATTTGAGTGCGACGGCGGTATATATATGGACAGCTATCATGCCAAAGAGGGGCAGGCGGTGTTTTCGGTTACCGGCGGTAAGGTAACGGCAAGTCATATTTACGGCCCGAATAAGCTTACCGTGTCTGTCGGCACGGTGGTGAGCGGCCGCATCAACGCCGACACCGTTTTGCTTCAAAGCGGCAGCTTGACGGTGCGCGAGGCGGTGCATATGTATCCGAATAGGAGCGATGTAATGTACGCATCTCATGCCATATACTGCGAAAATCTTACAGTAAACGGCGGAGTGCTTGATGCGGCGTGGGATTGGGGGGAATATACACCCATTGCGTTTCCGGCGAGTTGGTATAGCGACGATTATGTTCAGCCTTTGATAAGAATACCCGGCGGTACTGCCTCGTTCAGTGGCGGCACCGTGAAATTTGATGCCGGCTGCGCCGGAAATACGGTAATCAAGGCAGAAACACTCAGCCTTACCGGCGGGGTCAGGGGAAGCGGCTACACCAATGAGGACGGCAGCGATACTTATATTCAAATTGACAGTGACAAACCCGTAGAATTTGCCGTGCAGCCTGCGGATTACAGCAAGGTCGATGCCGCTATTGCCAAGGCAAATGCATTGAATAAGGACGACTACGAGGACTTTTCGGCGGTTGAGGCTGCAATAAATGCAGTAGTGCGCGGCAAAAATATTGATGAGCAGGCAGAGGTGGACGCTATGGCAAAGGCTATTGAGGACGCCATTGCCGCTCTGGAAAAAAGACCGTCGGAGCCGCAGAAGGATACGGCCGACAGCAACGGCTTCCTGCTGCTTGCAGCGCTTGCATTTATAAGCGGGGGAGCCTGCACTGCGCTTGCAGTAAAGCACAGAAGGGCCGCATTGATACGGCGGTAACGGAATTCCGTTGAAATATCGGCGGTAACCGGCGCTTTGCAAAGCCGCTCTTGCTTTTATCCTTAAAGCCTGCCGGGAATTTCGGACAGGCATAAGAAGAGAAAAGCGGTTCAAAAGTTTTTGAAAAGCAAATAAAGACTGAAGCATTGTAAGCCTTCAGTCTTTGTTTTTTGCGCTTGATTCTTAAAGGGAAACCAAGCACGACAAGGAAGATATACCGTTCTTTATGTGCGGCAATTATCACGGCAACCGAGGAACTTGCAGCTCAACCCATTACCTCAGAGCCGACGCTATTGAGCAGGTGGTAATGCTGGAACTTCGCCGCTTATCCAAATGTCTGTGTGATGACGAAGAAAGTTTTGCTATGCTGCTTGCCGATAAAACCAATGCAGATATTCTCAAAGAGAAAAAACACATTGAGGGCGAGCTGCAAAAGTGTATTGTTCGCAGTGAACAGGTAGCGGAGCTGTGCATTAAGTGCTATGAGGACAATGTATCGGGCAAGCTGAGCGACGAGATGTTTATGCGGTTTTCGGGTAAGTACGAGACGGAACGGTTGGAATTGAAAGAGAAAATCTCCGCATATCGTAAACGCCTGTCGGAGGTGGATGAAATGCAGCTTGGAAAAGAGAAATTCATTGCCGCCGTTCGGAAATTTATGCAGATGGATAAGCTGACTGCACCGCTGCTGCGGGAACTCATTGACCGCATAGATGTGTACGAAGTGACCGGGACGGGCAAAAACCGCAAACAAATGATAAAGATACACTATAAGTTTGTGGGGTATCTGGAACTGCCGAGTCTTTGGAACAGACACAACTACCGAGAAGAAACCCGCAAGGGCGTTGCCGTAGAATATGTTCCGAACGCACAATCGGCATAACAAAAAAGAGCAGGACGACCCCTGCTCATACATACAAAGAGGCACAAAAAGAAATCGAGTGTCCATACCAAACCCTCAAATCCGTTATGAACACTCGATATGGTCGAGGTGACAGGATTTGAACCTGCGACCTCTGCGTCCCGAACGCAGCGCTCTACCAAACTGAGCCACACCTCGAAATATGGAGCCAATAAAGGGACTCGAACCCTTGACCTGCAGTTTACGAAACTGCTGCTCTACCAGCTGAGCTATATTGGCACGCAGCAATGCATAGGCTGCCTTTGATGACTTGCATATTATACTCCGTATCGTGATCTTTGTCTATCGATTTTTTAGTTTTAACAAAAAAATCGAACAGACATAGAATGATAGTATAAAAAACAGGAGGGATATGTATTGAAAAAGCTTGTGTATCTGATAATTCCCATGCTGGTGTTCTGCCTGTGTCTGGGCGCCTGCGCACCGTCAGACAGCGTAAAGATCACGGTAAATGAGGTAACTCACTCGGTTTTCTATGCGCCGTTTTATGCGGCGGTAAATCTTGGCTATTTCCGCAATGAAGGGCTGGAAATAGAGCTTGTAAACGGCGGGGGCAGCGATAAGAGCATGACGGCGCTGCTGTCAGGGCAGGCACAGTTTGCGCTTCTGGGGCCGGAAACGGCGGTATATGTTCTTAACGAAGGAAGAGAGAACTATGCGAAAATAATCGCCCAGCTTACAAGAAAGGACGGATCGTTCCTGCTGGGTAAGGAAAAAGACGATAGCTTTACATGGGACAGCCTGCGCGGCAAAAGCATAATCGGCGGGCGTAAGGGCGGCATGCCGCAGATGATGCTGGAATACGCCATGCGCAAAAACGGCGTGCTTCCGGGGGAGGACGCAACGGTTCGAACCGATGTATCCTTTGATCTTATGGGCGGCGCGTTCATGGGGGGCAGCGACGATTATGTGGCGCTGTTCGAGCCCGTTGCCTCCACTATGGAAATGGCGGGGCAGGGGTATATAGTTGCAAGCATAGGGGAGGCAAGCGGCGATGTGCCCTATACCTGCTTTGCCTGCCTTGACAGCTATATAAGCAAAAACGACGGCACCGTAAAGGCATTTCTTGCAGCTCTTAAAAAAGGGCAGGAATTCGTGCGGGATTCATCGCCTGAAAAAGTGGTGCAGGCAATAAAGAGCAGCTTCCCCGACAGCGATGAGCAGCTGCTGCTTGCGGTAGTGCAGAGGTATAAGGGCATTGATGTGTGGAATACGGATATAAAAATGAAAAAAGAGGATTATGACCGCCTCATAGATATCATAACTCAGGCCGGAATCATACAGACAGCTCCGGAATTTGAAAAAATAACCGCCGGCGAGCTGTGGTAAGCGCGGCGCAAAATAAAAGCATATAAACAAGCGCAAAGACTTCGCTTTGAACGGGCGGAGTCTTTTTTGTTCTGCATCTTTTGTACAGTCGGGCTTTGCATCGGCGGCACGGAAAAAATCAAAAAGATAAAGGAATAAAAGCGCAAAAAATACATTAAAGACGCACAATTGCAAATAATAAGCACGCTTGGAGGTGAAGAAATGAAATCTATCGGCTTTATGATGATGGGTGCGGCTATGGGCGCTGCGGCGGGTGCTGCGGCAATGGCGGCGGCAAATTGCCCTAAGGTAAAAAGAGCCTGCCGGATGGCGCAGCGCAAAATAATGTCCTGCGCTCACAAAATCGGGCTGTAATCGGCTGCAATGAAGTGCGCGGCGTCCGATATTGCGGCACGCCGCACATTTTTATTCTATTTATATTGCTATTTATCGGCTTTTGTTTTATAATATTATAAAAATTACGAAGGATGTGATCGCTTGAATCAGGATACCGTACAATTTGAGAGAAGCAGAGATAACGCCGAGATCAACAGGATACTGTCCGTAGTATACCGTGCGCTTTCGGACAAAGGGTACGATCCGGTAAATCAGATAGTCGGATATATGATATCGGGCGATCCGACATATATCACCGGCTATAATAACGCCCGCTCCCTGATACGGCGTATAGACCGCAACGAGCTTCTGGAGGAGCTGGTGGATTTTTATCTTAAAAACAACTGCGGGAATGCCGATGAAGAATAAAGCTTTTATAGGCCTTGATATCGGAGATCGCAGAATAGGCATTGCGGCCTCTGCAACCGGTTTTCTCGCAAACGGGCTGGAAACCTACACAAGAATAAACATAGCGGCCGACGCGGAGCATATTGCTTCCCTGGCACGCGCCTACGGCGCGCAGACGATCGTTGCCGGGCTGCCGTCGCACCTTGACGGCGGCGAGCATGAGCAGGCCGCAAAAAACGAGATATTGCTTAAAAAACTGCGGGAGCTTGGTTTTGAAATACTGTATTTTGACGAGCGCTTAACATCCGTGGCGGCGGAAACCTATATGCTTGAGGCTGATCTGTCCAGAAAAAAACGCAAACAGAATATAGACAAGCTGGCAGCGCAGATTATTCTGCAAAATTTTCTTGACGCAAACGGAGGAACATAAAATGCTGGATAAGAATAAACCCGTACATAAGGGAATGGTTCTTACGCTCAGGGATGACGACGGCAACGCCGTGGATTATACCCTGATGGACATAATTGATTACGACGGACATACCTATGTATATTTCGTTCGCAGCGATCAGCAGGACGATGACGAGCAGGAGCTCTACATTACCGAGTATGAGGAGACCTATCAGGATATCATCTTCAACAGCGTTACAAACGAGGTGCTGTTAAACGAGCTTTACGATGTTTTCATGGAGGAAAACGGCTATAACGATAACGATGACGGCGAAGAAGACACTGATATGCAGGACGGGGAAGAGCAATGAGGCAGTGCGTTTTATATGACCGCACCTGCACCGAGTGCGGGGAATGCAGCAGATGCGACCTTGATCCGTCAAAAATATGCGATAACTGCGGCAAATGCATTGAGGACAACAGAGATTATGCCGAAATCGAAATTACCGATGTTATCCTTGACGAATATGCCGATGCCGACAGCGGGCAGGACGACTGAGAGCCTCTGAATAACCATAATACGGTGAAGAAAATTAAAAACACGGTTTACCGGGTGTGCCGGAAGCCGTGTTTTTATAATTCGTATAAATTCTATGTTTCGGAAAGCCTGCCCCGGTCCGAAAGCCCGAAAAATTCCGTTTGGCGCAGCGCTTCGTAAAGCACTATGGCAACGGAATTCGAAAGGTTCAGCGAACGCGCCGCCGGCAGCATGGGAATACGGATGCAGCTGTTTAGGTTGGCCCGCAGCAGCTCCTCGGGCAGCCCCTTTGTTTCCTTGCCGAAAACCAGATAATCGTCCTTATCATACTGCACCGAGGTGTAGCTTTTGGGAGCCTTGGTGGTGCAGAACCAATAGCGCCCCGGATTTTTCTGCGCAAAATCCTCCCAAGAGTCGTAATAGCGTATATCAAGCAGCTTCCAATAATCAAGCCCGCAGCGCTTCAGCTGCTTATCATCCGTGGAAAAGCCCAACCTTCCCACAAGATGCAGTACGGAATCCGTACAGGCGCAGGTGCGGGAAATATTGCCGGTGTTCTGCGGGATCTCCGGCTCCACCAACACTATATTCATTTGGTCTTTCTCTCTTTCAAAAACTCCGCTATCCGCTTCATTGCTTCGCGTATGTCGTCCATTGAGGCGGCGTAGGAGCAGCGTACATAGCCTTCTCCGCTTTCGCCGAAGGCGTTGCCGGGCACCACGGCTATTTTTTTGCTGTGCAGCAGGCTTGTGGCAAATTCCTCGCTGCTAAGCCCGCTTGAGCGTATGCAGGGAAATACATAAAACGCCCCGCGCGGCTCAAAGCATGCAAGCCCCATGTCGTTCAGGCTTTTGTGAATATACCGCCTGCGCATATTGTAGGAGTTGCGCATTTTGGCTATATCCTCAAAATTATTGTCAAGGTTGGATACAAGCGCTTCCGTTGCGGCCGCCTGACTCATGGTGGAGGTACACATTATAACATATTGATGTATCTTAAGCATGGGCTTTACAAGCTGAGGTGCCGCGGCAAGGAAGCCTATGCGCCAGCCCGTCATGGCAAAAGCCTTGGAAAAACCGCTTATTAAAACCGTGCGCTCCTTCATTCCCGGTATCTGTGCAATGGAGGCGTGCTCGCCGCCGTAGGTAAGCTCGCCGTATATCTCATCCGCTATAACCGCTATATCGGTGTGCTCCAGCACCTCAGCAATAAGCTCCAGCTGCTCGCGCGTCATTATGCCGCCGGTGGGGTTGTTCGGATAGGGCAGCACCAACGCCTTTGTGCGTGGGGTTATTGCCTTTTTAAGGTTTTCCGGCGTTATGCTGAAGCCGTCGGAGGCGTAGGTGGGCAGCGGCACCGCGCGGCCGTATACAAGCCGCACATTGGGCGCGTAGGAAATATAGCTGGGGTCGGGGATAATCACCTCATCGCCGGGGTTTATAAGCGCGCGCATTGCAAGGTCAATGGCTTCGCTTGCGCCCACCGTAACGATAATTTGCGATATATCATATTCAAGCCCGAAGCGCTTGCTGAGATAGCGGCTTACGGCGCTCCTCAGCTCGGGGGTTCCCGCATTTGCCGTGTAGGAGGTCTCTCCGTTATTTATTGAGCTTATCGCCGCATCCCGTATGTGCCAGGGCGTAACAAAATCCGGCTCGCCTATGCCCAGTGATATCGCGCCCTCCATGGTTTTTACTATATCAAAGAATTTTCTTATGGGAGAGGGCTGTATATCCCGCGCATTGTCCGATATCAGGTTTTCCAGGTTCACGGGGACACCACCAATCTCTTGTCGCTGCTTTCCTTTACAAACACCCTGCCGCTGCACTTGTAGCGCTTAAGAATAAAATGAGTGGCGCAGCTTTGAACATTGTCCAGTATGGAAAGCCGCTCGGAAACAAAGCGCGCCACGGCGTTTATGTTCTTGCCCTCCACTATCAGCATAAGGTCGTAGGCCCCGCTCATAAGATAGCAGGATTTCACCTCGTCAAACTGATACAGCTGCTCGGCTATTTCGTCAAAGCCGCAGCCGCGCTGCGGAATGGCCTTCACCTCAATAAGCGCGCTTACATTGTCATTTTCCAGCTTTTCCGTGTTTACAACGGCACTGTAACCTATTATAACGCCGTCCTTTTCCAGCTTTTCCTTGCGCTCGCGCAGCTCCGCCAGCGGTATTCCCAGCATAACAGCCAGTTCCTCATCCGTGTGGCGTGCATCGCTCACAAGAAGCTCAAGAACAGAAATATCCGTATTATCCATTGCATTGCCCTCCGTAACGGCACAAAGCATAAGCCTTGCTTTGTGATTTTAATTATTCTATCATTATAAGCTCAATTAGTCAAAGATAAATGCCGTACGGCAAAGGCTCCGCCCGGCATCCATCTGTAAGCCCGAAAAAGTATAAAAAACAGATTACCTCAATGCCGAATGATGCTATAATATATGATGATGTTATGCAGCGGCGCATGCAAAATGCAAAATACCGGCGAAAATACTATAACAAAAGGCGGCAAAATGCGTGAATAAAATAAATTATCAGCTTTATACCGATGAATTTATTGTCAGGGAGCAGCAAAAGCCGAGCGGAAGTCCGCGCAGCCGTTTATTGCTTCATGCCTGCTGCGCACCCTGCTCAAGCTATGTTCTGGAATATCTTACGGCATATTTTGATATTACGGTGTTTTTTTCAAACCCGAATATCACGGGCCCGCAGGAGTATAAAAAGCGCTTTGACGAGCTTTGCCGTCTTGTGCGGCAGGCGCCGTTCTGCTCCGGTGTTACGGTGGTGGGGGACGATACCCCCTCCGCGGAATTCTTCCGCATCTCGCGCGGTATGGAGAGTGCGCCCGAGGGCGGAGAACGCTGCCGGGCGTGCTTCGGGCTGCGCCTTGAAAAAAGCGCGCGCTACGCGGCGCAAAACGGCTTTGATTTTTTTGCCACCACTCTTACCGTCAGCCCGCATAAAAATGCCGCAGTAATAAATGAGATCGGTCTTTCGGCGGCGCAGCAGGCGGGAACATGCTATATGCCCTCCGATTTCAAAAAGCGCGGCGGCTATCAGCGCTCCATAGAGCTCAGCCGGCAGTACGGGCTGTATCGGCAGAATTATTGCGGGTGTGTGTTTTCCCGCAGTGCGGAAGAAAAAAACGCATCCCCTGCACGGCAGTAAAGATAATTAAAACGGCAAAATACCGCAAAATTCAGTTAAAAATGCTGTTTTTTCAAGAAAAATACCCGAAAAAGCGTAATAAACACAGCAAAAGTGAAAAATATATAAGCAGTGCTTAAATAAAGTATAAAAGGAGAAAAAATTATGATAACGGCAATATGGGGCTTTTTAACGGCCTATATATTTACATCGGTGTTCTTCAGCTTTCTCAGCGTTGTATTGTTTATAATGGTAATAGTGGGATGGTGGAGAATATTCACAAAAGCCGGGCAAAGCGGTTGGAAATCCATAATTCCCATATACAATATGCATGTTCTTTATAAAATATCCTGGCGTCCCTGCTGGTTCTGGATAAGCGTGCTTCTGCAGGCTGCGGCACAGGCGCTTGAGTATTGGCTGCCGAATAACCGCTATGCCGTTTTGGGGGCGGGAATAATGGCCTTTGCAGCAGGGGTGATAGCCTTTATCGAAAACATAAAGCTTTCCCGCGCCTACGGACACGGCATACCCTTCGGGCTGGGGCTGTTCTTTTTCCCGTCCGTGTTTGTCCTCATTCTCGGCTGCGGCTCTTCAAGGTATGTCGGGGCAAGAAGGTAATAACGCAATAATGCAAAAACAGCAATGCAATAAATGCAAAAGCTGTTGTGCTTTTTTGTAAAGCGTGGTATTATATCCATTGCCCTCAACGGGCGGCAGTGTCTGCACGGCTTTTGCAAGTGCGGATATGCCCTTTGCCGGAGTGGCGGAACAGGCAGACGCACAGGACTTAAAATCCTGCGGAGTAAAATCCGTACCGGTTCGATCCCGGTCTTCGGCACCAAAATCCCGACTGAAAATGCAGCCGGGTTTTTTGTTTTTCGGCTTGCCGTTTTGTGAATTTTGCTTTTTGCATGCGGCCTTTTATTGACGCGGCGCGGATACTTTGATATACTTTTCAAAAAGCATTTATACCGCGTTGGCAGGCTGCTGCAAAAAAACTTCAGCCGCCCGCATTGCTTTTTTATTTGCTTATTATATTTATATTCATTTGATATATAATTAAAATACGGCTCAAATGCCGCTCTTTGTCCGGGAATAATTAAACCGGGGCGGGCAAAAAGCCAAAATCCTTTATTATGTACTAAAACGCCGCAGGCGTTATATGGAGGAAAATATATGGATCTCAAGGGCTTCCTTAAACTGGACAGCATATACGGGGCAAAGCTTGTGCGCATACTTTATTATGCCTTGCTTATAGCCGATGCCGGATCATTTTTTCACGGCGTCATATCCGGCATAGTAACAATGGCGCAGGGCGCCGTGGCGGCGGGCTTGTGGCGCTTCATAACGGCGCCGTTCCTTTTTGTGCTTTTGCTTATAGTAATCCGCGTCGTCTGCGAGGCGCTCACGGTTTATTTTGCAAAGCATGAGGGCTGATGTTCGGGTATATCCGATGTGCATATGATGAAATGCGGCTTAAGGAGCTGCGGCGCTATAAAGCCTATTATTGCGGTGTCTGCCGTGCTCTTGGCGCCTTTACGCTTTGCGGGCGCTGCACTCTTTCCTTTGAGGCGGCGTTTTTTGCCCTGCTTGACGATTGCGGAGCGCAAAGCCCGCAGCAGCCTTTTTTCTGCGCAGCCGAAATTCGCCGTGGGCTTTATGTAAATTCTGCGGCGGTAAAAAGGGCGGCATATCTTAATATGCTGCTTATCTATTATAAGCTTTCCGATGATATAGCGGACGGACAGCCGTATAAATTCCCGCTGCTTGGCACAATTGCACATGCGTACAGATGCGCATGTAATAAACTTCCGCGGGAAAACAGTATATGCAGTGGTATGCTGTCGGCACTTCGCCGTCTCGAAAGCGAGAGGTGCCCCTGCCTTGACAGGTGTGCCGATGTCTTTGCCGGGGCAATGGGCAGCCTCTGCGCAATGCAAAGCGGGGATAACACGCGTTATGCCATAGGCTATGCTTTGGGCAGGTGGGTGTATATAACGGATGCGGCCGACGATATAAAAAAAGATGCGGTTCGCGGTGTTTTTAACCCCATTGCCGCAGCGCAGAAAGAAAGCACGGCATCGCCGGAAAAGGTGCTGGAAACGGTGGAGCGGTCGCTGTATGTCTCCCTTAAGGAGGCGGAAAATGCAGCTCGGCGGCTGCCTGAGGGGGAAAATAAGCCCATTATACTGAATATTATCACGCAGGGTCTGCCAATAGTAACACGGGAGGTTTTTCTTCGTGCGCGGGGAGGTGCGGAAGCATGAAAGATCCCTTTGAGGTTCTGGGGCTGGACATAACTGCCACGGAGGACGAAATCAAGGCGGCGTACAGGCTGCTTGTGCGCAGATACCATCCCGATCAGTATGCGGGCAACCCGCTTGCCTTTCTTGCCCAGGAAAAGCTTAAGGAAATAAACGAAGCCTACGGCGAAATACGCCGCCGCATAAGGGAAAAGGCCTGCGCCCGCAGCAGTGTTGTGCAGTGCGGCATACGGGAGAAAAAGCAATATCGCTATTCCGGCGTGAATGCCTGCCTCAATTCCGGCGATGCCGCAGGTGCCAAACGCCTGCTGGAGGGCATGGAGCACAGGGATGCGCAGTGGTATTTTCTTATGGGACTTGTCTGCCGCGCAATGGGGTGGCATGCAAAGGCGGAGAGCTGCTTTGAGCAGTGCTCTGCCATGGAGCCGAATAATGCGGATTACCGCGGCGAAGCGGAATATGCCCGCGGGGTGCAGCAGGAGTATGAAGCGGCACTGCGCGGCGCCGCGCAGCGGGGGCGTGCGGAAACCTCGCTGTGCGCGCGCTGCTGCTGCACCTGTCTGGGCGCGGGGGATTAGTTATAGCCCCCTTTTAGGAAATGCCGCAAAACAAAAAACGGCATGGGAGCGCATACAAAATGCGCCGCAGCGCGGCTGCGATTTTTCGGTCCTTGCAGGACCGTTTTTTTCATTGTTAAAAGCTGCAATGTGTGATAAAATACAGTGTTGAACAATTCCGTAAAAACTTCGCCGCCGGTAAGCCGTAAAAAAGCATATTCCGGGGCTTTGGAATGAGGTAAAATTATGTCAAGAGTAGAAGCCAGAGAAGTGGCGTTTTGTCTTTTGTTTGAACGGTCCTACAATATCCGCACCGCGCCGGAAAACTATCGCCAGCTCTTCGGCGATGTCGAGCTTACCGATGCCGACATGGAATACATAACCCGTGTGCTTGCCGCCTATGACGAAAATCGCGCGGAAATAGATGCCGCCATCGAAAAAAACAGCCTGCACTGGAGGCTTTCCAGAATTCCGCGGGCAGATCTTTCCCTTATGCGCCTTGCAATATGCGAAATGATGTATATGAGCGATGTGCCGCCTAAGGTGGCCATAAACGAGGCGGTAAATCTTTCAAAGCTGTATTGTGAGGAGGGCGGCCCGTCCTTTATTAACGGCGTGCTGGACGGCTGCATGAAAAACACATTATGATTTTTTTCGGCTTTGATACAAGCTGCTACACCACTTCGGTGGCGGCAGTGGATGAAAACGGTAAAATTATTGCCTCAAAGCGCAGGCTGCTTTCCGTCCCGGACGGTCAGCGCGGTCTGCGTCAGAGCGAGGGCTTTTATCAGCATGTCAATGCAATGCCGCAGCTTTACGGCGAGCTTGTACAGCAGGTGGGCGGGCATCCCGATGCCATTGCCGTAAGCGAGCATCCGCGCAACTGTGCCGGCTCTTATATGCCGGTGTTTTATGCCGGCGTGCGCATGGCGGAAATGCTTTCGCATTCTTTCGGCTGCCCGCTGTACCGCACCGACCATCAGAGCGGGCACATAATGGCGGCGCTTTATGCCTCTGCCATAGCACTTCCGCGCTTTCTGGCGGTGCATCTTTCGGGCGGAACCACCGAGGTGCTGGAAACCGAAATGAAAAACGGCCTTCCCGTGTGCAGAATAGCCATGAAAACGGGGGATATAAGCGCGGGTCAGCTTATAGACCGCGTGGGCGTGGCGCTGGGCTTTTCTTTTCCCAGCGGCCGGTTTATCGATGAGCTGGCGGTGGCCTACGACGGCAAAAGGATAAAGCTGCCTGTGTATACCGACGGCGAAAAATGCAGCCTTTCCGGCACCGAGGCAGCGGCTATGCGCGCCATTGAGGCGGGGGTGAGCAAGTCGGCGCTGGCCGAGGCGGTCATGGATGCGATAGTGCGGACGCTGTGCGCGATGTTGGAGAATGCGGCGCTGCGCACGGGCTGCTTTACGGCGCTAATAAGCGGCGGCGTGGCCTCCAGTAAGTATTTAAGAGCGGCGCTTCAGGGTGAGCTGAGCAAGATAAACCCCAGTCTGCGGGTGTTTTTCGCCTCTCCGGAGCTCAGCGCCGACAATGCCTGCGGGGTGGCTTTGATAGCGCAGAGGTGCTATGCCGCCTCCGAAAATGCGGAAAAAAGCGAAAAAAACCTATAAAAAACGGGCAAAAAAGCGTTAAAAAACGCGAAAAAAACGCATAAAAAATGAATCGCTTATAAAAACGGACTGCCGGAGGGGTGTTTATGGAACCGATAGGCGTATATCAGCTTAACGAATATATCAGGCGTATGCTTACGGCGGATTCCGCACTTAACGGTATAAGGGTGGAGGGAGAGATAAGCGGCTTTAACAAGTATCCCTCCGGGCATATGTATTTTACCCTCAAGGATGAGCGCGCGGCGGTGGACTGTGCATTTTTCCGCGGCGCAAATTACGGGCTTACCTTCAAGCCCGCAAACGGCGACCGCGTAATAGTTACCGCAAGCCCTACCGTGTATACGGAAAAAGGAAAATATCAGCTGGTGGTTTCCCGCATGGAGCCTGTCGGGGACGGCGAGCTTTATAAAAAACTGGAGGAGCTTAAGGCGCGCCTTGCGGCGGAGGGGCTGTTTGCGCAGTCCCGCAAACGGGAGCTGCCGCTTTTTCCGCGAAGGATAGGCGTGGTCACCTCGGCGGCGGGGGCTGTTTTTCACGATATTCTCAAGGTGAGCGCACAGAGAGGCGCGGGGGTGGACATACTGCTTTCCCCGGTGCCGGTGCAGGGGGCGGACGCGCCGCCCGCAATAGTGCACGGGCTGGAGCTTGTTCAGCGCTTCGATGTGGATACAATCATTATCGGGCGCGGCGGGGGCAGCGCGGAGGATCTGTGGTGCTTTAACGATGAAAGAGTGGTGCGCGCCGTGGCGGCGTGCCGGGTTCCCATAATAAGCGCGGTGGGGCACGAGGTGGATTTCACCCTGTGCGACATGGCGGCGGATGTGCGGGCGGCAACGCCCACTCATGCGGCGGAGCTGGCGGTGCCGGATACGGGCAAGCTGTGTGCGGCTGCCGAGGGTCTGCTTGCGCATATTGAAGCACGGGCGCGCGATAAAATAAAGCGCAGCCGGCTGCTTACGGACAAGGCGGCGGAGCATTATATAATAAAGCAGCCCGCCCGTATTACGGAGCGGCGGGAGCAGCAGACGGATGAAATATATCGGGAGCTGGAACGGCTGACAGCCGAGAAAGTAACAAGGGCGGAGGCGCTGCTTGAGCGTGTTTGCGCCCGCGCTGATGCACTGTCTCCCCTCAGGGTGCTTTCCAGAGGGTATGCGGTGGCATTTGACGCAAACGGACAGGCGGTAAGGGAGGCTTCGACCCTTAAAAGAGAGGACAAAGTGCGCATACGCTTTGAAAAGGGCGAGGCGCTGACCCGGGTGGAAGAGGTACTTCCGTAACAGGCGCAAAATGCACTGAAAAATTCGCCGCCTTTTGCAAATACGGGGGCGGACAGGAGGCAATTATGGCAAACAAAAAAACGGCGGACAAGGATATCGGCTACGAGCAGGCAATGGAGCGCCTTCAGGAAATACTTGCCGCTATGGAAAGCGGCGATATGACGCTGGAGGAATCCATATCGGCATATGAAACCGCGGTGGGGCTTATAAAGCAGTGCCGCGCTCTGCTGGATGCGGCGGACAGACGCATTGAGGTGCTTAAGGAGCAGGCGGACGGCGAAGTTACGGTGCAGCCCGTACCGGATGCTTATACAAACAAGGATTAAACACACAGACGGCGTGTAAAAAGGATTATACCGTACTTAATTTATGATCGCGGGGCGTTTTTGCCGCCTTAGCGGGAGGAGCTTATATGCTTAAGGAAAGACTGGCACAGGATGCATCGGCGGTGGACAAGGCGCTTAAAGAGCTTTTTCAGCCGGAGGCGGCGGTGCCCGCACATCTTCAGGAGGTTATGGCATACAGCGTTATGGCGGGCGGAAAGCGGCTGCGTCCGGCGCTTGTGCTGGAAACCTGCCGCGCCTTCGGCGGCAGACAGGAGGAGGCAATGCCCTTTGCCTGCGCAATAGAGCTTATACACACCTATTCGCTTATACATGACGATCTGCCCTGCATTGATAACGATACCATGCGCCGGGGCAGACCTACAAGCCATGTGGCCTTTGACGAGCGCAGGGCGCTGCTTGCCGGGGACGCGCTTTTAAGCTATGCCTTTGAGGTTATGCTCTCCGGCGCGCTTAAGTCGGAGGAGCCAAAGCGTGCGCTTGCGGCCTGCGCCGATATTGCGCATGCGGCGGGAATACGCGGCATGGTGGCGGGGCAGTGGCAGGATGTGCTGAGCGAGGGCAAACAAATAACGCCCGGGGAGCTTGATTACATTCACGAGCATAAAACGGCGGACATGATACGGGGAGCCGTGCTGGCGGGTGCGCACATTGCCGGTGCGCCCGATGAGGCGCTTGAGCGCTTTGACGAATATGCGCGCCTTATAGGGGTTGCGTTCCAGATAACGGACGATATCCTTGATGTTACCGGGGATGCCAAGAAGCTGGGCAAAAATACGGGCAGCGACGCAAACGACGGCAAGGTTACCTATGTTACGCTCTACGGGCTGGAAAAGGCGCGCGATATTGCCCGCGAAATGACGGCGCGCGCAGCCGAGTTGGCCGGGGATGCCGCAGACGGCTTTTTCCGGGAGCTTGCATATTTTATTACGGCCCGCGATAACTGAGCGGGAATTTTGGAGAGCTGATTCCAGATGGCGGATTTTTTTACGATTTTTCAAAACAAAATAGCCGTAACCTGCTTTTTTTCCTATCTTGCGGCGCAGCTGCTTAAGATAATCATTGTGCTTATTGATGAAAAAAGACTGGATTTCCGGCTGATGTTTGCCTCCGGCGGAATGCCTTCGTCCCATTCCTCCACGGTAATGACGCTTTTTTTGCTTACCGGGCTTTATTCCGGCTGGGCAAGCACGGAAACGGCAATAGCCCTTATACTTGCGGTTATAGTAATGTACGATGCAAGTGGTGTGCGCCGCGCCGCGGGGGAGCAGGCAAAGGTGTTAAATGAAATAATGGAACTTGTGGAGCACAAAAGGATGGTTACCGGGGAAAAGCTGCGGGAGCTGCTTGGGCATACCCCGCTTCAGGTGTTTGCCGGCGCGGTGCTTGGCATAGCGGTGGCGCTTATAAGCTATTATTTTATCTGACGCACTTTCGGGCGCGCTTTTGCGGGCGGATGCATTTGCAAGCTGCTTTGAAAACGGACGGCACGGCAAGAGGAGCTTCATAACGGAGTGCGCCTTGCAGCGCCGTTTTTGCTTAAAAACGGGACTTTGTGCGCCATAGCAGGAGAAACGGGCTTTTTTGCGCCCATATTTAACATTCTGTTAAAAAATTTTAATGGCAAAAAACGGGGGCTTTATGCTATAATCCTGTTACAGACAGTATTTATAGGGCAAAAAGAAAAATCACGGCAGAATCGGCGCGGGGAAGGCCTTTTCGGCCGGGAGGAGAGATATTATTATGAATAAGATCAAAATTGTGGCGGACAGTACCTGCGATCTTTCGCCGGAGCTTGTTAAAAGGTATGATGTGGAGATAGTATCGCTGTTTGTGGCGCTGGATGATAAAATCTATCGCGACGGCAAGGAAATAACCCCGGATGAGGTTTATGCCTGGGCGGATGAGCATAAAACGGTGCCGAAAACCTCTGCCATTTCGCAGGAGGATGTCCGCGCGGTGTTTGAAAAATATATAAACGAGGGCTTTGATATTTTCTATACGGGCATTTCCTCGGAAATGTCGGCCTCCCATCATATTGCCTCCATGGCGGCTGCCGAAATCGCCCCGGAGCGTATTGCGGTGCTGGATTCCCGTAACCTTTCCACCGGCGTGGGACACAGCGTTATCCGCGCCTGCGAGCTTGCGCAAAGCGGCATGGGCGTTATGGAAATAAAGCAGGAGCTGGAGAAAAGCTTTGTGGACAAGGTGCGCGCCAGCTTCCTTGTGGATTCCACCACATACTTAAGACGCGGCGGCAGATGCTCGGCAATTGCGGCTATCGGCGCGGCGGCGCTGGGCATTAAGCCCTGCATAGTGGTGGAAAACGGAGTTATGCGTCCCGATGTCAAGTTTCAGGGCAGCATAGGACGCGCACTTCTTAAATATGCAAAAAAAATGACGCCGGAGCTGCTTAAGGCGCGCCCCGACCGCGTTTTCATCACTCATTCCGGCATTGACGACGATGTGCTTGCAAGGGTACGGGATTATGTTGAATCCCTCGGATATTTCAAAGAGGTGCTTGTTACCCGTGCGGGCTGTGTGGTATCCAGCCATTGCGGCTACGGCACGCTGGGCATACTTTATGTTGAGCAGTAAGGCATTTATGCACGGCGTAAAAGCCGCGCCCGGCAGAGACAAAACATGATAAACAAATAAACAAACGGGCTTAACAGAAAAACAGAGAGTATAAAAAACGCAGGGTCAGCGCCGATATGAGCGTGAGGACCTTGCGTTTTCAGTTTCCGCGGGCATAGGCAATAACGGCCTCTGCGCTGTTTTGCTTAAGCTCCAGCGCCTGCACGCGCTCCAGAATATCCTCAAGGCGGTGGGCATCGGAGGAGGAAAGAAGGCGCAGAGCGGGGTCGAATTCCGAAAAGCCGCAGGCAATGCCGCGCGGCGATATTTCGGCGCAGCGCACTCCCAGATGCGGATCGATAAAGCCCAGCATCGGGATCATGCCGTGACCGGGGCGGTCTATATGGGCGGGCACTCCGACACCGCCGTAATCGCGCAGCATTGCAAAGCCGCGCTCAAGGGATATGGGAACGGGGGAAAGCAGCAGCTTTTCCTCGCAGCCGGCAGGCTCGTCGTTTTCATCAAGCAGAGTCTGTTCTCCGAAAAAATGCGTATTGCATTTTATATCGGGCAGCAGCCGATATATTTCGCGGGAAAAAGCGCAGGCGGCCTCCACGGAGGGAAAATAGGCCAAAGTATGCACCTCCTCCTGCGTTTCCAGCTCCATTCCCGGCACAAGGGTCACCCCTGCGCGTTTTGCCGCGCTTGCGATGGCGGGAAGCTGCGCGCAGGTGTTGTGATCGGTTACGGCTATTATGTCAAGCCCCTTTATAAAGGCCATGTTGGCAATGTTATTGGGCGTCATAAGCCCGTCGGCGCAGGGGGACAGACAGCTGTGTATGTGTAAATCGGCATAAAGCAGCATATGTCGCCTCCGATACGCTATTTAAGGCCGGCAGCATACAGCCTGCCGCATATTTCGTATGCAGCAAGCGGGGAGCGTATAACGGCTATCCCTTCAAGTGCGGCCTTGTCAAGCTGCTCCTTTTCCATGACAATATCAAGGGGGAGTATTATGCAGGACATTTCATGAAGAGCCGCAACGGCTATAACATTCATGTGCTTCTGCACGGTTACCCATGCCATATCGGCCCGGCCCCCCGCCATGGCAAGGGAGAGCAGGTCGCAGCACATACAGCCGGAAACGGTGCGCAGACCGTCTGTGCACAAAAGGGTGCCGTCGATGATTTTTGCAAGCTGAGCAACAGTCATTTTGTTCTCTCCTTATGTTTTTATTTCGGAGCTGCCGGAGGCCGGAGTTACGGTGTTGCAGCCGCTTTCCCCGGCAAGGTCGCGGTAGCGCTCTTTGAGCTTATAGATGCAGTCGATTTCGCTGGAATAGCCGCGCACGATGTCCTCCGCTTGGCAGCGGCAGGTGGGGCTGCCGCAGGAGCCGCAGTCAAGGCCGGGCAAATCGGCCTCTATTTTGTCAATACGCGCCAGCATCTCAAGGGCGGCGGAAAGGTCGGGGTGCAGCTTCAATACCGGGTTTGGCGGGATATCGCGGTCAAAGGCAATGTCGATGCCGTCGGCCTGCACCCCGGAGCGGTAGTGGTCGCGATCCTCTCTTGCAAGCTGCTGATAAAGGCGCTGAAGGCGCATCCGGGCGACATAGCCGTATTCGTAGGTTAGGGGGCCGCCCACACAGCCCCCGGCGCAGGCTAATCCTTCAAAGAAGGAAATTTCGCCGAGACGGCCGTCCTCTATCTGCTCAAGGGCGCGGATAACATTGTGTATGCCGTCCACGGCAAGAAAGCTTTCCGAGCCGCTCTGCGCCGCCTCGCCGCCGCTTACGGCCCAGCCCATTCCGCCCGCAAGCCCGGCACGCCGGGGCAGCGGCGCGCTTCCGGGGCGGCTGAGTGCCCTTTCCAGCGGGCCGTAAAGCTCCAGCATGGATAACACGCCGTCAATGCCGGAGTCGGCATTGCCCAGAGGCGATATGCGCGCTGTCATTTTTGCGGGGCAGGGGGAAATAAAGAATATGCCTATATCCTCGGGAGCGCACTGCCATTTCAGGCTGAAATGCTTTCGTGCAAGCAGCGCGGCCGTTTCGACGGGCGGGCGCAGAGGCACTAAGTTTTCCCGCAGGGCGGGAAAGCGCACCTGTATAAGCCGTACTATTGCGGGGCAGGCGGAGGAAATATACGGCCTGTGCAGCCCGGCCTTCAGCAGCGGGCGTATGCGTAATGAGAGGACATCGGCCCCGACGCTGGTTTCGTATACGCCGTCAAAGCCTATATCAAGCAGCGCCTTAAGCACAAAGGTGATATCGGCAAGCCCCTTGAATTGGCCGTAAAGCGTGGGGGCGGGAAGAGCGACGGAAAAACGGAAGCGGTCGAGAGCGGAAAGCGGATCCGTAAGGGCGATTTTCGCATGGTGCGGGCAGACGCGTATGCATTCGCCGCAGTCGATGCATCTTTCCCGGATAATGCGCGCCTTGCCGTCCCGCACGCGTATGGCCTCGGTGGGGCAGCGCTTAAGACAGCTTGTGCAGCCGGTGCATTTTTCCTTGTCCAGTGTAACGGAATGATAATACTGACTCACGGCGGTCTCCTTTCACGGCGGTTTCCTTTCGTGACGGCCTTTTCACGGCGATAGGCAAAAGCCTGCGCACAAAAAATCGGTGCAAAGTGCCGTTTTAGAGTTTGCGTAAGATGGCTTGCGGCTGTTTCATAACAAGCCTGCACGGCATCACAGCCGTATGCGCATGGTTATGAGCGTGCCGCTTTCGCTTGAGGAAATGTCAAAAAAGTCCGAATGGCGCTTCATGTTGGGCAGCCCCATTCCGGCGCCGAAGCCCATTTCGCGTATGGAATCCCCGGCGGTGGACCAGCCCTCCTTCATGGCAAGGGAGATATCCTTTATGCCGGGGCCGCAGTCCTTTGAAATTATAATTATTTCTTCGGGGGTCACTTCCAGCGACAGAGTGCCGCCCAAAGAGTGAATTATAAGGTTGATCTCGCTTTCGTAGGCGGCGACGGAAGCGCGGCGCAGCTTGTCGGAGTCCACTCCGAGCTGGCGAAGGACGCGCTTTATGCGTGCGCTGGCTTCACCGGCGCGCAGGAAATCGTCCTTTTGCACCGGGTAGGTTTCACTGTAAAGCATCCGGCTCAAGGCTGCCCCTCCTTTTTGTGGGTTAAACGCCGGCTTGGGCGCAAAATACGGCTTTACCGGATGTTTTTTCCGGGAAGCCCCAGCGCGTACAGCCTGCCGCAGGCCTCGTAGAGAGTAAGAGAGGTGCTCATCACCGCTATGCCCAGCTCCCTTGCAAGCTCAAGGGCATCGGCCGGAGGCTGCTTGCCGCGCACAAAAACAATGCATACAACATCCAGCATTTCGCAGGTGCGCACAACATGGGCGTTGGTAAGCCCGGTAAGCAGACACATATGCTCCTTAGGGAAGGCAAGCACATCGCTCATAAGATCGCAGCCGCACCCCGCAAGGCATTGCTGAGAAAGTTTGTTTTCGCCGCACAGCAGGTCGGCCTGCAGGGCTGACATTATTTCCTTTACTGTCACGGTGATCCCTCCGTTTTTTGTTTTTTGCCGGAAAACCGCTTTTCAGGATAAGCGGCATATCATATCCCGGTAGGCCACTGCCATTTCAATATAATTATACTTTATCTCAGAGCAAAAATCCAGCCCCAATTTATCATTTTTTTCGGAAATTTCGTTAAGATATATATAAAGATTGCGATACAGCGTAAGCAGCTCCGATATCAGGGCGTTGTCCTTAGATGCGGGAAGGGCTTCCAGTCCGGATATCATCTCCTGCGTCTTTACGGCGCGGTAGGTGTATTTTACCCGTATTCCGGCGGGGGTGAGCTCGCGGCGGTCAAGGCTTTGGGCTTCCTTCAGAAGCTCCTGCGCAAGAGAAGGATAATAGCGGCAGGCTTGGCTTAATGTTTCCGCTTGTTTTTCGGTGCAGCGGGCGGAAAAGCTCAGGCTGCCGCTTGAAAGCATTATAAGCACGGGGGAATATTCCTCCTGCTTGTCCGCAACGCTTTGCGCCTCATCGCGGGTAAGGTAGCCGGAGGCAAAAACGCGGTATTCCTCCTTGTCGTGCAGCACATAGCCCGCACCGCCGCGCCCGGCTATGGTTTGGGCGGCGGCAGCGGCCTTTTTTGCATCGGTATCAACGGCAAGCTGCAGCAGGTATATATCAAGACGGGGGCAGGCTATTTTGTGCTGCGCATCGTCCTCGTCCTCATCGCCGGGGCCGAAAAGAGGAATGAGTATGTTCATGGCTATGGCTCTGCCTATACCGCTGAGAATAAGCAGGGCAACGGTCAGAGCCGCAATAAGCGCAAGCACAAAGAAACGCCGCCCCGTGCGGCCTTTTGCGGGCGGAAGCGCAAAATGTTTTCCCATGAGTGAACCTCCCTGAAAATTTAGTATGCAAACAGCGCATCTGCAATAAGCGGCAAAACAGCGGAAAATGCAGCGGCGGGCGCATATATGTTTATATGTGCATACGGACATTGTTTTATTCCGAGTGCATTTGCCGCTGCGGCTGCTGCTTTTGCGGCAGTGGCGGCAGAGCCGGGACACGGCGCGCCCTGTAAATTGTATGATGCAAAGCGGGAATATATGTGTTATAATACTGCAAAGTATACATGGGCATTAAAATATGTACGGCGGAGGCGGACATGGGATATAAAATAGAAACCATATCTGTTTACGAGGTTTTTGAGCAAAAAGGCGGCTGCCCTTTTTGCAGGTTGGAAAAACGCCTTGAAAAGGAATATATCGAATATTATCTGGGCAGCGCCGCAATGACGCCGGAGATACGGATAAAGGTGAACCGCTCGGGGTTTTGCGCAAAGCATCTGGACGGGCTGTACAATGCGGGCAACCGCCTGCCGCTGGCGCTGGAATTAAACACCTTTATGCAAAGTAAGAGTCAGCGCATGAGAAAAGCGGCGGCAGGGTTTGTATCGGCCTGCGCCGGGCGGGAAAAAAGAGCGGCGGCGGCGCTTGCGGAGCTTGAGCAGGCGGCGCAGGGGCACAACCGGGACTGCCTTATATGCGCCTCCCTTGCGGACAGCATGGAAAGATATATCGATACCTCGGTGCATCTTTATATTGATCAGACGCGTTTTCGTGAGCTTTACGACGGCTGCGGCGGCTTTTGCACCCGGCATTTTTCTTTGCTTTTGAAGGCGTGCCTTTCGCTGGGGGCAAAGGACAGGCAGAATTTTGCCCGAAAAACATGCGAGCTTCAGCTTTCGGCCATGGATAACCTGACGCGCGAGCTTGAGGATTTTACCAAAATGTTTGATTACCGCAGCCGCGGCAGGGAATGGGGAAGCGAGCGGACCGCCGTGGCGCGCACGGCGGCGTATCTTGGCGGAGATACCCGCCCCGATACGGAAAAGGACACAAACAAAGCATAAAAAGCATAAGGAGAAATACCGCAAATGGACAAGCTGTATATAGTGGGCTGCGGGGCTGCGGCCGGGGATGTTACGCTTAAGGGCGCGGAGGCGCTGGACGGCTGCGCTGCCGTTGTGCTGCATACGGAAAAAATAGAGCTTTTTTCGGAGCTTTCGAAAAAACGGGAGGTTTTTGCCTGTGACGACTGCTATGAGCAGGCGGAGGATTTTGACGGGCTTAACCGCCTTATATGGGAAAAGCTCTGCTCCTTTGAGGGCAGTGTGTGCTTTGCGGTAACGGGAAGCGCGCTGGAGGATGAGTGCGCGGCCTTTGCCGTAAAGGCGGCAAAGGAAAGCGGCATTCCCGCTTGGGTCATACCGGGCGTATCGCTGGCCGAGGCTGCCTGTGCCTGCGCGGGCATAACGGGGGAAAAGAGAGTGCTTACCGCCTTTGAGGCGGAAAAGGCGGTGCCGGAGGCGGGAATTAACCTGTGCGTTACGGGCATAGACGACGCCCTGCTTGCCGGAAGGGTAAAGTGCCGCCTGGCGGATTACTATGCTGACGAGCAGGAAATATACTTCTTTAACGGAAGCTCCTCCTTCGGTATTCCGCTGTGCGAGCTGGACAGGAGAAAGGACTACGGTCACAGAGCCTGCGCGGTGATACCGGCAGTGCCGTTTGAAAAGCGCGCCTGCTATAACACCGAGGACCTTTTATATATAATGCGCCGCCTGCGGGATGTTGACGGCTGCCCGTGGGACAGGGAGCAGACACATGAAACGCTTACACGCTATCTGGTGGAGGAGGCCTATGAGGTGGCGGATGCGGTAAACAACGGCGATCCCTATCAGCTTGCGGACGAGCTTGGGGATGTGCTGCTGCAGGTGGCATTCCATGCTCAGATAGGCAGCGAGCACGGTGAGTTTTCCTACCGCGATGTTACGGACGCCGTCTGCCGCAAAATGATACGGCGGCACCCGCATGTTTTCGGGGATACGCTTGTTTCGGGCAGCGATGAGGTGCTTACAAACTGGGAGGCCATAAAGCGCCGCGACCGCGGACAGAAGGATTCCCAGGTGCTGGCGGCAATACCGGGCAGCTTCCCCGCCCTTATGCGTGCGGAAAAGGTGCTGGATAAGGCGCGCCATGCCGGCCTTGACATAAGCGCCGGGGAAGCCGCTGCGGAGCTGGACGGGGCAGTAAAGGCCGTTAAAGCGATGCTGGAGCAGGAAAACAGCAGGTCCGATGCCGCTTCGCGGACAGTGGGCGAGATGCTGCTAAGGGCGGCAAATGCCGCGCGCAAATGCTTGGTACAGCCGGAAATGGCGCTCAACTGCGCCGTGGATCGCTTTATAAGCCGCTTTGAGCGCACGGAAAAGGCGGCGGAGCAAAAGGGAACAGCGCTGCGGGAGGCAGACGGGGAAACGGTAAAGCAGCTGTGGCAGCAGGCGGAAAAGCAGGATGATTGATAATTACGGACGGCAAACGAAACGCGCGGCCGGCAGATAAATAGCAGGGCGGAATATTGCCTGCAAAGAAAGGTTGGGCAAAGAAGGCTATGGGCTTTATGGATTCATACAAGCAGCTTGAAAAGCTGTGCGGAGATATGCTGGGCGAGGGCAGGGTATCGGCCTACATAAAGGAAATGTCGGATAAGCCGCGCGGGGCTTACCTTGTGTCGGGTTGGGAGGCTGATCTTAAAAGGCTCAGGCATTGCCGCAGGATAAGAAACCGGATAGCGCATGAGCCGGACTGCTCCGAAACGGATATGTGTCCGCCGGAGGATGAGAAATGGCTGGACGATTTTTATGCCCGCATAATGAATCAAACCGACCCTCTGGCGCTTTATTATAAGTATACGCATCCGTCCCCCAAATACACAAAGCCCGCTGCAAAGACTGTTAATTCCGATGCCGATACGCGCCAAACCGAAAGCGGTGCGGCCGGGCAGGCTCAGGGGCAAAACGGTAATGAGCATTCCGCTGCATCTTCGGAGCCGGGGCGCGATGACGGCAAAAACAGCAGGAAAGACACTGTTGTTGTTGCTTTAATTGCAATTGCTGCGGTGCTTGCGCTGCTGCTTGTTGAATGGATAAGCGCCGGGCGCGGTTAGGAAACAATATTAAAAGAAAAAATACACAGGCACAGGGCTGCAGCTGCGGCCCTGTGCCTGTGTATTTTAGGGGGAATATATGAAGAAGGGGGAGAGCGGCCATTGTAAATGCCGTATGTGCGGTGTTGCCGCTCCGCCCGCATTCGGGCTTATCGCGAGGGGCTGAATGGCCCCGTTTTTTATCGCCTTAAGGTTAATTTACGCCGAAAAGCAGCTTTTCATAGGTGGGGAAGGGCCAGCAGCGCTCCGCCGTTATTGTTTCCGCTTCGTCGCAGGGCAGACGCAGCTCCGCCATTGCGGGCAGCACCGTATCGCGCACGGCCACTGCCGCTTCGGTAATGTCTGCGGTTTCGCGGCAAAGCTGCAGCTTTTTCTCAAGATGGGAGGCGGCTGCGTCTATGGAATCGGCAAGGTCGGACAGCCGCTTTACCGTGCCGCTTTCATAGCGGCAGGCAGTGCCGGGAATTAAACCGTGCTTGGCCGCAGCGGTGCAGGCCAGCTCGTGCGCATAGGCTTCTATTGCGGGCAGTATTTCTCTGCGCGCCATTTCCACCATGGTCTGACCTTCAATGTTGACGGTTTTGCAGTAGTTTTCCAGCGTTATCTCATAGCGGGAATGCAGCTCCGCCATGGAGAAGATACCGTGGGAAACCAGCATATCGGCGTTTTTCTTTTCCAGCAGTGCCGGCAGAGCATCGGGCGTGGTTCTCAGGTTCAGCAGACCGCGTTTTTCCGTGGCTTCCTTTATCCATGCGTCATCATAGCCGTTGCCGTTGAAAATTATGCGGCGATGCTCGATTACCGTTGAGCGTATAAGCCTGTGCAGCTCGGCTTCAAAATCGGAGGCCGCCTCCAGCGCATCGGCATATTTGCGCAGCTCCTCGGCTACGCTTGCGTTTATCATTATGTTGGCGCAGGCAATGCTTGCGGCAGAGCCGG
Organism: uncultured Clostridia bacterium; assembly: GCA_934465535.1. GTDB lineage: Bacteria > Bacillota > Clostridia > Christensenellales > QALW01 > UMGS1338. Next base: position 38,249 of record CAKSKV010000005.1, on the reverse strand, counting down.
GCATGCGGAATTCAAATTTATTGCCTGTAAAGGCAAACGGAGAGGTACGGTTGCGGTCCGTAGTATCCCGAGTGAAGCGCGGCAGAACATGAGCGCCCAGCTTCATAACGGTTTTTTCGGCGGCGCTGTACGGCGCGTCGGAGGCAATGGCATCCAGCACCGCGGTAAGCTCATCGCCAAGAAACATGGATATTACAGCAGGGGGCGCTTCGTTTGCGCCAAGACGGTGATCGTTGCCGGCGGAGGCTACGGACAGCCTTAACAGATCCTGATATTCGTCCACCGCCTTTATAACGGCGCACAGAAACAGCAAAAACTGCGCGTTTTCATGAGGGGTATCTCCGGGGGTAAGCAGGTTGATGCCGGTATCGGTGGCCATGGACCAGTTGTTATGCTTGCCGCTGCCGTTGACCCCCGCAAAGGGCTTTTCATGCAGCAGGCACACAAGACCGTGGCGCGATGCCACCTTCTGCATTATTTCCATGGTAAGCTGATTGTGATCCGTTGCTATGTTTGTGGTGGTGTATATCGGCGCCAGCTCGTGCTGAGCGGGAGCCACCTCGTTGTGCTCGGTTTTTGCAAGTATGCCCAGCTTCCACAGCTCACGGTTGAGGTCCGCCATGTATTCCGCCACGCGGGGCTTTATAACGCCGAAATAGTGGTCGTCCAGCTCCTGCCCTTTAGGCGGCTTGGCGCCGAAAAGCGTGCGGCCGGTGAATATCAGATCCTTGCGTTTTTCATACATTTCTCTGTCCACAAGAAAATATTCCTGCTCCGGGCCTACCGAGGTGCGCACGCATTTAACATCGGTGTTGCCGAAAAGCCGCAGCACGCGCAGAGCCTGCTTGTTTATGGCCTCCATGGAGCGCAGCAGCGGGGTTTTTTTATCCAGCGCTTCTCCGCCGTAGGAACAGAAGGCGGTGGGGATGCACAGTGTTTTATCCTTAATAAAGGCATAGGAGGTGGGGTCCCAAGCGGTGTAGCCGCGGGCCTCAAAGGTGGCGCGCAGCCCGCCGGAGGGGAAGCTGGAGGCGTCCGGCTCGCCCTTTATAAGCTCCTTGCCGGAAAACTCCATTATTACGCGGCCGTCGGGAGCGGGGGATATGAAGCTGTCGTGCTTTTCGGCGGTTATGCCGGTAAGCGGCTGGAACCAGTGAGTAAAATGTGTTGCGCCCTTTTCTATTGCCCAGTCCTTCATGGCGGATGCTACGGCGTTTGCCACCTGCACATCCAGAGGCGCGCCTTCATCAATGGTTTTTTTAAGGGAGGAGTAAACATCCGCGGAAAGCGTTGCCTTCATCACCCTGTCGTCAAATACCAGGCTGCCGAAATAATCAGATACTGTTTCCATAACTCTGCACTCCTTTGCTTTTGTTACAATTTTTAATGCGTTTTTTTGCCTGTTTTTAAGGCTTTTTTTAACGGTTTTTGAGCATTTTTTCGCACTTTTTCATCTGTTTTGAGACCTTGCACGAAGTGCGAAAAAACAAAAAAGCGCCTTTGGGGATGATTATCCCAAAGACGCCCTTGCCTTTTATGCCGCTGATTATACTCGCTTTTTTATTTTTGTCAAACACTTTTTTATAAAAAATTTTAATAAAAAATGCAGCCGCAAAGCTTGATACTTTCATAAACGGGCGAAAACGAACGAAAATCATACAAAATATTTGACAAAAACGAAGGAGCGCAATATAATGCCTGCAATGAGCAAAGGCGTTCATTTGTGCGGGAGCATTGTCCCCCGTGTGAATGAACGCCTTTTCTTTTATGTAAGGGGTGAAGATTATGATGAAGGAAGGACAGGTGCGTATTCCGTCGGGCTGCGCCATTTCCGCCGTTATTTCCACGCAGGGCAGAAAGATGGACGGCGAAATGATAATTAAGAGCATGATACCCATGCACGACCGTTCCAACGGTCTCGGCGGCGGGTTTGCGGGGTACGGTATATATCCCGAATACAGGGAGTTTTACGCGCTGCACATTTTTTATAATGACAATGCTGCGCGCGTGGAGTGCGAAAGCTTTCTAAAGGACAGCTTTGAGATAGTAAAGGCCGAAAACATTCCGATACGCAAAATACCAGAAATTACCGATGTTCCGCTGATTTGGCGGTACTTTGTGGCGCCGCTTTCCTCGGTGCTGTCCCGTTTGCAGCTGGATGAAAAGGAGTATGTGGCGCGCACGGTAATGCAGATAAACACAAGGCTTGAGGGCTCGTATGTTTTTTCCAGCGGGAAAAATGTGGGCGTGTTCAAGGCGGTGGGCTTTCCCGAGGATGTGGGCAGGTTTTACAGGCTGGAGGAATACGAGGCTTACAGCTGGACGGCGCACGGGAGATATCCTACAAATACGCCGGGCTGGTGGGGCGGAGCGCACCCCTTTGCGCTGCTTGACTATACGGTGGTGCACAACGGTGAGATATCCTCCTATGATGCCAACCGCAGGGATATTGAAATGTACGGCTACAAATGCACTCTTAAGACCGACACGGAGGTTATTACATATATTGCCGACTATCTGCTGCGGCGGCAGGGGCTTACGCTGGAGGAAACCGCCTCGGTAATGGCGGCGCCCTTTTGGAGCACGCTTAAGAAGCTGGAGAAGACCGACAGCGCGGCGGCGGAGCAGCTGGAGTATCTGCGCAAGGCATATCCGGGGCTGCTGATAACCGGACCGTTTTCCATTATTTTAGGCTTTGACGGCGGACTTATGGCGCTTAATGACAGGCTGAAACTGCGCTCCATGGTGACAGCAAAGAAAAAAGACCTTGTGTTTATAGCAAGCGAGGAGGCCGCCATACGGGCAATGGAGCCGGAGGCGGAGGATATATATGCGCCGGCCGGGGGAGAGCCGGTTATTGTGAGAGTGAAGGAGGGATACTGATGTCTGCGTTTTATATAACGCCGGAGTTTGAGATAATAAGGGACCGACAGCGGTGCATAAACTGCCGGGTGTGCGAGCGTCAGTGCGCAAACGGTGTGCACAGCTTTGACAGCGAGGGCAAGGTGATGCTGGCTGATGAAAGCAAGTGCGTGGACTGCCAGCGGTGCGTGGCATATTGCCCCACACATGCTCTTAAAATAGTGCGCAACCCCAATTGCTTTAAGGAAAATGCCAACTGGCAGGAGGACACGGTGCGCGAGATATACAAGCAGGCGGCAAGCGGAGGAGTGCTGCTTTCCTCCATGGGCAACCCAAAGCCGCTGCCGGTATACTGGGACAGGATACTTATAAACGCCTCTCAGGTGACAAACCCGCCGATAGACCCGCTGCGGGAGCCGATGGAGACAAAGGTGTTTCTCGGAAAGAAGCCTTCCGGAATCAAAAGAAGGGCGGACGGCAGTATAGATACGGCACTGCCGCCGCAGCTGGAGCTGTCCATGCCGGTTATGTTTTCGGCAATGAGCTACGGCTCCATAAGCTACAATGCGCATGAAAGCCTTGCACGGGCGGCGCGGGAACTGGGCATATACTACAACACCGGCGAGGGCGGACTGCATGAGGATTTTTACTGCTACGGCGACAACACGGTGGTGCAGGTGGCATCGGGCAGATTCGGCGTGCATGAAAAATATCTTAACGCCGGGGCGGCCATAGAGATAAAGATGGGACAGGGCGCAAAGCCAGGCATAGGCGGGCATCTGCCGGGGGCGAAGATCGTGGGCGATGTATCCCGCACGAGGATGATACCGGAGGGGTCGGACGCGATATCGCCCGCACCGCATCATGATATATATTCCATTGAGGATCTGCGGCAGCTGGTGTATTCGTTAAAGGAGGCAACTGGGTATAAAAAGCCGATAATAGTAAAGGTGGCGGCGGTGCACAACATAGCGGCGATAGCCAGCGGAATTGCCCGCAGCGGAGCGGACATTATTGCAATTGACGGCGTAAGGGGCGGCACGGGAGCCGCGCCCACGCGGATACGGGATAATGTGGGCATTCCGGTGGAGCTGGCGCTGGCAGCGGTGGATCAGCGGCTGCGCGATGAGGGAATAAGAAACAGCGTGTCCCTTGTGGCGGGGGGCAGCATACGCTCGGCGGCCGATGTTGTAAAGGCGGTGGCGCTGGGGGCGGATGCGGTTTATATTGCCACGGCGGCTTTGCTGGCGTTAGGGTGCCATTTGTGCCGCGACTGTCACAGCGGACGCTGCTGCTGGGGCATTGCGACGCAGCGGCCGGAGCTTGTGAAACGGCTGGATGCAAATGAAGGCAGTGAGCGGCTTGTGAACCTGCTTACGGCATGGAAGCATGAAATAAAGGAGCTTATGGGCGGCATGGGTATTAACTCCATTGAGGCGCTGCGGGGCAACCGTCTTATGCTGCGGGGCGTGGGAATGACGCAGAAGGAGCTGGACATACTGGGAATAGCGCATGCGGGAGAATGATAAAGGTGCGCAAAGCCGGCAAAAAATATAAAAAAACGGCTTAAAAACAATAAAAATGCAATAAAAAATACTGATGGGTGTGATATAATGTATATTGATGCAAGGGGCAAAAACTTCACGGAATTGAATGAAGCGCTGCGCTCCGGCGGAGAATGCCGTATAGAAAACTGCTTGGGACAGCGTTTTATAGCGGCGGGTATGAGCGATGTACGGCTGGATATAAGTGGTGTGCCGGGGAATGCGCTGGGAGCGTATCTTGCGGGGGCCGATATAACGGTGCGGGGCAACGCTCAGGATGCGGTGGGCGACACCATGAACGACGGCAGCATTGTTATACACGGAAACATAGGAGATGCCGCCGGATATGCCATGCGCGGAGGCCGGATATATGTAAAGGGCAATGCGGGATACCGCGCCGGAATACATATGAAGGAATATAAGGACAAGAAGCCGGTGATAGTTATAGGCGGCCGTGCGGGCAGCTTTTTGGGCGAGTATCAGGCAGGCGGGCTTATAATAGTGCTGGGTCTTGGAATAGGTGCGCGCCCGATAGTGGGCAATTTCCCCTGTACGGGGATGCACGGGGGCAAGATGATACTGCGGTCGGATTGCAGCGGGGTAGATTTTCCCGGACAGGTAACGGCAAGGCCGGCATCGCAGGAGGATATGGCGGAGGCGGAGCCGTTTATAAGGAAATACTGCGAGCTGTTCGGCGCCGATGCGCATGAGGTGCTGGACGGCGCGTTTACGGCGGTGACTCCGGACAGCAAGAACCCCTACAAGCAGATGTATGTATCAAACTGAAAGACTGACGGACGGTTTGAACGCATTGATTCTGAAAATATACGAAGTTGACGATACATTGCATATGTGCGCATAAACGCATATATGCAATGCGTGCTGTCAGCGGCGGAAAAATATTGCATTTGAATTTTGATAACGCGGAAGGCGGAGAGATATGAAATACTCACAGCAAGAGGTAATGCAGTTTGTAGAGCAGGAGGATGTCAAGTTTATAAGGCTGGCATTCTGCGATGTTTTCGGCAAGCAGAAGAATCTGTCCGTAATGCCGGGAGAGCTGGCGCGTGTGTTTGAATTCGGAGCGGGGCTGGACGCTTCGGCGGTGGACGGCTTTGCAATGGGGGCGCGGTCGGATCTGTTCCTTATGCCCGACCCCTCCACATTATCGGTGCTGCCCTGGCGGCCGGAGCACGGGCGGGTGGTGCGTATGTACTGCTCGGTGCATTATCCCGACGGCAGTCTGCACCCCTGCGATATGCGCAGCCGGCTGGAAAAGACCGTGGAACGGGCGGCGGAGCGCGGAGTGAGATTCGCCTTCGGACCGGAGATGGAGTTTTATCTTTTCAAGAGGGATGAAAACGGCGAAAGAACAAGCATCCCCTATGACAATGCGGGATATATGGATATAGCGCCGCAGGACAGAGGGGAGAATGTGCGCCGTGAGATATGTCTTACCCTTGAGCAGATGGGAATAATGCCGGAAAGCTCGCATCACGAGGAGGGACCGGGGCAAAACGAAATAGATTTCCGCTACTGCGACCCGGTGGCGGCGGCGGACAATGCGGTGACCTTCCGCGCAGTGGTGAACACCATAGCGGCGCGCAGCGGTCTTTTTGCGGATTTTTCGCCCAAGCCTCTTACGGGCAGACCGGGCAGCGGAATGCATATCAATTTTTCCGTGCACAGGCAGGAGCAGATGGAGAGCGCGATGGCGGGAATACTTTCGCGCATAGGGGAGATGACGCTGTTTCTGAACCCCGAGAGAGATTCCTATCTGCGCTTCGGAAGCGATAAGGCGCCGCAGTATGTCTGCTGGGGCAGAGAGAACCGTTCGGTGCTGCTGAGGGTGCCGGCGGCGCGGGGCGAGTACCGCAGGGCGGAGCTGAGATCGCCCGACCCGCAATGCAACCCGTATCTTGCGCTGCTGCTGCTTATGGAGGCCGCAATGGAGGGTATTGAACAAAATAAGAGGCTGCCGGAGGAGACAGGCATTGATCTTATGGCGGCAGCGGCGGGGCAGACGGCGAATTTGACGCGTCTGCCGGCCTCCGTGGAGGCGGCGGCGGCAGCGGCGCAGGGCAGCGAGTTTATACGCAGCCTTTTGCCCCAGGCGCTTATTGAGAGCTATATATCGGGCTGACGGACTTAAAATCGGGGCGGATACCGTCTTAAGGAGGGGAAGGCTACGGAGCTTGAGGAACATGTATACAGCGTAGTTATAGTGTCCGGCTCGGCACAGTTTGCCGCCGCGCTTACGGAGCTTCTGCCCTCCGGAAGCTATTGCCCGGTGAAAACGGTGGGGGACGCTTCCGGCGCGAGGCGGCTTTTGCTGGAGAACCCGGCGGATATCGTGATAATAAACACGCCGCTGCCGGATGATTTCGGCACGCATCTTGCGCTGGATATCTGCCAGGACAGCGGAGCGGGCATTATGCTGATAGTGAAAAACGAGCATTATTCCGAGATAAACGCGCGGTGCGCCCCGTACGGAGTGCTTACGGTGGCAAAGCCCACATCGGCGCAGCTGATACTGCAAAGCGTACAGCTTTTGTGCGCTACAAGGGAGCGGCTGCGCAGAATGGAAAAAAAGACTGCGTCGGTAGAGGAAAAAATGGAGGAGATACGCTTGGTAAACCGTGCAAAATGGCGGCTTATAGAGGTGCTGAAAATGACGGAGGCGCAGGCGCACAGATATATAGAAAAGCAGGCGATGGACCGCTGTGTCAACCGCAGGACGATAGCGTCCGAGATATTGGCGGCATACAAATAGCGCCCTTTGAAAAAAGGCGCGGCTTAAGCATACGGCATAATTAAACAACATATAAACTTAAACTGATCCAGGATTACGGAGGAGAAAGAAAATGACCAAATACATTTTTGTTACCGGCGGTGTGGTATCCGGGCTTGGCAAGGGCATAACGGCGGCGTCGCTGGGGCGGCTGCTGAAAACGCGCGGCCTTAAGGTGGCGGCGCAGAAGCTGGATCCATACATAAATGTGGATCCGGGCACCATGAGCCCGTATCAGCACGGGGAGGTTTATGTTACGCAGGACGGTGCGGAAACGGATCTGGATCTTGGACATTACGAGCGGTTTATAGATGAGGATCTTAACAGATATTCAAACCTTACTACGGGAAAGGTATACTGGAATGTGCTTAACAAGGAGCGCAGGGGGGAATATCTGGGCTCCACCGTACAGGTGATACCGCATATTACAAACGAGATAAAGGAATTTGTATACAGGGTTGGCAAGCAGACGGATGCCGATGTTGTTATAACCGAGATAGGCGGCACCATAGGCGATATTGAATCTCAGCCCTTTCTTGAGGCGGTGCGGCAGATATCGCTGGAGGTGGGCAGGGAGAACAGCCTGTTCATTCATGTGACGCTGGTGCCGTTTTTAAGCGGATCGGACGAGCATAAGTCCAAGCCCACGCAGCATTCCGTAAAGGAATTGCAGGGCATGGGCATAAACCCCAATATCATAGTGCTGCGCTGCGACGAGCCGCTGGAGGACTCCATATTCAAAAAAATATCCATGTTCTGCAATGTAAAGCCGGACTGCGTGATTGAAAACATTACGCTGCCCTGCCTTTACGAGGCGCCGCTGATGCTGGAGAAATCAAACTTTTCCTCGGTGGTGTGCAGGGAGCTGGGCATTGATGCAAAGCCGGCGGAGCTTACCGAGTGGGAGGACATGGTAAAGCGGATAAAGGGACGCGAAAAGGAAGTGCGAATAGGGCTTGTGGGCAAGTATGTGCAGCTGCACGATGCATACCTGTCGGTAGCGGAGGCCATGCGCCATGCGGGATACACCCTTAACACCCATATCCGCATAGAATGGATAGACTCGGAGAGCCTGCGCAGCGACAATGTTAAAAAGACGCTGGGCGGGCTGGACGGCATTATCGTGCCGGGCGGCTTCGGCAATCGCGGCATAGAGGGAATGATACTGGCGGCGCAGTATGCAAGGGAGAACAATGTGCCGTATTTCGGAATATGCTTGGGGATGCAGATAGCGGTTATAGAATACGCGCGCAATGTTGCGAAAATTGAGGATGCGGATTCCGGCGAATTCAACGAGCTGTGCCGCCACAAGGTGATAGATTTCATGCCTGGGCAGAGCGACAATATAGACAAGGGAGGCACATTGCGGCTGGGTGCGTATCCCTGCGTTATAGCGGAGGGCACGACAATGCAGAGGTGCTATAAGGCAAAGGAGATATCGGAGCGGCACCGCCACCGTTATGAGTTCAACAATGATTACCGCGAAAAGCTGACGCAGGCGGGGCTTGTGCTGTCCGGGCTTTCGCCGGACGGCAGGCTGGTGGAGACCGTAGAGCTGACGGACCGTCCGTTCTATGTGGGGGTGCAGTTCCATCCGGAGTTCAAATCCCGCCCCAATAAGGCACACCCGCTGTTCTGCGGCTTTATTGCGGCGGCACTTGCAAAAAGAGAGTCGAAATAAGGCGCGGCGCAAATCGTCAGGGCGTAAAAAGGAAATAGATAAAAGGGCTGTCCGCAGGCATGATCTGGCGGGACAGCCCTTTTGATATATGGCTTTATACAGGTTATGCAGTGCGGCTGACGGCTTTTTTAAGCAGAAGGCGAAGCAGCGTAAATACGGCAAGTTCGCAGGCTGCGGTGACAGGTACTGCCCAGAAGAACGGGAACGGAAGCGCGGTAAGAGCGAAAAAGCCGGGGAACAGCAGCATTCCGCCTGCAAGCAGCAGGCACATGCCGATGCAAAGCGCACCGCGCAAACAGTTAAGGGGCATGGAAACATAGAAAAGATTGACCATGAAGGCAAAGCCGGTGACTATCATGCAGGCGGTGGAGAGAACGCTGTCCGTAACCCGGAGAGCGGGCAGAAGCTGGGACAGATATAAAAGGCTTATGCCGGCAAAGACGCTTATACCGCCGGGAATACAGCGGCAGAGTATGTTTTTCAAAAAATTGCCGCGTACCCGTTCGCGGTTGGGCTCAAGGGCCAGTACGAAGGAGGGAATGCCTATTCCGGTGCAGGACAGCAGGGACATCTGTATGGGCTGGAAGGGGTACGGATGCCCGATGAGCATGAACAGCACGGCCAGCAGCGAAGCATAGAGAGTTTTTATAAGGAAAAGAGAGGCGGAGCGCTGGAGATTGTTTATGCAGCGGCGGCCCTCCGCGACCACTGCGGGCATGGAGGCAAAATCGTTATTGAGAAGGACAAGCTGGGATATGCCGCGGGCTGCGGCGGTGCCGTTGCCCATGGCCACGGAGCAGTCGGCTGCGCGCAGAGCGGGAACATCGTTTACACCGTCGCCCACAAAGGCCACGGTGTGACCCTGCGAGCGGAGCTGCTCCACCAAAAGCTGCTTCTGAAGCGGGGTGACGCGCGCAAAAAGCCGGTATTCCGCCGCGGCGGCGCAGAGCTGTTGAGGGTCGCAGCCGGTGCAGTCAAAGGCGGCGCCTGGTATGCCGCACTGCGCGGCAATGCGTTCCACGGTGGGGGCGCTGTCGCCGCTGAAAACCCGGATATCGACATCCTGGGAATGAAAATATGCAAGGGTCTGCGCGGCGTCGGGGCGTATATCGTCCCTGAGCGTTATGGCGCAAAGGGGAACAAGCCCCTCCGGGAGGCCGTCGTCGGGGAAAGGAAGACTGCTTTTTGCAAGCAGCAGGACGCGGCTGCCGAGCGCAAGTTCATGCAAACGCTCGGAAAGAGCGGCGGGCATATCCGAAAGCAGGAATTCCGGCGCGCCCCATACGAGCGTTATATTATCAAGGCGCGCGCCGGACCATTTCAGCCGGGAATTGAAGGGGCGCACCTGCGAGGGGGCGGCGGTTATTGAGGTGTCCGCATCGGCAAAATAACGGCGAAGGGCGTCAAAGGTGGCGTTATTGTCGCAAAGGGCGCGGGTAAGCGCGGCACAGAGTGCCGGAATGTCGGTGCTTTGCGCCTCCTGCGAGAGGGGGATCACCTGCTCCACCGTCATTGTGCCCTGTGTCAGAGTGCCGGTTTTATCAAGGCAGAGGGTGTCCACTCGGGCAAGGTTTTCTATGCAGTAAAGCTCCTGTACCAGCACCTTACGGCGGGAAAGGCGCACAACGCCTACGGCGAGCACGGTGCTGGTGAGCAGCACAAGGCCGTCGGGGATCATGCCAAGCACGGCTGCGGCGGTGGCGGTGACGGTGCCGGCAAGGTCGCCGCCATGTACGGATCTCTGCACGAAAAACATTATTGCGCATACCGGTATTACGCAGAGGGAAAGCACGAAGATTATCCTGCGCAGGGTGGACATTATTTGGGAATCGGGGCGCCTGTGGGAGCCGGAGTGCGCGAGCTTTTCCATGTAGCAATCCGCGCCCACGGCATCGGCTGCGGCCTTTGCCTGTCCGGAGAGCACAACGGAGCCGGCGTAGAGAGTGTCGCCGGGGCGCTTTGCTATTCCGTCGGATTCGCCGGTTATGCAGGCCTCGTCCACTTCAAGAGAGCCGGAGAGAACGGTGCAGTCCGCCGGTACCTGACCGCCGTAGGACAGCATAAGAAGATCGCCCATGACTATATCCTCCGCCGGGATATCCTTGGGGACGGAATCCCGTATGACGCAGACGGTGCTGCGGTTTATAACGGAGAGCCGGTCAAGGGCGCGCTTGGAGCGCAATTCCTGAAACACGCCTATGAAAAGATTGCACAGGACTATTATTATAAACAGTGTGTTTTTGTAGGAGCCTACGGCCAAAAGCGCGGCGGCAAGTATGAAGTTTACAAAATTGAACAATGTGCAGACATGATGGGTGATTATTCTGCCGGTGCTGTTTGTTTTTTTGCTGCTTTTTGTGTTTTTGGGGCGCGTGGCCGCCTCAGCGGAGGAAAGCCCGTGCAGAATAAAATCGGAAGCGGCTTCGGCGCTTTGGGAAAAGGCAGTGCCGTTGGTATTATCGGCGGACATCAGTTTGCACCTCCGTTATCGGGCCGGTTCGCAGCGCTGTTTGCAGACATAAACAGCCTGTATGCGGGAGCAAGCGCGATAAAATCCTCGCATATAAGGCTTATGATATCGGGCAGGGCAAGCGCGCTCACCGGGAGGGTGCAGATAAAGCATACATCCTTGCGGTCCATGAAATCCTGCTTTTCGGCAGGCTGCAAGGGAAAATGAGGGCGTTTGTATTTTTCCCCGGTAAGCACCAGACGCGAAGAGGAACGCACAGCGTTCATTGCGGCGGTGTAGAGCGGGTGATCGCCGGCGGCCATGAGGCGAAGCTGCTCCATAACGGGGCGCGGGGTGCAGTAGTAGCCCATGCCCCAGCGAACGCAGCGCGGGGAAAACTCAAAGAAAAAGCAGGGTAAATCATCGCCGCGCTGAGAAAAGGTGCACCATACAACATCACGGTAAAGGCTTTTATCCTTGGAAAAGCGGGTATCGCGGTACAGACGGGAGATGCACCGGCCAATCTTTGGCGTACAGTCGATTTGCGGATCGATGCTGAGCACGGTGGGGGTAAGCTCGTCTATGAGCCCGGTCATAGGCTCGATTATAAGCCTGCGGTATTCCGGTTTATGCTCGTTATACCATTCGCGGCTGTCGTTAAGACGGTTTATATAAAGGAATTCCAAAGCTTCATTTGAAAACAGCATTTTTGTGCGTCCTGTTCCTGAATTGAATTTTAATATTCGCATTTTGCGCCCCGCGCCGGCAATAAGCCGAGCGCTTAACTGTATTATTATATTGTTTTGCACGCAAAAAAGCAAGCCAAAACGCATTGCTGTGATAGGAGGGGAAAGAGAAAGGGAAAATGTGAAAATATATATGAAAATATTTCCCCATTGGTATTGCATTTTGAAAAAGGTATGATAAAATATCACCGTGATCGGGCGGCTTTGCATAAGCGAAGCTCCGGCATAAATTTGCTTTAATTAAAGCGCAAAGCGAAAGGAAACAAACGCAATGAGTTCAAATCAGAACAGCCTTGTGGGTATAGATAAGCTGGGACGCAAGGTGGAAGCGGTACGCTACGAGGACAACGGCAAGCAGGTGGGCTGCTTTTTCTGGATGTGGATAGGACAGCCGTATGCAAGCGGCGTTTGGGACGCCACCGAGATACTCAAAAGAGAAAACGGCGCAGACATTCTGTATCATCAGGACAATAAAGAGATATCTCCCGACGGTCAGGCTCACTGGTGGGGCAAGCCGCTTTGGGGCTATTATAATTCCGACGACAAATGGGTGATACGCAAGCAGCTGGAGATGCTGGCAAGCGCGGGAGTGGACTTTATTTATTTTGACGCCACAAACACCCTTACCTATCCCAATGTATACCTTCGCATAATGGAGGCCATACATGAGATGCTGCAGGAGGGCAGTAATCCGCCCAAGTGCGCTTTTTACACGCATACTCATTCCATAGCCACAATGAGGACGCTTTACCGCGACCTTTACAGCAAGGGGCTGTATTCCGATACATGGTACCGCGTGGACGGCAAGCCCTTTATTATTGCCTTTGAGAGCGCGGAGGCGGATATGATAGCCGAGGAAATAACCATGCGCCGCCGCACCAGCTACAATCCCGGCCCGCTTGAGCCGGAAATAAAGGATTTCTTCTATTTCCGCCGTCCGCAGTGGCCTACGAATGATACGGTATACCCCGACGGCTTCCCGTGGGTGGAGTGGATATATCCGCAGCCCATACATACCGATGTTATGAATGTAACGGTGGGCTCGCATCCCAATGTTCCCATGAGCTTTACGCGCACAAGAGGGCTTGAGAACTGGGGACGCGGCTGGGACCCCGAAAAGAAGGTGAATGTGCCCGAAAAATGCGAGGAGGGCAGCTTCTTCCAGCTGCAGTGGGACAATGCCATTGCAAACAGAGATAAGCTTAAAACGGTTTCCGTGGGCGGCTGGAACGAGTGGATAGCCTATAAGCAGCTTTATGATGGCGAATATATGCTTTGCGATGCTGCGGATATGGAGCTTTCGCGTGATATCGAGCCTATGGAGGGCGGATATGAGGACAATTTCTATTTGCAGCTTATAAGAAATGTACGCCGCTTCAAGGAAGGCGACAAGGCCCTTGCGGCATACGGCGTGCATAAAAAGTGCGATATTGAGCAGCCCGCCAGCTTTGAAGGGGCGCAGGAGTACAGCAAGGTGGGACAGAAGCCCATTGCGCGTTCTGCCCGCGGCTGCACCCGTGAGCTGCGCTATGAAGAGCCGGCAGCACGCAATACGCTTAACCGTGTGCGGGCGGCAAACGACAGCGAGAATATTTGGTTTGCGCTGGAGGCGTATGACGGCTTCAAGCCTTACTCCGTATGCGATAACACCTGCCTGTATATAGGTACGGGAACCCCGGAGGATAAGGGATATTACAGCTATGAATATATGCTGCGCCGCACCGGGAAAGAGGAAATGACGCTTTACCGGCTTAATGCAAAGGGCGAGGCCGAGGAAGCGGGCAGGCTGGAATGCCGCTGCAACGAGGGCGTGCTGACCTTTGCGGTAAAGAGAAGCATTCTCGGTGATTGCAAGAGCATATATTTCAAGGCCACCGATTCCGTGGTTATGGACGACATTATGAAAACCTACACCACGGGCAGCGCAATGCCCATGGGCAGACTGTCCTATCTTTATGAGTTGGTATAACAGTTTATAAGGGTAAAATACACACAAAAGCAGCTCCCGCACGGGAGCTGCTTTTGTCTGAACGGGGGTATCAGTTTGAACGGGTATCATCAGAGGAGTGCGCTTTTTTATCCTCACCGTCGGAAGCAGAGACGCATATGCCGGCATCGGAACCGTCTGCGGAGCGTTTTTTGCGGCGGTGAAGTATAAGCGCGGTGGCTGCCGCAGTAAGAACGGCAACGGATATAAGGTAGGGTATCAATCCGCGCTTTGGGTCAAACAGACCGAATATGAAGGGCAGTGCGCAGAAAACGGCGCATAAAAGCCCGCACACGGTGAGTATTACGGCAAAGGAGCGGCGGGTGTTTATGAGATCCGACGCCATAAGGGCGCAAAGACGCACGCTTTCGGCGCGCTGCCCGGCCTGCTCTTCTTCAAAAACCGCGCGCGTAAAGCCGTGACTCAAGGCTATAAAGCTGCAAAGGGCCGTGGCGGCGGAGAGGGTGTGAAGGGCGTGAACCGGCCCTGCGGATACGCGCTGTTCCAGCTGCGCTAACTCAAGGAGACGGTCGCGCACCTCGTCCGCAGGCAACTCGTCGGACAGCGCGATTATGCCCTCGGGAGTTACGGCGCATTTCCCGCCGTCAAAGGCTATGCAGTTTGGATAATACTGCTCAAGGCAATCCACCGGCAGCTGTATGAAAAGGTCGCACACGGCATTTTCGCACTTAAGGGAAATGCCGGCGCAGTCGGAAATATCGGTATCGGCAAGACGGGTGCGCAGAGCAAGGGCATTTTCAAGCGCATAGTGAAAGCTTTTGCCTATAAGCGGAGGCGTGCCGGTGAGAACAAGCTGTTTTCCGCGCTTTGAGGACAGAACGCGGCAGGAGAGGGGAAGACCCTGTATGTTTACGGTGTCCGGAAGATTTTTTATTCCCTGTCCGGGTGCGATTGCGGCGCTTAGACGCAGCGTGCAGCCGGTGCAGGCAAGGGAGGACAAAAGGGATACAAAATGCTCCGGGTCGTCAAAGGCGGGCACAAGCGCGGAATCGTCCCGGGCGGTGCAGCCGCCGTTTGCCTTGAGAAGGGATACAAGGCAGTCCCGGCTGCAGTCAAGAGGGTATATTTCCAAAAGGTCGGCCTTGACCGTAAGCAGGGAAAAGCCGCAGTATCCGGCAAAAAGGGCGGGATAGCGGCAGGAGGGCTTATCAAGCAGCAGCGCCCGACAGGGCAGCAAGGAGCCGTCCTGCGCAGGAAGGGAAAGAGTAAGCTCGCGACCGCGTGCGCAGTCGGAAATATAGCGGTCCAGCTCGGCAAGAGCCTGAACGGTAATGGGCGCTACGCTGGGCACGCGGGGAGAAAGCGGGCGGGTCGCCGGGTCAAGGTCGCCGAAGAGCAGCAGATCCATCATAAGCTGGCGCAATACGGTAAAGAGGGTATCCACCGCGCGGCGGGCATCCTGCTCCTGCAGGGGATGTGCAAACAGATAGGAATGCAGAAAGGGCAGGGTATCAACGCTCTCCCTTGTAAAGGGAAGGCTGCGGACGGGAAGCGCTTCAAGAAAATCGGCAAGAACCGCCGCTGCGCGGGGAAGCTTTCCGCTGCTTGAGGCAGAGGAAAGCAGATAGGCGGCGCATACCTCTTCAAGCGAGGGACGAAGGGGAATAAAGAGCGCGGCGCAGCTTTGCGCAAGCTCGGGGTCGCGCACAAGTGTGCGGCAGGCCGGCCCCAAGGGCTGCCCCGAGGAATATATAATGCCGTTTTTCAGAAAAAACGCATCGTCGGCGGGAGCGTCGGTATAAAATAACAGATCCATTAAGACCTCCGTAATTATGGATTGGGTGTAAGTAAACATGACGAAAAAGCGCAAATATGCACATGTGCGAATGCGTGCATTGATATGAAAAGCATATTGCAGCGCATTGATAAACGCATACAAGCCGAATGTGTTTGCCGGATAAGACGAAGACTTGATGCTTATGTGCTTTAATAACCTGCGATATAACACAATAAATTATACCAAACCAAACGCAAAATGCAATAGAAAACGGCGTGTTTTTTAGAAATTTTACATATAGGGAAAATAAAAAGCCGCCCTTGCACAGTGCCGATGCTGCAAATAAGCGCAGGCGGTGCGGGAACGGCTTTTACGGGATTCAAAAACGGGATTTTTCTGCGGGAAGCTCAGGCCTTTTCCGGGGCTTCTTCCTCCGACTGGGGAAGCTCGGAGGTGCAGTTGGGGCACCTTACGGCGTCAATTGCAATGGTGCTTTTGCAGTAGGGGCAGACCTTTGTTGTGGGGACTGCCGGAGCCTCCTGCTGCTTTTTGTGCGTGGATTCGCGCAGCGCGTTGAAGGCCTTTACAATAAGGAACACAAAAAACGCAAGCAGTATAAAGTTGAGCACCACGGTAATGAATTTGCCGTAGTTGAGGGTGGCGGCGCCGGCCTCCTGAGCCGCCGCAAGGGTATCGTAGCGGTTGCCGTCCAGCGAAATGAACCAGTTGGTGAAATCCACACCGCCGGTAATGCGGGAGACAAGGGGCATAAACAGATCGCTTACGAGGGAATCGACAATGCTTTTGAAGGCGCCGCCGATTATAACGCCCACGGCCATATCCATAACATTGCCCTTGTTGATGAACTCGCGGAATTCCGCCCAAAGACTTTTTTTGTTCTTGCTCATTTTTATCATCCTTTTTGAATTTTCGTTTTTGTGTTATTATATCATATAGCTTTCGGTTTTTCAAGCAAAGAGGGAAAATCATGACGAAAAAACGGAGATTTTGAAAAGCGCGGAAATGGGCTTTGCAAAAAATAAAATTTTTTTAATACGGTGCAATAAAACACGGGGTCACATGCGTTATATATGTGAAGGCGGAAGGAGAAAAACAATTGTTTATATTCACTTTTACTTTATATGATCCGTGCCGTAACGAAAACGGCGGTGTACGCGCGGCGCGCGCCGAGGAGGAAAAACGGACGGAGAGCCTGCTTGCGGAAATAAGCGCAGGCAGCAGGGAGGCACTGTCCGGGCTGTATGAGCTTATGGGTGGGCAGGTTTACGGCTATGCGCTGTCTATAGTAAAAAACCATCATGAGGCGCAGGATATACAGCAGGATGTGTTTGTGAAGATATGGTCCTGCGCGGGGCAGTACAGACCGGGAACAAAGGCCAGGGCGTGGATATATACAATTACAAAAAACCTTTCGCTTACAAGCCTTAGAAAAAGCAGCAGGGTTTCGGGGCAGATGCCGCCGGAGCAGGCGTGCCCTGAGGAGCCGCAGAGGAACGGGGTGCTTAAAATGCTGCTGGAGGAGCTGCCCCCGAAGGAGCGGCAGATAGTTATGCTGCATGCAATGGGGGCAAAGCACAGGGAGACGGCGCAGGTTATGGACCTGCCGCTGGCTACGGTGCTGTCAAAGTATGCAAGGACGCTTAAAAAGCTGAGAAAACGCCTGGAGGAAGAGGAATGAAAAACAGAAAGACGGAAAACAGCATAAGGGAAGAGGTAATGAAAAGCAAGCCGGATAATCTTGAAGGGATACTTCGGCAATGCGGAAAGCAGGAGGATATAATAAGCGTGAAGCGGACACAAAGCGCGAAGAAAACGGGATGGCTTAAAACGGCCTGCTGCATAGCGGCGGCGCTGGTGATTTTGGCGGTGGGAGTTTTTGCGGCAAACGGCATAATCAGCAAGCCGGTTACCGTGATATCACTGGATGTAAATCCGAGCATTGAGCTTAAGCTCAGAGGAAGCGGAAGGGTAGCCCAAGCGAAGGCACTTAACGAGGATGCACAGAAGCTGCTTGAGGGCATGGAGCTGGAAGGAACGGATAAAAACACTGCCGTTAATGCAATTATCGGTTCCATGGTGCGCGCGGGCTATCTGAACAGCCTTTCAAACTCCGTGCTGGTCACGGTGGAGGGAAAGAACGCCTCCGGAATCGAAAAGGAAATAATGGAGATCATAGAGGGCGCACTTTCCAAAAGCATAGACGGCGGAGCCGTTGTGGGGCAGGAGCTTGCAGCAGGCAGCGAAGCGGAGGAGCTTGCTCAAAAGCACGGCATATCCCGCGGGAAGGCGCAGCTGGTGCTGGAGGTGGCAAGGCTCAACCCCATGCTGGTGCCGGATGAGCTGGCAAAGCTGAGCATAAACGAGCTTAATGTTTTGCTGAGCGCAACAAACGCGCAGACGGAGGTGAACAAGAGCGGCGAGGTTAGCACAAAGGCGTATATCGGAGCGGAAAAGGCGCTGGAGATTTCGCTTGCACATGCGGGCGTACAGAAGGGCGCAGTGAAGGATATTGAGGTAGAGCTGGATTTCAAGCGCGGCATTATGGTGTATGAGGTGGAATTCAAGACCGGCGGCATGGAATATGAGCACCTGATAAACGCGATAACGGGGGAGATCATCGAGGATAAGCAGAAGCTGGACGATGATGACGACGACGCACTTGTTCCGGAAAACGCAATAAACGCGCAGAAGGCAAGAAGCATTGCCTTTGAGCATGCCGGAATAGCTGCGGAAAATGTGACTGATTTCGAAATAGATCTGGACAGAAAAAACGGCGTGACGGTGTACGAGGCGGAATTCCGCGCGGGAGATATTAAATACGATTATGTTATAAATGCGCAGACGGGAGAGATTGTATCCTTTAAGAAAAAGCAGGAAAAGGCTGCATCGACGCCGGAGCAGAAGACGGAAATTACACCGGCAAAGGCGGGGGAAATAGCCTTTGAGCATGCAAAGGTAAGCCGCAGTGAGGCTGCCGATTACAGATCCAAGCTGGAAAATGAGGACGGTCTGTGGGTATATGAGATCGAATTCCGCGTGGGTAAAACGGAATACGAATACGAGATCGATGCCCAAACCGGCAGAATAATATCGGCGGAAAAGGAAACGAAAAACGAAGCGGCGGGCGGCGGAGAGGTAAGGCTTACGGGTTCGCAGGCGGTCGCTAAGGCGCTGGAGCACGCAGGACTCAGCGCATCGCAGGTGAAGGAGCTGGAATGCGAGCTTGATTACGAGGACGGAAAGCCGGTATATGAGATAGAATTCAAATACGGCGATACGGAATACGAATATGAAATAAGCGCATATGACGGCAGCGTTGTATCGTCAAAAACCGAAAAGGACGATTGATACAAAACGGCGGCTGCGCGGCAAGGGGCATCGGGAGAAATTCTCCCGATGCTCTTTTATATTGTGCGACTTACAGTGATACAATTTCAAAAGTGTCAAATGACTCTTTTGAAATCGAGGTGGAATGGGAGGGCCGTATATGCTATTATAATATGCGCTTTTGAATTCCGGGCGATCAAGCGCTCAAGGAGAATCAAGGCATAAGGAGGAGTGAGCAATGGCATCAGGGAACAACGGTACGGGCTGCGGGCGCGCAAGGACGGCGTTGTGCACGGCGCTTATTGCGGCACTGCTTTGCGGACTGTGCGGCTGCAGCGATAAAAGGGAACCGAAGAATTCGCAGCCGGCCGTTACGGAAAAAACGGCAACGCAGACGCCGGCGGAGAGCGCGGATACAGAGCCCAAAACGCTGGAGCAGGAACTGCTTAAAAGACGGGGGAAATCCTTTGACGCTTCCGATTATAAAAAAATCGCGGGTGCGGAGGGCATTATAGACATAAACTCGGAATTTGACTGTTTTGTTGATCACGGATACAGCGCCGGAATAGACTGCATAATTGTTTCCGGCGGAAAAATATACAAGGCGAATTTCAATTCTTTTTTGTCAAACGGCAAAAACATTCAGGAAACGGGCACTTTGCCGGAAAGCGCTGCGGTGCGGTACTGGCGCTTTACCTACGACGGTGAGATGGGATATATGTATTTTTGCAACAATACATATTACAAAATGAGCTGCGCGCCGTTTTCCGCGGAGAAACAGGACGCGGCGGCATACCCTCTGTTCAAGAAGGTATATCGTTACGGCGCGGACGGGAAAACGCTGGAGGACTGCACGCAGGAGTTTTCGGACTGCGACAGAGTATATGATTACGGCTCTCCCATGATGGCCTTTAAGGACGGACGGGTAAGCATGATCTTTTCAGGGAAGTATCTTGACGATTCCGTCGACTGGAACTGGTACCGTGATATGGGGTGGCGGGAATACATTGCCTTTGATCTTGATCTTTCGCCCATAGGCAATGAAAAACCGTTAAGACTGTTCAACACAAACATTCTTATGACGGACAGCGCCTTTTACGAGATCGTATATGCTTCACAGCCGCTTGACGATAAAGACAAGGAAGCGCAGCTTGCCCCGGACGGCTCGGTGTCGCCCTATTATCCGGCGGCGGCTCATTTGAACTGCAATCTTACGCTGCGGAAAATAGAACTGCTGAGTGCTTATTACGAAGATGTGCGCAATATATGCACAAGCCATGTGATAACTGCGGACTACACGCTTTTGCCGATAAATGAGGTTATGACCGAAGGGTACAATGAATATTTCCGGTATTCCTGCAATTCCTTCGGTCATGCTTACAGGGAGCAGTACGGCGATTGAGGAGAGAAGCATGGCCAAACAAAAAATCAGGGAGGGGAAAATTATGAAGGCTATTAAAAAGGCGGCGCTTGCTGCGGCGGTGGCTGCGCTTATGCTGCTTACTGCCTGTACGGGCAATACCGAAACGGGCGGAAACAAAACGGAAAAGGGAATAAAAATTACGAAAACGGCCGCTATGGCGGTGCAGACGGAAAAATATGAAAGCGCGGATTTCAGCATTACCATTCCAAAGGGCTGGAAGGTGGAAACCGGCGGAGTGAATATATATCACAGCATAAGAGTATACGACCCGCAGGAGCCGCTGAACCAGATGTTTGTTTTGCTGAAGGCCGATGTTTTGCTGCACAGCCAGAAGGGCAAGGAGGTATGGCGGAAAAAATATGCCATGGGGGATGCGCAGTCGGCGCTGTTTGCAAAGGCACCGGTGCTTGCAAACCCGTCAACCGAAGGCTTCTTCAGTATATTTCCGCAGTATGTCGCCTTTATAAAAGAGGTAGAGCCGACATATTCCGGATATGCCTTTCCCGTATTTGACGGCTTTAAGGCTACAGAGCGTTTTGCCTCCGGCAGCGGCATGGCGGCTTATGCCATGGGCGACGAGCTGCTGAGGGCCACATTCAGCGACGGCTCCAAAGAGGGAGAGGGTATGTTTGCCGCCAGCGTTGTGGATTTCGGCAGCTTTGCGATATCTGACGGCACTCTTAAGGACTATATACTGCAAACCGAGGACGGCGGATATTATATGGCATACAATATTATGGCCATAACCGCCGCAAAGGACAGATTTATTGAGTGGGAGAGCGTTCTGAGCGAATGCATGAAGACGCTGGAATACTCCGACAGCTTTGTAAAGGCAACAAACCAGGCCAGCAACGAAAAGGTTGCGCTTGCGGCGGATATAAGCCGGAATATGAATGAGACCATGAACGGAATAACGGATTCGTGGGAAAAGCGAAATAAAAGCCAGGATATAATCAGCCAGAAGCAAAGCGATGCGACCTTGGGCTATGAGCGAGTTTACGACAGCGAAACGGGCAGAATATATAAAGCGGAAAACGGCTTTACGGAGGCATATGACGGAAAACGCTACAAGCCCGTAACGGACGATAATATGTATGCACAGCCAATAAGCGGTTATATAGAACGCGCGGACTGAAAAACAAAAAACAGGGAGGCAATAACCATGTCGGAATCGAGAACTTTTATGTTAAACGGCACGGAGGTGCAGAGCATCGCGGCAAGGCTTGAGAACTTTTTTCGTACGGAAAAGAGCATGGAGGTACAAAGCTCAAAAACGGTGGACGGCTTTGTAATGCAGGCCAGTCAGCCCAAGGACGGCTGGAAAACCCTGGCGGGCATGCGTTTGGCGGTAAGCGTTCAGATGACGGAGATGCAGGGACAACTGACCGTTACGGTGGGAGAAGGACAGTGGTCGGATAAGATCGGCGCGGGGGCAGTGGGACTGTTTGTGGCATGGCCCCTTGCAATCACTGCGGGAATGGGCGCCTATAAGCAGAAGAAGCTGCCGGGCGAGGTGTTTCAGGTTATAGAAAACTGCATAGTGGCGGGAGGAAAAACCGTCACGGTAAACGGTGCGGGAGCAAAGGTGGAGCAGGGAATGATCGTTTGCCCCGGCTGCAAAGCGCAGGTGCCCGGCGGCGCAAGGTTCTGCAATCACTGCGGGGCAAGCCTTTGCACAAAATGCCCGGCCTGCGGGGCGGAGGTGTCTCCGGACAGCGCCTTTTGCTCGGCGTGCGGACAGAAGCTGTAAGGAATAAAGCATAAAAATACATTTCGGCGGCTGCTTTGACGGCAGCCGTTTTTTATTTCTGCGGCAATATCGGCATCCGGCGGATTTGTTTTTGTTTTGCAGCGCCCGAAACGGGCACAATACGGCGTGAATGCGAATATATGTTGCGTGCGCAGGATGAATTGTGCAAATTGCTTGCACATTTTGTGCTTTGGTGATATACTTGCAATGATTTTAGCAGCATATGAACACAATTGAAGGGCTACATTTGTTGCGCCGTATCGGAGGAAAGAGTATGGATTTCAGGCTTCATGCGCCGTATGCACCGTCGGGCGATCAGCCGCAGGCAATAGAGGAGCTGGTGCAGGGTGTGCAGGACGGTCTGCGCACGGAGGTGCTGCTGGGCGTTACCGGCTCCGGCAAGACCTTTACGGCGGCAAATGTTATTGCAAGGCTTAACCGCCCCACTCTGGTGCTTGCGCACAACAAAACTCTTGCGGCGCAGCTGTGCAGCGAATTCAAGGAGTTTTTTCCGGAAAATGCCGTGGAGTACTTCGTTTCCTTTTATGATTATTATCAGCCGGAGGCTTATATTCCCAGCACCGATACCTATATAGAAAAGGACAGCTCCATAAACGACGAGATAGAAAAGCTGCGCCACAGCGCCACGGCGGCGCTTCAGGAGCGCAGGGATGTCATAGTGGTGTCGTCGGTGTCCTGCATATACGGTATGGGCGACCCGACTGCCTACCGTGAAATGGCGGTATCGCTGCGGCCGGGCATGTGCATGCGCAGGCAGGAGCTGCTTGAAAGACTGGTGGATATACAGTATCAGCGCAACGATATAGCCTTTGAACGCGGCACCTTCCGTGTTCGGGGGGACAGCGTGGAAATATTTCCGCCCGGTTCCGGCGATAAAGCGGTGCGTACGGAGTTTTTCGGGGACGAAATAGATGCGCTCAAGCTGGTGGATGTTACTACGGGGCGCGCCGTGGCACAACTGGAGCACTACATGGTTTTCCCAAATACGCATTATGCTGCCTCGCAGGATTCCATGGAGCGCGCCGTAAGGGAGATAATGCGCGATAAGGCGGCGCAGGTGGAATGGTTCCGCAGCCAAGGCAAGCTTTTGGAGGCGCAGCGGCTGGAGGAACGCACCAATTACGATGTGGAAATGATGAAGGAGATAGGCTATTGCTCGGGTATCGAGAACTATTCCCGTTATCTGGACGGCCGTGCCGCCGGAGAGCCGCCTTATACCCTTCTTGATTATTTTCCGCAGGATTTCCTTTTGATAGTGGATGAATCCCATGTGACGCTGCCCCAGCTGCGCGCCATGTACGCCGGCGACCGCTCACGCAAGGAAAAGCTGGTGGAATACGGCTTCCGGCTTCCGGCGGCGCTGGATAACCGTCCGCTGAATTTTGAGGAGTTTGAGCACCGTTACCGCCAAATGATATGCATAAGCGCCACCCCGGCGGACTATGAGCTGGACAAGGCCGGTCTTGTGGCGGAGCAGATAGTGCGGCCTACGGGGCTGCTGGACCCGGAGATAATCCTGCGGCCGGCGCAGCATCAGGTGGACGATCTGCTGGACAGCATAAGGCAGGAAACGGCAAAGGGCTTCCGCGTGCTGGTTACAACGCTTACAAAGAAAATGGCGGAGCAGCTTACCGAATACTTGCAGAATGAGGGCGTCAGGGTGCGGTATATGCATTCGGAAATACACACCCTTGAACGCATGGAGATAATACGCGATCTGCGCCTGGGCGAGTTCGATGTTTTGGTGGGCATAAACCTTCTGCGCGAGGGGCTTGATCTTCCCGAGGTGTCGCTGGTGGCAATACTGGATGCCGATAAAGAGGGCTTTCTGCGCAGTGAAAGATCGCTGATACAGACAATAGGCAGGGCGGCGCGCAACGCAGAGGGCAAGGTCGTGCTTTATGCCGATACCGTAACGGAGTCCATGGAAAAGGCCATGACGGAAACGGCGCGGCGCAGGGAAAAGCAAAAGGCTTATAACAAAGAACACGGTATAGTACCGCGTACCATAATAAAGGGCGTGCGGGAGGTGCTGGAGATAACAAAGCCGCTTAAGGAGAAGGAAAAGAAGGATCCTGCGGCTATAAAGAAGGAAATTGCAAGGCTGGAGCGGGAGATGCTGGCGGCGGCGCAGAAGCTGGATTTCGAAACTGCCGCAAAGCTCAGAGATGCGCTTAAGCTTTTAAGGCAGGAGCAGGATATCTGACACTGCGGCGCCCTGCGGATTCGGCTTATCATGTCGGAAAAGCGGTTATGTGCAAAAGAGCTTTTGAAAGGAAACATATATGCAGGAAGATATAGTTATAAAGGGTGCGCGGGCGCACAATCTTAAAAATGTGGATCTTGTAATACCGCGCAATAAAATGGTGGTATTCACGGGGCTTTCCGGCTCGGGCAAAACCTCGCTTGCCTTTGATACGCTTTATGCCGAGGGACAGAGGAGATATGTTGAATCCCTTTCATCATATGCCCGTCAGTTTTTGGGGCAGATGGAAAAGCCGGATGTGGACAGCATAGACGGTCTCAGCCCCGCTATAAGCATAGATCAGAAGACCACGGGGCGCAATCCGCGCTCAACGGTGGGTACGGTAACGGAAATACACGACTATCTGCGTCTGCTGTATGCCCGTATAGGGCATCCCCATTGCCCCAAATGCGGGCGACCCATTGAGCAGCAGACGGTGGATCAGATGGTGGACTGGGTAATGCAGCTGCCGCAGGGCAGCCGCATACAGATAATGGCGCCTATCATAAGGGAGCGCAAGGGGGAATACCGCAAGCTTTTCGCCGACCTTATGCGCCAGGGCTATTCCCGAGTGAGGGCGGACGGCACGGTGTACGATCTCTCCGAGGAGGAGCCGGAGCTGGAAAAAAATAAAAAGCACAGCATAGAAGCTGTGGTGGACAGGCTTATTGTAAAGCCGGATATCCGCACGCGTCTTGCCGATTCCCTTGAGGCGGCGCTGCATCTTGCGGACGGCCTGGCGCTTGCGGTATGCCCGGAGGAGGAAAAGCTGTTTTCTCAGAATTATGCCTGCACGGAGTGCGGCATAAGCATTCAGGAGCTGGAGCCGCGCTCCTTTTCCTTCAACAGCCCGTTTGGTGCCTGCCCGGCCTGCACGGGGCTGGGCACGCAAAGCAGGATATCGCCGGAGCTGCTTGTAACCGATCCCGAAAAAAGCCTTGCGCAGGGAGCGGTAAGGGTTTCGGGCTGGAGCACGGCGGCGCCGGATTCCATTGCCGGGGTTACGCTGAGGGCACTGGCGGAGCATTACGGTTTTTCGCTGGATACCCCGGTAAACGAGCTTTCGCCCAAGGCATACAATGCCGTGATGTACGGCTCCGGGCAGGAGGAGCTGGAGTACCGGCTGGAAACGGTAAACCATGTGCGCACATACAGGCAGCGCTTTGAAGGAATAATCCCAAACCTTGAAAGACGCTACCGCGAAACGGCAAGTGAGCTTGTAAAGCAGGAAATAGAACAGTATATGGTGCAGGAGCCCTGCCCGGTATGCGGTGGCAAAAGGCTTAAGCCGGAGGTACTGGCCGTTACCGTTGGGGAGAAGAATATAGCCCAGCTTTCGGAAATGAGCGTAGAGGATGCCTATGCTTTTATGGGCAGCCTGAAGCTGAGCCGCAAGGAGGAGCTTATAGGGGAGCGCATTATAAAGGAAATACGCACAAGGCTTAAATTTCTTATAGATGTGGGGCTTTCCTATCTTACGCTTTCCCGCAGCGCCTGCACCCTTTCCGGCGGCGAGGCGCAGCGTATACGGCTGGCAACGCAGATAGGCGCAGGACTTATGGGGGTGCTGTATATTCTGGATGAGCCTTCAATAGGGCTGCATCAGCGGGATAACGGCAGGCTGCTGGCCTCCCTTAAGGGGCTGCGGGATCTGGGCAATACGCTGGTTGTGGTGGAGCATGATGAGGAAACCATGCTGGAGGCGGATTACCTTGTGGATATCGGCCCGGGAGCCGGCATACACGGCGGTACCGTGGTGGCGGCGGGCACTCCGCAGCAGGTGATGGATAACCCGGCATCCGTTACGGGGGCGTATCTTTCCGGGAAAAAGTTCATCCCCGTGCCCGCAAAGCGCCGTATTCCGGATTGGCGGTGCGTGCGCATATCAGGCGCGAGCGAAAACAATCTGAAGAATATAGATGTCAGCTTCCCGATAGGGCTTTTTACGGTGGTAACCGGTGTATCCGGGTCGGGGAAATCCTCTCTTGTAAACGGCGTGCTTTATAAAAACCTTGCGCGTATGCTCAACGGCACCAAAATTAAGGGCGGAAAATGCCGCCGTGTGGAAGGAATAGAGCATCTTGACAAAATAATCGTTATAGATCAGTCGCCGATAGGGCGCACGCCCAGAAGCAATCCGGCCACCTATACCGGGCTTTTTGACCCGATACGCAATCTGTTTGCGCAGACGCAGGATGCCAAAACACGGGGATATAACGCCAGCCGCTTCAGTTTCAATGTTAAGGGCGGCAGATGCGAGGCGTGCTCGGGCGACGGTTTGCTGAAAATAGAGATGCATTTTATGCCCGATATATATGTGCCCTGTGAGGTCTGCAAGGGCAAGCGCTACAACAGGGAAACGCTGGAGGTGCATTATAAGGGCAAGAGCATATACGATGTGCTTAATATGACGGTGGAGGATGCCTACGCCTTTTTCAAAAATATTCCGCAGCTGGAGGGTAAGCTGCGCACTCTTATGGATGTGGGCCTTGGATATATTACCTTGGGTCAGCCCTCCACCACTCTTTCCGGCGGCGAGGCACAGCGTGTAAAGCTGGCAACCGAGCTTTCAAGGCGCAGTACGGGCAAAACCCTGTACATTCTGGATGAGCCTACAACCGGCCTTCATACCGAAGATGTCGGCAGGCTTATAGGAATACTGGACCGCCTTGCGGCAGAGGGCAATACGGTGGTGGTCATAGAGCACAACCTTGATGTTATAAAATGTGCGGATTACTGCATAGATCTCGGCCCAGAAGGGGGCGACAAAGGGGGCACTGTGGTGGCTACCGGAACGCCGGAGGAAATAGCCGCCTGCCCGGCGTCCTATACCGGGCAGTATCTTGCAAAGGTGCTTAAAAAGAAGCGCTCAGGAAAATGAGAAAGATATAAGCTGAGTCTTAAAGGGATATTTCTGCCGGACGATTGAGCTGAAATGGCTTACGCATGCCGGTTTTCTGATTGCACGATTGTTCTTTGTATGCTTTGCAACCTGTATCGGCAAATTGCGCTGAAGCGGTATCCCCGCTTCTTTAACAATACAGAATATGCAGCCTTACGGCAAACAGAATTAAACAGCGCTTCTTTGGACGGGGAGCAGATAAAAAGAGACGGATTCCGTTTAACGAATTCCGTCTCTTTTCGTTTTTACTCATGTCTTGCAATTTTTCTGTATTCGATCGGCAGTATGCCTGTGTTTTTCTTGAACAGTTCTGCAAAGCGGCTGGAGGTGGTATAGCCGATCATCTGTGCGATTTGTCCCATAGTGAAATCGGTATCAATGAGCAGATGCTCCGCCTGGCTCATGCGCCGTCCCTGAATATACTCTGTGACAGTGCATCCTGTGTGCCGTTTGAAGCAGGCCTTGAGTTTGCTTGCACTCATACAGGCAATATTCGCAAGGCGTTCAAGCGGAATGTCAAAGGTGTAATGGTCGGCGATGTAGCTTATCACATTTTCGAGCCCCTCAATATCCTCTTTTGAAAGCGGGTGTGCGTTTTTTGCTACCTGCTTTTTTTGGTTGTCTACCACAAGTGCAATCGCCTCCGTGACCTTTGCCTCGTAAAACAGCGCAGCGGCAATGCCGTCCCCGCGATAGTTTTCGATCTCAAACAGTAGCTTGGACATGGCAGGGAAGTCAGCTGCCTGATCGACACACTGAAACGCAGCGGAAAGGTCGAAATACTCATCTGGATACTGCTTTTTGAGATAATCCTCATAGTATGCAGGGAAAATTTCTATTCCGACTGAGTGTATCGGAATGCGCTTGTGTATGATTGCTTTGTAATTTTGCTTGCCTCCTACAAAGGTCTGAATATTTCCTGCCGATAAACGGCGGTAGGGGTTAAGCTCCTCGCCTGAAATGGAATCGTACCGGGTGATGCTTATTCCCTCAGGGATATCAAAGTTCAGGACGAAATCGTTGTGAAAATAGAAGTCATGGATCTTTATATCAAACAGATCCTTCTGCGCATACAGCCAGTAGTGACCTCCGCCGAGCTTGGGGGAAAGCCTCCAGCAATTCCCGGCAGGACTGAATTTTTCATCACACGGCGCGGGAATAAAACTGCTTTCGGTAAGCAGCGTGTTATAGTAGTCGGTAAGTATTTTACTGCTCAATTTATTGTCTCCTTGAAACGATCGGACTTTTGTTTGCAACGAACGGACAAACCAAACCGCAAACCGTTGCGGAAAAGTTCGTTTATATGTATTATACAAAACAGTTAGCGATACCTAACTGAATTGTATCAAAAAGCGAGCGGAAAGTCAATCCGTTTGCCGAAAGTAAAGGAGATTATGATATGGACAAACAATCAACCGTTAAAAAAGGACTGACAGTGAAGGACCTTGTAACCGTGGGAATTTTTTCGGCACTGTTTCTTGTATTCGCTTTAGTGGGCGGCATTTTCTTTGCACCGAACCCGGTGCTGACCTTTTATATGCCGGTTGGCAGCGCGCTGCTCTGCGGCCCCGTTTATCTGCTTATGCTTGCTAAGGTACAGAAGCGCTGGGCGGCCACGATTCTCGGTGCGCTCCTCTGCCTCATATGGTTCGTGACCGGTATGCACTGGGCCATGGCGCTCGGATATCTTATTATGGGTATCGTGGCTGACCTTGTTGCAGGCGCCGGACAGTATAAGAGCAAGAAAATAAACTCGCTTTCCTACATTCTGCTCTCGCTCGGCGGCACCGGGTCGTATCTTGTGTTCTTCGCTAACCCCGAAGGCTGGGCAAAGACCATGCTTGGTAACGGCACGGAACAGTCGTATATCGACACCATGCGCTCCACAGGAACGGTGTGGATACTTATAATCATGCTTGCCGGAACAATTCTTGCCGCTGTTCTCAGCGCATTTATCGGATGCATGATGCTGAAAAAGCAATTTGAAAAGGCCGGCATCACTAAATGAAACCGCTGCGTCTTGACCCGCGCACAAAGCTGTTTCTTATCCTGCTCTGCGTCCTGAACGCCGTGTTTGCACCGAATCTGTATTTTCAGTTTGCTTTGGTGGCACTCATCGGTCTGCTGGCAGCATTCAGCGGAAAATGGCAATATGCCTTGCGCGGAATCGTTGCATACGCCCTGATCTGCGTATTTACTGTCTGGTGCATGGGTGTTCTCAGCGGCACATGGCGAACGATGTTTGTGGCATTTCTCGGTTTGGTGCATAAGGTCTATGCCTGCGGGATGCTGGCAGGGCTTGTGATCTCCACCACCAAGGTGGGCGAGTTTCTCTCCGCTATGGCGCGCCTGCACATTCCGAAAAAGCTGACCATCCCCATCGCTGTTATGCTGCGGTATCTGCCGACCATCCGCGAGGACTGGCATTATATCAAGGATGCTATGCGCCTGCGGGATGTTTCGCCGACTCTTTGGGGCTTTATGAAAGCACCGGCCTTGACGGTGAATTGCATCTATGTGCCGCTTTTAACGGCGGCAAGCAAGGCAGCGGACGAGCTGTCTATCGCCTCCGTGACGCGGGGCATCGAAAATCCGAAGCCCCGCACCTGCCTTATAAACATTCAGATGCAGTGGGCAGATCTTCTCGCGCTGGTTCTATTCGCGGCGTTTCTTGCTGCCGAGATCGTATGGAAGGCGGTGGGCATATGATCGAATTTCAAAATGTGTCGTTTTCTTATCCCGATAGCGCAGATGGCGGACTCAAAAATATCAACCTTACTATCCCGGACGGGCAATGCGTCCTGCTGTGCGGACGCTCCGGCTGCGGAAAGACCACTCTCACACGGCTTATCAACGGGCTGATCCCGCAATTCTTTGATGGAAATTTAAGCGGAGAAATCCTGCTTGACGGAGAAAACCTCGCCGACCTGCCTATGTATCGCATTGCGAAAAAGGTGGGCAGCGTGTTCCAGAATCCCCGGACGCAGTTTTTCAATGTGGACACTGACAGCGAGATCGCATTCGGCATGGAAAATGAGGCTGTGCCGCAGGAGCGGATGGAACGGCGTGTTACGGAAACCGCAAAGGCACTGCACATCGAAAACCTGCTCGGCCGCAATATTTTTGCCCTCTCCGGCGGCGAAAAGCAGAAAATTGCCTTTGCCTCAGTTTACGCCATGAACCCGCAGGTCTATCTGCTGGATGAGCCGTCCTCCAATCTTGATATGACTGCGATAGGCAAACTGCGTGAGCATCTGCGGCTTATCAAGTCGCAGGGCAAGACCGTGATTGTTGCCGAGCATCGGCTCTACTATCTGATGGATGTAGTTGACCGAATTATTTATCTTGAGAACGGACATATCTCCGGAGACTGGACGCCGGAGCAGTTTCGTTTGCTGTCTGCTGAGAAGCAGCAGAGCATGGGGCTGCGGGCAATCGACCTGCGAGAGGAAAAGCCGGTGTGCGCTGCTGTGCAGAAACAGCCGTCGGTGCTGGAGCTTCGGAATGTGTCGCTGGCTTACAAAAAACAGCCGGTGCTGAGCAATATCTCCCTAAAGGCCGCACCCGGCGACATCATCGCCGTCGTCGGTCACAACGGCGCGGGAAAAACGACCTTCTCCCGTGCACTCTGCGGGTTGCACAAGGAAGCATCCGGCTTGTATCTGTGGAACGGCAAGCCGCAGAAGCCGAAGGAGCGCATGAAGCGTTCTTATATGGTCATGCAGGATGTGAACTACCAGCTTTTTGCCGAAAGCGTGGAGGCAGAGTGTACCTTCGGCATCAAAAATCCCGACACGAAACTTGCGGAACAGACGCTTCAAGAATTGGGGCTTGCTCTTTTCCGGGAACGCCATCCGAATACGCTTTCGGGAGGCCAAAAGCAGCGACTTGCAGCTGCAAGCTCCATGGTTTGCGGCAAGGAACTGCTGGTGTTCGACGAGCCGACCAGCGGCCTGGACTATGACAGCATGGTGCGGCTTTCGGCGCTGATCCGGCGTCTATCCGATATGGGCAAGGTCATTTTTATCGTCACGCATGACTATGAATTTGTCTGCCGCAGCTGCACACAGGTGCTGCATTTGGACGGCGGCGGAATACGGGATGATTTTCCCATAACGGAAGCACTGCTCCCGACCATAAAAACGATCTTCGATGTGAGGTGAGAAATGTGAAAAAAGAAAAAGGCACCTTCGGCTGGGTCTTTACCTTCGCCGGGCAGAAAAAGTCCGGCTATATTGCAAGCGTGATCTTCGCCGTCATCGGTGCGGCATTTCAGATTCTGCCGTTCTTTGTGATGGCACGGGTCATAGGCAAGTTGTTAGCCGGGAATAAAGACCTTGCGGGTTATTTGATCGATTGTGCGGTGATAGCGGCGTTTTGGCTTTTGCGGGTGCTGTTCCATTCGCTGTCCACAGCGCAGTCTCACAAGGCGACCTTCGCCGTGCTGGGCAATATCCGAACACAGGGGCTTGCCAAGCTGGCCCGAATGCCGCTGGGCGATGTACAGAGCCGCGGCTCCGGCGAGCTGAAAAACATTCTCGTGGAGCGCGTGGACAGCATCGAACCGACACTGGCCCACGCCATTCCGGAGATGAGCGGCAACGCCGCAGTCGCTTTGGCAACTTTAGTTTATTTGTTTGTCATCGACTGGCGTATGGCGCTTGCTTCGCTCATCACTTTTCCGCTCGGCATGGTTTTCTTCATGCTGATGATGGCGGGCTATAATAAGAATTACGCCCGTACCATCGCGGCTACCAACACTCTGAACGATACGGCGGTGGAATACATCGGCGGCATTGAGGTCATCAAGGTGTTCGGTAAGGCAAAAAACAGCTACGAAAAGTTCGTTTCTGCCGCCAAGGAGTGTGCGCAGAGCTACATCGACTGGATGAATAAGAGTAACTTCTATTTTACTTTCGCCATGAACATTATGCCGGCGACGCTCCTGAGCGTGCTGCCCATCGGCGGACTGCTGCTGAAAAACGGCACACTGGCGCCGGAGAAATTCATTCTCATCGTCATCCTTTCTATGGGTCTTATCACGCCCGTCATCGGCTGCATGAAGTTCACCGATGATCTTGCCAAGGTCGGCACGATCATCGGTCAGGTGACGGATATTTTGACTGCACCGGAGCTTCTCCGCCCGGAAACGGATACACAGATGCCGCAGGGCAGTACCATAGAGTTGCATAATGTTCACTTCGGCTATGGTGAAACAGAAGTGCTGCACGGCATTGACCTTACCTTCCGGGAGGGAACCGTCAACGCACTGGTTGGCCCCTCCGGCAGCGGCAAATCCACCATTGCCAAGCTGATTGCATCTTTCTGGGATGTGAACAGCGGCAGCATCGCCGTAGGCGGCGCGGATATCCGCAATATCTCGGCAGAGCATTACAACAAACTCGTTGCCTATGTGTCGCAGGACAACTTCCTGTTTGACAACACCGTGCGGGAGAATATCCGCATGGGCCGACCCGACGCAAGCGATGCTGAGGTGGAGCAGGCTGCAAAAGACTGCGGCTGCTATGATTTCATCATGAGTTTGGAAAACGGCTTTGATACGGTCGTCGGCAGCGGCGGCGGACATCTTTCCGGCGGCGAAAAGCAGCGTATTTCCATTGCCCGTGCCATGCTCAAAAACGCACCTATCGTTATCCTGGACGAGGCTACGGCTTATACCGACCCGGAAAACGAAGCCGTTATTCAGGAGAGCGTGGCACGGCTCGTGCGAGGCAAAACGCTCATCGTCATTGCTCACCGGCTCTCCACCATCGCGGATGCCGACCAGATCGTTGTTGTAAACGATGGCCATATCGAAGCGACCGGAACACAGGCCGAATTGCTGCAAAGCTGCCCGTTGTATGAAACCCTTTGGAATGCGCATATTGCATCCCGTGACAGTGCGGAAGGAGGTGCGAACCGTGCTTGAGATTCTGAGAAAGTTCTTTCATTTCTGTGACGAGCGGGAGCGCGGCGAGTTCTATCACTCCATCGTCCTCGGCGTATTGGCGGCGCTGTTTTCGGCGCTGAAAATCCCGGCCATCGGCGTAATGCTTGGGGCAATTCTGACAGGCGGCGTGACGGCGAAAACGATTGTATTTTCCTTGGCTATCATGCTTCTATCCGTTATTGGCTCGTCGATGCTCAAATACCGCGCCACCGCATTGCAGACGGATGCCGGTTACTGTACCACGGCGGGCAAGCGCGTGCAGATCGCCGAGCATCTGCGCTATCTGCCCATGGGCTATTTTAATGAGAACAGTCTGGGAGCTATTACCTCCGTCACCACCAACACGATGGATAACCTCTCCGGCGTGTCCACCCGCGTGGTCATGCTCGTCACGGAGGGCATTTTCTCCACGGCGGTTATGACGCTGGCGGTGTTCCTTTTTGACTGGCGTGTCGGACTGCTCATTATTGCAGGTCTTGCTGTCTACTGCGCCGTGAATCATGCATTGCAGAGCAAATCGGAGCAGACGACCCACCGCAAATTTGCCGGGGACACGGCGGTCGTGGAGCAGGTGCTGGAATTTATCAAGGGAATTGCCGAGGTGAAGTCCTACTCTCTGATCGGCAGGTATAACCGCAGACTGGAAGCCGCCATCGAGGAAAATGTGGACGCCAACACCGACATGGAACTGAAGCTCCTGCCGCTGATGCTGGCGCAGAATATCGTCGCCAAGCTTATTGATGTGGGCGTAGTGATTCTGTCGCTTGTGCTTTACACAGGCGGTCACATGGCACTTCTCAACTGCGTCATGCTCTGCATATGCTCTTTCCTGCTCACGGAGGGGCTGGAACAGGCCGGTACGCAGTCGAGCCTTTTGCGTGTGGTGGATACCTGCGTGAATCAGGCAAACGATATTCTGAACCTTCCCGCTATGGACATTTCCGGTGCAGAACTTACGCCGGAGTGCCACGACCTCCATGCAGAGAACATTTGCTTTTCGTATGGCGAAAAGCCCATCATCAACGGAATTACGCTGGACATTCCGGAGCGGACAACAACAGCTATCGTAGGCCCCTCCGGCGGCGGCAAGACCACGCTCTGCCATCTGCTATCGCGTTTCTGGGATGTGAACAGCGGGCGCGTCATGCTGGGCGGGCATGATGTGCGTGAATACGATATGGACAGCCTGATGCAGAATTTCAGCTTCGTGTTTCAGAATGTCTACTTGTTCCATGATACGATCGCAAACAACATCCGCTTCGGCCAACCGGATGCGCCAATGGAGCAGGTCATCGCGGCGGCGAAAAAGGCCCGCTGCCACGAATTCATTCTGAAGCTGCCGCAGGGCTATGAAACGGTCATCGGGGAGGCGGGCGGCACGCTTTCCGGCGGTGAGCGCCAGCGGCTCTCCATCGCCCGCGCCATGATGAAGGATGCGCCCATCATCATTCTGGACGAAGCCACGGCCAATGTGGACCCGGAGAACGAGAAAGAACTGATGGAGGCAATCACGGAACTGACGCAGGAGAAAACCGTCATCATGATTGCCCACAGGCTCAAAACCGTCCGTCATGCCGATCAGATCCTTGTGGTGGACAAGGGACAGATCGTCCAGCGCGGCACACACGAAGAACTGATGGCGCAGGACGGCATTTATCGCCGCTTTATCAGCGGTCGTGAAAAAGCTGTTGGCTGGAAGCTGTAAAAGAGCCTTGGCTTTGTGCTGGGAAACGGCGGACAATTAAAACGGCAAAGAATTGCAAAAGCAGGCGGATTCCTTTTAACACGGAACCCGCCTGCTTCCTGTCTGCCGAAACTCAATTGCTGCTTAAAATAGGTGTTTTGCAGCTATGAAATTGTTCTTGCGGCTTGTATATTCTTACCTTGCTGTCTGAGGCAAGGCTGAGTTTTGCGCAATATCCGGTTATCCGAACAGCTTTTTATGCAAGTGCTTTGCCCAGGGCATTGCAGGCGGCAACCGCATCGTCATCCGGCGCATCGTTGCAGATTACAAAGTCACAAGCCATTACCGCTCCGTCTTCTTTGCAGGTTTCCTCCCAATTTCGCATCCATTCTCCGTCGCCCCAACCGTAGGAGCCGAACAGAGCAATTTTTTTACCGGAAAGCTTTGCCTCGCAAGCTTCAAACATGGGAGCAAACTCGCTTTCCTCCAATTGTTCCGTGCCCATTGATGGGCAGCCGAAGGCGATGGCGTCAAAGGAATCCATCATCGAAGCATCAAACTCGGCTGCCGTAAGCATAACCGCTTCGGCGCCTGCCGATTTTATACCGTCTGCAACCGCTGAAGCCATAGCTTCCGTATTGCCTGTTCCGCTCCAATAAACCACTGCTATTTTACTCATTGCTTTTTCCAGCCTTTCTATGAAATAATGTGTATATCAACCGGCTACCGTAAGCCGCTCGATTGACCTTCCGTTTGCATACTGTACAGCATAAATGTCGCTGCATTTTTTATATTTGGCAAAGGTTTTTCGTGCCGCCTCCGCGTCACCGTACACCTTCCAACATCCCACACATTTGCATCCGTCTGCCTTGTTTTCGATAAAGCCGCAGACATCCTCCGGGGGATAGCCGAGAAACAAACCGATTTCATGAGGAAATTCTTCATACTTGCACAAGCGTTTGATAAGCTGTACAACGCATTTTTCCGAGGTATCTGTGCAATATCCCCGTTCCTTCAAAATCTGTTTTGCAACATTATGCCGAAGATCTGCGGACAGCCGCGACGGCCGGTACACATAGATCAGGGCGCGCCCGTTTTGAAAGCGCAAAGGCAGAACGCGAAGCCCCTTCTTGGTAAGAAGATGATTCCAACAGCGGACACATTCGCGCATCCCGGCACCGTCGGGAAAAGAACAGGTGAACAGATTTCCCGTTTTCATTCCCGCAAGTGTGGGTGAACAATGTCTGATAAGTAATTCCTCGGACACTTTTTGCCTCCTTATGTCATGCGTTTTTCCGCTTATTGCGTGTCGCTGCCGCAATACGACTGCGGGAACGGGCGGCTGCGGTGTAATTTTTTGCCTTGCATAAAGTGCGGCGTACCGTTTTATGAGCCGTCGAACAAACGGTGCGGGCGATAGGAAATTCTGCGTTTGCGGTCGGTTCGACATTTGCGAACGAATATCCAGAACCTGCGCACGGCTTCCTGTGCCGGCGTATTATATCGCTGTCGCCTGCAGCCGTGCGTGTAATTCCGCTTTTCCGCAGTATGGTTAGCATATGCTAACCATATTATGCAAGCAAACCGCAATCAAGTCTTTGCAATAATTGAGTATATCAGAAAAAAAGAGCCTTATCCGCTCCAAAAAGACAGAATAAGACTCCGTTCAGACAGCTATTCAATTATTCGCGTGAAGTTTTGCATTTGCGACGGTGTCATCGGCCCTTTGGTCGGTTTTTATGTTCTGCGCTCGATATTTCGCGGGCGACATGCCCTTGACCGAACGGAAGGCGCCGGCAAACTTGCTGGAATTATCATAGCCGTGTTCAGCGGCAATATCGCTTACGGTCTTATCTGTATATTCCAGCATATATGCGGCTGATTCCATTTTCTGCGTTTTTATATATGCATAGAATGAAACGCCGAAAACAGACCTGAAGGCGGTTTTGATTGCTGTTGCCGAGGAGTGAAATTTATTTGCCGCTTGCTCCAGAGTTATCTTCTCAAACATATTTTCCATCAGATATTTGGCTATATTTTTAGCAAGGCCAACCTGAAAGGGTGATACCGAACGATTGTCCGATTCGCCGTCTTTAATTTCGTAGGCACTCAAAAACAGCATCAGTTCCAGTATCTTGATTTTGGAGTATCCTTGCCGTATCTTTTCCGGAACAGCATACAGCTCCGAAAATATATGATCAACCGATGAATTTGAACGGGCAATATAATAGCTTTTTTTACCGCAGAACTTTTCTTCAATCGCTTTGGGCTGCACCGTTACATCCTGCAAAAAGCAGGAAAGGCAATTTGGTGCTTCGTCCGTATGTATACGGATTGTGATGCCGTGGTAGTGCCGCAGCGGAAAGAACAGCATGGGGGATAAATGACCGGCTTTTACAATCAGCAAATCTCCGGGCGAGATATAGCAAAAATTGTTTTCTATGCTGCATTCCATGCGCCCTTCGCGGCAATGAAATATTTCAAAGACATCACCTGCGCTGAGATCTTGTTCTTTGAGAATTCCTCGGTGTGCGTGCGAATTATAATATACAATGGAAATGCCGGGAAATACCGTATATTCGGAGGCGAGACATTGTCTGCCGTTTAGTATTTCCTCGGCTGTTGAGCCGCTCTGTGTGGTTTTTATTTCTGTGTTCATGCTGATTTGCCTTTTTGCGCCTTAAAATTCCCGTAATGCTTAGTCATTGCCGGATTAATGCTGTAATTTTTAATCCCACTCCAAGTTAGACAACGCTAACCATAAAAATCATTTTAATATGCTCTCGTTAATTTGTCAAGAAATACAAATGCTTTTCGAGTCAAGTTGCCAAAACAGAACTTGACGGAATTTGACGGAAGATAACGGCAGATGCGAGAACTCCGAAAATGCCCTGTTAACAAGGCTCCCATAAAGACACCTTTGTTAATCGGTGAGCCAGCGGACAGGTAATGCTTATGCGTTGCCTGTCCGCTGGTTTTTCGTTATAATCCGGCTGTATTGCCGATATAACGGAAATAAATATCAATTTGCTGTTCGGTGTTTTGCTTGAATCGTTCACGCCGCTCGTGAATGACTATCTTTGAAACGAAGGTGTGCAGGATTTCGGGGGTCAACTCGGTTATGCGCG
>CAKSKV010000004.1 GCA_934465535.1 uncultured Clostridia bacterium | reverse complement strand
TCCTTCAACTCCTTGACTCTTTTATTATACATCAAGGTGTCCTATTTTTTTATGTCTATTTTTTAGGTATCATATCACGCCGAAAAACAAAAAAGCCCCGTTAGAAATGCAGAGATTACTGCGTTTCCAACGGGGCAATTATTATACTCGAAAATCGGTACATTCGACTTGTCATTTGTATTTCCTAAAATTATGGCGACAATTTATAATCATACTTTTCGGGTAAAATACTATTAACACTATCCGGAGGTAAATACGATGAAAGGAAGATTTTTAACACAGGAAATAATATCCGACTTTAAGAAACATTTAATTTTGGAGGAAAGGAGTATAGCGACGGTTGAAAAATATCTGAGAGATGCAAAGTCGTTTGCGATTTATACTAACGGCACCGAAATAACAAAGGAAACCGTTATCAACTACAAAAAGCATTTGCAAGAGAATTACGCTGTGTGGAGCGTTAATTCCATGATTGCAAGCATTAACAGCTTGTTCGTTTTTCTCTGTTGGCATGAGCTGAAAGTGAAGTCCATTAAATTACAACAGCAAATCTACTGTCCCGAAGAAAAAGAGCTTACCAAAGCGGAATACATACGGCTTTGCAGAACTGCCGAGAAAAAGCACAATGAGCGGCTGAACTTGATACTTCAAACAATCTGCGGTATAGGAATTAGAGTAAGTGAATTACAATATATTTATCTTAATTTTAGGATAAAGATATATACTTGCATTTCTTGCACATCCATATTCTATTTCTATTGCCGCCAGTTGTAATATCCCTAATTGTACTGCTGCAATAACTTTTGCAACACTCCCTCATCCTGGATGGCTGAGGAACGAACGGTTGCAGCAATACGTGCCGATAGAGCGTCCGAAGGCGCAACTTTGCTCTTTAACCCCAGCGTTACGGCAGTTTGCAGTCTCGTTTCCATTGCTTCATATTGTGATATAACCGCATCCGGTAGTTTTAATCCACACTTTTCTTTCATGTAAGACAATCTAAGCCTCATAAGCCGTTTATGCTCTTTAAGAAAGCATAATGAGCGAATGTCAATATAGCCGCCGCGCTTTTCCGTTTCGTCCGCAAAGAGCTTAATCCCCTTCGCGCCATATACAGCGCCGTCATCTGCAATAGGTCTGCTCGCAATGTAATCCTGGATGGCGGCAATAACCTGTTCCTCGTTGAACCCCGGTTGCTTTTCTCTGTTGTAGTAAAGCAAATGCATATACATATCAGGCTCCTGTGTAAGCATCGCTCTGTTATAATCATCAAAAGCAATTCTGAATTCACGGTAATGACCGTCCGCGAGATAGGCCGACGAAACAAAGCTCTCGTTTTCGTAGCCGTATAGCAGGTAATCATGTATAAAATAGTGATTGTTGTATTGTGCTTTCCCCGGTATGCACCCATCATTAAAGGTGCCGAATACATATCCTCCGTTGTTCAACGAATTAACGGCAATGGCGCTCGGCACAATATTAGGTACACATTTCATGGGTATAACCGTTAGTTTCTCGGTAATCACTCCGTCATTCTTAAGCAGTGGATTATCAATACAATAATTTAGCACAGTAGGAGAATCAATATAATGAACAGTGCGAATGTAGTTTGACAGGATATACGGCATATCTCGATTGTCTTGGGCAAGTATAATTCCACTGATAAACGCTTCCGGCTGATATGTATTAATCTGCGTATTATTGTTAAACGGCAGCCGCATGATTGCCCTCCAATTCTATAAGCAGGCTTTGTGCAATATCTTTCATGCTTTGTGACAATAACATAATAGCTTTTGCAGCTTCATTATACTTGTTCTGATCTCCCATGCATGATATGTTACAAGCGTCTTGTTCTGCACGCAACGCCTTGGACAACAATTCGGAATTGTTTATTATACCGTTACTTATCAGATAGTCTATCCTGATTCTCATAAGCGCCACAAGCTCTTGTAAAAACAGCATTTCGCGTTTGTCTATACACCCAATAGCCTTTTGCCGCGTGCGGACATCATGCGCCAGATACTCGATTGCTTTATATCCGAAAGCGCAGCTGTCGTGATTGCTTCCGTTTGCGGACACAAACTCGCGCAGCTCGGCTGCTGTATTAACTACATCAAAAGAGCTATCGGCATCTGCGACGCTTGCTCCCCAAAGCAAATGCATCGGCGGATCTTTAAGCGGCAGTGCTTTGCTCATAATATCATATGAAACAGTAAACTCAGTAAGTCCGCCGCCGTTCCAGCCAAAGTTGTTAAACTGTTGTGCCTTATCATCATAGCCATACAGTAAAAAATCCGCTGCCATATAATTGTTCATATGCGACCGCTTACACGGAACATACTGCTCATTCCAAATACCTATGACATACTCTCCTGTATCCAGCAGACTCTTTATTATGTTAACCGCGAGCCCGTCATAAGCCACGTCATTGGGTATCTGCACGGTGTCCAACCTAAGCTTGCCACTGCGCCACAGGTAGTAATCCACATAATTATTATTGTAACCGACGACAGCCTCCGTTTTGCTTGTATCGTTGTATGCGGCAACAGAAATGAATCGCGATAAAAGAAACGGCAATGCTTTTTCATCCTTCGCCGTCATCATCGCAAAAATATATGCCTCAGGATCCCGTGCCAACAGCAACGGATGTGTATTAATTGGCAATTTCATATTAAGTTTTCCTTCTATGTTTTCCTTCTTGTTCAACTTATATCATAAATAAGCTCGCAGTATGGCGAAAGGGTGAAATTAGGTGTTTTTGCAGTATACTGTAGGTTATTATTACATATACTTGCTTGCCTGTAAATTGAACAGGTGCGCATATCGGCCATTTTGTTCAAGCAAGTCCTTATGTGAGCCTTGTTCGATAATATGGCCGTCTTCCAGAACAAGAATTTTGTCCGAAAGCGTAATACTTGACAAGCGGTGGGAAATCAAAACCGCGCTCTTATTCTGTGATATATTCGCAAAGTCCTCAAAAATCTGATGTTCGGCTATGGGGTCAAGCGCGGCGGACGGTTCGTCGAGCAGTATAACAGGCGCATTACGAAAGAATGCGCGGGCAAGTGAAACACGCTGCCACTGACCGCCGGACAGTTCTTTACCTTGTTTGTCAAAACGGCGTGTAAGGACTTCGTCAATGCCATTCTCCCAACCGTTAACAAAATCGCTTGCTTTACTGTCATCACAAGCCTTTTTTATAGCCTCACTTTCACTTATTCTTGATAAATCAGATAGAGCCACATTTTCACGCAGACTGAAACTGTATGTAACGAAATCCTGAAACAGCACACCGAACAGCGCACGCAGCTTTACAATATCGAACTCCTTATTATCAATACCGTCTATCAAGATTTGTCCGTCTGTCGGATCATAGAAACGACAGAGCAGCTTGACGATCGTACTTTTTCCGCTTCCGTTCAAGCCGACAAGCCCAACGACTTCACCGGGATTGATCATAAAAGAGCAATGACTGAGTACATCGTTCTCCGCGTTCGGGTAACGGAATGATACATTCTTAAATTCAATCCTCGGATTCTTTGACGGCGTTTTTGTCCCGCTTTTTTCAAGCAATGGCTTCATTTCGACAAACGAACGGACATCGTTCAGCTCTTTGGAGTTTTTGCCGAACATATTGACGCGATAACATAACGATGTGAAATCACCTCTGAACTGTGTCAAGAGTGAAACATAGTAAGCCACATCACCGACTTCAATTTTTCCTGCAATAAGATTTGCTATAGAAAGAATGTAAACTATTATTTCGTTGACTGTTAAAAGAATAAGTGAGACTATATTGATAAGGCACTCTTTAATACTTTTCGCATGAATCGCATCCTCCAAATATTTCCACGTTGATTGATAGAGAGAAGAAAAATAATCACTCAAATGATATAACCGTGTTTCTGACCTTGTTCCTTCAAAGAATAAATTTTTATAATATTCCAACTTTCGCCGAGATTTTGCATACTCTTTTTCAAACCGATAATCTATATCATTGATTTTCTTATCACCGATTACGGAGGGAATACACAATAATATAACAACCGGAATCAGCCATAAGCTAAGCGTTAGCATAAGCGAAAATGAAATCACCAGTCTGATTGCCCTTTGAAGCATATCAAAAACAAAAGTAACCATAAGTTTTGTCGAATAGATCAGCGACCATGAATTGTTGAGTTTATCGTTTAGGTCACTCGAATCAAAGAAAGCAAGGTCTATTGCTGACACCTTATCAATCATCAAATTGTCGAGATAGTAATTGATAGCATCGTTGTATTTAAATGATACGAAATCCGATATTGTATCAAGTAATTTTTGAATAAGCATTACCGCACAATACAACACCGCTAACAACCATATTTTTTGAAGCAAAGGCTCGGCATTCCCGCCGATTGACTCCATCAATGCGTTTATCAGTTCACGCCACAGAAACAGCGGAAGATATGGAAGCACCGACGAAAAAAGCGACAGGAGCAACTTTAATATAAAATATTTTTTTGATGCGGCAAAGATGATTTTCGAGGCATAGCCGATATTTTTGAAATATTCTTTTATCTTATGCATTCTCGGCACCTTCCTTATATTTTTCCGACTGCATACGGTACATTTCCGCATACTTGCCGTTTTTGTTTATCAGTTCGGTGTGAGTACCAGATTCTATGACTGTACCATTGTCGAGCAGTATGATTTCATCAACCATCATAACGCCGGAAAGCCGGTGTGAAATAAGTATACCGCCTTTATCACGGCATAGCCGTTTGAAGGATGAGAAAATATAGTCCTCCGCTTCCGGGTCAAGCGCCGACGACGGTTCATCAAGGATGATAAATTGCGACTTCCGGAAAAAAGCTCGTGAAATTGCTACCTTTTGCCACTGCCCGCCAGATAATTCCGCTCCTTTATCATTAAATTGTCTTGTCATATCGGTTTCAAGACCTTCCTCAAGATCAGCAATCATTTTATCGGCTCCGGATGCTTTTGCCGACTCTTTGACGGAATCTGTATCATCCTTCCTGCCAATATCTGATATTGCAATATTCTCACGAAACGTAAGCGAATAATGACTGACATCCTGAAAACATACACCGAACATTTTATGAACTTCACAAAGCGGATAGCTGCGGATATTTTTTCCGGCAAGCAGTATTTCGCCCGATTCCGGCTCGTAAAAGCGAAGCAACAACTTGATAATCGTTGTTTTTCCGGCTCCGTTAACTCCTATAAGAGCGATTTTTTTACCGCCGCTGATCTTGAAATTCAGGTTTTTCAAAGTATATTCTTCATTGCCGGGATACTTAAAATATACATCACGGAATTCTATCTCCGGATTAATTGGGATAGGTTCTTTTCCATCATCTTTTATTACATTTTCATATTTCAAAAAGTCAATATAACAAATAACGTGAGGAATGGTAATTTCAATCTGGCAGGCGATGTCGTCAATAATATTTCCGAAATTCTCACCCGAAGTCTGTGCCAATCCGATATACAGCGCAAGCGTACCAATTGCCATGCTGCCAAGCAAAATCGAGCGAACCGATAATAAAATAATCACAACAATACCGCTGTATGTGAGGAGTGAAGCCAAAAATGAGGCAACTGAGCCTTTCGCAAACAGTTTTTCACGCTCACTTCTGATTTTGTCCCATAATTCGTTATACTTCTGTTTGAAATGCTCCGCAAGATTGTAAAGACGCAAATCTTTTGCGGCAAAACTACCGGTTAAAAGTATTTTGTAGTAGTCTTTCTTT
Organism: uncultured Clostridia bacterium; assembly: GCA_934465535.1. Lineage (GTDB taxonomy): Bacteria > Bacillota > Clostridia > Christensenellales > QALW01 > UMGS1338. The sequence continues at coordinate 105,803 of CAKSKV010000004.1, read as the reverse complement.
CTCGCTTCGGGTATATTGTCAATGGACCACTGGTCGACCTTTTCTTTGTGCTTATATGAGACAATTGCACCGGGAATATAGGTTGCAATGTAAATCAACCCGACAATCCAGTCATAGGAAAGAAACATAACAAGACCCGAAATAAAGGTAATGATCCGGATAATCGTATCAATCGCCCACGGCATATTAAGTGCGATATATCCTTCGCTTGTCCGTGCCGCTTCTGTTACATCCTTGTTTTCCGGATCGTCAAAGAAAGCGGAATCAATTTGCGCCATCTTCCGCATGATTGCCATGTCAAGCTCATATGATGCTTTTCGCCTTACTTTTGCGTAAATAACTGAGTTCACTTGAACAATGACAGACGAAAACATTTGAATCACAAGATATATTCCGAGATATATCCATATATCATTGCTTGCTGCTTTTGTTTGGTAGATTAAGGTCAATTCATCAAGTATTATTTTCCATAACCACACGCTGATAAGCGGAATTGCATATTTTATCCCAGTAATAATTAAAAAAACCAAGCCGTTTAAAAAATCTGTTTTAAAAATCTGTTTTAGGCAAAACCATTCGGCTTTAAGGAAATGATTTATTTTATCCTTCATTATTTCGCCACGCTTTCACTTATTATTAACATTTGAAAATTGAAAAGCGGAATAGGTAATAAACTATACTTATCATAATGCTATTAGTCTGCTTATGCAGACGTTGGGCTTTGGGCAGAAACAACGGTTCCACCACTGCTAGTAGCTCCGCTACGCCCCTTTGATTCTGCAGTTGAAACACCACCACAAGTACCACACTGGCAGGTAGGAGAACAACACGATCTTGTTATAAAATCATTGTTGTTATCAGACTTCAAAAACATTTTTTCACCTCCTTCCACTATTCCGCTTTTCAATTTTCAAATGTTATACAAAGCCAATACTGTTAGGCATGAATATTTTCTGCATAATGTGTAATTCCAAGTAGTTTTCGAAATCTTTTTCCAATGTATTATGGAAGACATTGGATTTTTCTACATTACAATAAACAGACCATTGTTTTCCTTCCAACAATTTATTTGTAATATAGGGAGATTGGACAACAATATTTATTTTACAAATATTTGAAAAGAATAACTCAACCTCATTTAATCCGTTAAATGAGTAATCAACACATAAGATAAAGTAATCCGGAGATATTTCTTTTATAATTTGTATCAATTCTAAATCATTCGATATATTATTTGCAGAAATAATAATTACATCACCATCATTATTATTGCATGCATTTACTAAATTGGGATTTATGTTTTTTGATTTAGCGATACTATCTAGTAATGCTTTTGTTTCCGGGGTAAAAATTTGTGCTATTCTTTTTGTTTTCGAGGCTACGATTTTATTGACAAGTATTTCAATGTGATATTGATCGGTAAAATCGCCAATTGATAATATAAAAACAACAGGAGCATTCGAATAATTAAGCTTTTTAGTTAAACAACCATTCATGCTATGATTTTCATAACCATTCCAAGGGCTATCAATAAATAGAAGTTTTCTGTTGTCAATATGCGCTAACGTTTCTTGCTTGTTTGAAGTAATTATCAATTCACTTTTTTGTATGAACTCATCATATGAGTCACATATAGTTACTTTTGCGCCGCTAGTAGGAAATATTTCGCTTTTATTATGGTTTTCAGATAAAACATAGATATTTTTCACAGGTATGTTTAACACATAATCAATTTGATACATTAACATACGAGCCGTAATCGAATTAGTTAGCAAACCTATATTTTCCATTTGCAAAGCTATCCCTTCCTTCTTTATTACAGATATTTACTATTTACTTCACCTGTTTATTATCTATAAGATATTTAAAAAATCTTATTGCATCTTCTTTTGTTTTTTTACAAGATCTAACTTTTTTATCGTACGATAAACTCCCGTTATCAACGCAACGATGCACACATATCGAGCAAAATCTTAAAGCCCAACAATTCGGACAATCATTACTCGTAATCTGGCCAATGTTTAAGATTCGCACCACTTTGTCAATATCAACACCTGTTGCTAAGTCTCCAATGGAACACGCATCATCTTGTTCTACTTTTTCGCATGGATAAAACTTTCCTTCCGTGCTGACAAACAGACGATTTACTGCTGGTATACAAGGTCCATTATGATGCCATACCTTTGGTATCTTACTTTTGTTGTTATATAACTTTAATACGTTAGAAAAATCATCTTTGTTAATACTGTCATCATCTCTATTATTGGCATCTATAAACAACGGCGAATATATATAATCAATGCCGTCCATATCTGCATCACGAATACTAATTGACGAATCAGATATACCATTTTTTCTAAAAAACTCTACTACTTTTCTTCTTGATTCGTCTTGCAATCTTACAGAATTGAAACTTACATTCGAGTTGAAAAACGAGGGATATTTGGCGCGAATTTTAAGAATATTATTCCATACAATATCAAAAGTATCTCCACCATCTATTAGAAACTTTCGATGACTGTTTTGAATCACTTCATCTCCGTCTAAACTTATTAAAATTGAAAAGCCATTACTATATAAAAAATCGATTATTTCCTCATCAATTAAGGATGCATTTGTTGTTATATTAAATGAAACCCTTTTTGTCTTGAACTTATCTTTCGCATACATAACCATTTCTTTTATTAAATTGAAATTAATAAGTGGCTCACCGCCATAAAAGGTCAATACTAAATCATTCGCATCCTTTGAATGTTCATAAAACAAGTCAATACTGCGATATGCTACATTTGTGTTCATTACTTTTTTATTTATAGTTTGATTACTCGCTTGGTGACAATATCTACATTTAAAATTGCATGAATTTGTTACCTCAAGAACTAAATGACTCATACAACGCTCTGTTAGATACTCTATATAAGGTGTTGACTGATGCTGGACTTTGTCAATGAATCCATGGCGTAAGTACCCCTTATTCATTAATGTTAACACATCTTTATAGTAATTATCATTACAATTTAAATGCATATATTTACAAATACCTATTGTTTGCATTTTGCAAATTTCGTAATAAAGTCTACTGTGTACAGAAAAGAGCTGATTATTATATGTATCATATAAATAACATTTATTCTTGTACACGAATGTCTTAACAACAGGGGTATCATTTTCAAAGACACTCATACTACTCTCCTTGTGTTTTAGTTATATCTTTAACATACAATTTTATTGTACGTTAAATAGTAATTGAAATAGATTTGATCAATTGATTAATCAACTATTGTTAGTATTTGAGGTTTCTCTCCATAAAGCAAAGCCTCTTTGTCCAATTTGACCTCAAAACTAATATCGGTATCAGGCAAGACTTGTTTTATAAAGATGTCCTCCAAAGTTTTTTTAATATTGCTATACCACTCAGTTTTCTTTGTATTTATCATACATTCAATTTTTCTTTGAGATTTTTTATACACATAACGATAAAAATCAATTATACCATTATAATGATTATTTGTTTCTGATAGTATTTCAACTAAAAAATAGCTGTTGATTTCTTTATCACCCAGTGCAATACAATCAGAAGATCTTCCGTTGATATGACAAATAATGTTTCTGTTATTTACACATGAATATGGTTGAGAATTATCTACAACAATACAATCGCATTGATTATACCGTATAAGTGGCATAGCAAAATTATTCAAATTAGTTATAATCGCCTCACCGTCTCCGCTTAGACTAATGCCATTATTATTCTGAACCTCAATATATATGTTATCATTAAGCACCTGCATATGGTATTCTGGACACTCATACGCAATACCGTTCATTTCTTCTGAGCCATACATATTGGCAAATGCAACATCAAAGAATTCAATTGCCCGCCTTCTTAAATCTGATGATAGCAATTCACCAACGGATTCAATATATCTAAGAGCAGTCGGCTTTTTCAAATCATATTTCTTGTAGATTTGAATCAGTTTATTAAGTACAAAAGGCTGAATATATAGCCACGCAGGATTAAAATCGTTCATGATATCAACAAGATTTTTGTACTGCTCTTCATTTTGAATCAAAGAAACATTGACCGACAGAACATTCTCGGGTTTTTTGATATAGTAGACAGTCTCGCCGTTCACTTTTACATTGAATGCATTCAATGTAAACATAACATATTTGTCGCCCGGCTTAATACCATACCACTGCCACCTTTTGCGCCATAATGACATATTTGATGCATACCAGTCTTTGTAATCCCAATAGACGTTAACCGGCATTCCGGATGAACCGGATGATGACTGTCTGCGGAGCTGCTGATTAAAATACTTTGACTTATACCCATCCGAGAACATATTATACCGGTTTTCTTGCAACTCTTTCCTTGTCAGAACAGGCCATTGCGTAATATCCAACGGATTTGTTATTCCGTATTCTTTTATTCTGTTCTTGTAAAAATCGTTATACTCAGATACATATCTTAGCATCTTAACAAGCTTTTCTTCATTTACAGCCATCGCCGTTTTCAGCTCCTTTCGCCAGTTCATTTTCGACAACAGCTACAATATCATCGACTTTCTTGAAGTTATCTATCAGCAACATATCATCCGACACAGTAATATCAAACTTTACCTCAAGCTCGACGACAATCGAAATGAAGGTTATTGAATCCATGCCCATGTCATCGACTAAATCGGCATATTCAATGATGTCGGTGTCAAAACCCTTGTCCCCGAACAATTCGGAAATCAAATCAATTACTTCTGTTTTTATCTCTTCTGTTGTCATTTCTTTACTCCATTTCTATAGCATTTACTATTTTCTCTCTTATATCTGCGTTGGATATTTTGCCGTTTAATGTTCGAGGAATTGTATTGCATCGTATAAAGCGCCTCGGGATTTCGTAGGTTGGGAGCTTGTTTTTTAGCTTGTCCCTTATTTCTTGCTCTGAAATATCATTCCCGACATATAAGCAACCAATAAACTCGTTATCCTTATACTCAACCTTTACGACGACGCATTCAGAAACATTAGTCGATTCAAGGATAGTATTTTCAATTTTGCACGGATAAATTTTGTGTGCATCCAAAACAATTACATCATCAACACGACCGGTAATATGCAATTCACCGTTATCGTTGATATACCCGATGTCGCCGGTATTCAGCCAATCCCTGTACATGGACTGCTGCTTTACTTGTCCGGATATATAGCCGCAGAATTGACTCGGTGTAGTCACATGAACGGTTCCGCGCTCCCCATCAGTAACCGGTGTTCCATTTTCATCGACAATGACTATTTCTACGCCCAGAATCGGACTTCCAACTGAATTTGATGAGCAACATCCTTCACGCTGCGCTGCAACTCTCGGCCCTGCTTCGGACAAGCCGTATACATTGTAAACCGGTATATCTCTAAATGTGTCATGAGCTTTTACATAGGTCGTATTGTTCAAGATGGAGCCGCTGACATATATCGTTCTGAGCGAAGGAATGTCATACTTGTCTCGTTGCACTTCATTCGCAAGCATTGAAAGTAATGTCGGATTCAAACATATTATTGTAACATTGAATTCTCTTATCTTTCCCAGCATATATCTCGGAGGAACAATCGTTGGCGCGATTACAAGCTTGGTTTGAGTTTTAAGCGATACCAGCAATTCTCCTGTAAGTGTTGATGAATGAGAGAATGTTTTTGCGATATAAATACAATCTCCCGCATTGGGTTTCATATAGTCAATGATTGCATCGGCATTTGTGTTAATTGCAAAGTGCGAAAGAATTATTCCTTTGGATTTTCCTGTTGTTCCGGAACTGTATAAAACAACCGCTTCGTTTTTGCTGTAGTTTGGTTTGAACCTATCATATACTGATTCCGGCAGATGCCCTGCGGCAGTTGCCTTTTTCTCAAAAGGAATAAATGTAATGCATTGAGACCGCGCGCCGGAAACTTTGCCGTAATATTTTTTCTCGATGTAACAGACATGCACTTCGGCTTCATTCATCATTTCTACTGCAGTCTGAATCGGTATCCGCCAGTCTATCAATACTGCGCAATCTCCAGAATTCCATATATCAAGCAGTGTACTTACATATTCAATAGAGTTCTCGCCAATCAAAGCAATTCTGCTCATACCATACCGCCGTTACAACAGAAACGATTCAATTCTCTTTCGCCCCGGATCAATCATTCGGCTCGATTTATGTCCGAATAGTACAATTCCCATGAGTTCAAGGCTTTCATCATTAAGTTTCAAAACTTGCTTTACTTCTTTTGACTTAGGCAGTATTTCGCCAATCCAACAGCTTCCGATATCAAGAGAGTGTGCGGTTAACATCATATTTTGCATAACCGCTCCACAGGATTGAATATCTTTCAGTCGGTCATATGAACAGGCGTTATCAAGAAATATCACAATAATCAGCGGTGCCGTTTTCATCCATGAACCATGAATCGATAAATCAGATATGTTGTTTATCAATTCTTTATCGGTTACAACTTTGAATTTCCATGGCTGACCGTTTTTACCGGACGGAGCGCTGATGCCGGCTTCAAGAATTTGATGTATTGCCTGTTTGTCAATCGGCTGATCGGTATAGCGCCGAACGCTGCGCCTTGTCTTTATACATTCAATTGCATCCACATACCGTTCTCCTCACATATAATACTGCGAACCCATCCTGCTTCCCGCTACCTCTGCACGCTGCGAAGCTGCCTAAGCATCACTCTTGAGTAACTAAAACAGCAAGTAATTTTTAAACACAAAAAGCACACCATTATGTTAGTCCGTAACCGGATCAACATAATTGTGTGCTTTAAACTTATCATTATTCAAATTTGCGTAAAGACATAATGAGGGCGATAATCCATCATCAAACGATATTTGCCATTGCTTTAACATAATATGTTTCTCCAATGCCAAACTTATTAGTTTTGTTTTCTTGCTTTATACTACACATAACTCTTTTAAAGAATTATTTCATATATCAAAATAAACTACAGTATAATAATATGTTTTTTATGACACTCGATCACGCAACTATATGATTTTGTCTTCTTTTTTAAAAGGCCAAGTCTTTTGATAGTTTATTTCTTAAGTATATTATGATGGGCGCATCTGTATTTGTCAAGACTTTTTTGTCTAATCTTTAAATAAGTATAAAATCAGAGCGGAATATTTGTGTTTATCTTGACCTGTACAAAAAAAACGAGAAAGAAAAAACGTACTAGTCTTGTAACCAATGAATATGGTTGTTACTGCACCGATTGTTAAAAAGAGTCACTACCGCACCTGTGTTCAGCTTGCCGGTAATAATCGGTTGTGTGCCATAACTTTTTCCGAAAAATGATTTCGAGTTTACTTCCTTTATTAGACTTAAAAGTATAGTACCATTTTGCTTATTATAAATCAATTCTCCCGATATTGGTTCATCTAAAATTTGAAACACTCCCGTGTAATGCCTATCAATATCAATATTTTCCCACATAAATAGTTCTCCTTATTTCGTGTACACTCAATACTATTCTGTATTTTATTACTACAGATATTGGCTTGATTTTCAAATGACTTGCTTATATGTAAAACCGCCACCTTAGAACCTAATCTAAGATGGCGGTTTCTGTTTCGTATTAGAGCATCACCTTTACGGCGAAACCGCCGCTGAAGAAATAGGTGTTCGTCCAATACCTGTTTGGTGGAGATGAGGGGGGTCGAACCCCTTACCTCTTGAATGCCATTCAAGCGCTCTACCAGTTGAGCTACACCCCCGAACGATGGTATTATATCAGATATTGCGCCTTTGTCAAGCATTTTATTTTAAGTACGGCCCTTTTATACCGAAAACAAAAGGTATTATGCCGCCCCTTTACAATAAAAAGGCGGCCTTTCCGCTTGTACGGAAAGATCGCCTTTTGCAGCATGACCGGTCATATGTTTTCCGATTGAAATTGCTTGGCTCCAATGCCCCGTAATGCCTATTCTGTTATGGCCCGCACTATATTCTGCGCATACACGCGTATGAGCCAATCGTTGGGGTGGTTTATGTTGTTGCCCGTAGTGGAGCTGAAATCCTTATAGACCAGTATGCTCTTATGCACCTGATAGAAATCCACAAGCGCCGTGCGCTCCTGCCATGCAGGCATTTGGGCAATGTCCTTAAGCCACTGCCCCTGATATTTCTGGTTTACATCCCAGCCCACGCGGGGGTTGGGGTTCATGCAGGAAACCAGCACTATTTCAATATCAGGGTTTGCCTCTTTTACCGTTTCCATTATCTTTTGGGTGGCCGCCTTGAATTCCTCCTCGGGGGTATAGGCATTGTTCATGCCGTAGGAAAGTATCATAAGGTCGTAGCCCTTGTAGCTCTTGGAATAATCGTGTCCGCCCACATCGCCGAAAAGTGCGTCCCGTCCGTTTTCCACGGTCCAGCCGCCCACGGCCAAGTTGTCCACCCGCACCCGCCCTGTGCTTCTTGAGGCCAGTGCGCTTTCTATAAGCTTATGCATATAGGGCATAAAAGGCTCTCTGTTATACATGCTGGAGGCGTCACAGCCGGAGAATATGGAATCCCCGTAGAACAGCACCTTCAGGTCGCGGCCCTCTTTAAGGCGTGCATTTGTGCGCACAAGGCGCTCGCTCTGGCACGGCGTGCTTGCAATGCCCTCGCTCTTTACCTGACTTAAATCATACTCATAGGATACGCATATCTGCTTTTCATATATGAAATCCGTCACGCAGTACAGGCAGGCGCCGAAGCGGCTTCTGCCGTCCGTCCATGTCGGGAATTCCGGAATGAACTCGCCGTTTTCCTCCTTGCCGGAAAGACCTTCTTCCGTAAAGTACGGAATATCCGAGCCTTCGGGGCGCACTATTCGGTTCGTGCCCTCTATCCACTGCCAGTCCTTGCCCTCTTTATATTCCTTTTTCTGATATACATCCACCACTGCGTTTATGCGGGTGGGTACAAACAGCAGCTTGCCCCATATGCTGCCGTCCTCCCGCTTCATCATGCCCATGGATTCATTATACATGGTGGAGCACTCCCAAAACGGCTGCATACGCTGTTTGTCGGTGTAGCTGTACAGCGGGTTTGTTATTTTGCTGCCCTGCCCCGGCATTTCAAGGGGCGTATCGCACATAAGCAGTGCGCACAGCGTAACATCGCCGCTCCAGGCTATATCAACGCTGCCGAAGCTCTCCCTTGCGTTTTTAACCGGGAAAAGCACGCAGCCCTTAAAGCCCTCGGGCAGCACTGCGGCATTTATCCCTTCGCATTTTTCGGCCTGCACCGCCTCCGGCTCTCCGTTTTCCGGCGCCAGCACTGCTTTGTCCGCCTCAATATCCGCATCAAGGCCTATAAGCGCTTTTTTGCCGTTATTGCACAGCGATATTGCATAATACTCCGCCTCGCTGCAATCATAATCAAGGTTTGCGCCGGTTATTATGCCCTTCTTTAAGCCGCTGCCCGTAAGGCGCAGCCCCTGCTCGCTTTTTTCGCCCGCAGCGATTTGTCCGTCGTTAAAACGGGTAAGTGCGGTGCATTTTATCGAGGCATCGCCGTAGGAAAAGGTCTGATCCCACTTGCTTACGGCGGCATGCGCCACGGTATTGCCCGCCTTGGGGTCGGTGGGCTCCACATAATCCAGCTTTATTCCGCTTTTTCCGCTCTTTTTTCCGCAGGGCGCGAAAAATGCGCCGCTTCTGATGTTTTTCATACAGTATCTTCCTTTCAGACAGCCCTCGGGCCGTGTTTAACAAGTCCTGCCGGCGTAAAAATTCCCTGCCGGTTTTCTTTATTTTATCACACTTTTATTCTTCGGTGCAATAAAAAGCGTAAAATCGGCGCGGAGTCTTGCGCGAAAATCGCAAAAATACCGCGCCGCTTAAGTGAGAGGCAGTGCAGCCGCCCCGCCGTATTTTGCGCAATGCGCAAAGGGCAATACCCTTCGCCGTTTTTATTTTATCATCGCCGCAAGAATATTCTGCGCATACACGCGTATAAGCCAGTCATTGGGATGGTTTATGTTGTTGCCCGTAGTGGCGCTGAAATCCTTATAGGCAAGTATGCTCTTGTGCACCGCATAGAAATCCACCACCGCAGTATAGGAGGAATACGGGCTTTGCGCCGCTATTTCCTTAAGCCATCCGCCCTGATTCTTCTGGTTTACATCCCAGCCCACGCGGGGGTTTGGGTTCATGCAGGAAACCAGTATCACCTCAAGGTTCGGGTTTGCCGCCTTTATTTTATCCACAATGGCCTTGGTCGCCGGAACATATCCTTCATATTCCTTGGTTACGGGATTATATTCCTCCTTGGGGGTGCTCGCGTTGTTCATGCCGAAGGAGAGTATAAGCAGGTCGTAGCCCTTGTATTTATTAGAGTAATTATATCCGCCCACCTCGCCGGAAAGCGCGTCCCGTCCGTTTTCCACGGTCCAGCCGCCCACGGCCAAGTTGTCCACCTGCACCTTGCCCTTGGTATTGCGGGAAAGCTCCTGCTGTATAAGCTTGTGCATATAGGGCATATACGGCTCCCTGTTATACATGCCGGAGGCGTCGCAGCCGGAGAATATGGAATCCCCGTAGAACAGCACCTTCAGGTTTTCGCCGTTTTTAAGCTTGTTCACCGTGTTTTTCAGCTTATCGCCCTGATACTGCGTGTATTTTATGCCCTGCTTTGCCACCTGCGCCGTATCGTAGGTGTAGCTTATGCATATCTGCTTTTCATAAAGGAAGGAGCTTACGCAGTACAGCGCGTTTCCGAAGCGGCTGCGTCCGCCGTCCGACCATGTGGGGAATTCCGGAATATAATTGCCCTTTGAATCCTTGCCGGAAAGGTCGTTATCCGTAAAATAGGGAATGGAGGAGCCGGAGAGCCACTTTATTTTGTTTGTGCCCTTTACCCATTCCCAGTCCACGCCCTCCTTGTATTCCTTCTGGAGGTACACATCCACCACCGCGTTTATCTTGGTGGGCACAAACAGGGTCTTTGCATATATTTCGCCGTTTGAACGCTTCATCATGGTGATGGACTCGTTGTACATTGTGGAATTCTTCCAGAAGGCCGCAATGCGCTGAGCCTCGGTATAGGTGTAGTCCTTGTTTGTAATGCCGCCCGCCGCCTCATCGGGAGCCTTCAGGGCAGAGGAGCAGATAAACAGCGCCGAAACCAGCACTCCCTTGCTGCCGCCGTCGCTTAAATGGAAGCCGGGGCTTGTTATGGGGGTTTTGGCCCACTGCTTTGCCTTGTCCTTTTCGTGACTGTCCGCTATGCGGTTAAGCGGGATAAACACGCTGCCGGAGAAGCCCGCGGGCAGCACTATGCAATAGCGCCCGTTCACGCCGCCCTGACCGCCGGCCGCCTTTATATCGCCGTTGTCATAAGCAAGAGCTATCGGATCGCCCTCGGGATAGAGAAATATATTCTTTCTATTTTTGTCTGTTCCCTGAAGCCCGAAAAGCACATCGTGGCTTTCAAGGTTTTTAACCGTTATTCCCACATAGCGCACTTTGGAATAATCAGCCGACCCCAGATTCGCCCCGGAATATATGCCGTAGGTATCGGCATAGGCGCCGTTTTGCTGCTTTATTAAAAGCCCGTCGCCGGTAAAGGTAAAGCTGCCTTCGCCGCCGCCCTGCGTGCCGTCGTTAAAGCGGGTAAGCGCAACGGTGCGTATCGAGGCGGAGCCGTAGGTTACATAATAATCCCACTTGCTGACCGGCGCATGGGATACCGTGGGTCCCGGTGCGGGCGCGCCGGTATCTCCCGGAGCGGGCGTGGGCGTGGGCGCGGGAGATTCGGTATCCTGCGGCTGCACGGTTTCGCTTTGCGCCGGAGTGGGGCCGGGCGTTATATCGGGAGTATCGCCGGGAGTTGTATACGGAGTTGTGTCAAGTGTGGCCTCCGGGCTTAAGGCGGTATCGGGAGTCTGTGTTGCCTCTGCGCTTACGCTCTCTCCCGGCGCCTTAATGCAGCCGGTAAGCCCGCAGGCCAAGGCCGCGATAAGCATCGCCAGCATAATGCTCAGCAGTTTTTTTCCTTGCTTCATTTTGTTTTCTTTCCTTCTCTTTTCTTTTTGCCGTGCCCGTCCGCTCCCCAAAACGGAACCGCGCATGGGCGGCCGCTGCGTTTTTGCGCATTTTTGCTGCTGCATTCCCGGTGGCGCTCCTACCGGTAAATCGGTTCTCCGGCATACTTATTCAATTATAATAATAACTCATTTCCTTTGCGTATTCAATGTGCAAACTGCACATAAACCCTGCTTTTTGCGTTTTTGCGCATGTTTTTGCTCGTCTTTTGCCCAAAATATCGGGCAAAACGGCATTGTTTACAGATTGCACATTCTTTTACGGCTTATTTATGATAAAATTCATACCGTAAAAATGCCGCCGAAGCGCTTTTTATGCGCCCGAAACGGTTTTATTCTTACTCTGCGAAGCCTTATGCTTCGGGAAAGCGGTTATAACTATGCACTCTCAGAAGGACTGCAACGGATATTTTTATGAATTCGGGCGGCTGTTCCGCGGCCTGCGGGAGGCCTACAAGGGGCGATTTCTGCGCCTTTTGGGGCTGCTGCTGCTTTTTGCCCTGCCCGCTGCGGCGGTAAACGCGGTAAACTACAACCGTCTTGCTCAGGCGGCGGTAAGCGTGCTGCCGGAGCTTGATCTTGCCTCGTCAAATGCGGCAGAGCAGCTGCTCTCCGCCCTTGCGAACGCCTCGCAGCAAAGCGCGGCAGACTATCTTTTATCCCTTCTTACCGCCTTTTTACAGTGCGCAATGTTTATTTTTGCCGCTGTTTTTACCGGTGAAGCCGCCGCTCATCCCGAAAGAAAGCCCGATGCCTCCGCCATGGCCAAAACCATAATACGGCGGCTGCCCGCGGTGTTTCTTATTCTTTATCTTTCCTCCTTTATACAAAGCCTGCTGATGCAGCTTTCCCTTTCTGTTTGCGCAATGGCGCTGCTGCTGCCCGTTATATACATCGCGCTGCCCGCCGCCGTGCTTTTGGCCTTTGCGCTCACTGCCGTTTCCACCGCGCTTGTGGACAGCTACTCCTCCGCGCTTATAGCCTCCACCGCGCTGGGGCGGGTGCGCTTTATGTTTTCCCTGCTGTATTCCCGCCTGCTGCTGCGCGGAAATTTTATTAAAACCGTTGTTTATTACACGATAATATGCGCCGCATGCAGCGTTGTTTCCGCCCTGCCCGCCGCTGGCGCCGTCATTCTTTCCCTTTCCGGCTCGTCCTGGGCCGTTGCAGGCTGGGGCGCCGCCGCGCTTGTGCAGACCATGCTGGCGGGAATAAGCATGTGCATATACACGGGGCGCATGCTTCAGCTGGAGCAGAAGAACGCCGCCTCCCTGAAGCAGTTCGCCTTTGTTATGGGAAACGGCGGCTCAAACGGAGACGCAGAAAGCTGAACCCCCGTTTTCCGCCCGATTTAATTACTTAATTATTAAAAAAGGAAGCGTCCGAGCCGCTTTGCGGCAAAGAACGCTTCCTTTTGTTTATGCCGGGCTATCCCGGCTTTTTATTGCATTTTTATATTATTCCGGCTGCTTAAGGTCGGCGGTAAGGCCGTTTTCATCGCAGTCCACCGTTATAACGGAGCCGGGAGCCGGGTCGCGCGCAATTATGATGCGTGCAGCCAGCGTTTCCACCTTGGATTGCAGAAAGCGCTTAAGCGGACGCGCGCCGTATACCGGGTCATAGCCGTTATCTATGATATAGGCCTTGGCCTTATCGCTCAGAGTGATATCCAGCTGCTTATCGGCAAGGCGTTTTCTGAGATCCTGAAGCTGAAGCTCAAGGATTCTGCCGATATTATCCTGCGTAAGCGGCTTATAGAACACTATTTCATCAAGACGGTTAAGGAATTCGGGGCGGAAGCTGCGCTTGAGCAGATCGCTTACCTCGCTGCGCGCCGCCTCGGATATTTCGCCGTTCTTTATGCCGCCAAGAATTATATCGGAGCCGAGGTTGGAGGTGAGGATTATTATGGTGTTGCGGAAATCCACCGTGCGTCCCTGACTGTCGGTTATACGGCCGTCGTCCAGCACCTGAAGCAGGATGTTGAACACATCGGGATGCGCCTTTTCCACCTCGTCAAAGAGCACGACGGAGTACGGTCTGCGGCGCACCGCCTCGGTAAGCTGACCGCCCTCGTCATAGCCCACATATCCCGGAGGGGCTCCTATCAGACGGGACACGGAGTATTTTTCCATATATTCCGTCATATCGATACGCACCATGTTGTGCTCATCGTCAAAGAGCGCCTCTGCCAGTGCCTTTGCAAGCTCGGTTTTGCCCACGCCCGTAGGTCCGAGGAACAAAAACGATCCTATCGGACGGCGGGGGTCCTGAATTCCGGCGCGGGAGCGCAGTATGGCATCGCATACGCGGCTTACCGCCTCATCCTGACCCACTACGCGCTTGTGCAGTATCTCGTCAAGGCGCAGCAGCTTATCCCGCTCGCCCTCCATAAGGCGGGAAACCGGAATGCCGGTCCACCGCGCCACTATGCGTGCTATCTCCTCCTCGTCCACCGTGTTGCGCAAAAGCGTGTTTTTCCTCTGCGGCTGCTCCGCCTCGCAGGCGGCCAGCTCCTTTTGCAGCTTGGGCAGCCTGCCGTATTTAAGCTCCGCCGCCTTGTTGAGGTCATACTCGTTTTCCGCCTTTTCAATGGCGGCATTTACCTGCTCGATCTCCCGGCGCAGCTGCTGCACCTTTTCTATATCCTGCTTTTCGTTTGCAAGCTTTGCCTGCATGCCGCGGAAGGTTTCCCGCAGCTCGGAAAGCTGCTTTGTGATCTCGCCGAGATGCTCGGCGGATATTTTATCCGTCTCCTTCTTAAGAGCCGCCTCCTCGATCTCCAGCTGCATGATTTTGCGCCGTATGTCGTCCATCTCGGTAGGCATGGAGTTCATTTCGGTTTTTATCATGGCGCAGGCCTCGTCCACAAGGTCAATGGCCTTATCGGGCAGGAAACGGTCGCTTATATACCTATTGGAAAGGGTAGCCGCAGCTATCAGCGCGCGGTCGTGTATTTTTACGCCGTGGAACACCTCATAGCGCTCCTTAAGCCCGCGCAGTATGGAAATGGTGTCCTCCACGCTGGGCTCCGGCACTGTTACCGGCTGAAAACGGCGCTCCAGAGCCGGATCCTTTTCGATATATTTTCTGTATTCGTCCAGAGTGGTAGCGCCTATGCAGTGCAGCTCGCCCCGGGCAAGCATGGGCTTGAGCAGGTTGCCCGCGTCCATTGAGCCCTCGGTGCGCCCCGCGCCCACAATGGTGTGCAGCTCGTCTATAAACAGCAGTATTTTGCCCTGCGAAGCCTTTACCTCGTTAAGCACCGCCTTAAGACGCTCCTCAAACTCGCCGCGGAACTTTGCGCCCGCTATCAGCGCGCCCATATCCAAAGAAAACAGGGTGCGGTCCTTGAGGTTTTCCGGCACATCGCCCTTGGCGATACGCTGGGCAAGCCCCTCGGCTATTGCCGTTTTGCCTACGCCCGGCTCACCGATAAGACAGGGGTTGTTTTTGGATTTACGGGTAAGTATCCTTATGCAGTTGCGTATCTCCTCATCACGGCCTATTACCGGGTCCAGCTTCTGCTCCCGTGCAAGTGCGGTAAGATCCTGACCGTATTTTTTAAGGGCGTTATAAGTGCCCTCCGGATCGTCGCTGCGCACATGCTGAGTGCCCCGTACCTCCTTTATTGCATTAAGCAGCTTTTCCTGCGTTACTCCGGCGGACCTAAGCACCTCTCTTACCGTGCTGTCGGGGTTCTTTACAAGCGCAAGCAGTATGTGCTCCACCGAAATGAAGTCGTCCTGCATGGCCGCGGCCTCATTCTGCGCCTCTCTTAAAGCGCGGTCCGCATTCTGGGAAAGATAAACCTCGCTTCCGGCTCCGCTTACCCGCGGAAAGCCGTCCACGGCTCTTTCAAGACCGGACACCGTAAGGCGTTCATCCGCCTTCATGCTTTTCCACAGCTCGCCGGCAAGGCCGTCCTGCTGGCGCAGCAGCGCAAGCAGCAGATGCGCCTGCTCGATGTACTGGTTTCCCTTATCCTTTGCTATGTTGCTCGCATCCTCTATTGCGGAAAGGCTTTTTTGCGTAAATTTCCTTGCATCCATAAAAATCACTCCTTAATTTATAAACAGCAGAGCGGTTTATATTGTTGTTTGATCCTTCTCGGACCGGCGCCGCGCCCCGCAGGAAGCGGCTGCATGTTACAGCGTTACTCCGCGCCCCAAAATATATTTGCAATATGCGTTTTTTACCGCCGACGCTGCATCGGCAGAGGCGCCTATCGCGCCGAAATAAGCCTTAAGGGCGGCATCAAAGCCGGTGACATAGGCCGATATGAGCCTGCCGGCCTCTCCGCCCTGCGGGTTTTCCAGCTTGCGCACAAATCTTCCTCCGTCCACCGCATATGACCGGCCCGGCATATTGGCGCCTTCATTTTCGCTCCACAGCCTGTAAAAGCCGTTAATATAAAGCAGCAGCCCGGAGTTCTGCGTGCGCAGCCACACCTTAAGCTCGCCCAAATATCCCTTTGCCTCGCGGTAAAGCTCCACACGGTAATGAACATCGGGATTATATTTGTAATCCAGTGAAGAAACCGTGCGCAGTATTGCCGGGGAGGCTTGCTCTCCCACACGGAAGGCCGCCTGCGCGCGAAGCTGCTCGCCGACAAGGGCAAGCGTGTTCTTCATGCGCATTTCGGGAGTGACATAGCTGACATATTCGGCAAGTATCTGGTTTATAAGGGCGGACCTGTTGGCTCCGCGCTCCTTTGCCATCTTATCCACCGCCGCCACGACATTTTCCGAAAGCACCAGTGAATATACCTCTTTTTTCATCTTTCTCCCGCCTTTCAGTGTGAACAAATTGTACGCCCGTTTATATAATTTGTCAAGCAATTTATATAATTAAAATCACGACTTTTGTAAATATTGCGTGTATTTTGTGTGAACAAAAATAAACCGGCGCGGCGCCGGCAAAAAAAGCAAACGGGCAAAAAAGCGGCTGCGGAAAAGAAAAGAGCCGGCGGCAAAGAGGGAAAAACGGGCGCGCAAAGCCCGAAAAACAGCGCATGACAGCAAGCTTGTGCCTTGCGGTGCCTCAATAGCGGCGCACCGTAAGCTGCACCGTAAGCTGAGAATAGGGGCAGCCGATAACCCTGTCAATAAGCAGGGCGTCGCACTCAAAGCCGGAAAGCAGCTTATAAAGCTCCTGCTCAAGGGCGGCCGCATAGTCCTCCGGGCTGCCTGGGGAGGTGAAAAGCGCTTCGGCCTCCACGGTTATGCACCTGTTTTCCAGGCTGAAGCGGCGCACCGTCTGAAGCTGCGCGCTTATGCCCCCCGCCGTGACGGAGCCGGAGCCGGAGGGATAAAACAGCATTGCCCACAGCGCCGTCTGCGCCGCATCCAGCTGCTGCACAAGCACGCCGTCCTTCAGGATCACCGCGCCGTCCAGATATGCGCCGTTATTGTCCGTAACATGGGGCAGCACAAGGGGAGTGCCGTCATAAAGGGCGGTGAGGCAATCGGAAAGGGAAGCGCGCGGGTTGTAGGTCTTGGATGAGGAATTGGCAAGCAGCGTGGGCAGGGTCTGATCCTTTACCATTACCGCGGCGTTATCGGCAGCGCACAGCAGCACATCGCCGGAGGGCAGCGGCCACTCAAGAAAGGTGAACATGGGGTCGCCTATGCCGTTTGAGAGCACCTCCTTCCCCAGCACCACTGCGCCCAGAAGGGAATAATTTACCGTTTCATAGCTGTACCCCGCCTTTTTGCCGGTGGCATCCCCGATATTCACCCCCTGCGCCGAAAGCTCCTTGAAGGAAATGCTTTCGCCGTCATACATATAATAAAGACCGCTTTCGGTGTACAGCCCGCTTGACGGGTCAAGGTCTATTCCCACCGTTACGGGATGCGCGCTTTTTTCAATGGGCTGAGCGCCGCAGGCGCAAAACGAGCACGACAGCAGAAAAAGCAGGGCGCACAGGCCCGCCGAGGCAGCTTTTTGCAATGCTTTCATCATATTTTCTCCTTTTTGCAAAGCGCGCGTATGCCCCCGAAGCGCATCGGGCATATGAACGGGCGGCCTTGCCGTTTATCAGAAGCTTTGTATAATGCCGCGCATAAGCAGCGCCGCCGCCAGCACGAAGGCGCATATTCCGGGGCGCAGCCACTTGCTTTTTATTACCTCCTCCGCCGAGGCAAGCGCCGCCCAGCCGAGATTGACGGCGGGCTTGAGCATGACCAAGCTGAAGCTTATGCTTGCAAAAAACAGGCGCATGTTAAGCAGCACCGTGCCGCTTTTAAGCACGATAAGGGCCGCATAGCTCTCTCCGGCGCAGGCCTTGTCACCAAGCACCGCAATGCATACGGCGGTTATAAGGGCATAAACGGCGCAGGACAGCACCAGCGCCAGCAGCATGGAGCGTTTTTTTACGCCGCGCCGGACAAGGGCGGGCACCGTCATTATGCCGGAAAAAAACGGGAGCATGCCAAGCCCCGCCTCAAGCGGCTCCGACAGGCTTGCCGACAGCCGTTCGGTGCGCCCCTGCGTAAGGCTTAGCAGCTGCATAAGGGTTATAACGGCAAGGCAGGCAAAAAACATCAGATTCAGCCCGCACACGGTATGCTCGGTGGCAATACAGAAATACAGCACCCCCGCCGACACCGCAATAAGCAGCACAGGCTCCGCCCCGGGAAGCATAAGGTCCCGGCACAGCACGGACGCAAGGCAAAGCGCACAGGCGGCAAGAAAGGCGCACAGCACCGCATAAGCCACGCGAAGGCACTGCATAAGGGTACCGGGCAGCCTTATAAGGGCGGCGTGGTACAAAAACAGAAATACCGCCGCAAGCAGCGGCAGCACCATAACTGGCACAAGCCATCCGCCGCTGCCCGCCCTTGCGGCAAACGAGGGCACCAAAAATATGCCGCTTCCCAGCAGCGTTCCGAAAAGGGAAAAGAAGCCCGCTCCGTGTTCTTTCATTTTTCATCTCCGGATATAAATATAATGTATGCAAAGTCCCGTGCGCCGGCGCCGGCTTCTGCCCGCCGTACGCGTTCCGCCCACGGCCCGGCGCTGACGCTCTTTCGCCATTAACGGCGCGACCCGGTTCTTTTTGACATTTTCAGGGCCAGCTCATCCGCCGTTACGCAGCCCCGCTTTGCGCGTATGGGCAAATAGGGGTACGATGCCGAGGTAAGGGCAAGCAGGCGCGCAAAAAGCGCAACAAGGGCAAGCCCGGTGCCTATAAGCCCCAGCGCCGCAGAAAACATAAGCACTATAAGGCTCACATGGCGAAGCGCGATATTAAGCGGATAATTCGGCACGGCATAGCCGCTTACCGATGAGGTTATCACCACCAGCAGCGTCAGCTCGCTTGCCACCCCGGCAGTTACCAGCGCCTGCCCCAGCACTATGGAGCCGAAAATGCCGATGGTGCCGCCCACGGTGGAGGGCAGCGCCACCCCCACCTGAAATATAAGCGCCACCAGCACCCATGTTATAAGCACCTCCGGCAGCAGGGAAAGGGCAATCTTGCTTTCCGCCTCTATCACAAGGGAGGTTACCTCCGGGGGCAGAAGCGCGCGGTTATAATTCAGCAGCGCCACATACAGCCCGGGCAGGGTTATGCACAAAAGCGCGCCGATAAACCGCAGAAGGGTCATGGCGCGGGCAAGCGCCGAGGCTATGGAGGCGTCGTTTGGGGATTCAAACAGCTCCCACAGCGTAGTGGGGAAGCAGACCGCCACGGGCTGACCGTCCATAAGCAGCACCACCCGTCCTTTGGGCAAAAGGGAGCATACGGTATCGGGGCGCTCGGTCAGCTTCTGCGTGGGAAACACCGAACGCGGGCTTACGGCGGGCAGTATGTCGCGCACGGTAAGGCACAGTCCGCCGTCCAGCTTTTCAATGGTTTTTGTAAGCTTGTCCACAAGGGGGAGCATATCGTCATCCATCCACAGAAGATAGCACTTGGTTCTTCCGCTGCCGGCAAACACGGTGCGCACTCCCAGCAGCTCGGAGCGTATGCGCTTACGGATAAGCCCCAGGTTTTCCCCCACCGATTCGGTAAAGCCGTCCCTCGCGCCCAGTATGGTTTTGTCTATGGCGGGCTCCTCCACGCTTCTTGAGGGCAGCTTCCGCACATCCACCGACAGACAGCCCGCTACGCCGTCCACAAACAAAAGCGTCATGCCGCCCGCCAGCTCCGCGGGTGCCTGATCAAGAGAGGACAGCACGGTTATCTGCCCCGCCGAGGTAGCGCTGCGGCGCACCTGGTCAAGATCCTTATCCCGCACCGCAATATGCATAAGCCGGGCTATCACATTCTGCTCCAGCAGCTGCTGGGAAACAGTGGTTTCCGTGAAAACCACGGCGCATTCCGTGTTTCCGCTGTATATGCGGCGCAGCTTGCAGTCCGACGCGCGCGCCATATACTCCCGCAAAAAGGCAAGGTTTTTGTTTATATCCTTATAAAAGCCCATTGCCGCCTCCGTTATAAATGCTTTGCCGTAAAAAGCGTTTGCCGGATATGTCCCGGCAGTATTTTGCTGTGTATTTTTGCTGTAAGGATTATTGTTCCCTTTTTGCCGGATTATACAATTTATTTTTTCCGCCTGCGGCGCAGCCCGCGCGCATGAGAGCGCGCCGTTTAACGCCCGAATTACATAAAACGCAGCAAAAATTAATAAAATGTGAAATGTTCCGGCGCAGCCCGAAACTTGCAAAAAGACGGTTGACATATATTTTCAAATGAATATAATATGCAATGAATCTGTTAGCAAGCTAACATGTTTTTACGGAAACAAAATCCGCCCGCACACGGTTTCGGGCAGTGATTCCGGGAGGTGACTTTAGTGGAAAGAGAGAACACCGTAGGCTTTCAGGTGCGCACGCTTGCAAACATGATACGGCGCACCATGGATGAGTATTCCTCCAAGAAATACGCCGATGAGCTTACGGGGGTGCACGGCTGGGTACTGGGGTATATGTACAGCCGGGAGCAGGAAAACAAAGCGGTATACCAGCGCGATATGGAGCGGGATTTCGGCGTGCGGCGCTCCACCGTTACAAAGCTTGTGCAGCTTATGGAAAAAAACGGTCTTATAGAGCGCGTGGGGGTAAAGGACGATGCGCGCCTTAAGCAGCTTAAGCTTACTCCGCGCGGACGGGAGCTGCATCTGTGCGTTATAAACGATATAGAGGAGATGGAGCGCAGCATGTGCCGGGACATTCCGCCCGAGGATATGCAGACCTTTTTCTCGGTTATAACGGCAATACGGGAAAATCTGCGCTCTTTCGGCGCAGCAGAGGACGAAGCTTCGCCCCGCCCTTGCATCGAATGCAAAAACGGTAAAACAAAAAGCACGCTTTCGGCAAAGGACGCAGACAACGGAAAGGAGAGATCCGAAAAGGCGGATCGGAAGGCAATATGATAAAAAAACTGGCACGCAGCGTGCGGGAATTCAAGGCCGCTGCAATAGCCACCCCGATAACCGTAACCTTTGAGGTTATAATGGAGGTGGTCATACCCACCCTTATGGCGGCGCTCATTGATAAAGGCGTCGAGGGCGGGGACATGAACTATATACTTAAAATGGGGCTTATTCTGGTGGGCTGCTGCGCGCTGTCCCTTACCTTCGGCGCATTGGCGGGCAAGTTTGCCTCGGAGGCGTCGGCGGGCTTTGCGCGCAACCTCAGGCACGATATTTTCAATAAAATACAGGACTTTTCCTTTTCAAACATTGATAAATACTCCACCTCCAGCCTTATAACAAGGCTGACCACCGATGTTACCAATGTGCAGAACTCGTTTCAGATGATAACCCGCATCGCGGTGCGCTGCCCGATGATGCTGATATTTGCAATGGTGATGTCCTTCAGGATAAATGTAGAGCTGTCCCTCGTGTTTGTGGCGGCGCTGCCCGTACTGGGCGTGGGGCTTTACTTTATAATGACCCGCGTGCACCCGGTTTTCACCCGCGGCTTCAAAAAGTACGATAAGCTAAACAGCGTGGTACAGGAGAATCTGCGCGGCATAAGGGTGGTAAAATCCTATGTCCGCGAGGATTTTGAGGATAAAAAGTTCAAGAAGGTATCCGGCGAGATATACACCGATTTTGTAAAGGCGGAAAAGATTCTGGCCTTCAACATGCCCCTTATGCAGCTTGCCGTATACGCCTGCATGCTGCTTATATGCTACTTCGGCGCAAAGCTTATAGTGGGCAGCGGCTCCACCGTTATGACTACGGGTCAGCTTATGAGCCTTATGACCTATACCATGCAGATACTTATGAGCCTTATGATGCTTTCCATGGTGTTTGTTATGATAACCATGAGCCGGGCAAGCGCCGAGCGTATAGTGGAGGTGCTGGATGAGCAATCCGATATAGTATCCCCCGAAAACGCGTTAAAGACAGTGGCAAACGGCGATGTGGATTTTGAAAATGTATGCTTTTCCTATTCCAAAGAGCGCGACACGCAGGTGCTTAAAAATATAAACCTGCACATAAAGGAGGGGCAGACTGTAGGCATAATCGGCGGCACGGGCAGCTCGAAATCCAGCCTTGTGCAGCTTATTCCCCGCCTGTACGATGCCAAAGAGGGCTGCGTTAAGGTGGGCGATGTGGATGTACGGGCTTACGACCTTGATGCGCTCCGCCACGGCGTGGCTATGGTGCTTCAGAAAAATGTCCTCTTCAGCGGCACCATAAAGGAAAACCTGCGCTGGGGCAATGCGGAGGCTACCGATGAGGAGATAGAGCACGCCTGCAAGGTGGCCTGCGCGGATGAATTCATAAAAACCTTCCCCGACGGCTACGACACCTACATTGAGCAGGGCGGCACCAATGTCTCCGGCGGGCAGAAGCAGCGTCTGTGCATAGCCCGCGCGCTGCTGGCCAAGCCCAAGGTGCTTATAATGGACGATTCCACCTCGGCGGTGGACACCCACACCGACGCCATGATACGCCAGGCCTTTGTAAACGAGCTGCCCAAAACCACCAAGATAATCATTGCGCAGCGCCTTTCCTCGGTGCAGGATGCCGATATGATAGTGGTTATGAACGAGGGCGCGGTTGACGCCGTGGGAACTCACGACCAGCTGATGCAGAGCTGTGCTATATATAAAGAGGTCTACACCTCGCAGAACAGAGGAGGCGAGCAGAAATGATGCACGGCGGAAGACGGCCCGGCCCCGGCATGGGCGCGAAAGGCAAAAAGGCCGACAAAAAAACAATAGTGCGCCTGCTTTCCTATATGAAGGAATACAAGCTTCATCTGATACTGGTGGCGCTGGGGATAATCATAAGCGCGGTAACCGGCGTTATCGGCTCCACCTTTATCAAAACCATGATAGACACCTATATCGACCCGCTGCTTGACGGGGTGAAAAACGGCATTGCGCCGGACTATACTAACATGGTGCTTGCCATAATACGCATGGCGTGCATATACCTGATAGGTCTGCTTTGCACCTTCGGCTACAACCGGCTGATGGTAACGGTGGCTCAGGGCGTACAGAAAAAGGTGCGCGACGGCATGTTTGAGCACATGCAGACCCTGCCCATAAAATATTTTGACACTCACGCCCACGGCGATGTCATGAGCTGCTACACCAACGATACCGATACGCTGCGCCAGCTTATATCGCAGTCCGTGCCGCAGCTGTTCTCCTCGGCGGTAACGGTAATATCGGTGTTTATAACCATGTGCATCACCAACATATGGATGACCCTTATCGTGCTGCTTATGACGGCAGGCACCATGTGGATAGCCAAGGTGATCGGCGGCAAGAGCGGCAAATTCTTCGTGCAGCAGCAGAAATCCCTGGGCGATGTAAACGGCTACATCGAAGAGATGATGAACGGCCAGAAGGTAGTAAAGGTGTTCTGCCACGAGGATGTATGCCGCAAAGAGTTTGACGAAAAGAACGACGAGCTTTGCCGCAACGCCACAAAGGCGAATGTGTTTGCCAACATTCTTATGCCCATAATGGGCAACCTTGGGCATTTGCAGTATGTGCTGCTTGCCATAATCGGCGGCTCTATGGTGCTGGGCGGCGTCGGCGGGCTGACTCTGGGCGGTGTAGCGGCGTTTTTGCAGCTGTCCCGCTCCTTCACGCAGCCCATAAGCCAGGTGTCCTCCCAGATGTCCTCCATAATCATGGCGCTTGCCGGAGCCGAGCGTATATTTGCGCTTATGGATGAGCCGTCGGAGAAGGACGAGGGCTATGTTACCCTTGTAAATGTCAAAAACGAAAACGGCACTCTTACGGAAACCTCGGAGCGCACGGGTCTGTGGGCATGGAAGCATCCCCACGGGGACGGCACTCTTACCTACACCCCCCTTACGGGCGATGTGCGTCTTGTGGATGTTGACTTCGGCTACACGCCGGATAAAATCGTGCTTCACGATGTAAGCGTGTATGCAGAGCCCGGACAGAAGGTGGCCTTTGTGGGCGCGACCGGCGCGGGCAAAACCACCATCACCAACCTTATAAACCGTTTTTACGATATTGCGGACGGCAAGATACGCTATGACGGCATAAACATAAACAAAATACGCAAGCCGGATCTGCGGCGGTCGCTGGGCGTGGTGCTTCAGGATGTAAACCTCTTTACCGGCACCGTTATGGAAAACATTCGCTACGGACGGCTGGATGCCACCGATGAAGAATGTATTGCCGCGGCAAAGCTCGTGGACGCGGACGGCTTTATCCGTATGCTGCCAAACGGTTATCAGACCATGCTCTCCGGCGACGGCTCCGGGCTTTCTCAGGGTCAGCGCCAGCTGCTCTCCATTGCCCGCGCGGCTGTGGCGGACCCCCCTGTTATGATACTGGACGAAGCCACAAGCTCCATTGATACCCGCACCGAGGCCATTGTGCAGCGCGGCATGGATAACCTTATGAAGGGCAGAACCGTGTTTGTAATAGCCCACAGGCTTTCCACCGTGCAGAACGCCGATGTGATAATGGTGCTGGATCACGGACATATAATAGAAAAAGGCTCTCACGAAAAGCTGATAGCCCAGAAGGGTCAGTATTACAGGCTTTACACCGGCGCCTTTGAGCTGGAATAAGCCGTAAAAACAAAAATACCCCCTGCGGCAAAGCCGAAAAAGCAGTATTTTCCCCCCGGAGCATACCCGCCGGGGGATTTTTTAATTTCTGCGGTAAACAATGACCCGGCAAAAATCCGATGTTCTTAAATGCGGCAAAAAAACAAATCCTACTCCGAAATACGGCACAAATATATTATACGGCACAAAACACGCGTTATTATTTTTCTGTGACTTAGTTTTTCCTTAATTAAATTATTTCATAAAAGGAGATTTGCTGTATAATATGTTTGAAAATATCAATCGGATGGTTTCCAATATCTTTGCGGCATCGGACAACGATTTCGTTATACGGGAAAACGAAAGCCCGGAGGATATTGAAACAAGCAGCGGTGTTGCCGTAACAGATGAAAAAACGCGTACCTGCGCGCTGTGTGCAGCCCTTAACAATACGGTTTTTCGCAATGACAATAAGCCGGAGTATTATCACCCCCATTGCAAGTGCAAAATCACGAAGTACACGCTGAACAAGGCGGTTTTTGATTTTCCGATCAGAAAAATCACTGATTATTTATTCAAGAATGAAAATAAAAAAGCCATGATGCATTCCATGGGCTATATACCCGATGATTATCAGGAGGTATACGAGCTTATAAAGCGCGAAACGGAAAAAAGCTATTTATCCTCCGGCTACACCCTGAACAGACCGGACATTCACGGACAGCGTTTTACGGTAAAAACAGTTCTGAGAGGGAAACGGGAGCATCCGGGCGAATACTTTAACTGTCACACCGGCTGTATGGCATGGCCGTACGGCAAGATAAAAATCACCACACCGTTAATAAAGGACTAAGGGGAGGAAATACATATGCAGTGGTTGGACGAAGTCCGGGTCACTACGGACAAATATGAAAACGAAGGTGTAAAAAAGGGGGACATAGGCGTTATAATTCTGTCCGAAATAAGGGCTTAATACCTATGAGGTGGTTTTCAGCGACAAGGACGGCAGGGATTATGCGCAGATTGAGATTTTTGTAGGCGATCTCGAATTTGTAAGAACCACCAATGTAACCGATGAGGATATACTGGAGGATCTGCCGGGACACGACCCGAACTGGTGGTGCAAGGTGGAGGACGGTTATATACTGAATCTTAAGGGGGAAAGAAAAAACAAAATCCCCTACGATTACGATTCCTGAAACCCGGAATAAAAAGAACGCACCGTGTCTGTACGGCAGATACGGTGCGTTCTTTGCTGTATTATATTCCCGGCGGAAGCCGCCTGAAAAACATCCGGCGCGGTTAAAAAAACTTTTCCAGTATGCGCTGCACATCCTCCACCGTTTCTATGGAATTCATTTCGCCCCGAAGCGCGGCCGCCCCCTTCATTCCCCGCGTATAGCTGCACAGATGACGGCGCATCTGCCGCATTGCCGCCTCCCCCTTAAGCTCGCAGAGAGCCTGCGCATGGCGCAGTATTACCTCCTTTTTTTCCTCCGCCGTCGGCGGAGTATAGCTGCGCCCCTCAAGATAGGCCGATATCTCCTCAAAAATCCACGGGTTTCCCTGCGCGGCGCGTCCCACCATAACGGCGGCGCAGCCGCGCGAAAGCATATCATCGGCCGACGGCCCGTCCGTAACATCTCCGTTGCCTATAACCGGTATATCAAGGGCATGGGCAACCTGCGCAATAATTTCCCTGTCCGCGCTTCCGGAATAGCCCTGTTCCTTTGTGCGGCCGTGCACCGTCACCGCGGCGGCTCCTGCCTTTTGTGCAAGCAGGGCTATCTCCAGCACATTTTTGTGCGCCTCGTCATAGCCCGCACGCAGCTTCACCGTAACCGGCTTTTTTACCGCCGCCACGGTTTCCCTTATGATGGCATAAGCAAGCCCGGGGCGCAGCATAAGCGCGCTTCCCTCGCAGTTTCCTGTTATTTTGCGTGCGGGGCAGCCCATATTTATATCTATCAAATCAAATTCTTCAAGTTCCGGCGCCGCGGCCTGACGCGCTATTGTTTCCGGGTCGCTTCCGAAAAGCTGCACTCCGCAGGGATAATCCCCCGATGCCAGCAGCACCCTTGTGTGCATATTGCCGTACGCCAGCCCCTTGGCGCTTACCATTTCGCTGTAAACAAGCCCGGCTCCCATGCGCACGCACTCGTCGCGAAACGGTTTATCCGTCACTCCCGCCATCGGCGCAAGAAATATGTTGTTTTTTGTCTGCAATGTGCCTATTTTCATTTATCTCTCCCGTTTCTTTTGCCGCATACGCGCCGCAAGACAAACCATGCACGGTAAATTCCTTCATTATATTGCTGTTATATTGTATATCAAAACCGCATATTTGAAAAGCGGCGGCATTGCTTATGCCCCG
Source organism: uncultured Clostridia bacterium (assembly GCA_934465535.1). GTDB lineage: Bacteria > Bacillota > Clostridia > Christensenellales > QALW01 > UMGS1338. The sequence continues at coordinate 78,343 of CAKSKV010000004.1, read as the reverse complement.
CCTAAGGAAAAACCATAACCCCGCGCCACCGGTTTTCCCTGTTGACAAAGTAACCGCGGTGTATTAAAATCAGCATACGGTTTTGTTTTTGTTTTAACGGAAAGCGAGGCTTTTTAATGAGCTATTGCACCAAATGCGGCGCACCCCTGTCCGGCGGAAGGTACTGTACCCGCTGCGGCGCTCCCGTTTTGCCGCAGACTTGCGCACACGCTCCCCAAAAGAGGAAAAGAGGGCTAAGCATAACCGGCACGGTAATAGGCATATGTACAAATATGCTGCTGTTTACCACCTGCTGCACATACTCACCGCTGCTTACCGCTTTATTCTTCCTTTTTGCTGTCACCGGGCTTATAATCAGCATTTTCGGTAAGGCAAACGAGCCTGCCGGCCGCGGCTTTGCAATAAGCGGAATAATTCTGTGCGCTGCGGCGGTATGTATTTCCATTGTTATAGAAGCGCTGCTTATTGCCGATATTCTTGACCATTTCGGCATTGCCCCCGCCGATAAGCTGCCCATGATATTTTATATATCTTAAATTTGCCCGTGCGCCTTTACGCTTAATTCCGTCAATCATTGCTGCAGCCGCCCACGGCGCGCAAAATACCGCGCTTTCATACCCGGCGGTCATTATATCCATACATAATATCCATACCCCGTATTTATCGGAGAAAGGAAGCATCTTATGAAATATTGCATACACTGCGGCGCTCCCGTAGAGGACAACGCAAAATTCTGCACCGAGTGCGGAAGCAAACAGGAGCTTCAGGATCAGCCTGATTCCGCTGCCGGCTCTGCCTATACCGGAAGCAATAACGCCTCTTATACCGGAGGCAACTCTCAGCCGTATACAGGCGGCAGCAATGCAGCCTATACCGGCGGAAATTCACAGCAGTACACCGGCGGAATTCCTAATTACACGGCTCAGCCCTTTACGCCCCCGCAGGCTCCCGATCCGCAGGCAGGCAAGGCGCGCTGGACATCGATAGTTTCCCTTGTTACGGGAATTCTCTCCTTCCTTTTGTGCTGCTGCTTCAATGTGGGAAACACATGGGTGGACATTTTCGTAACGCTGCTGCCGGGCGCTGCCGCCATCGTATTCGGCATACTTTCCGTTCATTTCAAGGCCAAGGGCGGCAGCAAGACCATGGCGGTAATAGGTATTGTTCTGGGCTCCCTTTCCGTTGTGGCCGCGCTTATAACCCTTATTATGTACCTTACCGGGTTTGTTGACCGCATGGATGATTTCTGGAACTCCTGGATCGACCAGCTGCCCATGGAATAAAAATGCGCGTTGCAACGGATACCGGCTGCCGTAAAAGCCTTTTTCTGCGGATATTTGTTATTGCTTTTCCCATTGCCGCCGCTTTGCTGTGCATTATTTTTGCGCGGGATATCAGCGCATTGGGAACGCTGCTGCCTAAGTGCTTTCTTCACTCCCGCCTCGGGATCTGGTGTCCGGCCTGCGGCAACACACGCGCCGTGCAGCATCTGCTTGCCGGCGATATTTTCGGCTCGCTTCACTATAATATAACCCCTGCGGTGCTTATAATCATCGCAGGCGTATTTTGGATGGAGCTTATATTTTTCGCCTTCGGAAAGCGTCTGCGCCTTTATCCGCGAAAGCCCGCCTTCAGCTATATTCTGCTGTGCGCCATGCTGACTTACTATGTGCTGCGCAATTTTATACCCGCAATGCGTCCGCTGTAAATTTTTCATATGTGCTGCCTTTTGGAATCTGTTTTATATTTAACTTTTTCGCCGTCCGCCGGACGGCTTTTTGTTTTTCATAGTGTCTTATATAAGCTGTGTGCTGCGCTTTTAGCTCTGCCCGCGAAAAGCGATAGGGCGGCATAAGGGGCAGCACGGCCGCTTTACATAGGCGCGCCGCAGGCGTTTTTTTGCCCGAAGCAGCCTTGGCTGCGAAGGCGAAAAAGCGCATAGCCGGACGGCCGAAACAAAGTGAAGGCCGCACGGCCGGGGCGCAGCCCCGGCGCGCCGGATGCAGCGCATACGCAGTGTTGTTTGTTTATGCACCCGTATTTTTCTGCGTCCCCATAAAAGGTATCGAAAAAAAGCGAAAAATACAGCGTTTTTTTGCCGTTTTTTTCGCTTTTTATACTTGTTTTTTACCGTTTTTTTATGCTTTTTTACGGATCCGTCCTCCGTCAAAAAGTCCGTTATCAGCCTACATAACGGAAGCTCATGCGTCCTATGGGCAGGGAACAGCCGGTAACATAATAATCCATTATGTCCTCGCTGTTTTCCACATTATCGGCAAGCTTGAAATAGAAGCCGTTATCGTTTGCCCCAAGCCCCAGCACGCTGCGGGCAACGGTTATAAGCATAACATTCTCCTTTACCGCAACCTCGGCCTGCCCGCAGGCGGTTATTTTCATGCTTTCATCCAGCTTATCCACGCTGCCCTGAGAGGAACGGTTTATTACATACTCATAGCCCTCCCAGCCCTTTGCTGAAAGCTCTCCCGTGCCGATAAACAGGTTCATCCAGGTTTTTTCCTCACGGGCGGTAATTGCATTTTCGCACTTTATCATAAAGTAAATATTGTCTTTATCGGTTACCACGCGTATTTCCTTTGCGTTATTGCGCGCCGCTGCCGTAACATAGTGTACGGTTTTTGGCTTTCCGTCCTCGTCGCGCGCCTCGTTTACCGCCTCATATTTACGGAACACCGCCTTTACGCCGTTCCAGTCAAAATCCGCACCGGGTGTTACATAATCGAATTTCCCGGAAGGCACTTCCGTTTTTTTGTACCTGCGGATGTTGTCCGTCATCTGCATATAAAAGGCATCGTTGTAGCCGCCCTTCATAGGCTCTATATCGCGGGAATATTCCATGTTTACATTATCAACAAACGCATATTCTCCGCCCCACTCCTGCTTGGTCATTGTCCATTCGTTCCAGCCGCCCACAAATATCATATCCGGGTCGCGGTCCAGCGCTCTGTCCCAATTAAGCTGAAAAAAGGTGCCCTTTTCCACATTTTCGCTTATGTTTTTACCGCTTTGAGGATCCCATCCCCGTCCCCAGTTTGTGGTGCGCCCGGTAAGGGAATAGGAATACGGGCAGCCCACATGTGCAGAGGGAGATACCGTCATGGCGCTGAACTTGCTGTGATAGGGAATTGGGTATTTCCACTCCACCCATGCTATGCTGTCGTCATACATTCTGTATTCATTGGGCCATTCCGGTCTTACAAAGGTGAAGAAGTTTGCAATCTCATCGCTGTATTTTGCCGGCTTGTACGGCCCTCCCGTGGCCTTTATATCATCCTTGGGGTCAGTATATGCAATTATCATGGGCTTGCCTTCATAGGTATACCAGCCATTTGGGCAATAGTTTGCGCTGTAAACATCCTTATAGAGGCGTTTTACCACCTGCATGCTTTTATAGTGAGTATAAAATGTCAGCCGCGGGGGATTGAAGCCCTCCTTCTGAAGCTCGTCAATGCAGGAAAGCACCGTTTTTGCCACAGAGGAAAAAGCTATGCCGTTTGTTGCATCAAAGCAGATATAATCCACACCAGCAAGCCCCAGCATACGCAGATGCCGGCGGATGACCCATTTATCCTGAGAGTGATAATATCCGAAAAGGGGCTCGCCCCAATAGTGATCCTGATAAGCAGGGCTGATATCGGGATCCACATCGTCCATGCTTGTAAGCAGCTTAAGGCCGTTTTTCATTTTGAGAATCTCGGTGTTGTTATACACGCCCGTTGTGGATTTTTCGCCGAACCACGGCCAATAGAATATTCCCACCTGCTTGCCCTTGCGGTCCTCTCCGCCCGCTTCAAAGGTGCGGCCGAACTGATCGATGCCTATAAGGGTGTTGGTATTATAGCCGTTACCGTAAAAATCCGCCAGCTTTTCCGCCTCCGTTCGGGTATCGGGCGTGTTTTCCGGCTCGTTTGTTGCAGTTTCCTCCGGGGACGCCGTATCAGGCTGCGCTGATGGCTGTGATGTGCTCTGCGTCGGAGTCTGAGCGGGGGTGCAGGCGCAAAGCAGCAATATAAACACCGTAAGCAGCACCGTAACAATGCCTGTTTTCTTTTTCATCTTTATCCCGTGCGGCTCATTTTCCCTATGCGCCGCAACATCCTTTCCCGTTTTTCTTTAGTTTCTTACTTACAGAATTACAGACGATACGAAGAAATTATAGCATATTATTATTTTGCGGTACAGTGTTTTTACAGCTTATGTTTGAAATTTTCATATTTATAACATGAATATAACATTGCCGTGCTGTATTAGCTTAATACTCTTCTTTCTTATTTAATTTTTGTTAACTGTTTAATATAAAGGCCTGTTTTTCTTTAATTTTTGCATATAACCCTCAATATAAACGGACAAAATAAAATGCTAAAAAACACGGAAACGCAATGAATTCCGAAGTTTAGGGGATTATACCGCCTTTTTGCGGTGCGGAGGCATTTTGTCACAATTTTTTACCTGCACATATATAAATTTTCCTTTATTTTTGAAGCATTTTCTGTTAGAATATAGTGTGATATATTTTAATTACGGGTGTATTAAATAAGAAAAGACGGACGGTAAGTGACTGATGCTTTACATAATAGCAAATCTGCTCTCCGGCGGAGGAAGAGGCAAAAAAAATCTGGCTGCCGTGGAGGAATATCTTAAGAGAGAAAACATTCCTTACCGTTTACTTATATCTACATATGCCACGGAATCCATTGAACACGGTAAAAGATGCGCCGAGGATGATGAATGCACGCGTATTGCGGTGCTGGGCGGCGACGGCACCTTCAACGAGGCCGTAAACGGTCTGGGAGAAAGCAAAAAGCCCGTGGGCTTTATAGCGGGCGGCACGGGAAACGATTTTATGCGCGCCTCCGGGCTTCCGGCCGACCCCGTGGAAGCAATAAAGGTGGTATTAAACGGCGAAATAAAGCCCGTGGACATTATACTTTTCGGCTCACGCCGCTGCCTTAATGTGCTTGGGACCGGGCTGGATGTGGAAATACTATCCCGTGCAAACCGTTACCGCCGCTTTTTTAAGGATAAAACCTCCTATCATATATCGCTGTTTGTAACGATACTGTGCTACAAAAACCGTACCTGTGCCTTTTCCGTTGACGGCGGAGAGAAAAAAACCGTGCAGGCAATGATGGTTTCCATAGCCAACGGGCGTTACTGCGGCGGCGGGCTGCCGGTTGCCCCCGAAGGGGATATGCACGACGGCAAGATAGATTTTGTGGTTATACGAAAGGTGAACCGTCTTAAGCTGCCTTATCTGCTTACAATGTTTCTCAAGGGCAAGCTGCTCACTCTTAAATGCACGGATTTTTATCGCTGCGAAAGGCTGAGCCTTGATGTTGCTCCGAAGATACCCATGAACTGCGACGGTGAGCTTATTGACTGTCTGCCTGCGGAAATATCCATTCTGCCGGGCGCCCTTAACTGCATAATGCCCAAGAAACAATAAAGGCGGTTTATTTTGAAAACAGGCGGCAAGAATAAACACGCATAAGTGCTGCCAAAGCGATATATATAAGCGATATATATATAAGCGATATATATACATATATTTTGCATACATTCAAGGGGTAATATAATTGACGACGTACAGAAGCCGGCGCCGTACTCGGCGTCTTATAAGAAACTGGATAATATTCTCCGTTATTCTTGTTATCGGCTTATCAATAGGGCTTTACTTTCTGCTGCGTCCCAAGGCTCAGGCAAGAATGGACGACCGCATAAGCCTTACCGATATAAGCCCCTCCTGCGAGATAATACCTTTTTCAAAGGGCTGCGTATATATAGATAAGACAAACGGCGAGCTTTACTATATTGATAAAAGCTCAAAGAAGCTGTGGGGCTTTTCCGGAGTTACGCAGCAGATGCGCGCACAGGCAAGCGATAACCGATTGGCCGTATATGTTTCCTCAAAGCTGCAGCTTATATCAAGCGAGGGAGAGCTGCTGTACAGCCGGGTTTACGATTATCCCATCCGGGATGTAAGGGTAAGCGACAATGTTGTTGTAATGCTTCAGACCCAAGGCGCACAGACCTGCCTTATTATTACGGACAAAAACGGCGATATAACGGATACCATAGTACAGCAGGAAAATCAGACCTTTCTTACCTACGGTATTTTTTCCACCGATAATAAATCCGTATGGCTGATATATGCCGATACCTCCTCTATAACCCCGGTTTACCGTTTTGTTACCTACCGCTATGAGGAAACAAAGCATATAACGGTTTCTTACAGTGAATTTGACCAGATAATTTACGCTCCGGTATTTCTTAAGGACCGCATAAGCCTTTTGGGAAGCCATGAGGTAATAAATATAGATTACACCGGCAAGGTGCTCTCCCGCACCCGCTGCGTGGGCTATGAAAGCAAAAATATAAACTACGGAAATGTATCCAAAACCCTTATGCTAAGCCCTGTTTCCGACTCTTTTGAGGCAAAAAAGCGCGTGCTTTGCATACCGGACAGCGGAATTTCGTATTTTATTGAGGAAAAGGACGAAATAATAGCAACCGCTGTTACCGATAAATATCTTTACACCTTTACATCTTCCGCGCTTTACGCCTATGATATCTCCTCGCATTTCCGCACGGAATATCCGCTGCCGGAAATGGTAAGCTCGGTGTATGTAAACGGTAGGCTGTGCTATCTTAAGGGAGATAAAGTATACAGACTGGAGCTGAAATAGTTTTTATATCTGTTAAATGATATAAGCCTTACCCCATAAAACGGAAAGGAAAATATACATGATAGTTTTAATTATAATTCTGCTGATATTAACCGGCTGCCTTATAGGCTATTATAAGGGCTTTCTGAATACTATATGCAACATAGCCTCATTTTTTCTTGCATGGCTTATTGCCCTTATGTTTTATGTACCGCTTTCCCGCACCATAATGTCCACCTCCGACCTTGGGCAGAAGCTGCTTTATTTTACTGCCGGGGCGGAAAAGCTTTCGGATATGTCGGTTGCAAATGTCGATGCCGCATCTTTAAGCGCGGAAAGAATACATGAAATAATTTATTCCAGCAATCTGCCCCCGCAGATAACGGGAAAGCTGGAATACAATATACTTAATCAGACCTTTGCCGACCAAGGCATATATACAATGAGCGATTATTTCAATCAGACGCTTATAAATTTTTCCATGAACCTTATATGCTTCCTGATACTTTATTTTGCGGTGCGGATAATATGCGCCTTTGTAATAGAGCTGTTGGACAAAACCTTTACCTTTCCCGTGCTTAAAAGAGGGGATTCCCTTATAGGCGCGGCCTTCGGGCTTATCTACGGGTTTATGATAGTATCCATTCTGTTTTCCGTAGTGCCGGTTATATTTACGGTGGTGGATCTGCCGTCTATACAAAGCTCCATTGAAAATTCCTGGCTTGCAAACCTGTTTTATTCTCACAATATAATATCCGGCGTGCTTTCGGGAATTGTATAAATAAGAGATAATCAATCAAACGGACACCGAATATTTGCTTTTAACGCAATTTTAATCCGCTGTATTGTATAAAATACTGTATAATAAACACGGCGAAACGGCATTAAGGCTTTTTTTCGCTTAAAGGAGGAACACATATGAAAGTAATTCTGGATCAGGATGTTAAAGGAACCGGCAAAAAGGGTCAGGTTCTTGAAGTGAGCGACGGCTTTGCCCGCAATTTTCTTCTTCCTAAAAAGCTCGCGCGCGAGGCTACCGCAAACAATATAGACACTGCCCGTCAGCAGCAGGCAGCGGCCGAGCACCGTGCCCAAATGGAAAAGGAGCAGGCTTTAAGCCTTGCAAAGCAGCTTAAGGAGCTGAGCGTTACCTGTTATATCAAAACGGGCAAGGATGACCGCGTATTCGGCTCCGTAACGGGAAAGGAAGTAAGCGAAGCGCTTGCCGCACAGCACGGCATAAGCCTTGACAAGAAAAAAATATCCTGTCCCTCCATTAAAGCGGTGGGAGAATACACGGCCGAGCTTAAGCTGTATGCGAATGTATCCTCCGCTCTTAAGGTGAAGGTGCTTGCAAAGGAAGCCTGATTATTCAAAAAACACCTGAAAAATGCGCGGTAAAAGATAATCCACATATTATAAAGGGCTTGTCCACACGGTTTTCCACAGGATATGAGGCGTGAAAAAGCCTTTATAACGGCGGTTTTAGCCTTTTTCCGTGTTTTCCACAGGTATTATGAATATTATTAAAGAATAATTTTTATTACTATTATATACGGGGGTTTTTATGAATTTTGCAGCGGACAAGTCTGTTATACTAAACAGCATAAACACCGTAACCAAGGCTCTTCCTCAAAAAACGGCGGTGGCCGTTATAGAGGGCATACTTTTTCAGATACAGGACGGAAAGGTAAAGCTGAGCTGTACCGATCTTTCCATGACGATAGAGGATTCCTTCGGGGCGGAAATATCCGATGATACTCCTATTGTATTAAACGGCAAGCTTATAGGCGAAATAGTAAGAAAAATGCCCAACGGAGAAATACGCATAAGCGGAAATGAGCAGGACGGCGTTGTGATATCCGGGCAGGGCAGCAAGATAAGCATTATGAGCATGAAGGCGGATGATTTTCCGCAGCTGCCGCATTTTACAAAGGCGAAAAGCTATTCTTTGCCGCAGGGACTGCTTAAGCAGATGATAAACCAGACGATATTTGCCGCGGCTCCGGAGGGCTTTATACGGCAGATACTTACTGGCTGTCTTTTTGAAATAAACGGCAATACCTTTAATATAGTGGCGCTTGATACCGTGCGTCTTGCAATGCGCAGTGCCGAAATTGAGGGAGAAAACGAGCCCTTGAGAGCGGTGGTGCCGTGCAGCGCGCTTAATGAAATAAGTAAGATACTTTCCGATGAGGATACGCCTGTTGAGGTTTACTTCAACAAAAGCAACGCGCTTTTTTCCGTGGGCAGCACAAATGTATTTACAAGGCTTTATGAGGGAGAATATCTTAAATATCAGTCCTTTATACCCACCGTGCACGATCTTGAATTTACCGTAAGCCGCGCGGAGCTGCTTGACAGTATAGACAGAGCATGGCTTATGGCAAGGGAAAATGTGCGCAACAATTATATTCTTTTTTCCATTGATAAAGAAAAGCTGGTTATAACCTCCCGCAGCGAAAGCGGAAATGTTTATGAGGTGGTTAATATAAACGGCTGCAATAAGGATTTGCAGATAGCCTTTAACGCCAAATATTTTGTGGATTGCCTTAAAAATATCAACGATGAGGTGATACGCCTGTGCATGACCACAAACCGTTCGCCTTGTCTTATTAAACCTGTGGATAACGACAGAAAGGTTTATCTGATTCTGCCGGTAAAAGTCTGATGTATATTAGAAAATTGGAGCTTAAAAACTTCCGTAATTATGAGGCTTTAAGCATAGAATTGCAGGACGGAATTTGCCTGTTTGTGGGCGAAAACGCCCAAGGGAAGACGAATTTGCTGGAGGCCTGCTCGCTTTTATCCACTGCAAGAAGTCACAGAACAAGCCGTGATAAGGATATGATAGCCTTTAGAAGCGAGTATGCAAAGGCGGCTGTGGATTGTGTGGAAAGAGACGGTGTGCATACTGTGGATATCGTCATTTCGCGCAATGAAAAAAAGAGAATAACCGTAAACGGTTTGCCCTGCCGGCGGGTGGGAGAGATGATAGGCCAGATAAAAACCGTTACCTTTTCGCCGGAGGACCTTGATCTTGTAAAGTGCGGCCCGGCTTTAAGGCGCAGGTTTATGGATATTGATCTTTCCCAGGTGCAGCCGCTGTACTTTTACAGCCTGAGCAAATATATGAAGGTGCTGGAGCAGAGAAACGGCCTTATAAAGGCCTTTGCCTTCGGCAAAGGGGATACGGACAGCCTTGATGTTTTTGACAGGATGTTAAGCCAATGTGCTGTCCCCGTAATTAAAGAAAGGCAGGCCTTTGCCAAAAGATTAAGCCCGGTATGCTCCTTTGTGCATTATTCCCTGAGCGGGGAAAAAGAAAAGCTGGAGGCGGTATATATTTCGGACTGTGCGCCGGATGAGCAGCAGATATACGAGCAGCTGCGCGCTTCAAGAAGCAGCGATATAAAACGGGGAACTACCGGATGCGGGCCGCATAAGGATGATATTGCCCTTAAGCTAAACGGTACGGATTTGCGGTATTACGGTTCTCAGGGGCAGCAGAGGACGGCGGCTCTTGCGCTTAAGCTGGCACAGCTTGAGCTTATGAAGCAGGATATAGGGGAAAGCCCCGTGCTGCTTTTGGATGATGTTATGAGTGAATTGGATCCTGCGCGGCAAAAGCAGCTTTTGAGCTTTCTTGATGGGCTTCAGTCCATTGTTACAACAACGCATCTTTTGCCGGAAATGCGGGTAAGCGGCTCTGAGGTTTTCAGGGTGGCCTCCGGTACGGTTACACAAGAGTAAATAATTATAGGCTCGGTAAGCTGAAATGTCGGAAAACAAATATATTATAAAAAAAATCAGCGCTGATGATACAAAAAATTATAATAAGGCAGAAAAACTGTTTACAGCCTCATTTCGCCCCTGTGAAATGCGGGAGGGGCTGCGGCAGCGGGAGTTGCTTAAAAGGCCGGAATATGAGCTTCTAGGGGCTTTTGCAGAGGATGAATTGTGTGCTGCTGCGGCAGTATGGAGATTTTCGGGATTTTCATTTTTGGAGCATTTTGCGGTTTGGGAGAATTTGCGCGGAAGCGGTTTAGGCAGCGAGATGCTTAAAGAAATAGCGGATATGTTTGATCCGCTTATTTTGGAAACGGAAAAGGATATGGATGATTTTTCTGCGCGCCGTCATGCCTTTTATATAAGAAACGGCTTTTCCGACTGCGGTATTTCATATATGCAGCCGCAGCTTAATAAGAAGTGTAAAAATGAAAATGTTGCCCTTACCCTTATGTCTTCCTCTGCAATTGATGCGCTGTGTGCTGTAAAAACGGTTTTTGAAGGCGTTTATAATATTGATTATGATGAATATACGGGCGGATTGAAACAGTCGCCGAGAAAAAATAATCAGGAAACATCATTTTGAAAATCTGAAACCGGCAGGAGCGGTGTGCTCACTGCCGGTTTTGCATTTTGAAAGCGAATTTTTATTATTTCTGAGCCTTTGCCCAAGAATCCTTAAGCCCCACAACGCGGTTGAACACCGGCTTTTCCTCCGAGGAGTCTTCATCCTTGCGGAAATAGCCCATGCGCACAAACTGGAAGGTGTCGCCCACCTCCGCCTCGGCAAGCGCCGGCTCGCACCAGCCCTGCTTTACCGTAAGGGAATTCGGGTTTATCCTTTCGGAAAAATCCAATCCTTCGCCGTCACGGTCGTCCAGAAGATAGTCATACAGACGGAATTCGGCAGGCAGCGCATATTTTGCGCTTACCCAGTGCAGCGTGCCCTTTACCTTTCTGTTTGCCCCCTCCATGCCGGAGAAGGATTCGGGATCGTACTGGGCGTAGATTTTGCTCACCTGTCCGTTTTCATCGGTATCGTAGCCCGTGCATTTTATAATATAGGCACCCTTAAGGCGAACCTCGCGTCCCGGTGCAAGGCGGAAAAACTTGGAGGGCGGATCTATCATAAAATCCTCACGCTCTATATAAAGCTCGCGCGTGAAGGCAACGGCGCGCTTGCCCATCTCCTCATGGGCGTTATGATTTTCAAGATATGTCGTCTGCTCGCCGTCAAAATTGGTTATCTCCACCAAAACGGGGTCGATAACCGCCATGCGGCGCAGCGTTTTTTCGTTAAGATCCTCTCTTACGCAATGCTCAAGGAAGCTTGCCTCAATTACGGAGTTGGCTTTGGCTACGCCGCAGCGCTTGCAGAAGGTGCGCAGCGCTTCCGGGGTATAGCCGCGGCGCCGCAGCCCGGCAATGGTGGGCATACGGGGATCGTCCCACCCGCTCACGGCTCCCTGCTCCACCAGCTTTTTAAGATAGCGCTTGCTCATTATGGTGCGGGTGATGTTAAGGCGGGCAAACTCGGTCTGCTCGGGGTGACAGGGCACCGAAACATGCTCCACTACCCAGTTGTAAAGGGGACGGTGATCCTCAAATTCCAATGAGCAGAGGGAATGGGTAACCCCCTCGGTGGCGTCCTGAATGGGGTGCGCAAAATCATACATGGGATAGATGCACCATTTATCCCCGGTGCGGTAGTGATCCGCACGGAGAATACGGTATATTATCGGGTCGCGCATGTTGATGTTGGGGGAAGCCATGTCTATCTTTGCCCGCAGCACGCGGGAGCCGTCCGGAAATTCGCCCGCCCTCATCCTGCGGAAAAGGTCAAGGTTTTCCTGCGGCGTGCGGTTGCGGTAGGGGCTTTCCTTTCCCGGCTCGGTCAAGGTTCCGCGGTATTCCTTTATTTCCTCCGGCGAAAGGTCGCACACATAGGCAAGCCCCTTGTTTATAAGCTCCTCAGCGTATTTATAGGTGATGTCGTAATAGTCGGAGCCGAAGGTAAGCTTATCCCACTTGTAGCCCAGCCATTCCACATCGCGGCATATGGCCTCCACATAGTGCATATCCTCCTTTGCGGGGTTTGTATCGTCCATGCGCAGGTTGCACCGTCCGCCGTACTCCTCCTTGATGCCGAAATCAATGCTGAGCGCACGCACATGGCCTATATGAAGATAGCCATTTGGCTCCGGAGGAAAACGGGTGCATACCGTGTAGCCGGGGCCGTGCGCCGCGATATCGGCCTCGACCTTTTCCTCGATAAAATTCTTGCTCTCCTGAATTTCCGACATAATTTCATCCTCTCCCGGCAAGCGCCGTACAATTGCCCGAACAAAGGCTCCGTGTGAAAGGCCTGCATACTCAGGGTATTCACAATGCCGCCGGGCAAGCTGATTGCATATCAATTTACCGTAATTATACCCATTTTGCGCCGAATGCGCAATGCTTTTTATTGCAATCGCACCTGCAATGTGATAAAATATCCGCAATAAAGCATATATTTTTCGCGCAAGCGCCGCCCTTCGCAGGAGCGGCTGTAAATAAAGGGATATATGCAAAACGGCATACATTTTGCCGCATGACCTGTTTAAGGGAGGACCAGGCTTTGGAACGCAGAGACAAAACAAATTATTATCTGGATCTTGCGCAGGTAGTCAGCCAGCGCGGCACCTGCCTTCGCAGAAAATTCGGCGCCGTTATAGTAAAAAACGATGAAGTCATATCCACCGGCTATGTCGGAGCGCCGCGCGGACGGCGCAACTGCTCGGACATAGGCTATTGCATAAGGGAAAAGCTGGCCATACCGCGGGGGGAGCGCTATGAGCTGTGCCGCAGCGTGCATGCCGAGGCAAACGCAATAATAAGCGCCTCCCGCCATCAGATGCTGGGAGCGGATATGTATCTTGTAGGGGTGGAAAACGACGGCAGCTATGTGCCCAATGCCTGCTGCTGCTCCATGTGCAAAAGAATGGTAATAAACGCGGGAATTGCGCGGGTGATAATAAGGGACGATGTGCAGAATTACCGCATAATAGAGGTTCAGAGCTGGATAGACGAGGACGAATCCCTTTTGGGGCAGCGCGGCTACTGAGCGCGCCTTTTGAAGAAAGGGTGATATAATGAATCTTTTTTCCTATATAGAATGGCGCGGCGATCTGCCTATGAGCACGGTGCCGCTTTGCCCGATGGATGCGCTTATACTTTGCCGCCTTGCATACTGCCCCATGGAGGGAGCGGTGCCTGCGGAATTTAACAGCCGCGTAAAGCTGCGCGATGCCGCAAAGGCTATTCTTGCAAGCCCGCAGGGGCGGCGCTTCCTTTTGGAAAACGATAAGCAGCTGCTGGAAGAGCTGTCCGAGCATGAGCGCTTTGCACAGCTGGAATTGTGCGGCTATTGCCGCAGCACGGACGCGGCGGCGGAAAAGCAGTTTTCCGCTGTGACGATATTTCTTGGGGACGGGCGGCTTTTTATAGCCTATCGCGGCACCGATGCCACCCTTGTGGGGTGGAAAGAGGATTTCAATATGAGCTTCTGCCGCGTGCCCTCTCAGCTTGAGGCGGTGCACTACCTGAAGGCGGCGGCGCTGCCCGGTCACAGGCTTATATGCGCAGGGCATTCAAAGGGCGGAAACCTTGCGGTTTATGCGGCGGCCTTCAGCGGAAAACGGCTTAAAAACCGTATAGACGGCGTATACGATTTTGACGGGCCGGGCTTTATTAAGGAAATAACCGCCGATGCGCAATATCTTGAAATAGCCCCGAGAATACATAAATTCGTGCCGCAGTCCTCGGTTATAGGGCGGCTGCTTGCTGCGGGAGAGAAGTCGGTGGCGGTGCTGTCGGATGAGCGCGGTCTGCGCCAGCACGATCTTTATTCCTGGCGCGTAGTCCCTCCGGGAGAGATGGAGCGGGCGGAATCGCTGAACCTTGAATTTGTGGGGAATATGCTTAATGACTGGATATCCGGCATGGGTATTGAGGAGCGAAAAAGCTTTTTTGACACCTGCTATATGGTGCTGTCCTCGTCGGACGCCGTTACGCTTTCCGAGCTTTCCGGCAGAAAGAGCGTTATGAAAATACTGCGCACCTTCAAGCAGACCGACCCCGAGACCCGCAGGCTAATACTGAGGGGCTTTGCTCTGCTTACAAGATCGGCACGGGAGCATCTGCCCGCAGCGCTGCGGCGAACGCCGGAGCAAAACGGCCAAACCGGGCAGGCGGAGGAAAGTAATGCACGCGCGGAGGCATGCATATACGGCAGCATATGCGCCGCAGAGGAAAAAGACGGCGCAGCGGACAGCACTGCGGATAAAAAATAACACCCGCAGCGCCGATTTTCTGCATATAACGGCGGCAAAATGTTAACCGTGTGTAAAACAAGAATAAAATCGCTCCAAAAAGTTGCGCAAAAGCGGTAAATGCGGTTATAATATAATCAATAATGAATATTCCGGCGGAAAGCCGTTATGAAAGGATAACCACAATGCAGGACAATCAGATAATGTACTTCAAGGATGAAAACGGCAACGAGCTGCCTCTTGCCATGATAGACGCTTTTGACTTCAATGACGATCATTACGCCCTTTTTGTTACTCCCGAGGAGAATCTGGGCGAGGACGAAGAGCCGGCAATGTATATCATGAAGCCGGTGATTCAGGACGGCGAGATCGCCGATTTCACCATGCCTACCGATGAAGAAATGGAGGCGGTTACCCCCTTCCTTATCAATCGGCTTGAGCAGCGTCATTCCTGCGGCGGCTCCTGCTCCTCCTGCGGCTGCGGATGCGGCTGTGAGGATCACGACCACGACGACTGCGGCTGCGAGCATGAGCATGAGCACGAACATGAGGAGTGCTCCTGCGGACATTGCCACTGATAATGAGCGTATAACCCAGCGCAAAACCCCGGACTTTTGTCCGGGGTTTTGTTTCATATCGTATTCAGTTTGCGTTAAGCCAGCTTTTCGGGCTTTCTTCTGCGCCGCCTTCATAAAAGCGCCTAAATTCGGCAAACACCTCGGCTGCATTGCCGCCGTGCTTTTGAACGGCGGAATCGACAGCCAAAAAGCTTTTCCAGTAGCAGTAA
This sequence comes from uncultured Clostridia bacterium, assembly GCA_934465535.1. Lineage (GTDB taxonomy): Bacteria > Bacillota > Clostridia > Christensenellales > QALW01 > UMGS1338. The sequence goes on along the minus strand of CAKSKV010000004.1, from coordinate 62,774 downwards.
AAAACATACGCAATATCCCTGCCGTATGACGAAGAATTAAAATCCTTAAGCGAAAAAGGCCCGTGTTTTTCCTCATGCAGCTTTACAATAAGCTCGTTTGCCTGTTTTTGAAGCGCATATTCCTGCGGAGTCAGAAAATATTTACGGCTTATGTATTCCGCCATGCCTTCTTCAAACCACATGGCGGTTTCATATGCTTCTTCTATAAACAGCTCGCTGTGGTGCGCCATTTCATGCCCTAACAGCTGTAATATATTCCGCTGCGAAAGGCCGTTATAGTATTGCCGCAGCCAAACGGCATCGCAGGTTTCCCCGCAGCATTCCGGCTGTCGGAGATAAAGCTGTTTCCACACCTGTACATCCGGCGTTATCACCGTGCGCACATCATTTGTATATGCGGGCAGCGGAAGCTCGCTTACTGCATGTGTTGCGCAGCTGCAATCTGCCCATACAACGGTGCGCGGAGGGTTGTACACCTGATAATTCTCCTTAAGAAATATAAGATATTCTTCAAGCAGCGGGGGAATATTCTCCGTCTGCCGCTTAAGGCGTGCAAGCTCCTCTTCATTTTTCACAAGATAAAGATAGTCCATGCCGTTTTTCCTATACGGCAGCGCTTAAATCCGCGCTGCCCTTTTCGTTTTCGCGGCGAACGCATATTTCATATACAGCCCCGGGCTTTACGGTAACGCGTATTCTGCCCCATGCCGCCTCTCCGTATTCCTCCGCCGCGCACGGCACATTTTCGCCGTTAATGCTGCATGCCATGCTGCTTCCCTTTGCAAAGGGGCCTGCACGGAAAATAAGCTCAAATTCCGTCGCGCTTTCCGGCGCATTTGCTGTAAAGCGCGCTCGATAAAAGCTCCGCGGCGCAGTCCTGCTTTTCCTGCCCGGAAAACGGTGCGGCAAGGGGCGCAAAAAAGCTGCCGTACCAAAGCGTATAGCAGAATATCAGGAAAATTTCGGCCCTTGTGCCGTCGGTATAGAAAAGCACTATGCTTCCGCCCTCATCGCCGGGATAAAAAGTATCCGCATCCCGATTGGAGCCCCATTCCGGGCAGCCTCTGTCGGGGGAATATGTGCCGCCCGGCAAAAAAGGTATTTCCCCTGCGCCGCTTTCATTTCACCCAGCTCCGTCCGGTTATACCGTGAGTTCATGAGGCCTCTCCTTTTAATGCATGTTTTTATGCTTTTTTCTGTTTGCTGTCTGCTTGCCTCTTTACACCGCCGTCTTTTGTTCTTCGTCCCTGTTTACCCTTCCCATGCTCAGCTGCGCCGTAACAAGGCCGTAATATATGCCCTTTTTGCGCAGCAGCTCATCATGGGAGCCCAGCTCCGCAAGGGTATGCCCGTTAAGCACCGCTATCCTGTCCGCACCTCTGAGGGTGGAAAGCCTGTGCGCTATGGCAAAGGTGGTTCTGCCCTTTATAAGACGGGCAAGCGCCTCCTGTATCTGATATTCCGTTTCGGTATCCAGCGCGCTTGTAGCCTCATCCAAAATAAGTATTTTGGGGTCGTTGAGTATCGCGCGGGCTATGGCCACCCTCTGACGCTCGCCGCCGGAAAGATTGTGCCCGTTTTCTCCCACGCGGGTGTTGTAGCCGTCAGGGAAGCTGACTATAAAATCGTGAGCGTTTGCAAGCTTTGCCGCCCGCATGACCTCCTCAAGCGAGGCCTCCGGCTTGGAATAGCGTATGTTGTCCAGCACGCTTCCCGAAAAAAGGAACGGCTCCTGAAGCACCACGCCTATCTGACGGTGCAGAGAATTCTTATCAAAATCCCGTATATCCGTGCCGTCAATAAGAATACGCCCCTCGTCCACATCGTACATGCGCATTATAAGGTTAATAAGAGTGCTCTTTCCCGCGCCCGATGCCCCGACAAGGCCTATCATTTCCCCCTTTTTAACCTCAAGGGAGAAATTCTCCAGCACCGGCTCATAGCTTTTGTAGCCAAAGCCCACATTTTCAAAAACCACCGCGCCCTCTATTTTTTTGCTTACCGGCTTTTCGCTTTGGGGCAGCTCTTCATTTTCCTCCAGCACATCGAATATGCGCTCAAGGCTTGTAAGCATCTGCACAAGCGTGCGGGGCAGGTTTCCCAGCCACAAAAGCTGACCGTAAAGCGAGGTGGCAAAGAAGGTGAACATGGATATCTCGCCCGCCGTAAAGGTGCCGCTTAACATCCCCGCGCCGCCGTATACGGTTATAACCAGCGAGCCTATGGAGAAAAAGAAGGAAAACAGCGGAGTAATGGTGCTCCATGCCTTTTCATTCTTTTCGCTCAAGCGGGCGATTTCCTCGTTGCCGCGGCGGAACGCCTCGCTTTCCCGCTGCTCCATGCCGAAGCTTTTAACCACTCTTATGCCCGAAAGCACATCCTGAAGCCGTCCGTCCACCGCGTCGCTTTTAATCCATTGCTTGCGGAATATCCTTCCGAAATACTTACGGCTTACCGTGGATATAACAAACACAAGCGGCACCAGTGCCACCGACATAAGGGTAAGCTTCCAGTCCATTACCAGCATTGCAATAACGGAAAAAAGCATTATTATAAGCTGGTTGAACATGGAGGCAAAGGTGTTTTGCATAAAGGTGCGCACCTGCGTCGTATCGTTCATCATACGGTTCATAAGCGCGCCGGGGGTCTTGCGCCCAAGATAGCTTATGGACAGGCGCTGGATCTTTACATACATCCGCTCTCTTAAATCAAGGCTGATGCCCGACCCCAGCTTTACCGCCGTCTTTTCCCGCACAATATAGCCCGCCACCATTGCGGCGGTGGCCGCAGCCATAACGGCTATAACCTTAAGCGCATCCGCCACCGCTGCGCCGGGAGCCAGCAGAACGCCGTCCACCAGCCATCGGTTGATAAAGCCAAGGGAAATGTTCAGCCCCGCAACTGCCAGCATCAAAAGCGTAAGCAGGATAAACTGCCCCTTGTAGGGCTTTATCACGCTGCCTATCCTGCGCAGCATACGCCCCTTGCCCGAGCAGTGGGGGCAGACATTTGTTCCGGGCAGCGCGCGGCCGCATATGGGGCAGGTCTTTTCCGCCTCCGCGGATTCCATGCGCGCCGTCTTTCCCTGAGCAAGCATGCGTATGCCCCGCGCCACATAGGCGCAGCGCGCAACATGACGCATGGTCATGCAGCAAAACAGGCTTTCCTTCCCGTTTTTATCGGTAAGCACCAGCATGCCGCAGTCATTGCCCGCCTCGCAGCGCGCATCCGTAAGCGTATTTATCATCACCTGACGGTCGATTTTTCCGCCGCGCAGAAGCAATACGCGCGTTTTTGTAACCGCAAGCCAGTCCTTTGCAATGCGGCCGTTTGATATATCGCAGGGAATACAGTATACAGGCTCCTCCCCGCTGCTGCTCAGCACCGCGCTCTCGCACGGGGGCAGCTTATAAAGCAAATTCATAATATTCTCCGATTTTTTTGTTTTTACGCGGATATTTTTGCGCGTTTTTCATGTACATTCCTTTGTTTTGTCCGCACTGCAAGCCCGCACCGCAAGTCCGCACGGCAAGCCCGGCGGACGGAAACGGACGGCATAAGGAGCATTACAGATACAGATCCAGCATTTTCAGCTCCCGTCCGCTCAGACGCTCCGTATCCGGTATTTCAAAGCGGTTGCCGTCAAGGTCGGTAATTATCAGGCGCACATCGCTCAGCTTTATTATGCTGTTGCCTCCCATGGTCACGGTAAAGCGTATCTCGCCCCTGTCGGTAACGGTATCCCAGTAGGAATAGCCGTATTCCTCCCGTATGCTCTTTATATGCTCGATTACCGGCATAAAATATATCATATCCAGCTGTTCTTTTATGATTTTTGCCGTTTCCTCGCCCAATGAGTTTATATATCTGAGCATTCCTATTTCCTTGCTCTGGTTTCCCGTGCCCTCGCGCAGGGATATGTATTCGTCGGGGCTTGTAAAGGGGAAGCAGCGCGCCGGGTGTATGCGCGGATAGTCCTTGCCGTTGATCCTCGCGCGCAGCAGCCCGCCCTCCGTGCGCTCCACGGAGGCGTTTTCCGGCGTAAGGAAGCATATGCTGAACATCTGCTCCACCTTGGCGTTCTGCGCCGCTATTATGCTCTGATAATCGTCCTCCTGCTTCCCCGCGCCTTTCTGCGCCGCGGTGTTTTCCTCCTCCGCAGAGGCAATGCCGGTATTTTCGGCGCCGTTATTCTCAAGGCCTGTGTTTTCCGTGCTTATATCATTCTGTTCCATATAATTTGTCCTTCCTTTTCAGTTGTTGTCAAGGCCCCTTACCGACAGCGCCTTGCTTTGCAGCTGAAGCAGCCGGAAATATACGCCCTTTGCGCGCGCCAGCTCCGCATGAGTGCCGCTTTCCGCCACCTCTCCGTTTTCAATAACTATCAGCCTGTCCGCCGCACGCAGCGTGGAAAGCCTGTGCGCTATGCTTATGGTGGTGCGTCCCACCACCAGCCGGTCTATCGCATCCTGTATGCTGCGCTCGGTTTCCGTGTCCACGCTGGCCGTGGCTTCGTCCAGTATAAGTATCTTGGGGTCTGCAAGTATCGCCCGCGCAATGCTTATCCTCTGGCGCTCGCCGCCGGAAAGGCTGCGTCCCGATGCGCCTATAAGGGTGTTGTAGCCCTCCGGCATACGCATTATGAATTCGTGCGCGCTTGCCGCCTTGGCGGCCGCCACTATCTCTTCGTCGGAAGCGTCCGGGCGGGCATAGGCAATGTTCTGGGCAACCGAGCCCATGAATATATATGTCTCCTGCGATACCATGGCCACGCTGCGCCGCAAAGAGGCAATGGTCACATCCTTTACATTTATGCCGTCAATAAGCACCTGCCCCTCCGTGGCATCGTAAAGCCGGGATATAAGGTTTACTATCGTGCTCTTTCCCGCGCCGGAATGTCCCACTATGCCCAGCATTTTTCCCGCCGGAGCCGTAAAGGAAATGTTTTTAAGCACCGGCTTGTTGGGCTCATAGGAAAAGCAGACATTCCTCATCTCCACTTGTCCCTTTATGTCCTTAAGCTCAATTGCATCCGGCTTTTCCGTCACCTCGGGCACGGCATCCAGTATCTCAAATATGCGCTGAGCGCTGTTCATGGAATCCGTCCACCAGCGCATGGCAAAGCTCATAAAATCAAGCGGATTGCTAAGAGCCGAAACATATCCCACAAAGGATACTAATACGCCGTAGGTTATCTCGCCGCTGCCCAGCAGCATGATCGAGCCTATTATCCATACCGCCATCTGCGCCAGCTGCTCCACCGTTACAAACAGGGCATAGTAGCGGTTGTCAAAATCCACAAGATCCAGCTCCGCCCTGCGCATACGGCTGTTGCCCTTCTGAAAACGGCGCACCTCCTCCTCCTCGCGTCCGAAGGCCTTAACCACCCTCGCGCCGGTAAGATTGTCGTTTATCTGAGCGTTAAGCGAGCGATTGGCGCGGTGGCGGCGTCCGTAGTAGTGCCAAAGCGTGGGCATCATCATAAAGCCCACATAAAACAGCGCGGGCACAAGCACCACCGACACAAGGGCCAGCTTCCAGGAAAGCGTGAACATTATTATCATGGAGCAGATAATATACGCTCCGTGAGTAAACACAAAGGGCAGCCCGTCAATAAAGAAGCCCATTACCTCGTTTGCATCCCCGTTTATGCGGGTCATCAGTCCGCCCGTCTGACGGCGCGCAAAGAAGGACACCGACAGCCTTCCGAGGGAATCGAATATGGAGGTCTTTATGCTTTTCATCACCCGGGGCACTATGGAGGCCACAATGCGCCCCTGCACCATGCTAAACAGCGTTTGAATAAGCTTTGCCGCAAGCATCAGCCCCGCCACTATCCACAGCGCGGTCATGTACTGCCCGGGAATACCCAGCCTTTCAAGAAAAGCCGCCGCCGCTTCGTTTTTGGAAAGCACGCGGTCAAACAGCAGCGTGCCGCTTAAGTAGGGCAGCGCAAGGGACATCGCCGTGCCCAGCAGTACGGCAATCATCATTATTATCAGCTGCTTCTTAAACGGGGCAAAATAGCCCAGCACCCGCATAAATACCGAGCGTCTGTCCATACAGTGCGGGCATATCCTGCGGTCGCGTTCGGGGTAGGGCATGCCGCATTTGGGGCAGCAGGGCACCTCATCGTCCTCCTCGCCGTCCGGCCCCCCGGGTCCGCCCGGACCACCGGGCCCTCCCGGTCCTCCCGGACCACCCGGACCACCTGGTCCGCCGGGACCGCCGTGTCTTGCGGGCATTGAGGGGCGGGGCGCACCCCCGTCTTGGGGCTTATCCTCCGCGCTGTTAAGCGCGCATACCTTTTCAAGAGCGGCGCAGAAGCGGGTCATCGGGCGCAGATACTGCCCGGAAAACACGCATACAAGATGCCGCACGCCGTCCTTTTCCACCGTAAGGCAGCCGCCCGCCACCAGATTCTCCGTTTTGGGGTTTCCCAGAGAGGACAGCATATACCGTGCGCTGAGCACCGGGGTTTCCGGCTGTATAGCCGCCTTCATATGCGCCCGTTTTTCAAAATATCCCGAATATGTACGGCATTTTTCCCGTCTTTGCGCTTTGTATATAAGCAGGCTGTCCTGCGTAAGCACGGTATATATGTTTTCTTCACGGGAGTGCTCCCCGCAGTCTGTTCCCTGCCCGAGGTCTGCGCACGCCCACGCCTTGGCCTCACAGCCGTCGTTTTTGAGGGCCGTCTTAAGCGACCCCGGCATTTCCTTTGTCATAAGCTTCCTTTCTGCCTTTTCATATGCCGTTATTTTCCGCCCGAGCATTAAATACCGGCTTTTTTACGCCCTTTTCGCGCGGAAGCCGCTTTTTTTGCAAAAAACGGCGGCAAACAAAAAAGACTCCTGCGCCTTTGGCGTCAGGAGTCCTCCGTATCCGGTAAAAAACCGGAAATATCAGTTCCCGCTGCGAAAAGGAGCCGCACAGCACGCTGCTGCAATAAAATCTGTTTTGGCAAATACGGTTTTGGTCATTTTTATCGGCTCCTTTCTTTTTTATTCAATAAATTCATTATAGCACCTGCCGCAGCAAATTGCAAGCGCTTTTTAACGCCGCTGTCAGCACCCGTCTTACGCGTTCTTTTATGAGGCGTCCCCGTCCGTCTGCACTGCCAAAACACGGCTGAGCGACACTTCGTATGCCACATGCTGCACAATCGCTCCGTCAGGCGTTCGTTTTTCATATATCCTGCTTTGCAGCCTGCCCTCCGTTATCAGGTACTGCGCCGCCGACATTCTGCTGCACAGTCTGGCATTGTGTCCCCAGCAGATGCAGGGGATATAATCGCTTTTTCCGTAGGCGCGGTTGACGGCAAGCAGCATATCCGATATCTCCCGGTAAAACGGAGTGGTGCGGTAAACCGGCGCTTTGCACAGGTAGCCCTGAAGCAGCACGCGGTTTTCATCCGCATCCTCCGGCATTGCGGGAAAAACACGCCGCGCAAATATCTTCAGCACCAGATGGCTGCGCCCGTCGCGCATTACATTGTAGGAGCGCAGCTGTCCCTCCAGCGTTATCCTTTCCCCCTCCCTGCAAAGCCCCGTCATGTGCGCTTTTACCGTCACCGGCAGCACATCCTCCGCGCCGCTCAGTCTGCGCGTTCTTATATTAAAGCAGTAAAAGGTTTCCGCATAAACCTCGTGGCTGTACTCCGCCCGGCTGTCCACAACCCCGGTTATGCGTACATAATTGCTTGTGCTGCTGGGCTCCGTTATTCTGTCCTTTTCCTCTGTTTTTACCTGCTGTGTCATTATTCCGCCCTCCGTCCGTTCCTTTGCGGCTTGCCGCTTTTTAGAATATATGTCGCTGCGCCCGGGATAATGCCCCCGCTTTGCTTTTGATTTTTTGCCGTTTTCGGGCGGAAAGCAGCCGCCTCTTCTGCAGGTTTGTCCGCGCCGCCGCAATTTTCAATATTGACTATGCGCCTGCCGGGTAGTATAATAGGATTAACGATTTTGTCGGAACAGCGGTTCCGCTTTTTGCGCGCTTGCCGCGTATTTTCCGAGCCTCCTTCTGGACGGCCGGCACGAAAGGAAACGGAATTATGAGAAAAACAAAGCTACTCTGTGCACTGACGGCACTGGTAATGCTGCTGGGCTGCTTTAGCTTCGCTGCTGCGGCACAGGACGAAGACTACTGTCTTAACGCCGATTTCACCTCCCTTAAAGCGGGAGATACACTGCCCTCGGCCCTTACGGTGCTTACGGGCAAGGCCAGCGCTCAAAACGGCTATGTACAGCTTGAACAGAGCAGTATAGCAAGCATAAACCTTCCCGACGGCGAAAAGCTTGCCGATTTCACCATGGAGGTGGATTTCACCATAGCCTCCGCAAACGAGGATACCCGATGGATATCCTTTATGTACAGAATGACGGGCGCCGGCGCCGATCCCAAGCCTTATATGCAAATGTGCATACGGCGGGGCGCTGCGGCCGCAAACGGCGTGGAGATCGCCTGCAAGGATAACGGCGGCTCCTGGCAGTATAACGGCAAGGGCGCTTTTTCGGAAAGCATATCGCCGGATAAGATATATACGGCCAAAATAGTGTGCGATGGCAGCAAGATCACCCAAAGCATAAACGGACAGGAGCTGCTTTATACCGATTCCGCCCTTCTTACCGATGCCGGCGGCTTTGCCCTGCAAACCAATGCGGCGGTTCTGCGCGTGTATGCCGTGCGCATTTCCAAAACGGCCGAAATAGCGGATCGTCAGGAGCCTGCAAGCGATACCGTCCGCATGGTGTACGAGCCGGAAACCGGCATTATAGCTCCCCCCAGCGTTGTGGAATACATCTCCTCAAAGGAGGGCATAGCCTCCCTCAGCAAGGATGCTCCCACTCAGGCTGCGTGGTTTGACCTTTCAAAGATTGAGGGCGTCTCCCTTTCCGATATATTTGCCGCCTGCCGCTTAAGAATCATACCCGTGCTCCGGCTTGACAGCCGGCAGCAGGCTCAGGAGCTTCAGGAATACATAAAGCAAAGCGGCGAAACCGATTTCATAGTGGTTTCCGCATCGGCTGAGGTGCTTGGCGAAATATCCGCCAATGGGGTGCGCAAGGGTCTTATAACCGATAAAACCGGCGCGGAGGGCGCATTTGCCGTGCACAGCGCAAACGCCGACATCGCGGTGGTGTCCTCCGTTACCCGCGAGCAGGCCGAGTATTTTCAGGCGCGCTTCCTCTCCGTAATGCTGCGCCCTGAAGAAAACACCTCCGACGATTCCGCAGTGCGCGCGGCGTTGGACTGCGGCGCAAACCATGTTGTGGTTTCCGACCACGCCAAGGCCTATGAGCTTTTCTCCTCCGTGGATCAGGGCGAGGCCTTTGTGCGCCGTCCCTTCATAGTGGCGCACCGCGGCGTTCCCTCCCTTGCTCCGGAAAACACCGTTGAGGGTATGCGCGAAGCGGCAGCCGCAGGCGCCGATGCCGTGGAATGTGATGTATATGTAACCTCCGACGGCCATCTGTTAATAAACCATAACGGCACCACGGGCGGCTATACCACCTCTAATGACAATGTAAATGTGGAGCGCCTTACGCGGGAGCAGCTCAAGGAATATACCCTGCGCACCGTGGGCAAATACAACAGCGCGCACTTCGCCTTCCTTGACGAGTTCTTTGACGAAATGAAAAACAACGACCTTATGCTGGTAATAGAAATAAAAAGCAAAAAGGCAAAATGCGCCCGCCTTATAAGCGAGCTTGCCCGCGAGAAGGGCATGCTGGACCGCATAGTAATAATCAGCTTTTATCCCAACCAAATCAAAAAATCCCGCGAGGAAATGCCGGAGGTGGGCGCCTCCCTGCTGGTAAACGCTCAGGGCGACGGCACCGTCAAATCCCTGGAAACCTTCTATATCCAAACCTCCTCCGCAGGCGGCTCATACAGTCCCAGCAGCGCATTGACCGCCGCTGCAACACGCGCGCTTGCCCACAGGGGCGCCCTTGTAAATATGTGGACGGTGGACGGCGGCAAGGCCATGCTGGAAACCGCACGCAAGGGCGTTTCCTTCATAACCACCAACACCGCGCCCAATCGCAAAACCGTGGATGACGCAGTGGGGCAGCCCGATGCGGCAAGCGTGCTTGCAAAATCCTCCGATCCCGTAACGCCGCCTCCGACACAGCAGCCTACCGCCGAGCCGGGAGAGCAGGTTCAGGTCCCCTTCGGGCTGCACTGGATGCTTATTCCCATTGCGGTGGTGGTTATCGGCGCCTCCGTGCTTATAGCCGTGTTCTTCCGCAAGCGCAGAAAATAACTTATAAGCCCTTTTCACGACAGGCCGCGGAAAAAAACCGCGGCCTGTGCTTTATAATGCGGGCTTTATGCTTCTGCTTCTGTTTTCCGGCATCTGAAATGCACTGTTTATAAAAAATTCTCTTTATGTTTTGCCGCATTGATGCTATAATAAACCATATAAATAATTCCCCCGCCGTTTTACCGAGTGCAGCGCCTTTCGGGCGCGCCTTACCGGGCACGGCAAAAAGGAGATCCGTATGAAAAAGAAAACCGGCCTTGTCGCGCTGCTTACCTCTGCGCTGCTCGTGCTTTGCTGCGGCTGCGCCGCGCCTGAGAACGATATGCTTCAGCTGGATGTTTCCAAGCTTAAGGAGGGTCAATACACCTTTGCCACAAGACAGGTAAACGGCGATGTCGCCTCTGATTACGACACCGTTTATACCGTTTCAAAATACACCGACGAAAGCGGCAGGGAGCGTATACGCATAGAAAGCCACGGCGAAAAGGGCGCCGAAAGCATCGATTCCGTCAATATCCTTCTTGGTCAGAAGGAAAACGGGCGCACCGAAATGTCACCGGTGTCCGTCAGCATGGATTATAAAAACAACGATAACACCCAACAGAATGTTTCCGTGAATGTCGACCATCTCTTCAACCAGGGAAAAATCGAGATTCATGTAAAGCAGTATCCCGATAACAGCAACGAAATGACCACCAGCGATTACACCGTAAATGTGAGCAGCCAGTATTACGATTCCGAAACCCTGCCCTTTGTTATCAGCTGCCTGTCGCTCTATAAAGACCTTAAGCTCAACTTCACTCTGTCCTCCTCCAATCGCGATTCCGTACAGAGCATGTGCCTTACCGTTGCCGAGGTAACCAGCATAAAGGACGCCAATGACAACGAAGTGGAGTGCTATGCCGTTGTAGTGCGCCCCAATACCGCCTTTACCAGCACCGCCACCTATATGTATTACAGCACGGCGGATAATTCTCTTATAAAAATCCAGCAAAGCAGCATTTCCTTCACCTTCAAAGGCTTTACACCCCCGGCCATAGCCGATTAAGTCGGGCAAAACCCCGATGGCAAGAAGGTAAAATGCAAACTGCAAAAAAGCAAATATATCAAAAAAGCTCCGAGTTTTTTCGGAGCTTTTTCCTTTATGCCTTGCCGGTCGTGCCGATTATCCCGCAAGCAGCATTTATATTCCTCCGAAGGCGGCCTCCTGCAGCGCGGCGGTAAGCAGCGGTGCAAGATGCTCATATATCCCGTCAAAATCCGAGATCGGCAGCGGATTTTTTCCAAGCCCGCACTCCGGGGTGTATCCGGGACGGCCAAAGGTCATAATAAACCAATCCTTAAAGCCGGCATAGGAGGAAAATTCCTCCGGCGTATCCAGCCTGTATCCGGAGGCCTCCGCCATGGCGGTGCCTATTTCCAGGCTGCGGGGAAGGGGCGCCATATTCTCAAACTGCCAATATATCACCTCTCCCTGCGTATGCAGGCTTACGCAAAGAGAATATCCGCTTTGCACCGTAAGCGCCGCCATGGCCGTGCTTTCCGGCTCACTCAGCGGAAACGGCCCAACATAATCGCGGGGGCCGGGCGAGGTATAGCCGGCTGCAAACTTAAGCTCGCGTGCCCTTTCCCACATGGCGGGATAATTCAGGTTCAGATCCGTTCCGCGTATGTTCGCCTTCCACCCCGACGGAAACGGCTCCTGCCTGTTCATCTCCAGTGCCGACATATAAGCGGGGCTGCCCTTTTGTATCTCTCCTGTTACAAGATCCGCCCCGTCAGGGTTTACCATGGGCACAAAATCCATCCGCAGCCGTGCAAAAAGCTCCCGCACCGGCACTCCGTCCGCTTCGCCGTCCTGCTCAAAGCCGGAGCACAGCGAAAAAATGTACTGCATAAGCAAAGGGGAGGTTATCCATTCGTTTGCGTGATGCGCGGCGTTTATCATTATGCGCCGTTCTCCCTCCCCAAGGCTTATGCGCCAAATAGGCACGCCCTGCACCGAGCCGCCTATTGCATCCGTGCGCGCAAACGGAAACTGCCGCTGCAAGCCCTCTGTATTTAACTGCAATATAGCCGAGGAATAGGGGATAGAGGTATATACGCCGTGGCTCAGCAGTACCGGCTCGAGGCTTTCCCATGTGGCAGGGCCCGCAATGCCGTCCGCCGTCAGGGAGGCGGCTTTCTGATATGCGCGCAGGGCGGCTTCGGTGCGCCGGCCGAATATGCCGTCCGGCGGCCCCGGTTCAAAGCCCAACTCCGCAAGCGTCAGCTGCAGCAGCGCGCATACCGGCCCCGTTGTACGGTATGAATATCCTATGTTCTCCAAGCGCTTCTCCTTTCCGGGCCCGATATCTTCCGGCATTCTCAGCGTTTCCCGGAAGAAATATTCAGGCTCTGTCTTATACATATTTTTGTATTGCGTGCTTTTCATTTTATGCCGGATGCCGGGCGGCGGTGCATGCTTTATGCTTTTTGTATAATCATCGTATGATTGCGGCGCAACACTATATTTTTATATTTCTGATTTTTATATTTGATGCGTTTTATCCGCGCCGGATATTCATTATTTGCTTGCATATTTGTCTTTCCGTCCGCATATATATTTGTTGTTATATTGTTATAATGCTGTTATAAATCCCGCTGTAACTGCCGTAATAAAGTCGCCTTTAATAAAACACACAGCGCCGCAGATGCGGCGCAGCCGGGATTGTTCCTTATGCTTCGGAGGGAAAAATGAAAAGATTTCACTGCATTCTCAGCCGCATGTTTCTGCCTGCCGCCGTATTGACGCTTGCCGTACTGCTGCTGCTCATCAGCCTTTTCGAAACCACGCAGGCAGCATATCTGCCCTCGGACGGCGGGAAAACGCTGCACATAATAATGTATCACAGTATCCTTAAGGACCCTGCAAGAACGGGTAAATATGTAGTCACCCCGGCTCAGCTGAGGGCGGATTTTGAATATCTCCGCAAGCACGGCTACACCTCGGTATTGCCGCGGGATCTTGTAAAATATGCAAAGGGCGAAGCAGATCTTCCGGAAAAATGCGTAATGCTCACCTTTGACGACGGATACTACAATAACCTTCTGTATCTCCTGCCGCTGTTGGAGGAGTATTCCTTTAATGCGCTTATTTCGGTGGTGGGCAAATTTGCGCGCATTTATACCGACAGCGGGGATAAAAACCCCAACTACGCGCACCTTGCCTATGACGATATACGGCTGCTTGACGCAAGCGGCCGTATAGAAATAGGCAACCATACCTACGATATGCACAAGCTGGAGCCCATACGCGGCAGCGGCAGAAAAAAAGGGGAAAGCGACGCGCAATACGATAAACGCTTAAGCAGCGATCTTATGAAGCTGCAAAAGGAGCTTGAAAACAACGGCATAACCGTTCCCGTCTGCTACACCTACCCCTTCGGCATAATAGGCAGCGGCTCTCTTAACACGGTAAAAAAATGCGGGTTTTCCGTATCCCTTTCCTGCAGCGAAAAAAGCAATACCGTAACAAGGGACCCGGAATCGCTGTGGCTGCTGGGAAGATATAACCGCTCCGGCCTTGTAAATACCGAGTCCTTTATGAAAAAAGCGGGCATAGTATGATTTATGGTTAATGTATATACAGTTAAAAAGCCTTAAAACCGCAAGCTTTATATAAAAGGCGTCCGCGGCGCCCCCGCCCGACAAAAGAAAATATATTTTTTCTCTCCCGCTGCGCCCGCCCTGCTCTGCGGCCGCCTTTATAAAACCGTCGTTTTGCACCGCACTTTTACAAAAAAACGCATATAGAAGGCATAAAAAAGCATATTTTTTTGTTATATTTCCCGGTAAGCAGCCCATAAAACCGCAAAAACGCCGTCCCTGTGCAAAAGACGCACATTGACGGCGTTAAAGCGCTTTTTGTCCGGCTCTGCCGCACTTCCCCAAAGCCGGGGCACGAACCGTTATTCCAGTGCCATATATTCTTCGTACAGCTGCTCCAGCCTTTCATTCACGCTGCGGTAGCGCTCCTGACTTTTCATTAAACGGTCGGTATCGGCATATATTTCACTGGAGGCAAACAAATTCTCCAGCTCCCCCTTTTCCTTCTCGAGGGCGGCAATATCCCCCTCCAGCGCCGCCTTCTGCTGCTTAAGCTGCTTTTGCGCTTGGCGCGTTTCCCTAAGGGCGGCCCGCTTTTTTGCTTCCGCCGTTTTGTTTACCGGCGCCTGCTCCTGCTGCTGCGCTTTTGGCGAAACGGCGGCAACATAATCGTCATAGTTGCCCGGATACCGGGTAAGCGCCCCGTCCTTTATCTGCCATATCTCACTTGCCAAACGGTTTATAAAATAGCGGTCGTGCGATACGCAAATAATGGTGCCCTCATATGCGCCCAATGCTTCCTCCAGCACCTCGCGGGAGTCCATATCCAAATGGTTGGTGGGCTCGTCCAGCAAAAGCACATTGCAGCCCGAAAGTGCCAGCCGGCAAAGTGCAGTGCGGGCCTTTTCCCCGCCGGAAAGGGTTTTTACCTTTTTGAAAACATCCTCCCCCGAAAACAGCATTGCCGCTGCGGCGGAGCGTACCTGCGTCTGCGTCAGCCTGCGGTCGCCGCGCCATATTTCATCCAGCACCGTGTTTTCCGGGTCCAGCTCGCGATGGTGCTGGTCATAATAGCCTATTTTTACCCCTGCGCCCCATTTTACCTCGCCCGAATGTTCCCTGCGCCCCAAAAGGCTTTCAAGCAGCGTGGTCTTGCCGCAGCCGTTGTCCCCCACTATGCACACCCTTGAGGCGGACAAAAGCGTAAGGCTGAAGGGGGATATAAGCTGCTTGCCGGGATACTGCGCCGTCATGCCTTTAAGCGCAAGCACCTCGCTTCCCGTGTGCACAAAGGGCGTAAACCGCAGCGTCATGGGCTTTACGGTTTCCGGCGCTTCCACAAGCTCCATGCGTGCAAGGGCCTTTTCCCGGCTTTCCGCGGCGCGTATGCTTTTTTCCCGGTTAAAGGAGCGGAACTGCTTTATTATCTCCTGCTGGCGTTTTATCTCCTGCTGCTGCTCCTGATACTGTTTTTCCTGCAGTCTGCGCTGCTGCTGTGTTTTTTCGCGGAAAGCGGTATAATTACCCTTGTAGGAATACATACGCCCCGCATATATTTCCGCAACGGAGCCGCACAGGCGGTCAAGCAGATATCGGTCGTGGGATACCACCAGCACGGTGGTCTTTAGGCTGCACAAAAAATCGGTAAGCCATTGCGCCGCCCGGAGATCCAAATGGTTGGTGGGCTCGTCCAGCAAAAGAATATCATGCCCGGACAGCAGCAGCCGCGCTATGGCAAGGCGGGCCTTTTCCCCACCGGAAAGCACGGAGGTATCTCTGTCGAAATACTCATCCGTAAGCCCTATCCCGCGCAGCACACCCAATATACGGGAGTTTACACCGTAGCCGCCCCGCCGCTCAAATTCCTCGTGCATACGGCTGTATTTTTCGCTTATGCGCTCAAGCTCGCTGCCCTGCGCCTCCGCCATGGCGGCGCTTATACGCTCAAGCTCCTCTTCAAGGCGAAAAATATCGCTGCACGCCTCCGAAGCAGCCTGCCTTACCGTGCCCGTGAAGGAATTCCCCTGCTGCTGTTCAAGATAGCCTATGCTCAGACCGGGCGCACGGTATATCCCGTTTTGAGGCTCCTTCTCCAGCAGCGCCCTAAGCAGTGTGGTCTTGCCGCAGCCGTTTGCGCCTATAAGCCCTATCTTATCTCCCGTATATATGCTTAACCGGGCATCGGAAAACAGCGTCCTGTCGCCGAATCCCAAAGACAGATTCCTAAGCTCAATTTCCAACATAGTTTGCATTCTCCTTAACAGTAAAGCCTATTTTACTATAATTATGACGCTTTGTAAACCGGGCTGTGCCAAACCTTTCAGCAAAAAGCAGCTTACGCGCGCGGCGGGCCCTCGGCAAGCCTCGCGCCCTTCTCCTGCCTTACGGCAGTGCCGGGGGAACACCGTTCCCCTGCCGCGCTCACCGCCCGAAGCCGCAGTTATAAAAAGCAAAAAAATTGCGCCGCCGCGGCAAAGTGCCCGAAATTACGCCTTCTTATGCCAAAAAGGGCAAAACATTAAAAAATATATCCCGGCAACAGGGGCGATTCCGCTTGACTAAACGGAAAAACGCAATATCATAATATGGGGGGTCTGCAAGGCCTGCGCGCAGCCGCGCCGGGAGGACAGCCGGAAAACAAATGCCGGAATGCGGACCGAAAAAATAAAATATTTGGCGGTGGTATTATGTCGGAAAACAGTA
Source organism: uncultured Clostridia bacterium (assembly GCA_934465535.1). GTDB lineage: Bacteria > Bacillota > Clostridia > Christensenellales > QALW01 > UMGS1338. The sequence goes on along the minus strand of CAKSKV010000004.1, from coordinate 46,216 downwards.
CGGCAAAAAAAGAAAACCTGTTTGTGCGCCTCATGCGCCGATGGTTTCTGGACGGAATGAGCTATATGGCTTTGGGCCTGTTCTGCACCCTGATAATCGGCACTATAATTCAGCAGCTGGGCAAGATCCCGTATTGCTCCTTTATTAACGATATCGTAAGCAGCGGCGGGAAAAACATGGCCATGAGCAACCCGATCGTGGGCGCAGCCATAGGCGTTGCGGTTGCATACGGTCTGAAGCATAAGCCTCTTGTCATTTTTTCAAGCGCCGTGACCGGAGCGCTCGGCTGCGTGGCCACCTACGGCGCCGGCGATGCGGCAGTGGCGGCAGGCCCTGCCGGAGCCTTTATTGCAGCCCTTGTGGGCGCGGAGATCGGCGGCCTGTACGCCGGTAAAACCAAGGTGGACATAATACTTGTGCCCCTTGGCGTGCTGCTCTCCGGCGGCGCCGTTGCAACCTTTGTAAGCCCCGTATTCGGCTGGCTGCTCCAACAGCTTGGCGTCTTTATAAATATGGCCTGCGAACGCAACCCTATATTCTACGGCGTTGTAATATCCGTTATAGTGGGCATGGTGCTCACCGCGCCCATATCTTCCGCCGCGCTGTGCGCAATGCTGGGGCTCAGCGGCCTTGCGGCAGGCGCTGCAACAGTGGGCTGCTGTGTGAACATGGTGGGCTTTGCCGTGGCGTCCTTTAAGGATAACGGCTGGAGCGGCGTTGTTTCTCAGGGCATCGGCACAAGCATGCTTCAGGTGCCCAACATCTGCCGCAAGCCGGTAATATGGCTGCCCGTCATAATTGTCTCTGCGGTGTTGGGGCCGCTTGCCACCACGCTTTTCCAAATGAAGAACTTCGGCATAAGCGCGGGCATGGGAACGAGCGGGCTGGTGGGGTGCATCGGAACCTTTACCGTTATGACAGAAGCGGGCGAAATTTGGTGGATAGTGCTTATAAAAATTGCAATTCTGCACTTCCTGCTGCCCGGATTGCTGGTATGGGCGCTGACCCTGCTTTTCAGAAAGCTGGGCTGGATTAAAGACGGAGATATGAAGATCAGACAATGATAAACCTTTTTGATACACACTGTCATATGGACGATGCCGCCTTTGACGGCGACAGAGAAGCGGTTATAGCCGCTCTGCCGCAAAAAGGGGTGGACAGAATACTCTGGTGCGGAACCGACCTTGAAAGCAGCCTTGAGGCGGCTTCCTATGCCGGGCGCTTCGGGTATATATACTTTGCCTGCGGCTTTTTTCCGCACAATACGGAAAGCATGAGCGCAGAGGCGTTGTTGCGCCTTGAGGAGCTTGCAAAAGCGCCGAAATGCGCCGCAATAGGCGAAATAGGGCTGGATTATCACTATGAGGGAGCGCCGCGGCAAAGGCAGATATCGGCCCTTGAGAGCCAGCTTGAGCTGGCGCGGCGAACCGGGCTGCCCGCAGTGCTGCATGAAAGGGACGCGCTGCCCGATATGCTGGCGCTGCTAAGGCGCTGCGGAGTAAATAACGGCGTTATACACTGTTTTTCGGGCAGCAAAGAAACGGCGCGGGAGTATCTGGACATGGGGCTGTATATATCCTTTACGGGGCTGCTTACCTTCAAAAGCGCGCGCCTTGCGCCGGAGGCGGCGAAATTCGCGCCCAGGGACCGCGTGCTTATAGAAACGGACAGCCCGTATATGACGCCGGTGCCCTTCCGCGGGGAGAGAAACGACCCCTCCCGCGTGGCTTTGGTGGCGGCAAGGCTGGCGGAGCTGTGGGGAATATCGCCGCAGGAGGCTGCGGATATTACAAACGAAAACGCGCGCAGGCTTTTCGGAATCGCAAAATAGAGGCGAAAATGAAGGCTTTATTGACGGAATTGCAAAAAGTGTGCCGTCTGTGTCGTTTTGAAAAAATTAAAAGTGCTGAAAAACGGTGAAAAAACCGTTAAAAAGCATTAAAAAACATCAAAAAAACGCATCAAAAACATGCCGAAAAATTTTTAGGGCAAAACGGAGAGAATTTATGAGCAATACCTTTGTTTATCAGCTGGGGTCATCCCTGTATATCAACCTTACAAACAGATGCAGCAACAGCTGCACCTTCTGTGTGCGCAACAATCACGACGGAATGGAGGACTATGAGCTGTGGCTGGAGCGCGAGCCGTCGCCAAAGGAGGTCATAGCCCTTATTCCCGATCCCAAGGCCTATGACGAGATTGTGTTCTGCGGCTTCGGAGAGCCCACCGAGAGGCTGGATGCCATGACGGAAATCGTCGCCTACATAAAAAGCAAGGGCGGCAGAGTACGGGTGAACACCAATGGGCATGCCTCCCTTATTGCGGGGGTGGATGTGGCTTCGCGGTTTGCGGGGGTGGATGTTGTAAGCATAAGCCTGAATGCATCAAATGCAAAGGAGTATCAGAGCATCTGCCGCTGCAAATACGGCGAGGCGGGCTTTGACGCCATGCTTTCGTTTGCAAAAAGCGTGAAGGAATATGTGCCCGAGGTGGTGATGAGCATAGTGGATGTGCTGCCTGAGGAGGAGCAGGAGGCATGCAAGAGACTGTGCGCATCGATAGGAATACCGCTGAGAATACGCCAAATGATAGAATAAGGCGTTAAAATGCGGATTTTTTAAGGAGCCGAAAGAATTATGGAGCTTAATACAAATGAACTGCGCCTTATACAGCCGGGCGGCAAAGAAATGCGGGAATATGCCGAAAACACGCAAGGCTACTATGCCGCAAAGGGGCTGCACGGCCCTGTCCCTGATGAGAGCGAGAAAAAAATACTGGCCGAGATGTACGCGCCGGAGGAAAGCACGGAAATGCATTTTCCCGGAGTGATAATAGCTGCCGCAAAGGACGGCGAGGTGCTGGGGCATATACGCCTTGGCGAGCTTTGCCGCGGCGAGGCCGAAGTGTACTGCTGCTTTAAGGAAAGCGGGGCGTATGCCGTTGAAGCCCTCAAAGCGGTGACGGGCGAAGCGCTGCGCAGCAGCGGTGTGAACAGGCTGACTGCCGTTTGCCCTGCCGGGGACACGCAGCAGGCGCATTTTTTGAAGGAATGCGGCTTTGCGGAGAAAAAAAGCCAAAACGAGGACGAGCGGTGCTTTATGCTCAAGCGGGAGCAGGGAACCTCGCTGTTTGTTATATGCCTGCTTGCGGGGGCGGCCATAGGCGGACTTATAGGCTATTTTGTATTCGGCAGTATATCGGGCAGCATGAATGCGGGGGTATTTTTAGGGCTTGCAAGCGGCATTACCGCTACGGCGCTGCGTGCAAAGGAGAAAAAGCCGGAAGCAAACGACAAAACAGAGGAAAAGCAGGATAGGGAATAAGCTGCGCTCGGCGCGATGGGTTTGCTTTGCGCACAAAAGCGGCGGGCGGCGAAAGCTGCGGCCAAAGCGCCCGAAAGGGGGCTTGGGGCGGCCGTAAGGCCGGCGGAGGGCCCGCAGGCGCAGCCGAGGGGCCGGCCGCAGCGCAGGCTGCGACGGCGCGATGGGGTCGGATATTAATAATAATCATTGCGGCGGAATTTTGGTACAGCTTCTTAAAGGGCAATAAAGGCCGAAACGGAACGGATTTATGTATAAGCAAAAATTATCTGCTTTTTTGTTTCGGCGTTAAAATCTTATCGGTATGTTTGATTTATAGACTGCAACCTCTTTATTAGTTGTGCTGAAAATTCCGTTTGCCTTTAACAACTCTTTTATACTGTTCTTCGCGATTTCATATTCCGTCATAGGGGATACGGTAATGCGGCTAACGGAGTTTTCCGGTATTGCTACCTGCATATACGGAACAATAACGCCGTTTCTGTCGTAAAACTTTTCACACAATTTCTTATTATACTTTCCAAAATACTTTTGCGCATCCTCTTCATTGTACGGAATTCTGTTGTCAGCTATTGAGAGAAGGAATCTATACTCTTTTTCGGAAGAGAAACTGTCGTCCTTAAAAAATGCTCCCTGCTGTTCTATATACCACCGGATGGTGATGGCTGCATGGTTTATTTTTTTATCCCGACCGAATTGTTTTTCAATTTTTCGGGCTAATTCATCAATAGCTTCATATTGCTTCTTTTTATCATAAAGAACATGCCCGTAGTATACTACGAAGCTGTCAAGTTTTCTTTCTTGCTCGGTATCAAAGGTTTTTAGAAAATTTTTAACGGAAAATCCGATATTATACCCGGAATATGTGCCGCCCGATGCATAATAGTTCCACATATTTAATAAATCGGGCTTATCGCATGTACAGAAAATAAAAGTGCGATGGGTCATCATTTTGCGCTCATAGACATCTTTGTATTGAATTTTATTTATACTCAGATCTAAAATTTGGCTGTATTTGTTCTCTGCAAGAAGTTCATTTACCGCATCTCGGAAAAAAGGATGCTGTTCACCGTTGTCGGTGATGAATTCAATTAGTCGCTTAACAAAAAACGCCATTTCGGAACGATCGTTCATATACCTGATATCCGAAAACCTTAAGTTTTTGTCTTCAAAGATTGATATAAGTGCTTTTGCGTTTGTATAATGATACACATAGGTGTCCGAAATTTCCTCCGTATTATTTCCCGGCTGAAACATATTAGTAAAGCTTGACTTGAAAATCGATTCGTTTTCCATATTTTATCTCCCGTTCATAAGAGTTAAATATATTATAGCACGATCGATTGCATAATTCAACAATGTTTCCTTTATTTTTCAAATGTGTCTATTATCATCCATAATAACGGCAACGGCGGCGCGATGGGTTTGCTTTGCGCACAAAAGCGGCGGGCGGCGAAAGCTGCGGCCAAAGCACTCTGAAAGGGGGCTTGGGGCGGCCGTAAGGCCGGCGGAGGGCCCGCAGGCGCAGCCGAGGGGTCGGCCGCAGCGCAGGCTGCGACGGCGCGATGGGTTTTTATGAAAGAAGTTTGCCCCGCGCGGCGGCAATCCCCCAAAGCCGGACAAGGCCGGCAGCGGCTGAATAATCGGCGGAATAGCCGAATGAATAGCTGAATAATCAATGGATAATTGATTTAATAATTAAAAATACCGCAGACTATGTAGGCGCTTCCGAAAGACGGAGAGTTTTGGGAAGCTTTTCATAAGCCTGCGGTATTATTATATTATTTATATTATTTATATTATTTATATTATTTATATTATATCCTGTGCGCTTATTTTGTGCTCTGTTTTAAGCTTACGGTGCTATCTGCCGGCGGCTTTATCGTCGCGATAGAGCTTATAGACCATGGAATCCACAAGCGCGGTGATGCTGGCTTTTATTATATCGGTGCTGACTCCGGTGGTGGACCAGAAGGAAACGCCGTCGGTGCTTTCCACCAGCACGCGCACCTGAGAGGCGGTGGCCATGGAGGAATCCAGCACGCGCACCTTGAAATCGGTAAGGCGCATTTGCGCAATGGAGGGATAGAAGACGGTCAGCGCACGGCGCATTGCCTTATCCAGCGCGTCCACAGGGCCCAGCCCCTCGGCGGCGGACATTTCGCTTTGACCGTTTACGGCTATTTTGACCATGGCGGAGGCGCTTGTTGCGGCATCCGGCGACACCTGCTCCTGCATTACCTTGAAAAGCTCAAGGCGGAAATAATCCTTAAGCAGACCCTTTGTACGAAGGGCCAGCAGCTCGAAGGAGGCATCGGCGCCGTCAAAGCGGTAGCCGTCGTGCTCCAGCTGCTTAACGGCGGCGGCAAGGTGCTGCGCCAGCTTTTCATCCCCGGCAAGAGCGGGGTCGTAATTTTCCAGTTTTTTTATTACGGAGCCGCGGCCGGAGTATTCACTTAGCAATATTTGACGGCGGTTGCCTACGCTTTCCGGCGGGATGTGCTCATAGGCGCCCTTTTGTTTTATGATGGCATCCACATGCATTCCCGCCTTATGGGAAAAGGCATATTTGCCCACATAGGGCAGGGAGCCGGGAAGGGCGGTATTGCATATTTCCGCAACGGCACGCACGGTGGGGGTGAGCCTCTCAAGCTGCTTGCGCGTTATACAGTCAAGCCCCAGCTTGAACATGATATCGGGGATAACGGAGGAAAGATTGGCGTTGCCGCACCGCTCGCCTATGCCGGTAAGGGTGCCCTGCACTCCGATGGCGCCCGCCTCCACTGCGGCAAGGGATACGGCGGTTGCAAGGCCGGAGTCGTCATGGGCATGGATGGAAACCGGGATTTGAAGGCGCGCCGTTACGGCGGCAACTGCCTCTGCCGCCTTAGAGGGAAGCGTACCGCCGCAGGTATCGCAAAGGCACACCTGCGCCGCTCCCGCGGACTGCGCAGCCCTTAGACATTCCAAGGCGTAATCCGGGTTTTCGTTAAAGCTGTCAAAAAAATGCTCGGCGTCAAATATGACCTCCTTACCGCAGGAGAGAAGATATTCCACGCTTTGGGAGATCATGCGCAGATTTTCCTCCGGGGTGGTGCGTATGACCTCGCGGCAGGCGGTAAGGGAGCATTTTCCGAATATTACCGCAATATCGGCATTGCATGCGCCCAAAGCGGCCAGTGCCGGGTCGTCCTTGGGGGCGCAGTCCTTGCGGCGGGTGGCTCCGAAGGCGGCAAGCCGCGCATGGGTAAGGGAGAAGCGGGAGGACAGCAGCTCTGCGTCCTTGGGGCTTGCTGCCGGATTTCCCGCCTCGATTATATCTATTCCCAATTCATCAAGGAGATGTATTATCTGCTCTTTATCCCGCAGGGAAAAGCTGATGCCGCAGCCCTGCGCGCCGTCCCGGAGGGTGGTATCCAGAGTGGAGATTCTCATTGTTGACCTATTACCGCCTTGATTCTGCGTACTCCGGCAGAGGAGCTTTCCTCCTTCTTTATCTTGAAGCTGCCCAGCTCCGCCGTATTGGAGGCATGCGGTCCGCCGCATATCTCCTTGGAGAAATTGCCCATGGTGTACACCTTGACCACCTGGGTGTATTTGTTTTCAAAAAGCCCGATGGCGCCGCTCTTTTTGGCCTCCTCAAGGGGCATTTCCTCGCATACTACCGGCACGCCCGCCTTTATGGCCTCGTTTACAAGGCGTTCCACCTCGTCCAGCTCCTCGCGGGTCATTTTGCGGTCAAAGGAAAAGTCGAAGCGCAGACGCTCGTTTGTGATATTGCTGCCCTTCTGCGCAACGCCGTCGCCCAGCACCTTGCGCAGCGCGGCATGAAGCAGGTGGGTGGCCGTATGGAGGCGCGCAGTCTGCTCGGTCTGCTCGGCAAGGCCGCCCTTGAAGCGCTGCTCCGCGCCCACCTGACTTTTTTGCTGATGCTCTTTGAAGGCGGCGTCAAAGCCGTCCTTATCCACCTTAAGGCCGTCCTCGGCGGCAAGCTCCATGGTTATTTCCACGGGGAAGCCGAAGGTATCATAGAGGTGGAAGGCGGTAACGCCGTCGATGCAGTCGCCCTTTGAGAGCTTATCCGCCACCTTGCGGTATTCCTTGAGGCCCTGAGAGAGGGTGCGTGCAAAGCGCTCCTCCTCTTTATCAAGCTCGGAGATGATGCGCTCACGGTTCTGTTCAAGCTCGGGATATGCGCCCTTATACATATCTATTACCACCTGAGCCACTGCGGAGCAGGAGCCGGCAGGCATATCTATCTGCTTGCCGTATCTTACGGCGCGGCGGATGAGGCGGCGCAGGACATAGCCCTGATCCACATTGCCGGGGGTCACACCGCGCTGGTCGCCTATGATGAAGGTGGCGCAGCGCACATGGTCGGCAATTATGCGGAAAGCGCGGGTGACGCTTTCGCTTTCGCCGTAGGTATGGCCGGAAAGCTGCGCGATCTTTGCAAGAATGTCGGCAAAGACCTCGGTTTCGTACACGCTCTTTTTGCCCTCAAGGATGCAGATGGTGCGCTCAAGGCCCATGCCGGTATCCACATTTTTCTGGCTGAGCTGATGCAGCACGCCGTCCGCAGTGCGGTTATACTGCATGAAAACATCGTTCCATATTTCAAGGTACTTGCCGCAGTCGCAGGCCGGGGAGCAGTCGGGGTCGCAGGCGGGCTTGCCGGTATCGATGAACATTTCGGTATCCGGGCCGCAGGGGCCGGTGGGGCCTGCCCACCACCAGTTGTTTTCCGCAGGAAGGAAGAATATGCGATCCTCTTTTACGCCGCACTTTCTCCATTGCTCATAGGCCTCCTCATCGCGGGGGGCGTTTTCATCGCCGGCAAACACGGTGAAGGCGAGGCGGTCGGGATCGATGCCCAGCCATTCTGGGCTTGTGAGGAATTCCCATGACCAGCTTATGGCTTCTTTTTTGAAATAGTCGCCAAGGCTCCAGTTGCCCAGCATTTCAAAGAAGGTGAGGTGGCTGGCATCGCCTACTTCGTCGATATCGCCGGTGCGCACGCATTTCTGCACATCGCACAGGCGCACGCCGGCGGGGTGCTTTTCGCCCAGAAGGTACGGCACCAGCGGGTGCATTCCCGCCGTGGTGAACAGCACGGACGGATCGTTTTCCGGGATCAGCGAAGCGCTGCTTATGATCGCATGCTGTTTGCTGCTGAAAAAGGCCAACCATTTGTTTCTTAATTCTTCCACTGTCATAATGATACCCTGCCCATCGGGCATTCCTTTCCAAACGGAGCGGCGCGAAAAGGGGCGGCGGCTTCCGTTTTATGAGCTTAATATATACATTATTATATATTTTTATAAAATCCGTGTCAAACCATTTATGGCGTCGGCGCTTATGCGGACGGATGCATACAACGGGCAGCGGCGGCGCGACGGGCTTTTTATGTGCGCAAAAGCTGCGGGCGGTGAAAGCCGCGGCCAAAGCACCCGAAAAAGGGGGCTTGGGGCGGCCGCAAGGCCGGCGGAGGGGCCGCAGGCGAAGCCGAGGGCTCGGCCGCGGCGTCACTTTGGCAGCAAAAATGCAGCCGGGCGGAGACGGATTTGCAATGTTTATGGAAATGGGATATAATAAAATACGAAAACAGCCGGAGAAATTCCGGCAGTAAAACGGAAGAAAGCCGGGAAGTGCGGGCGAAGAGACGGTATGAAAAAAATAACTGCATTATTATTGACGGTTTTGACGGCTGCAGCGCTGTTTTGCGGGTGCGCGGACGGAACGGCAATACAGCTGAGCTATGCCGAAAGCTTTGTTTTGAGTGCATTCAACGATATAAACGGCGCCTCTTTCGGCGCACAGGCGGGAGGCTGTACGCTCTCTACCGCCACATATGCCTATACGGACGGTGAAACGCTTGCGCAGTGCGCACCGAAGACGGCGACGCAGCGGGAGCTTGGGTTTTATAACGATATTTACTGCTGCGTGCGTCTGTGGGTGATAAAGGACGGAGAAACCGTTATGTATGAGCGTTTTTTTGCATTGAGCGGGTATGACCTGACGCAGGAGCTTTCGCGGGAGGAGCTGCGCGCCTCTCTTGACGGGCTTACGGCGCATCTTGAGTTTGAAAGGTGCGATCTGAGCCGTCTTTCCCGTTTTTTGCCCATAGCGCCGCTTGCATGATAAAAGCTGCGGCAGGAAAATGCGGGCTGTACAGAACGGCGAAAGTATGTTACAATAATAATCGGTTTTTAACGGCCGTTTGCATTTTTGCTTTTATGTGATGTATATGTACTTTCTATTTATTATTTAGTGTGAGTATACTATAACGGAGGAATTACCGTGAAGCAGCTTACTCGTTTTATAGTTTTTATATTAAAGGCGATAGTGGCACTGAGCCTTATAGCGCTGCTGTGCGCCGCCGGCTTTTCCGTGAGCATGAATTACAGCAGCCTGTATGTTATGCTTAATGACGGAATGCGGGAGAGGGCAAATGTTATACTGTACAACAATGACACCTCCGGCATGAGCAAGTATTACACCTCGTATTTTATGGAGAACGACTCCTATCTTGCACTGCGGGAGAAATACAGCTCCTACACCGTAAATTCCTTCGGTTATGAGCTGCGCTGCGGGTCACTGCTGACATGGCCTTGGGCGACAACGGCGGTTATAACGGTGGAGGAAGCCGTGTATATGATAGACGGCGCGATCAAAGCCTCCGTAAAGGACAAGGAAACCGCGCAGCTGGACGGCACATATTATCCTCCGGAGTGGCAGAACTGCCGTTACAAGGTGACGCTGGTGAAATCGGACGGGCAGTGGCGCATTGATAAGCTGGAATACCTTGAGGATTTTGCATATGTTCAGCCGACGCAGCGTTCGCTGCCGCCTGAGGTGCTGGCTTCCCTTCGGCCGACGCCTACGGTACGGCCCTCTGCAACCCCCGTGCCGGAGGTGACGGATACTCCGGAGCCCACCTACAAGGGGTATATAGACGGAGTGGACAGCACCGTAAATGTGCGCAGCGGCCCCGGAACGAATTATGATATTCTGGGCACGCTTAAGAAGAAGGATGTTGTTTCGATATATTCGCTTGAAGAAAACTGGTATTGCATAGATTTCAACGGAACCAAGGGCTATGTGCACAAGCAATATGTTGCCTTTGATAATAATGAAGAATAGGGGCCGTTTGTAAAAACGCGCTTCTTTGGCGGCGCGGACACGCCGCGTATGCACAATCCGCCCGTTCCGGGCGGATTGAAGCATTTTTGCCGGTTGGGCGCCTTTTGCGCGCATGGGTATAATTTTATGCTGCATATTAAATGACGGCACGGAATATAAAATATCCGCAGGCTCAGAAACGGATATTTTTATTTACGGACAAAATGCCGGATACTGTTTTGTGAGGCGGGCTATGATATTTCCATTTGTGCTGATTTCGGCGGTGCTTTCGCTGTTAAGCGTACTTCCCGGGGCTGTTGAGAACCCTCTGAATGCTCTGTGGCTGCTGGCTGCGCTGCCCGGATATACGGCGGGGCTGATAATTGTATATTTTGCACTGCTTTTTTTACTTACGCTGTTTATAGACCCAAAGCGTGCGCAGGAAAAGGACAGCGTTTTTTTCCGCCGTCTGACGGTTTTTTCCATAGGCGTTGTGCTTAAGCTGTGCCGGGTGAAAATAACCCTGCGCGGTCTTGAAAAGCTGCCCATGGATGGCAAATGGCTGTTTGTGAGCAATCACCGCTCCAACTTTGACCCCCTTATTGCAATGTGGGCGCTGCGCAAATACGGCATTGCCTTTATTACAAAGCCGGAAAACCTGAAAATACCGATAGCGGGAAGGCTTATGCACAAATGCATGTGCCTTCCCATTGACAGAGAGAACAACCGCAGTGCGGTAAAAACCATTCTTAAGGCGGCAGACAGCCTGAAAAAGGGAATTATAAATTACGGAATTTATCCCGAGGGCACCCGTTCGCGCGTGCCGGGGCTTATTCCTTTTCGCAACGGAGCTTTTCAGATAGCGGCGCGTGCAAAAGCGCCCGTAGTGTCCGCCGTGCTGCACGGAAGCGATATGATAGTAAAGCGCGCGCCGTGGAGAAGCACAAGGGTCACGCTGGAGATACTCTCGGTATATTCCGGCGAAGCGGTTTCATCGCGCCCCACCTGCGACACGGGGGATGCGGTTCATGAAGAGATAGAAAACAGATGGTATGAGCTGGAAAACGCACGCAGAGCCGAAGCGGGGCTTGAGCCGCTTGAAAAAAATGATGACCGGGCGTGAGGCCCGGCCGAATTGCCCCTGCGGTAATGCAGGGGCTTATTTTATATGCTCGCCGACTGCGTTGAGCAGCCGGCGGCACTTTTATGCGTTTATGCGTATGCGTTTATGAGGAGTATGAAAAACGGGCGGTATGACCGCCCGTAAGCTTGCTTGTTATCAGAAAAGCGGCGGTGTGCCCGTTACATTTTCGAGTATGCCGTCCAGCTCGTCAGAGGAATAGTATTCAATGGTAATTTTACCTTTTTTAGGTGTGCCGTTGATGGTCACTTTAGTGCCGAGCGCTTTGCGCAGCATATCCTGAGCGGTGTTAAGCTCGGTGAAGCTTTTTTTCTCCTTTTTTTCCTTCGGAGGCTGCTGCATGGCCTTTACAAGGGCTTCGCTCTGGCGGACGCTTAAGCCCTTTTCTATTATTTCCAATGCGGCTTTTATTTTTTGGTCGTCCGGAAGGGGAATAAGGCAGCGTGCGTGACCGCTGCTGAGTTCTCCGCTTTTGATAAGCTTTATTATGTTTTCCGGCAGCGAAAGCAGACGCACGGAGTTTGCAAGCGCGGAGCGGCTCATTCCAAGACGCTGGGACAGCTCCTGCTGCGTAAGCCCGAATTCCTGCATGAGCGCGCCTATTGCCGCCGCTTCTTCTATGGGATTCAGATCGCTGCGCTGTATGTTTTCAATAAGTGCAAGCTCCATGGATTGCCTGCGCGAAATATTCCGTATTATTGCCGGAATGGTTTCCATTTGCAGGGAGCGCACTGCGCGGTAGCGGCGCTCTCCGGCCACTATCGTATAGCGGTCGCCGTTTTTTGTGACCGTTATGGGCTGGAGCAGGCCGTTTGCCTTTATTGATGCCGCAAGCTCGGCGATATCCTCATCATCAAAGGTCTTGCGGGGCTGCTCTTTATTTATATCAATGCTGCTTATTTTAAGCTCGTGTATATAGTTTCCGTCCTCGGTTTTTTTTGTTTCCGTTTCCTCAAGCACCGTTTCCGCCGATTGGAAAAGTGCGTCAAGTCCTCTGCCCAAGCCTCTGCTTTTTGCCATTTTATTTAACCTCGTTTTTAATATGGTTTATTTTTTTGAGCCATTGCGCTTTATAAGCTCCTGCGCAAGCCTTTTATACGCCTCACTGCCGCTGCAGGAGGGGTCGTATATATCTATGGGCTGCCCGTAGCTGGGAGCCTCCGCAAGGCGGACATTGCGCGGAATTGCCGTGGAATAGACCTTGTCGTGAAAATATTTTTTTACCTCTGCCACCACCTGTGCCGAGAGATTGGTGCGGCTGTCGTACATGGTGCAGACAACGCCGTCTATTGCCAGCCCCGGATTAAGATGCTGCTTTACAAGCTTTACCGTGTTCATAAGCTGTCCTAACCCTTCAAGGGCGTAGAATTCGCACTGGATGGGTACAAGCACGCGGTCTGCCGCCGTGAGCGCGTTGAGTGTGAGCACCGTAAGGGACGGCGGACAGTCTATAAGAATAAAGTCGTAGCTGTCGGATATTGTCGAAACGGCGTTTTTGAGAACGAATTCTCTTTTTTCGCGCGTAAGCAGCTCCACCTCGGCTCCGGCAAGGTTTATACCCGTGGGGAGAATGTCGGTGTTTTTGCTGCATGTGGGAAGTATGGCCTCCTGCGCGCTTATTTTTCCGCTGAGGACATCGTATATTTCGTTTTTTACTGTTTTTTTGTCTATTCCGTAGCCGCTGGTGGCGTTTCCCTGAGGGTCAAGATCTATAAGAAGGGTGTGTCTTCCGGCTGCGCCCAGTGCGCTTGCCAGATTTACCGCCGTTGTGGTTTTGCCGACACCGCCCTTTTGATTTGATACCGCAATTATTACAGCCAAGGTGCTTCCTCCGTTCTTTTCATACTCTATATTATAATGTAAAACTCCGTAACGGCAAAGCGAATTTAAGAGTTTTTTTGAAAATGTTTCACGTGAAACATTGTATATTGAAAATACATCGGAAATTAAATATATGCGGCAATTTATTACTGCGAAAAATGACGGCAATGCGGGAAAAATGTTTCACGTGAAACAAAAAAGCCCGGCGCTTTTGCCGGGCGGGAAATGCAAAAGAACTATTTGAAAACGATATGCGTAAAGTAGATATCTACGGTTACAAGCACTCCCAGAACAAATGTATAATAGGCAAAGGGACGCATGGAGCGCTTTGTTATGAGCTTAAGCAGCCATTTTACCGCAAAATAGCCGCTGATGCCGGCAACAACCGTTCCTATGATTATGCACGGCCAGGAAATGCCGGCGCTGCCTGAGGAAATGGCGGCAAAGTCGACATCCTTAATATCCAGCACCAGTGCGCCCAGTATTGCGGGAATACTCATAAGAAAGGAAAAGCGGGCGAGGGCATCGCGGGAAAGCCCGCCGAAGGAGCCGCCCACAATGGTGCTGCCGCTGCGGGATATGCCGGGCAGCGTGCCGAAGCCCTGCGCCACTCCCATGGAAAGAGCGTCCTTTACGGTGATTTCATCAAGGGAGCGCTTGCCGGAAGGGAAAAGCTCCATGCAGTAAAGGGCGATGCCGGTTATCATAAAGCCGAAGCCGAGATACGCTCCGTCAAAGGCATCCCCCAGCAGAAGCTTGAAAAGGACGGCGATTATCACCGTGGGAACTGTGGCAAGCACGATCATCCATGTCATTTTGCCCAAGGGCTTGCGGAAAATGGCGGCAAGCTCCCTGCGCAGCGCGATGCACACGGCGAAAAGTGTGCCTATATGCAGCATTATGGTGAAAAACATCGGGACATCGTTCAAACCGAAGATTTTTTGAAACAGCAGAAGATGCCCGGAGGAGCTGACGGGGAGAAACTCCGCAAGACCCTGTATCAGCCCCAGAAGGATGGCTTCAATAACGGACAAGGTTTATGCCTCCTTTTTTGGCTCGTTAAAGACGAACTTTTTCTGCACGAAATAGTTGATGACAAAGAATATGACATCCACTATGGGCTTTACAAAGCGGGAGGCGTCCTTGGAGGAAACAGCGCCGCCTGCGGCAATCAGCCCGGAAATGCCGGAGATGATAAGAGAGGAAAGCACCATGACCGCCGCTACCAGCCCGTAATATTTTATTACGCTGTGCTTACCTTTATTCCGGAAAACCAGCTTGCGGTTGAGAATATAGTTAAGCACCGAGGAGCCGATGCGCCCCACGGAATTGGACAGGAAAACTCCCATATCAAGCGATGAGGTAAAGGGCAGCGTGAAGGAGGGGATAAAAAGCATGAGCAGCTGCACAAGGCCGTATTCAAAAAGATAGCTTACAAGGGAGGAGGCTATGAATTTGAAAAACGACGCAGCCTGACGAAAAAGGAAACCGAAAATATGCTTCATAATGCGCCAGGAATCCTTGAGGGGATTGAAATGCGAGCCCTCGTTGTTGTTGATGTATATGGTTTCTATGCGGATCTCCAGCGGCGGGGTCTGCCATTTGCGCAGAAAGAGCAGCATATTCATTTCGTATTCGTAACGGTCGCCCTTAAGGGAGAGCAGCTTATCAAAAAGCTGTGAGGGGATGCCGCGAAGCCCGGTTTGGGTGTCGCGCAGCTTATAGCCGGTTGCAAGGCGGTAAATATTGCGCATGGCGCTGTTGCCGATGCGGGAGCGCAGAGGCACATTCTCCTTAAGCGCGCGACCGCCCACTATCAGCCTGTCCGGGTGTTCCTCCAGTGCGGCGGAGATGCGCATAATATCCTTTACGGTGTGCTGACCGTCGCAGTCCGCGGTGACTATGCCGCTTACATCGGTGTAGGAATCGAAAATATACTTAAAGCCGGTGCGCAGCGCATAGCCCTTGCCGTGATTTTCGGGATAGGAAATAATTTTTACACCGTCATTTTCCAAAGAGGAAAAAATATGGTCAAAGGCAGGGCCGCTGCCGTCGTTTACTACGACGATGTCCGTTGTGTGCTGCATAAGCTCTTTAATAAAGGGCAGCATGGAATCATCGGGCTTGTATGCCGGTATAAGATAAACTATCATAAATATCTCGCTTTCATAGTTGTTTAAGCGTACGCTTGCGGATATACAATTTAACGCGGATAAATGAGCAGGCGGAAAGCATGCAGACAAATATCCACCGTAATTTTAACGCAAGCGGAGAAAATAATCAAGCATAAAGGTGCAAAGGAAGAGGAACAAACTATAAAAGTGAACAAAAACACAAAAAACAGCGCTACGGCGCGCTGCTTTCATCGGGAACTATTTTATACAGGGTTTCGCCCTTTTTTATCATGCCCAGCTTTTCGCGGAGATAATGCTCGATATACGAGGAGGAGCCGGCAAGCTCAACTTCACGGTTGATGTCGTCTATCTGGGTGAGGAGGGAATCGTACTGGCGCTGAAGGTCGGCTATGCGCTCCTTCTGGCGGCGAAGAATACGCTCCTGCTCCAGCATCTGCACGGCAAGCAGGGCAAAAACCACGGTAAAGGCAAGCACTACAACGGTTTTAAGCACGCCGGGGCGCTTTTTTTCGGCCTTTTTGTCCTTTGCGCTGCGTTTATAGCCGGAAGACGCCTTGCTGTCGCTTTGATTACTGCCGCCCTGCACGCTGCCGCGCTGCTGCTTTTCCGTACGGTTAGCGCCGCGGTATACGGACTGATCGGCAAAATCGTCATTGTTTATCCTCTGCGCACTGCTGCTTTTCATGCCTGCTCTCCCTTCTTTTTTGTAAAAACCGTGAGAAAAACCTCACTGTACAGCTTATTATAGGACGCATTGCGGCATATTGCAACAAAAAACCGGCAAAAGCGCAGAAAAAGAGGTAGAAATGCAGCTCGCCGCGGGAGGAAAGCAGAAGAAAGTATATCAAAAGACCTCCGGAGAGCAGCCCGAAGAGGAGGTCGGAGAAAAACAGCAGTATTTTGCTGCGAAAAAGGCGCAGAGGCAGGAATATATCGTAGAGAAAGCCGATCAGAATGCCGCAAAGCAGCATAAGGGCGGCCTGCGCGTTCTGATATATGCCGGAAAACATAATATCAACTCCTTGAAAAGAAGCATTTCAAAATGCCGGGCACAAAGGCGGGCGGGAATACTGCGGGCGGTGCAAAAGATGCCGGTAGGGCGCAAAAGCCCTCATACACCGCGCAGAAAAGCAAAAAGAGAGCGCTTTTTTTCCGGCTTATGATATTCGGCACCCATAATGCAGCCCTCAAGGCGCAGCTCGCCCTGCACAAGGTCAAGATGCGTAACATGCAGCCCGGAGCCGAAAACGGTGACGGTACCGGAGCCCGTTACGGCGGTTATTTCCGCCTCATTGAAGCCGTCAACGGCGGAAACCCCGGTGATAACGGCCTTTTCACGGTTTTCAAGCACCAGGGAATGAGGCTTTTCCGCCTCGCTGTGCCGCCGGATTATGCAATCGTCCTTTGCCATGGTAAAGCCCCCTTATGTTTATCCGGCTGCTGCCGGTGGTTAATTATATGCGCGCACGGGCTTATAAAGAACAGCGGCTTTGCCTTATTTGCATAAAGGCGATAAAAATAAATGCGCAAAAGAGGTTGAAATTATCCGGGATCGGTAGTATCATAATTAAGAGTGCCGCATAAATTTTCCTGCGGCGTTGGAGGAATATATGAAAATTGTAGTTGTGGGCTGCGGCAAGATAGGCGCGGCCATTGTGGAAGGGCTGTCCGCCGAGGGCTACGATGTGGTGGCGGTGGACGACGACGATGCGGTGCTTGCCCAGATAAGCAATATATATGATGTTATGTGCCTTTGCGGCAACGGTGCGGACTGCGACACTTTGGCGGAGGCAGGAGTGAAAAGTGCGGAGCTGGTGGTGGCGACCACCGGCTCGGATGAGCTGAACATGCTTATTTGCTTTCTTGCGCGCAGCATGGGGGCGCTGCACACCATTGCGCGCATACGCAAGCCGGAGTACAACGACCGCAACCTGACCTTTATGAAGCAGCAGCTGAATCTTTCCCTTGCGCTTAATCCCGAAAGACTTGCCGCGCGGGAGATGTGCAACATTCTGCGCTTTCCCAGCGCCGTAAATGTTGAGACATTTTCGGCGCGCAATTTTGAAATGGTGGAGCTGCGGCTTAAGCAGGATACCGTGCTGGACGGCATGACGCTGGCGGAGGTGCGCAGAAAATACGAAGGAAATTATCTTATATGCGCCGTACAGAGGGAGGACAAGGCCTATATTCCGGACGGCAGCTTCGTTTTAAGGGGCGGGGACAGAATAGGGCTTACAGCTGCACCGAACGAGGCGGCCAAGCTGCTTAAAAAGCTGGGGCTGCTTCAGAAGCAGGCGCGCAGCGTAATGATACTGGGGGGCAGCAAAACGGCGGTGTATCTTGCCCGGCTGCTTACCGCAGGCGGCTGCGATGTAAAAATAGTGGAAATAGACGCCAAACGCTGCGCTCATATAAGCAGCGCCGTGCCGGAGGCCACCGTTATAAACGGGGACGGAGCCTCGCAGGAGTTGCTGCTGGAGGAGGGGCTTGCCTCCATGGATGCCTTTGTGGCCCTTACCGGCATGGATGAGGAGAACATACTTATTTCCTGCTTTGCTTCTCAGCAAAATGTACCCAAGGTAATAACCAAGGTGAACCGCCCGGAATTTGCGGCCATGGCGGAAAGGCTGGGGCTTGAATGTATAATATCCCCAAAGAAGATAACGGTAAATGTGGCAACGCTTTATGCAAGAGCCATTTCAAATTCGGAGGGAAGCAGCATAGAAACGCTGTATCGCCTTATGGACGGCGAAATCGAGGCGCTGGAGTTCAGCGTGCAGCCGAGCTTTAAGGGCATGGGCGTGCAGCTTAAGGATCTTAAGCTGCGCCCGGGCGTGCTTATTGCGGGCATAATAAGAGGGCGAAAGCCGATAATTCCCGGCGGCGGCGACTGCATACAGGAGGGCGACAAGGTGGTAGTGATAGCGGCAAAGCAGCACCTCGGCGCGCTTGAGGACATACTCAGGACACGCCTTATCGAGGAATAACGGGCGATGCGCGAGAAAATTGCGGCGAAAAGCCGCGGCGGGAGAACGGAATGAATCATAAGATGGTTATGTACTCTCTGGGAAGTGTTCTGGGAGTACTTGCGGCTCTGCTGCTGCTTCCGGCGGGCGTGGGCCTGCTTTACGGGGAAAAAAGCGCATGGGCTTATGTTATAACCGCGCTTATAGCGGGGGCGCTGTGGCTTTGCCTTACTCTTGCGGGGCGCACAAAGAACAAGGTGATATACGCAAAGGAAGGGCTTGCGATAGTGGCGCTTGTGTGGGTGCTCATCTCGGCGGTGGGCGCGCTGCCCTTTGTAATAAGCGGAGAGATACCCTCATATATCGACGCTTTTTTTGAAACGGTAAGCGGGTTTACCACCACGGGAGCCTCGGTGCTTTCTCACCCGGAGGAGCTGAGCCATTGCTCCATGCTGTGGCGCAGCTTTACCCACTGGGTAGGGGGTATGGGGGTGTTGGTGTTTGTAATGGCGGTGCTGCCCAATGTGCCCGACCGCTCAATACATATTTTAAGGGCGGAAATGCCGGGGCCTACGGTGGGCAAGATACTGCCCAAGCTTAAGGACACGCTTAAGATACTTTATATAATTTACATCGCCCTCACCGTTATAATGGCGGGCTTCCTTATGGCGGGCGGAATGTCGCCCTTTGAAAGCGCGGTGCATGCCTTTGCCACTGCGGGAACCGGCGGCTTCGGCATAAAGCCGGACAGCGTAGGCTCGTACAGCCCGTATATACAGTGGGTAATTACGGTATTCATGCTGCTTTTCGGCGTGAATTTCAACCTGTATTATATGATGCTTATAAAAAGAATAGGCGGGGCATTGAAAAGCCGGGAGCTGTGGTGCTATCTTGCAATAGTGATAGCGGCGGGCACGGTTATAGCCTTTAATATCCGGGGAATGTATGCAGGCACGGAGGAAACGGTGCGCACCTCCTTTTTCCAGGTGGCGTCGGTTATAACCACCACCGGCTATTCCACTGCGGATTTCAATATGTGGCCCGATCTTTCAAAGGGGATACTGTTTATACTTATGTTTATAGGCGGCTGCGCCGGCTCTACGGCGGGCGGGCTCAAGGTATCCCGAGTGATGATGCTGTTCAAGTCGGCGGGGCGGGAGCTTAAGAAGGTGCTGCACCCGAGAACCGTAAGCACGGTGCGCTTTGAGGGTAAGCCCTTGGACGAAAGCACGCTGGGCAGTGCAAACGCATATTTTGCGCTGTATATGATATGCCTTGGGGTGATATTCCTGCTGCTTTCCTTTGAGCCAAAGGGGCTGGAAACAAACCTGAGCGCGGCGGTATCCTGCTTTAACAACATAGGGCCGGGGCTGGGAGCCGTGGGACCGGCGGCAACCTATGCGGGATATTCGGTGTTTTCAAAGCTGGTGCTTTCCTTAGCGATGCTGCTGGGAAGGCTGGAGATATATCCTCTCCTGCTGGCCTTTATGCCCTCTACATGGATAAAAAAGTAACAAAAATGCCGTATAAATCAAAAGCGGCGCTTCGGCGTGAAGGCACGGCCTTCACGCTTTTTGCTGCCGCCGTGGGCTTGTTTTTTTAAGCCGCCGCGCTTTTGCGTGCCACAGCCTTTGTGCGCCGGAATTTAAGGAAAGAAAACGGCTTTTGCCCGCTGCCGCGGTTGACTTTTGAGAAAATATAATATATAATTTTTTTGTATTCTTTGCCGCCGTATGCTTACACGGCAAAGGCGCAAAGAGAAAATCAAATATTGATCCTTATACGATACGGTTTGAAAAGTTGTATGCTGAGTAGATGAAAAAGGAAATCAGGTTCGAATCCTGAACAACCGCCATTACTGTATTTCTAACAAAAAGCACGGTTTTTTTCGCGCTTTTTATGGGTTTTTCCGCGTTTTTCGCTTTTGATAAACGCGGTTCCCGATGAGTCAGAATACCTGCCGTATTCCGGGTTCGCGCTGTGGTGAGAAGAGTGAGGCCGAGGTCCGTTTTTTAAGCAAAAAACGGAGGGCTGCGCTCTTTTTTTGTCGGCGCCGCCGGGATCGGAAGGAGAGAATATGAACAATAAACGCCGGCCTCAATGCGCATTGGCAAAAAGAAAACGGCAAAAAAGCGTCAGGGCCTTTGCCGGAAAGACCGCGGCACTGTTCCTGGTGCTTGCGATGCTGCTTTCGCTGCTGCCCGCAGGGCTTATAAGAGAGGCGAGGGCGGAGGGACAAAGCGGTGCCGTAACCGAGATAGGCTCCTATTCCGAGCTTGCCCGCTTTGCGCAGCAGGTAAAAAACGGGCGCACCTTCGCAGGGGAAACCGTGCGTCTGACGGCAAACCTTGACCTTGGCGGCAGCGAGCATCCATGGACGCCGATAGGGGATTCCAAAAACCCCTTCAAGGGCACATTTGACGGCGCGGGACATACGCTAAACGGAATGTATGTAACGGGCGGAAACGCAGGACTCTTTGCCCAAATTACTTCGGCGGAGATAAAAAACCTTACGGTATCGGGCACGGTATCAGGCTCCGGCTCATATATAGGCGGCATTGCCGGCAATATAACATCTTCTACCGTAAAGAACTGCGCAAGCCTTGTTGATATAACGGGCTCAAACTATATCGGCGGTATCGGCGGGTATATCGGCGGCAGCAGCGTGATATCGGGCTGCTTTAACGCAGGCAGCATAAACGGCGCGGCCTGTGCGGGCGGCATAGCCGGTTATGTATCCACGGCATCGGAGATAAGCAGCAGCTATAACAGAGGCGCCGTAAGCGGAAGCGCAAGCTCCTCCTCCGGAGTGGGCGGCATAGCGGGCGGACACAAAAGCCAGCAACCCACGGTTAAAAACTGCTTTAATGCAGGCAGCGTAAGCGCACAGGGCAGCGCAAGCAACGGCGGCGCGCTTCTGGGCGCCTGCAAGGCGGAAAAAACGGAAAACTGTTATTTTTTAACCGGCTCCGGCCCCGATAACGGCAAGGGCACTGCGGTGCAGAGCATAACGGCGCAGATGCTGGGCGATGCCTTCGTACAGAGCGAGGACGGGCTTTTGGCGCTTGCGTGGGAGGCACAGAGGGATAACAGCGCCCCGCTTACCCCCGATTACTTTGAAAAAAGCGAGCTGTCAAAGCAGCTTGCGCAGTATATAACGGAAGCGGTGGAAAGCCGCAGAAGCCGTGCGGGCCTTTCCGCAGGGGAAAGCCTGCTTGCAAGCAAGGATTTCTTAAGCGGAGCCAGCTCCACCGGCACGGACTGGATGGCTCTTGCAATGGGACGCTTTGCGCCCGACGGGACAAGCAGCAGCATCCCGGTAATCAAGGACGGCGGATATCAGGATTATCTTGACGCCATGGCGGCATACATAAGCAGCACCTATGAGAAAAACGGCGGCTTGCTGCACCGCGTCAAGGCCACCGAGTGGCACCGCGCGGCGGTGACCGTTGCGGCGCTGGGCGGCGACCCGAGCGCAATAGGGGAATATCGGGGCGGCAGCATAAACCTGATTGCGGACGGCAGCTATAACTGCAAAGTAAGCGGCGGACCGGGCAAGCAGGGGCTTAACGGCTGGGTATGGGGGCTTATTGCAATGAATGTGCTGCCGGGCGATATCCCCGGCGATGCGCAGTATCCTGCGGAAAGCTTCATAAAGGAAATCTTATCCCAGCAGCTTTATGAAAACGGCATGCTTGCCGGCTGGGCGCTGGGCGGCAGCACCGACCCGGATATGACCGCCATGGCCATACAGGCGCTTGCTCCCTATTATTTTGATGATACCGAGTATACCTATGAGGGCAAGAACGGCGCCGTGACCCGGAGCGTGCGCACCTGTGTTGAGGCGGCGCTGGACAAGCTGGGCACCATGATGGACGAGCAGGGGCGCTTTGCCTCGTGGGGAACGGTAAATTCCGAAAGCGTGGCGCAGGTGATAGTCGCCCTTACGGAATTGGGAATAGACCCTGCAAAGGACAGCCGCTTTATAAGCAGCAAGGGCAAAACTCTGCTGGACGGACTTTTAAGCTTCCGCGATACGGACGGCGGCTTCATGCATACAAGCTCCTCGGGCTGGAACAGCATGGCAAACGATCAGGCCTCCTATGCACTGACGGCATACTGGCGCTTTGAAAACGGCATGCGCACGCTTTACGATATGCGCACCGCACCGTCGGCAGAAACGCTTAATGCAATATCCGCAGCGCAGGAGGCGATAGCAGCCATTGCCGCTCCTTCTGACAAAAACTATAAAAGCAGCATAAAGGCGGCTTTGACGGCCTTTGAACGGGTGGAAAAAAGCGAGCGCCGCTATGTGCGCAGTTACAGGGAGCTTGCCGCGGCGCTGGAGCTTATAGGCGGCAGGGGAAATCTTGACAACGACAGCCCGTACCAGACAGAGCTGTTTGTAAAGAAGACTCCCGATAAAACGGTGTACATCGAGGGTCAGACGCTGGATACAACGGGGCTTGTTGTGTATGCACGGCTGAGCAGCGGCGAGGAATATGAAGTAAACGATTATGAGCTGTCCGAAAGCGGAGAGCTTAAGCCGGGCATGAGCCGGATATATATAATCCGCGGCGCGCTGAAGACATGGTTTGATATAACGGTAAATGAGAGAATACCGTGGGGCGGCAGCGGCAGCAAGCAGGACCCCTATACCGTATCCGATGCGGAGGGGCTTAACTATCTGGCGGCCAAGGTTTCGGCGGGAAACAGCTATAAGGGCGTATATTTTGCCCTTGCCTGCGATATTGATCTGGGCGGCGCGGCGTGGACACCGATTGGCACGCAAAACAGCAGCTTTGCAGGTGTGTTTGACGGCAAAGGCTTTGCCGTAAACGGACTGAAATCGGTAAATGGCGGGCTTTTCGGCTATGCCTCGGACGATGCCGTGATAAAGAATCTTACGGTAAGCGGCAGCATAACCACCAATAAGCAGTTTGTCGGCGGCGTACTGGGGTGGAGCAACGGCGCGGATGTTATAAACTGCATAAGCATGGTGGATATCGACTCCATGGGTTACAGCGGAGGCGTTGTGGGCACGGTGCGTGCAGGCAGCAGCGTTATAAGCGGGTGCGCGTTTATCGGCTCGTTAAACAGCACTTACGGCACGGCGCTGGGCGGAATACTCGGCCACGGCTCGGCGAATATAGAGCTTACGATAGAAAATTGCTATACCAATGTTTCCGGGCTGCGCGAAGGCTTACGCACGGGAATTACGGGTCAGAGCAGCGTGGGCGGAATAGCGGGAAGAATACAGCCCGGCAGCAGTATTGTGTCCTGCTATGCCGTGGGAAGCTTTGCTGCGTCAAGCGATGCCGCGCCGATAATCGGCATGATCACAAGCGGAAGCAGTGTGAAGAACTGCTATTATTGCGGCGACGATTATAAATCCGGCATTGCCTACGGAAGCGGTGAAACCACCGGGCTGACGGCTGCGGAGATGAAAAGCGTGCTTGCGGCAAAGCTGGGCGATGCCTTCAGGGAGGATGAATACGGGCTTGCAAACGGCGGGTATCCGCTGCTTGGCTATCAGAAGAATCCGTCGGCAGAGCGTATAAACGCGGTAAACGGCATGATAGAGGCGCTCAGCCCCGTAACGGCGCAGAGCGGACAGGCAATAAAGGAGGCAAGGGAAGCCTATAACGCCTTAAGCGAGCAAGAGAAGCCCTTTGCAGCACTTTCTGCGCTGGAGGAGGCGGAAAAAGAGTACAAGCGCATTGTGGGGCTTGAGGCGCGCCGGGAAGAGATTATAAAGGAGCTGGAGAGCCTCAAAAAGGAAAGCGATTATTTTGCCGCAGAATGGGCGGAAATAAATACCCTGCTGGAAAGCGCGCGCACGGAAACAGCGCAGGCGCGCACGGAGGCGCAGGCAGAGGAGATACGCACAAAATATATAGCGGAGCTGGATGCGGTGCGCACCAAAAAGCAGGTACTTCAGGCAAAGGCGCCGGAGATCACCACCACTCTCAGGGACGGCATGACCCAGAAGGGCTCCCGCCTGACCTTTGATGTTTGGGCGCGGGACGGCGAAGGCAGCAAAATCGCGGTTGAGGTAACCCTCAACGGACAAAAGGTGAGCTACACCTGGGACGACAGCGAAAAAACCAGCTTCACGCTTATTTTCACGAATTCCGGCAAAAATGTCGTTAAGGTAAAGGCAGTGTCCGCCGGCGGCACGGCAACCGAGCTTACATACAATATAAACTATGAAAAAGCGGCCCCGGGCACCGAAACGGGCCGTGCCGTGTGGAGCGTGGAAATATTCACTCTTGGCGGCGGCTATCTTGTTCAGCCCGTAGAAATGCCGATAATAGAGGGCGAAACGGCGGCGCAGCAGCTGATGCGGCTGCTTAAGATGCACGGCTACAACATATATTACGGCGGAACCCCGAAGGAAAGCTTCTATTGCGCCTATATAGCAGACGGCGATAAAACGGCTGCCCGCTATAACGGCTATGCAAAGGGGGATACCCCGGACGGCGTTTCCCGTATAAGCACCGATATAAATATACCGGCGATGCTGGCGGAGCGCCTGATAAAAGAGGGAAACTTCTTCGACCCGGAGGATATTAAGAGCTGCGACGGATATCTGGGCGAGTTTGTTGTAAGCATGGGCTCGGGCTGGATGTATTCGGTAAACAATGTGTTCCCCAATGTGGGCTTTGCCGACTACTATGTTTCGGACGGCGATGTCGTGCGCGTGCAGTTCACGCTGGGCTACGGTGCGGATATCGGCGGCTCCGCCGCAATGGGCGGCGGCAGCTCCGGCTACTGGAATACCGCAGACAAGGGTGAGCTTACCCGGCTTATTGCCGCGGCGGGGAAATCCGGCCTTACCGACCGGGAAAATGTCCGCAGGGCATATAAAAAGGCGCTGGAAACGGTGCAGATATTGGATGCTTCCCAAAAGCAGACGGATGCCGCGGCCGAGGCGCTCAGAAAGGCTTTGGCTTCGCCGGATAAGGCAGACAGCGTAAAGGCGGTAATAAACGCCATAGAGGATATAGGCGAGGTCACCCTTCAGAAGGAGGAAGCGATAATTGCCGCGCGCAGGGCGTACGAGGAGCTTACCGACGAGCAGAAAAAGGAAGTAAGCAATATAAACACCCTTATAAATGCCGAAAAAGCGCTGGAGCAGCTGAAAACCGACAGCTGTGTGTACGGCCACGATTTCGGCGAATATGAAACCGTAAAGGAGGCCGACTGCACAAGCGAGGGGCTGAAGCAGGCAAAGTGCCGCCGCTGCGGGCAGGTAGAGGAGCGTGTGATACCCAAAAAGGAGCATAAGGCAAAGGATATCATTCCGGCACATTCCTGCACCGAGGCGGTAACGGCGGAAAAACGCTGCGAAATATGCGGTCTGCTGCTGGAGATGTATCAGGTTCCGGCAAAAGAGCACGACTATTCCCGGTGGGAAGAAGAAAACGGCGGCCAGAAGCGCGTCTGCCGCGTCTGCGGGGATGTGCAGCACAGAAGCCTGACGCAAAACGAAGCTCGGGGCGGCACGAATTGGATACCTTGGGCATGCGGCGGCGCGGCAGTGCTTGCGGCAGCGATAATAATCACAGTGCTGCTTAAGCGCAGAAACAAAAAAGCCTAAAAGCAGGATAAATATGCCCCCGCGGCCCGGCTTTGCCGGGAAGCGGGGGTGTAAGAATATATAATATCAATATAAATATCACCAAGCGGTAAAGAGTCGGGCTTTATGCAAAAATGAGCGCGCACGAGGTTTAATACACGGGGTTTAATATACACGGCACGCAAAGCAGGGCAGAGGCATGATTTGCACAAGATACGGAGAAAACACATAAGGAGAGGATAAAATGACGGGGCGCAGCGGCAAAAAAGACGGGCGTACAATAAACGGGGCGGCGCAAAAGTGCGCATCTGCCGGCAAAAAATATCTTTCGGCACTGCTTTTATGCCTGATGCTTGCCCTTTCCTTCGCAGGCTACGCTTTGGCGGCGCAGGACGATGAAAACGGGGAGGCACAGTCCGGCGCGGTTTCGCTTGAAGAAATGTCTGCCGCCGCGCAGGGCATTATAAACTGGAAAATATCCGATATAGGGGCGGATACCCTGCTTTCGGACGGCTATATAGCCCTCGCCGGCTCCACGCCGGGGGACTGGTACCCGATAGCCCTCAGCCGCCTTGGCTATAAAACCGATTATTCCGGCTATCTTGCCGTGCTTGAGCAGAATGTAAAGGAGCGCTACGCCCTTGACGGCGGACTCAGCGCCGCCAAAGCCACCGAATGGCACCGCATAATCCTTGCCGTGCTTGCAGCGGGGGGCAACCCGCGCGATATTGACGGCATCGACCTTGTGGCGGACGGCACCTATAACCGCGGCAAAACGGCGTCGCTGGGCAGACAGGGCATAAACGGTTGGATATGGGGGCTTATAGCGCTGGACAGCAAAAGCTGGGAGGTGCCCGAGGACGCATATTATACAAGGGACGATATAATATTGCAGATACTTTCCGAACAGCTGGAAAACGGCGGCTTTGCCCTTACGGGAGAGGCGGCCGACCCCGATATCACCGCCATGGCGCTTCAGGCGCTTGCGCCCTATTATAACAGCGAAAAGGTCTATACGCTTCCCGGCAAAGAGGAAAAAACCACCGTAAAAATGGCGGCGGATGCTGCTCTTGAGTGCCTTTCCGGGCTTCAGAGCGCGCAGGGGGATTTTTTCAGCTGGGGAACGCAGAATTCCGAAAGCTGTTCTCAGGTGATAATCGCGCTGTGCGCACTGGGAATAGATCCGCTTTGCGATGAGCGCTTTATAAAAAACGGCGTTACCCTGTGGGACGGGCTTATGCGCTACCGCAGGGAGGACGGCGGCTTTCTTCACTCCTTCAGCTACGACAGCGATAACCCCACCTCGCTGCCCGATGCTTCAAATTCCATGGCGGGGGAGCAGGCGCTGCTTGCGCTGTGCGCGCTTATACGGCAAAAAAAGGGGATGCGCGCCCTTTATGATTTTCTTCCCGATTTTACCGCGGAACAGACGGCGGAAATAAAAGAGCTGGAGGCGGAAACAGCGCGCGCGCCGCAGACGGATGCGCAAGGGCTTGCCCTTTTGCTTAAAAAGCATTATGATATGCCTGCGGATCTGCGGCGGTATGTGAAAAACTATCCGCTGCTTTCAGAATACGCATATTCGGCGGGGCTTGACCCTTCTGTTTATGCCGAAGCGGCATCGCCGTCCCGCCCGCCGGAGGAAAACGGCGTAATTACCTTTTTTACCAAGGCACAACGCGACGAAACGGACGCCCTGCCGGCGCCGGAGGATATAACCTCGGATTATTATGTGGCGGTGCTGCGCCTTATGCGCAGTTTGGAAACCTCGGAGGATTTTGACGGCAAGGCGGAATATAACGAAAAGCTGCGCCGCGCTATGGAACAAATAGTGCGCCTGCGCGCGGAGATATCGGCGCTTGACAGCGAAATAAGCAGCGAGCTTTGCCCCATTGAAAGCGTCACCCTTAAAAAGAGAGAAAAAACCCGGGAGTTGTTTGCGCGCTATAATGCGCTTAACGAAAGCGACAGGGAAAAGCTCCTGCATTATGAGGACCTTATAAAGGCCAAAACAAAGCTGGACGGCATAGTGCGTGCCATATGGATAACGGCGGGAAGCCTTGCTTTGGCGGCCTTGCTGCTTACGGGGCTTATTATCCGCATAAAACACCGCAGGCACAGGCGCGTCAGGGAGCTTGAGGAGCTGGCGGGCATGTATGAGGACGAGGACGAAGCGAATGAAAATATCACAAAAACGGACGGATGATTTATGAAGACAGCGGCACAGGAGAAGCGGTCTGCATATGAAGGCGCGCGAAAACGGCCGCGCAGCAGAAAAAAGGATATACTGGCGGCGCTTATAATAATTTTGCTGCTTGCCTTTGTTATAAGCGGCACCAAAATACAGTCGGTGGACGAATATTACCTTACGCACATTGACGATATAACGCCTCAAAGCGCCACCGTTACCCTGAGCATAGAATGTAAAGCCGTGCTTGACAACCTTTCCATGCTGGATCCCGCCCTGAAGGCGGGGGATTTTGTGCCGGAGGACGGCGTTATTCTGCCCTGCACGCGCTATGTTTTAAGACCGGGCGATACGGTGTACGACATACTCAGCCGGGCGGTAAGGTACAACAAGATACAAATGGAATATCAGGGCGCGGACAAGAATTCCTTTTCCAGCGTATATATAAAGGGTATAAACTATCTCTATGAATTTTCCTGCGGGCCGCTTTCGGGCTGGATGTACGCCGTCAACGGAGTATTTCCGCAATACGGCTGCTCAAAATATGAGCTCTCCGACGGCGACCGCATTGAGTGGATGTATACCTGCGACCTTGGGCGGGATGTGGGCTGCATATGGATGCAAAATGAGCAAAATGCCCGGAAAACGGAGGAGCAAAAATGAAAAGATGTGCAAGCGACGGCTTTCATCCCGTTCCGGCGTTTATATATCTTGCGTGGATGATTCTGCTTTCGGCCTTTTCCCGCGATCCCGTAATAACCGCGCTTTCT
The DNA here is from genome assembly GCA_934465535.1 of uncultured Clostridia bacterium. GTDB lineage: Bacteria > Bacillota > Clostridia > Christensenellales > QALW01 > UMGS1338. The sequence goes on along the minus strand of CAKSKV010000004.1, from coordinate 17,171 downwards.
CTCTTTGGCGCCGCGCTTTTCTGCTCGCGCCTGCAAAGCGCGCGGGAATCGCTTTCCGATCTTGGCTTTTATGCCGCGCTGTTTATAATATTTGCGGCGGCAAACCCGCTGTTTTCCCATAACGGAGTAACTCCGCTCTTTTTTCTCAACGATAACCCCGTTACCCTTGAGGCGGTGCTCTACGGGGTGCAAAGCGCCTGCGCCGCAGTGGCGGTGCTGCTGTGGTGCAAATGCCTCAGCCGCCTCTTTACCACGGACAAGCTGCTTTATCTTACGGGCGGGCTTGCGCCCAAAGCGGCGTTGGTGCTTTCCTCCGCCTTGCGGATGCTGCCCCTTATCAAGCGCAGACACCGCGAAATCGTCTGCGCACAGCGGGCCATGGGCTATTACAGCGAAAAAGGGCTTATTCCCCGCCTGCAAAGCCATACAAGAGTGTATTCCGCGCTTATATCATGGGCGCTGGAGGAGGCGGTGGAAACCGGCAGCGTCATGAAGGCGCGGGGCTACGGGCTTAAGGGGCGTACCCGCTTTTCACTGTTCCGTTTTTGTTCGCGGGATGCCGTACTGTGCGCTTTTCTTGCCCCCGCAGCCGTTGTTACCGCCCTTATGTGCGCAGGCAGTCTGGATTTCTTCTTTTATCCGCGTATAAGCACAATAACGGCGCAGCCGGGAAGGCTGTGCGGCTATGCCGCCTTTGCGCTTTTTTCGCTTTCGCCCTTTATTTTTGAAATCACGGAGGAGCTTAAATGGAAATACTCGATATACAGGCTCTGAGCTTTGAATATCCGGACGGCAAGCGCGCGCTTGAGGATATAAGCTTTTCGCTTTTTCCGGGGGAGTTTGCGCTTATGTGCGGCAGCTCCGGCTGCGGCAAAACCACGCTTATGCGTCTGCTGAAGCGGGAGCTTGCGCCTCACGGCCGTATGACGGGGCAGCTGCTGTACTGCGGACGCTCCATGGCGGATATGAGCGACAGGCAGGCGGCGCAGGAGATAGGCATGGTAATGCAGCAGCCCGAAAGCCAGATAATAACCGACAGGGTATATCAGGAGCTTGCCTTCGGGCTGGAGAGCATGGGAATAAAGCAGGAGGAGCTGCGGCTGCGGGTGGGGGAAATTGCTAACTACTACGGCATAAACACCTGGTTTGAAAAAAGCACCGACACCCTTTCCGGCGGGCAGAAGCAGCTGCTGGCGTTAGCCTCGGTAACGGCGGTGGGGCCGCGCCTTTTGCTATTGGATGAGCCCACCGCGCAGCTTGACCCAATAGCCGCCGCCGGCTTTATTGATACCGTGTACAAGCTTAACCGGGAGATGGGAATAACCGTGCTTATAGCCGAGCACCGTACGGAGGAGCTTTTTGAGCGGGCGGACAGCGTGCTGCTTATGGAAAAAGGCAGGCTGCTTAAAAAGGATGCGCCAAGAGCCATGTGCGCCCGCTTTGCGTCCTCTCCGGCGGCACAGGGCTTTCCCGCAGCTGCTCGGATATTTGCGGCGCTGGAAAAGCGTTTGCCCGGCAGCCCCGCGATGAACGGCCCTGCATCGGACAGCCCCACATTGAACAGTCCCGCGACGGACAGCCCTGCATCGGACTGTTCCGCAAAGGGTGACGCTTTGCCGGAAAAGGCCGGAAAGAACATCCCCATGACGGTGCGGGAGGGACGGGCGTTTATGGCGGAGCTGTTTGATAAAGCCGGCCCTTTGCCGGCAGAGCCCGGTCTTTCGGCAAAAGACTCCGCACCGTGCAAAGAGGAGCAGGCCGCAGAGCTTAAAGGGGTTTGGTTCCGCTATGAAAAGGACAGCCCCGATGTGCTCAAGGGGGTCAATTTCTCCGCCGCCTTCGGGGAGGTATTCTCGCTTCTGGGGGGCAACGGCTCAGGCAAAAGCACGCTGTTCAAGGTTATAGCGGGGCTGGAAAGAGCCTATCGGGGTAAAATCACGGTGCTTGGGCGCAGTATAAAAAAATGGGATGCCTCCCTTTGCTGCGGCGGCATTGCGCTGCTGCCCCAGGATGTTTCCGCCGTGTTTGTAAAGCATACGGTAAAAGAGGATATGGAGGATCTGTGCCGTGCGCAGGGGATCGCGCCGCAGCCGAAAATTGACGAATTATGCGCTCAAATGGGCATAGAGGACCTGCTTGACCGCGAGCCCGTGGATCTTTCCGGCGGGGAAAGGCAGAAGTGCGCCCTTTGCAAGCTGCTGCTGACAAGCCCGCGGCTGATTTTGCTGGATGAGCCTACAAAGGGCATGGATGCGGCGTATCGCAGCGGGCTTGTAAAAACCGTGCGCGGGCTTGCGCAAAAGGGCACGGCGGTCATAATCGCCACCCATGATACCGGGTTTGCCGCCGCCGTTTCCGATCGCTGCGGGCTGTTTTTTAACGGCGAGCTGCTTTCCGTCTGCTCTCCGCGCCGCTTTTTTTCCGCCACCCGCTTTTATACAACGGCGGCAAGCCGTATAACAAGAGATTATCTGCCCTGCGCCGTAACCGTGCAGCAGGCCGCAGAGGAAGCGGAAACGCTCCTTACCTCGGGCACGGAGAAGGAAGGCGGCGGACAAACGCCGTAAGACGCGCTTTAGCCGGAAAATTCGGGGGAAAATGCATGAAAATAAGTAAAGAAAAAATAAAAAAGTGCGTTACGCTTGCGGTGCTGCTGGGGCTTATCCCCCTTGCGGTGCTGCTTGGGGTAACAGCTTTTAGGGACAGAGCCTATATCTGGATAGCTCTTTGCGTGTGCCTGCTTGCCTGCGTGCCTTTTTTTCTTTCCTTTGAAAAAAAGGAGAGCGATACAAAAAGGCTGATGATACTTGCCGCCATGACGGCAATTTCCGTGGCGGGGCGCGCCCTGTTCTATCCGCTTGCCCATTTCAAGCCGGTGGCGGCGGTGGTTATAATCACCGGGATGTACCTTGGCGGAGAGGCGGGGTTTATGTGCGGCGCTTTAAGCGCGCTTTTATCCAATTTCATTTTCGGGCAGGGGCCGTGGACGCCGTTTCAGATGTTTTCCTGGGGCGTAATAGGGCTGCTGGCCGGTATTATGTCAAAAAGGCTCAAAAAAAGCCTTGTGCTCACCTGCGTTTTCGGGGCGCTTGCGGGGGTGCTTTATTCCCTGCTTATGGATATATGGACGGTGCTTTGGCAGGACGGCGGCTTTTCCGCGCAGCTGTATCTTGCGGCAATAACCGCTGCGGCGGGGGTCACTGCGGTGTACGCCGTGTCAAATGCCGTCTTCCTTTTGCTGCTTGCCCGCCCTGTGGGCAATAAGCTGCAAAGGCTCATTACAAAATACGGTTTGGAAAAAACAGAGGATGCTTCGGAAAAAAACGGGGAAACGGCAGCAAAAAACGATGAAGCAGCCGCGAAAAACGGCGAAAATGAGGGTAAAAATGACGGCATTTGAACAAAAATTCAATAAAGAAAGCTGTTTTATTATGGAGGGCGCGCTGGGGCTGCGGCTGCAAAGGGAATTCGGGCTTCAGCCCGATACAAACGCCGCGCTTGCGCTCACCGTGCGCAGCGAAAGGGGCAGAGCAGCGCTGGGTGCGCTTTGGCGGGAATACTACGGCATTGCCTCGGATTTCGGGCTGCCCTTTCTTGCGGCCACTCCCACAAGGCGGCTGGACAGCGCACGTGCCGCGGCAGGCGGCCTCGGCAGGGAGCTTATAGCGGAAAATCTTGATTTTATGCGCGGCGTGCTGCGCACGGCACAGTGTGATGCGGAAAAAAACAAACGCCGCCTTGGCGGAGAGGGCAAACCCTCCGAGTGGTTTGCAGGCGGAACGGTGGGGTGCTTCGGCGATGCATATACCGGGCGGGGCTGCCTTGGCTGCGGAGAATCGGAAAAATATCACGCATGGGAAACAGAAGGCTTTGCCCGCGCCGGTGCGGATTATATTTTGGCCGCGCTTCAGCCAAGCTCCGCCGAGGCAGCGGGCATAGCAAGATGCGCGCGGGCTGCGGGTCTGCCGATCATAATCAGCTTCTGCATAGACGATAACGGCAGTCTGCCCTGCGGAGAAAGCATAAATGATGCCATTGAATTCATAGACCGCGTTTCGGGAAATGCACCCCTTTGCTATATGGCAAACTGCGTGCACCCGGATACACTCTTCAGGGCGCTTATGCTGGAGCAAAACCGAACCGAAACGGTAAAGCGGCGTTTTATGGGGCTTCAGGCCAATGCCTCGCCCCTGCCGCATGCGCTGCTGGAGGGGTCGCAAAGCGTACAAAGCTCCTCGCCGGAACAGCTGGCACAGGGTATGTCGCGCCTTGGACAAATCATAAGCATGAAGCTTTGGGGCGGCTGCTGCGGCACAAACGGGGAGCATATGAAAAGCATTGCCGCTGCCGCCGCGCAGTATTTTCGCGCACAGCACTGACATATTTTTGTGTATTTATTGATTTCTTTTCCGGAATCGCAGAAACGATTCCGTGAAGAAGGGGTAATCGCACGGATTATTCGGTTTTTAACCGCTCAAAGCGGTAGCGCGGCTTTCCTGCGCTTTTCTTTCCGTACTCTATGGCTTCCGTGGGGCAATAGCATATGCAGGCCATGCAATGGGTGCAGTTTTTTCCCCATACGGGTCTGCCGTTTTTAAGAGTAATGTTATTAAGCGGGCACATCTGCACGCATTTGCCGCAGCCGATGCAGGCTTTACCCGCATAAAAAGCGTCGGCCTTTACAAAAAAACGGTAAAAAATCGGGTTTATCGGGCCGCTCATAAAGCGGTCGTACAGGTTGTTCCGGGGCGCGGAAAAGGGCTCGCCGGCGTTTATGCGCGCAATTGCCTCCGTAACGGCGGGCTTTGCCTTTTTAACGGTTTTTTCAGCCTGCGCTTCCGTGGGGGCGTTGAACATGGCGATATAATTTTCCGGCATAACTATCTGAGCCGTACCCATATAAAGCAGCTGCTTTTTTTGGGCAAGCCGGCGGTTGTATTTTGCCGCGTTGCCCGTTTCGCTGCCGCAATCCATCACAAACCATATGCGTTTCGCACCGATAAGCTCGGTTTTTGAAAGCCAGTCGGACACTATGCGCGGAATACGCCAAGCATAGGTGGGGGCAACAATAATTATATCCCCTCCCGTCTTAACGGGTTTGCAATCATTTTCTTTGATTTTTATGTTCAAATCGGTTATTTTATCCCGTATTGCTTCTGCAATACACCCTGCGATATACCGGCTGTTGCCGGTTCCGGAAAAGCAGAATATCATAAATTAAAATACCTCCGCGGCGGCTTTTTTGCACCTTGTCAATGCAGGCCGGCACCGAAAGCCTTAAAGCACCGGCTTTCTTTCTGCCTTAAACGCTTGCTTTAGTCCGCAGGTTTTATTATACTAAAGAGCAGATATTAAATCAAGCGTGCAGGTTATTACCGTCAAAGCGCAATTATCATAAAAGCCGCTTTGATAAATGATTTTTAGTGTTCGGAGTAAAAAATGATTGATAAAATGCTTATCCGCGGAGCAAAAGTTCACAACCTGAAAAATATTGATGTTGATATTCCGCTGGGGAAAATAGTGGGGATAGCGGGGGTGTCCGGCTCGGGCAAATCCTCTCTTGCGCTGGGAGTGCTGTACGCCGAAGGCTCGCGCCGCTATCTTGAAGCCCTTTCCGCCTATACCCGCCGAAGAATGACGCAGGCATCCAGAGCCGCTGTGGACGAGGTTTTGTATGTTCCCGCCGCGCTGGCGCTGCACCAGCGCCCCGGCGTGCCCGGCATACGAAGCACCTTCGGAACCGGAACGGAGCTTTTGAACAGTCTGCGCCTGATGTATTCCCGCCTTGCCCGCCATCGCTGCCCCAATGGGCATTATCTTGCGCCGTCGTTGGCCGTCGCTGCGGGAAAAGAGCTTATCTGCCCTGAGTGCGGCGCGCATTTTTATGCGCCGTCCGCCGAGGAGCTGGCCTTTAATTCTCAGGGCGCGTGCAAAACCTGCGGCGGCACGGGAACCGTCCGCACGGTGGATATAAATTCGCTGGTTCCCGACGATTCCCTTACCATTGACGAAGGCGCGGTCGCCCCGTGGAACAGCCTTATGTGGTCGCTGATGACCGATGTCTGCCGGGAGATGGGCGTGCGCACCGATGTGCCGTTTCGCGACCTGACCCAGCGGGAAAAAGATATTGTTTATCACGGCCCCGCCGAGAAAAAGCATATTTTTTACCATGCAAAAGGCTCAAATCAAGCGGGAGAGCTGGATTTTACCTATTTTAACGCCGTATACACCGTGGAAAACGCCCTTGCCAAGGTCAGGGACGAAAAGGGCATGAAGCGGGTGGAGAAATTTCTGAAAGAGGATATCTGCCCGGATTGCCGCGGCACGCGCCTGTCCGATGCCGCCCGTGCGCCCAAGCTGCGCGGCATTTCTCTTGACGAAGCCTGCGCCATGACGCTGTCCGACCTTGTTGACTGGGTGCAGGGTGTTCCCGGCAGCCTGCCGGAGGAAATGCACCCCATGGCAGAGAGCATCTGCGAGGCCTTCAGCAGCACCGCCAAGCGATTGACGGAGCTTGGTCTGGGCTATCTGACCCTTGACCGCTCCGCCTCCACGCTTTCCACCGGCGAGCGTCAGCGTATGCAGCTTGCCCGCGCCGTGCGCAACCGCACAACGGGCGTTCTCTATGTGCTGGATGAGCCCTCCATCGGGCTGCATCCGTCCAACATTGCGGGGCTTACCGGCGTTATGCGCGACCTTGTCGCCGACGGCAACTCCGTGATTTTAGTCGATCACGATACGCAGATTCTAAAGGAGGCCGATTGGGTAATTGAAATGGGGCCGGAAGCGGGCGCAAAAGGCGGCCATGTGATAGCCGAGGGGACGATATCCTATGTCAAAAAAAATCCCGCTTCGCAAATCGGACCGTTCCTGTCCGGCAAGGCCGAAACGGTAATGCGTCAGCGTGCCGAGCGGGACAGAATTTTTGAAAACGGCACAATACACCTTTCTGCTTTACAGATACATACCGTCAAGCCCCTTGAGGCGGACATTCCCAAAGGGCGGCTGACCGTTGTAACGGGGGTATCGGGCTCCGGCAAGACTACAATGGTGCTGGAAAGCCTTGTGCCCGCGCTGGAAGCAGGCATTGCAGGCACTGCGCTTCCCGCGCATGTCCGTGATATTCGCGCCGACGGCATCGCGCATGTTAAGCTGATAGACGCAACCCCCATCGGCATAAATGTCCGTTCCACGGTGGCCACCTATGCGGGCGTTCACGACGAGCTGCGCAAGCTGTATGCAAAATCCCCCGATGCAAGGGAAAAGGGCTGTAAGGCAAGCGATTTTTCCTATAACACCGGCTCTCTTCGCTGCCCCGGCTGCGACGGTACGGGCATTGTGAGTCTTGATGTGCAGTTCCTGCCGGATGTGGATATTCCGTGCCCTGACTGCCGCGGCTCCCGCTATGCAAAGGCCGCTTACGATATAAAGCTTACAAACAAGGACGGCGCAAGCGTTTCGCTTCCGGAGCTTATGGATATGGATGTGAACTCGGCGATCGGCTTTTGCAGGGATATGAAAACCGTAAGCCAAAGGCTGAATGTTCTTAAAAAGCTCGGCCTTGGCTATCTGACGCTTGGCGAGGAGACACCGGGGCTTTCGGGCGGAGAGGCGCAGCGGCTGAAGCTGGCAAGCGAGATAGGCAGAACGCAGGAGGATTCGGTTTTTGTCTTTGACGAGCCGACCATAGGCCTTCATCCGCTGGATGTGCAGGTGCTGCTGGGCGTATTTCAGGCGCTGCTTAAAAGCGGCGCCACCGTGATTGTCATTGAGCATGACCTTGATGTGATACGCAATGCGGATTATATAATTGATATGGGTCCCGGCGGCGGGAATGCAGGCGGGCGGATCGTGGCAAGCGGAACGCCGCAGGAAATAAAAAACAACAAAAACAGTATTACCGGCAGGTATCTCTGAATATTTGTGCGAAAAAGAGTGTTTGCCTTCGAAAAGCCTCGCCGGGGCTTTCGCGACCATGGGCAGCCTTATGCCGGGGCGGGAATATCGGCGGGATAAGCCTGCGGACGGCTTTTGCGGCGCGATAAAGGCGCACAATCCGTTGACAACAGGGCGGCGTGCGGATATAATAAACAAAAGCATTGAAATAATGGCGGCAATGACGGTGACAACGGCTTGGGCAAAACGCTTTTCAGAGAGCGTCCGGTGGGTGAAAGGACGCAAAGCGCGCCTGCGGCCCGCTCGGTTACCAGCAGCGGCCGGGCAGGGCATCGCCGTAGAGAGCCGTTGAGTGATCATCTTTTTTAGGTGATAAGCAGAGTGGTACCGCGAAACCTTCGTCTCTGGGCGAGGTTTCGCGTTTTGTTTTTTGCGGCGCAGGCGGCTCAGGCTTTTCGGCGCAGGCGGCTCAGGCTTTTCGGTGCAGGCGGCGGGGGCGTAAAAAACGGCAAAAAAGCGTTAAAAAACGCGCAAAAAACCATTAAAAAAGCATCAAAAAACGGATAAAAAACGAACAAAATCCGATGAAGTCAAAGGAGAGGTTATATGAGCGAGGAAAATTTTGTACATTCACAGATCGAAAAGAAGTGGCAGGACATATGGGAAAAGGAGGAGGCCTTCAAGGCCAAGGAGGATTATACTCTTCCCAAGTTTTACGGGCTTATAGAGTTCCCCTATCCGTCGGGTGCGGGACTGCATGTGGGACATCCGCGCAGCAACACCGCCATTGACATAATAGCGCGCAAGCGCCGCATGGAGGGCTACAATGTGCTGTATCCCATCGGGTGGGACGCGTTCGGTCTGCCTACGGAAAACTACGCCATGAAAAACGGGGTGCATCCGGCGATAGTGACAAAGCAGAATATCGACCGCTTCCGCAGACAGCTTAAAAGCATGGGCTTTTCCTTTGATTATTCAAGGGAGGTAAACACCACCGACCCCAATTATTATAAGTGGACGCAGTGGATATTTCTTCAGATGTTTAAGCGCGGGCTTGCCTATAAGGCGGAAATGCCCATCAACTGGTGCACCAGCTGCAAGGTGGGGCTGGCAAACGAGGAAGTAGTGGGCGGGCACTGCGAGCGCTGCGGCGGCGAAGTGGTGCGCAAGGTAAAATCCCAGTGGATGCTGCGCATAACCGACTATGCCGAAAAGCTGTTGGACGGCCTTGACGAGGTGGATTTTATAGAAAAGGTAAAGACTCAGCAGCGCAACTGGATAGGCAAGAGCACGGGTGCGGAGGTGAATTTTGAGATTCCCTGCGCGCAGAAGTCCGTAACGGTATATACCACCCGCCCCGATACGCTTTTCGGCGCCACCTATATGGTGCTTGCGCCGGAGCATCCGCTTGTGGATGAGCTTAAGGACAAAATAGGCAACTTTGACGAGGTTACGGCCTACCGTGAGGCGGCGGCGCGCAAGAGCGATTTTGAGCGCACCGAAAGCAAGGAAAAGACCGGCGTGCGTCTTGAGGGAATACAGGCCAAAAACCCGGTAAACGGCAGCCTGATTCCGATATTTATTTCGGATTATGTGCTGTGCACCTACGGCACCGGCGCTATAATGGCGGTGCCCGCACACGATGAACGCGACTGGGAGTTTGCCCGCAAGTTCTCCCTGCCCATGATTGAGGTGGTGGCGGGAGGCAATATAGAAAACGCGGCATACACCGACATTGCAAACGGGGTTATGGTGAATTCCGGCTTTTTGGACGGAATGACGGTGCAGCAGGCCAAAAAGGCGATAACAGAGCATTTGGAAAAGACCGGGCAGGGCAAGCCGAAGGTGAATTACAAGCTGCGCGACTGGGTATTTTCCCGTCAGCGCTATTGGGGCGAGCCTATCCCGGTGGTCAAATGCGAAAAATGCGGTTATGTTGCGCTGCCGGAGGACCAGCTGCCGCTGGAGCTGCCGGAGCTTGCAAAATATGAGCCCAGCGGAACGGGAGAATCCCCCCTTGTGCAGTGCACCGACTGGATAAACACCACCTGCCCGCACTGCGGCGGCCCGGCAAAGCGGGAAACGGACACCATGCCACAGTGGGCGGGCTCGTCCTGGTACTTTCTGCGCTATACCGACCCGCACAACGACAAGCAGCTTGCAAGCCCGGAGGCGCTGGCCTACTGGCTGCCGGTGGATTGGTATAACGGCGGCATGGAGCATACCACGCTGCACCTGCTTTATTCCCGCTTCTGGCATCGCTTCCTTTATGATATAGGCGTGGTGCCCACAAAGGAGCCGTATAAAAAGCGCACCAGTCACGGCATGATACTGGGCGAGGGCGGCGAAAAGATGAGCAAATCCCGCGGGAATGTGGTGAACCCCGACGATATAGTAAGCGAGCTGGGAGCGGATGCCTTCCGCGTGTACGAGATGTTCATGGGAGCGTTTGACCAGGCGATACCGTGGTCCACACAGGGTGCGCGCGGCTGCCGCCGTTTCCTGGAGCGTGTATGGCGTTTGGGCGGCATGACGGTGCCGGGCGGAGTGCGTGCGGAAATGGCAAGCCAGTATAACGCCATGATAAAAAAGGTGAGCCAGGATTATGAGCGTATGAAGTTCAACACCGCCATTGCGGCAATGATGAGCTTTGTAAACAGCATATATTCCGTGGGCAGCATAACCCTTGAGGAACTTAAGGGGCTGTTATTGGTGCTTAACCCGGTGGCGCCGCATATAACCGAGGAGATGTTTGAAAAGTTCTTCTCCGAGGGCAGGATATACAATCATCCGTGGCCTAAATGGGACGATGCGCTTATAAAAGAGGATGTTGCGGAGTACGCTGTGCAGATATGCGGCAAGATACGCTCCCGTATAACCCTGCCCGCCGGTGCGCCGGAGGAGGAGGTGCGCGCCGCAGCGCTTGCGGAGGGCGCGGTGGCCGCACTGCTTGAAGGCAAAACGGTAAAGAAGATAATAGTCGTAAAGGACAAGCTCATAAACATAGTGGCGGTGTGATTGCGGCTGCATAAAAAAATCCGGGGCTTAACGGAAGCTCCGGATTTTTTATGTTTGATTTTATGCCTTAAATAAGGAGGCGCTTAAAAAAGAAAACCGCCGCATAAAGCGGCGGGAATTTCTGACGCAAAAAACAGACCGGCTGTAAGTCGGCCTGATGCAAGGCAAAACGATTACTTGCTTTCCTCGGTCTGTATAACCTGCTGTCCGTCATAGTAGCCGCAGGATTTGCAGACTCTGTGGGCCAGCTTGGGCTCCTTGCACTTGGGGCACTCCACTACACCGGGCAGGGAGAGCTTCCAGTTGGCGCGGCGGGAATTGCGTCTTGCTTTGGATACTTTCTTCTTAGGTAATGCCATGATTACACCTCCTCGTTGTTCAGCAGCCCTTGCAGTACCGAAAACGGATTGTCTTTTTCCGGCTTGCTCTGACTGCACGAGCACGATACCTGATTTCTGTTTACTCCGCAAACGGGACAGAGCCCCTTGCACTGCGGCGTGCATATTCTCAAAAGCTCCAGGCTCATAAGAATGCTGTTGCAGATGCATCTGTCAATCTCGATGGTGTCGGCGGCGCTGATGGGCAGCGCATCGTCGGACGCTTCGTGGGAGAAGCGTTCCTCAAGGGGGCAGACTACATCTTTGATAAAGGGCTCAAGGCAGCGGGCGCAGATAAGCTCAAGCCGTGCGGTGATAGTACCGCTGAGCTCTATATCGCCGCCGACGCAGCCGTATTGCGCGTCAACATGCACCGCACGGAAAACCACCTTGCCCTGAAAATCCTCGGGCTCAAAGGAGAAATCCTCACATATGGGGAAAAGCTCTCCCTCGTTTTTCAATGCGTTTTTAACATTTATGACCATACAGTTCCCTCATCTTTGCACCATAATATTATATTTATGTGCATAGTTTCTGTCAAGGTGTTTTCAAAAGCAAAACGCGATTTTGCCGTAAATGCGGGTATTTGGTGAAAAATACGCAGCTTTTTGTGCTGCTTTGATAAAATTACGGTAAGAATAGGGGCGCGGCGGCTATTCGGAATCCGTTTCGGAGGGCTTTGTGCTGCCGGGCTGCGCCTTGGAGAAAGGGCAGAGGTGCGCCTTTTCAAGGGCGGGGCGCAGCAGCGAAACAAGCAGCAGAGCCGCCGCCGCTTTGGCAAGATCGGGCAGGACAAAGGGAAGAACGCCCGCTGCAAAGCATGCGCCGTAGCTTATTGCACCGCCGTTCAGGTTAAGCACCATATACATATAGGAGGCACCGGCAAGGTATGTAAAGGCGATGTGGCAAAGCATAAAAGCGGCGCGCAGCAGTATGCGCCGTGCGCCGGAAGCGCTCAGGCGGCCGTCCAAAAGCGAAAGCAGCGGAACGGGCAGCGCCATGCCCAGAACAAAGCCGAAGCTGGGGCGTAGAACATAGCCGATGCCGGCTCCGCCGCCGGCAAAAACGGGCAGACCGAAAAGCCCGAGGGCTATATATAAAAGCATGGCTGCGCTTCCGGCGCACGGGGAGAGCAGAAAGGGCAGCAGCAGGCATACCAGCAGCTGAAGGGTGAAGGGGACGGACCCCAGAGGGATACTGATCTGTGCCGAAACGCACAGAAGCGCCGTCATAACGGCGGCGCAGCACATGGTATAGATTCGCCGGCGAATTTTATTCTGCAATGTAAGGACTCCTTTTGGTGCTTGCCGTCTGCGGGCGGAAGGTGCATCCGCAGGGGGCGTTTGATTTGCGGGTTTTAATTTATACAATTATAGGTATAAATTATTGTATAATGGCGTTTGGTACGGCATTTGCGGATATGCGGCTTGGGGAAGACGCAAAAGCCGGCTCCGTCCGCCTTGTACCGGGGTGGGCGGGCGGGAGGGAAAAGGCGGACGGTATAAAGCACTGCGGCAAAGCAGTATGCATTACGGAGGATTATATATTATAATAATGTATATAAATATAACCGCTGAGTAATTTGCACTGCCGCACAATGCGTATTGAGAGGATATAATGCGAAAGCGTATTCGCCGCATGGGTATAACGGTGAATTAACGGTTTAATTATATCCGAAAATATCATAGCGCATTCGGGAGTTATTTGCAACCGAAAACGGAGGTTTTGAAGCCGGGCAAAGCAGGCGATAATTTCCGGGCGCAGCTTACGCAAAGTAAAATAAGTCGGCAGTGCATTACGGTGCTTTTTACTTTGAGTTTGTATTTGTATTTGTATTTATATATATATTCGTGTTATCGGTTTTTACAATATAATCATCTGTTCATAAGTTATAAGGAGAAAGCGAGATGCAGGAGAAAGGGAAAGCGGAAGCGTCGGAGAAATTCAAAAAATTGTGCATATTGTACATTCTTTTTCTATTGATAGGGTGGTACAATCAGGCTGAAACATGGGGCGGCATTGCTTTTGTTAATAAAATGCGCGCGGCAAAGCTGCAAAGAGGTAAAGCATGGGGATTATAAATGAAATTGCACGCAGAACGGGTATGAGTGCGTATTCGGTCTGCAAATTTTTAAGCGATCCCTTCGGCTTTTCCGATAAAACGGCGGCCACCGTGCGCAGGCTTTATAAGGAGCTGGGCGGCGGCAGCGAGGACGGACGCATGAGCGTGGGGATATGCATTCCCAATCGCCCGGTATATTTCTGGCGCGAGGCCGTTCGGGGGATAAACGCGGCGCACCGTGAGCTGAAGGAGCGGGGTACGGAGCTGAAGCTGGAATTCCGTTACGGAGAGGGCAGCCGCGGCGCTCTGGAGGAGCTTCCGGTGTGCGATGCGTATATTATTTATCCCGCAGTGCTGGGGCCGGAGGAAACGCGGGCGGCGGCCATGCCGGATGCGCCGACGGTTATGCTCAACGATATGATACCGCAAAAAATAAGCGATACCGCCGTATATGTCGGGGCGGACGGATTTCAGGAGGGGCGGCTTGCTGCGGGTATAGCGGCGCCGTACCTTGAGTCGATTGCCACTGTTGCCGCGGTAAGCCCGGGCAGAGTGGGGCTCTCGGTGGAAAAGCGCATAGAGGGCTTTACCCGGGAGATAGAGCGTTTGGCTCCGTGGGTGAAGGTGACGCCGGTGAAGCAGGAGCTTTCGGGCAGCCTTGCGGCATCTTTTCTTGCCAAGAAGCTGTCAAGCGACCCACCGGACTGCATATATGTAGCAACCGGAAAAACCTGTGTTGCAGGGCTTGCAATAAGCAAGCTGGAGGCAAAGAAGCATATAGTGTGTTTGGGACATGAGCGTTCGGATGCCGACAGGCGATATCTGGTCTCGGGGTGCGAGATAGGCTATGTGGCGCAGGATGCCTTTGCGCAGGGCCGGGCGGCCTTTGAGCAGATAGCGCGGTGCCTTACCGGCGGGGAGATGAAAAGCGTGATAATTCCGTCGGAGGCCTTTACAACGGCCGATGCGTTAAAGGCAGAGGGCGCCGAAACGGCATTGAAAAACGGCTCGGAGGAGCAGCAGGACGCTTTCGCGGCCGGAAAAACAACAACAGCAACAAAAAGGACAGGAAGAAGATAATGGATTATTTATTAACGGCGGCCTCGGTGTGCTTTTTCTGCCTCAACGGCGCCATGACAAGACTGTTTCAGCTTAAAATGAAGGGCGGAAAAAAGGCGCTGCGCCTCTATCAGGCGGGCTTCTGTTTGGTGGCTTCGGTGCTTAACCTTGCGTTTTTCGGCATAAATGCGCTTCCGGGCACAAAAACCGTAATACTGTCGCTGTTTTTCGGCATACTTTTTGCGGCGGCCAGCTTTTTGGGGGCGGAATGTTATGAAAAGGGGCCGATGTCGCTGACCTCGGTAATACTTAATCTGAGCCTTGCGGTGCCGCTCGTATATTCCTTTATAGTATTCGGGGAGAGCATAAGCAACACGGGTATTGCGGGGCTTGCGCTTTTGTGCGTGACCTTTGTGCTTTCGGCGCTCAGCGCTTCGGGCGGGCAGAAAAAAATAAACACGGCGTGGATAGTTATGGTGGCGCTGGCCTTTGCGGCAAACGGCACGACCGCCGTGCTGCAGAAGGCGGATGCGGCATCGGGCAGCAGCGACGGATTTTTCCTGGGCTTTGCCTATTTTGTGGGCGCGCTGTGCTTCCTTGCAAGCTGGGCAGCGGAAAAGGGGCGTGAGAAAAGCGGAAAGAATGCAGCGGATGCCGCGGCTTTCGTGCTTCCCAAGGGTGATGCGCTTGCGAAATATCTGCTGGCGGCCATCATAATCACCGTGGTTTCCGGCGGCGGCAGCTTTGTGGGAAACATGGTGCTGGGCAAGCTCAGCGTGCGCATGGACGCGGCGGTGCTGTACCCTTGCGTAAACGGCGGGCTTGCGGTGCTTACCTCGATTGTTTCGGCGGTGTTTTTCAAGGAAAAAATGAGCCTTATAAAAATTATATCCGTGGCGGTGGGCGCGGCGGCGATAGTGCTGCTTGCAATATGAGCCTTTGGCGGCGGGGGCGAAGGAGCGGCAATACATAAATATAATGCCGCGGTAAAAAAGCCGATTGGGCGCACGCGGCCGGATTTTTCCGCGGCGGGGCGCTTGATTATAGAATTGCAGGATAAAGACGATACGGAAAGGAAGTATTATCAATGATTAAGCTGGGTGTATTTGGACTGGGCAGAGGGATGTACTATCTTCAGCAGGCTGAAAATGCCGGAGCGCAGATAACGGCTATTTGCGATATGGATCCTAAAAAGCTGGAGGATGCAAAGAAGTATCTGGCGCCGGGCGGAGTGGCCTGCACCGATTTTGAGGAATTTCTCAATGCCGATATGGACGGCGCGGTGCTGTGCAACTATTTCTGCGAGCACGCATATTTTGCGGCGCGCTGCATGGAAAAGGGCATAGCGGTGCTTTCCGAAACGGCAAGTAATGTTACCATGGCGCAGGGCGTTGCGCTGTGCCGCGCAAAGGAAAAGACCGGCGCGGTTTATATGCTGGCGGAGAACTATCCCTTTATGCGCTCAAATCTTGAGCTTAAAAGGCTTTACGATGAGGGGACGCTGGGACGAATTCTTTATGCGGAGGGCGAGTACAATCACCCGGCAAGCCCGCACGACCTGAACTCCATCACTCCCTTCCCCGGACACTGGAGAGCACACCTGCCCCGCACATATTACTGCACGCATTCCCTTGCGCCTATAATGTATATGACGGGCGGTATCCCCACCACGGTAACCGCGAAGGCGATATTTGCGCCGGAGCTTAACCGCGGCACTGCGCGCATCAATTCCGATGCGGCGGCCATTATGCTGTGCGATATGGACGACGGCTCCCTTACCCGCATTACCGGCTGCTCTGCCTTTGGCGGACACGGCCTGTATTACCGCCTGTCCTGCCTTAAGGGAACGGCGGAGACCCTGCGCCAGGATATGGAGCATGTGCTGGTTCGCTATAACGATTGGGAGAAGCCGGAGGGCGCGGAGGCCACGCAGGTTTATGAAACCAAATGGGAGGCTCTGGGCGAGATAGCGGAAAAGGCCGGTCACGGCGGCGGAGACTTCTGGGTGCTGTGGCATTTTGTACAGTGCCTTGAAAAGAACGAGGAGCCTTTCTTTGATGTATACCGTTCCGTTGCGATGGCAAGCGTGGGCATACTCGGCTGGCGCAGTATACTGGACGGCGGCGTTTCCTACCGTATTCCGGATTTCCACAATGAGGAGGATCGCAAGCAGTGGGAGAACGACGAGCTGTCTCCGTTCCCGGATAAGGACGGCAAGGTTACCCTGCCCTGCTGCTCTCAGCCCTATCAGTACACCGAGGAGGACCTTAAGGCCGCCGAAAAGGATTGGGGCAAGCAATAAAAAGGCGTCAGGCAAAGAAAAGCACAAAAGCTAATACGGAAAGCGCCGCACGGAAAATTCCGTGCGGCGCTTTTGTGTCCGGGGCGGAATAACGGAGGCTGGGGGAATATAATAGTGCATTTTATGCACGGATACATTAGAATTGTCCTAACCGCTGCGATATTTAAGATGATATAATATCTGCAAGGGTTACGGTATGCCGCCGCAAATGCCGGATATTGAAAAACGGCGGGGCGAAACGGCGCCTGCGCAGTATGCGGGCCGTAATTCTAATCAAAACCGCAACGGCAAAAAGCAAGGCTTCATGCGGCGTTTGCCCGCAGGTAGCAGCTTTTTGAGTATTGCATCAGGGAGGTTAAGGCTTGAAAAAATTACTTACTGCAATAATGGTGGTGACGGCATTGGTGCTGCTGTTTTGCGCATGCACACCGGAGCAGACGGCAAGTGTGCAGCCCAC
>CAKSKV010000003.1 GCA_934465535.1 uncultured Clostridia bacterium | reverse complement strand
ATCATGTCTGCGGGGGCGAAGCTGTCTCCGTCGGGAACTGCCGTCCTGTGTGGTCGATGGTATAGTCCCCCGTCAGGATCAGCTGACTGATGGGCAGCACGGTGTAGCCGTCGTTGATGAGATATTCCAGAATACGCGGCAGCGCCTCCGGTGTGTGGAGTGCCGCGTTGTGGAACAGCACAATGCTGCCGGCCTGCACCTTGGAGGTGACTCGCTGGTAGATGGTGTCGGCGTCGTAGTCCTTCCAGTCGAGGGAATCCCTGTCGGCAATGACTTGAAGCCATTGTCGCGCAAGGGCTTGCGGGTTTGGCAGCTGTGCGCATCAGGCAAAAAATTGTCCTGTAAATGGGGTGTTTGAGTGGTGTTTCAGGCACTGGAGAGGTCATATTCGAGGGGGCATGCGCGGGGGTGGGTGGTTGAAAGATGAGGGCGGCTGCGGTATACTAAAAATAGGATAGGGCAACGCCCTCTTGCTGGATATTGCACTTACATGGTCGAAGATACCTTTGTTGCCTTGGATTACCGATGCCGCGGCCTACTTCAAATAAGTCAAGGCGATCTGACGCAGACGGCACGGAAACCCCGTGCCGTTTTCTCACATTACTGCCTATTTGGATGTTATATCTGCATATATTTCAAAGAAGTATATGCAGATAATTGGGATAGCGGCTTGCCTTTCTGCACATAATATGCTATAATTATGTGCAGAAAGGCTGGTGCTGTATGAGAAAATTCGATTATTCCTTTTTGAATAACGGCTTGCTGCCGGCAAGCCTTGTGAACCTCACTTCCAATATTGCGGCGCTCAAAACGATGGCTGGCGTGCGCAAGGAAGAATACACGCAGATCTTCACGGAGCTGGAGGCTGTCGCAAAGGTGCAGTCCATCAAAAGCTCCAACGCCATCGAAGGCATTGTGACCAGCGACGAGCGCATCGCCGCCATTGTCAATCAGAACAGCGCCCCGCTGAACCACAACGAGGCGGAGATAGCCGGGTACAGAGATGCGCTGAATGAGATCCACTTAGGCTATGAACATATTGACTTCCGGCAGAGCGACATTCTGCGTCTGCACGAAATGATGATGAGTTTTGCGGGCTATGAGTACGGCGGACAGTACAAGATGGACGACAATGTGATTTTGGAAATTGACGCAGACGGAAATCGTCGTGTCCGCTTCCGTCCCACGCCCGCAAGCGAAACGCCGAAAGCAATGGAGCAGTTGGAGCTTGCCTATCTGGATGCCCGAAGCGATGCGAATATCAATCAGCTTCTTTTGATCCCCTGCGTGATTCTGGACTTCCTCTGCATCCACCCGTTCCGGGACGGCAACGGCAGAATGTCCCGCCTGCTCTCACTGCTGCTGTTATACAAAAACGGCTTTGACGCCGGTAAATATGTGTCCTTTGAGGAGCAGATCAACAACTACAAGGCGTATTATTACGAAGCCCTGCGGCAATCCTCGGCAGGGTGGGAAACGAACGAGAACTCCTATTTTCCCTTTATCGAGAATTTCCTGTCCACACTCTATATGTGCTATAAGGAACTGGACAAGCGGTTTGCGGTGGCTCATGGCAAGAAGATCACGAAGAAGGCCCGTGTGGAGGCAACCGTCCTGAACAGCCTGACACCGCTGTCCAAAGCAGAGATTTGCAAGATTCTCCCCGATGTCAGCCCCACGACTGTTGAAGCCGTCCTGGGCGAAATGGTCAAAACAGGTTCGGTAAAAATAATCGGCGCGGCAAGGGCGGCGCGGTATATTAAAGCATAGATTAAATACGGGTTTGGGCGGTAAAACGCAGGTGCCGTTTATCGGTTGTGCTTTCGGAGTTTGCTGCCGGGGCTGTTTTCAAAACAAAAAAGCAGCCCCGGATATACCCTCGGGGCTGCCTGCCGTTTGATTAAAAATACGCTTTTTTAACTGTTTTTTGGCCTTTTATTGCTGTTTTTCCGTGTTTTTCAGCTGCTGTTTTGCGCTTTCCAGCTCCTTTTTAACGCGCTCCAGCTCGGCTTTTAATTCGGTGCAGGGTTCGTCCGGTATGGCGCATATCAGCCCAAGCGCCTCCAGTGTGCCCCTTTTGGCCTCTCCCGTTTGCTCAAGCCCGGTCTCCTTTTGCATTTTAAGAAGCCCGTTCAGGGTTTTGGCACCGAAAATGCCGTCCGCTCCGTGCTTTTTAAGCATATAGCCATACAGCATAAGCTGATGCTGAAGCGCGCGCACATCCTCGCCCTTATCGCCCTTTTTTAGCCTTCTTGATACGGTATAGCCCTCAATTTCATACGCAAACAGCCTCGGCCGGCCGAAAAAATTCCACGGACGGGCATCGGTCTCGGTGCGCACCACGCCGTAATCCCGTCCCCGACATTCAATAACCTGCCGGCTGTTTACCGCAAAGCCCACATGAACGGCGCGCCCGGCGTCATTGAGGATAAAAACCCAGTCGCCGCGGCGCAGCTGAGCGCGCGATACAGGCTCACACAGCCCCTTCATGCCGTTGGAATTAAGATCCTGCGGCAGCAGCTTTTTTACATTCTCAAGCCAGTACATTCCAAGCCCCGAGCAGTCGAAGGCACCTATGCTTTTTTCGGGATACCCCTCTGCAAGGCGTTTTGCAAGCAGCCTGCGGCAGCGCAGAACATTCTTTTCATCGCCGTGCTCCCTTACCTTGAGCCAGGCGGTGTCAAACGGGGCGCGCTGTCCCTGCGCTCCCAGAACATATATGCTGCCTCGCACGATTTCCTGCTCAAGATAGGCTATAAAGCTTTCAAGCATAGTCATTTCCGTCGTCCTCCTGATGGCCGTCGTCGTTTTGCGCGGTGTAGCTCAAAGTGCCGCCCGCACCGCTGTTTTCGCCGCTTTCCTTTTCACGGGACTGCTTATAGACCTGATGCACGCCCGTTGCGGCAAGGCCGCTTACCGCCCCTGTTGCGGCGGCGCTTAGCCAGTTGTCCGCGGGCAGGGCGCCGGGAATAAAAAAGAAGCACACAAGCCCCAGGGCAAGCCCGAAAAGCCCGCACACAGGCGGTATCAGGCGGCAGAAGCGTTCGCTGCGGCAAAGATTTTTAAGAAAAAAGGCGCAAAGATATACTACGGCGGTTATTGCCGGAAGAGCGGCAATATCCATGAAATCCATAAAATCGCTCCCTGTGGGGGTGATTTGGCCCGAAATTACGGGCTTTTCCCCGATTACATTTTATGCTCATCTCTTTATGCCGGTGAAGAAAAATGCAAAAAAGCGGTTAAAAACCGTGAAAAAAGGCGCAAAAAACGCTTAAAAAACCGTTAAAAACCGCGTTATTTTTGATAAAATTTTTTTGCGGAAGGATTTTATAGTATTTTTTCAGGGGAAATATTTATGCCGGTGAAATAAAAAGGGCAGAGCAAAATATGCTCTGCCGAGGCTGAAGAGCCGACCCGATTTTTTGCTTTCGTGGGGTCGCTTTTTTGCCGGGGTTAGAGGCGGCGCAGGAGGATAAGCTCGCTGGAGAGGGAGGCGGGGATGCGCAGGGTGATGCCGCGTGCAAGCTCGGCGGCGCTCATGCGCAGAATATCGCCGGTGTTATCAAGGGTCACTTCGTAATTCCCGCTTAAGGAAAGGCCGCGCGGGATTATTTTTATTTCGTCCGCAGCGCCGTTTGGGGCGGTGAGCACCGTTACGGCGGCGCGGTCGCGCTCCTTGGAGGCTATTTCCAGCACGGAGGGGCGGCCGTGCATATAATCGCGGCTTTGCTCGGTGTGGTGGTATATGCGGCACTCCGGCAGGAAGGGACGGATGAAGCTTTTATAAAGGGCGATGCTGTGCTTTATAAAATCCAGCTGTTCGGGGTTGAAGGCGGCGTCCTTGGGCGAGAGCACATTCATGGAGATATGCCCCAGGATTGCGTTTCTCATATGATAGTCAAGGGAGGCCAGCCTGTGGCAGCCCATTCCGGCCACAAGGCGGTCCACCCGCTCGGGGGGAAGCGCCATGGTCATGCCGGCGGTTATGCGCCGGGACATGGGGGGCACCTGATCGTCGGAGACCCATGTGTGGTCAAAATAACGCATAATGCCGCAGTCGCAGCGTCCGCCGCCGCTTGCGCAGTTTTCAAATATCACATCTGGGAAGCGCTTGCGCAGACGCTCGTACATGGCGTACACCGCCTCGGTGTGCTCTGCGGAGGTGCCGCCCGGAGCGCCGCGGCGGGCGGTGAAAAGCTCGGGGGTGACGATGTTGTAATCCACCCGGAAAAGGTCGACGCCGTATTGCTCTATTACGCGCACGCATTCGCTTTCCGCCCACTGAGCGGCATTGGGTACGGTGAAATCCAGCAGGGCGCCGCGGGAGGAATCAAAGTTTTCGGTGAACCACTCGGGATGCTCTTTATATACGGCGCTGGCGGCGCCGGGGCGTTCCGGCTCCATCCACAGGCCGAATTTCATGCCCTTTTCATGGCAGTAGTCCCTAAGCTCGCCTATGCCGCCGGGGTAGCGGTCCTTATCCGGGATCCAGCTGCCGTTTAGCTCGTACCAACGGGACATCTGCTCTCCGGGCGGGCAGAACCAGCCGGCATCCACTATGAAGGCTTCGCAGCCGATATAGGCCATCTGGTCGATAAAGCGTTTGCTTGTTTCAGGGGACATATCGTGCTCGGCCCCCATGCCGGCGCCCACAAGGCAGCTTTGCGCGTGCCGTGAGGGCATGACGCTGCGCCGCAGGTGGGAATTCATGCGGTTTACCGCTTCGTCGGGGTCGCCCTGAAGCATGCCTATTTCCAGCGCCGGAGTGCGGTACACCTCTCCGGGGGCAATTATTCTGACGGGGGCGTTGCCGGTTATATCGGCGGAGAACCAAAGCCGCGCCGCGCCCTTTTCCTCGTGCATATCAAGATCGAAGGTGAAGCGGTAGCCGGCGCTCCAGCCCAATTGCCCGGTGAAAACGGTGCCGGTGAGGGAGTTTTGCAGCAGGAACATGGGGTAGCGGTGGCGCGGGCGGCCGAAGCGCCCCTCGAAGGAGGTTATATCCGGCGGGAGGGTGCGCCAATTGAAGTCGCCCTCGCCGTAGAAATCGTCAAACTGCATATATCCAAGACGGTATATGCTTTCGCGGTTTTGAATGTAGGCGGGGACGGCGGTTATTTCCGCGCCGCCCTGCATAACGGAAAGCTCGGAGATGTTAAGGGGCTCCGCTCCGATATTTTCTATTTCCAGCTGCCGGGAAAGGATGCCGGTGCCGTCAAGACGGGTGATGACGGTGAGGCAAACGGGCAGGACGGTGCTTTTAAGCAGCAGGCGCGCGGTGCGTATGTCCTTCTCCGACGATACGGTGCAGCCCTCCCAGAGCCAGCCGCTGTCAAGCCGCACGCCGTTTGCGGTGATGCCGAAAACGCAGGGGCGGCGGAAATCGCCGCGGGAGAAGCGGGAGGGGCAGGCGCTTAGGACATTCAGGGGATAGCCGGCGGTGTTCCAGCCGCCGGAGCAAAGCACTCCGCCGTCAAGAAATTCCTCATAGACGGTAAGCCCGCTGCGGTAGCATACTGAGGGCGCGCCGCCCTGCGGGAGATAGATGTCGGAAAAATTATCGTATTGCATAATAAAGACTCCTTTTATTTTTACGGTGTTTTGATTTTAAGGGTGGGTAAGGGCAAAAAGTACCGCAGCCGGAGCGGCGGGCGCATTTTTGCGCTTCAGACGCAGCGGACATTAAGGCAGGAAAGACCGGCGGCCTCCTTTGCGCGGTATTCGTGCAGCACGCAGGGCAGCACAAGCACCGGGACGGGAGAAAAACGCTTGGGGGGCATTGTGCCCTCAAGCAGGTATTTTGCAAGCAGGGTGAAGGCGGCGCGCGCCTGAGAGCGGAGATCCTGATATATGGTGGCGCTTACGGTGCCGTCCGTTATATAGCTGTCCAGCTCGGGATAGGTATCGAAGGTGACAAGCGCGGGGCGGGAGGACAGCCCCTTTACATAGCGGCACAAGGGAAGGGACTGGCCGCTGGTTATGTATATGCCGTCGGCGGTGTCCTCGCCCAAAAGGCGGAGGAGGGCGGCCTCCAGCACGGCGGGATCGTCCTTCATATCAAAGGAGAGGGTGATATCAAGCCCCAGACGCGCTGCGGCCCCTTCAAAGGCGTGCACGGCTGCGGAGTGAACGGTGGCGTCGCGGTTGCCGGTGAAAAGCGCAACGCGTTTTTTGCCAAGACGCAGACAGCAGGAGAGAAACTCCGCCGCCATGACGGCGGAGGCGGCGGGGTCGTGCGCTGAGGTGAAAAGCCCGTGCAGCCCGTTTATTTCCGATTGCAGCAGCACGGGGGGGATGCCGCCGGCGCAGCGGTCGGCAATAAGAGCCGTGCTTTGAGGGGCGGTTATTCCGCTTACGATCAGGGCGCGGCAGTCGGAAAGCTCGCTCAATGCGCGGCGCACGGCGTCGGTTTCCTCCTCCTTGGTGGTAAAGCGCAGAAGGCGGACCTCGGCGTTGAGCTTATAATCGTAGTTTTCCCTGAGGGCGTCCTCTATACCGCGCAGCAGCTCGTTAAGGCCGGGGGCATAGGAGGCGTTGAGGATTACGCCTATGCAGGTTTCGCGTGCCGACAGCCGGGAGGCGGCACGGTTGGGGACATATCCGCGGGCGGCGGCATATTCCGTTATGCGCCTGCGGGCCTCATCGCTTATGCGGGAGCCGGGGTCAAAGGCACGGCTTACCGTAGAGGGGGCGATGCCCAGCTCGCGGGCAATGGTGGTGATGGTGCAGCGTTTTTTTTCCATGGCGGCTCCTTAATGCGTATGCGTATATGCATGTGTTGCGTATATGTATGTGAGAATATCGGATATAAAAATCGTGGCCAAAAGGCGGGCGGAGATCAGCCTATGCACAAAAGGGCAATGGCAGCGCAGCCCACAACTATGCCTATCCATTTGGCGCGGCTGAGGCGTTCCTTGAGAAAAACGGTGGAGATAAGCAGCATAAGCAGCAGATTCGCGCCGTTTACCGTGGGGAAGAACACTATGCTGGGCATTACCCCGGAGAGATAAAGATTTATGACATTGGCTGCGGCTATTGCCGCGCCGCTTGCAAGGGACATATACACGACGGGACGGCGGGGGGAATAGCTTATCTGCGGGGTCTGACCGCGCATTTTGTAGAAAACAAGGGCGGCGGCGGAGTAGACGGCGCTGACGGCAAAGGCGGTGACGAGAAAATACATAAGCTGGGAGGCGTGGGGGGAGCTCTGGTGCAGCTTCTGCATGATGCCGATGCCTCCCGAGCAGAGCATGGCTGCAAGGCACAGCAAAAACCAGCGGAGATTTGCCTTGCGGTTTTGCCCCTTTTCGCACACGGACAGCGCCAGGGACACAAGCATCAGGGCGCAGCCCGCAAGCTTGAGGGCGCTTATGCCTTCATGGAAGAACAGAGGGCCGGAGAGGGCGGGGATCATCATGGAGGCGGTGATTATAAGGGTGGTGTAGGAGGCGGGGCCGCATTCAAAGGCGCGCATATTGAAAAGCGCCGCCAGCGCCGTGAGCACGCCGAAGGCAAGCCCCGTAAGCAGGGTATAGGCTCCGGGGGCGGGCGCGCCCTCTGCAAGGGCGAATATCAGCAGCACGGAGGCGGAAAAAAGGCTGCATACCGCGTTGAAGGAATGAAAATCCGCCTGATTGCGTGCGTTGTGCTTGCTGAAGCGGTTGCGCAGGAGATTGTAGCCCAGGGTTACGGCAACGGATATTACAAGAAGAACATACTGCATGACGGCGCTCCTTTTTTACGGACGGAGAAAATGTGTTTGTGCAAACGCTTGCACAGTGTCTGTCAAATGATAGCATATGCGGCCATAGCGTGTCAAGGATAAATTTTTCTTGTATTTACGGCGTGAAAATGGTACAATAAACAAAATGGCAGGCTGCACGCAAAAAAAGACGAGGCTGTGTCCGCACGGCGGGCAAAAAAAGCGGGGGCGGGCGGCTTTACGGCGGCAAGGAGAGGCGCGGAGATGACGATAAATGTCGGCGACACCGTAATTACAAAAAAGACACACCCCTGCGGCGGAAACCGGTGGAAGGTGACGCGCACGGGGGCGGATATAAAGCTCAGATGCGATAAGTGCGGACACATTGTGATGCTGGACAGGGCAAAGTGCGAAAAGAGCATAAAGCAGATAATACCGGCCGAGGGGACGGAGTAACGGGAAGGATGCGCGTATGGGCAAGAAAAAAAACGATGAGTTTCAGCTGACCTTTGATACGGCGGAGCTTCCGCAGGGCGGGGATGATCTGCTGGACGATATAGACAGGCTGCTTGCGCAGCAGAAGAAAAAGAGGCAGGAGAGCAGCGCGGAGGAAGGCACAGCGGCGGCAAAGAACGCGCGCTCGGAGGAAAACGGCGCGGCGGAGGAGACTGCGATTTTTAAGGAAAATGCGCAGGCAGGCGGCGCGGCGGAGAAACGCGCACAGAGGGAAGGAACCGGGGAGAAGGCGCCGTCGGAAACGGACGGTAATATGCGCCGGCCGAAAGCGGCGGAGACAGAGAGGGCGTCAGAGACGCAGGAGAGCGTGCAAAAGCGCGCTGCCGTAAAGAGAACGCGGGAGATAATAGCGCAGGAGCCGGAGGAAGCGGAACAGGAAAGCGCCGTAAAGGGCGATGCGCTGCAAAAGCCCGAGGGGGGCTCGGAAGGGAAAAAGCCGGACGGCGCAAAGGAGGCAGAGCCGGAAAAAGCAAAAGGCGCGGAGGGCGGCGAAGAGCCGGAGATACAGATAGACCGCAACGAGCTGCTGCGCAAGCAGCGGGTGGCGATGTTTACAAAGCCGGAGATGCTGCTGGAGACGCCCTACACGGTGACGGTGAACAACCGGCAGTTTGTGCGGTATCGTCTTGAGTACGGCAAGCCGGACAAGGGAATTCCGCCGGAGATAGCGTCAAGCGCGGGAATGCTTATTCCTCCCATTGACAGGGGGGACGAGGAGGCGGCGGTAAAGCAGCGGCAGAAGCAGAAGCGCACAAATATCGGCAGGGAGATAGCAAGCTGGGCGGCGGCGCTTGCCGCAGCGGCGGTGCTTGCGCTGCTTATAAACAGCTTTGTGTTTTTCTTTGCGCGGGTAGAGGGCAGCAGCATGCTGGGCACGCTTAAGAACGGAGAGGTGCTGTTTGTATGGCGTGCGGGCTATGTTTTCGGGCAGCCGCAGCGCGGTGATATTGTGATATGCCACTATCCAAAGACCGCAGAGGGCGGATATATCGACAATAAAAACACCTGCTATGTAAAAAGGGTGATAGGCCTGCCGGGCGACACCGTAAGCATACGGCAGGGGACGGTATATATAAACGGAGAGGCGCTTAAAGAGAGCTATCTTGAAAAGGAAAGAATAGATTCGCAGAGCATGGAGGCGGTGGTGCTGGGGGAGGATGAATACTTCCTTATGGGAGATAACCGCAGCGACAGCACGGACAGCCGCCGCGTGGGGGCGGTTGAGCGCGGAGAGATTCTGGGCAAGGCCGTGGGAGTGGTATATCCCTTTACGGAATTCGGCTCGCCCTATGCAAATGCAGCAGGATAGCGGAAGCGCAAAAATCGATAAAGCATTTGAGCTTTTGGAGGACGGAGAATGAATCAGCCTGAGGAGAACACGGCAAAGGATATACAGCAGGAAAAACCGGGCATTGAGGAAGAAACCGCGCAGCAGCGGGATACGCAGCCCGGGGAAGAGGCCGTCGGCGGGATAATAAAGCGGGAAGCGGAAACGGGTAAAAAAGGAAAGCGGAAAAAACGCGGGGAGGAAAAGGACACGGCACGGGAAATTGCAAGCTGGGTATTTACCATATGCATGGCGGTTATAGCGGCGCTGCTGATACGGTCGTTTATATTCATAATAGTGCAGGTGGACGGCTCCAGCATGATGAACACGCTGCACAACGAAAACCGGCTGTTTGTCTGGCGTGCGGGCTATACCTTCGGCGGAGAGCCGCAGCGCGGGGATATTGTGATATGCGAATTGGAGATTAACGGTGTCCCGAAAGTATGCGTAAAAAGGGTCATCGGTCTGCCCGGAGAAAAAATAGAGATAATATCGGGCACGGTATATATAAACGGAGAAGCCCTTGAGGAGAACTATGTGGCGCCCGAGCGGTTCAAAAAGGAAGACAATATGCAGCAGATAACCCTCGGGGAGGACGAATACTTCGTTATGGGCGATAACCGCTCGGGCAGCATGGACAGCCGCTATGTGGGGCCTGTTAAGCGCGGGAAGATTATGGGCAAGGCCCTTATAAAGGTGTGGCCCTTTGACGAGATAGGCAGCATTGAATAGCCGCGCGGCGGCAATACGGTATCAAACCGGAAAAAAGCCGGAAAGAGGCAGAGCAGATGTACGATTTTCACATTCATACCACCTTCAGCCCGGACGGGCAGAGTACGGCGGAGGAATACTGCCGCAGGGCGGAGCTGATAGGCTGCGACGGGATATGCATAACGGATCATCTGGATATTGATTATCCGGACAGACGCTTTGAGAACCGTGAGGGCGTGATGCTTTCGGCGGCAGAGCAGGAGAGGCTGCGGGAAAAGGGATATAATGTTTTCCGGGGCATTGAGGCGGGATATGCGGCGTCGGCGCAGCAGGAAACCGGGCGGCTGCTGGGCGGAATGAAGCTGGATTATGTAATAAACTCCGTGCATATTGTGGACGGGCAGGACCCGTACTATCCGGAATTTTTTGAAAACAAAAGCCGGGAAGATGCGTACGGGCGGTATCTGGAGACGGTGTATGAATCGCTGGACGCCTGCTACGATTATTCCGTGGTGGGACACCTGGGGTACATATACAGGCATGCGCCCTATCCCCTTCAGGTTATGCAGTGGCGGGAATTTCCCGATTTGTACGATGCGATACTTATGCGGGTGATATATCTTGGCAAGGGGCTGGAGGTGAACACCTCCTCTCTGCGCACAAGCGGGGACACCATGGCTTGCATGAGCGTGCTGCGCCGCTATAAGGAGCTGGGCGGAGAGATAATCACCCTTGGATCGGATGCGCATGCGGTGCGCAGGCTGTGCGACGGCTTTGAGCAGACGCGGCAGCTGCTGCTGTCCTCCGGGATGAAGTATTTGGCGATATACAGGGATATGAAGCCGGAAATGTCATACATAAAATAAAAAATAAAACGGGATACAAATAAAGCGGACGGCGGGTGCAAAGCGGGCCTGCCGGGACGGAAAAAGGAGAGAAGAGCATGCGGGATAAAGCGGAAAAGGCACCCGAATATACTATGGAGCCGGCGGCGGCAGAGAAGCGATTTCCCCCGCTTACGGTGAGCGGCGGCGCGCTTTTGCTGTTTTTGGGACTGTTTTTTACATTCTCCCTTATACTGAGCTTTCTGTGCGCCTGCAAGCCGGAGCTTCAAAGCGACTACGGCTTTAATATGATAAACATACTTGTAAGCCAGTTGGTGTGCATGCTTGCACCGGTGCTTATATGCATGCAGATATCGGGCTGCGATTTTACCGCCTCCATGAGGCTGCGCAGGGGGATAAACGGCGTGCAGCTGCTGTTGCTGCTGCCGGTGGCGGCAGGGGCGTTCTTTTTTGCAAACGGGGCAAACAGCCTGTTTGTGACCCTGCTTGAGCAGATAGGCTATAAGCCGACGGGGGATTCCTTTACTGTTTCCACCCTGCCGCAGCTTATATTTTCCTCGCTGCTTTACGGGCTGCTGCCGGCGTTCTGCGAGGAGATGTTCTTCCGCGGGATGGTAATGCGCTCCTTTGAGCGGTATTCGCCCAAAACGGCGGTGCTTATGTCGGCAATGCTGTTCGGAATAATGCACGGCAATCTGCAGCAGGTATTCTTTGCCTTTATTTTCGGCGTGATACTTGCGGTGGTGGATCTTGAGGCGGACTCGCTGGCACCCTCGATGCTGCTGCACTTTGCAAACAATTTTGTTGCCATGCTGCTTACAAACATGCCGGACAACACAGAGGAAGCGGTGGAATATACGCTGGCGGAGCAGCTGTTTTCCATGGGAATATGGATAGTGCTGGGCGGGGCGCTGCTGGCGGCGGGGCTTTTCGGCTACATATACTGCACGCGCAGGAGAAACCGGCGCTTAACGGGCAGCAGCAAACCGGCGGAGCTTACGCCGGGCTTTGCGGGGTATCTTGATTCCGTGCGGCCGTGGGACCCCGTCACGGGGCGCGGCGGAAAAGCGCTGCGGGCGGGAAAGCGCCCGGCGCTTGGATATATTGCGTTAGGGCTGTTTATTGCGGCGGAAACGGGAATGATATTATTGGATTTTACTGCATCATGGTTAAGATAAAAATTGTTTGTGTGGGAAGCATGACGGAGAGCTTTTTCCGTCAGGCGCAGCAGGAATATCTGAAGCGCATGGGAAGATTCTGCAAAACGGAGATCATTGAGGTGCCGGACGAAAAGGCTCCGGCGCACGCCTCGGCCTTGGCGGAGGCGGCGGTGCGCGCAAAGGAGGGGGAAAGGCTGCTTGGCCGCATTGCGGACAGGGAAAAGGTAATCGCCCTTGACCTTGCGGGCAAAAGACTGACAAGCCCCGGCCTTGCAAAGGAATTGGCGGGCTATTGCGGCGCGGGAGAAAAGCTCACATTTGTAATAGGCGGGTCGCTGGGGCTTTCGCAGGATGTGCTGGACCGTGCCGATGCCAAGTGGTGCCTTTCCGAGCTGACCTTTACGCACAATATGGCAAGGCTTATATTGCTGGAGCAGCTTTACAGGGGGTTTAAGATAAACGCAAATGAGCCGTATCACAAATAAAGAAACAAGCGGAGAAAAGGGCGCGGCGCAGGCGGAGGAATATTATATGCGCATAGCCCTTGCGGCGGCAAAAAGATGCGCTGCAAGGGACGAGGTGCCGGTGGGCGCCGTGGTGGTAAAGGAAGGAAGAGTGCTTGCGCGGTGCGGAAACACGCGGGAGGGCGCGCACGACCCTTCGGGGCATGCGGAGATAAACGCTCTGCGCCGGGCGGCAAAGAGGCTTGGAGGCTGGAACCTGCACGACTGCGAGCTGTATGTGACGCTGGAGCCCTGCGCTATGTGCGCCGGGGCGTGTGTAAATGCGCGCATAAAGCGGATAGTGTTCGGGGCCTATGACGGCAAGGGAGGAGCCTGCGGCGGCGTGACCGATATTACGGGGTGCTTTTGCCACAGACCGGAGATAAAGGACGGCGTGCTGGAAACGGAGTGCGCGGCACTGCTTAAAGAGTTTTTCCGGGCAAAGCGTATAACGGAGGCAAAGCGCCGGGGACGGAAGGAAAGCGAGCCTGCGGCGGCGGAATAGGGCATCGGAGAGAACGAAAAAGCCGGGGCGCAAAACGCGGCCAAAGCGCCCGCAAGGGGGCTTGGGGCGGCCGGAGGCCGGCAGAGGGCGCAGCCCGGCCGCGTGGGGGTCGTGCGCCCGCCGCAGCCGGAGAAGAAGCAAAATGCCGGGAAGGCGAAAAAACAAAGGACGAAAAAACAAAAAGCAGATAACGCGCAGCCGGCAAAAACGGTTGACAAACATAACGCGCGGTGTTAGAATCAGAACAAATCAGCGGGGCGATAGGCTTGTATGCCGTAAATGCCGCCGATGACAGCGTAAAAGTTAACAAATCACAATAAATGCGATAATGAAAGACGGTCCCGCTTAAAAGGGGTGCTTTCAGAGAGCCGGAGCACGGTGTGAGCCCGGCAGCGCCTGAAACGAGGACCCATCACTTTCACAGCATATCCGCCCAAAGCAGCGCCGTAAGCGGATACGGAGGACTCCGTTACGGGTCAGGGCTTGTCAGAGCCCGGAGAGAGGACCGTTTTACGGTCAATTTGAGTGGTACCGCGGGAATATGCCCCGTCTCAAGCGAGACGGAGCTTTTTTGTTTTTATTGCCCTTGCTTAAAGCGTATAAATTTAAGGCCTGCGGGCATATAAAACACGGGCGCGGCAAAGAAGAAACACGCAAAACAGTATGTAAAATATAACAGCAGCATAAGGCGCGGCCGGAGCCTGCGCGGAAAGGGAGAAAAAATGAAGGAAGAGATCAGACTTATTGCACTGCGAATTAGCGACATGCGGGAGATCAGAGGTATATCGCAGGAAGAAATGGCACAGAAAATGGGCATGAGCAGGGAGGAATATATCTCCTACGAGAACGGTGAGCAGGACTTTTCCTTTTCGTTTCTCTACAAGGCAAGCGGAATACTGGGCGTAGAGATGGCGGAGCTGCTTACCGGGGATATGCCCAAGCTGGATTTTGCCGCCGTGGTGCGCGCGGGCAAGGGCTTGCGGTATGAGCGGCGCAAGGACTATGAGCATTCCCATCTTGCCTTTAATTTCAAGGGCAGAAAGGCAGACCCGTTTTTTGTGACGGTGCGCAGCGACTGCAAGCCGGGACAGCGAATTCCCAACAGCCATGAAAGCCAGGAATTCATGTATATCGTATCGGGCACGCTGCTGTTCAGGCTGGGTGATTTTACCACGGTGCTGCACGAGGGAGATTCGGTGTATTACGACTGCACGCGCCCGCATGATATGTATGCGGTGGAGTGCGACGAGTGCAAATTCATAACGGTGATAATTAAATAATAATAAATAAGCGAAGCAACGGCATTACAAGCAAAAATGACGGCTTATAAGCAAAAATAACGGTTTGTTTTATATTTTATTTTTATAATATTTTAAGCTGTTTGATGTTTGCATCAGGCTGTTTGGGCGGCTTTATATACCGTAAGAGATAAAAAATACAGCAAAACATACAAAACAAAAAACGGAAGCACGGGGCATCAGGCCCGGAAAGGACGCGCCGCTATGGCACTTTACGAAAGATACTGTTCCTCTTTTGAGGAATTCTCCTCCTATGAGGATTTCAAGGCGAATTTCAAAATGCATCCCACCGAGGATTTCAATTTTGCATATGACTGCATGGATGTTCTTGCGCAGGAAAAGCCGGACAAGGTGGCTATGCGATGGGTAAATACCGTGGGGGAAAAGCACGATTTTACCTTTAAGCAGCTTAAGTATTATTCCGATAAGACGGCAAATTTCCTGGCATCAAGGGGCATAGGCAAGGGCGACACGGTGATGCTGATATTAAAGCGGCATTATGAATACTGGTGGACGATACTTGCCCTGCATAAGCTGGGGGCGGTGGCGATACCGGCCAGCAATCTCCTTACGCCCAAGGATATCGTGTACCGCTGCAACCGGGCGTCGGTGAAGGCCATTGTGTGCACGGCGGACGGCGATATTTCCAAGCGGGTGGACGAGGCGGCGCCTGCCTGCCCTACGCTTAAGCTGCTTATAACCACGGATGTTGCGCGCAAGCCGGGCTGGGTGGATTTCCACAAGGGTGTGGAGGAGGCAAGCGAGCATTTTACCCGCGTGCCCACCCGTGCCGATGAAACCATGCTTATATATTTTACCTCCGGCACGACGGGCATGCCCAAGATGGTGGCGCACGATTATCTCTATGCGCTCAGCCATGTGGTAACGGCGGCGTTCTGGCACCGGGTGGACCCCGACGGTCTGCATCTTACGGTGTCCGATACCGGCTGGGGCAAGGCGGCATGGGGTAAGCTGTACGGCCAGTGGATGGCGGAGACCTGCATAATGGTATATGATTTTGATAAATTCGTGCCGTGCGATCTGCTTAAGATAATGCAGGATTATCATGTTACCACCTTCTGCGCGCCGCCCACGATATACCGCTTCCTTGTAAAGGAGGATATGGCGTCGTATGATTTGTCCTCCCTGAAGCAGTGCACAAATGCGGGGGAGCCGCTGAACCCGGAGATAATGGAGCAGTTCCGCGCGGTAACGGGCATAATACTGCGTGAGGGCTACGGGCAGACCGAGACCACGCTTACCCTTGCCACCTTCCCGTGGATGGAGGTGCGTCACGGCTCCATGGGGCGGCCGTCTCCGGGGTACGATGTGGTGCTGCTTGACGAGAACGGGCAGCCGGCGGAGCGGGGAGCCGTGGGCGAGATATGCATCCGCGCGCAGCGGGACAACAAGCCCGTGGGCATGTTCAAGGGCTATTACAGGGACGAGGAGCTTACGCAGGCAGCGTGGCACGACGGATATTATCACACCGGGGACACGGCGTGGGAGGATGAACACGGGTATTTCTGGTTTGTGGGCAGAACGGATGATGTTATAAAAAGCTCCGGCTACCGCATCGGGCCCTTTGAGGTGGAAAGCGCGCTGATTGAGCATCCGGCGGTGCTGGAGTGCGCCATAACCGGTGTGCCGGATCCGGTGCGCGGACAGGTGGTAAAGGCCACTGTTATACTGGCCAAGGGATATGAGCCCTCCGAGGAGCTGAAGAAGGAGCTTCAGGATCATGTGAAGCATACCACGGCACCGTATAAATATCCGCGCATAGTGGAATTTGTGGAGGAGCTGCCCAAGACCATAAGCGGAAAGATCCGCAGGGTGGAAATAAGGGAAAACGACAAGTAAAGCGGATAAACAACGCATAAAAGCATTGCGGGGCCGCGCCGGCCGATGTTATCGTGACGGTTGTGATTTGGACGCTTTGGTGGTATAATTAAAGCATCAAAGCAAAGAGATGAGGATAGATATGTTCAAAAAGGTGATAAAATTTGCCGCCTATATGCTGGCGGGGCTGAATTTGGGCGTGGCAAGCGGGCTTTGTCCCATGCTGCTGGCGGTGCTGTATGCAATAGGCGGGAATATGTCGGCGGCGTTTGCCATAAATGCCGGGGTATGCGCGCTTATTGCAACGGCGGTTTTTCTGGTGCATTGCCGGCACCGCAGCGCAGAGAAGCTAAAGCCGGACTATCGGGCAAGCGGGGCCTTTGCCGGGTTTGCGCTGGGGGCTGCTGCTGCTGCGATAATAATCGTTATAAGCTCGGCGGCTTCATCGGGCACGGGTATTATCACCGGAATATGATAAAAATCCCCGGAATATAAAAGGCAAAGGGGAGTTGAAGAGGCACTTTCCTGCCGGAAAATGACGCGAAGGAAGTATAATCGCAGAAAAACACACAATACACACAATATAAAGACCCGGCGGCTTTTGAAAAATGTCTGCGGGCGTCCGTTTGCGGGCGCGGGCAAGTCAAAACGGGCGGCGGGGAGGAATTTTCTCTTAAGGAGCATACTATGGAACCGGAATTCATTCATAAAACACTGGGGCAGGTATTGGAGCAGCTGGCGCAGAATTATCCCCGGCGCAACGCCGTTACCTATACCGACCGCGATTATAAGCGTTCCTGGAAGGAATTCAATGAGGAATGCGATGTTATTGCCAAGGCGTTTTTGGCTTTGGGAATAAAAAAGGGCGATCATATTGCCATATGGGCGACAAATGTGCCGCAATGGCTGCTGACATTTTTTGCGGCAGCCAAAATGGGCGGGGTGCTGGTTACGGTAAACACCAACTACAAGGTGTTTGAGCTGGAATACCTGCTGCGCCAGAGCGACACGAACCTGCTGGTTATGATAGACGGCACAAAGAACAACGACTATGTGGAATCCATAAACAAGCTGTGCCCCACGCTTAAAACAAGCCGGCCAGGTGAGCTTAATAACCCCATGCTGCCCTGCCTTAAAACGGTGGTATACGCAGGAAAGGGCGAGTGCCCGGCGGGCATGGTGAACTGGAGCGACCTCTATTCCCTTTCGGAAAGCTATCCCGACGCCGCATACCGTGAGCTTACGGCGGGGCTTGACTGCCGGGATGTTGTGAACATGCAGTATACAAGCGGCACTACGGGCTTCCCCAAGGGAGTCATGCTTACGCATTTCAACATTCTCAATAACGGCAAGGCCATCGGCGACGGCATGAATTTCTCCAAGGAGGACAGGCTGTGCATAACGGTGCCCTTCTTCCACTGCTTCGGCATGGTGCTGGGGCTTATGGCGTGCATAACACACGCCGCTTCGGTGGTGCCGGTGGAGGTGTATTCCCCCACCAAGGTAATGAACGCCATAATGACGGAAAACTGCACTGCGGTACACGGAGTACCCACGATGTTCATAGCAATGCTGGAGCATCCGGATTTTGATAAATACAGCTTTCCGCGTCTGCGCACCGGAATAATGGCGGGTTCGCCCTGCCCGGTTAAGGTGATGCAGGATGTTATAGACAAAATGGGCATGAAGGAAATAATAATCGTGTTCGGGCAGACGGAGGCCAGCCCCGGCTGCACCCTTACCAGCACCACGGACACGGTGGAGCGGCGCGTAAACACGGTGGGGCGCGCATTCCCCGGCGTGGAGTGCAAGATAGTGGACCCCGCCACCGGCGAAACGGTGGGCCCGGGCGTTGTGGGCGAGTTCTGCGCACGGGGCTATAACATAATGAAGGGCTACTACAAGATGCCGGAGGCCACCGCCATGGCTATCGACAAGGACGGCTGGCTGCATCTTGGCGACCTTGCGGTGGCGGACGAGCAGGGCTATTATAAGATAACCGGGCGCATGAAGGATATGATAATCCGCGGCGGGGAGAATATATATCCCAAGGAGCTGGAGGATTTCCTTTATACAAACCCCAAGGTGAAGGATGTGCAGGTTATAGGCGTGCCCAGCAAGCAGTACGGCGAGGAGGTAATGGCCTGCGTTATACTCAAGGACGGCCAGAGCATGACGGAGGAAGAGGTAAAGGATTATTTCCGCGCCAGCATGTCGCGCCACAAGGTGCCGCGCTATGTGCGCTTTATGGAGGCCTTCCCCATGACGGCAAGCGGCAAGATACAGAAGTTTGTGCTGAGGGATCAGGCGGTGGAGCTGCTGTCGCTGCAGGAGGACGCTGCCATAGTTACGGCATAAGCGTAAATGTAAGCCCAAAGAATCAAATAACGCCTTAACAGAAAGGAGGCTCCCTTATGGGGAGCCGGGGTGAAAAATATGAAACTGTCTTTTTCAACTCTTGCCTGCCCGCGCTGGTCGCTTGAGGAGATGCTGGCAATAGCCAAGGATCTGCACATGGACGGCATAGAGATACGCGGCATGGGCGACACCATGTATGCTCCGGATATGGAGATATTCTCTTCGGCGAAGCTTTCAAAGACGCTTAAGCGGCTGAAGGAAACGGGGCTGAGCATACCGATACTTACCTCCGGGGCGTATTTTGCATCGGCGCAGCAGCCGGGGGATCCGGTGGGCGAGGCCTGCGCTTATATAGACCTTGCGGAAAAGCTGGGGGTACCGTATGTCCGCGTGATGGCGGAGCCTACGCCGCAGCCGGAGGACGGCGATCTTGACCTTGCGGCAAAAAAATATGCGCAGGTGTGCGCTTATGCAAAGGGCAGCGGCGTCACGCCGCTTATAGAAACAAACGGGCATTTGGCCTCCTCCGATGCAATGCTGCGCTTTTTGGATGCGGCGGGGCAGGAAAATGCGGCGGTGCTGTGGGATATACATCACACGGTGCGCTATTTTGCCGAAAAGCCGGAGGACACGGTTAAAAAGCTGGGCGGGCTTATAAAGCATGTTCATGTAAAGGATTCCGTAATGAAAAACGGAGTTGTGGAATACCGCATGATGGGCTATGGCGATATTCCCGTGCAGGATGCGCTGACGGCGCTGGAGAAAACGGGCTATGACGGCTTTATTTCCCTTGAGTGGGTAAAGCGCTGGAACCCCGAGCTTGAGGAGCCGGGCATTGCCTTTGCATGCTTTTGCAGCTATATGAACTATCTGCTTGCGGCGCGCCGCAAGTAATGCTTCCGGGCTTATTCTAAGCACGCATAATATCCGATGAATAGGTACCGCGCTTTCTGTTTTGAAGGCGCGGTTTTTTCTGTGCTGCGCAAAAGGCAATATGCGTTTTTTATTAAAAACGGCGAGAAAAAACTTGTTTGCGTGGCCTTGGCGTGATAAAATTATATAAAGCCGTGCTTTTAACTGCGGGCATAGGCAAAAGGCGCTGCGGGAGCGGAGCTGCTATAAAACAGGCGGTGGGATAATGTCGAACATTTCACACAAAAAACGAAAAGAAATGCTTCTGTTTTTGGAGGAGCTGCAGGCAAGGTTTGCGGGCACCGAGTATGAAAAGAACGCGCAGGAGCTTGTGCGGGAGCTGCAAAGAACCAAGTACGGCCTTGTGTGGGACGAGCATACCGAGGAGGCGGACGGCAAACAGCCTCTTTACAGGGAGGAGAAAGACCTTGCAACAGACGGCCCGGGAGAGGATAATTATATTCTGGAGGGGGACAATCTGCTTTCTCTGCGGCTGCTTGAGCAGAATTTTACTAAAGGAATAGACTGCATATATATCGATCCCCCGTACAACACAGGCAATCATGATTTTATATTCAATGATGATATGGCGGCGCGGGAGGACGGCTTCAGGCACAGCAAATGGCTTTCCTTTATGTGCAAACGCATGGAAATAGCGCACCGCCTGCTTAAGGAAAGCGGGGTAATATTTATAAGCATTGACGACAACGAGCAGGCAAACCTGCGCCTTATGTGCGATGCGATATTCGGTGAGCATAATTTTGTGGGGATGCTGCCCCGCATTACAAAGCGTTCGGGCAAGGATCATTCGCTGGGCATTGCGCGCAACCACGACTATGTGCTGATATATGCAAAGCAGCGTTCTTTGCTGCGGCTTTCCGGCAGGCAGGTGGATGAGGAGGAATATCCGCTAAGGGATGAATATTATGAAACAAGGGGCGGCTATAAGCTGAACCAGACCCTTGATTACGATTCGCTTTGGTACAATAAATCCATGGATTTCCCCATAACGATAAACGGAAGGGAGTATTACCCGGGCGGAAGCCGCGAAAAGCAGGAAAAAAGGCTTAACGGGGAGCACTCCGCAAAGGACTGGGTATGGCGCTGGAGCCGGGAGAAGCTGGAATTCGGCCTTGCAAACGGCTTTGTGGTGATAAAGCCCGGCAGGGACAGGGAGCGCATATATACAAAAACCTATGCAAAGGCGGGCATATCCTCAGCGCGCCCGTACCGTGTGGAGAGCATGGAGCGGAAAACGCCGCTTTCCTCCCTGACCCTTACCGATAAATGCTATTCAAATGACAATGCAAAAAAGGAGATAACAAGGCTGGGGCTTGCGGATTTCGGCTTTCCCAAGCCGTCGGCGCTTATAGAGCGTCTGGTGGGCATGACGCAGGCCGGGACAGTGCTGGATTTCTTTGCGGGCTCGGGCACAACGGCGCAGGCGGTGCTGGAGCTTAACCGCAGGGACGGGGGCAGCCGGCGGTTTATTCTGTGCACAAACAATGAAAACGGGATATGCAGGGATATAACCTATCAGCGCGTGCGCACGGTGATAACCGGCAAAAGAGCGGACGGCAGCATATATTCGCAGGGAATACCGGCAAAGGTGAGATATTTTACGGTGTTTTCAAAAAAGGAGAAATAGGGGCGATATAAAAAGCCCATAAGAAAAAACGGACGCCAAGGGTGTCGCCATTATGGAAACAGGCGTAGGCGAAAAGCCTACGCCTGTTTCCTTGTCTGTTACGGCAACGCTATTTCACATATGTGAGGCAGAAGTATTGTTACGGTTTTTTTGTATCTGCTTGCAGTTTTTATCTTTTCAGAAACAATAATTTTATCCATTAACAACCTTGCTGTTTCTGGAGTAAGCTTCTTTATTTTTTCTGCTTTGACAACGATTGAAACGAAATTATTTATATTGTCGTTTATCTCTTCATAGCGTTCTATTTCGCACTTACTGCTTGCTATTGTTTCTTTTAATGTAAATTGTTCTTATTCATATGCCTCAGACATCAAGTTGAACCGCGCTTCCGGTATTTCCCCCCAAACCTTGTCTTCATAAAGGCTTCTGGAATCGTTATATTCCGATAATTTTTTATTATCGGAAGTTTGCGGGTAAAAAATTATCGTCTTATATATTTTCAAATTGAAAATTTTGTTGTGCTAAGTTTTAACGCGTTCCATTAAGTTCTTGAATATATACTCTCCCAACTGGGATCCGTTTTTTACAGGTGTTTGAGCATATATCATAGAAGCACTTAATTCCAGCGTTTTGCCCGAACGATTAACCGTTGCCGCGAAGTTACAACTATGATAACCGTTTTGCATATAACTCTCATTAAAAAGCCCGAATATACCTTTTCCGAAGCTGCCATTGCTATTGCGGCTTAACCAAAACCTTACAGAGCCTGTGTTTCCGTTAAAACTTACTTTGTATGTAACAACACGATACTGATTTTCATCTCTGACGAATTGTCCGTTTATAAATTGAGAGCTATTAGAGGGCACGATATCTGTTTTTATTTTTCTTTTGTATTGAAATGCGGGATATTGTTTTTGGGTCGAATTTAACAAAGACAAGATTCGTTGATCTGTTTCTTCAAATTCATCATTTAAAAACTTTTCTTCGGCATTTGAATCGTTAATTCTTAAATCAGGGATAAGATCAAAATCATCCGCATTCATTGGATTATCAGACACATTTGCCGCTTCATAGGTCGTTTTGTCGTTTAATCTTTTTGCCAGTTCATTTAAATTGTCGTTATAATTACCAACCGTAAAGTCTATGTAGGGAACAGATTCTAAATAAGCCGGCGTTTTCGTTTTTTCCTTTAAAATAGGAATTATACTTTTAGCATCTTTAAAAAAACGAGAATATAGGAGTTTTGTTTCTTTTCCAATTCCACCAATACGGTTTTCCGCCTTATAAGTATAGTCAGGGGTGATAACCACAATAACTTTGTCGCTTTTTGTGATACCATCAACAATCATAGTATCCAATTCTCCATCACCGCGTATTGTATCGCAAGTAGCCTCAAAGCCATACTTTGAACGTAAACCGTTTGTTAGGCGTGCCACCCATTGCTTATGTGCTTCGTTATCCCACGAATACGAAACAAATATTTTTTTAGTCATTATTTCCTCCTTAGATGTCAAATGTCATTCTTTTGCTTGCTCAAACAGCATAGAATTTTATATTGTAAAACTCTAAATTGTAAAACTCTAATAAGAATTATTCAACTTGCTCGTAATAATAAGAGTAGTCGATTCCCTTCATAAAGATTTCGCGGTTATTTATATCATCGGTCAATGCGCCTTTTATAAGTTCGTAAATATAAGAGGAATCCACGGGGCTTTCCTGCATAGCCGTAAGATATTCCTTCTTATCGATTTTGCTCCAATCGGTACATTTTTTGAGATTCTTTTTCAAAATCAGATCCAACCATATACGAGTGCTTCGACCGTTTCCTTCCATAAACGGATGAGCGACATTCATTTCAACATACTTTTTTACTATGTTTTCAAGCGTGTCTTCGGGCATTTTTTCGATCAAATGCAAATTATCTTGCAAATACATAGCGGGAGCGAATGCAAAGCCACCTTTTGCAATATTAAGCGTGCGGATTTGCCCGGCAAAATCATATAATCCGCCGAATAAATACGCGTGAATTTGTTGTAAGCCTTTGACCGTTCCGACCTCGATGGCATCTATAAAAGAGCTATCAAACAAAGCGTATGCTTTTTGCTTACTTTTGCCGTCAATCGTATCGTCCGACCGCGTAAACCAACCGATAAACTCTGCCCCGACTTTGCTCGGAAACTCCGCGGCAAGTTTAATAACTCCGTCGGAATCCAGTGCGTCCGACATATACTTTTTTCCGTCGGCGGCAGTTAATTTCAGTTGGGTAGTAGCACTAACCAACTCGCTGTTTTCTTTTTTTAGTTTGGCTTTTAGGTATTTCCAATAGTTACGGCATTTTTCGTAATTATCTTCTTTTCTGATTGCTCCGATAATATCCAGAACGCTGAAATACCACTTGTTGTTTTCCTCGTTCCAAGCGGCGCGCACTTCTTTATCGTTAAAAAATCTGATTGATATTTTCATAAAATCCCCTTACATTTACATTGACTATAAAGCCGCAAGCAACAGTTTTTTATTTATAAGCAATTATTTTTCGTTTTGCTTTTCGAATGTGATTCCTTAAATAATAGCCGTTTTTGAAATATGTCGTGAAAAAGTCCTTGCAAGCAAGCTTTTTCATTCATATTATAACATATTTTGACAGAGAAATAAACAACAAAAGTCGGTTGGCTGCCGACTTTTGTTACAATAATAATTCATTACGAAAAACTGTAATATGTGCATATCATCCGGAATTTTAAGCAACGGTATTTTTTCTATATGATTTGATATACTATTCGCATATCAACATTCGCTTTTACTAATTTTTTATAATCCCTAATGGGGACACGCCGCGGCAGTCCGTTTTTTTTGTATGGCAAAGGGTAAACGGCGGCAATGCCGCCGGGCAGAGAAGTATTATTGCTTTGCATGCACAAGCCTAAGGCGGCATGTTCCGCCCGTAAGCTCGACATTGAAGGTAAGCTCCCAGCCTTCGCCGCTTGCGTGACACTGGCGGAAATCGCTGCCCTCAAGGCTTTGGTCAAGGGCTTCCCAGCCGCCGCCGCGGTTTACAAGCAGCGTAAAGCCGTAGGGGACGGAAAGGCCCGTAAAGGTGACGGGGGCATAGGACAGACCGCCGGAGAGGGTAAGCTCCGCGGTATCGTCAAGGCACTGCACCGTAAGGGGGTGGCTGCACAGCAGTTTGCCCGAGGTTATGCGGGCGGATATCTGCCCGTAGAGGGCGTAGGCGTGCGCAAGACGCCAGGAATCAAAGAATTTTTCGTCAAAGGAGCGCATGACGGCGCTGGGGCCGTAGTAGTATTCCTTTTTTACGGGAAGGTTGAGATACTCCGCCGTTCCGCTTATACGGCTGCCCGCCCGTACGCGCGTTATGCCCTTGGGCAGACAAAGCTCGCAGGCAAGGCAGTTTACACCGAAATCCACGGTGCGGTACAGGCTTACGCCGGGCTTTGCAAAATGCCGGCCGTTTATATCGGCGTCAAAGGAGCGCAGTATCAGGGTGCGGTTTGCTACGGGGC
Organism: uncultured Clostridia bacterium; assembly: GCA_934465535.1. Taxonomy (GTDB): domain Bacteria; phylum Bacillota; class Clostridia; order Christensenellales; family QALW01; genus UMGS1338. The sequence goes on along the minus strand of CAKSKV010000003.1, from coordinate 174,428 downwards.
CGAATTTGCAGTCGTTGGTGTTGGTCATGCGGGCGCCGAGACAGGCTATAAACAGCCCCTCACCCGGGATATCTATGCTTTGCTGGCTGCCGCCGGGATAGCCGGGGGTATCGGAAAGGGGCGGGGCAAATTCGCCGTCATAGTGAACACCGCAAAGCTCAAAGGCGGCCGGGCCGTCGTTGTTGCCGATGCATATGCGGGGATAGTCGTTATCGTTATAATGGTCGGCGCCCAGCTGATACAGCACAAAGCGGGAAAAATCCACATCCTTATTGAAGGTATAGCTGAAGCTGTGCAGCGCACGGGAGCAATCGTCGGTGCGGGGAAGGTTTGCTCGGAGGGTGCAGCTTACGGCGCCGTCCGCAGTTTCGCCGCAGTAGATAACATCGGTGAGGTTGGGGCCTTGGCTGCGGAACCACACCCGGATATTCACAAGGGGTATCTGTTTTCCGTCCGGCCCGAAATACATAAGGAAGTTTCCGCCGCCGTTGCAGCCCGTCCACTGGTACTGCTTTTGGGTGATATCGTTTTTTGTGTACACGGTAAGAGGGCGGATATCGTCGATAAAGGCGCGCCCGTGCGAGGTTTCGGCATCGTAGCAGAAGGCTTCGCCGAAGGAGCCGATGGCGCTGGATTCCCAAAGCTGATAGGCTCCGCCCCAGCCCGCAAGGCAGAGCTGGGAATGGCTGGCCGACCAGACGGTGCCCCACGAGGCGAAAAGGCAGTTGTATTCAAGGGTGAGTTTCTGCCCCGGTGCAAGGGGAATGCCGCACCAGGCGTGCAGCCACGGGCCTTCAAGGTGGCGCTTGGGGTCGTGCAGGGGGGCATAGAACAGGCTGGTGGGGTCGGTGTGCAGGCGGTGCCAGTTTTTGCTCAGCTGTACCTGAAGCCCGCAGGGCTCGCCGTCGGGCAGACGCAGAAGCGGACAAAGCCCGCTTGTGGGAAAGCTGAGATCGTTTTTATAAAAGCACACGGGCAGCAGCACCGGGGTGTCGGTGGGGTTTTCAAGGGTAAAATGTATTTTTTCGTAGTAGCTGCGGTTTTCGGGGATGGAAAAATCAAGGTTCGGGGTAAGGGCCGAGGTGTCGGCTATGCGTGCGCCGTCGGACAGGCTTAAGGTGGGGACGGCTTCCCCGGTGCGGGCGTTTACCGCGCTTATGCTTATGCGCTCAAGGGCGTCAATCTCCCCGCGTGCGGTGGAGGAGGGCACAAGAATTACGGAAAAACCGCCGTTGAAGCTGTTTGCTTCAAGGGTACGCCGGACGCCGGAAAGAAATATACCGCCGTTTTCCGTGCGCGCCGTACAGCCCTTAAGCAGCAGAAGCGTGCCGTCGCCCATTTGCACGCAGTTTTCCTCCAAAATGCGTGCGCCGCAGGAAAAATCAAGGCTGATGCCCATGGAAAAATCCTTTATTGCATCGGGGGAAAAGGCGTTTACCGAAAGATGCGCATAGCGTGCAAAGGCGGCAAGCTCCAGCCGGCCTTTTATCTTCGTCAAGGAGTCAAAGAGGTAATACATGGAGTCTATGCGGGAAGTGCAGTGCCCCATTTCTATAATACGGCTGTGTACGCCGTAGATATCTATGTTTTCCATGGCGCAGGAAGGCTCAAGGCGGCCGCCCGTTCCTGCAAACATGCGGCAAGAGAAGGGGGTGAGGGCGTCAATATCGCCGTTGGGGCTGCGCTGCGCCTCGCTTTCCGTAAGGGGAACGACCGCGCCGAAGCGGCAGAGGCTGCCGGAGGCGTAATCGTACGCCATGCCGTAGCGGCCGGTGCGGAAGAAAAAGCGGCGGCTGCCCTTATTGAAGCCGTCTCTCCACCAGGCAAAAACATAGTCCTTTTCCGCCTCGGCGGGGGAGAAAACGGGGACCGAGGCATAAGCGGAAGCGTCTGCGCCGGAAAAAGCGCCGTTTATATGGGAGGAATTCATGATTCTTACCATCCTTTTTTGCTGAAATGCGCATGGACAGAGGGACTCGTCCCCCTGTTCCTTTGTGCGGATATGATAACGCAAACGGACGGCAAAGTAAAAGCACTATCCTAACAGTATAGCGCACAATAATAACCTGTTTTGCAGGCGGGGCAGTTACAGCGTGCGCAGCAGACGCTCGCGCTCCCTGCGGTCTGGCAGGTATTGCTCCAAAAGGGAATAGAAGGCGCGGGAATGGTTTTTGTGCACGGTGTGGCACAGCTCGTGGATTATCACATAGTCTATGCATTCATCGGGATACAGGGCAAGAAAGCAGGAAAAATTTATGCTGTTGCTTTGGGAGCAGCTGCCGAAGCGGGTGCGGGCGGAGGTGATGCCGAAGCGGGCATCCGTGCCGAGGTTAAGGCTCAGGGCAAGGCTGCGGGCGCGGGGCAGGATATATGCGCGGGCGCGCTCCTTAAGGTGCTGAAGCTCCTCCGGCGTGAGCTCCCGTTCAATCAGCCTCCGCGGGGCGGAAGCGCGACTGAGAATCCAGTCCTTATGGGAAAGGATAAAGCGGATAATGGTGCTTTGCGGGCATTTTTTCGGGGCGCGCAGAAGCAGAGCGCCGCCTTTAAGCTCCATGGACAGAGTTTTGCGGTCGGAATATATAACGGTGTATTCCGGCAGCGATGCATCGGGCGGAGGGCAGTGCTGCGCTTTTTTGCCGTTAATGCCGCGGGAAAAGCGCATATCCGCCGCCGGAAGGCTTTGAGTATTCATGTTTTTTATCCTTATTGCCCCCGGGCGCGGCAAACCGCGGTTAAGGGGATGCTTTTTGTATATTTTAATGGTTTTTATACATTATACAGCATAAGCGCGGCAAAGTACAGAAAAGTTGCGGACTTTGCAAAGACGGCGTTTTTTTCGTATAACGGCGCAACAAAACAACGCCTGAGCCGTCCTTTTGTTGCTGATTGCATCAAAACGCGAACAGGGTATTGACAGGGGCAAAATAAGAATATAAACTAAGCCCGTACAGGAAGCAGACGGATATTAAAAGCCTCCGGCAAGCCGCGCGGATGCACACGGCAGGATGCCGTAATACAGCAAAAATGAAAGGAATGAAATTATGTTCAGACAAACTCCCCCCATGGGCTGGAACTCATGGAACACCTTCGGCGCAAATATAAACGAGCAGCTTATAAAGGAAATGACGGATGCGCTTGTAAGCACGGGCCTGCGCGATGCGGGATATGAATATGTTATAATCGACGATGCGTGGCAGGAGCCCAGGCGCGAAAACGGACACCTTGTGCCCGACCGCAATAAATTCCCGAGCGGCATGAAGGCGCTGGGTGATTACATTCATTCAAAGGGCATGAAGTTCGGCATGTATTCAAGCACGGGGCACCTTACCTGCCTTGGGCTGCCGGCAAGCTATGAGCATGAGTTTATTGACGCTGCGGATTTCGCTTCCTGGGGCGTGGATTATCTTAAGTATGATTACTGCAACCGTCCCTTCAGAATACCCAGCGAGATGCTTTACCGCAGGATGGGGCTTGCGCTTGCGGGCTGCGGACGGGATATTTTCTTTGCCGCCTGCTCATGGGGCAAGGACGGCACTCCGGAATGGATACGCGGCACGGGCGCGGGCTCTTGGCGCTCCACGGGGGATATAAGCGACAGCTGGTCCGCCGTGCGGGATCTTGCCTGCGCTCAGCATGACAAGCTGCTCTCCGGGGCGATAAACTGCTTCAACGATATGGATATGCTCATAGTGGGCATGCGCGGCAAGGGAAATGTGGCGGTTACGGGCTGCACCGACGATGAATACCGAACGCATTTTGCGCTGTGGTCCTTTATGGCCTCCCCCCTTATTATAGGCTGCGATGTGCGCAATATCGATGAAGAATCCCTTAAAATACTGAAAAACAAGGATATTATCAGAATAAATCAGGACCCGGACGGACGGCTGCCGCTGAGCCTCGGCGGCCCCGCACCCTTTGCCTTTATAGGAAAGAACGGCTATTCGCTCTCCAGGCTTTTAAGCGACGGCAGCGTTGCCGTAGGCATGTTCAACATGGACGACGACACCGAAATATCCTTCCAGTTTTCCCTGTACGATGTGGGTCTTGATAAAGAGCATTGGGGAAGGACCGTGCTTAAGGAGCTGTATACCGGTGAGGAGATACGCCCCGAATGCGGGTTTGTGTATGCGGGAGTAAAGCCGCACTGCTGCAAGATATGGCGCCTTACCGTAGAGTAGGCAGCCGGAGAAAAAACAAAACCTTTGGTATAAGTTTACGGAATTATGAAATGTATAAAATGCGGCCGCGGGCTTACGGCGGACGAGGTGGGGCTGCACAAAAAGCTTATGGGGCGGGGAAGTCGGGAATTCCTGTGTATCGATTGCCTTGCCGCCTATATCGGCTGCTCGGCGGAGGTGCTCAAGAAAAAGATTGAGGAGTTCCGCGCGATGGGCTGCATGCTTTTCCCGCCCGGTAAATAAATATTTACAAAAAGCATATATAAAGCATATAGACCGGTATTTTTTGCAAAATGCCGGTCTATTTTTATGGGAGGCAGCCGGGCTTTTATAAAGCGCTCCCGCCTTGGTGTTGACAGCCCGGCGGGCTTTGACTATAATTAAAAAGCGTTTTTGCGCGCAAGGCAAATTCATCGGCAGGAGGGGCTGCAATAATGAAAAGCAAAAAAGAAAAGCGCAGGCTTAAGGCCTTCGGCATAGTGGCTATGGATGTGCTGCTGCTGGGCGTAAGCCTGCTTGTATTTGCATATTTTCACCATGTAAGGCCGGAGGAGGGCGGATCGGGAATGGAAATCACCCGTCCCACCGTGACACCGGCGCCGGTAATAACCCCCGGCACCACGCAGGGCGGCACAGAGCCCGATACAACGCAGGACAACCGCGACTGGGGCGCATGGGGACGGAAATTTGAGGATAAGTTTGATTGGACGGGCAATGTAAGCGCTTCGGACAGCAGCTATAAAAGCCGCAACCTGAATGTTGAATTAAGGCGCGTGGCAAAGCCGCAGGAGGATATCGTCTACTATGTGTGCGATGTGTACATTCGGGATATTGATTATATAAAAAGCAAGCTGGCAAAGGATAAATACGGCAGGAGCATAATCGAGCCGCAGCAGAACATGGCGCAGGGCACGGTTTTGGCCGTGAACGGGGATTATTACGGCAGCCGCGACCGCGGAGTTGTCATACGCAACGGCGTGATATACAGGGACAAGCCCTATAAGGATGTGTGCGTGCTGTATTACGACGGCCGCATGGAAACCTACACAAGGGACAGCTTTGATGTTCAAAAGGCGGTAAACGACGGCGCGTATCAGGCGTGGAGCTTCGGCCCGGCGCTGCTTGATGAAAACGGACAGGCAAAGCCGGATTTTGACTATTCCATAAAGCCGAACAATCCGCGTTCGGCCATAGGCTACTATGAGCCGGGACACTACTGCATTGTAACCGTTGCCGGGCGGCGCACCGACAAGGCGACCGGGCAGTCGGTGGGGGAGGGCCGCGGAATGACGCTGGCGGAGCTTGCTTCCCTTATGCAGGAGCTTGGGTGCAGCCGCGCATACAATCTGGACGGCGGAGCCACCAGTATGCTGTTTTTCAACGGGCAGCGTGCAAATGTTCCCGCGGGGGACGGCAAACGCCAGTGCAGCGACATGATAGTGTTCGGTGAATTCAAATAAGGTGCGCTTAAATAAAGCGCTTAAGCGGCATAAAGCCAAAGAATAATAAGAAAAGAAAAACCCGGCGGTTCAGTGTTTGAACTGCCGGGTTTTTCTTTTATAAGTTTGTGCGGCGGATGCGCTTTAATTTACGCAATACGCATCCGGAGGGGCTGTCAGCCGTTGGGGAAAAGCCGGTCACATTCCTCCTGTGACACGGAAAGGAATTTGATAAGCTGATTTTTGGCGATGTTGCGGCGCTTGTTTATTATTCCGTTAAGGCTGACCACCTGAGCCTGCCAGGTGCTGTAATCCGGGCGGTTCCAGCGCTGGGCGTGCAGCTTCATTTCGGAATCTATGCGGTCAGTCATGGTTTTAAGCACGGCCTTCATGTTTTCCGGCATGAATATGGTATTAAGCAGCTCGGCATAGCGGGTAAGGAATTTATTGCGGAACTCGGAATTCTTTATAAGGTTGGTCTGAAGGCAGGTGGTAAAGCCGTTGTTGCTGCCGTGACCGCCGGGGTTGAACATTTTTTCTATGGTGTTGAAGCGGTCGCCCCATGTGGTTTCGGAACGCATGGCCATGTCAAAATCGAACATTACCCAACGCCATTTGCCGTCCTTTGCCTTATAACACTTTTTGTTGCCGGTGTCGTCGTTTCCGAAGAATATCTCGGTGATAAGATAGTCGATAAAATTATCCACATCCATCACGCTGCATACATACTCATAATTTGCGCTTTGGGAAAGATCGTGGCTTTTTACATAGGCGTAAAGCGCTTTTATCTCGGTGTTTGTGCCGGTTATGACGCGGGAATCACCCTTGATTATCGTCATTCCGTCGGTATCAAGTCCTTCATGGGAGGCAAAATAATCCTCGTTTATCTTTTCCCGCAGATCGTAAAAGCCCCAGTACTGACCGTTGATATAAAGGGCGACGGGGGTCCAGTCCATAAGCGCAAGGGTGGTGTGCCCCTTCATTACCTGAGCGCAGAAGGCATCGCGTATGCGGGTCTGCTTCTGATCCTGCCCGCCGGCGCGCAGCACAAGGTGGGAAAGCGTGGTTACATCGTTATCATTAAAGAAGGGATAGGTTATCTCGCTTTTTCCGTACTTGTCCCGCAGGTGTATTGCCATGCTCTTCTGGTCGTAGGCGCGGGAATACTGGCCGAACACCTTTACTCCCGCATCAAAGCAAAGCGCCTGAGTTCCGGAGGCGGTGTAGTATTCAAAGGTGCATTTGCGCTCCCAGTCCTTCCAGAAGTTTGCGCCGAAATACGGGAAATTGCCGCCGTAGCCCGGCCCGTTTGCAAGAATACCGCGCGCATCCCCGAAAAGATCGTCGGGGTCGGCCGTAAGGGAGACAAAGTCGATATCGTGAGAGCCTACAACATAGGTTGCTGTCACCGTTTCGCTGGGCAGCAGGCCGTCGCTGAAGGCCTTCAGCTTTATAACGGTGGTGTTTTTAATGCTGAAATCGCCGAAAACCGGAGAGGAGGAGGTAGGCTCGCTGCCATTGGTGGTGTAGCGCAGGGTCTGCCCCTCAAGGCCGGAGGCGGTTATGCGGTCGCCTATGGAAACATAGCCGCCGGGGGTAAGCGAGGGAGCGGCAGCATAGCCGGGATAGCCCTTGCCGTTTTGTGCGCCCGGGGTGGGTGTCTGGAAGAACAGCCGGGCGGTATCATCCCCCAAGCGCCCGCTGGTATAGCCTATGCACAGCCGTCCGGTGGAGAAATAATCCACAACATTGCCCTGATCATCGCTTAAAAACAGATCCGTGCCGGAATTCTTTATTTTGAAGGGCAGATACACTCTGCCGCTTACGGGGCTCTGCGGCGTTTCTCCGGCGGCAAAGAGCAGCAGATATTCTCCGGCCTTTACGGTCACTCCGTCAAGGGCATAGCCCGAAAGGGAGGCATCGTTTGAAATATGCCAGCCGTTAAGGGAAACATCGGCGCCGGAGCCGTTATAAAGCTCTATCCAGTCGTAGCTGTTTTCCGCGGTGGGAACGGAGGAAACCTCGTTTATCCACACGCCGCGGGAGGACAGGCGGCAGGCCTGCTCAAGGGTGGAGAAGCCGTCGGCATTTTCCTTTCCCGGGGTGGGCTTTGTGTAATAAAGCCATTCGGGGTTTGTCTGGGCGCCGTTTGTCCCTTTGGATATATTGCGGGGAAGGCTTTCCAGCTCGGTGCTCATAAGCACGCTTTTGGAATCCGCCACGGTAAGCACGGTGTCCTTTGAGCTTAAGGTAAAGGAGGCGTGCAGAACGCCGTCTTTATATTCGTCGCGCCCGGAGCACCATATCGCAACGCGCTCGCCGGGCTGAAGGGTAATGTTGCCCGGAATCGCCCATTTCTGCGGCTGATCGGCATTGTCGGAAAGATACAGCCCGGAAAGGGAGCAGGGCTCCTCGGACTTGTTCACAAGCTCTGCAAAGGAGGAAAATTCGCCGTAGTTATCCTTTACCGCGCAGTAGTTGTTGTTCATGTACTCGCTTAAGACAAGCTGGCTTTTGCCCCCCGCTATTGCATTAAGCTCGGCGGAATGGGCGGAGGTGTTGAGCTTGCCCGGCATGCCTTGCGCAAAGTAGCAGTATTTTCCGGCATCATCGCCCTGCTGAACAAGGCCGTAGGCAACATCGGCGGGCAGGGCGGGAATATCAAGGGTCTGCGCAGCCTTGCCCTGGGAATCGATAAGATAAAGGGTCTCGCCGTCCGCCTTGAGGGAAAAATTAGTGTGATATTCGCCGTCCTCGGGGTCGCGCCGGTCCTTGCCGGAGGCAAAAATCACAAGGTATTCCCCTGCTTCCAGATATACCGAGGGCAAATACCACTTGCGGGGCTTGGTCACATTGTCCGTAAGGCTCCAGCCCGTCAGGTTTTTGCGCTCGCCTGCTGCATTATAAAGCACTATGTAATCGGGGTAGTCGCCGTCCCGGTCGGCCACGGTGGAGGCGTTGCTGCTCATTACCTCGCTTATAACAAGGGAAGTATCCGCCTGACCGTCGGTTTTGCCGAGGTCGCAGCCTGTAAGCACACTGCACAGCAGCAGTATAACGGACATTATAACGCAAGCGGTAACATTCAGTTTCTTCATAATATATCTCCATGTGTTTTTCCGAATTCAGACAGCTGCCGCATTTTACGCAGTACGGTTTATATGCGGCGATATGCTTTGCCCCTGCCGGGAGATTTTTATCCCTCCGGGCAGACTGAGGGTAAATACAGAGGATATTTTATCATAATTCTTTTGTTTGTACAACGGCCTTAAAAGAATGTTTACGATTGAAAAGCATTGTTTACAATTCAGCGCTTCCGGGTTTTTATAAAGTCCGCAAGGGCAAATGCGGCGCAAAGAAGGGTGCTTGCGCCGAAAACGGCGAAAATATATAAAAGCGCGGGGGTGAGTACTTTAAGAAAAAGCGCCGTAAGCGAAAAACCGAAAGCTGCAAGCCCCGGAATAACGGCAAAATAATACGCTGCAAGCAGCCGCCGTGTTCTGCCCGGCGACGGAGAAGTGCGCAGCAGCCATGCCGTCAGCCTGCGCGCCGGGGCAGAGGAGCCGGCAACGGAGGCGCGGTAAGCAAGCACATTGCTTTGCGTAACTCCGGCGGAGGCATACACTTTTTTAAGTATATACCGGCCGGTAACCTGACCGATGATAAGCAGAAATACGGACAGGGCAATATATAAAAGCGCATCGCGGTTCATAATTTCACCTCATTTTGCAAAAGCGGCGGGCGGCTTATTTTGAAAAGCAGCATGGCAACGGGACGAGCGCATAATGACGCCGCATTGCGTGCCGCCGTCCTGCGGGGAACATTTAATTATATAAAAATTATAACAAATAAAGCGCGGCCTTGCAAGCCGGCAGAAACGGCAAAACATTCGGCCTCTGCGTGCGGCACAGGCGGAAAATGCGCAAAAAGACGCGCAAAAAGCATAAAAAGCGGCGCGAAAAACGCGCCGCCGGATCTTTTGTTAAATATCGCTTACTTGAAGTATCTGTTAAGCAGCCCGATGAAGGCTTTTCCGTGCCGGGCTTCGTCACGCGCCATCTCGTGAACGGAATCATGAATGGCATCCAGACCCTGAGCCTTTGCCAGCTTTGCAAGCTCCACCTTGCCGGCAGTTGCGCCGTTTTCCGCATCGGCACGCAGAGTCAGGTTCTTCTTGGTGTCGGCATACACCACCTCGCCCAGCATCTCGGCAAACTTGGCGGCATGCTCCGCTTCCTCAAAGGCTATGCGCTTGTAGGCCTCGGCCACCTCGGGATAGCCCTCGCGGTCCGCCTGACGGCTCATTGCAAGATACATACCAACCTCGGTGCATTCGCCCATGTAATTTTCACGCAGTCCCTGAACGATGGCGGGGTCAACACCCTGAGCTACGCCCACCACATGCTCGGCAGCCCATACGGTCTGGCCGCTTTCCACCTTGTTGAACTTGGAGGCGGGAGCGCCGCACTGAGGACATTTATCCGGAGCGGAAGGACCCTCCACCGTGTAACCGCAAACTGAGCATACCCATTTGATCATAATAATTACCTCCGTATTTGTTTTTGTTTTTATATTGTTTATGTGCTTTAAGCTTTCTTGCTGTTCATTACGCCGTAATTATATCACAAGCGTTTGCGTTTGTGAATACCCTAAAGTTATTGTTCACAAAAAGTTAATAAGTTTTCAGAAAAATCGGAAAATTAAAGAATCAACATGCGGGGGGCGGTATTTTAAGGATCAGGTATGAAAATGAGGGCGGTGCAGGCGTTAAATCAAAATAAATATCCCAAAAGCAATAAATATGCGATATTTTGCTGGTCAAAAACGGATATATGATATATAATGAAGAAAATCAAATATCGCCTTATCAAGAGCAGCAGAGGGACAGGCCCTGTGAAGCTGCAGCAGCGGTGCCGCGCACTGTGCTAAATCCTGCGGAGCAATCCGGCAGATGAGGTTTCAAAAACACCCGTCTGCCTCTGCGCAGGCGGTTTTGTTTTTATTAAAATATCCATTACGCAAAAGGAGTTATATTTATTTATGCGTTTGTTCTCAAGTGAATCGGTAACGGAAGGGCATCCGGACAAGGTATGCGATATAATCAGCGACAGCATACTGGATGCCATAATTGCACAGGACCCCATGGGACGCGTGGCCTGCGAAACCTTTGCCACCACCGGGCTTATTACGGTTATGGGCGAGATGAGCTTCAACGGCAATGTGGATTATTCCCGCATTGTGCGCAAGGCGGTAAAGGATATAGGCTACGACAGCAGCGAGGCAGGCTTTGACGGCAACAGCTGCGGCGTGCTTTTGAGCATTGACGAGCAGTCCCCCGATATTGCCATGGGCGTGAACGCCGCCCTTGAAAAAAGGGACGGCGCAACCGACGAGCTTGCTTCTACCGGCGCGGGCGATCAGGGCATGATGTTCGGGTACGCCTGCAGCGAAACGGACAGCCTTATGCCGGCGCCCATCGAATATGCGCACAGGCTCACGCGCCGTCTTGCGGCTCTGCGCAAGGACGGAACGCTGCCCTTTCTGCGCCCGGACGGCAAGAGCATGGTAACGGTGGAGTATGACGACAGGGGAAATATCGTGTCCATCCCCACCGTGGTGCTCTCCACTCAGCACAGCCCGGAGATATCCCTTAAGGAGCTTACCCAGGCGGTGGTGGAGCAGGTCATAAAGCCGGTTCTGCCCAAGGAGCTTATAAAACACACCCGGTATCTTGTAAACCCCACGGGACGCTTTGTTGTGGGCGGCCCGCACGGCGATACGGGGCTTACCGGCAGAAAGATAATCGTGGACACCTACGGCGGATATGCGCGTCACGGCGGCGGAGCCTTTTCCGGCAAGGATCCCACAAAGGTGGACCGTTCGGCGGCATATATGGCGCGCTATATGGCAAAGAATATAGTGGCATCCGGGCTTGCGGAGCGCTGCGAAATAGAGCTTGCCTACGCAATAGGCGTGGCGGAGCCGGTAAGCGTGCTGTGCGAGACCTTCGGAACGGGCAAGACGGATAACGAACGCCTTGCACAGGCCGTTCGCAGGGCCTTTGATATGCGCCCCGAGGCTATTATCCGCAGGCTGGATCTGCGCCGCCCCATATATACCCCCACGGCGGCGTACGGACATTTCGGCAGAACCGATGTCGATCTGCCTTGGGAGCGCACCGATATGACGGAAGCGCTGAAGGCGCTTGTATAAACGCGGGCATCCGCCGAAATACGGGCGTGACCGTTAAAAAATATTAAAACAATATTCCTCTGCCGCGGCATTCTGATAGGGTGCCGCGGTTTTTGTGCTTTCGGGGCGTTATAACGGGTTTTATAACGACTGCGCACGCTTTATGCAGCCCTTGAGGCATTGATTATAAAAGAAAAATGTGGTATCATATATTTCGGTTTAATAAATACGGGGCGGAGGCTCAGGCAGACGGCATAATCGGGGAGCGCTATGGTTTTAAGAGGCAGCATATACAACATAATATACCGTAATGAGCAAAACGGCTACACCGTCTTTGAGCTTGCCGGAAACGACGAGCTTACCACGGTGTGCGGCAGCTTTGCCGCAATAAACGAAGGGGAATATGTTGAGGTGGAGGGCGACTGGCAGCAGCACAGCCAGTACGGCCTTCGCTTTAATGCCTCCGGCATGCGCCCGGTGCGCCCCGAAGGGCTGGCGGATATAGAGGAATACCTTGCCTCCGGGCTTATACGCGGCATAGGCCCCAGCACGGCGCGGGCGATAGTGGATACCTTCGGGCCGGAAACGCTGGATATAATGGACTGCGTTCCGGGGCGGCTGCGTGAGGTTCCGGGCATAGGCAAAACCAAGGCGGATATGATAGCCCGCAGCTATGCGGAGGTGGCGGCGCTGCGTCAGGATGCCATGTTTTTGCAGTCCCTCGGCTTCGGCAGCGCCATGCAGAGCCGTATTCTGAAGGAGTACGGCTTCGGTGTGCAGCAGCAGCTGAGAAGCAACCCGTACAGCCTTGTGGAACGGGTGGAGGGCATAGGCTTCCGCAGCGCCGATGCTGCGGCGCGTAAGCTTGGCATAGGCGCGCAGGACCCATTTCGGATAGACGGCGGACTTATGCATGTGCTCAAGGAGGCGCAGGGCGAGGGGCATGTCTTTTTGCCCGAAAAGGAGCTGCTGCGCAGGGCGGCGGAGCTGCTGGGCGTGCCGGAAAGTATCGCACAGGAGGTGCTGGAGCAGGACTGCGCGCAGAAACGGCTTATATGCGCCCCCGTAAACGGCGAAAAAGCGATCTATCTGCCCCCGGCCTATTACTGCGAGCAGAAATGCGCCCTTGCCGTTGCTGCCCTTGCCGGGGAAACGGACAGCCTTTTTTCCGAAAAAGAGCTGGAGCAGGTGCAGCAGGAGGCGGACATAAGGCTGGCACCAGCTCAGTGCAGCGCCGTGCGCACGGCGCTGCAAAGCGGAGTATGCGTGATAACGGGCGGCCCCGGCACCGGCAAAACCACCGTTATCCGCTGCATATTGGGGCTTTTGTACCGTCACGGTCAGCGCGTTATGCTGTGCGCGCCCACCGGAAGGGCGGCCAAGCGTATGTCCCAGGCAACGGGCGCGGAGGCGGGAACGATACACCGCCTGTTAGACTATTCGCCCGAGGGCGGCTTTTCGCATGATGAGGATAACCCGCTGGAGGCGGATGTGATCATTGCCGATGAGGCCTCCATGATAGACCTTTGGCTTATGTATGCGCTGCTTCAGGCCCTTCCGCGCCCCTGCCGCCTTATAATGGTGGGGGATGCGGATCAGCTGCCCAGCGTCGGGGCGGGAAATGTGCTGCGGGATATAATAGCCTCCGGCTGCGTGCCTACGGTGCGGCTTACGGATATATACCGCCAGGACGAGCACAGCATGATAGTGCTTAACGCTCACCGTATAAACAACGGACAAATGCCCGTTCTTGACAATAAAAGCACGGATTTCTTTTTTGAAAGCAGGGCCACGCAGGAGGATGCCGCCGCATCGGTGCTTGCCCTGTGCACGCGCCGTTTGCCTGCATATTTCGGCGTGGACCCCGTGCGGGATGTGCAGGTGCTCTGCCCGCAGAAGAAGGGCGGATGCGGCGTAATACAGATGAACCGCCTGCTTCAGCAGGCGCTTAACCCGCCGGAACGCCTTAAGCCGGAGCTTAAGCAGGGCGATAATATCCTGCGCTTGGGCGATAAGGTAATGCAGACGCGCAATAATTATACCGTAAAGTGGCGCAGAGCCCTGCCCAATGGCGCGCTTGAGGACGGAGAAGGCGTGTTTAACGGCGATATCGGGTATATAAGCGAGGTGCTAAAGGGCGAGGCGGCGGTGCTTTTTGAGGACGGCAAGGAGGCGCGCTACGATTCCGCCTCCCTTGACGACCTTATGCCGGCCTACGCCATAAGCGTGCACAAAAGTCAGGGCTGCGAGTTCAAGATAGTGGTTATGCCCCTTGTAAGCGGCCCGCCCATGCTGTATGTGCGCAATCTGCTCTATACCGGCGTCACGCGGGCAAAAAACGCCGTGGTGCTTGTAGGAAAAAGGGAAACCGTTGCAAATATGATAAACAATAATGTAATAAGCGCGCGGTACAGCAATCTCTCCGGGCTTATTAAAAAAGCGGTGTCGGAGCAGGAGGCGGAAGAAATAAGCTGAAGTAAACTGCGTCTGCGGCGTAAAAGCGCCGGAGAGCGGCGGATAATGGCATATCAGAGCGTATAAGGGCGTATTTGGGTGCATCAGGCAGAGCAAAACGGCAAATATCCGTATAAATTTAAGCATAAAGGGGGCGGGAGCATGAGCAAAAACGAAGTACATATTGCAGATAAAGCGGCGGACGGTATGCATACCGGGAACGCGGCGGTGCCTGCGGCAAAAAAGGGACGCATGGCGCGTATACTTGATACAATAGCCAAATATACTTTTTTCCCGGAGGATTTTCCCTGCCTCGGCTGCGGCAGCGAGTTGGAGCTGGACCGGCATCATCTGTGCCGGGAGTGTGCTCGTACTCTGCGCCCCGTGGAGCATTGCTGCCACATATGCGGCAGGGCGGGAAAGGAAGATATATGCAGCGACTGCCGTGACGGACGCAGCTTTTGCCGTGCGGTTGCGGCATATAACTATACGGGCAGCTGCAAAAAGCTGGTGTATGCCTTCAAATTCCGCGATGCAATTTACGCAGCCGATGCCATGGCGCAGGATATTGCCGCGGTGTGCGATTTTGCCTCCCGCGCGGATACAGTAACAAGCGTGCCCTCAAGACGGGAGGCTATGATACTGAGAGGATACAATCAAAGCCGTGAGCTGGCACTGCGCGTAGGGGCAATACTCGGGCTGCCCTATGATGAATTTCTCCGGCAGAAAAAGGGCGCAAAGCCGCAGCATGAGCTGTCGGCAGAGCAGCGGCGCAGGAATTATGTAAACAGCCTTATGTGCATAAAGCCGCCCGCGGGAAAAACCGTGCTGATAATTGACGATGTGCTTACTACCGGCTCAACCTTGGACGCCTGTGCGCAGCTGCTTATGGAAAACGGTGCGCATCGGGTTTATGCGGCGGTTTTTGCCTCCGTTCCCGCCTTTGACTCGCAGCAGAGCGAAGACTGAAGCGGCTCTTGCTTGTGTTTTCGGGCGGCGGTGCCGCTTTTTAGCTTTTGCATTTTCGCGCACCCGGCGCGCCGGGGCTTCGCCCCGGCCCTGCGCCGTCTCGCTGCGCGCTCGCCGGCGCCGGGCACGCGCTTCGCGCTTGCGGCGCGCCTTATATCGCTGCTTCGCCCGCGGCACTGTTTATAAAAGCCGCTGCTCTTTAAGCGGCGGCATCAAAAAAACCGCAGGATGCCCTGCGGTTTTTAAGGTTTTTATCGGTTATGCCAGGCTGCATCGGGCGCGGGGTAAATCACCGTAAGTTTTTTTAATATTCCCGGTATCTTCTGTCGGCGTACTGCCCGAACACCTCGGGTATGCTTTTTCCGCCGTCAAGCTGCGCCCGCAGTGCGTCCGTTTCGCTGAAGGGGTCGTCATCGGACAGAAATACCCTCTCCATCAAGGAAAGCATATAGCCTTCAAGGCAGTCAAGCTCATAAAGCGCATATTCCGTGTCGCCGCTTTGCTCAAGCTCCTGCTTTACCTGCTTTGTAAGCTCAAGAATGAAATCGGCGGTATACAGGCATCTTTTGCCCAGGGGGCTATTTTCGGGGTATTCGGGTTCGCCGTCCTGATTGTAACCGTATTCCGTCTGCCAGCCCTTTGCAAACCCTTCGACCGCCTCAAAGCGGTCCGCAAGGTAATCCTCACCGACAGCAGTCAGGCGGATATAGAAATAAAGGTGGCTGTTAAGAGTGTTGCGTTTTTCCAGCAGTTCGTTTTTTGCATTTGCCGAAATATCCGCATTGTAAATGTCATCATAGCCCATCCGGCACAGCTGCTCATAGCGCGCGCAGGCTTCTTCATGGGTAAGCTGCTTTATGTCCTCCGGAAGCAGATTGTAATATTCTATTTCGGAGGCCCGTAGTTTTTTACAGGCAGCTACCTCCTTCATTATCTGCCCGGCACGGCTGCCCTTTTCCAGCTGGAACAGGCTCAGATCCGTGGTGCGTATAGGTATCTCGGTACGGCGTTCCGGAGTTGTTTTAGGTAAAGCGGCGGAACCTGTTTCCTGCGGCAATCCTGCTGCAAGCACTGCCGTGCCGACTACCGCGAGCGTTAAAGCGGTAAAGACTATGAGCAACCATTTTTGTGTGTTTTTCATAATTCCCATTCCTTTCGTTTTTAATTACTGCTTAGTTTAACTACCACTATCCATGATGTATCGGGTTGTCTTCCCATATAATCAAACCAGTTGCCCTTGTAAAAACCGTCGCTGTGAGAACATGTTTCAATATTATTGACGCTTATTTTATTTGTGAATATTTGACTGTGGGTGGCGGTGGAATCCGGGGTGTTTAGATAGTGCACGGTATCCCCGATGCTTATAAAGTCATAAAGAACGGATTTATTGTGCAGTATGTAATGCTTTGAATATACCCGTACAGAATAAGCTCTGCCGTAAAATGAAAATCTATTTTGTCGTACCTTTGTCCAGTGCCGCAAAAATTTATCTGCTCCGGTCCAGGATGGCGAACGGTCGGAACGAGATGTGAAATACCAATACTGATCTGTTTCTCCGCCCTTGCGCATAGGCATTCCGCCGGCGTATACTGCTTGCGAAACAAAATTTGTGCAATCAGCGTTGTATTCAGGATATGCAGGATTCGGAGTTGCGTGATGGCGTATTGCATAACTTGCGGCATTCAATCTGTTATAGCTTGAATTGGCATTGCCCAACACTTGGTAGCCATTTATGCAGCTTATTGTGTAATTTCCGCAGCAGCCGGAAATCTGTACAATATAATTACCTGATATATTTGGCGTGGTAAACAAGCCGTAGCGGTAAACGCCGCCGGGGACAACAGGAATGCTTGCTACAAGCGCACTGTTATCCGGACGGTATATCTGCAAGGTGCTTATAATAGCACCGTGTCCGAAAATTGCTATCTGTGTTTTGGCGGGAAGATTAAACAGATAGGAATGACTTTCGGGTGTGTTGCCGAAGGTGCCGTCGGCTTTTTGTCCAACATTATAAACCGTTTCTGTTTCTGTTTCTGTTTGGACAGCGGCAGTGTCTGGTGATTCGGTACTTGCAGCACTGATACAGGGTAATAGCAATATTACGGTTGTGATAAATACGGCGAGAGTTCTTTTGTTCATGACATTCCCTCCTTAATAATGATAGTTTTATATCCGGCGCTTATGCGCTTTGGATCAATGCACTATCTGTGTAAAGAGTAGGCCGAGATGAAAAAATTCTGCAGTAGTAAGTTTGACCGTTTAAGCTGATTTTATTCCTGTCTGAGGATATTATACCAATCAGCATTTGCAAAGTCAATATGCCTGCTGCGGATTTTGCAACTATTTTACATTTATGTCTGTCGTCATGAAATAATAATAATAATGAAATAATAAAAAACGGACGGCGATATTCCGTCCGCTTTTAATATGCGATATATGCCTTGCCGCCTTTTCAGATGGCTTCACCCGGCTTGAGCACGCCCTTTTTAAGGATTGCGCAGCCGTAGAGACGCTCCTCGCCGGTGGATACCACAACAAAGGCCTTTTTTGCTTCCTCATAAAAACGGAAGCGGTCTATGAATTCAATGGTAACAGGGCCGTTATTCTTTATAACCGAGGCCTTGAAATCGTCCCATATGGTGGGAATGTAATCATCGCCGGGGTTTACCGCCATAAGCTTTACCGGGCAGTCCGCATACTGGTCAAGGGGCATAAGGTGCAGTATTGCATCCATCATCTGCACGGCATCGGCGCCGGGAGTATATACCACCTTCGTGCCCTGAGCGGCGGCGGGGAAGTTGGCGTCGGCCAGCACAAGGGTGTCGCCGTGACCCATATCGTTAAGTATCTTAAGAAGCTCTCCGGTAAGCAGCTTGGGTATGTGTTTAAGCATATTTTCTCCTTTCGGTCTGCAAAAGCGCGCTGACATGCCCGCAGGCCCGTTTGATTTTATTTATCCGCAGGAATTATTATAGAGTATCCCGAACCTTAAGTCAACAGTCAAAAGAAAATTCGGCAGAGAAGCATAAAAAACGGAACGCCGCGGCGTTCCGTAATGAATATCCGTAAAAATTATTGCTCCGGGAACATGCGGTTAAGCACAAGATCGAATTTTTCCAGTGCAAAATCCAGCTGCTCCTTTGTATGGGTGGCCGTGTAGCTGGTACGCAGTATGCTTTCGCCCTCCGGCACCGCAGGGGAAACCACCGGGTTTACATATACGCCGTTTTCCAGCAATGCCCGCACTACGCGGAAGGTGCGCTCATTTGTTACCGTGCGCACCGGAATGATGGGCGCCATGCTGTCGCCGTGCGGAATTCCGAGGCGCGTAAAGCCGGCGCGCATATAGTCGCCGTTTTCCCGAACCCGCTGCACGCGCTCCGGCTCCGAGCGCAGTATTTCAAGCGCTGCAAGCACGGCGGCGGCGTTTGCCGGCGGAATGGAGGCGGAGAATATGTATGGGCGGGAGACATGCATGCAGTAGTCCGCCACCCGCGCCTTTGTGGCCATAAAGCCGCCCAAGGAGGCAAAGCTTTTGGAGAAGGTGCCCATAATGATATCCACCTCGTCCTCCAGCCCGAAATGCTCTGCGGTGCCGCGCCCGTGCGCGCCCATAACCCCTATGCCGTGGGAATCGTCCACCATGACCCGTGCGCCGTATTTGCGTGCAAGCCGTACAATGGCGGGCAGATCCGCAAGGTCGCCCTCCATGGAGAATACGCCGTCCACAACGATCAGCTTGCCCTTCCCGTCGCCGCAGGCAATAAGCAGCTCCTCCAGCTGGGACATATCGTTGTGGTCGTATTTCATAAGCTTTGCAAAGGAAAGACGGGCGGCATCCACAAGGGAGGCGTGGTTTGCACGGTCAAACAGTATGCAGTCGTGACGGCCGCAAAGCGCGCTTATAATGCCCAGATTGGTCTGGAAGCCCGTTGACCAGGTCATAACGGCCTCTTTTTTCATGAATTCCGCAAGCTCGCGCTCCAAACGCGTGTGCAGGGTGAGGGTGCCGTTGAGAAAGCGTGAGCCGCTGCAGCCTGTGCCGAATTCGTCCAAGGCACGCTTTGCCGCATCGATTACGCGCTGATCGCTGGTAAGCCCCAGATAGTTGTTGCTGCCCAGCATTATCGTCCGCCTGCCGTGCATAAGCACCTCGGAATGCTGTTTGCCCTCTATTTCGTGGAAATAGGGGTAAAGTCCGGCCTCGCGCACGGCATCGGCCGGCGAGGGCTGCATACATTTTTCGAAAATGTCCATAGAAAACCTCCGATATAAAATTAAAAATGAATACAAAATGATTATAGCATGGGTATGATATAAGCACAACATAAAAATTATTTTTTGATGCAATTTTTGGAAGACGGCAAGGCGGCAGCGACAGATAAAAACGATGTTATCAAAAGAAAAATCAAGATAACGGAAGCCAAATGAAGATTTATGAATATATTTTGATATAACATTAAAATTCACCTCGAAATATCCGTAAACAGCCCGAAATACGCTTTTTGAAAAAATGCAGAGCGGGTGTATAATCTGCATAAGTAAAAACTCAAGCGGCGTCTTTTTTCGCGTGCCGAAAAAAGGCGTATGTTATCGGCCGAGGAGGCGATTTTGTTTGGAACTGGATGTGTTCCCCAAATATATGGATATTGAGTTTTTCGGGCGAAATCTCCGTGTCCGTGAGACATATATAGGGGCGTTGGTGCTGCTGGCGTTTGTAACGCTTATGGCGGTAATATTCCGAATATTCGTTTTTCCGCGCTTTACAACGGAAACCCGAAAAATGAAAAAAACACAGATGCTTTTTGAATATATGATAGACATGCTGGACAAGTTCACCTGCACTGCCGTGGGCAAGCTGGGGCCGAGGCTGTCGCCGTATATTCTGGCAGTGGGAGCATATATTCTGGGCAGCGGAGTGCTGGAGCTTTTCGGAATGAGAAGCCCGCTTTCCGACCTTACCACTACGCTATCGTTCGGACTTTGTACCTTTTTCCTTATAAATTTCTACGCTCTTAAGGAAAAAGGGCTTATAGGAAGGCTTAAATTCTATGCAAAGCCGAAGGTTTATGTTGCGCCTTTCAAAATTATCAGTGATTTATCGGTGCCCATAAGCCTGTCGTGCAGGCTTTTCGGCAATATGCTGGTGGGCTATATTGTTATGGATTTGCTGTATCTGGTGCTGGAGGGCTGGGCAAAAACGGCGTATATGTGGGTGCTGCCGGATGTGCTTGCCGCCGCCGTACCGGGCATTTTAAGCCTGTATTTCGTGCTTTTCCATGTGGCGGTGCAGTTTTATGTGTTCTCCACCCTTTCCCTTACATTTATAGGAGAGGCCACGGAATAGAAACATTAAACAGCCCGATTGCGGCAAATGTTCGCTTTGTGCGGGAACGAAAACCGTAAAATCAGGCGAAAAACCGTTAAAAAACGGATAAAAAACGATTAAAAATGCCCGAAAAACGGGTAAAAAACGGAGGAATAAAAAATGGACATAACGGCATTGGGAGCGGCGATAGCAATATTTACGGGACTGGGCTGCGGACTGGGCATGGGGCTTGCAACGGGCAAGGCCTGCGAGGCAATAGCGCGCCAGCCGGAGGCGTCGGGCAAGATACAGTCCGTGTTCATGCTGGGACTGGTGTTTACCGAGAGTATAGCAATATACGGTTTGCTGGTAGCCATTCTTATTCTGTTTAAGTAAGCAGAAGCAAACAACGGCAAAAGACTCTGTAAAGAGCAATAAAAGAGCAATAAAGAGCAAAAGGGGATACCGCTTATGGAACAGCTGCTTGATCCGCTTTATGTGGGTTTGCACATAATAAATCTTATAGTAATGGTTGTAATTCTGCGGCTGCTTGTTTATAAACCGATGAAAAAGTTTATGGACAAAAGGCGCACTGCGGTTGCGGAGGAGACCCGTGCCGCCGATGAGGCGCTGGCTGCGGCGCAGTTAAAGACGGAGCAGCTGGAGCAGCAGAAAAAGGAGCTGGAGCAGACCACCAGAAGCGAGTGCTATACGGTGCTCTCCAAGGCGCATGCTCAGGCCGAGGAAATAATCGCCGCGGCGCACAGGGATGCGGAGGATATCACGCAGGCGGCGCATGTACAGGCCGAGGAAACCGCGCGTCAGGCCAAGGAGCAGCAGCGTCAGGCTGCCGCCGCTTTGGCGGTGGATGTGGCGGCGGCGGTGCTGCCGGGGCAGCTGAGCCCGCAGCAGCAGGAGGAGCTGCTTAAAGCCAGTCTTGAGGAGGCTTCAAAGCATGAGCTGTGAGCTGATAGTTTATACGGCGGCGGCACTCTCGGAGGATACGGCAAGGCGTCTTGAGGAGGAGCTGAGCCGGCGCTTCGGCGTGAGCGGGATAATGTTTATTACCGATCCTGCGCTCATAGGGGGCATGAAGCTTGCCTTCAGGGACAGGATAGAGGATTATTCCGTGCAGGCAAAGCTGCGCGCAATAAAGACCTTCCTTACAAAGGAGCAGCAGGAGACCCCCGAAAAGGCCTGAAAAGGCGGCATAAACGGGCAAAACGCAGATATGCAGGGCCGCAGCGGCGTTACGGGCGGCAAAGAAAGACGAATGAGGTGGGGCGGATGACTTCACAGGAGCTGACGGCGGCGCTCAGGGAGCGGCTGGGTCAATTCAAAAATCAGCCTGCGGTAAACGCGGTGGGCAGCGTTATATCCTCGGCGGACGGCATAGCAACGGTATCGGATATGACCGGGGTAAGGAGCGGCGAGCTTATAAGCTTTGCAAGCGGCGCTTACGGAATTGCCATGAACCTTGAAGAGAACAAAGTGGGCGTGGCGGTTTTTTACGGACACGCGGGAATATGCAGCGGCGAGAGCGCGGCGGGCACCGGGCGTGTTATGGAAATGCCGTGCGGCAGGGCGATGCTGGGGCGGGTGGTGAACCCGTTGGGCGCGCCCATTGACGGAAAGGGAGAGATAAAATGCGCCGCCTATCGCCCCATTGAATTTCCCGCGCCGGGCATAATAGAGCGCGGTCCGGTAAACAGAAGGCTGGAGACCGGTATTCTGGCCATAGATTCCATGATTCCGATAGGACGGGGTCAGAGAGAGCTTATAATAGGCGACAGGGAGATAGGCAAAACCTCCATAGCGGTGGACACCATACTGAACCAAAAGGGCAAGGGGATGGTGTGCATATATGTTGCCATAGGCCAGCAGGCGCAGAGGGTGGCGCGCACGGTGCAGACGCTGCAGAAAAACGGCGCCATGGAATACACAACGGTGGTGTGCGCTTCGGCCTCCGATACCGCTTCAATGCAGTATGTATGTCCCTATGCGGCATGTGCGCTGGGGGAATATTTTATGTATAACGGCATGGATGCCCTTATAGTGTATGACGATCTTTCAAAGCATGCGGTGTCCTACCGCACGCTATCCCTGCTGCTGCACAGACCGCCGGGACGCGAGGCTTATCCGGGAGATGTGTTCTATCTGCATTCCCGCTTGCTGGAAAGAGCGGCGCAGCTGTCCCCGGAGGCGGGCGGCGGTTCGCTTACGGCGCTGCCCATAGTGGAAACCATGAACGGCGACATAAGCGCTTATATCCCCACAAATGTAATAAGCATAACGGACGGACAGATTTTTTTGGATGCGGAAAAATTCCGCTCCGGCGCCCGTCCGGCAATAAATACGGGGCTGTCGGTATCCCGTGTGGGCGGCGCGGCGCAGGGCAGGTGCGTACGCAAGCTTTCGGGCAGGATGCGCCTTGAGCTTGCGCAATATCAGGAGCTTGTGGTTTTTGCCCGCTTCGGCAGCGACCTTGAGCCTGCCACGGTGGCGGCGCTCAGACGCGGCGAAAGGCTGAGCGAGGCGCTTAAGCAGGCGCAGCACGAGCATTACACCTACGCGCAGGAGGCGCTGCTGCTTTATGCGCTTTCCGGAGAGCTGTTAAAGGGGCTTAAGCCGGCGGAAATACAGGCTTTTTTCAAGGCCTATCTTGACAGGATATACCGTATGCACCCGGAGGTGCCCTATGAGATTACTCATGAGGATAAGATAAGCGACGCTTCAAAGGAGATAATTGACGAAGCGGCGCGTGCGGTGCTGGCAGAAACGATGGCGCCGGAAGGCAGCGAAGCGGCCGCGCAGAGCGGGAACGCGCAGGGTGATGCTGCGCTGAAGCCTGCGGAGGCTTCGGAGGCTGCGGAAAAATGAGCAGCGCCTATGACATAAAAAAGCGAATACGGTCGGTGAGCAGCACGGCGGAGCTTACGCGCGCCATGTATCTTATAAGCACAAGCCGCATACGCCGCGCAATGCTTATGTATCAAAGCAACAGGATGTATTCCGACCATGCCCGTCAGGCGATAAAGCACATACTGTCGCACATGCCGGATTATTCGCATAAATATCTCAAGCGTACCCGCAGGGAGGGCGGAGCGGTGTGCTTTGTTGTCATTGCTTCGGATCGCGGCATGGCCGGCGGCTACAATCACGATGTATGCGCGGCGGCGCTGGAGGCCATGCGGGCCTGCAGCGGCAGGGTCACGCTTATTACGGTGGGAGCGATGGCGGCGGAATTTTTCCGGCGCGAGGGTATAAAAACGGATTATGAATACCGCGACATACTGGATCCGCCCACTATAAGCGCGGCGCGGCGCATAATGGAAAGCATAACCGAGCGCATGGAGGCGGGCAGCATAGACGAGGCCATGGTGGTTTACACCCACATGATAAACAAGGTGCGCCAGGAGGTGCGCGTTGCCCGGCTGCTGCCGCTGCTGATACAGGATTTCCGAGATGTAACATACGACCCCGATTTCCGCGATGCTGACATATCCTACGAGCCTGGGCCGCAGGAGGTAATAACGGCGCTGGTGCCGCAGTATGTGCTGGGGCAGCTTTACGGCATGCTGGTGCAGTCCTACGCAAGCGAGCACAGCAAGCGCATGCAGGCAATGGACGAATCCACAAGGAATGCCGAGGAGCTTTTGGAAAAGCTGAATCTTGAATATAACGCCACCCGTCAGAGCGCGGTAACGCGGGAGATCACGGAGATCGCCGCCGGAGCGGACGCGGCGGGGAAGCAATAGCCGGCGCGCTTAAGGACGCGTGAAAAAGCAAAAACCGGGACGGCCGGATATCAAAAAACCGAGGGGCAAAGGTCAATGGAAGTAAAGGGAAAGATAACAGCGGTTATAGGAGCGGTGGTGGACGCGGTGTTTGAAGGCTGTGTTCCGCGTATCCACGAGGCCATATATGTGCCCTGCCCGGAGCAGGAGCGCACGGTGTGGCTGGAGTGTACGCTTTTGCTGCCGGAGGGCGCGGTAAGGTGCATAGCGCTGCATGCCACCGAGGGGCTGGTGCGCGGCATGACGGCCATTGCCACCGGAGAGCCGATAAAGGTGCCGGTGGGCGAGGGCACGCTGGGGCGCACCGTAAATGTTATAGGAGAGCCGGTGGACAGGCGCGGCCCCATCGAGGGGGAGCGGCGGCCCATTCACCGCGCGGCGCCAAGGTATGACGAGCAGGTGTTCAGCACCGAGATACTGGAAACGGGCATCAAGGTAATCGATCTTTTGGCGCCGTATGTACGCGGCGGAAAGATTGGGCTTTTCGGCGGTGCGGGCGTAGGCAAGACCGTGCTGATACTGGAGATGATCCACAACATAGCCACGGAGCACGGCGGATATTCGGTGTTTACGGGCGTGGGAGAGCGTTCGCGCGAGGGCAGCGATCTGCTGGGCGAGATGGCGGCCTCCGGAACGCTGGAAAAGACGGCACTTGCCTTCGGGCAGATGAACGAACCGCCGGGAAGCCGTATGCGCGTGGCGTTTACGGGGCTTACCATGGCGGAATATTTCCGTGACGACAGGAAAAAGGATGTGCTGCTGTTTATAGACAACATATTCCGTTATATACAGGCGGGCAGCGAGGTAAGCGCGCTGCTTGGGCGCATGCCCTCCGCAGTGGGCTATCAGCCCACGCTGGCTCAGGAAATGGGCGAGCTGGAGGAGAGAATCGCCTGCACGAAGGACGGCTCCATAACCTCGGTGCAGGCGGTATATGTCCCGGCGGACGATCTTACGGACCCGGCGCCGGCAACGGTGTTTTCCCATCTTGATGCAACAACGGTGCTTTCAAGAACCATAAGCCAGATGGGAATATATCCGGCGGTGGATCCGCTTGATTCCACCTCCCGGATACTGGAGGCGGATATAGTGGGCGAGCTGCACTATCGCGTGGCGCGGTCGGTGCAGGAGATATTGCAGAGATACCGCGAGCTTCAGGATATAATCGTAATACTGGGCATGGACGAGCTGAGCCGCGAGGATAAGCTGGTGGTGGCGCGGGCGCGCAAAATACAGAAGTTTCTCTCCCAGCCCATGTTTATGGCGGAGGGCTTTTCCGGCATGAAGGGCAGATATGTGCCCCTTGACAGGTGCATCGAGAGCTTCCGCTGCATAGTGGACGGGGAGGCGGACGATCTGCCGGAGGCGGCCTTCTATATGGTGGGAGATATCGACGAGGTGCGTCAAAAGGCAAAGGAGCTGGCGCAATGAGAAGCTTCGCCCTTGAGATAGTTACGCCGGACAGGGTGTTTTATACCGGGCCTGCGCAGTCCCTTACCGTGGATACCCCCCTTGGTAAAATGGGGGTGCTGTATCAGCACGAGCCGGTGGTGGCGGCGCTTGCCCCCAGCGAAATAAAGGTGATAATAGAGGATAAAGAGCGCACGGCGGTGTGCACGGGCGGTTTTCTTGAGGTGCTGGGGGAAAAGGTGTATATATTCGCGCAGTCCATAGAGTGGCTGGAGGATATTGACGCTCAGCGCGCACAGGAGGCGCTTGAGCGCGCCAAGAGGCATCTTGAGGCGGCGCAGAGGGAAAACAACAAATACGAAATACAGCGCCATGTATGGGCGCTTGAGCGTGCGCAGGCAAGGCTGCGCTCCCTTAAGGGGCGCGCTGAAGCAAGGTTCGGAGAAGGAAAGCCGGACGGCGGGGATACATCCGGCGGCAGCAGCGGCGGCGCGGAAGGAGAGCACAGGTGAGCGGCGTGCAGGAGGCAAAGCCGGAGGTTCGCCTTTCGGCGCGGGAGCTTGCGGAATATTACTGCGCGCAGGGCGACCTTATTGCGGCGCGGGCAAGCATCAGGCGCGCGCTGGAGGGAGCGGCGGCGCACAGGCGGCTCCAGGCAGAGCAGGAGGAGGGATACCTTAAGGAGGTACCCCTTTCCGTTACGCTGGAAAGGCCGGAATATATGCTCACCATTGAGGGGCGGGCAGACGGTATAGTGCCGCTCGCGGCGCAGGTGCACGAGATAAAAACCACCTATCTTCCCCTTGAGGAGCTGGAATGGGAGCATTATCCGGCATATCATGCGCAGCTGTGGATATACGGGTTTATATATGCGCTGGATAAAGGGCTTTCAAGCGTAAACCTGCGGCTGACATATTATCAAATGCAAAACGGAAAAACGCGGGATTTTATCACGCAGGCAAGCTTTGAGGAGCTGTGCGCCCGCTTTAACGCCATGGTGGAGGACTACGCGCGCATAAGCGACGAAACGGTGCGGCACGGGCAAAGGCGTGATGTATCCCTTGCGGAGCTGCAATTTCCCTTTCCCAAGTACCGGCCCAGCCAGCTTGAGATGGCGCAGCAGGTATATATGGCCGTAAAAAACAAAAAAACACTGTATGTACAGGCGCCTACGGGCACCGGCAAAACGGCGGCTACGCTGTTTCCCGCGCTTAAGGCGTTGGGGACGGGGCTGTGCCGGCGGGTGTTTTATTTTACCGCAAAGGAACAGACGGCAGAGGCGGCGGTGCGCGCCCTTGAGCTTATGCGGCGGGGCGGACTGCGCTTAAAGAGCATATGCATAACCGCAAAGGACAAGGCCTGCCTTATGGAAAAGCGGGAATGTGACCCGGAGAAATGCCCGTACTGCCGGGATTATGAAATAAAGCAGCACGAATATCTGCCGCAGATATTGGCGGAGGATGCGTTTTCTCCCGCACGGGTGAGAGAGCTGGGGGAGAAATACGGACTGTGCCCCTTTGAGCTGAGCCTGAAGATAAGCGAGTATTGCGACTGCATAATATGCGATTACAATTATGCCTTTCACCCCTCGATACGCTTCAGGCGGTATTTTCAGAACAGCCGCCGCGACAGCGTGTTTCTTGTGGACGAGGCGCACAACCTTGTGGAGCGCACGCGGGATATTTTTTCCGCAAGGCTAAGCCCCGCAATGATAGCGCGTCTGCGGCGGGAGCTGGAGGATTTTCCTGCCCTTTCGGGGCTGCTGCGCAGGCTTGAGGGGCAGCTTAAGGGGCTGTGCAGGGGCAGGGAGGAGCAGGGCTTTCTGCTGGAGCAGCCGCCTGCGGCGGTGTATGCCGCTTCTGCCCGGATAATGGAGAAGCTGGGGGAGGAGGCGGAGCATCCGCTGCCGCCCGCCGCGGCGGAACTTTCCCGGCTGCTTTCGGATTTTATGATGGTATTTGAGCATTACCGCCCGGAATATCACAGGTGCTATGTGCTGGCGGCGGATTGCTCGCTGCATCTTTTGTGCGTGCACACCGGGGCGTTTGTGCGCAAAACGCTGGAGCTTGCGCGGGCAAGCGTGCTTTTCAGCGCTACCATATCACCGCATGAATACTATATGTATATGCTCGGGGCGGATGAAAACAGCTACTATTTTGAGCTGCCCTATCCCTTTGACCCGGATAATCTGCTGGTGGTGGCGGACGACGGCATAAACACCGCCTATTCCTCCCGAGCGCAGGCTTGCCTGCCCATAGCCAAGCGGATAAGAGCGACAATACGGATAAAAAAGGGCAATTATATTGTGTTTTTCCCCTCCTACGCGTTTCTTAACGGGGTGCTTAAGGAATTCTGCGCGCTTTGCCCGCAGGTGCCGGTGGCGGTGCATGTGCCAAACATGAGCCGCAGGGATAAAGAAAGCTTTATTTCCCGTTTTGAAAACGAGGAGGGCGTAGTGGGCTTTTCGGTGCTGGGCGGCCATTTCGGCGAAGGAGTGGATCTGCCGGGCAAACGGCTTATAGGCGCCGTTATAGTGGGGGTCGGGCTGCCGCAGCTGTCGCCGGAGCGCAACCTTATAAAGGAATATTTCGATTCCGTAGATATGGACGGCTACGGCTATGCATATGTATATCCGGGGCTTAACCGGGTGCTTCAGGCGGCGGGACGGGTAATACGCACCGATACCGACCGCGGGGTGGTGCTGCTTATCGATTCGCGCTATGCGCGCCCGCCCTATACCGAGCTTATGCCGCAGGAGTGGCAGATGCATTATCTGTCGCAGGAGGAGCGCTCCTACCGCGACCTGCTGGAGGATTTTTGGGAATAGAGTGATAACAGCGTATTTATAGCTTGAATTGAAATTTCATAAAACCAAAAGCTGCGTTATAAAATGAGCCTTTAATCGGATTTGCCATAATACGATCTTTCTCTGTTCCCCGCCTTCTATATCCATTTGCCGTCGGCGGCAGACCATTTTTCGGTGAGTTCGCTGTTCTTTGCCGCGGCGGAAAACGGCTTTGCCAAGAAGGCATTTATCGTTTTTAATACGGTGCCGTAGTCATCGGTTTTTGTATCAATTTTGCGGCAGAAGGCTTTCCATTTTCTCTGCATGACATCATCGCTGCCAAAGGTTATTACCTGCTCAAACTGCTCAACAGTAAAGCTGTGCCCGCGATTAACAAAAGTTCTTTTGAGTGCTTCTGTTAATATTTTACCGTCAAAATCAAATTTATTGGCAAGATAATAAATATCGTAGTAATCCTTCATTCTGCTGGAGAATTCCATAAGGCTGAGGATAGCGTCCATCTTTTCGGCAATGGTTGTTTCAAGGGAGTATGTATTTACCGTCGGAGCGTAAAAGTCGGAAAGCTGTGTCGGAATTTTTCGCTTTTCCTGCTTCGGCACAATAACATCACCCACACCGAAATCAATACTGAACGGAGTTCTGGTGTTCTTAATATAAGCAACTACCGATGCGCCGATTCCCGCATACTTTTTGGCGACGGAGATAGGTACAACATCTTTGATTTCAAAAGTGATAAAATCGTTTCCGGTGGGTACAGCGATAATTTTCTCCAACATGGTTTTCAACTGCTCGGGCGTATTCGGCATTTGTCTGAGCAAAAAATCAACATCAACCGTTACTCGGCTGTCAAAGTCGGTAAGGGAATAGATAAACAAGCCGCCCTTAAGCACAAGGTTTTCTGCATATTCGGATTTCTCCAAACGGCGCAGGAATTCCTCTTGGCAAAAGAGCTGCAGACAAAGCTGATAGCTTCTTCCGCTTTCGGCAGCCCTGTTTTTCAGTCGTGCAAGCACGGATGCCGCTATATCAGCCATTCAGCAACACCTCCATCAGTTCGGTAACTTTTTTATATACACGCAGTTTTTTTGCATACGCAGAAAGGTTGTTCAGATTTTTCTCGGTATCATTTGCGTAAGCATTTAGCGCCTTATTAAAAATCTCATTGTCAAGTTTTGAACGGTATTTGAAGCAATCACAAATGGTGCGTTCACGGTCATATACGGGAAGGATAACGCCATTGAAATTATCTGCGGTCTTACCCAAACCGTACAGTTCCGCTTGCACATAGTAAGGTTGCAGAGCGAGAACATCCACATTAAGCTTCGTCCTTGACATAGAACGAGGGACCGCTATCGACCACTTGCGCGGAGCAAAATCGCAGTAGCCGTAATGAAAAAGAGCCGATTCAACGCAAACAATTCCTTTCGGAACGAGGGCTGCAAGAAGCCGTTCCTCGGAAACCCCGCTCTTTTCCGTAAGCTCATAATAGCCGTGCCGCACACGGGAAAGTATTCCGGCGTTGCACATGTTTACAACATCTGCCGCCCTGATTCCGGCAGCGACAAAATCAGCAGATTTTGCAATGCCGCCGTTATTTATGATAATTTCTTTTACTTGCTTTCGGATATCCACTGATTCACCTTTTTCCGTTATAAAATACACACAAGCAGTATATGTGTTTAATTTATTATAACACGAAAAGGAATTGCTGCAAAGAAAATTCACGCACAATATTATAAAAGCTGTGCGTAAAATTAAAAACCGTGCGCAGCAAGAAAAAATATTAGATAGGATAAAACGGCAAAAGCTGAATAAAAAGGACTGACAAAAGGCAAAGCATAAGCGGAGATCGTCAGTTATGACAGAGATACAATATGCAGGGCAAAGGGCTGTATATAAAATAAAAGCATATAAAAAACTCCGTGGTTCACACGGAGTTTTTTAATGCAATTGTTTTTTGCAGCTATCAGTCAGCCTTGGCTCTGCGGCGCAGAGTGATGATAACAGCCGCTGCCGCTGCAAGCAGTGCAACGATGGCCGCCGCGGCAACCGCAGCAGTGTTGTCGCCCGTGGGCTTAACGCTCTGCTCCCAACGCGCCACATAGGTGGCGTTGCCGGTTACGGTATCGGTAACGGTGATGTCCCAGCCTGCGAAGGTGTAGCCCTCTCTTTCGGGAGTGCCCTCAAAGGCGGGGGTGGGGTCGCCTGCAAGCAGGTTTTCGTAAACCTGATCCGGGAAGTAGATGCCGTTTGCACCGTCGGTATATCTTACGGTGTATCTGTCCTCTTCATCATCCGGAATGTTGTTGTGGTTTCTGTCCTCTTTCCATGCAGCAACATAGGTGACACTTTCGGTTACGGTTTCGGCTACCTCGGGGTTCCAGCCGGCGAATATATAGCCGTCGCGCGTGGGGGTTGCCGCAGTGTCGCTCTCGCCGCGGAAGGCGGGAGTGGGATCGCCGGAAAGCAGGTCGTTATAGGTCTGATCCGGGAATACTTCTTCATTATCTACGCCGTCGGTGTAGGTAACGGAGTATTTATCCTCATCCTCGTCAGCGATGCCGTTGTTGTTTCTGTCTGCCTTCCATGCAGCAACATAGGTAACATTTTCGGTTACGGTGGCAGCTACCTCGGGGTTCCAGCCGGCGAACACATAGCCGGTCCTTGTGGGGTTCTCGCCAAAGGAGGGAGTTGCGCTGCCCTTGGCAAGGTCTGGGAAGGTTTTATCCTCGAATACTACCTCATCCTCCACGCCGTCGGTGTAGATAACGGTGTATTTCTCTTCCGGTGCATCCTGCTCCCACACGGCGTAAAGAGTGGTGTTTGCCGTTATTTCAAAGGTGTCGGCGGCAGAGTATACAACGGTTTTGGCTTCACTTGAGGTATCCCAGCCCTTGAAGGTATAACCCTCCTTGGCATCACCCATATAATTCTTTACGGTTACGGTGTCGTTCTCAAGATAGGTTTCGTTTACAAGCTCGGTTTGGCCGTCCATATACTTAAGGGTAAGCGTTTGGGAAACCTGAGTGGGGGTCCACTGAGCATAAAGGTGATAGGTGGCGTTGTTTTTGCACATCATCACCGCATTGACAGCGCTGCCGGTGCCGTCTGCCTTAGTGTTCCACGGAGGAGAAGCCAGCTTATAGCCGTTAGGAGCGGTAAAGCCCGCTTCGGCAGGGGTAAGCACGGTAATGGATCTGCCGGTATTAACAATATTGTACGATGCATGAACTGTATAGCTCATGCTGTACTGCGGGTATTCCGGGCTGGCCTCGCCGGGATAGTTTGCGTGGTAAATAATTGTAAAGTGTATGGTATAATCGCCGCTGCCTTCCTCATGGCTGCCGGAGGTAGGACCGGGCGTGGGCGCGGGGTCACCTGAGCCGGAGGGCGTGGGGGGCACAAAGCCGGGAACCCAGTAGGTCATGGCAGCGGTGGAGGAGTTGCAGCTCCAGTAAACATTCGTTCCGACATTCATCTCGCCGGTGGGGAAATACCAGTTGCCCGCAACCTTCTGTACGCTGTAATTTCCGCCTACGAACTTTGAAAGCTCGGGGATGCGGTATGCATCGGACTGAATGTTTTCATCGCCCTTTGTGCAGGTGTCGCTGCCCACTACCCATACGCCGCCGGTATTGGGGTCAAATACGCGGACGGTGATGGTTATCTTGTCTTCCGGCTTCCAGGAGGCTGCAAGCACCGGCACGGATATGACTCCTGCAAGCAGAAGCAGAGACAGCAGTATTATCAGTACTTTTTTTCTCATGATTTTTCCTTCCTTTCATATCGGCCTTCGCCTTTTGGAGCAAAGACCTGCTGAAATATATTTGTAAGCCGTTTACGGCATTACAGACGGTTTGTATATTGATGCGACCCCACAGCGTGTAGTGTTTACTGCAATCGGGTGCAAAAAAATAATGTACTTTTATTGTGCATACGCGCCCATTACATTTACAGCATAAATTATACAGTATATGAGTAAAAAACACAATTAAAAAATATGCGGTTTTATCGGGTTTTACAAAAAATTACACGGCGGTTTCGTGAGCATCGGGCGGGGTAGGGTAAAAAAACGCCCTGCATTTTTGCAGGGCGTTTCGTTTGCAGCAAATCAGCCTTTTCTTGCCTTGAAGCAAGCGTCGCAGTAAACCGGACGGTCTTCCTTGGGCTGGAAAGGAACCTGAGTGTGAGCGCCGCACTGAGCGCAAACGGCGTCAAACATCTCACGGGGAGCACGCTGAGCGTTCTTCTTGGCCTGACGGCACTCGCGGCAGCGGCTGGGCTCGTTCTTGAGGCCCTTTTCGGCATAGAATTCCTGCTCACCGGCGGTGAACACGAACTCGGCGCCGCAATCTTTGCAAACTAAAGTCTTGTCCTGAAACATTTTGGAAATGTCCCCCAATATAAAATATTTGTTGTGCGTTGAGAGGAATCTTGACCATTGGCAGGGAACGAAAATCAGGAAAAGATCTTTAGCTATCCACTCATCCAGCGGGTCGTGATAATCTTGTTACGCCAACACTGCTTATTATACAGCCTGTGAAATCAAAATGCAATACCTTTTTTGAAAAAAATTTATCATAAATTCATAATTTCACGCGAAAAAGCGGGCAAATCGGGCATTTCCACGGAATATACCCCGGCAGAGGAGCGTAAGGGGGCGTGTGCGCAGGGCGGCGTCTATTCTTCCGCGGGGCGGAACACGGCTATTTCCTCCACCGTTTCGGCGCATATCTCCAGCAGCGCGCCGCCGTTATATTCCGTGCAGGAAAACGATATTCTCTCCGGAGTTATACCGTCAAGCCGCTCGTCAAGCAGGCGGCGCAGCCCGGACTCGTTTTCCTTTAACAGCTCCTGAGGGGTTAGGCGCACCGTGCGCTTTTGCTGCTCGTAATAGGTGATGCTTTCCGATAATACGGGCAGCCCACGGTACATAACGGGGCGGGACTGCGAAACGGCGGTGTAATTTTCAAATTCCGGCCTTGCGCCGAAGCTGCGGCCGAAAATGCGCACGCCCTCTATGCACTGCACTCGCCCGGTGGGCTCGTTAATCTCTTTTTCAAGGGGCAGCTGCATATATACCGAGGTCCACACGCGCGCGCGGCATTTGCCCATGGCGGCAACATAGCCCGCAGGCTCGCCGCCGTATATAAGCTCGCCGCTTATTAACACCTGTCCGGGCAGCACCAGCTGCCCCGTGCGCACCTTGGCCGTGCCCTGAAGCACGGTAAGCTCCTCTATTACCGCCGTTTTTTTGGCCGTAAGGTCGCCGGGCGTCATGTAGTCCGGCATTTCGGGCTCGTTTTTTTCCTTGACGGTAACGGTCACATACGCGCCCTGCCCGCTTACGCAGGCCCACTGCACGCGCCCGTCCCTTATAAGAGCGGCCTCGGCTTTTTCCAGCATCTCGCCGCTTGCCCGTGCGCCCGGCACTATGCCGCTTTGCGCAAGCTGCGACATTACCCAATCGGGGCTTATTTCGCTTATGCCGTATATGCGGAAGAAAAACACCCGCCCCTGAAGCAGTATAACGGCGGCGGCGGTTATCAGCGCGGCCGCGCCCAGCCCCGCGCGGCGGAAAAGCTGCTTAAGCTTTACGGAAAGGCCGCCGTTCTCCGCAATGCGCACCGAAAGCCCCGCGCCGCTTATTTTTTCTGCGTCGCCGGGGGTGCACAGCGCGCTTATGCAGGTGGGGGAGAGGCGGCGCACACGGTGCAGCACGGCTCCCGTTTTTGCTATGCGGCCAAGCTCCCGCTCCGGGGCAAGGCTGCGCAGATATATGCGCACATAGCCTGTAAGCCGTATTTTGTCCATCACTCTTCCTCCGTTTCTCCGCGCCGCTTGTAGGATACGCTGCATATGCGCCCGGTAAGCACGAGCATGCCGCCGGATAGCTCCTTTGCACTCAGGTTCCGCCCCTCCACGGCAATATCAAAATTGCGGCACACAAGGCGCACGAGCCGGTCGCTGAATACGGGCATGGAGAGAAAATTCTCCACGGTGCAGTAGCTGTCCTGTATCAGATGCACTCCGACGCTGCCGAAAACCGCCTCGGGGGGCAGGTCTATAAAGTGCGCTATGCGGGCCTGAGTGTCTCCGTTAAGGTGTTTGCGTTTCATTTTATTCCCCCTTGATACGGCCGCGGCGGCGCTTTTTATGAAGAAATATCCGCCGTGACGGATTTGCCGCGCGTTATTACATGCTTGATTATATGAACGGGGGCTTTATATAATTCCGGGGGAGGCGCTGCCGAAGAATATATGACGGGCAGTGCAAAATGGTCTTTTCTGTTCACAAAACCGACAAAAATTGCCGTTTGAATTGACACGGAAACCGGCGGCGGATATAATATAATCGCTATTATTTATATGTTTATACCGGATGCGCCCGTTTTTCGGGGGCATCGGAAAGGAGCACGGTTTTAATATGAAACAGGATACGGCCAAGTCCGGTTCCGGGCAGAAAAAGAAAAAATGGAGCCTGGGAAAGAGAATTACCGCCGGATGCGCGCTTTTGTTGGCTGTGGTGCTTTTGCTTTTGGGAGCAAAGTGGATATTCACCGCTTCGGGCAGCAAGCCGGAGCCGGGCGGGGAGGGAGCCATGGCTACGCCGCCCGCGGAGGGCGATCCGTCCATGTACACCCCCCGGCAGAATTTTGCCATGGCATCGGGTGCGCTTTTGCAGCTGGACGGCTATACAAGTCGCACCACCGGCAATGTTGTAGCGGCCTTGGGCTTTATAAATTATGAGCAGACGGTGTCCAACAAGCGTACCGTAAACGGCAACGATGTTTTCAGCGAGGCAATAAGCCTTTCCTCCCTTAAAAAGGTGGGGGAGCAGAAATATTTCACCGGACGCGAGGATGTGCTTGTGCGCAAGGCGGACAGCCTTTCCGCTCAGAGCGTTACATGGTCGGACAGCGCGTACAGGCTCAGCTGGGAGGAGTTTTACAGCATCTACGGCTTTGACCCGCGCGCCCTTACCTCTTTTATTGTAAACGAGCAGACCGTGATAAGCGCGGAAAGCCTTGACAACAGCGAGGGCAACTATACCTTCCGCTATGTGCTTACTCCCGAGTCGGCCTCCAATTACTGCCGCGAGGTAAAAGCCATGAGCGGGGCGTCGGATTACCCGGTTTTCAGCTCCGTGGTGCTTACTCTTACGGTGGATTCCCTCTGGCGGCCGCTGGTGCTGGAGCGGGAAACCGTATATCAGGTTAATATCCCGGTTATCGGCAAGGCGGAATGCCATGAGCATCTGGTGGAGGTGTTCTCCGATTTCAGCAAGACCGAGGAGATAAAAAATGATGTAGGGGAAATAACCGACAAGCCGGACGACGGCAAGGACGATACCCTTAAGGAGATAGCCGACGCGCTGGCGGCGCAGCCCTGCTATAAAGTAAATCTCAGCGGCAGCGTAAACGGCTCCCTTACCGTGTTTGTTGCGCTGGATGCTCAGAAGGAGCCGATAGCCGACGGCATAACCCTTCTTGCAAAGGGAGAGGTGTACGGCACGCAGCTGTTTATGGCCTATAAGGACGGAAAGCTGTATGCAAAGAGCGGAAATGTGAAGCTGGCCATGCAGAAGGATTCCGCAGTGGAAGCGGTAAAGGCGGTGTTTGAACTGCTTGGCAGGGAGCTGCCCGGCATAAACACCGACAGCCTTGATATAGACAGGCTTAAGGACAACCTTAAAATTGAGCAGAGCGAAACCGGGATTACGGCCGTATACAGTGCATCGGGCATAGAGGCAACGGCACAGCTTGATACAACGGAGGGCTTCCGCCTCGTAAGCGCCGAGGCCAAAATCAGCAGCGGCGGCGTAACGGAGAAAATCACCGTGCGTCCGGCGGAAACGGCTGTATTTGAGGATACTGACGATTGCTGCGATTTTACCGGTGCGGAAAATATCATAAAGGCATGGGCAAAGGCGGCGGGGGCGCAAAGCACCTCCTTTGAGGCCCGGCTTACAAGAAACGGCAAAACCTATAATGCGCAGCTTAAGCTCAATAACAAAACTGGCGAGCTGGAGATAACAAGCAATATAAACGGAGCGGATGTCCGCCTTGTATACAGGGACGAGCTGTACATAAACATAGGCAACATCGCGGTAAAAGCGCAGAAAAGCGATATTTCCGCGCTTAAGGAGCTTCTTGCGCCCCTTATGCCGGATCCCGATGCGCTGCTTACGCTTATTCCGCAGGAGTATGTTGATTTTATAGTGAATTTTACTCCGCAGAGCGTGCTGGACGCCGTAAGCAGCCTGACATGGGACGGCAGCAGAATAAAGCTGGATGCCCGCATGGGAAGCGACAGGCTGAGCGCGGAAATAAGCGAAAATGAGCTGATTCTGGACGGCATAACGCTGGCGGGAGCGCAGAACCGCGCCGAGGTGCGGCTTACCGGCACCGGCGATAAGCCCTATGTATTTGATACACAGGGCGAATACGCCGATGTGCTGGAGGTGGCACAGGCCGTAAAGGCGGCGTATAATACCGTTAAAAAGGACAGCATTTCCCTTAATGTGCGCCTGAATGTGACGGCGGACGGTATTGCGGATTTCGAAACAAACGGCATTGTTACCCTTATAAGAAACGGCAGCAGCCTTGATGCGGAGGTTTCGCTTATAATATGCGGCCGCGAGCTTAAGCTGGTATATGCTTCGGAGCGCTTTGCCGCGGAATATAACGGCATAAAGCTTACAGCCTCCAAGGAACAGGTGCTGGGCGTGCTGGCGGCGGCAAAGGAACTTACGGGGCTGGATATTCCGCTGCTTGACGGGCTTCTTCCCGAAGCACCGCCGCTGCCTCAGGGGCTTAAGGAGCTGCTTGAGCCGGTTATAAGCGGCAGCGGCGAAGTGGGCAGGCATATTGCCTCCATGGATGCCGCACAGCTGCTTGCGGCAGTGAAGTCGCTTCGAGTACAGGGCGGCAAAGCGGTGCTTACAATGGATTCCGGGGCGCTTACCGGAGTGCAGGCCGGGGATACTGCGGTAACGCTGGAATACGGCGACGGTCTGCTTACAAGGGCGCTTTTGGAGAATATGCCCATAAGCGCGCAGAAAACAATTACATTCGCTGCGGAATTTGCATATCCCGAGGGCGCCGAGGCGGTACTGCCCGGCGACATTGCAAGCTATATCCCCTATGAATTCCTTAAGAAAACCGTGCAGTCCTGGCAGACGGCCCTCAAGGACGAAAACCAACTGTTCAGGGTAACGCTTGAGGCGGGAGATAAGAGCTTTGAGGCAACAGTGCGCTTAAACGCCGAAACGGGCGAGGTGCTGCTTAATACGGAGATCAGCGGCATAGCGGTAAAGGCGGTATACAGCGACGGCGTTATATATTTGACCTCCGGCAATATAAAAGTGATGCTGGCGGCAGAGGATATTTATATGCTGTCGGATAAGCTGACGCCCATACTGCCGGAGGGCGAGGGCGAGCTTATAAGCGGAGATTATATTGATTTTATTTCCTCAATAAGCGCGGACAGCGTGCCGGAGGCCATAGACAGCCTGACCTATGCAAACGGTAAGGCGGTGCTCAAAGCGCACATCGGCGGCGATAAGCTTACCGGCAGCCTTGACGATGAACGGCTTACCCTGAACGGAATAACCGTGGCGGGCAAGACGGCGGGCATAACGGTGGAAATTGCCGGGGCTGCGGATACTCCGTTCAGAACGGATATCGCGGGCGAATATGCCGATGCGTTGGAGGTGGCGGATGCGCTGGTTGCCGCCTATAATACATACAATAAAAACAGCTTCCGTTTGCAGGTGCAGCTGGAGGGCACGGCGGACGGCGTTATGACCGTTGAGTGCAGCGGTACAATAGAGCTTGTGCGCAAGGGAGACGGGCTGGATGCGCATGTTTATGTAAATATAAACAAAAAGGCGGTGGAGCTGACCTATGCACAGGGACGCTTTGCCTGCAATTACAACGGACTTAAATTCTCCATTGCAAAGGAGCAGCTTATACCGATACTGGCTTCGGTAAGCGATACAATGGGGCTGGATATAGAGCTGCTGGATAAGCTGCTGCCGGTAAAGCCGGAGGATAAGATAGATCTTTCGGTATTCAAAAAGTATGCAAAGGAATATCCGGTGCTTGAGCATATGAAGGGGTTGGATGCCAAAGGCCTTCTGGAGGCGGTTGTAAGCCTTGAGGCTGAGTCGGGCAGGCTTACCCTTGTGATGGATTCCGAAAAGCTTACGGGCATTGAGAAAGCAGGAGAAAGCACGGTATATCTTACCTATGAAAACGGCCTGCTCACCGGCGTAAGCGCGCAGCGGCTGCGTCCGTCGCAGAGCGGTACGGCCGATTTTGCCGTAAAGATAACCTATCCGGAGCTGAATATTGCGCTGCCTGACCTTTCCGGCTACATAAACGCCGACAGCCTTAAAAAGCTTATGGGCGAATTTGCCGCCACGGCGGAGCTGCGGCAGTACAGGCTTACCGGCAAGCTCAATGCAAAGCTGCTGCTGTTTAACGAGAACATTCCCTTTGATATGCGCTTTACGGTGGATGAAAAGGATAATGTGCGCGGGTGGGTGAAGTTTGATATTCCGTATGTGCTGGGGCTTACCCAAAGCAATAACGGCACTGTTACCGAGCTGTATCTTGAAAACGATGTGGTTTACATTAGGCGCGCAAGAAATACCAAAAAGCTGACATGGAAGGGCTGGCAGTATTCTACGGATTATGACTATATCAAGTTTGTAAACGAGAATTTCACTGCGGATCCGATAAAGTACATTCAGTTTATATTCAACCTTACCGACAGCATAACGGGCACCATAAGGGATTCCGTAACGGATGCCGGAAGCAGGGGCGAATTTCTGCCGGAGAAGGCGTTAAGGAACTTCTATGCCGATTCGGAATATCATTTTACGCTGGACGGAGCGTATATAACCGATGATAAGAATTTTTCCGATATAAAGCTGGATATACGCCCGTCGGGCGGGTATTTGGACAGCCTGAAGCTGGAAACGAAGATAATATCCATTGTGAATATCAAGGTGGAGGCAGGGCTTGCGGACAGGGGCAAGCCGGTGGATATGAGCGTTATTCCGGGCGGACTGGCTGCGGACGGCAGATACAGATGGTATTA
The DNA here is from genome assembly GCA_934465535.1 of uncultured Clostridia bacterium. Lineage (GTDB taxonomy): Bacteria > Bacillota > Clostridia > Christensenellales > QALW01 > UMGS1338. The sequence goes on along the minus strand of CAKSKV010000003.1, from coordinate 134,767 downwards.
AAAAGCGTTGAAAAAAGCATTAAAAACCATTAAAAAAGCGTTGAAAAACGCACAAAAAACCGTGTAAAAAACGGTGCAAAACGCATTAAAAAACACTGCGGGCAAAAAAGTGCCCGCAGTGTTTTTAATTGCGCCGTATAAACATCAATCTGTTCTTGCGTAATTATGAAATTCTGTATCGCGTGATTGTTTCAAGTCGTTGCTTTATAGTTGCAATCCTTTGTTGATATTACCAGCCTTGCTCTTGAATATACTCTTTTATTGCAGCGTTGATTTTTGCAACATCAAAATCAGCTCCGCTGGTGGAGATGTAACCGCCTTTTATAATTCCATAACTGTAAACATAATATGTATCGGATGTAGTGCCACCAAATCCATTCATTGCTTTTATTTCAGCGACATACGCTGTGGTTGAGCCGGATTGATAGTCGACATTTACAACAGAAACGGAGCCGGGATTCTTAAACTGCTTTATTCCCTTAAGAAATGTATCAAAGAAGCCTTTTTCAGCTTTATTCAATTTATTATACGCAGTCGGTGTTTCGACAAAGACAGAGCATGAAGCGGTTTTTCCGTTTGATGTGGCAGCTTCTATTGTTGCGCTCCCGTCGGCAATTGCGTAAATGGTACCGTCAACAACATTTACGATTGTATAGTCGGACGATGTCCAAGTGATTTTTTGATCCTTTGCGTTTTCGGGCGAAACTATAACTTGAAGTGCATAACTCTTGCCCGGTTCAAGAGTTACGGTTGTATCTGACAGGGAAATACTATCGACTTTGGCAGTGCCGCATCCTGCAAGCAATACTGCGGAAGAAAACACTAAAGCTGTCAGCAGTGCAAAAGATATTGTTTTTTTCATGCTTTTTATCCTCTTTCCTTTTAATTTGTTTCGGGTATGATGTGCCCTTTGGAATATGCTGCGGGCTGGTCCCGTATCGCGCCGTTTTGCGGGCCGTGAATTCCGTTTTCACGGCACAGCCGGATGACGGCGGATTGCAAGCCCCGTTTTTCAGAGGCTTCTTTGGTTCTTGTTGTTTCTGCCATGTTTTATCCTCCTAAAAATAAAAAGTGCGCCAACCGAAGTCAGCGCACTCAAAAACGCAACTCCGATTGTCGCCAAACAAATCTTACATGCAAAGGGTATCCCCTACTGTCATCCAAGTGGAGGTGCATTTTTAGCAAAGTCGTATCGGATGACAAGCAAACGGGTACACCGTACCTGTTATTATAATAATACAGGAACACCCGATTTGCAGTATTAAGATTTGTTTGGCGTGGTTATTTACCGCTTATGGCAGCATTTTGCAATACAAATATTTCAAAAATCGGTTCCATTCTCATTTTTTCAGCATACAGGAATATAAAAAATCCCTCAAAGGAGGGATTATATGAGCATTATTCGACAAAAAGGCGCTTGGGAAAGACTTTATAATATAAACATGACGGCTTCAGGGGAGGAGGGTGCCGTCGGTGGCGACGGTGAGGGTGCGGAAGGGGAGGGATTTTCCGCTTTTTTGCAATGCGGTTTTTGCTGCGTGCTCCAGCCCGCCGCAGCAGGGGACCTGCATGCGGACAACGGTTATGCTTTGGATGTTATTTAATTTGATTATTTCCGCTAATTTTTGAGAGTAGTCGGTATTATCAAGCTTAGGGCAGCCGATAAGGGTGATGTGCCCCTTAATGAAGCGCTCATGGAAGGGAGCGTAGGCGTAGGCTGTGCAGTCGGCGGCGATGAGCAGGTCTGCCGAGTTAAAGAAGGGGGCGTTTGCGGGGACGAGCTTTATCTGCACGGGCCATTGGGACAGGCAGCTTTGCGGGGCGGAAGCGTTTTCTGCGGGGGCGGAGGGAGAAAGCGTTTTTACGCGGGCTCCGGGGCAGAGGGTGTGCCGGGATACGGCGTTTGACGGGTTCTTTTGCTTATGGGCAAGCACAGCCTGTTCGTTATAGGGGACGGCTTCGCGGTTAGTAAAGGTGATGGCTCCGGCGGGGCAGGCGGGCAGACAGTCGCCCAGACCGTCGCAGAAGTCGTCGCGCATAAGCCGCGCCTTACCGTTTATGACGGCGATGGCGCCCTCGTGGCAGGCGGCGGCGCAGGCACCGCAGCCGTTGCATTTATCCTGATCGATATGAATTATCTTTCTTTGCATGATAAGCTCCTGTTTTTTAAGCGGCCGTAAGAAAATACGGCGGTATTTTTTATAAGAGGGTATTTTTAAGGACAGAGCGTATGCGCTCTGCCCGGACGGGGGGACGATTATTCGTTGCTTTTGTCCAGCGTGATATTGTATACCCGGGTGGGGCGGGCGATGCCGTCCACCGTTACGACATTGAGGCCCGTAAGCTTGCCGCCGCAGTTTTCTATGGTGTTTACGGCCGAGACATTATCGGCGCGGCAGGTGAGCAGCACGGAGGAAAGCCCCTTTTGGGCGGCGATATCCAGCATTTTTGTGAGGATTATGGTGCCGTAGCCCTTAAGGCGCATTTCGGGGCGTATCTCATAGGCGATATTGCCGCCGCAGCGGCGCTGCTCCGGAGTGAGGCTCAGACGCAGATTTGCAGAGCCGATATATTCCCCGTTATCCACGAGCCAATAGGTGAAGAAGGGCTCCTGGGAGGAGGCGCTGACGCAGAGGCGGCGGATCATTGCGCGGGCCTCGGCGGGGGTGGAGATGTCATACAACGGGGTGCCGCTTTCGCGGTAGGCCTTGCAGGCGGCAAGGAAGGAATCCGCATAGCGCTCATCCGGAGTGACCAGAAAGGCGGTGGCGGAGGGGATGCAGGGGCGGGGCAGGGCGGCAAGGCGTTTTTTTATGCCGTGCAGATTGAGCAGATTGTTTGCAAGGGACACGGCGCATACGATGCAAAGAGCCGCTATAAGGCAGAAAAGCACAACGGAGAGCGCGCCGGAGAGGCGCAGGGCGATGAGAGCGGAGCAGACGGCGCAGATAAGGAACGATACCGCATCGGACAGGGCGCTGGAGGCAAAGTAGCGTTTGCGCTCGTTATAGTAGGTGCGTTTATAAAAGGCGCCGGTATAATAGTGCATACCTTTTTTGCAGCAGAAATAATGCAGATAGCCGTCGGAGCAGATATAGTTCCAGCCGCAGAGCTGGGTATAGGAAAGGGTTTCGCGCAGGTTGGCGGAAAGATATTCGATATGGTATTCAAGCTCGCAGGGCTCCTGTTTGGCAAAGAAAAAGCGGCAGGAGCGCACCTGTCTGAGAACGAAGCCGCGGCGGCTCATGGCGGAGAGCCAGGAGCAGACGGAGTCAAAGTTCCAGCGCCCTAAGCGAAGGCGGCAGTAGAGCTTTTCTTTCAATTGCAGTGCACATCCTTTCCCGACAGCCTGTTGAGGGAGCGCTGAAGGCGTATAAGGGGCAGAAACTCCATGACGGCAAAAACGGCAAGGGTTATTCCGAACAGCACGCCGATAAGGCAGAGCCAGCTGTGTACGACGAAGTAACGCAGGAATATGGCTGCGGAGAAGCCCACGCCGATGCAGGCAAGGATTAGGCGGATTATATGCATTGTGCGCATAAAGGAGAGCTTGACACGGGTTATATTGGAATCCACCGCCATGGTGAAGGGGGTGCCGGCAGGGGCGCTGAGCAAGACGAATTCGCCGTAATTGAGCAGCGGGGTCCAGCCGGGAAGCTCCTTGAGGTGATCAAACTCGGTGTTATTGTTAACGGGGATGATCTTGTAATCAAGCTCTGCGGGGGCGTCCTGGGTGAAATACAGCCTGGCGGAGGTGATTTTTTTTATCATCAGCCCCTGTTTGGCTTGTTGGCTGAGGTAATCGGGCAGCTCCAGAATATCGCAGGTATAGTTTTTGGTTACGGTGGACATGGGGAACCTCCTTTTTGAAGTTTGACGGAAAACGGAGGCGTTATTTACCCTGAAGAAGGGAAAGCACGCGCTCCAGAATAAGGGCAGCGGTTTGCTGCTTGGTCATTTCCGCGGTGTGCAGGGCAAAAATGCGGCTGTCATGCTCTGCCATGGCGCAATAGCCGTCATATACCGCCTGATGAAAGGCGCTGCCGCAGCGTTCGATGCGGTCGGCGGAATCGGCTCCGCCCTTGCGGGAGAAGGATTGCTCCGGGGGCACCAGCAGCATTACGGTGAGATCGGGGGTAAGGCCGAAGGAGGCCAGACGGTTAAGCTGCTCTATAAGCCCGGTATCAAGACCGCGCGCCCAGCCCTGATAGGCAAGGGTGGAATGAGTGAAGCGGTCGCACAGCACGATGCGCCCCGCCTCAAGCGCGGGAAGAATGACATCGCGCACATGCTGAGCCCGTGCGGCCTGACAAAGCAGAAGCTCGCTGATATCGCAAAGATTTGATGCGGGATCAAGAAGGATGCTGCGCATCATCTCGCTTACGGGGCAGCCGCCCGGCTCGCGTGTTACGGTGACGGGGTAGCCCGCTTGCATAAGGGAGCGGGTAAGCAGGTCAAGCTGAGTGCTTTTGCCGCTGCCGTCGGTGCCTTCAAGGGTTATGAAGCAGCCTTTCATAGGGGTTACCGATGCCGGGGGACCGGCGTTCCTTTCGTTAGTGAGTGAAAATATACGGAAAAAATGCCGCGGCGGCAGTACAAAAGAGATACCGTATTTAATTATACTACTTTTTACTGCCGTATGCAAGCGGAGGGGAGAGGCGGTCAGTCAAGCACGGCGATGCAGCCGTTTTCCATGCCGAAGGAGGCGCCGCGCTCGGAGCAGCGAAAGAGAAAGTCGGCGCACTCCGGGCTGATGATCTCGCCGGGGAAAACGCAGGGCAGCCCGGGCGGGTAGGCACCGGCGCACACGGCGCTGATGTGCCCGGAGCTTTTGCTTGCCGGCAGGCAGGTGCAGGGGGCAAAGGCAGCCCGGCGCATATCAAGCGCGCGCTCGACGGAAGGGAGGGAGGGCAATACGGAGGGGGCGGCGGCCGGAGAAGCAAGGGGGAGTGAACAGAGGGCGTGCTCAAGGGGGGTATAATCGCCGTCGTAGGGGGTGAGGATAAATACGACGGCGTTGGGGTCGGCAAGCTCGGGGACAAAGCCGGCGGCCGTAAGGCTTTGGCTTATTTCCCCGCCCTTTCCCGGCGGGGTAAGAACGCACAGGCGGGTGGGATCAAACAGCGCCGGCTCATAGAGGCTGATGCCGGAAGTTTTAAGGCTGCGGCGCAGAGCGAGCACGCGGGGCAGCCATTGGGGGGCGTTATCAGGATAGTAGCAGGCGGCGCTTTCCATGCTTTCCATTATAAGATAGCTGGGGGAGGAGGTGCACAGGGCGCGGCGGAAGCGCAGCGCGGGGGATATAAGCTCGTCACGGTTTATATTGAGCAGCGCTGCCTGGGTGAGGGCTCCCATGGTTTTATGCATGGACTGCACGCTTATATCGGCAAGAGCGGAGGCGCAGGGGAGACCGGGGAGGTCCAGATAGGGCAGATGGGCGCCGTGGGCCTCGTCAACGGCAAGGATTGCATTTTTTTTGCGGCAGAGCCGGGAGAGCGCATGAAGGTCGGCTATGGCGCCGAAATAGTCCGGGGAGGTTAAAAAAACGGCGCCGTAATATCCGTTGGGGACGCTTTCAAGGACGGAAAGCAGGGTGTCGGGGGCGGCAAAATCAGGATTCAGCCCTGCAAACACGCAGCCGTCGGAGGCGCTTTTGTGCACGGCGCGGCTCATGAGCAGCCTTGAGCCCTCTGCAAGGCAGGCGGCAAGGGTACAAAGGATAATGCGCACTCCGGCAGAGGAGCCGTCGGTGAGGATAAGGCTGCGGCGGCTGTGCGCGCCTTTGGCAAGCGAGGCTTCAAGAAGGGCTATGGGGCCGCTGGCGCAGTAGAGGTCGTCGGTGCAGTACAGCTCGGTGACATCGTGCTGAGCGCAGACGCTTATTCTGCCCTTGTGCCCCGGCATATGGCCGCGCATGGGGGCTTTTTGACAATAGGCGTCAAGGGCGTCCTTAAGCGGGGTTTTGGAGGCTGCATTTTTTGCATTTGCGTTTTTCATTGGGGTTTACGGCTCCGTATTTTTTTATATCTGTATCTTTATAAAACGGCCAAGGCATTTCCGGCCGTGTATTGTGCCTTTATTTATTCTATCTGCTTTATATTTTACTTTATATTCGGGCAAAAGACAATCTTTTTTATATTTGCGCTTTCACCCGGTGCGCGGAGAAGGAATAATATACAGCAGAGTGGACACAATGCTGTATGAAGGCATTGATTTTTGGAAAGGACGGGACGGAATATGAGAAAATGTGCTATATGCGGAGAGAGAAAAAAGGATAACCTTGTGATTTTGGGAAAGAGCATATGCGCGGACTGCGAATGGCGGATAGTGGTGACAAGGGTGCATGATGAGAGTTACAAAGAGTATGTAAATGCTGTGAACAAGGCTTTTGCGGCGGAGGGAGAGAAGAAAAAGGCGGAGGCGAAGGGGGCATAGCACGGGAATTAAAAGCGGCTGCCGGAAAAAGACGGATGAGAAAAAATACTGCATTCATAAGCGGGAGCGTTTGTGCAGCGGCGTTTATGCCGGGCACGGACGCTTTTATTTTGTGGCACGGACGGCACGAAAAGGGGAGGGGACAGGGAGGGCGTGTTATGCTTTATCGTGTCGGGAGGTGAGAGAAAATTGAAGGACCCAAGAGATAAGGTGATGCGGGCATTTATTAAGAAGGCCTGCGGCTACAAGAGCAAGGAGGAGGTGAGGGAGCTGCGTCAGGTGCGCGGCAAGGACGGTGAGAACAGGAACGAGATGGTGCTTACAAAGGTGGTAAGTAGGGATGTTCCGGCGGATCTTGCGGCGGTGAAGTGGTATTTGGAGGGCTGCGGGACGCAGGAGCAGGAGCTGACGCTGGAGGAGGCGCAGAGGATTCTGGATGAATGAAGAAGGAAAGCGCCTGCAAAACCTGCATCCCGAGCTTTTCCGCCTGGCGGGGTACAATCACGGCAAGGTGCATCAAAAGCAGATGCTGTTTCATAAATCATCGGCGAGAAACAGGTGGATCTTCGGCGGAAACCGTACGGGCAAGACCGAGTGCGGGGCGGTGGAGGCGGTATGGTTTGCAAGGGGGATTCATCCTTTCCGCAAGATAGAGCATGCGACCTGCGGGTGGGTGGTGAGCCTGACCGGGGAGGTGCAGCGGGATGTGGCGCAGAAGAAGGTGCTGTCCTATCTGCCGCCGGAGTGGATACATTCGGTGGTGATGAAAAAGGGGAGCAGGGACAATCCGCAGGGCGGTGTGATCGACTTTATTCTGGTGCGCAGCGTCCGGGGCGGGCTTTCCAGCATAGGCTTTAAGAGCTGTGATCAGGGCAGGAGCGTTTTTCAGGGGACGAGTCTTGACTGGGTGTGGTTTGACGAGGAGCCGCCGGAGGAGATATACGACGAATGCCGGATGAGGATACTGGACCGCCGTGGGGACATATGGGGCACCATGACGCCGTTATTGGGGCTTACATGGGTGCATGACAGGATATATGCCGACACGCAGGACCCGGAGGTATGGCACGAGACGATGAGCTGGGCGGACAACCCGTTTCTTGATGAGAGGGAGCTGAAGGTGATGGAGCGGGCGCTTACGCCGCAGCAGCGGCGCAGCCGTCAGTACGGCGAGTTTGCCTCGGGGAACGGGCTGGTTTATCCGGAGTTTGACGAGCAGGTGAATGTGGTGGAGCCCTTTGAGATTCCGCCGCAGTGGCAGAGCATGATAAGCATTGATCCGGGCTTTGTAAACCCGCTGTCGGCGCACTGGTATGCGGTGGACGGAGACGGGAATGTGTATGTGACGGCGGAGCATTTTGCCGCAGGAAAGGACTGCGCGTGGCACTGTGAGAGGATAAAGGAAATAAGCAGGCGGCAGGGCTGGAAAACGGACAGCGCGGGCAGATATGCGGCGCTTATTGACAGCGCGGCGCTGCAAAGGACGCTTTCGGGCACAAAAAGCGTGGCGCAGCTGTTCTCGGAGCAGGGGATAGCGGCAAACCCGAAGGTGGACAAGAGCGTATGGAGCGGCATACAGCGGGTGCGGCAGTATCTGGGGCCTCCGGACGGGCGGCCCAAGCTGTATGTGTTTTCCACCTGCAGAGAGATGATAAGGGAGTTCAGGGTGTACCGCTTCGGACAGGGGGAGGAGCCGATAAAAAAGGACGACCACGCCATGGACGAGCTGCGGTATTTCCTGGCCTCGCGTCCCCCGGCGGCGGTGCAGCCGGCGCCGGAGAAGACCGATGTGCAAAAGGACATGGAGCGCCTTATGCGCAGGCGGGGACGGAGGTAGCGTTGTTTACGGGAAGCGTCGGGTGGGGGAAAACCGCGGCGGCGGACGCGGTGAAGATATATTTACGGGGGTACCCCGAAAGCGGAAGGAGAGAGGTTAATGAAGCTCAGGGAGGGCATAAAAGAGGGCGCCGAGCGCATAAGGAAGAAAAAGCTTGCGGAGTTTGTGCTGCGGGAGCTGGAAAGACGGAGCACGGAAAGGGCGGAAAAGGAGCTGCAGTGGAGGCTGAATATCTGCTTTGAAAAGGGAGATCAGTATTGCGACGCGGTATGGCCCGCAGGGGAGATATACCGGCAGGAGAAGCAGTATTACTGGCAGGAGCGGGAGGTGTTCAACCACATTGCGCCGATAATCGAGGCGAGGCTTGCGCGGCTTTCGCAGGTGCGGCCCCTTATGATGGTGCGGCCGGCAAGCGGGGACGACAGCGACCGGCAGAATGCGCAGATGTGTACGAATCTGCTGCATTCGGTGTATTACAAGCTGGACATGCAGGAGAAGCTGAAGCAGGCGACGCAGTGGAGCGAGCTGTGCGGAAGCGCGTTTTACAAGGTGACATGGGACGCGGAGGCGGAGTGCGGCGGGGTGCGCTGCGGCGATATTTCCGTTACGGTATGCCCGGCCTTTGAGATATATCCGGACAGCTGCGCAAGCCCGGGAGTGGACCGGTGCAGAAGCATAATACACAGCGTGGAAATGCCATGTGAGGAGATATACGACCGCTACGGGGTGCGCGCAAAGCCGGAAAAGGGTGCAAGGGTGCTGTGCGGAAGCGGGGCGCCCGCAAGGGAGGACTGCGCGATTGTGGCGGAGTATTACGAGGTGCCTTCCGCGGAATACAAAAACGGGCGCATGCTGACGGTGGCGGGCGGCGAGCTTGTATATGAGGGGGAGCTGCCCTACCGCAACGGAGAGGACGGGGCGCGGTGTCTGCCGTTTATAAGGCAGTGCGCAGTGCCGGATCCGACGGGATTTTTCGGGACATCGGTGATACAGCGCTGCATACCGGTGCAGAGGGCATACAATGCGGTGAAGAACCGCAAGCATGAGTATCTGGACAGGGCGGCCTTCGGCGTAATAGCCGTGGAGGAGGGGGCTGTGGATATGCAGTCCCTCGAGCAGGACGGGCTGTGCCCGGGGAAGATACTGGTGTACCGTGCGGGCAGCACGCCGCCGCAGATGATGCCGGTGGGGCAGCTTCCCAATGAATTTACGAGGGAAGAGACTCAGCTTTTGCAGGAGTTTGAGATGATCTCCGGCGTAAGCGAGATGATGCGCAGGAGCTACTCGGGCGCGGCCACCAGCGGCGTGGCGCTGTCGCTGCTTAACGATCAGGACAACACGAGGCTGGCGGTGACCAGTGAGAGCATAAGGGATGCGGCAAAGGAGATGGCGAAGATGTGGCTGAGGCTGTACAGGCAGTATGCCACGCAGCCGCGGCTTATGCAGATAGCGGGGGACAACGGCAGTGTGGAGCTGGCCTGCTTTAATGCCAGCATGCTTACAAGCGACGATGTTGTTCACGAGACGGAAAATGAGCTGTCCCAGAGCGTGACGCAGCGCAGGCAGATGCTGTTTGACCTGATGGCGCGGGGAGTGTTCGGCGCATCGGGAGCGGTGGAGCCCAAGGAGAAGCCGCGGCTGCTTGCGGCGCTGGGGCTGGGCGACTGGGAAAATGTAGATGATCTTCCGGAGCTTCAGGCCAAGGCGGCGCAGCGGGAGAACGAGGGCATAGTGCCGGCGGAGATAGGAGAGGCGGATGATCACGAAATACATATGGCGGAGCATGCGCGGTTTATGCTGTCGGAGCGCTTTGAGAAGCTGGAGAGGGAGCAGCCGGAGAGAGCGGCGGTGATAAAGGCGCATTATGCGGCGCACAGGGAGGCGATAGAGAGTGGAAACTGATACGGAAAAGCAAACGGAGAAAACGGAAATGCCGGAGGGTGTCGGCGCGGAAGCGGAGAGGGGCGGGCAGGAGGCGGAGCTTGCCCGTTTGAAGGAGCTGGTGGCGGAGCTGGGCAGGGAGAACGAACGCCTGGGACGCACGGAGCGGGCGCGGCGGCAGACGCAGGACTTCATACTGAAGCATCCGCGGGCAGAAGAAATGCGGCGGGAGCTGGAGGCGGCGGTGCTTGCATCGGAGCCGGAGAGAGCGGAGGCGGAAATGGAGAGACGGTACGCCGAGATGCTGGAGCAAAGCTGCAAAACGCCGGAGGAGCTGCTTAAGGACGGGGAGTTTATAAAGCGGTGCGTGCTGGAGGAGCGGATACGAAGCGCGGTGATAGCGGAATATCTGGAGCAGATGCGGCACATGAGTGCGCCGAAGATGCTGGCGGGCGGATATGCGCCGGTGAGGGAGGCAAACCGTGCGCGCTCGCTTCAGGATGCGGGTGAGATGACAAGGGGGCTTTGCAAGGCGGGGGCGGCGCGATAGGGCTGCTTTTGAGAGAAGAAAAGCTGCGGGCGGCGGCGCGGCGAGGGGCCGAAGGGCCCCGGCCCTGCCTGAGGCAGGGGGACGGCGCGCAGCGCCGGCCGCGCCCGGGTGGTGCTGCGACAAGGGCAAAAGAGCCTGCGTGATGCACTGAAGAGCGAAAAAAGGACACGGGAAAGAAAAAACAGCCGGATACGCGGTGTATCCGGGCGGCGGAAAGCCGAATAAAGAAAGGAAGAATATAATTTATGGCAACAGTAACTATTACAAATGCGGAAAAGGCACTTAAGGACTTTTATCTTGATGTTATTGCGCATCAGATCAACACGCAGAGCAATCCGCTCTATGCGATGATAAAGCGCAACGAAAGCTGTGTATACGGCAAAGAGGTGCGTAAGGCGGCGATATACGGCGTGAACGGCGGCGTATCGGCCGGCACGGAGGACGGAAATCTGCCCGGCGCTACCGGAAACCGTTATGCTCAGTTTGTAAGCACGCTTAAAAACCTTTACGGCACGGTGGAGATAAGCGATAAGGCTATCAGAGCCGGAGAGAATGCATCGGGCGCGTTTGTGAATCTGCTCAACGAGGAGATGGACGGCCTGCTGCGCGGGGCAAAGTTCAATTTTGCGCGTATGCTTTACGGCGACGGATCCGGCAAGCTGTGCACGCTGAGCGATGCCGCATCGGACACCGCTGTGGTAAATGTGGATACCGCGCGCAACCTTGCGGTGGGCATGGTGGTGGACATATTTACGGGGGCGGCGGCGACCGCGGCCACTGTATCCGGCCTTACGGTAAAGGGAATTGAAAAGGCGGAAAGCGGATATAATATTACGCTTTCGCAGAAGGTGACGGCGGCAAAGGATTCCATTATGACCGTGCAGGGCAGTAAGGACAGAGAGATTACCGGTCTTGAAGCGATATTTTCCACAAGCGGCAGCCTTTACGGTATTGCAAGAAGCGGCAACGGCTGGCTTAATGCTTATACTGCGGCAAGCACGGGCAGCATAAGCGACGCCAAGATACAGGCGGCGATAGATGCGGCGGAGGAGACCTCCGGCAGCAATATTGACATTGCGCTTTGCTCCTACGGCGTGCGCAGAGCGTATGCCTCCGCGCTGGAGAGCAATAAGCGCAGCGTGAATGTGACTGAGCTGGAGGGTGGCTATAAGGCGCTTACATATGCGGGCATTCCGATAGTGGCGGACAGATTTGTGCCCTCGGGAACCATGTATCTGCTGGCAAGCGAGGATTTTGAGCTGCATCAGCTTTGCGACTGGCGCTGGCTGGAGGGGGAGAACGGCAGTATTCTGCGTCAGATCCCCGGAAAGCCCGTATTCGGAGCAACGCTTGTGAAGTATGCGGAGCTTATGTGCTGCCGCCCCTGCGGACAGGCAAGACTTACCGGCATTACCGAGGCTTAATGGCTGCGTAAGGGAAGCGTTCTTTGGAAAAGCCGGCTGCCGTTTCCGGCGGCCGGCTTTCTATTAAATGGGCGGCGGCTTAACTTAAAGCGGCGACGGTTTTTGTTTGGGTTTACGGATCAAAACAATATAAAGTGAAATGGGGAAAACGGATCGGGACTGCCGTGCCGAAGGTTTGTGCGGAGGTACGGCGTTGAAGGACGGGAAATGCAAAACGGAGGAGAGAGCATGCTTAAGGCGGAGCTTGAGAGAATTGAAGGAGATGTGTGCGATATATCGCGCAGAATCCGGGAGGTGGAGCCGGAATACTTTATTGTTTATAACAGAAAGCTTGCGCGCTATGAGCTGCATGACGGCCTGTGCGGGGACACCTTTGCCTGCGTGCTGCCCTTTGATGAGCTGGACGCGCGCAGCTTGCGATATGCGCGGCGCATGAGGGTGGAGAGGATAAACCGACTGCTGGAGGAGCTGGACCGCGAAAACGGCATGACGGAGCGGGCGCAGCGGGGGCTTTTTTGTATGCGGCGGTCGGCTTCGGTTTTGCGGTAAAGGCGCGCTTGCGGCGCAGAGAGGAGAAAAAATGACCTTTAAGGAGATGACGGAGGAGTGCATTGCGCTTCTGGGAGAGGAATACAGCGCATCGGAGGAAGAGGTGCGCAGCCTTCATGTGAGGCTGGGAAAATGCGTTAACTATGCGTATGAGCGGATAGCGCGGCAGTATTATCATCCGGTAAAGACGGAAAAAGCGGTTACGGATGAAAGGTGCAGGCTGAAAAAGTCGGAGCTGTCGGAGAGCTTTTGGTATCTGCGCGGGGTAAAATGCGCGGGGCGGGAGGTTGCCGCCTGCTCTGAGGGAAGCGAGATATTTGTGGGGCATACGCCAAGCAGCGAGGTGGAAATTACATATTCCTATGTGCCGCATTATATGGTTTCGGATACGGACAAGCCCTGCATACCGCAGGGGGAGGTATCGCCCACGGCGTATATTTTTGCGGCGCTGTGTATTTTTATGGAGTCGGAGGGGCGGCATGAGGATGCGGCTGTATGGAATGCTCAGGCGGAGGCGGCGCTTTCGGGCAGCATTTACCGTCCGGCGCACCCGATGCCCGTAAGGAGGTGGCAGTAATGAGGCTGCCCAAGGTGAGCGATTCAAGGCGCTGCTCCTTTATGATATCCACCTTTGCGGGAGGGATAGATCAGGAGCCGGATGAGCAGTGCGCAAGGACGGACAGCAGTCCCGAGGCGTACAATGTGCGCACGGACAACGGTGCGCTGTCGCGGTGCACGGGCTTTGGCGCGGCAAAAAAATACAATGCGGCGGCGGGCAGGGTGCTGCCGGTGCCTGCGCTGCCGGTGCAGGGCGACATTTTTATATACCGGGAAAAGGAGAACGACACCCTGCTTTTACGCGCGGCGGACGGAGAATACCGGGAAAAGTATGACGCAGGCAGCGACGGGCTGATATTTGAAAAAACATCGGTGCTGGACTGCTCCGGGACGACATATGCGGTGAATTATCAGTCGGACTCCGGGGCGGAGCTGATATGCGGAGGGCCGATACAGGACATGATGCGCAGCACGCCGCTTAAAACAAGCGTATGTGAGGGTTCACCCAAAATGTACAGGGCGGTGATATATGCAGAGAGGCTGTTCGGAGTGGGAAACGCGCTTTTGCCCAACAGGATATATTTTTCAAAGCAGTATCAGCCCTCGGATTTTACCGTGAGCGCAGAGGCGGGAGGATATATTGATGTACTTCCGGATTACGGCAGTGCGGTGGACATTGTGACCTTCGGAAACAGCATATATATTTTCTGGCAGTACGGGGTGACGCGGCTGAAGGCGTTTGGGTATCAGAGTGATTTTGTGCTGTCGGACTGTTATCGCTGCTCGGCGGAGATACTGCGCGGCACGGTTCAGGTGTGCACGGACAGGATAATATTTGCCGCGGCGGACGGAGTATACAGCTTTGACGGAGAGAGCGTGCGCAAGATAAGCCGCCCGGTGAAGAATTTTTTTGACAGCAGGACGAGCAAGGCGACATCGGCGTGCTTTAGGGACTGCTATTATATTGCCATGCATTCCCCGGTATATGCGGGGGAAAACGCCAATGTGCTGCTGAGATACGATCTGCATACGGCAAAATGGGAGCTGTATGTGGGGCCGGAGGTAAGGCAGCTGTTCTGCATAAGCCGCAGCGGGCAGGAGCAGCTTATGTTTTTGGGTGCGGGCAACAGGCTGTATGCCTTTGACGGGTCGGACAGCTATGACGGCAGTGCGATAAACAGCAAGTGGGTATCCCCCATGAATGCGTTGGGCAGGCCGGATATGCTAAAGCGCAGCCGGTGCGTGATAATAGGGGCGCAGGGCAGCGGAAGGCTGAAGCTGACCCTTTCAAGCGAGAGGGGAAGCGCATGCAAGCATGTGGTGCTGGGGCCGGAGCGCAGGATATACCGTGTGCCGCTGAGGGTGCTGGGGCAGATGCTTTCCCTTACGGTGGAGAACGACGGCGGAAACGATTTTACCGCAGCGGCGCCCATGGTGGTGTTTACGGCGGAGAGAGTGTGACGAAATGACGGGCTTGAAGGAACGGGTAGAGGAGCTGGAGATGCTTATTTACGGCATGAGCCGGCCGGCGCACGCGGTAAATGCGGCGGCGGTAACGCTGGAGGGCGGCGAGAAGGTGCTTTTTACAAGCAGGGCAAAGGCGGCGGTGAGAAGCGGAACGCTTCTTATGCGCATTTCGGCGGCAAACGAAGCGACGGTAGAGATACGGCTGCGGGATGAAGCGGGAGTGCAGGCGGGCAGTGCGGCGGTATTTAAGGTGATGCCGGGAGAGTATTGCTATGTGTTTCCGTTTTATTCCCAGATTACGGGCACATTTTCGGTGTGCGCAAGGGCAAGCGCGGGCAGCGCGGCAATAGCTGCGGGAGCGGCGGAAATTACGGTGTACGGCGGCGCCTGACAAAAAGACGGCGGGCAGACGCAAGGAAAGCGGAATAAAGGGAGGATATTATGGAATTTACCTATCACAGAGTGGAAAAGGGAGAGACGCTGGAGAGCATATCCAAGAAATACGGCGTGAGCAAGCATGTGCTTGCAAGAATAAACAACGGGCTTAAAAATTCGCAGCTGAGCGAGGGAAAGTATATTATCATCTGCAAGGGAGATGTAGCGGGAGAGGAGCAGAAGGACGGGAAAGACACGGCCGCGGCTGCGGAGGGGAAAAAGGACAATAAGAAAAACGGACATCTGGAGCGCAGGGAGCTGACCAAGGAGGAGCTGAAAAGGCTGGCCCTTGAGGAGGTGGGGGACAACTCCAACCGACTGGAGGGGCTGCGACTGGGCAAGGAAAGCTCGCTTATGAAGTTGGACAACCGAAAAAAGCGGGAGACCGAGGATCACGAGGCGACGGTGCGCGAGCTGGAACGCGAGCTTGCAAAGGACAAGGGGGATTTTATGCAGGACGCGATAAAGCAGGGAATATCGCGCTCCAGCATTGTAGAAAGCGTGGGGCAGCAGCTGGAGGGGGAGAAAGGGCAGAAGCAGGAGGAAAGCCGGCGCAGGCTGGACAGTGCGCTCTCGGAGCTGGACGGGACGCGCGATATGCTGCTTAAGCAATACCGCAACGATGTTGAGGCGGCGAAGCTTCAGTATGAAAAGGCGCTCAGGGCGGCGCAGGAGAGGCTGGAGACGAAAAACAACGCCGCAAACGATAAGATCGACGCTTACAACGGGGATATTCCGGAGGAGGCGGGGTATGCGCTGGTGCAGGGGCTTTTGGGAACCTTGGGCAAAAAGACGGCAAAGGAATATCTTCAGGGCAATGAAACGAAGCTTCGCGGATCGTGGGGAAATAAGCTTTACGAAAGACTTATGGAAAGGTACAGATAGGCGCGGGGGCTTGGCGCTGCGCCGGGGCTTAAGAAGGCAGTGCAAATTTTGCGCTGCCTTCTTACTTATGAAGCCTTTCATGACGGGGCACTTTTGAAAAGCGGCTTTGGGAAAAATGATAAAAACTCTTGACAGGGCGGAAAAAGAGTGATATTTTATTCTAAAGAAAAAATCAAACCGTTGATGGGGAGATCAAACCGAACAGCGCACTCAAAGAGAGCCGGCGATGGTGAAAATCCGGCAGGAAGCGGATCGGCAAATGGACCCCGAAGGACCGAATGAAAGCATGTGCAAGTAGTTGCGGGCGGTTGTCCTCCGTTAAAGGGACGGGAATGTGTCGGCATTCACCGGCGGGAGACCGCCAGCCAAGGTGGCAGCAGGAGAATAACACCTGTCCTTGTAAAGGACGGGTGTTTTTGTTTTTTTGAAGGAGGGATGAGCGTGAAAAAGGAAACAATGCGATGGCGCTGCGTGCGCGCAGAAGACGGAAATATTAACGACATATGCAAAAAATATTTATTCCGGCGCTCAGGCTCCGGGGAAGGAAGAGAAAAATGAAAAAGAATATATTGAAAAAAATAACTGCCTTTGCGGCGGCCGCCGCGCTTATTGTGTGCACGCTTATGTTTGCGGGCTGCCAAAACGATGGTAAGATACGAATAAGCATAGCGCAGATAGCGGATCACCCCTCCCTTGACACCATAAGGGAAAGTATTGTAAAAACGCTTGCGGAAAACGGCTATAACGGGGAAAACTGCGTGATAGTAACCAAGAGCGCGCAGGGCGATGCTTCAAACCTGAACACGATAATGGACAATTTTGCCGCAAACAAAAGCGATGTGGTTATTGCCATAGCCACCCCCACCGCCATGCAGGCGCTGAATATAGCGGATAAGGTGCCGGTGCTATTTTCGGCGGTAAGCAGCCCCATTGAGGCGGGGCTTACGAGCAGCCTTGAGCATCCGGACAAAAATGTTACGGGAACCTGCGATGCGGTGCCGGTGGACAGAATAATAGACCTTGCGCTGCAGCTGTATCCGGGAATTAAGACCATGGGCTTTATATACAATGTGGCGGAGGCGTCAAGCGAGGCAAATGTGCGCGCGGCCAAGGAGTATTGCCGGAAAAAGGGTATAGAGTGCGTGGAGGCGACGGTGGCAAACTCCAGCGAGGTGCAGCAGGCGGCGCGGGCGCTTGTGACAAAGTGCGATGCGATATTTACCCCCACCGACAACACCGTGGCAACGGGCATGACCTCCCTTTCGGAAATTGCCGCTGCGGCGAAGATACCGGTTTTTGCCGGTGCGGACTCCATGGTTAAGGACGGCGCTTTGGCTACGATAGGCATAAACTACGAGGAGCTGGGACGCGAGACTGCCCTTATGGCGGTAAAGGTGCTTGCGGGCACGAAGGTAAGCGATATTCCGGTTAAGGTGTTTGATGATCTTGATACATATATAAACACAAAAACGGCGGCGCAGATAGGCTTTGAGTTCAGCCCGGAGTTTCTTGCCGGAGAACGGGTAATAGATCTTGCATAAAATAAAAACGGCAGGCTGTGCTGCCTGCCGTTTTTGATACTTCCGGGGAGAAAGATATGGATACATTTTTGTACATAGCCCAGGGAGCCTTTGAGCAGGGGCTGATATATTCCTTTATGGTGATGGGACTGTATGTTTCCTATAAAATACTCAATGTGGCCGACCTGACGGTGGACAGCTCGTTTACGCTGGGGGCGGCAGTGAGTGCGGTGTTTACGGCCATGGGGCTGCCGTGGCTGGGGCTGCTTGCGGGCATGCTTGCCGGAGTGCTTGCGGGGCTTGTTACCGGCGTGCTTCAGACCAAGCTGCGCATACAGCCTATCCTTGCGGGGATACTTACAATGACCGGGCTGTACTCGGTGAACCTTATAATAATGGGCAAAAGCACATATTCCACTGCGGGAAAGGCAAATGTGTACTCGCTGCTTTCCTTTTTGCCGGGGAAAATCAGCAAGGGAGTTCTGCTTATTCTGCTTACGGCGGCGGGAGCGGCAGTGCTTGCATGGTTTTTCCGCACGCAGGTGGGAATGTCGGTGCGGGCAACGGGCGACAATGAGCAGATGGTACGAGCCTCGTCCATAAATTCCGATGCGATGAAGCTTATAGGGCTGGCCATAGCAAATGCCTTTGTGGCGCTTTCGGGCGGGCTTTTGCAGCAGTACAACAGCGCGGCGGATATAAGCATGGGCGTGGGCACGGTGGTGATAGGGCTTGCGGCGATAGTGATAGGCGAGGTGCTTATACGCAGGCGCGGAGTTGTGTTCGGGCTGCTGGCGGCGGTGCTGGGGTCGGTGATATACCGGGCTATATGCGCCCTTGTTTTGCAGATAGGACTGGATGCCAACTATATGAAGCTGTTTACGGCGCTGTTTATAACGGCGGCCATATCGGTGCCTGCTCTTAAAAAGGCGCGCGGAAAGTGAGGGAAGGACGATGCTGGAGCTTAAGGATGTAAGCGTAATATACGGCCGGGGCACGGCAAACCAGCGCAACGCGCTGGACGGCGTGAGCCTTAAGGCGGATAAAGGGGATTTTATTACCGTTATAGGCTCAAACGGCGCCGGAAAATCCACCCTTTTGGGCGCGATAGCAGGCTCCTGCCCCGTAAGCGGGGGGAGCATTATTCTGGACGGAGAGGACATAACGCGCAAGCCCGAGCATAAGCGGGCGTGCAGCATAGGCCGGCTGTTTCAGAACACGCTGGCCGGGACGGCGCCCGGCATGACCGTTGAGGAAAATTTGGGGCTGGCCTACGGCAGGGGCTCCCGCCGGGGGCTGGGCAGATGCATAAGCGCACAGGACCGCAGGCTGTTCAAGGAAAGGCTGGAAACGCTGGGGCTGGGGCTGGAAAACATGCTGGATGTGAAGGTGGGCGTGCTGTCCGGAGGGCAAAGGCAGGCTATCACGCTGCTTATGGCCACGATGATAACCCCGAAGCTGCTGCTGCTGGACGAGCATACCGCGGCGCTGGATCCTAAGACGGCGCAGCAGGTTATGAACATAACCAAGCAGGTGGTTCAAAGGGACAATATTACAACGCTTATGGTTACACACAATATCGCGGGAGCGCTTTCGGCGGGGAATAAAACGCTGGTGCTCAATCAGGGGCGGGTGCTTACCGTGCTGGAGGGGGAAAAACGGGCGCAGCTTACGCCGGAGGGGCTTATGAGCCTGTACGGCGAGGAGGCGGCGCAGGCACTGTCGGACAGGATGCTGCTGTGAAAAGCGGCGGTTTGCTTTCTTTGTGCGGTAGGCACATGTTTTTTATAAAGGAATTATTATTGCAAAATCGGTACGGAAGCTTTTTCGTGCCGTTTTTTATTATGTGTTACGGGAAAAATCGGTGTGCCGTAGGGCGTGCGGGTGCGCGGGCGGACATTCGGCGCTGCAAACGGCGCTTCAAAGAAAAATAATTATAATAAGCATGAGCAAAATTAAAAAAATCAATTTTAGTTTTAATAAAATTAAATATAAATTAAAAATAATTAAAATTGGTATTGACAACGCTGCTGTGGTGTGCTAATATTTAGGCATGATATGGGCGCGCTTTATCATTAATGACACTTTTGTATTCTGAAAGCTTTTCGGAGGTAGAGATTTATGAAGCATGCTGCTCCGGGGAAATGCCCCGTTTGCGGACACGGTTTTAAGGTGACGGAACTTAAATGCGACGGCTGCGGCGCTGTGCTGCGCGGGAATTTCAGCCCGTGTGCGTTCTGCACGCTGGATAAGGAGCAGCTGGCCTTTCTGACGGCTTTTTTGAGCTGCCGCGGGTCGCTCAAGGATATGGAGAAGGCGCTGGGCATTTCCTATCCTACGATAAAAAACCGTTTGGAGAGCCTTATTACGGCATTGGGCTTGCAGGAGGAGCAGGATCGCAAAGAGATACTGCGCCGTGTGAGCCAAGGAAAGCTGAGCTCCCGTCAGGCGCTGGAGCTTATGGAAAAAGGAGAGCGGCAGAATAAAAAGGGCTGATTTTATTAAAACGAGGTGCGGCAATATGAAAAACGATACAAAGGAAAAACGAATGCTGGACATTCTGGACAGGCTGGCAAACGGCGAGATATCGCCGCAGAAGGCGGACGAGCTGCTTAAGCAGGCGGATTATGCCGGTGAAAACGGTCAGGGCGGCGCAGAGGACGGCGGCAATTATGAAAACGCCGCGAAAATGAATGCGGACGGCGGCCCGGACGGAGCGGAGGAGGCTCTGCTTGCGGTGGCGGAGGAATACTTCCCCCAAGACGATGACGATGATGATGACGAGGAATACGGCGAGTATGATGAGGCGGAGGACATTATAAGCGGCGTAACGCCGGATAATGTGCTTGCGGTATGCATGGAGCTTGCGGAGCTGGATGAGGACGCCGCCGCTGCCGGCATTGCGGCCTGCCTGCCCTTTATTAAGGACAATAACGGGAATTTTGATGCGCTGCTTGAGATACTTGAGGATTTCGGCGATAACATCGAGTATCCGGTGCTGGAGCAGCTGCTGGGACGGTTCTGCATGAGCCCGGAAAGAATGGGCAGACTGGCAGGCGCCGTGCAGGACATGGAGGACGGAGTGCGGCAGAATGTGCTTAACATATGCGCTGCGGCTTTGGACACGGGGCGCGGTGCGGGAAACGGCGGCCGGCAGGGCGAAGGCAGGGCGCAGGAGGGCCGCGGGGCGGACCCCAGCTGGGAAAATGTATGGAGAGATGCCATGGCAAAGGATGCCGCCATGGGAAAGAACCTTTCGTTTCCGAGCTATGAGGCTGTAAGCATAGAGCTGCCCAAGCGGGAATATGAGCATAATTCCGTAAGCATAAACGGCAGATGCGAAGGAAAAACAAGCGCCCGCAGAGTGAATGCGGACGACACCTGCCGCGCACAGGATATAGACGCGGAAAGGCTGGAGGTGTCCGGCTCGCTTACTGCGGAGGGCGAGGTGCGCTGCGACAGAATCAATATAAGCGCGGAGGCGGAATTCGACGGCCGCGCATGCTTTGACCGTCTTTGCGTTTCGGGCAAGCTGACGGCGCGGGATCTGCTGGTGGGCAATTCCGTAACCGTAAGCGGACGGGCGGCGTTTGACGATGTGCAGGCAAGAGTGATCCACATAAGCGGAAAGGCCGCCTTCGGCGGAGAGGTAAAGGGGGTATCGCTTACGGCGACGGGACAGGCGGATTTTGGCGATACCGTAAGGATAAGCGATATAAGCCTCAGCGGACGGGCAGGCACGGCGGCGGATGTGCATTGCGCAAAGCTTAATGTAAACGGAGAGTTTACGGCGCAGCGTGAGGTATGGGCGACGGATGTCATAAATGTAAACGGCAAGGCGGAGTTTGCGCTTAAGCCGGTTTTCAGGCGGTTTAATTCAAACGGCATGCTGCAGCTTAAAAGCGGCGCGGCGTGCAATCGCGGGGTGTTTGCTTCAAACGGCAAATGTATCTGCCAAGGCGGCATAGAGGATGCGGACAGCGTAGATATAAAGGGCAGCATACAGGCGGACTATATAGGCGCCCCGCTTAACTGGACAAGAGCCGTGGATATAAATATGAAGGAGGGCGACAGCCGCGTGGAAACCATAACCGCGCGCACAACCAGAGTATCGGCATTGGACGATTCAAGGCTGAGGGCAGGCACGATAAGCGGATACAGCGTGGATGTGAAAAACACCGATGCCGATTGCCTCAAGGGCAATTATGTCGCCGTGGGCAAGGGATGCAGAATAGGGCTTGTGCAGTATGTCAATGCGGTGCAGCTGGATCCGGCGGCCGAGGTGGAAAGGGTGGAAAAGATATCCCCCAACTGAAAAGCGGAAGCTTAAACAGAGAGGAAAATAAAAAAGCAGAGAGGCCGTGCGGCTTTTCTGCTTTTTGCATTTTCGGTTTTTATTTTCGGGGGCTGCGTTTTTTGGGATTTACGCATATTTATAAAGCGGCAAGCGGCATAGCAATAAATGCGGCGGCTTCTTTTTATCCAAGCGCGGTATCCAGCAGCATCATAAGAAGAAAGCCTGCGGCAAAGGCAAGGAAGGCGCGGGGCTCCTCCTGTGCTTCGCCGCATCGGGGAAGAAGCTCGCCCGATGCTGCGCCTATCATAGCCCCGCCGGCAAAGGCGAGCATAAAGGGCAGTATGCTTTTAGAGGCTGACACCGCAAAGGCACCGGCAATTCCGGCAATCGGTTCTGCAAGGCCGGAGAGCTGACCTATAAAAAAGGCCTTAAGCTTTGAGCAGCCGCAGGCGCGCAGCGGCAGTGCGACCGCAGCACCCTCGGGAAAGTTCTGTATGCCTATGCCCAACGCCAGCATACAGGCGGCGGCAAAGGCGGCTTTATCGCCCGCAGCGGCGGAGCCGAAGGCCACCCCGATTGCCATTCCCTCCGGGATATTGTGCAGAGTGATCGCCAACACAAGGGAGGCAGCACTTTTCGGGCGGCGCTTATCGGCAAAGCGCTGCACGAGGTCGGCACAGGGCAGCAGAAGGCAGCCCGCCGCAAACCCTGCGCACAGCGGCAGGTATTCCGGAATACGGATAAGCCGTGCGTACTCCGCCGCCGGAGCAAGCAGGGAGAAAAATGCGGAGGCCAGCATCACGCCGGCTGAAAAGCCGAACATGCAGCGCAGCAGCCGGGGGCGTGTATTGCGCATAAAAAGCACGGGCAGGGCGCCCAGAGCGGTTATAAGCCAGGTAAACAGCGTGGCAATAAGCGCCTGAAGGGGCGGGGCCAGCCCGATCATTTGATCAAGCATAAATAAATCGCACCTTTCGGTTTGCCTTTTTGCGGCTTTGCCGCAGGGGAAAAGCCGCAGAATAAGGCTTTGCAGTAATATGATATGCGCTTGCCTCATAATGCGACACCTTTTTGCAAAATGTGCGTCCGCGTTTCCCTTTGCATGAAAAAAGGCGAAAAGCGCGTACGCGGGCAAAGCGGCGGAATTTCTTTAAGGCAAGAAAATAAAAAGCAAAAAAATACAAAAAACCGTTGACATTTTATAGGGATTGCATATAATAACACTTGAACGGATGTTCAAATGAAAAAATGAACGAATAAAGGAATGATAAAAATGGCTCAGGAGTGCTGCGAGGTTTACCGTGTGCATCAGGACATAGTGGATGCGGTGCGCAAGTCCATGCCCGATGAGGATCTTATATGCGATCTGGGAGAGCTGTACAAGGTGTTCGGGGACAGCACGCGCATAAAGATACTTTATGTGCTGTTTCAATCCGAAATGTGCGTCTGCGACATTGCACAGCTGCTCAACATGGGGGTTTCGGCGATATCGCATCAGCTCAAGGTGCTCAAAAACTTCAAGCTTGTGCGCACCCGCAGGGAGGGAAAAAGCGTGATATATTCTCTGGCGGATGGCCATGTGCGCACGATAGTGGATCAGGGCATGGAGCATCTGTGCGAGTAAATCAAAGATGCGGCGCAATAAAGAGCACGCCCAAAGGGCGGCAAAATTAAGACGGCAATTAAAATCATATATAAAAATAAAAAGCATTGCTTGAAAGGAAGGAAAACATTATGAAAAGAACATATCAGTTGAAGAACCTTGACTGCCCCACCTGCGCGGCGCTGATGGAGGAAAGCATCCGCTCGGTAAAGGGCATTGAGAGCGCATCCATAAGCTTCATGACGGGGCGTATGGTGCTGGAGGGCGATATTGATGCTTCCGTGATAGCGGAGGTAAAAAAGCGCATTGCCAAGGTGGATGCGGATACCACATTCTGATAAATGCTTTAATAAACGCTTTAATAAATGCGCACAGGCGCGGTAATGAGGTCTTGTTATGAAGGAAGAAACAAAAAAGATAATCAGGCTGGCGGCCTCGGGAGTGCTTTTTGCACTGGGGCTTATACTGGATAAAACCGTGGGGCTGGGCTATTATTCGCTGCTGTTTTATATTCCGGCCTATCTTATTGCGGGCTACGATGTGCTTTGGCGCGCCGTTAAGAACCTTGTGCGCGGCAGGGCGCTTGATGAAAACCTGCTTATGACGGTGGCAACCGTGGGCGCCTTTGCCGTTGGCGATTTCCCGGAGGGCGCGGCGGTTATGCTGTTTTATCAGGTGGGAGAGCTGTTCAACGATATGGCGGTGGAAAAATCCCGCCGCAGCATTTCCTCGGTGCTGTCCATGCGCCCGGATTCCGCCTGTGTTCTGCGCGCGGACGGAACGGAGGAAACGGTGGACCCCTACGATGTAAAGCAGGGGGACATAATAATCGTGCGTGTGGGCGAGAGAATACCGCTGGACGGCGAGGTGACAGAGGGCCGGTGCGTGCTGGATACCTCCGCCCTTACCGGTGAGAGCGTGCCCCGCGAGGTGGAAATGGGGCAGCAGGCGGCAAGCGGCTGCATCAACCTTCACAGCGTTATAAAGCTGCGTGTAACCGGCGATTTTGAAGGCTCCACGGTAAACAGAATATTGGAGCTTGTGGAAAGCGCAAGCAACAAAAAGACCCGCACCGAAAACTTTATAACCAAGTTTGCAAAGTATTATACCCCCGCCGTGGTAGGGCTTGCTGCGGCGCTTGCGATAATTCCGCCCATAATAGACGGCAACTGGAGCCAATGGATACACCGCGGACTTACCTTCCTTGTTGTGTCCTGCCCCTGCGCGCTGGTAATAAGCGTGCCGCTGGCCTTCTTCTCCGGTCTTGGAGCGGCGGCCAAAAAGGGCGTTATGATAAAGGGCGGCAACTACATGGATGTGCTGTCCCACTTGCAGACGGTGGCCTTTGATAAAACCGGCACCCTCACCGAGGGACGCTTCCGCGTGAGCGAAACCGAAACATACGGTGTAAGCCGCGAGGAGCTTTTAAGGCTGGCGGCGGGCGCCGAGTATTACTCCACGCACCCCATTGCCCGCTCCATATCGGAAAGCTGCCCCGACGCTCCCGTGCCCCAGAGCGTGGAGGAGCAGGCCGGCGGCGGCGTTGCGGCCGTGGTGGAGGGCAGCAGCATAGCTGTGGGCTCTGCGGCTTTAATGGCGGCAAAGGGTGTGAAGGAGCTGCCACAGGGCAAGCCGGGTGCGGTGTTCGTGGCCAAGGACGGCAAGCTTATAGGCAGTATAATAGTAAGCGACAATCCTAAAAAGGACAGCGCGGCGGCCGTGGCGGAGCTTAAGAAAATGGGCGTTAAAACGGTAATGCTTACCGGTGATAACGAGCATACCGCCCGCAAGGTGGCAAACGATCTGGGAGTGGACGAGGAATATTCGCAATTGCTGCCGCAGGATAAGGTGGCGCGCCTTGAGGAGCTGCTGGAGGAGCGCAGAAACGGCGGAACCGTGGCCTTTGTCGGAGACGGCATAAACGACGCTCCCGTGCTGGCGCGCGCCGATGTGGGTGTGGCCATGGGTCAGCTGGGCAGCGATGCGGCCATTGAGGCGGCGGATGTAGTGCTTATGAACGACAGCCTCTCAAGGCTGCCGGATGCAGTGCGGCTCTCCCGCAAGACCATGCGCATAGCATGGCAGAACATAGTGCTTTCCCTGCTGGTAAAGGCGGCGGTGCTGGTGCTCAGCGCTTTGGGCATTGCCGGTATGTGGCTTGCGGTGTTTGCCGATGTGGGTGTGGCCATGCTGGCCGTGCTTAATTCCATGCGCGCAATGCGGGGCTAAGCGCCTTTGTATAACGGCTCGCACGGCGGCGTGAAAAACAAGAATTAAAAACAGTCATATAAATAAAACCCGCATACAGGATGTTTTTTTAGGACATTCCGTATGCGGGCTGCTTTTGTGCCGAAGGCGTTTGCCTTTATAAAAAAACAGCAGTATACTGCCATACAGTGCCGATAATAACAAAACGGAAAGAAGAAAGTACGAATTATGGAAAGAAAAAAGCAGCTTGATATGCTGCACGGCCCCATATGGAACAAGATACCGCAGTTTGCGCTGCCGGTAGCGGCCACCGCCATTCTGGAGCAGCTGTTCAACGCCTCCGATGTGGCGGTGGTGGGCAATTTTACGGGGGAGGGACGCACTGCCGCCGTGGCGGCGGTGGGGGCAAACAGCCCGCTGATAGGCTTAATAGTAAATTTGTTTATAGGCATTGCCCTGGGGGCGAATGTGGTAATAGCAAATGCCGTGGGTCAGGGCAATAAGGAGGATGTGCACAAAGCAGTGCACACCTCGGTGCTTATGGCGCTGCTGGGCGGCATTTTTGTGGCTGCGGCGGGCGAGCTGCTTGCCGCGCCGATGCTGAGCCTGCTTAATGTGCCGCAGGATGTGTTTCCGCTGGCGCTTTTGTATTTGCGGATATATCTTGCCGGAATGCCGGTGATATTGCTGTATAATTTTGAAGCGGCCGTATTTCGCAGCGTGGGACAGACGAGGACGCCGCTTATTGTTCTTGCTCTTTCCGGCGTGCTGAATGTGATACTGAATCTGTTTTTCGTAGCGGTGCTGCACATGACGGTGGACGGCGTTGCCGTTGCCACCGTGATATCAAATGCCGTAAGCGCCGCCCTGCTTTATTTCAAATTGCGCACGACCGCGCTGGATATTCGTTTGGAGCCTAAGCAGCTGCGCATCGACGGGAGCGTGCTTAAGCGTATTTTAAGAATAGGCCTGCCCGCCGGAATACAAAGCGCCGTGTTTTCCGTTTCTAATATAGTCATTCAGTCCGCCATAAACAGCCTTGGTACGGTGGTTATGGCGGCTTCAAGCGCTGCGTTTAATATTGAAATTATAACCTATGACATACTTAACTCGTTTTCGCAGGCCTGCACCACCTTTGTAGGGCAGAATTACGGCGCAGGCGAGCTTCAGCGCTGCAGGAAAACGCTGCTGCTGTGCATGGCGCAGGGGGCGGCGGCGCTGGCGCTTGCGGTGTCGGCAATTCTGTTTTTCGGAAAATCCCTGCTGGCCGTTTTCAACAGCGACCCGGAGGTGGTGGAAACGGGCTATATCCGGCTTATGATGCTTATGCTGTCCCATTTCTTCAGCCTTTTGTATGAAGTAATGAGCGGCTACCTGCGGGGCTTCGGCATTTCCTTGGTGCCGGCGCTGCTTACCACTTTGGGAGTATGCGGCATACGCATAGCGTGGATACAGCTTGTTTTTCCGCAAAGCCCGACTTTTCGCACCATCATGACCGCCTACCCGGTGAGCCTGTCGGCAACGGCGCTTATGATTTTTATTGCTCTGCTGTGCTATCATCCCGTACGGCGGTTTGCCGCCCGCGAAAATAAAAGCGGGGCGTAACGGCGGCAAAGCAGTCCGCATTTTTTGCCGGGAAAACGGGAATATGCTTTAATAAAAATGTGCAGGATAAAAACCGATAATTATTTATAATTTTTTGATCAAACGATAAAAAATAACTCATTTCATTTGCCATAACAGGCAAATCGGGATATAATATAGCCATAATTCAGGAAAGAAGGTATACAAAATGAAATTTGAGCTTATGCATCCTGCAGATCAGCTTGTAATGTTCATGGAAAGAATATACAAGAACGGGCTGACCACTACCAGCGGCGGCAACCTGTCGATCATGGATGACAATGGAGATATATGGATAACGCCCAGCGGTATTGATAAGGGCAGCCTTACCCGTCAGGATATCATGCAGGTAAAGCCGGACGGCACCATCATCGGTATTCACAAGCCCTCCGTTGAGCTGCCGTTCCACCGTCACATTTATCAGATCCGTCCGGACATTAAAGCGGTTGTTCACGCTCATCCCCCGGCATGCGTGGCCTTCAGCCTTGTGCGCAAGGTGCCGGATGTAAACCTTGTACCCAATGCCGCAATAGTGGTGGGCGAGGTCGGAGTTGCCGGCTACGAGATCCCCGGCTCCAAGGCGCTGGGCGATCTTATCGCAAAGGAATTTGAAAAGGGTCACAACACCGTTATGATGTGGAACCACGGCGTTGTCTGCGGCGATAAGGATATTTTCAACGCCTTTATGAAATTCGAAACCCTTGAGCACTGCGCAAAGCTGCAGATAGACGCTGCCCGCATCGGCACGCCCCGCGTGCTTACCCAGCAGCAGATCGATCTTTCGGCTTCCCGCGTGCTGCCCATACTGGACACCTTCGAAAGCCGCGTTCACTCCAGCGAGGAGCGCGCCGCCCGCAGAGAGATGTGCAAGCTTATCCACCGCTCCTATGCGCAGCGGCTTATAGCTTCCACTCAGGGCACCTTCTCCACCCGGCTTTCCGACGGCTCCTTCATCATCACGCCTTATCAGCAGGACAGAGCCTATCTTGAGCCGGAGGACCTTGTTCTTATCAAGAACGGCCGCTGCGAGGAGGGCAAGCAGCCTTCCCGTTCGGTGCTGCTGCATAAGACCATCTACGAGATGCATCCGGAGGTCAACTCCATCATAATCGCATATCCGCAGTATATAATGTCCTATGCGGTTACCGATGTTCCCTTCGATTCCAGAACCATTCCGGAAAGCTATATTGCGCTGCGTAAGGCGAAGAAGCTGCCCTTCGGCTCCAGCTATACCGACATTCTGGGCACCGCAAAGACCTTCAGCAACAGCTGCCCGATGATCATTATCGAAAACGACAGCGTCATCCTTACCGGCACCAACCTCATCAACGCCTTTGACCGCCTTGAGGTTGCGGAGTTCACCGCACGCTCCCTTATCTGCTGCGCGCAGGTGGGCGAGCCGGCAGTAATCACCGACGATGAGGTTAAGGAAATCGAAAAGGCCTTCAACCTTACCGACTGATAAACAAAAAAACAAAGCATTAAAAGCCGTCCCTACGGGGCGGCTTTACCTTGTCTGTATGCCGCTTCGCGGGCGGCGCGGCGGCCCTTGCGCCGATGCGCGCGGCGAACCGCAAACGGATATAACGGACATGTCGGAAGAAAAAATGACATGAAACTGTACGAAAATGCTGCATTTCAGGCGGTTTCAGGGCAAAAAATGACGCGAATAATGCGTATGCTCCAAAACACTGTTGACATACACACTCTTTTCGTGTAGAATGGTTAATAATGAGAAAACAAGCTGTTTTTTAACGGCTTAAAACAAAACGGAGGTATTTTTAATGAATAAAGCGGATCTTATCAATGCTCTGGCGGAGCAGAACGGTATAACCAAAAAGGAGGCCGAGAAGGCTGTAAGCGGCATGATCTCCCTGATATGCGATGCTCTCAAACAGGGCGACAAGGTGCAGATAATGGGCTTTGGCTCCTTTGAGGTAAAGGAGCGCGCTGCCAGAACCGCCGTCAACCCCTCCACCAAGGCGAAGATGGATATCCCGGCCAGCAAGACCGTTGCCTTCAAGGCCGGCAAGGCGCTTAAGGATTCCGTGCAGTAAGCCGTTTGCGGCTGCGGCCGACGGCAATATGGCGTAAAGACAAATGTATAAATGCGGTGCAGTCTGTACTAAAGGCTGCGCCGCATTGCTGCTTATGAAGCCGGATTGCATGATCGCATTACAAAAAGGCTGCCGCGGTTTCGCCCGCGGCAGCCTTTTGTACATTTTATTACGGTCATTCGGGCCGGTTAAAGCCGATAGGGGAAACCCGTTATTCCACACGGAAGCTGTATTTGCCCGAGCCCAGCATAAATGCGGCTTTTCCGTCCTTTATGCCCAAAGGCGTAATTCCCTCGCGGTCCGCAGGCGCCTCTCCGCCCTCTGTTATAAGCCCGTTTGGCAAAAGCAGCTCGGCTTTGGCGCCCACGGGTATCTCAATGTCAAACACTGCGGTGCCCTTTTCCCGTTTCCATGCGCTGGATACTCTGCCGCGCACGGTGTCAAGCTCGGCCGATACCCATTCCAGCCCGGAGGGCATACAGGGGCATATCGTAAGGCTGTCAAAGCCCGAGGCGGGGGCAGCCGCTATGCCGGCAAGATACTTGTAAAAATATGCGCTTATCGAGGCGTACATGGGGTGGTTGTGCGAATTCATGCCCGTGCTTGTGGCGTATTCCCAACGCTCCCACACGGTGGTTGCGCCCATGGAAAGCATATAGCCCCAGCTTGGGTAGGTGGTTTGGGTTATAAGCTTAAACGCGGTGTCGGTATAGCCGTAGCGCGTAAGCTGCTCCGGCACATATTTTGTGCAGAGGTTGCCGGTGGACAGATGATAATCCTTGGCTACCACATCGGCGTTAAGGGCGGCTGCAACATCGGCCTCGCGCCCTTGGGGTACTATTCCCAAAAACAGCGGCAGTACATTGCAGGCCTGTGAGCCGGTGGCGTATGTGCCGGTTTCGGGACGGAAGAATTCACGGTTGAAGGCGTCGCGTACCTTATCGGCACGGGCGGCAAAGCCGTCGGCCTCACTTGGGTGCACAAGGCGCGCATATTTTTCCATAAGGCGCAGATTGTAATACAGGTAGCCCGTGCTTACAAGCTCTCCTGGTGTTATTGCACTTATTGCGCCGTTCATCTGTATTGAATTGTATGCCGTCGGGCCTGCCCAGTCGCCCCAATAGCTGTATGTCAGTATTCCGTCAATGCTCTGACGGTACAGATAATCCACCCATTTTTTATAGCTTTCATACTGGCGCTCCACCGTGCGGATATCGCCGCAGTGGTCAAGCAGACCGTCCGAAACCAAAAGATAGGAAGCGGTGCAGGGGTCGGCGGGACGCTGACCGCGCTTAAGGGGCGCGGTGTCCGGAATGGCGCCGCTTACCGGCTCCTGCGCATCGGAAATATCCTGCGCCCATTTTTCGTAAATGTGCACCATGTCAAAGTTGTAAATAGCCTCCTCATAGCGCACGGTCATATCGTTCAGCCAGCCCATGCGCTCATCGCGCTGAGGGCAGTCGGTGGGTATGGAGTGCAGATTGTCGGTCTCGGTGC
The DNA here is from genome assembly GCA_934465535.1 of uncultured Clostridia bacterium. Taxonomy (GTDB): domain Bacteria; phylum Bacillota; class Clostridia; order Christensenellales; family QALW01; genus UMGS1338. Next base: position 103,941 of record CAKSKV010000003.1, on the reverse strand, counting down.
GCAGAACAATGTCCTGAAGCCGGTTTATCATCTCATTTGAACAGCGGAAGAAACCGCGCTGCACAACATCGGAATGTACCACGCATGCCCAGATATCCTCGGCCTTGGGCTCATAGCTTAGCCCCTCTATCTGTACATAGCGGAAGCCGTGATAGGTGAATTTCGGCTCCAGCTCGCATTTTCCGCCTGCGGTACGGAAATAGTCGCTCTGCATCTGTGCGCTGCTGCCGTAAAGCTCGGCGGCTATAAGATAGCTCTGGTTTACGGTGCCGTCCTCAAAAAGGATCTCGGAATGGCGCAGCGCAAGCAGCGTGTCCTTTTCCGTTTGCGCGTTTATGTGCGTCCAGCCGGCGACATTTTCGCCGAAGTCCGCCACATATATGCCGGGCTTGGGATTTTCGATTTTAACCGGGTGTATGCGGCGTACAATGCGTATGGGCTCTATCGGCTGAGCCTCAAGGCGTCCGCCGGGGGCCTCGGCCTCCAGCGCAATATAGCTTTTGTGATATACATCGTTATAGGATTCGTGCTCATCACCCGCAGGGCTGGGCATGAAGGCGGCATATACTCTCCAGCCCGCACGGGGGAAGCGCTCCGTAAGGTCGGGGCATACGCGGTCCCAGCCCTCCGCCTCAAAGCGGTAATCGTAGTTTTCGCCGGTATATATGTTGGTATAGGTGATGGGGGCAATAAGCATATCCCATTTTCCCGGCTCCGTGTATACCGAGGTGCAGGTGCCGTCGGTGTAGCGGATGTTAAGCTGCAAAAGCAGGCTGGGATGCTTGTACCAGCCGCTGCCCACGCAGGCGCCTATGCAGTTTTCGCCCTGCACAAGGCTGCTTGTAACATCGTATACCGAATAGAACACCCGCTTTGTATAGTCGGTAAAGCCCGGCTCCATCACGCGGTCGCCTATGCGGCTGCCGTTTATGTGCAGCTCGTAATAGCCAAGCCCCGCAACATATGCGCGGGCCCACGCAACGGGTTTATTCAGCGTAAACTCACGGCGCAGCAGCTGTGCGGGGCCCTGAGCCGGCATGCCTATAAAGCAGCCCTGCCAGTCTCCGGGCTGAAGCAGTCCGGTTTCAAAGCAGGAAACCTCGCTTATCGGGCCCTTTTCGCCGTTTGCGTCCTTAAGCTGGACGCTGAAATAATAGCGGGTGCCGCTTTTCAGGGGCGCGCCGTCATAGACGATATTGGCACAGGCCTTGCTGCGTACAAAGCCGGAATCCCACATATCGCCCTCTCCTATGGCTACTATATCGTGCATTGTGCCCACTACTATGCGATAGGCGCTTTGCCTGCGGTTCCGTCCCTCCTGAAGGGGAACAAAGGAAAAACGCGGGCTTTGAGCATCTATACCCAGCGGATTTTCAAAATATTCGCATTTTAAGCGCGTTGCAGTTATCTGCTGTGACATTTTGTGTTATCCTTTCAAAGAAAAATCATGTTTGTTATGCCGCTGTGCACTGCGGCAATACGGCAATATAAGGGATAAAAACCCCCTTATAACGCAGCAATATTTTAACATTGATTGCGCCGGATAGGAATAGCCTTCAATAACACAAGATAGCACAATCATAACCCGTTAAGGCCGTTTTTAAGGGTTTTGCCGATTTTGCCGCAATGAGGGGCATCTTACCCTCACGCTCTGAAAAGATTTCTGTTGCATTTATTGCGCGATGAGTGTATAATAAAACCGTGGCGCATAGTGCGCCTGTATTGGGTCCTGTGCGATGGAGGGCTGTGAATCATGTCAGGTTCGGAAGAAAGCAGCATTAAGCGGATTCCTTCATGTGCCGCAGCAAAGCCGGATACAGGCGCTCTGTGCGCCGTTTTTTAATGTGTTTTAAGCCGCTTAAAAGCGTATTTTTCGCGCAAAGCGGATAAAGGCGGAAGGAAAGGGGTTTGCGTTTATGTCGGTAGAGTGCGCCGTTACGGTCAAATGCGGACAGGAAACCGTCAGCATCACGGCCCCGTATAATGAATCCCTTTTTGCCCTGCTGCTGCGCAGGGGCTTTTTGCAGCACCGGGATACTGCCTGCGGCGGCTGCGGGCTTTGCGGAAAATGCACCGTAAAGGCGGCGGGACGGCTCAGCAAAATGAATGCTGAGGAGCGCTCGATGCTGGGGGATGAGCTTGTAAGCAAGGGGTATCGCCTTGCCTGCTGCTGTTATATAAAGGGCGACTGCACCATTACGGTGCCCGATAAAAGAGAGGCCGCACAGAAAAATGCGGAAACGGCACAGCGCGGCTACGGCATATCCATGGACATAGGGGACTCCGTAATAACGGCCTCCCTTCAGGACCTTTCAAAAAATATACAGCTGGATATCATTTCACAGGCAAACGCGCAAACAGACATGGGCGATGCCGAAAACCGTATCCGTATCTGGAAGGAGGGCGGGGCGGCAAAGCTTCGCGCCGTGCTCACCTCGCAGCTTGACAGCATTACGGATGAGCTTATGTTCAAAAACGGTGTAACGGCGATTTCGCGCATCTGTGCGGTGGGCAGCACCTGTATGCTGCATATGCTTGCCGGTGTGGATATTTCCGGCCTTCCCCAAAACCCGCTTACCTGTGATAATCTTGCGCTCAGCGGCAAAGAGGCCTCCCTTGCAAAGGCTCCGGGGGCGGCGGTGGAGCTTTGCGGCGCAATATCGGGCTCCATAGGCTCGGACACCGTTGCGGCGGCGCTTGTTACCGGCATGTACAAAAGCCTTATGCCCGTGCTTTTAATAAATTTCGGCGCCGAGGTAAATATACTTATGGGCAACAGCAGCGTGCTGCTTGCCTGCTCCGTGCCCATGGGCGATATCTTTGACGGCAGAAACATAACCTGCGGCGTGCCGGTTCGGCCGGGCGCCGTATATAAGCTGTGGAAGGAAAAATACAAGGTCTGCTATCGCACCGTGGAAGGCAAAGAGCCGATAGGCCTGTGCGGCTGTGCGCTTTTTGAGGCGCTGGAGCTTATGCTGGATGTGGGCATAATAGACGCTTCCGGCCGTATGCTGCGCCCTGATGAGCTGCGCCCCAGCAAGCTGCGTATGCTGGGAACGGTAAAGGGCGAGCAGGTGTTTTTCATAGACCGCAAGCACAAAATATACATCACGCAGGAGGATGTATACAAAATACAGCGCGCAAAGGCGGCGGTGCTGGCTGCGGTGCACTGTATGTTTGAGCAGTTTGATATAACAGAGCCTGCGGATATGTCGGCGGTATATCTCGGGGGCATCTTCGGCGGTATGATCTCACCAAAAACTGCGGTAAATACGGGGCTGCTGCCCGTGCTTTGCGAAAAGATATGCTACGGCATAGGCAACGCGGCAATAGAGGGCGCAACGGTTATGCTGCGTTCGGCGCGCGCCCGCGCCACGGCTGAGCATGTGCGCACCTATGCCCGTTTGTTCGATGTTGAAAATACGGCGGATTATTCCGGTATTCTAAAGGAAAGCGAACGCTTTGCAAGGTCGGAATAAGGGGCGCGCGGTATTTAGGCTTCACGGCGTGAATCTATGCCGTATCTTGGGCTTACAGGTGCTTTGTATATTTGCGTTTTTTCGGTTTATTGGCCAAAAAACACATAAAAACAGCGTTTTTCCGCTGTTTTTTTTATTGCATACTTGACAGATGAACCTTTATAATATAGTATATTATCAATAGTCGCTGCGTATTTTGTACAGCGGCGACGGGTGTATATTTATCATTTATATTTTATATTTCGGGAGGAAAATATCATGGCTCATTGCACAAAGTGCGGCGCACAGATGGAAGACAATGCTCAGTTCTGCCCGGCTTGCGGTGCCTCCGTAAACGGCGGCGCTCAGGCTCCTGCTCAGGCGGCTCCTCAGGTTCAGCCTTGGGATCACACTGCTGAATTCGACAAACAGGATATCTCCGACAACAAGGTTCTGGCTATGCTCGGCTACATCATGGGCTGGCTGGGAATCGTGCTTCAGCTGCTTGCAAGCAACAACTCGCCCTATGTACGCTTCCATATGCGTCAGGCTCTCAAGCTCTTGGTGGTAAACACCCTTATGGCCATCGTTGCGGTGGTTCTTGCGTTCACCTTTATCGTTCCGATCGCAGCTGCTATTATGTATATAGTATTTGAGGTTATTGCCATCATCTGCTTTGTTCAGGTGTGTCAGGGCAAGGCTGTTGAGCCTGCTATCATCCGCAGCCTCGGCTTCCTTAAGTAATTCGTAATCGGATAAAACAAAACAGGGTAAAAACAAAAAACGCCGTCTTTTGACGGTGTTTTTTGCCCTAAAGCGGCAGTAAAAGGGCTGTTTTAAGGCTTTTTTTTGCGTTTAATGCGCCTTTTTGAGATATTTTATTGCGCTAAGTGCGGCTTTGGCGCCTTCGCCCACGGCCACCGATACCTGAAGCACTCCGCCGGTGCAGTCCCCAGCGGCAAAAAGCCCGGGAAGAGAGGTCATTCCTTCGGCGTTAATGAGTATATTGCCCTGTGCTGCCTCGGCGCCGGCACGGCGGGCAAGCTCGGCCGCTCCGGCCACTCCCTTGGCCACAAACAGCCCGGATACAGCCAGATGCGTGCCGTCCTTAAGCAAAACGCCCTGCAATTCCGTTTGCCCCGAAAGGGAGACAAGGGGGGAGGTGAAGCATTTTACCCCCGGCGGGAGCGCGGCGGGGACGGGCTCGCCGTCGGTCAGAAGACAGCAGGAGCCGACAACGGGCAGAAGCGCCTCCAGCTCGTGCAGGGCATATTCCCCCGCGCCCAGTACCGCGACATCGGCGCCGCGGTAAAAAAAGGCGTCGCACACGGCGCAATAGCTTACTCCGCGGCCCTCAAGCGCGGCGGCGTTTTTAAGATTCAGCTGCCGGCGCTGCGCCCCGGTAGTCAGTATTACCGCCCCGGAATGCAGCTCTTTTTCGCATTCGGAGCCTGCGTTAGGGGTGCTCTCGGCGCTGCCTGCGGGCGTGCCGTTTGCATTAGGCGCAGCCGAAAAGCCCGCTGCTGCGGGGGTTTTCGCGCTGTAAACCGTTCTGAAGCCCTGAGCTTCCGGCTCGACAGACAGAACCTCGCCATCAATAAAGGTGACGCCTGCGGCCTCGGCCTGACGGCGGCCTCGGTTAAGCAGCTCCGGCCCGCTGCCTGATATGCCGAAGTAGTTTTCTATTTTTTCGGCGCGGGCAAGCGCGCCGGGGGAGGCGCTTAAAACCGCGGTGGAAAGGCCGGCCCGGGCCGTATAAAGCGCGGCGCTGAGGCCTGCGGGGCCGCTTCCCACTATGATTACGGAATAATCCATTACTCTGTTTCCTTTCGTTTTGTGCATATTGACGGGCTTATGCGCCGTGTTTTCGCGCCTTTTTGTGCCATGTGTGCCAAAGCCCGAAAAAAGAAAGGCGCAAAAAGGCGAAAAAACCCGTAAAAAACCGTTAAAAAAGCACTAAAAAACGGTTAAAAAATGCGCAAAAATTTTTTGAAGTTTTTTTGAAAAAAGCGCCGCGTTTTTGCGGCGCTTTTTGCTTATTCCTCGGAGAAGCTTTCGCTTTCGTAGGAGAAGAAATCGATTATCGGGGACTCGCTTCCGTCCTCATAGGCGGCGGTAAGATTTATGATGAAGGGATATATTTCATCCTCCTCAAATTCGCCCTGCACCGTTACCGCGGCAACGCCTTCATCGTTTGTAAGCAGCTTGACATCAAACTGCATGTCCTCGCCGGAGATGGCGGCGGACTGCACGGTAAAGCCGGTTATTTTTTTGCCCTCGTAGCCGGGAGCGTACTTGTAGGTGAATTCCACCATGGAGGCGCTCTTTGCGGTTACATCGCGGATGAGGTCAAGGCTTGCAAGATCCTGAAAATGGTCGGGCGATTTGGTCTGACCGTCGGGCAGAGTGGCCTCGGGGGTCTGCGCGGACGGCTCCTTTGTGACCTCGGCGGTGGGCTGCTGGGTTGTCTGCGCGGTAGAGGCGGCAGAGGAAGCGGGTTCCTTGGTGGCGTTATCAGCGCATGCCGAAAGGGAAAGGGCAAGCGCTGCCGCTGCGAAAATTGCTATATATTTTTTCATTGCAGTTTCTCCTTTTTTGTTTGTTTATATATTATATTTGATATTGGCTTTGCCGTCAAATGAACGATATGAAAACCGTTTGTAAACAGGCGGGAAAGCGCCGGGGGAAATGTGTTAATAAAAAGGCGTTAATAATGTTGACAAATACGCCGGGCGTACTAAAATAGAGAAAATGAAACATCAAAACAGAATAGAAAACGGAGAGGAAAAGAAAGTGTGGGTGCTTTTGGCGTTAGGCTCGGCTGTTTTTGCGGCGCTTACCTCCATTCTTGCCAAATGCGGCATAAAGAATACCGATTCCACGGCGGCCACCGCGATACGCACGGCGGTGGTGCTGGTGATGTCCTTTGTATGCGTTTTTGCAGCCGGGAAAGGGGCGCCCTGCACGGGATTCCGCGCAGAGAGCTGCTGTTTATATGCCTCTCCGGCCTTGCGACGGGGGCAAGCTGGCTGTGCTATTACAAGGCGCTGCGGGACGGCCTTGCAAGCGTTGTGGTGCCCATTGACAAGCTGAGCATATTGGTGACGGTGGCGTTTTCCTGCATTGTACTTAAGGAAAAGCTGTCCGTAAAGGCGATATGCGGGCTTGTGCTTATTGCGGCGGGGACGCTGCTGATGCTGGTGCAGGTGTGACGGAAAAGGCCGGGCATATTGTTTGGTAAACGGGATTGTTAAGTAAAAATCGGACGGGCAAATAAATTTATCTGGCGGCATGGGCGGCCGTGGGGCTTGCAGTATGCAAAAGAATATTTTAAGGCGGGGCTTTGCCCCGTTTTTTTTATTGCCTTTTCGAGGGGCGGCAAGGATAGAAGCACGGCGCCTGATGGGCTTTATAAGGCTTTTTTTATTTGGGCATCGGCTGTGCGAAAAGGTGAAGCGGTGTATGCGGGCGGCGCGGAGAAATTGCGCGGGGGGTAATATTGTGCTACAAAAAAATGCAAAGAAGGGCGATATGGTTAGAATTGTGCATTTACCGTCCGGACACGGAGTGATATTATTTTTGCGTGCAGTGAAAACGCGCTCGGCGGGTGCACACGCCGAGCATGGGCATTTCAAGGGCGGGACGGGACATGACTGCGTATGTTTCCGGGCTGCTTTATGAAGAAAAATGCGAAAAAGGCTGTACAAAAAAACAGTATGGGAAGGGCCCGCTTTTCGGCCGGAAAAACAGGATGAAACGGCGTTGTAAAAGGCGGGCAGGTAAGGAAAAATGAAATTAAAGAAGCTGCTGAAGGTGCTTACGGTCATGGCGGCGCTGCCCTGTGCGCTTTGCGGCTGTATGCAGCAGGCGGTGACGGGGTCGCCCGGAATAACGGGCACGGTCGGCACATTACCCACACCCACCGCCACGATAAAGGTGGATGAGATAAACGGTATATTCGTAGACGCCGTAAACGGAAGCGATGAAGGGGACGGCTCGCGAAAAGCCCCCTTTGCTTCGGTGGAAAAGGCGATGGAAAAGGCGGAGCCGGGCAAAACGGTGTATCTTGCCGACGGAGTATATTACGGAACGCTCAAGCCGATAAACGGGACGGAGGGTCAGCCCTTTACGGTGTCCGCGCTGCCGGGCTGCAAGCCGGTGCTTACGCCCACGGTGCCCGTTACGGGCTTTACAAAGTGGAAGGACAGCATATATGTTGCCGATGTTTCGGACATAGCGGACAGCATTGACGCAGAGCGCGCGCAGCTGTTTGCGGATACGGAATCCCTTACCGAGGCGCGCTGGCCCAATTCCGGCAAGAATTTAAGAAGCATAATGGAGGCGCCCAGAGCGCTTGCGGGCGAGGGCACGGATGCAGAGACGATAGTGACGCCGGAGGCAATGCCTGAGGGCATAGTGGGAGCCAAGGCTGTGGTGTGGCCGGGAGAGAACGGCGTGGCGGGCTGGATATGCTATACCTCCCGCATTAAGAGCGCGCAGGGCTGCGTGCTGAAGCTGGAGGACAAGCTGGACACGCCGGAGAATTACATAGGCATGAATGCCTATTCCCCGGTGAAGGGCAACCCCTTCTTCCTTACGGGGGCGCTGTGCCTGCTGGATGCTCCGGGCGAGTACTGGTATGACGCGGAAAATAAAAAGGTATATGTTTATATGCCGGAGGGGGACGACCCGTCCGCGCACACAATAACCATGAGGGGCAGCTCCGCGGCGGTGCAGGCAAAGGACGCGCGGTTTATAAACCTTCAGGGCCTGAGCATTTACGGCGGCGGCATAACCCTTCCGGAGGCGGAGGATTGCAGGATAGAGAATTGCAGGGTGCTGTTCTCCGACCATTTCTATGCATCGGGATATGCCTCCTATGTGCTTAAAAGCAGCAATCATATAACGGGCAAGCGCAATCTTATAACCCGCTGCGAGTTCGGATACAGCGCCTTCAACGGCATTACCCTGGGCGGAGAGGACAATGTATTTACCGACAACATAGTGCATCACAGCAATTACTGCGGCGATGATTTTGCCGGGGTGTATGTGCTTAAGAGCAGCCGGTGCGAGATATCCCGCAACAACATTACATATTCGGGAAGGGTGCATATTTATTTTACCATCAATACCGATTATGACGCCTGCGTGATACGGGGGAATTATCTCTACGGACATTCAAGGCTTACAAGCGACAGCGGCGCGTTTTACACATGGAGCTGCAACGGCGGCGGCACGCGGCTTTACAACAACTATGTGGACTGCGGCGAAAAGACGGAAAACGGCACCATGAACAAATGCTGGGACGGGCTGTATCTGGACAATTACTGCTCCAACTTTACCGTGGATCACAACATAGTGGTGGGAGGCACCTGCGGGCTGCGCACGAACCTTTCCAACGAAAACACCCTTTATGCAAACAACACGGTGATAGGCTCGCAGTACGGCTACGGAATATATTCCTATCCCAAGGACGATGCAAAAACGGGCAAGACGCGCTTTTACAACAATTTGTTTGTGGCGTTAAAGGGCGTGGACATAAATTACAGCGGCTCGGAGAACGGGCAGAGCGTGGTGTACACCGGCGCGCTCAGGGACGGCACGGTGCCCTGCCCGGTGAACCCGGAGCAGCGGATAGAATCCGGCAACAACCTGAGGGTATCCTATATTATCGAAAACGAAGGATATCAGCCGGCGGACGGCAGCCCGGCGATAGACGCGGGATGCGTGATAGAAGGAATAACGGACGGATACCTTGGAGGCGCGCCGGATATAGGCGCCGTTGAAAAGGGCGGAAAGATGTTTGAATACGGAGCTACCTGGAGCCTTGAGGACTGAACAGGGAGGGCTTAGCTCTGCGGAGGAGAAAAATATGAAAAATAAAAAAGCGGCGGCGGTTATTGCAGCCGTTGCGGCGGCGGTGCTGCTTTGCGCCTGCAATCCCATGCAGACGGTGCAGACGGAAATGCCTACGCAGGAAAATACGGGCGCGGTGCAGACGGAAACGCCGGAACAGACGGCTACGGCGGCACCGGAGAGAACGCCAGCGGTTGAGGAGAAATACACCATGCAGACGGTATCGGCAATTGATAAGGAGCATATAAAGATCACGGGGCGCGCCGATTACGGCAAGGATTACGCAGGGCTTAACTGGAGCTATGCGGGGGCGTCCTTCCGCGGATATATGGAGGGAGATGTGACCATAAGCTACACGCATATGGGCGGATACAGCGCTTATATACGGGTGGTGACGGACGGAAAAACCGAGGAGTCGGTAAAGCTGGAGCTGAAGCAGGGTTCGGACTCTGCGGTGATAGCGAGTGTGGAAAAGGGCTATCACGAGATAAGCATATACAAGACCAGCGAGCCGGGCAACAGCATAATCCGGCTGCACTCGGTGAGCTTTTCGGGAAACATTGACTTGTCACCCGAGAAGGGAAGCCTGAATATAGAGTTTATCGGCGATTCCATTACCTGCGGGGCGGGAATACTTACAAACGAGAGCAGCCCCAAGGACGAGGTGTACGAGCGCGCGGGGGATGCCTATCTTTCCTTTGCGGCGCTGACGGCGCGCATGCTCAATGCCGATGCGAACATAGTGGCGGCATCGGGCTGGGGCGTTGTGCAGGGCGGCGACAATCCGGCGGCGAACATTCCCTCCATATACGATTTTACAAACGGAATGTGGAACAATCAGGAAAAGTGGGATTTTGCGGCGCATAAGCAGGATGTGGTGGTGATATCTCTGGGCACAAACGACTATCAGCTGGCATCGGAGCGCAGAGAGGAGTTTTTAAGCGGCGTGAGGGAATTCATAAAGCATGTGCGCGAGCTTAACCCCGATGCGTATATCATATGGACCTACGGGCAGATAAGCAAGGAGTATTCCAAGGATCTTGTAAAGCTGACGGCCGATATGGGGGATGCAAAGCTTTCCTATCTTGAAATGCCGGCAAACGGCAGCGCGGGCTGGGGGCACCCGGACAGGGCGCACCACGAGCAGTATGCAAAGCTGCTGGCGCAGGAGATAAGCCGTCTGACGGGAACGGAAATTAAACAGTAACCATTATATATTTTAAGCTGTGTTTAAGCTGCGATGCCGGGGCTCCGCTTGGGGTACCCGGTATTGCTGTATTCAGGTGCGGGAGGGCAAGGGGATAGGGAAAAATGCAAAAATTCAATAACGCTGTTGCAAAATGGCGGAAAATTGTTTATACTATATTATGAGTAAAAGTTTTTTAGCGGACGGACTGCGGACAAAGGATGCATTTATTAAGGAGCAGTGAATTTGGAGATCGCAAGCGGGGCGCGGTGGGTGCTGGAATGTCTGGAAAACGCAGGGCATGAGGCCTATCTTGTGGGCGGATGTGTGCGGGATTGGGTGATGGGGCGGCAATGCGCCGATTTTGATATTGCCTCCTCCGCGCTGCCGGAGCAGACGCGGGCGCTGTTTGAGAGCATGGGCGCGCAGGTATTGCTTACGGGAGAAAAGCACGGCACGGTTACCGTGCTTGCCGGCGGGCCGGTGGAGGTGACCACCTTCCGCGAGGACGGGGATTATGCGGACGGACGGCATCCGGAGAGCGTAAAGTTTACAAAAAGCATTATTGCCGACCTTTCGCGCCGGGATTTTACCGTAAACGCCATGGCGTACAACCCGCGGTTTGGGTTTATTGACCCCTTCGGCGGCAGAGAGGACGCGGAGCGCGGGATCCTGCGTACGGTGGGAAGGCCGCAGAAGCGCTTTGAAGAGGACGCGCTGCGGATACTGCGCGGGGTGCGTTTTTGCTCGGTGCTGGGACTTACGGCGCAGGAGGAAACGGCACGGGTCATGAAGGGGGAAGCGGCGCGGCTGAGTGCGGTATCGCAGGAGCGGAAATATGCAGAGCTTGTAAAGCTGCTTAAGGGGAAGAATGTATTAAGCGCCCTGACGGAGTATGAGAGGGTAATATCCGCGGTTATTCCGGAGCTTGCGCCGTGCATGGGCTTTGAGCAGCACAGCAGATATCACGATTTTGATGTATACGGGCATATCTGCCGCACAGTGGCGGGCGTGCCCGAGGAAACGCATTTGAGGCTGGCAGCTCTGTTTCACGATATTGAAAAGCCGTCCTGTTATATAAAAGATGAACGGGGCGGGCATTTTCCGGGGCATCAGGAAAAAAGCGCGCAAACGGCGGGGGCGGTGCTGGAGCGTCTGCGCGCGCCCAAGGAAACGCAGGCAAGGGTCATGCTGCTGGTGAGGCTGCACGATCTTCCGCTGCCCGAAGACAAGGGCGGGATACTGCGCCTTATAAGCCAAACGGGGGCGGAGGCATTTTTTGAGCTTATGCAGCTTAAGGAAGCGGATGAGCGGGCAAAGCGTTCAGACGGTAAGGACGCGGAGCGTACAGGTGTGATAGAACGCACGCGGGAGCTTGCCGCGCGCCTTATACGGGAAGGGGCGTGCACGGACAGGGCGCATCTGGCCGTAAGGGGCGAGGATATAATGAGCCTGGGGATATGCGGCGCCGACATAGGCAGGGCGCTGGAGAGGGCGTTTTATGCAGTGACGGACGGGCTGCCCAACGAAAAACAGGCGATAATGGATTTCCTTAAGGAAGAACAGAAAAGCTGTGCGCCGGACGGAGCGGCTGTTAAAAGGAAGGAACTGTGAAAATCAGGAAGGAGAAGGACGATTTGTCCGCGGAAAAATAATGGAGAAAAAGGTTCTGATATTATCCTGCAACACCGGAGGCGGGCACAATACTGCGGGGAAAGCAATTTTTGAGGAGCTGGGGCGCCGCGGGTGCAGCTGCGCCTTTGCGGACTATCTCGGCCTTGCGGGCAAGCGCGTAAGCAGCGGCGTTTCCAAAAGCTATATAGGCATGGTGACGAAAATGCCGCGGCTGTTCGGCGCCATGTATAAGGTGGGCGGATGGGTAAGCTCAAGGTATATAAAATCCCCCGTGTATTTTGCAAATGTGCTGAACAAGGACAATCTTCGCAGGTTTATTGCGGAAAACGGCTTTGACACCGTGGTTATGCCGCACCTGTTTCCGGCGGAGGCAATGACGGCGATACGCAAAAAGGAAAGCGGCGTGCGCTCGGTGGTGATAGCTACGGATTACACCTGCATTCCCTTTTGGGAGGAGACCAAGCCGGATGTATTCATACTGCCGCATATTGATCTGGTGGAGGAGTATGCCCGCGCGGGGATACCCCGGAGCCGTCTGCTGCCCCTTGGGATACCGGTATCGGAGCGCTTCAACCTGCGCGCGGATAAGCGCGAGGCGCGCCGGCAGCTGGGTATACGGGAGGAGCGCCCCTGTGTGCTGATAATGTCCGGCTCCATGGGCTTCGGCGATGCCGGGGCACTGATACGCGGACTTGTTCAAAGGTATGCAGACAGCATAAGCATAGTGCTGCTGGGCGGAAGCAACCGTCAGCTGAAGGAAAGCGTAAGGACGGAATTCGGCGGGCGGGAAAATGTGACGGTGGTGGATTTTACCCCCCTTGTGAGCCTGTACATGGATGCGGCGGATCTGCTGCTTACAAAGCCGGGAGGGCTTACCACAACGGAATTTGCGGTTAAGAATATTCCGGCGATACTTACGCGCCCCATTCCGGGATGCGAAACAAGGAATTCCGAGTTTTTTGCCTCGCGTCATATGGCGGCGGCGTGCCCGGATTGCAAAACGCAGCTGGAATGGATAGACCGTCTGCTTAACGACCCTGAGGAAGGGGCGGCCATGATAAACGCGCAGCGCTGCAATATAAACAGGTATGCGGCAAAGGATATATGCGATTATATCATGCACGGCTGATAAATGCGTTTTTCGGGGCATAAAGCACAGGTGAACAAAAAAGGAAGGAGAGAGCAATGTACAGGTATTTGATAGCGGCGGTGCTGGGTTTTTTATCGGGCAGTGTTATGTACAGCTACTATCTGCCCCTTGTATTCTGTCATGTGGATATAATAAAGGAAAGTGAAGATCATAACCCGGGCATGGCGAACGCCGCTTTGTACGGAGGGCGCGTGATAGGCGGGATATGCCTTGTATTGGATGTGCTCAAGGGCTTTCTTCCGGTATTTATATCGGCGCGCGTGCTGGACAGCGCAAACCCGCTTTTCGGCCTTGCGGTGGCGGCCCCGGTGCTGGGGCACGCCTTTACGCCGCTTATGCGCTTTCACGGCGGCAAGGCAATAAGCCCTGCCTTCGGGGCATTGGCGGGGCTGTGGCAGGTAAGCGGCATTATATATGCGTTGGCCTTTCCGCTTATTTTTACCACCTTTATTCTGACGGTGCATCCCCATTCGCTGCGCATGATAATTGCCTCCTGTGCGCTGGCAGTAACCGCGCTTATAAGCGGGCAGACGCCGGGCGTGGCGGCGGGAGCCGTTGTAATTTCCGCCGTGCTTATTTATAAGCATGCAATAAACTATGATAAAAAGCCCTTCAGCCTGCGGCTGTTTTTGAAAATACCGCTTTATCAAAGCAAAAAGGCGCGGCGGCAGGAGGAGTAGGGCGGGGGGCTTTATCGGAGAAAAGACCGGATAAAGCGAAACCGGGGGTGCGAAAGAGCGCATATTTTAACAAAATAACGAAAAATGTACGAAAAAACGGGGTATAATGCGGTAAAAATCATAAAATGCAACCGGCAGTTGCGGGAATGAAATGCAGAATAGCTGGTGCAACCGCGGCGGTTATTGCTATAATCGAAGCCGTAAAGATCAGCGGAGGATAACGACCGCAGGAATCGGAGGAGATTCATAATGAATATTGAAACGGCAAACAGACTGGTACAGCTTAGAAAAATGAACGGCTATTCGCAGGAGATGCTGGCGGACAAGCTGGGAATATCAAGGCAGGCGGTTTCCAAATGGGAACGGGCGGAGGCATCGCCGGATACGGATAATCTGATAGCCCTTGCCCGGCTTTACGGGATGTCGCTGGATGAGCTTTTGGGGTGCTCCGGGGAGCAGAAAACGGCGCAGGAGCAGAAAGACGGCGATGAAAGCACGCAGGACAATGCACGGCAGACAAATGAGCAGGAGCAGGCCGGCGGCGCCCAAGACGCCGGAAAAAAGAAAACGGATGTACATATAGGCTTTGACGGCATACATGTGGAGGACGGAAAGGACAGCGTGCATATAAGCCGCGAGGGCATATTTGTAAAGGATCACAAGGGCAACGATGTGGAGATAAGCAAGGACGGCGTGGTGCTGGACGGCAAGCATATAATGAGCAAGGAGGAAGCAAAGCGCCGTGCACGCAAAAGAGCGTGGCAGGATTTCCCGTTTGCCGTTCTGGTGGTAGCGGCATATCTTGCGCTGGGCTTTGCCTGCTCCTGGTGGCATCCGGCGTGGCTGCTGTTTCTTACGATACCGCTTTATCATACGGCGGTAACGGCGGTATACAAGCGCTCGCCCCGGAAGTTTGCCTACCCCGTGCTTGCGGTGCTTATATTCCTGGCGCTGGGCTTTTTTGTGCCGGGCGCATGGACATGGTGCTGGGCGGTGTTTCTTACGGTGCCGGTGTACTATTACATTTTCCGCAAAAGCGGCAGACCGCATGTTGAGTTTGAATATTCCGACGATGATGATGACGATGATGATGACGAGGATGATGACGATGATGATGACGAGGACGACGAGGACGACGAGGACGACGAGAATCGCGGCGGCAGCGGAAACTGAAATATAAGACGGGAAATAAAAAACGGAGCAGAGAGCTCCGTTTTTTAATATTATTTGAAATTTTCTATTTCGCCGAGCTCCTCTTTGACGGTTGTTTCTGTTTGATCGATAATAATTTTTGCTCTTTCTTTGGAAAGACTGATTTTATCTGCCACTGCCAAAAGGTCGGCTTTCTGAGGATTTTTCCCGTTTCCGTTTACCGTTGTTGCGTGCTCTCCTCCTATTGAGCTGCTGTAGGTTAAATCATATGCCGGAGATACACACCATTTTCGGTTTTCCGCATCATATATAAAAGAAAAGTTTTTAGAGTGATCGTCTCTGTTGTGTGCAAAAACATTAAAGCACATCAATCGGAACATTTTTTCAACTTCTGAATAATTCTTTGTTAATTCCAATGTCAATGCCATAAGATTATTATAATCAAGATTCGGAATGCGGTGAGAAGTCTCCAAAAGAGCCGACACTGATATCATGTGAATGCGCTTTGTATCCCCTTGGGTTGTTTTGCATCTGTCAAATCGCTTCACTCCGAAATATCCTGTGCATTGTTCAGAGGGAAACAGCTGCGTTTCCGGCATAATAATACCGCATTTTTTGGCACAGAGAGAATACAGATACTCGATTTCTCCTATATTTTTTTTGTCAACAGATGCGGGAAACTTAACTATCCAATCTTCTCCGTCTATTCTGACCAGTATTTTCGGGCGCGCACCTCCGGAAGATCCGCCCAATGCAAAAAGCATATCCAAATCTTCCGAATACTCGGATTCCAAAATTTTCCGACATTCCTCTGATATTCGGTCATAGTCATATTGCGCTTGTTCGGATTGTAATTTGTGAACAGGGCGATAGGTCAATGCACCCATTCCGGTTTCTCCGACAATAGCCAGACGGTTTAACATATCGACCGTGTGAGGATCCATTTGTTCCCGTAACAGAAGCCGATCCACAAGGAGTTTGCCCCATCCGTCAGGAAGACTGTCGGCAAATACGCCATAAAGCCCATCAAACGGTTCATATTTCGGCAAAAACAGCTTTTTTTGCAGCGGGAGGCTGAAGGGGCTGATGGAAAAACCGCTGTTCAGCCATTGCTGCGAATACTCAAACGCTGTAATTCGGTTTTGATAGGTTGCTAATGTTCCGACTTTCCGGGTGTCAAAGTACACCTCAAGCGCCTTAAATCTCTCCATTTATGATCTCCTCAATCGACATAGGCGTATTATTTGCAAATACGGCAGAAAAATCATCTTCGCAGCCCAAAGCGAATGCTATTTTGATAACGGATTGCAAAGAAATCTCACCGCTGCTTTCAAAGCGTTTTACAGAGCCCAAGCTTACGCCGGAGGCATCTGCAAGCTGCTGCAGTGTCATTTTTTGTTTTTTTCGCAGGCGGCGTTCTCTTGCGGACAATTCCCTTTGTATTTCCTTCGGCGTTTTCATATCGACACTTCCCTTCGGCTAATATTTTAGCTGAAATTACGATAAAAGTCAATTACAGATAATATATTAGCTGTTTTGGATTTTGACGATTATTAAAACTTTTTTAATATCCTTCATTTGTCTTCTATGCATTTTCAAAAACAATATTGAGCATACGCGAACAAAAAGAGGCGGATTGCCGACAAACGGCCCGCAAGCCGGTTCGTTTGGGGTGCAAAAAACGGGAGAGTATGCTATAATGAAGCAAGTCGGCGCAAGGGGCGGGCAGCGGCGTTTTTTGCTGCGCGGAGAAGCCCGTTTTCGGCACGGCGGCTTTTTTCGGAGGCGGATATGGAATTTATAGAGTTTGACGGGGTATATAAGTATTACAGCATGGGGCAAAACCGCATAGCGGCGGCAAACGGCATAAGCTTTTATGTAAAGAAGGGGGAATTCTGCGTTGTGGTGGGGCCCAGCGGCGCAGGCAAGACCACGCTGCTTAACATGCTGGGCGGAATGGACAGCTGCGACGAGGGCAGGATAACGGTGGACGGCGCGGAGGTGTCGGCCTTTAATAAAAAGCAGCTTACGGCGTACAGAAGATACGATGTGGGCTTTGTGTTTCAGTTTTATAACCTGGTGCAGAACCTGACGGCGCTGGAGAATGTGGAGCTGGCCTCCGAGATATGCAGGGAGCCGCTGGATGCGGAGCAGACTCTGCGCAAGGTGGGGCTGGGAGAGCGGATGAACAATTTCCCGGCGCAGCTTTCCGGCGGGGAGCAGCAGCGCGTGGCGATTGCGCGGGCGCTGGCGAAAAACCCCAAGATCGTGCTGTGCGACGAGCCTACGGGAGCGCTGGACTATCAGACGGGCAAAAATGTACTGGCGCTGCTTCAGGACACCTGCCGGGATACGGGCAAGACGGTAATTGTGATAACCCATAACGCGGCGCTTACCGCAATGGCGGACCGGGTGGTAAGGGTGCGCAACGGCGCGGTGGCATCGGTGGAGGTGAACTCTTCGCCCGTGCCGGTGGAGGAGATAGAATGGTGATAAAAAGAAATTACCGCAGGCTTATGCTCAGGGGGCTGCGCGGCACCCGCACAAGGTTTTTATCCATTCTTGCAATAATCACGGTGGGGGTGGGCTTTCTTGCGGGTCTGCTTGCCACCACACCGGATATGCAGCTTACGGCGGATACATATTATAAAAACAACAGGATGTTTGATATATGCCTTCAGGATTATGTTTTCGGCTTTGACGACGGGGAGGTGCGCGCCGCCGGGGAGCCGGAATATGTAAAGGAGGTTATGCCGGCGTTTGTGAAGGACGCGGTGGTAAAGACAAAAAACGGCACGGCGACGGTGCGTATTTACGGTATGCCCGTGGGCGAGGGAGAAAGCCGGCTGAACGGCTTTGAGCTGCTGGAGGGGGATTATCCGCAGCAGGGGGAATGTCTTGCCGCCTTTCCCAACGGCTATTCCGAGCATGCCGCCAAAGGGGATGTGCTGGAGCTGTCCCAGGATACATCGGATTACGACAGCATATCGGACACCCTGGGCTTTACAAGCCTTCGGATATCGGGGACGGTGCGCACTCCCATGTATATGTCGGTGGAAAGCGAGCCCAGCCGCGAGGGAACGGGAGCGGTGAGCATAATACTGTATGTGCCGTATTCCGCCTTTACAAAGGAGAAATACGACTGCCTTTTTCTGACGGTGAAGGGGGCGGAGGAGTACAATTCCTTCGGAGAAGAATATCAGAGCGTTGTAAACGCGGCAAAGGAGCAGCTTAAGCAATACGGCCAAAAGGAAAATGCGCGCAAGCGGGAGGCGATGCTTAAGGAGATAAACGGGCAGATAGACAAGGCGCGCAAGGAGCTTGCGCAGAAGCGCCGCGAGGCGGAGGCGCAGCTGGGGCAGGCGCAGGACGAAATAGATTCGGGCTACGGGCTTATACGGCAGGGGCTTGAGCAGGTGGGAAAAAAGCGTGCGGCGATAGAGGGCATGAAGGATGTGCTCAGCCCGCAGCAGTATGCACAGGCCATGGCGGAGCTGGATGAGCGGGAAAAGGAGATAAAAAAGCAGGTTTCCCGGCTGGAAAGCGCCCAAAAGGAGCTGGAGGAAAAGAAAAAGGAGGCGCTGGACAAGCTGGCGCAGGCAGAGGCGGAGCTTGAGGAAAAGGCGGGGCAGGTGAGCATTCCGGAGATAGCGTGGAGCATTACGGACAGGGCGGACACGGTGTCCTTTTCCAGCTATAAGAGCAATTCCGAGAAGGTGGCGGCGATAGCCAAGGTATTCCCCGTCTTCTTCTTTATGGTGGCGGCGCTTGTGGCCCTTACCACGATGACGCGCATGGTGGAGGAGGAGCGCACGCAGACGGGCACGCTGAAGGCGTTAGGGTATTCCGAGGGCGCGATAGCGTTTTATTATGTTTCCTATGCCGTGCTTGCGGGGCTTACGGGCGGCATAGTGGGGGTGACGGTGGGCTTTTACACCCTGCCCGCGGTTATCGGCGGGGCATACGGAATGATGTATACTCTGCCCCGCACCATGTGCGTGTTCTATCCCGGATATGCGGTTATTATTGTGCTTATAGCGGTGGCGGTGACCTCGGGGGCGACAATGTGCGCCTGCTGGGGGCAGCTGGCGGAAAAGCCGGGGGAGCTTATGCGTCAGAAGGCGCCGCAGCCCGGCAAGCGCATACTGCTTGAGCGCACTCCGCTTTGGAAGCACATGAATTTCAGCCGCAAGGTGGCGGCGAGGAACATTTTCCGCTATAAAAAGCGCTTGCTTATGACGGTGCTGGGGATAGCGGGCTGCTGTGCGCTGCTGCTTACGGGCTTCGGGCTGCGGGATTCCATACATGATATCGTGGATCTGCAGTTCGGGCAGATATACCGATATAATCTTACGGCGGCTTTTTTAAGCGGCGGGGATATTGACAAGGCGGCGGACATTCTGGAAAACAGGGATTTGATAACGGGATATGTGCGTACGCTCAGCGGCAGCGGCAAGGTGGAGAAAAACGGCGTGCGTCAGAGCGTTACGGTGACGGTGCCGCGCGACTGTGCGGCCCTTACGGAGCAGATAACGCTCAGAAACCGAAAAACCGGAAAGGCGATAGAGTTCGGGGAGAATTCCGCGGTGCTTACCGAAAAGCTGGCGGGGATAATAGGCTGTGCGGAAGGGGACAGCGTGCTTCTTACCGCGCCGGACGGAAGCCAGCGGGAGCTGACGGTTACCGGCATATGCGAAAACTATCTGGCGGGGCAGATATTTATAGGCCCGGAGCTTTATAAAAGCCTGTTCGGCGAGCCGGACTACAATGTTATATTTGCCGGCACGGCGCAGCACACAAAGGAATTCCGTGATGAATTGGGCAGGGAGCTGCTTTCGGGCAGGGGAGTTATGCTGGTGCGCTTTTCCGACACCATAAAGGAGAGCTTTTCCAACACCGTAAAGAGCATGGACAGCATAGTGGCGGTGCTTATAATATCTGCGGGGCTGCTGGCGGTGATAGTGCTTTATAACCTTACCAATATAAATATATGCGAGCGGCAGAAGGAGCTTGCCACTCTTAAGGTGCTGGGCTTTACGGAGCGTGAGATGGGCGCGTATGTATTTCGCGAAAACATTGTGATGTGTTTTATGGGAATAGCCGTGGGAACGGTGCTGGGAATATTCCTGCATTCCTTCGTGGTGCGCACGGCGGAGGTGGACGCCGTAATGTTCGGGCGCAGCATAGGGTGGCTGAGCTATGTGCTGTCGGCGCTTATGACGGTGCTTTTCACGCTGGCGGTGGATGCCTTTATGCGCAGAAGGATAACCTCCGTGGATATGGTATCCGCAATGAAGGCGGGGCAGTAGAAAAGCCGCCGGGCGTACATGCATCGGGCGCGCATCGGGGGCGCGTGCAGCGCCTTTAGGGGCGAAAGCAATATTTTTGTTGCAAAAAAACAGTACAGAGTATATAATGAATATAAAGAGGCTGAAGGCCTTATATATTAAGCGTTGATACCGGAGGGCCGCGGGTGCCGCCGCAAAGAGAACCGCTTGCATGGGTGAAAGAGCGGGGGCGGGGCTGCAGGCCGTGCGCCGGAGGAGCGGGCGGGGCGTTAGTTCCGCACGGCAGCCGCCGTTATGGGCATCAAGCGGACGCCTGCTTAGCGGCAGGGGTCAAGGAGAGTGGAACCGCGGGCAAGCCCGTCTCTTTAATGAGGCGGGCTTTTTTGATTTTTTCGGCGGTGATAACGGCAATGCAAAAGGGCGTCCTTCCCGTTTTTTCGGCCTTAAGGGGCAAAGCGGGGAGACGGCACAAGCAATTTATATTGCAATTTATATAAAAGCGGAAGGAACGGATAATTTTGAAACACAGAAAAGCCGATATGCAGGCTGTGCTGGACAGGGATCCGGCTACAAGATCGCGCCTTGAGGCGGTGCTGTGCTGCCCGGGCTACCGTGCGGTACGCCGGCATCGCAGAGCGCACTTTTTCTATAAACACGGAATGCGTCTTATTGCGCGCATGATAAGCGAGCGCACGCGGAGGCTGACCGGCATAGACATACACCCCGGCGCGGAGATAGGCGAGGGCTTTTTTATAGATCACGGAACCGGTGTGGTAATAGGCGAGACCACGGTAATAGGCAAAAACTGCTCCATATTTCAGAACGCTACGCTGGGCGGCACGGGAAAGGACACCGGGAAAAGGCACCCGACACTGGGCGACAATGTTATGGTATCCGCCGGTGCAAAGGTACTGGGGCCGTTCAAGGTGGGGGACAACAGCAAGATAGGCGCAGGCGCGGTGGTGCTTTCGGAGGTTCCGCCCAACAGCACCGTGGTGGGCGTGCCCGGCAGAGTGGTGCGCCGGGACAATGTGCGGGTGGACTGCGCAAGCATGGATCAGCGTCTGCCCGACCCCATAAAGGAGGAATTCCAGCGTCTGTGCTCGCGCATAGGGGAGCTGGAGCGCCGGGTCGCACGGGATGAGACGGAAGCGGCGGCATCGAAGACGGAAGAATAAATGCACCAAATGCGGCTTTGAGGGAAAGCAGAGAAAAATACAATCGGAAAATTACCGAAACAAACGATAAAACGCTGCGCTTTTAAGCGCGGAAAGGAAGAAAAATGATAGTTTACAATACTCTTCATAAGAAAAAAGAGGAGCTGGTGCCGGTATGCGCGGGGAAGATAGGAATGTATTCCTGCGGACCGACGGTGTATAATTATGCGCACATAGGAAACCTGCGCACATATGTTTTTATGGATATTCTGCGCCGCGCCCTTGAGCATGAGGGCTACAAGGTAAAAAGCGTTATGAACATTACCGATGTGGGACACCTTGTAAGCGATGCGGATGCGGGGGAGGACAAAATGGAAAAGGCCTCCCGCGAGCAGCAGAAAAGCCCCTACGAGATAGCGGAATATTACACAAAGGTGTTTTTTGAAGATATTGCGGCGCTGAATATCAAAAGACCCACGCTTACCCCCAAGGCCACCGATCATATAAAGGAAATGATAGACTTTGTGGAGAAGCTGGTGAAAAAGGGCTACGGCTACGAAACCAGCGACGGCATATATTTTGACATAATGAAATACGGCCGCTACGGTCAGCTTTCCGACCTTAAGCTGGAGGATCAGAAGGCGGGCGCGCGCGTGGAGGTAAACAGCGAAAAGCGGCATCCGGCGGATTTTGCGCTGTGGAAAAAGGCTCCCAAGGAGCACATAATGCAGTGGGAAAGCCCGTGGGGAATGGGATATCCCGGCTGGCACATAGAGTGCTCCGCCATGAGCCTTAAGTATTTGGGTGAGGATTTTGACATTCACACCGGCGGCGTTGACCATATACCGGTGCATCACGAAAACGAAATTGCCCAGACCGAGGCGCTGCTTGGGCATCCGTCCGTGCATTACTGGATGCACGGGGAGTTCATGATGGTAAACGGGGGCAAGATGAGCAAGAGCCTGGGCAACACCTATACGGTGTCGGATCTGCGTGCAAAGGGCTTTGATCCACTGGCGTTCCGCTATTTCTGCCTTAATTCGCATTACCGCAACAAGATGAACTTCACATGGGAGGCTATGGAGGGCGCGGCGGTGAGCTATACGCGGCTGCTGGAGAGTGCGCTTGCCCATTCAAAGGGGGACGACGGCGAGGAGCCTGCGGCCAAGGAGGCGCTTAACGAGTTCTTTGAGGCGATATCGGACGACCTGAACGCGCCCAAGGCGCTGGGAATACTGTGGAAGCTGGCGCGCAATCCGCACAAGAGCCGCAGGATATATGAAGCCATGCTGGAAATGGACAAGATTCTGGCGCTGGACATTGATAAGTGCGAACAGAAGCTGGATAAGCCGCAGGAGATAGAGCCCGAGGCGCAGCAGCTTGCACAGGAGCGCAATCAGGCGCGCAAAAACAAGGACTGGGCGCTGTCGGATCAGCTGAGGGACAGGCTGCTGCAGATGGGCTATAATGTGCTGGATACAAAGGAAGGCACGAAGCTGGAGAAAAAATAAGTGCAGGCAGGCTTATATGCACGCAAATATGCAAATTCCGCCGTATAATGCTGTATATTGCAGAAAATCGTTCATTTCGACGGGATAAAATGCATTACAAACGACATATTTATCGTAAAAACATTTTACAAATATAAAAATAGTGATATAATGCATGCGATTGTCCCGCGGCATATCCGTACGGTTGTTTTTGCGGTCGGTGCTGCACCTATTGCGAAAAAGCGGGAGAGCATGATAAAAAAGCGTGCGCGCAAGCGGCAATAAAGCGGCGGCGTGCAGGAATTCCGGACAGGGCAAGGGCGTTCTGCCGCGGAAGAAAAAAGGAGAATGTCATTTGAAAACCATATATGTTATAGAGCAGATACTTGCGGTGCTTTTTATAACCTGCTACGCATATCAGCTGTTCTACCTTGCGTATATGCTGGTTAAAAAACCCGCGCGCGCGCCCATGGCGAGCCGCAAGCATCGTTTCGGTGTGGTTATATGCGCCCGCAACGAGGAAAATGTTATAGGGCAGCTGCTTGCCAGCGTAAAGGCGCAGGATTATCCGCAGGAACTATTGGAAGTATTTGTAGTGGCGGACAACTGCACCGATGCTACGGCAGCCGTTTCGCGCGCGGCCGGAGCCAGAGTGCTGGAGCGCAATGATATGGAGCATATCGGCAAGGGCTATGCGCTGGATTTCCTTTTCAAGCGTCTGCTTGCCGAGGGCACGCCGTGCGAGGGCTTCCTTGTGCTGGATGCCGACAATGTGCTTGCGCCCGATTACATAACCCAGATGAACAATGTTTTCGATCAGGGCTTCCGTATAATTACAAGCTACCGCAACAGCAAGAATTACAACACAAACTGGATAAGCGCGGGCTATTCGCTGTGGTTTATCCGGGAATCAAAATATCTTAACGAAGCCAGAATGAGCCTGGGAACCAGCTGCGCAATAAGCGGTACGGGCTTTATGGTGCACACGGACATCATCCGCAAAAACAACGGCTGGAAGCACCATTTGCTTACGGAGGATATAGAGTTCACAAGCGACAGCATAATTCACGGCGAACGGGTGGGCTATTCCGCGGGCTCAATGCTTTATGACGAGCAGCCGGAGACCTTCCGTCAGTCCTGGGTGCAGCGGCTGCGCTGGAGCAAGGGGTTCTATCAGGTGCTGGGAAACTACGGCAAGGAGCTTGCAAACAACATTTTCCGCCGGGGCAGCTTTGCCTGCTATGATATGCTTATGACCATATTCCCCGCGCTGTTTCTTACCCTTTTGAGCATATGCTGCCACCTTACCGAGTTCATAAACGCGCTTGTTTCGGTAAACCGTGCGGAGCTGCTGCCCATTGCGCTTATGAGCGCCTGCGCCACGCTGCTTAAATGCTACGGGCTTATATATGTAATAGGGCTTATTACCACCGTAACGGAGTGGAAGAATATAAAATGCCCCGCGCTGGACAAGATACTTTACACCTTTACCTTCCCGCTGTTTATGATGACCTACATACCGGTGTCGGTATGGGCGCTGCTGCGCTTCCGCAGCATAGGCTGGGATCCGATAAAGCATTCCGTATGCAAATCGGTGGAGGAAATAAACAACACCGAACAGTAAAAGCTCAGGGAGCCGCACGAGTGCGACTCCCTTTTGGATTATTTCCCTGCGGCACTCTTGCACTGCACTTTTTCACGGCATTTTTGCGCGCCCGGCGGCGTATTTGCGCGAAAATTACGGGCGTGGAGGGTAAAAGCCGGTAAAGAAATTGTGTCGTAAAGGTAAAATGTTGCAAAGCAAGGGCGCATAAAAGCAATTAGGGCTTTTATTTCGCGGCGGGATATTGTATAATAAATAAAGTGCATACACATACGGCACAAGGAAAAAGGATAAACAGGCAAGAAACGGAGCGATACACTGTGAGTTATAAACCGCATCGTGATGAGAATTCCTCAAAGGAGGAGCGTATTCGGAGAAGGCGTATACGCGCGGGAAACCTGATATACAGCGTTTTTATTGTGGCGCTTGTGTGCGTTACGCTTTTCTGCGGCTTTTTTTATGTGGATAAGCATTTTAACGACTATATAACTCAAAAGCGCTATGAGGATCTGGCGGGCACGGAGCCGCCGGTGTCCTCGGCACGCCCCAGCGGCGGCTTTGTTACGGGGCTGCCCGACATTACCTTTGACCCCAATGGCACGGTGGAGCCGCACCGCCCGACGACCTCCTATGAGCCTACGGACATAGAAAAGGAGGACGGGTATGTAAACCGTCAGAACAAGGTGTGGGATCTTAAGGAGCAGACAAACCCCGATGTTGTGGGATGGCTGTATATTCCGGAGGTTACAAACTATCCGGTGCTTATGGACGATGACGATTATTATCTCAAGCATGATATGTACGGCAACGAAACCGCCGCCGGAGCACTGTTTATGACCAGCTTCAATGACCTGAACCCCTTGGGCTGCAATACCATCATTCACGGGCACAACATGACAAACGGCTCCATGTTCGGCAAGCTGAAGAATTATACAACGCTTGGCAGTCAGGCCTTTTTTGACACGCACAGGCGCGTATATCTGGATACGATCTACGGCACCTACCGCTTTGAGGTGTTCAGCGTTTACATTACCAACAAGGAGGACCCGGATTACCGGCGTCACGGCAATTTCGGACCGGGCGAATATGTGGAATATCTCAACCGTTTAAGAGATCGCGGGATGTTTAAGGACGAAAGCGCGGTATTTACGGAAAACGACCGCATACTGACCCTTTCCACCTGCAATGCCGATGAGGGCTCCTCCAAGAGAACCATAGTGCATGCGCGCCTTGTATGGCCCAAGCCCGGAAGCGATCAGACGGTAACGCCGACGCCGGAGGTCACGGGGACGACGGATACCGCCGTAAGGCGTGTTGTGAAGCTGAACGATCCGTCCGTGCCGCTCAAGCTGCGCAGCAAGCCCAGCACCTCCTCGGAGATAAAGGGCACGCTGCCCCACGGAACGGTTCTGGAGGTAACGGAGGATCTGGGCGACTGGATAGGCGTGCGCACGCAGGAGGGGCTGGAGGGCTATGTATACAAGCTGTATACCGTGCCCTATGATGAGTTTGACTTTGATACGCAGCCTACGGGAACGGCGGGCGGCACGAAAAAGCCGGAGCCTACCAAAAAGCCTGAGAGCACGAAAAAGCCGGGCGGCACCGTGAAGCCGGAAAACACGCCGGAGCCGGAGGCTTCGGGAACAAAGGAGCCGGAAAACACGCCGGATATCCCCGCGCCGGAGGTTTCAGGGGAGGAAACCGAAGTGCCGGAGGGGCCGGAGACTTCCGGAGAAGAATAGAAAGACGGCCTTTGCGGCGGCTTAAAAGCAGAACCGCCGGGCGCATATAATGCAGCTTAAGAACATTACATATTTTCGGAGGCAGATAAAGTGAGAAGCAGCGGGCTGTTTGCAGCCTGTATAATAAGCGGCGGAGTGCTTTTGTTCTGCTCGCTTGCGGGCGGACTTATTACGCGCACACGGCAGGAGGTACAAAACCCGGATATAACGCAAAGCCCCACGGCGGAGGCACCCACGCCCACGCCGGTGATTACCCCGGAGCCGGTGCGCAGCACGGTTTTTGAGGCGGCGGAGCTGCCGGACGATATGCGCACGCCGCAGTATTACACCGCCATAAGCGTCGGCCAGACGCACGGCTATGCCTTTACCGGGGCGGACGGCGGCATATGCTACCGTGTTTACGGGCAGCTGGATATATTCTTCGGGCAGGAATTGCTGGAGCGCACGGTGGGCTTTTTTGAAGCGGACAGCGAGCTGAACCCCGTTTCGGAATCCGTGCTGGACCCGGAAAACGAGGCCTACGGGCAGCCGGTGCGCTGCACGGCGGCAGTACCGTCCGCTTCCGTGCCCCAGGGGTATAAAAAGAAAAGCGCGAATATATATTATTTTATCGGGGCAAACCGGCAGAAGGTTTACAGAGTATGGGCATCGTGCGCGGACGGCGGCGCGGCGTTTTATCCCTGCGATGACAAGGGAAGCGTGGCTCCCGGCGCGCTTGCGGCGGATATAAAGGCGGATGCGGAGGATATGAAGCTGGGCAGCCAGCCTCTTTCCATAGCAAATGCGCCGCATGAATATCTGGACAGCGTAGGGCCGGAGACTCTTATAAACATGAATCACCGCCTGCGCGAGGATTTTCTGCCCGAGGGGCTTGTAAGCGTGAAGGAATATCTTTCTCTTGCACCCTTTACCCTGCGGGACGATCCCACCATGGCAAACCCGACTGCGCTTTCCGCTTTTATCGAAATGATAAACGCGGCATACAGCGAGGCGGGAATAAAGAGCTATTATTTGTGCAATGTATACCGCCCGTATTCGGAGCAGATAGAGAACTGGACCAGCCGTGTAAAGGCCGATCCCAAATACGGCACGGATCCGTCAAAGCCGGTGGGCAGCGCCTATCCCGGCACAAGCGAGCATCAGACGGGGCTGGCCTTTGATATAACCTGCCTTTCCCATAAAACTCCGGGTCCGGGCTATGCCTCCACCAAGGAGGCGCAGTGGATGCGGGAAAATTCCTGGCGCTTTGGCTTTATACTGCGCTATCAAAAGGGCAAGGAGCAGAAAACCGGCATAAAATTCGAGCCGTATCACTATCGCTATGTGGGGACGGAGCTGGCAAAGGAGCTGTACGAAAGCGGACTTTGTCTGGAGGAATACTATGACGCCGCAGTGGTATGGAGCGGCAGGCTTTCGTGAGAAACAAAGGGACAAAATTAAAGGGGCATTATTATCAGACAGGGAGGAAAACAGATGAGCAATATATGGCATGATATGTCGCCAAGCAGAATAGCGCCGGACGATTTTCTTGCGGTGGTGGAGATACAAAAGGGCAGCAAGAAGAAATACGAGCTGGACAAGGAAACCGGAATGCTGCGTATGGACAGGATACTTTACACCTCCACGCACTATCCGGCAAACTACGGCTTTATACCGCTAACCTATGCCGATGACAACGATCCGCTGGATGTGCTTATTCTTTCAAGCCAAAGCATAGATCCCATGGTGCTGGTGCGCTGCTACCCCATCGGGGTTATAAAAATGGTGGATAACGATTATATGGACGAAAAAATAATCGCCATACCGTTTTCCGACCCCATGTATAATTCCTATAAGGATATTCATGAGCTGCCCGCACATGTTTCGGATGAAATGATGCATTTCTTCTCGGTTTACAAGGCGTTGGAGAATATGTCCACGGCTGTGCAGGAGATAATGGACGGAGAAGAGGCGCGCAGAATAATAAAAGAGGCGCTTAAGCGTTACGGCGTGCATTTTGCACCCGGCGTAAAGGTGTGAGCTGTATAAAAAAGCCGTAAAAGGGGTATTGGGAGATAAAAATGCAGAAAAACAAAAGCAAGGGCATGGCCACAAAAAGCACTGCGGAGATAATACGCGATAATGTATGCACGGTGTTCAACCTGCTGAATGTAATTATTGCCGTTGCGCTGGCGCTTGTGCATGCGTGGTCCAACCTGTTCTTTATATTTATTATTATTGTAAACACGCTTATAGGCATATATCAGGAGATAAAGGCCAAAAAGCTGGTGGAGAAGCTGTCGCTGCTGTCCATGCCGGTGGCGCATGTTTTAAGGGACGGCCGCGAGCTTGAGGTGCACCCCGACAGCGTGGAAAAGGGCGATGTGCTGCTGCTGGAAAGCGGCAATGTCATATGCGCCGACAGCAAGGTGCTTTCGGGCAGCGCGGAAATAAACGAGTCCGTGCTTACGGGGGAATCCCGTCCCGTGCTTAAGCGCGCCGGGGACGACCTGCTTTCGGGCAGCTCGGTAATATCCGGCAAATGCCGCGCGGAGGTTATACATACCGGTGAGGAAAACTACGCCGCAAAGCTGGTAAGCGAGGTCAAAAAGTATAAATCGGCAAATTCCGAGCTTATGAGCAGCATGAAGAAGGTTACGCGCATAACCAGCTTTTTCATTGTGCCCCTTGGCATAATAGCCTTCCTTGAAGCGCTGCTTGTGCGCAATATGACAATAGCCGATGCGGTGATATCCTCCTCTGCGGGGCTTTTGGGCATGCTGCCCAAGGGGCTTGTGCTGCTTATGAGCGTGGGCCTTGCAATAGGTGTTATACGCCTTTCCAAAAAGAATGTGCTGGTGCAGGAGCTTTATTCTCTTGAAAACCTTGCCCACTGCGATGTGCTGTGCCTTGATAAAACCGGCACGCTTACCGTGGGGCATATGGAGGTGGAGCAGGTTATCCCCTTGGGGTGCGATAAGGCCCGTGCAGAGCAGCTTTTAGCCTCGTATGTTTCCGCCTCCGAGGATAACAACGCCACCTTCTGCGCGCTCAAGGAATACTGCGCGCATGCAGCGCCGCAGCGCGCCTTTGCGGGAGTGCCCTTTTCCTCTGCAAGAAAATGGAGCAGCGTGACGCTGGAAAACGGCGAGTATCTTGTGCTGGGCGCCTACGAGCGTTTGGGGCTTAAGGGCGATATGCCCTCGCAGTTCCGCGAGCAGATGCAGCAGGGCAAGCGCGTGCTGTTTGCAGGTACCACAAAGCAGAAGCCGCAGGCGGACGGCGAGCTTTGCGCAGTGGAGCCGGCGGCGGCGGTGATAATAGCCGATCCGCTGCGCAAAAACGCAAAGGATACCATAGCGTATTTTGAGCGTCAGGGCGTGGAGGTAAAGGTGATATCGGGCGACGACCCCGTAACGGCCTCGGCGGTGGCTGCGCGTGCGGGCATAAAGAATGCACAGCGCTGCATAGATCTTTCAAACGCCGCGCCGGAGGATGTAAAGAATGCGGCGGATAAATATACCGTGTTCGGCAGGGTGAGCCCGGAGCAGAAAAAGCTGCTTGTAACGGCGCTTCAGGAAAAGGGACATTCCGTCGGCATGACGGGGGACGGCGTAAACGATCTGCTTGCAATGAAGCAGGCGGACTGCTCCGTTGCCATAGGTCAGGGCAGCGACGCGGCGCGCCAGACGGCGCAGCTTGTGCTGCTGGATTCCGACTTTGCAGTGCTTAAGGATGTTATTTCCGAAGGGCGCAGAGTGGTGAACAATATAACGAAATCCGCAGGGGTGTTCTTTATAAAAACGCTGTATTCCGTTTTTATAACCCTTTGGTGCGTGATATTCAACCTGCCCTTCCCCTTTATTCCCATACAGATAACCCTTATAGACCTTGTTATCGAGGGCTTTCCGTCCTTCTTTATGTCCCTTGAGAGAAACGATAAGCCCGTAAGGGGCAAATTCCTGCCAAGCGCCATAGGCGCCGCGCTGCCCAATGCCATAGCAGTAACGGTGTGCTGCATTGTGCTTACCATGGCGGGAACCTCCCTTGGCATAGAGCAAAGCCAGATAGGGCTTGTTACCTATCTGACATTGGGAGCCGTAAGCGTTATGGGAGTGGTAAAGGCAAGCCTGCCCTTCAATTGGCTGCGCGGCGGGCTATGCGCGGTGTCGGCGCTCGGATATGTCGGCGCGGTGGCAATACTGCCCAATCTCTTCAAGCTGCCCGCGCGCAATCCGGGACTGTTTTCGCTTTTAAGGCTGGAGAGCTCCTCCGTGCTGCCCCTTATAATGAGCATCCTTGCGGGAATTATCATAACCCTTGCCTGCGAGCTTATTATAGCGGCCGTAAGGCGCAAAAAACGGGAAAACGGCTAAGGCGCAAGGCTGTTTTTTAGAATAATACATTCAGGGCATACCGCCGCACGGCGGCAAAAAAGCACGAAATACGGCATGAGGGCGGCAAAAGTAAAAAAATGCTTGCATTTTAACGCCCGGTGTGCTACAATCAATTTGCTTATGTTTGGGAGGTAGTGGATATGACGACTATGCAGATCGTGGCAATAATTCTGGCGAGCCTGCTTATTATAGACAGCGGCGTACTTATCTGGGCGGTTATGA
The DNA here is from genome assembly GCA_934465535.1 of uncultured Clostridia bacterium. Lineage (GTDB taxonomy): Bacteria > Bacillota > Clostridia > Christensenellales > QALW01 > UMGS1338. Next base: position 72,946 of record CAKSKV010000003.1, on the reverse strand, counting down.
AGCAGAAGGGTACCACCGAGGGGCTCAGCAGCATTATGGGCGGCAGCAACAGCGACAGCTTTTTGGGACGCAACAAAACCAAAAGCGCGGAGGGCAAGCTGGCCCTTGTTACCAAGATCAGCGTGGGCATAATCGTTGTGCTGGCGCTGGCACTTGCGGTCATCGTCTCCATTTGAGAATACAGGCTCATTTTATGACGATTGCTGATAATGCACCGTTCGGACGCCCCGCACAGGGGCGTCTTATTTTTTAATAAAGGGTGCGCAGTGGCAATGAAGAGGAAAAAATTACAAGGAGAAATATTTTGAATATACAGCAGAGAATACTTGATATACTGGCTTCGGGCGGAGTATATACCCCGGAGCAGATTTGCCGTGCGCTGGGGCTGGAGCGCTCCGACAGGGGCATGATAATCCGCGTGCTCAAGTGCATGGAGGAGGTAGTGCAGACGGGCGGGGGCTTCGGTCTGCCCGGAAGCGCCGGCATCCTTGAGGGCACGGTGCAGGGCAGCCGCGGGGACTATTGCTTTGCCGTTCCGGACGATCGGGAAAACGGGGAGGACCTTTATATTTCCGCCGCGAACTCCATGGGTGCGATGCACGGGGACAGGGTGCGCTACCGGCCGCTGGACAGCGTGCATGGGGAGCGCTATATTCCCGACAGACAGGATAAAAACAGACGCGTAAAAAGCAAAAGGCCGCCCGTTAAAAGCGATACGCGCAGGGGCGGCGAGGGCGAGATAACCGAGATACTGGTTCATGCCAACGAATATATAGTGGGCGAGCTTATAAAGCAGGGAGGGCGGTATTATGTGCTGCCGGATAACCCGCGCCTGCACCGTCCGGTGCATATCCCCTCGGGCAGGCTGGAAGGGGCAAAGCCGCAGCAGAAGGTGCGCTGCCGCGTAACGGTGTTTACCTCAAGCGGCGCGCTGGAGGGCGAGATGGACGAGGTGCTGGGCTATCCCGGCGATAAGGGTGTGGATATGCTGGGCGTAATACGCGAAAAGGGGCTGCGCGATGCATTTCCGCCCGAGGTTGCGGAACAGGCCGAAAAAATAGCGGCGCATCCTCCCAAAAACGACGGGCGGCGCGACCTTCGCGATGAAACGGTGTTTACCGTGGACGGCGAGGACGCACGGGATCTTGACGATGCCGTAAGCGTAACAAGAGAGGAAGACGGCTGGCTGCTGGGGGTGCATATAGCGGATGTTTCCGCCTTTGTGCGCCCCGGAACTGCGGTGGACGAGGAGGCATACCTGCGCGGCACCAGCGTGTATTTCCCCGACAGGGTGCTGCCCATGCTGCCCAAGGCTCTTTCAAACGGCGTATGCTCCCTCAATCAGGACTGCGACCGCCTTACCCTTTCCGTGCTTATGCACATAGACGAATCGGGCCGGGTGACGGACAGGGAGATATTCCCTTCGGTTATACGCAGCGTGCGCCGCTGCACCTATGAGCAGGTAAACGAGCTGTTTTCCGGCAAAAGCGTGCCGTTTTTGGCGCCGATAGCTCATCAGCTGTTTCAGGCGCGGGAGCTGTCCCTGGTGCTGGAGAGCATGCGCCGCGGGCGCGGAGCCGTGGATTTTGAGCTTCCGGAGCCGGAATTCACACTGGACGAGCAGGGGCGTGCCGTGGGTCTGCGCGCGCGTCAGCGCGGCGAGGCAAACCGTATGATAGAGCAGTTTATGCTTCAGGCAAACGAATGTGTGGCGGATTTTATGCTGCAAAAGGGGATTCCGTCCATGTATCGGGTGCACGAAAAGCCGGATCCGCAGCGGCTGGAGGATTTCAACACCCTTATAGCGCCCTTCGGGCTGTCGCTGCCTGCGGATGCCTCCGCAAAGGATTGCGGCGCGCTGCTTGCGGGCGTGCAGGGCACGCAGGAGGAGAAGCTGGTTTCCAGAATGCTGCTGCGCAGTATGAAAAAGGCGCGTTATGACGGTGAAAACATGGGGCATTTCGGGCTTGCGGCGGCGGAATATCTGCATTTTACATCGCCGATACGCCGCTATCCCGATCTTACGGTGCACCGCATGCTGCACTTCTTCTTTGAGGGCAATGCTGCGGCGCTTAAAAAGTACAAAAAGCGCATGCAGGAAATGGCGGGGCATTGCTCACAGTGCGAGCTGGCGGCGGCGGAGGCCGAGCGGGCTGCGGACGATATAAAAAAGGCGGAGTACGCGCAAAACCTTGTGGGGCAGTGCATGGAGGGCGTTATCTCCGGCGTGAGTGCCTCCGCATTCTGGGTGGAAATGCCCGATACCCTTGAGTGTACCGTGCCCCTTGCCTATTTAAGGGACGATTTTTACAACTATGATGCACAGAACTGCTGCCTTACGGGGGAGCGCAGCGGCAAACGCCTGCGGATGGGGGACACCGTGCGCGTGCGTCTGCTTAGCGCCGATCCCTCTCAGGGCAGAGTGGAGGCGGAGCCGGCGGAGGAAGAAGGCGGACGCAAAAAGAGCGGCGCCTTCGGACAGGGAAAAAAGCGTGCCGGCTCAGGCAGAAATGTAAAAGCGGATAAGCCCGAGAAAGCCGGCAAGCCGGTAAAGAAGGAGGAATCCGCAAATACGGACGCAGAGCCGAATAAAAGCCGGGATAAGAATAAAGCCGCGCAGAGCCGGGGCAAAAAGGCTTCCGTGCAGGATAAAAACGGAAAAGGCGAAAAGAGCAAGCCGGCATCCGGGACAAAGACACCCTCCGAGAACGGCACTGCAAGGCGGGAGCGGGACGGCGGCAGAGCCGACAGCCCCCGAAGCGGCGCGGAGAAGGGAAACGGCAAAAATTCCGCCTACGGGAAAAATCGCGCAAAAGCAAAGGGAAGTGCAAAAGCAAAGGAAAGAGCAAAAACCGTTCCCGAAAATGCTGCGGGGAAAAACCGCACCCCTGAAGGGCAAGGCCGGCAGCAGGAAAAGCGAGAGAAAACAGGCGGGCAGGATAAAAACGGGCAGAACAAAAGCGTAAAGACGGCCAAAAACGGCAAGGCCAAAAACAGCGCGGCGGAAAACGCCGCCGAGCGTAAGCCGGGCAGACAAAACGGAGAAAAGAGAAGACCGGGGGCTGCGTCGGAGGGCGGCAAAACGGCGCAGGCAAGGGGCGCCGTGCGCGGGCAGAGCGTAAAGAAGGAAGGACAGAGCAGGAGAAACGGACAGCCGGCAAAGGCCGAAGCGGACAGGAGGGAGGCAGGCGGCAATGGAAAAGGGAAAAACCGTAGCACAGAATCGTAAGGCGTGGCACGACTATTTTGTGGAGGAAACCTACGAGGCTGGCATTGAGCTTTGCGGCACCGAGGTAAAATCCATCCGTCAGGGCAAGGCAAACCTGAAGGATTGCCACGCCGGGGTGCATAACGGGGAGATGTTTGTATACGGTATGCATGTCTCGCCCTATGAGCAGGGAAATATTTTCAATCGCGATCCGCTGCGCACCCGCAGGCTGCTTATGCACAAAAAGCAGATAAGGGAGCTTGCCGGGCGCGTGCAGAGGGACGGCTATACGCTGATTCCCGTGGAGCTGTATCTGAAAAACGGCAGAGTAAAGGTATCCCTTGCGCTGTGCCGGGGCAAAAAGAATTATGACAAACGGGAGGCCATCGCGCAGAGAGATGCAAAAAGAGATATCCAGCGCGCGATAAAATCCGGAGAAAGATGAGAAGATTTTTCGTAAACAGCCTTCCGGCGGAGGGCGTATGCTGCCTTGACGGCAGGGAAGCACACCATATATCGGCGGTACTGCGCCTTCGTGCGGGGGAGCATGTGCTGCTGTGCGCCGGCGACGGCAGCGAGGCGGAGGCCGAGCTTGTAAGCGTGGAGCACACGCAGGTTACGGCGCACATTCTTTCAAGGTCGGCCGGGAAAAACGAAACGGCCTGCCGCATAACCCTGTATCAGGGCATACCCAAGGGGGACAAGCTGGAGCAGGTGTGCAAATGCTGCACCGAAATAGGAGTATCCGCCTTTGTGCCGGTAAGCTGTGCGCGCTCGGTTTCCAAATGGGAGGAGCAAAGCGCAAGGCGCAAATGCGAAAGGCTGGGAACAATAGCGGAGCAGGCCTGCAAGCAGTGCGGCGGGAGCGTTCCGCCCAAGGTGCATATGCCGCTTACAACGGCGCAGGCGGCGCGTGAAGCGGGCGGGCTGCGCCTTTTTGCATACGAAAACGAGAGATGCATAAGCCTTGTGGAGGCAATGAAGCAGGCGGTGAAAAGCGGAAACGCAAGGGAAGTAAGCCTGTTTATAGGGCCGGAGGGCGGCATTGACGCGCAGGAGGCCGAAATGCTTTCGCAGTGCGGCTGGCAGAGCGTGTCCCTGGGGCGCAGGATACTGCGCACCGAAAACGCCGGCTTTGCAGCGGCGGTGCTGATACTGGGCATTGCCGGCGACCTTGATGCGGCGCAAAGCGCCGATGATTTGCATATCGCGGAGGAAAAATGAGAACTGTTGCTTTTATAACGCTGGGCTGCAAGGTAAATCAGAGCGAAACGCAGGGAATACAGGAGCGCTTTGAGCAGCGGGGCTTCAAAACCGTGTCCGCAAGGGAAAAGGCCGATGTATATGTTATAAACACCTGCGCGGTAACCGCAATGAGCGAAAGCAAAAGCCGCCAGATGATATCCCGTGCTTACCGTTTGAACCCGCAGGCCTGCATAGCCGTAACGGGCTGCTATGCCCAAAGGGCAAAGCAGCAGCTGCTGGAAATTCCGGGGGTGTGCATTGTGGCGGGCACAAATCATAAATCCGAGCTGCCCGATATGTGCATAAGATATCTGCAGGATAAAAAACGGGAAAGCGTGCTCAGTGAAACGCGGGAGCATACCGCCTTTGAGGATATTCCGCTTTCCGGGCACGACGGTCACACCAGAGCATACATGAAAATTCAGGACGGCTGCAACAGCTATTGCAGCTATTGCATAATACCCTTTCTGCGCGGGCCAATGCGCTCGCGAAGCCTTGATTCCATATCGGCCGAGGCGCTCAGGCTTTCCGAGGCCGGCTTTCGCGAAATAGTGCTGGGCGGCATACATCTTACGGCATACGGGTGCGATAACGGCTCCACGCTGGGGCAGGCGGTGCTGGCATCGGCGGTTCCCGGAATACGGCGCGTTAGGCTTGGTTCTCTTGAGCCTATGGGAATAACGGAGGATTTTCTTTGCGAGGTGGAAAAAACGGAGCAGCTGTGCCCGCATTTTCATCTTTCTTTGCAATCGGGCAGCAAAAGCGTGCTTGCAAGGATGAACAGGCGCTATACGCCAAAGGAATATGCTTTTGTTACGGAGGGGCTGCGCCGGCGCTACCCGGACTGCGCAATATCCACCGATGTAATCGTGGGCTTTCCCGGCGAAACGCAGGAGGAATTTGAGCAGACTCTCCGCTTTGTAAAGCAGATGGGCTTTGCGTTTGTGCATGTTTTTGCATATTCCCCGCGCGAGGGCACGGCGGCGGCTGCGATGCCGGAGCAGATAGCCCCACAGATAAAAAAGGAGCGGGAGCATATTCTCATGCAGCAATGCGCCCTTGATAAGGAAAAATATCTCTCCGGCTTTGTGGGCAGGCAGGAGGAGGTGCTTATAGAGCGCGCGGGCAAGGGGGTAAGCCGCGGGCTTACGGCGCGCCATGCCGAGGCGGTAATAAAGGGCGAGCTTGAGCCGGGAACGATGGCGCGGGCAGCCGTGGAGTCGGTTCGGGACGGGGTGCTGCAATGCTCACTGATAAAAGCGGATATCTGAAAACGCCCGCAGTGCTGCGTAAAAATTTTAATGGTTGAGTGTTTATTTATATGCCTTCTGAAAATAACAGGTCGGTAAGACGCACGACGGCGGAAACCTACCTTGGAAAAACCGTGAATATTGCCGTTGATCATCCGAAGGGGTGCGTGCGTGTATCGGGGGAGCGCACGGTAAGATATCCGATAAACTGCGGTCATGTGCCGAAGGAGGAAACGGGCAAAAAAACCGAGGTTTATCTGCTGGGAGTGGAGGCCCCGGTAAAAGAGTATACAGGCAGGGTCATCGGCATTGTGTACAGGAACAGCGGCGCCCGTTACAGGCTGGTTGCGGCGCCGGAAAACGCCGTATATACGCAAAATGAAATAGCGGAAAAAATCGGCTTTAAGGAAAAGGCGTGCTCGGCGCGCATAGAGGCGCTGTATCAGAAGTCCTGCGGGGCGGTGGTTTTCCGCAAAACGGCGGAGGGCTTTAAGTATCTGTGCCTGCTTCAGTACCGCTCGCACACATACAGCGTGCCCAAGGGGCATATGGAGGCCTTTGAAACAGAGGAACGGACGGCAAGGCGGGAAATACGGGAGGAAGCGGGCATAACGGTGGATTTTATCCCGGATTTCAGGCAGAGCACGCAGTATGAAATGCGCGGAGGGAAGCGCAAGACCGTGGTGCTTTTTCTTGCGCGCTGCACGGGGAATAAGGAAGTATGCCCCCGCAGCGCGAACGGCGTAAAAAATGAGGTGGAGGATTATACCTGGCTTTGCGCCAAGGCGGCAAAGGCTGCGCTGCCCCGATGGTATGCGCCCGTGATAGACAGTGCGGAGCGGCTGCTCAGACGCAGATTCGGGCTGCCCTGCGAAGGCGAACCGGGGGAGGAAGACGCATAAAAGCCTTTTTGACGGCGCAAACAGGTGACAGGTGTGCGCAAAGCGTGTATAATACCGTGTGTATAATACCGGCAGGATAATAAAAACGACGGCAGGAAACCGGGGAAAATGTGCGCTGCAGCGGTGCGGCAGTGCAATATGAAAATCAAAATATAAAATAAAAAAACATACAGGCACAAGGAGAGGTATTATGGAGGACTGCATTTTCTGCAAAATAATCAAGGGCGAAATACCCTCGAACAAGGTTTTTGAAAACGAATATGTCTATGCGTTTCGCGATATAGCCCCATGCGCCCCGGTGCATGTGCTGGTGGTGCCCAAAAAGCATATAAGCAGCGCCATGCAGCTTACGCAAGAGGATGATGCGCTGCTTGGCAAAATTTTTGAGGCGGTAAACGAGGTCGCCCGCATCTGCGGCGTGGATAAAAGCGGCTACCGTGTGGTTACGAATGTCGGCAGGGATGCGGGTCAAAGCGTTCTGCATCTGCATTTTCATGTTTTGGGCGGCCGCCCGTTCATGAACGATATGAGCACCCCCAATGCCGGCTGCGAGGAGCACTGAAAAGCTTAAGCGGCTGCGCGGCAAAATACGGCGTTGCTAAGGGTATTCCGAAAACCCGTACATTGAAAAATATGCGCAAGAAATATGTGCAACCCTGTTGACATGAGGACAAGATTATTGTATAATTACTCAAACGAAAAAATCGGAACAGTTTTTTCCTTTTCCATTGGTTAGCGAGGTGAGTTCGATGTCCGAGATTCGCGTTGGCGAAAATGAGTCGCTGGAGAATGCTCTCAAGAGATTCAAGCGTAAATGCGCCCGTGCCGGTATTATGGCCGAGGCAAGAAAAAGAGAGCACTATGAGAAGCCCAGCGTCAAGAGAAAGAAGAAGGCTGAGGCAGCAAGAAAGCGTAAGTATTGATGTTTCCGGCCCAAACGGCATACGCCGCAGGGCGGGCTTAAGACTTTAGCTGTAAACCACCGCAAGGTGGTTTTTTCTTTTTTCTTGCAGGATAGGGCTTTTTTGCCGGAATAATGCTTCGTTTTTGCAAAAAAAGCGGGTTATCGGGGCATAACGGGCGTATATCCGGCAAATAAGGTTGTGAAAAAAATCGGAATGCGCTATAATAAACAGGGTTTTGAATAACGGGAATTTTGCGGCAGACGGCTTTAGCCGCTTTGGGAAAGGGGAGGCAGAAATGGCATATAAGGCACTGTATCGGGCTTGCCGCCCTACCTGCTTTGATGAAGTGATAGGGCAGGAAATAACGGTAAAAACGCTCAGGGCGCAGGTAAGCAGCGGCAGAATAGCGCATGCGTATCTGTTTACCGGGCCGCGGGGCACCGGCAAAACCAGCGTTGCCAAGATATTTGCCCGCGCCGTAAACTGCTCCGAGCCGGTAAACGGGGACGCCTGCGGCAAATGCGAGGTGTGCAGGCAGCTTTCGGCTCCCAATGTTGACATAATCGAGATGGACGCGGCCAGCAACAACGGCGTGGACGAGGTACGCTCCATACGCGACAATATAGTTTTCCCGCCGCAGTGCGGAAAATATAAGGTTTATATAATCGACGAGGTGCACATGCTTTCGGGCGGCGCGTTCAATGCGCTGCTGAAAACCCTGGAGGAGCCGCCGGAGCACGCGCTGTTCATTTTGGCCACCACGGAGGTGCACAAGCTGCCCGCCACCATACTTTCCCGCTGCCAGCGCTTTAATTTCCGCAATATTTCCACCTCGGACATAGCGGCGCATTTAAGCGATATACTGTCCTCGCGCGGCGTCACTGCCCAGAAGGAGGCGGTGGAGCTTATTGCCCGCACAGCGGAGGGCGGAATGAGGGATGCGCTGTCCATAGCCGATACCTGCCTTGCCTACTGCGGAGACAATATAACCTATGAGGATGTTGTAAATGTACTGGGAACGGCGGATTCCGAATTCATTTTCAATGTTGCCGACCGCCTTATAGCAAGGGACAGAAGGGCGCTTATCGCTTCCGTGGACACCCTGATCGAGCAGGGACGCGACCCGGGAGTGTTTCTTAAGGATCTTATAGGGCATTTTTCCGATCTTTTGGCCGTTTCCGCCGCGCCGGAGAGCATCCGCTTTGAAAGCGTAAGCCGGGAAAAGCGGGAAAGGCTGCAGCTTGAGGCAAAGCAGGCCGGCGATGAGATGCTGCTGCGCACGGTGGAGATACTTTCTCAGGCCGAGGGACCGATGCGGGTGGGTACGCGCCCGCGCATTGCGCTGGAGGCGGCCTTTATGAGGGTGTGCGCGCCGGCGCTTGAGAGGGATGCCGCCGCCCTGACGGACAGAATAAATGTGCTGGAAAAGGAGCTTGCCGCCCTTAAGGCGGGGGGCGCCGTTATAAGGCAGGAGCCGCCGCAGGCGACATCGGAGCACAAAAATACGCCCGATGCGCGGCAGACGCAGGCGCCGCAAAAGCCGCAGCAGAAGGAGACAGACGGCGGTGCAAAGACACCCGCGCAGACGCCGGGGGGCGATTCCGAGCTGTGGCAGGCGCTGCTTGGGCGCGTGAGAAAGAGCAATCCGCTTGTGTATTCCGCGCTTTCTCAGGCCATGGGCGGGGTGCTTTCGGGGGGCAGCTATACCGTTACCTTCCCGGAGGGCAACGATTCCAAAATGAATTTCTGCAAAAAAAAGCAGGAGCTTATAGCGCTTGAGCTTTCCGCACTTACACAGGGCAAGCCGACGGTGCTGTTCCAAAGCGGAATAAGCACAAAATCGGCCGATGAAGAGCAGGAATTCCGGCAAAAGGCGCTGGATATCTTCGGCAGCGATGCGGTAAAATTCACATAGAGCCGGGCATGAAGCCGGAAACAGGCAAAAATGCCGGAAAAACACTGCAAAAAACGATAAAAAACACTTAAAAAATAAAGTAAAAAACACATTAAAACGAAAAGGAGAAAATCGATTATGGCAAAGGGCGGTTTCGGAGGCTTCGGCGGAGGAGCAAATATGCAGCAGCTTATGCGTCAGGCGCAGAAGATGCAGCAGGATATGGAAAAGGCGCAGCAGGAGCTGGCGGATACACAGCTTGAGGCCAGCGCGGGCGGCGGAATGGTGATATGCACCGTTACCGGCATGAAGGAGATAGTATCGCTTAAGATCAATCCCGAAATTGTGGATCCCGAGGATGTGGAGATGCTGGAGGACACCGTGCTTGCCGCGGTGCGCGAGGCTATTGCCAAGGCCGAGGAGCTTTATAAAAACAAAATGGGCGCCATCGCGGGCGGCATGGGAGGCCTGTTCTGAGCATGGGCGTATATATCGAGCCTCTTGCGCGGGCGGTAAACGCACTGAGCAAGCTTCCCGGAGTGGGGGGCAAGAGCGCGCTGCGGCTTGCCTATCATATAATCGATATGGATCCCGCCCAGGTGCGTGAGCTTTGCGAGGCTATCACGGCGGCCAAGGAGGAGATACACTACTGCTCCGTATGCGGGAATTTCTGTCAGGGGCAGGTGTGCCCGGTGTGCGCGGATACGCGGCGCGACCGCTCCGTTATCTGCGTGGTAAGGGATCCGCGCGATGTGATGAGCATGGAGCGCATGCACGATTTCAGCGGCGTATACCATGTGCTGCACGGAACCATTTCCCCCATGAACGGCATCGGCCCGGAGGATATACGCATACGGGAGCTGCTGGCGCGTCTGGACGGCGTGCGCGAGGTGATAATTGCCACCAACCCGGATGTTGAAGGGGATGCCACCGCAATGTATATAGCAAGGCTGATAAAGCCGCTGGGCATAAAGGTTACGCGGATTGCGCACGGCATACCGATAGGGGGCGACCTTGAATATATAGACGAGGTAACGCTTTCCCGCGCCATGGCGGGCCGGCGGGAGATGTGAGCATGATAAAGCCGGGAGTATACAGGCACTTTAAGGGCAAAAGATACCGGGTGCTGTTTGAAGCCGCAAACTCCGAGACCGGGGAGCGGATGGTGGTGTACCTTGCGCTCTACGGTGAGGGCAAGGTGTGGGTGCGCCCCGCCTCCATGTGGGAGGAACAGGTGGAGGCAGACGGCGTTGTGCAGCCCAGATTTGCCTTTGAAGGCGATTGAAGCGCAAAAATGCGGGCAAAAGCGCGGGCGTTTATGCCTTCTTTGCGGGCAAAGCGGCACAATAAATAAGCAATATACAAAAAATCAGATATAAATTAAAGCCGCGTTTTACGGCGGCGGAAGGAGAACAGTATGAAAAAGAGCATAATGCAGAAATATGCGCGCCTTGCGGTGCGTAAGGGCATCAATGTGCAGAAGGGTCAGGGCGTGCAGATAAATGTAGCGCCCGAGCAGTATGAATTTGCGCGCATGTGCGTGCGCGAGGCTTATCGCGCCGGAGCCGCATGGGTAACGGTGGAATGGAATGATCAGACCGTAAGCAAATACGCCTACAAATATCAGAGCGTCAAGCGTCTGAGCACCGTGGAAAAGTGGAGACAGGAAAAGCTTGCGTATCTGGGCAAGGAGCTGCCGTGCCGTCTGCATATCCTCTCCGAGGATCCCGACGGAATGAAGGGGGTTGACTCCGAAAAGGTAACAAAGGTAAGAAGAGCGCAGTGGCCGTTTATCGAGCCTTACCGCAAGGAGATAGAGGGGCGTCATCAGTGGTGCATAGTAGGCGTGCCCGGTCCCGAATGGGCAAAGAAGGTGTTCCCGGATATGAAAAAGCAGGCGGCGGTAAACGCGCTGTGGGAGGCCATTTTGACCACTGCGCGCGTGGACGACGATCCCGAGGCGGCATGGGATAAGCACAATGCCGAATTGCAGAGCCATGCCGACCGTCTTAACGAGCTGCAGCTGGAGAGCCTGCACATACAGAGCGAGCTGGGCACCGATCTTACCATAGGCCTTATGGAAAACGGCATATGGATGGGCGGGGGCGAATATACCGACAAGGGCGTGTATTTCAACCCCAATATGCCTACTGAGGAAGTGTTCACCACCCCCCGCTCCGGCTGCGTTGAGGGCGTTGCGGTGGCAAGCAAGCCGCTGTCCTGCCAAGGCAAGCTTATAGAGAACTTCTCCGTTACCTTTAAGGACGGCCGCGCCGTGGCGCACAGCGCAGAGGTGGGCGACGAGGCGCTGGAGCAGATAATATCCGCCGATGAAGGCTCCGCTCGCTTGGGCGAGGTGGCGCTGGTGCCGGTATCCTCCCCGATAAACCGCTCCGGAGTGCTGTTCTACAACACCCTTTACGATGAAAACGCCGCCTGCCATCTGGCGCTGGGCTTCGGCTTTGACAATGCCGTTAAGGGCAGCGAGAACATGAATTACGATCAGATAACCGCAGCGGGCGTAAACCGTTCCATGATGCATGTGGACTTTATGATAGGCACACCCGGCACAAGGATTACCGGCAAGGGCAAAAACGGCGAAACCGTTATCTTTGAAAACGGCGAGTGGGCTATCTGATAAAGCGTATGGCGCAGAAGGCGTGCATATAAAGACATAAAGACGGCGGGATTGCCGTGCAAAACAGTGTATATAAAAACGCAGGGGCGATTAAAAGGCTGCCCCTGCGTTTTTGTCTGCTGTTTTTGAATTTGCCGCCTTTACAGCGGTGGGAAGCATTCGCATTTTATTTCCGGCGGCAAAAGGGAGGCAAAGCGCACGGCGGCCTCCTTTTTCGCAACGCCGTCAATATCGCCGTAATGGGTGGGAATTGCGATTTTGGGGCTAATGCTGCGTGCAAGCGCGGCGGCCTCATCGGCATCCATTGTGTATTTGCCCCCTACGGGCAGGGCGCATATATCGCAGCGCACGCTTTGCGCCTCGGGGGTGATGTCGGTATCTCCGGCCACATAAAGCACGGCGGTGCCGTCGCTCACTATATATCCCACGCCGCCGTCCTCCTTTTTGTGGAAGGGCTTGCCGATATTATAGGCCGGAACGGTGCTTATTTCCAGCCCGCGCACGCTTTTTACGGTTACCGCAAGCCGGCAGCATTCCTTCATAAGAGAGGGCGGGCATACTATTACCGTGCCGGGCTTAAGGCAGCGCTTTATGTCCTCCGGGCTGAAGTGGTCGTAGTGTCCGTGGGTGATGAATATCACATCGGCCTTGGGAGCCGCTTCCGGAATAAGAAAGGGGTCAAACAGCATAAGTCCGGCTTTGCCGGAGGCCAAAACCGTGCTGTGACGGAGCCTTACAACCTGCATTTATTTATCCTCCCGCGTATAAAATACCGCTTATCGGGCGGCAATACCGCTGCACCTATTATATTGCGCAACAGGCTTTGGGTCAAGTGTTAGAATTGTGCTTGAAAAGGTTGAAAAAATCCCTTTTATTTATGCGCACCTTGTTATATAATACAGGCTGTATATAAGCGGCGTATTGCATAGCATAGGCAAAGGTGCCGGAGAACAGACGAGTAAAAAATACAATATGAAATATTTACGGAGGAATTCATGGCTGATTTCAGAATTTTTTGCGAATATACCGAAAATCCGCTGGGCATAGGAACCGCGCATCCGCGGCTTTCGTGGCGGCTTGACAGCGGCGCCGATCAGACGGCGTATGCGGTGGAGGTAAAAAACGAGCAGGGAGCGGTGGTCTTTGAGCGGCAGTGTCAAAGCGCGGAGAACCTTTGCCGGGTGGAAACGGCGCTGGAAAGCAGCGCGCTGTATACCTGGCGCGTGCAGCTTACCCTTGCCGACGGAACAAGCATAACCTCGCCGGAGGGGCATTTTGAAACGGCGCTGTTAGACGGGCTCAAGGGCGATTACATAGCCTTTGCCGGGTATGAAAAGCGCAAAAGCCCCTATTTTGTGCGCAAGGCGGAAATAAACCGCCCCGTAAAGCGAGCGCGCGCCTATATAAGCGGCCTTGGCTATTACGAGCTTACCTTAAACGGCCGCAAGGTGGGAAACACCTCCCTGTGCCCCGGCTGGACCGATTACAACAAGCGGGTGCTGTATGATACCTACGATATCACCCCCTACCTGCTTCAGGGTAAAAACGCCATAGGCGTGCAGCTGGGCGAGGGCTGGTTCGGGCACGAGCACATTTTCTTCCAGCAGATATTCGGCACAAATCCCTCTTGGTACAACGACCCCTGCCTTAAGATGACCGTGCTTATAACCTATCAGGACGGCACGCAGGAAACAATACTTACGGCGGCGGACGGCACATGGCTGTGCGCTCAAAGCCCCATTATCATGAACAATGTCTTTGACGGCGAAACCTATGACGCCCGTCTGGAAATTGAGGGCTGGAACACGCCGGACTTTGTGCCGGATGAGCGCTTCACGCCGGCCGTGTGCGCAAAGAATCCGCCAAAGGGGATATCCGACACCACTGTCATGCCCCCCATCAGGGAGCATGACCTTATGCGCCCCACCGAGGTGCACCGCCCCGGCGTATATACCGTCACCTACGATTTCGGCCTTAACATTGCCGGCTGGGTAAAGCTGCGCGTGCGCGGACCCAAAGGAGCGAAGGTAGTGGTGCGCTACGGCGAGAGCATGAAGGCGGACAAGACCGTAAACCAGATGAACCTGCGCGAGGCGAAATCCTGCGATACATATATTCTCAAGGGGGAATATATTGAAGAATACTATAAGCCCCGCTTCACCTATCACGGCTTCCGTTTTGCCGAGGTCACCATCGATGAGGGCGTGCATCTTCTGGGCTGCGAGGCATACCGCGTAAACAACAGCCTGCACAGAGCCGGACACTTTGAATGCTCCGAGCCGATGCTCAACAAAATATATCAGGCAATAATCAACACCGAAATGAACAACGAGCACTCCCTGCCCACCGACTGCCCGCAAAGGGATGAGCGCTTGGGCTGGATAAACGATGTAACGGTGCGCTACGAGCAGACCATGTTCAATTTCGACGCGCAGCTGTTCTTTGAAAAGTGGCTCAACGACATTGCCGATTCCCAGACCCTTCAGGAAAGCGGCGCCATCGGTGATACCGCGCCGTTCTTCTACGGCGGCTTCCCGGCCTGCCATATTTCCAGCGTTTATGTGCAGCTGCCCTACCGCATGTATCTTTTTAACGGCGATAAATCGGTGCTGGAGCGCTTCTATGACGGCATGAACCGCTATGCGCGCTTTAAGCTTACCACCCTTGACGAAAACGGGCTTGTGCATGTGAATTACGCCGGAGATTGGGCTCCGCCGCTTATGGAAAGCGAGTTCGGACATTCCTGCGACGCCATGCCGGCCAACATCGGCAAGCAGATAATATCCACCGGCTATGTGTACTACGATTGCCTTACCATGGCAAAATGCGCGCGCGTCATGGGCAAGGAGGAGGAAGCGGAGTTTTATCTTGCCAAGGCGGAGGAGGTTAAAAACAACATAAACAGCCACTGCCTTGACCGGGAAAACGGCTGCTATATTCCCTGCTCTCAGGGCTCCAATCTCTTCCCGCTGTTTTTGGATATAGTGCCCCAGGATCAGAAGGACAGGGTTGTAAAGCATCTGCTGGACGACCTTATGATAACCAACAACGGTCATATCACCACCGGCAACCAGACCACAAAATATCTCTTTGCCGTGCTTGATAAGCTGGGGCGCAACGATATAGGCGTGGAGCTGCTCAAAAAAGAGGATTATCCCTCCTTCGGCTATATGTTTGCCTGCGGCGGCACCACCATATGGGAGCGCTTTGAGAATTCCACGGGCGTGGGCATGAACTCTCACAACCACCCCATGCACGGCTCCTTCTCGGTGTGGTATTATAAATCCCTTGCCGGAATAGACCCCGCAAAGCACGAGGGCAATGTATATATCATACAGCCGGATTTTGTGCATAACCTTGATTATGTATCCGCAAGCCATGAAACGGTGCACGGCGTTTTGGCATCGCAATGGAAGCGGGAGGACGGCCGCGTTGTGCTCAATGTAACGGTGCCGTGGTCCTGCAGGGCGGAGGTAGTGCTTAAAAAGGGCAGCGTTGCCGTGGTGGACGGCGCGCCTGCGAAGGAAAAGATACTGCTTTCCAGCGGCAGACACGAAATAATCGTTATGTAATAAAAAGCCGGGGCGACAGGATATGTCTGCTCCGGCTGTTTTTTCAAACGCACTATTGCAAGCATACTTTTCAAACGGACCTTTGCCTGCGGAAAAACTGCGGGCAGAAAAAAACAAAATGCCGGCATACAGCCGCACGGAGAGAAAAAATGCGCATTACCGATATTACCGTTGAACATCTTAAAAGCCCGCTGGGCATAGACGAGCCGCAGCCGCGCCTGTCGTATATAATTCAAAGCCAAGACGCGGACACCGTGCAAATTCGGCGTGAGATAACCGTCAGTCAGGGGGACGGCGGCATAGTGTGGCACGAGGCGAGCCGCGCATCCGCAACGCAGCTTATTCCCATAACGGGCAGGCTGGCCCCCTGCACACGGTATGAAGTCAGGGTGCGGGTGCTTGATAATCACGGCCACCGCGAGGAGGCCGGAACATTTTTTGAAACCGGGCTTTTCGGGAATTTCGGTTCCGCGCGCTTTATTGCCGCGCCGAAGGAAACGGAGTGCCCCGTAATGCGCAAGGGGCTGCTGGGCTGTGCCATAATGTCAAAAAAACACGGCGGGGTGGCGCGCGCAAGGCTGTATATTACAGCCCTTGGGCTGTACAGCGCGTATATCGGCGGCGAGCGCGTAGGCGATAGCTATATGACGCCCGGCTTTACGGATTACAACCACCGCCTGCAATATCAAACCTATGATGTAACGCAGCAAACGCGGCAGGCACTGGAAAAAACGCTGGAAAACGCTGACAGCGGCGAGAAAAGCGGCGGAGAATACCTTGAGGTCATGCTGGCGCAGGGCTGGTATTCCGGGGTGTTCGGCTGCGTGAACAAGCGGGAGGTATACGGGCAGGGCAGTGCGCTGCTTTGCCGGCTGGAGCTATGCTTTAATAACGGGCAGAAATATACCCTGTGCAGCGACGGCTCCTGGCACTGGGGTACCGGGCGGCTGCTTACCTCCGGCAGAGAGGCGGGGGAGGACTGGGACATGCGCCGATGCTATGAAGATAGGGGCGCGGTGAGCGTGGTAAAATACGATACCTCCCGCCTTGTGTGGAGCGTGTGCCCCCCGGTGCGCATAATAAAGCAATTGCCCGCAGTAAATAAGATCATCACCCCCTCCGGCAAGCAGGTGCTGGATTTCGGGCAGAATCTTACCGGCTTTGTGCGTTTTTCCTGCCGCGCGCCCAAGGGGCAGCGCATAACGCTTAAGCACTGCGAGGTGCTGGGGCAGGACGGAGAGATATACACTGCCAATCTGCGCACCGCGCGGGCGGCGGATACATATATATCGGACGGCAGTGCGTCGGTGCTGGCACCGGAGTTTACCTTTCACGGCTTCCGCTATGTTCAGGTGGAGGGCGTGGAGGCAAAGCCGGAGGATTTTACCGCCTGCGTGCTGTGCAGCGATCTTGAACAGACGGGCAGCTTTGAATGCTCCGACCCCGATGTAAATCGGCTGTGGCAGAACATACTTTGGGGGCAGCGGGGGAATTTTGTGGATATCCCCACCGACTGCCCGCAGAGGGACGAGCGCCTCGGCTGGACGGGGGATGCGCAGGTGTTTGCCCCCACCGCCGCCTGCAATATGGATGTATCTGCGTTTTTCACCAAGTGGCTTGCGGACCTCGCCTGCGAGCAGACAGCGCAAAAGGGCGTGCCGCACATGGTGCCCGACCTCTTTGACGCCGCCGGCGCAGCGGCATGGGGGGATGCGGCAACGGTCATTCCGTGGGTGATGTACATGTGCTACGGCGACAGGCGCCTGCTTGAGCGGCAGTACCCCTCCATGAAGGGGTGGGTGGACTATATCCGCTCAAGAAGCCGCGGCTTTCTTTGGCAGGGGGATTTCCAGTACGGCGATTGGCTGGGAATGGACAGAGAAGGGGACAGCTGGACGGGGGCAACCGATCCGGATCTTGTGGCCACCGCCTGCTTTGCAAGGTGTGCGCATATTGTATCCCTTGCGGCGCAGGAGCTTGGAAAAAGGCAGGAGGCGCTGGAATATCAGAAGCTGAATACCGACATAAAGCGCGCCTTCCGCAGGGAATATGTAACCGCCGGTGGCAGGGTGGTAAGCGATACGCAAACGGCCTGTACTCTGGCGCTCAGCTTTGACCTTGTAAGGCAGAAGGACCGCGAAAAGGTGCTGGCGCGTTTGTGCGAAAATTTGGAGCGCCACGGGCGGCATATGGTAACCGGCTTTGTGGGCACTCCGCTGCTGTGTCCCTGTCTTACGGAAAACGGGCGGCACGATCTTGCGGCGGCGCTTTTAATGCAGCGGGATTATCCCTCGTGGCTGTATGAGGTTAAAATGGGGGCGACCACGGTGTGGGAGCGCTGGAACGGCATTAAGCCGGACGGCAGCTTTGAAACCGCCGATATGAATTCCTTCAATCACTACGCCTACGGCTCGGTGGGGCAGTGGCTGTATCAGAATGTGGCGGGGATAATCCCGCTTGCGCCGGGCTATTCCGTTATAGGCATGAAGCCGATGCCTACGGACGGGCTGTCGCAGGCGCGCGCCTGTATTAAAACTCCCTACGGCGAAACGGAATGCGGGTGGCAGCGCACGCAGGACGGCATCCGGCTGGCTTGCCGCGTGCCCTGCTGCACAACGGCGCAGCTTACTCTGCCCTGGAGCGGAGAAACCCTTGTTTTGGGCAGCGGCAGCTATCGCTTTGAAGAGGGCGGGGATTATTCCCGTTTTATTAAGGTGCAAAAGGAGCCTGCCCCTAAAAAGCGCAGCAGCAAATAAAAAATTTTATCGAATACAATAACGATATATACAATAATATTTCAAAGGTGCAATATGGAAATCAGACAATACAATGAAAATGATATAAATGATATGATCCGCATCTGGAACAGTGTGGTGGAAGAGGGCGTTGCTTTTCCGCAGGAGGAGTGTCTTAACGAAGAAAGCGGGAAAAAGTTTTTTGCCCAGCAAAGCTATTGCGGCGTTGCGGAGGATAACGGTTCCGTCGTTGGGATGTATATTCTTCATCCCAACTATATCGGTCGTTTGAACGGAATTTCCAATGCAAGTTATGCGGTGGATTCCCAATGCCGCGGAAGGCATATCGGAGAAAAGCTGGTTACGGACTGCATGGCGCAGGCAAAAAGGCTGGGCTTTAATATTCTGCAGTTCAACGCCGTTGTGGAGAACAATATTCACGCCCGTCATCTGTATGAGCATCTGGGGTTTGTTCATATAGGAACGGTTCCCAAAGCGTTCCGCATGAAGGACGGCTCTTTTGAAAATATATGCCTGTACTATCATGAGCTTTGAAGCGTATATGTATATAATGAAAAGCTGAATATTTACTGTAAAAGGGGCACATACGGCATAACTCCGTATGTGCCCCTTTGCAGCTGAGAGCGGGCATTTTGCACTTCTGTGTTCAAAGAAAGGCTGCTGCCTTATCAGACGAGGAAAGGCATCAGTCGCCGAGAAATGCGCCCTGCTTTATAAGCTCTGTGCGCAAAAGGGAAATGTCGGCATCGCGAAGCGCCTTATCGCCGCCCGCGCACAGAGCCGCCGCCGTTCCCGCCGCCTGCCCCGTGGCGCAGCATATGGGCATTATGCGCACCGAGGCCTGCGCTTCATGATCACAGGAAATGCACCTGCCCGCCACAAGCAGGTTGTCGGCATCCCTTACCACAAGACTGCGGTAGGGAACGGTATAATACTCTCCGGCAGGGAAGTAATAATGCGAGGTGCCGCTGCCCTCCGGGTTATGAATGTCTATTTCGTAGTTTCCGGCCGCTATTGCATCCGGGAATTTGACCGTATCCACAAGCTCTTGCCCGGTAAGCAGATGCTCGCCTGCTGCCATTCGGCTTTCCCGCACGCCTATTTCCGGCGCGGAGGATACTATGTGCAGGTTTTTGCAGATGTCAAAATTGGATTTGAGAAAATCCGCAAGCTCCACCATCTGCGCGCGTCCCTCCACCTCGGCGCGGCTGAGCGCAAAGGGGTCGGTGGGGTCCAGCTTAACCACTCGGGTGGAATTGAGGTGTATTATGTTTTCATCCACGGTGCGGAAGGCCAGTATATCCTCGCGCACATTGCGAAAGCGTCCGGCTGCAAGATATTCTTTATACAGCTGCTGCATTTTGGGCAGCTCGCGTTCAAATTCCGCCATGTTCACGCCCGAAATGCGGAAGCAAAGGGTCATGGGCTGGCAAAGATGATCGCCGCTTCGCCCCAGAGTAAAGCCGCAGCCCGACATGCAGACAAGGTTTGCATCCCCCGTTGCGTCAATAAAGCAGTCTGCACCGAAAATGTTCTTGCCGCCCCTTGAGGCGGTGACGACCGATTCCAAACGGCGGTTGCGCACGGTGACATCGGTTATCCGGCTGTGAAAAAGCACCTCTGCCCCGCTTTGAAGCACGAGGTTATCCAGCACATATTTAAGATAATCGGTATTGAAGAAATTTACATCGAATTCATCACGGTCATGCAGCTTTTCGGTTATCTCGCGGAATATCCCGCGCACGAGATATTTCATTTCCCACTTGCCGTCCGGCTGGTTTATAAAGGTGTAATAGGGCATAAAGGGCAGCACAAGGCTATTGGCCGCTGCGCCGCCGAGGCAGCCCTTTTCTTCAATAAGCAGAACGCTGCGCCCCATGCGCGCAGCGGCAACGGCGGCGCCCACTCCGGCAAAGCCGCCGCCGGCCACTATAATATCATAATGCTTCATAATTTCTCCGATTAAATATGTATTTATTGTTTTGGTTCAGGCCGTAACTTCCGGCCGCTTTGCCGCTTGCACAAGGTAAGCGCATCGGCAGGAATAAGGCCAACATTATAAATTCGCCGTCCGGGCGGACATTCCTTTTTGTTTGCATATATTTTGCAAAAACCGCAGTAAAAAGCTGCGGGGTGCGGCAGCAAAGGGAAAGAAGGCAATCAGCCTTGGGACAGCGTATTTTTTCTGCCAAAGAGGGACTTTACATGCTTTTTACAATATGCTGCCTGTAAATTTTACATGATTGTGATAGCGTAAAGAATGGATAATAATGAAGTAATATTTATGAAATGCGGGCTTGATTATGAGTATTTTTGATTTTTTGACCATGATAGGCGGCCTGTGCCTGTTCCTGTTCGGCATGAGCATTATGGGGCAGGCGCTGGAGCGCAGAGCGGGCGGACGGCTGCGTATGCTGCTGGGCAAGATGACGGGCAATGTGGCGGCAGGCTTTTTGACCGGGCTGGGGGTAACCGCGGTAATACAAAGCTCTTCGGCCACAACGGTCATGGTGGTGGGCTTTGTAAACTCCGGGCTTATGACGCTGCGGCAGGCCATAAATGTAATAATGGGCGCAAATGTCGGCACTACGGTAACGGCGTGGCTTTTAAGCCTTGCCGGTATTGACGGCAGCAGCCTGTGGCTTCAGCTGCTGAAGCCCTCCTCCTTTACTCCTGTGCTTGCCCTTATAGGCATTGTGCTGTATATGTTTTGTAAAACCGCGGGCAAAAAGGATACCGGAGCAATTCTTCTTGGGTTTGCAACCCTTATGTTCGGTATGGAAACCATGTCCTCCGCCGTTGCGGGGCTAAGTCAGGTTCCTGAGTTTACGGGGCTGTTTACCGCCTTTGAAAGCCCGGTTCTGGGCGTGCTTGCGGGCGCTCTGCTTACGGCCGTGATACAGTCAAGCTCGGCATCGGTGGGCATACTTCAGGCGCTTGCCACCACCGGGGCGGTAAGCTACGGGGCTGCCATACCGATAATAATGGGGCAGAACATCGGCACCTGCATAACCGCTATCATCTCCTCCGTGGGAGCCAATAAAAACGCCAAGCGGGCGGCCGCCGTGCATCTTATGTTCAATGTGATAGGTGTTGTTATACTTCTGACGGTTTTTTACATAGTGCGGGCACTGTTTGCACCGGCTATACTGGCTTCCGCCGCCACTCTTTCCGGCATAGCCGTGTGCCATTCGGTGTTTAATATTATATGCACCGCCATGCTCCTGCCGGCGGGAGGGCTGCTTGAAAAGCTGGCAATACGCCTTGTGCCGGATTCCAAACGCAGCGAGAAGCGCACCGAGCTGGACGAAAGGCTGCTTGCCACGCCCTCGGTGGCCCTTGCGCAAAGCCGCAGGGTGGCCGGCGAGATGGCGCACAGGGCTGCAGAGGCGTTAAAATGCGCCATGAGCAGCTATAAGAACTATTCCGCGGAGCTTGCCGCAAAGGTAAGAAAGGATGAAGAGATCTGCGACAGATATGAGGATGCGCTGGGGACATATCTTGTGCATTTGAGCGCCTGCAAGCTTACCCCGGAGGAAAGCGTGGAGGCGGCGCAGCTGCTTAAGGCTATGGGGGATTTCGAGAGGATATCCGACCATGCCGTAAATGTGCTGGAGGCTGCAGAGGAGATGAAAAACAAAGGCCTGCGTTTTTCTGCCGATGCGGAGGCGGAATACGGCGTGCTGGAAAAAGCGGTAAGCGATATACTGGATACCGCACTGGAGGCCTTTATTAACGGAGATATCGAGGCTGCGCTTAAGGTGGAGCCGTTGGAGCAGGTGATAGACATACTTAAGGAGCAGATGCGCACCCGCCACATACTGCGCATGCAAAAGGGCAATTGCAGCATTGAGGCGGGCTTTGTGTGGTCGGATCTGCTTACGGATCTTGAACGCACATCGGATCACTGCTCAAACATTGCAGGCAGCGTAATAGATGCCGCACACGACGGCTTTCAGCCGCATCAGACCCTGCGCAGCGCAAGGGAGGAAAGCGCGGAGTATCGCCGGCTGCTGCACGGCTATGAAAGCCTGTACAGTCTGCCGTCCGAAAGCAAATAAGGCGAAAAAGGCGTATATTTGATAAAATATGCGTAAAAAACGCGAAAAAGTATTACATTACACGCTGTTTATGGTATAATACTCTTAACAAAAATGTGCGCTTTGCGTAATGGTGCACATAAAAACGGAGGATAATATTATGGCGAATTGTGCAAAATGCGGTCAGCCGGTAGAGGACGGCGAAAAGTTCTGCAAGTCCTGCGGAGCGGCAGTGGGCGCGGAGGAAAACAATCAGCAGGATCTGGGCGCTAAGATTGCGGAGCTGAACAACACCGAGGATACCACCAAGGATTATGACAGCTCCGATATCGAGTCCAATAAGGTAATGGCGGTGCTTGCCTACATCGGAATTCTGGTGCTGGTGCCCATTCTTGCCGCAAAGAATTCCAAGTATGCGCGTTTCCATGCAAATCAGGGTCTGGTTCTGTTTATTGTGGAGGTAATATACAACATTGTCAGCGCGATCATCAGAGCCATTCTGCCCCTTGCGGTTGTAAACATCATTCTTTGGGTTATCAGCGTGCTGTTCCTGGTGCTGAGCATTATCGGAATCGTAAACGCTGCTACCGGCAAGGCCAAGGAGCTGCCCGTTATCGGCAAGATCAGAATCATAAAGTAATCATTTTTCGGCATAAGAGCGGCGGCATGACCGTCGCTTTTTCTTTTTTAAAACAGGCTGCGAGCTGTTTTATGCGCCCGGCGCGGCGGTGTGTAGATGAAAAGCAATGAAAGCGCTCAAAAAGGCATTTGCCCGTTGCAAAATTGCCCGCCGGATGATAAAATACTGTAAAAGCGGATGCCGAAAAGTACGGCGCCGCGGCTTTCTGAGGTGATATTATGGCAAAAATACCCATAGACGAGTTCTCCCGCGCGCTGGGGCTGACGCTGCTGGAATCCGCCGGGAAGGATTATATAGACATAGACACAACCGAGGTTACGCGCCCCGGCCTTCAGCTTGCGGGCTTTTTTGATTATTTTCCGCATAACCGCGTGCAGGTTTTCGGAAATGTGGAGCGGGCGTATACCGAGAAAATGACAGCGGAGCAGCAGGAGCTTGCTTTTGACAGGCTGTTTTCCTACGAGATACCCTGCGCGGTGGCCAGCTGCAAATTCAACCCCTCCGAGATCATGCTCAAAAGCGCGGCGCGCCACGGCCGGATAGTTCTTAAGAGCGAAACGCAGGTGACGAGCAAGGTGGAGCATGCGCTGATAAATTACCTTTCCGACAGGCTGGCGCCCTGCATAAGTATGCACGGAGTGCTTATGGATGTTTACGGCGTGGGAGTGCTGATGGTGGGGGTATCCGGCATCGGCAAGAGCGAAACGGCGCTGGAGCTGGTGAAAAGAGGGCACCGTTTGGTGGCCGACGATGCGGTGCTTATAAAGCGCGTGAATGAAAACAGGCTGGTGGGAGAGCCGCCCTCCATGCTGCGGCACCTGATGGAGATACGCGGCGTGGGCATAATAAATGTGGAGCATATGTACGGCGTAGGGGCGGTAATATCCTCAAAAAGCCTTGATATGGCGGTTCAGCTGGAGGAATGGCAGGACGGAAAGCAGTATGACAGGCTGGGAGACGAAAGCGACAGCATGGAGATATTGGGAGTGACCATTCCCAAGCTGTTTATTCCGGTGCGACCGGGCAGGAATCTTGCGATAATAATAGAGGTGGCGGCGCGCAACAGCAGGCTGAAATCCATGGGGTACAGTGCGCTTGACGAGCTTAAGAAAAACGCGCACCTGAAATGAGTGCAAATGCATAAATATGCAAGCCGAATGAATATTTATGCATTATCGGGCAAAAAGAAAGAGGTAAAAAGTGCGAAAAAACCGTTAAAAAGGCGCAAAAAACGGTTAAAAATCGCGATAAAAACGGTAAAAAAACATACAAAAAACGAAGCGGTTTTTTGGGACGGGAGAGAAGAATGTACAGGATAGGAATTGATCTGGGCGGGACGCATATAGGAGCCGGGCTTGTGGAAAACGGAGTGCTGAAGGCAAAAAAATATGTGGATACTCCGTCCGACCGTGAATTTCACGCTACGGTAAAGGTGATGGCGGAGGCGATATATGCTTTGCTTGCGGAGAACTGCATAGAGCTTTCGCAGTGCGAGGCCATAGGAATAGGCTCCCCCGGAGTGGCGGATGAGAAAACGGGGAACATTGTGTACAGCGCGAATTTTGACTGGCACGACATGCCTTTGCGCAGGGAGCTGCACTCCCTTGTGCCGCTGCCCATAGCCATTGCAAACGATGCGGATGCTGCCGGATGGGCGGAATATGTTGCGGGCGCGGGCAAGGGCAGCCAAAGCTGCGTGACCATAACCCTGGGCACCGGCGTGGGCGGCGGAATAGTGTTAAACGGCAAGCTTTTCTCCGGCGGCATGGCGGGCGGCGGAGAGCTGGGGCATGTGACGCTGGTGGCTGAGGGCCGGTTATGCGGCTGCGGCAAGAAGGGCTGTGCGGAGGCTTATACCTCGGCGACTGCTATTATAAAGCGGGCGCAGGAGCTGCTTGGCAGCTATCCGGACAGCAGCCTTGCGAAAATTGAGAGCATAAACGCCAAGGCGGTGGTGGATGCTGCCCGTCAGGGAGATAAGCTCGGATGCTTTGTTTTTGAGGAATATGTAAACTATCTTGCGCATTTGCTTGCAAGCATAATAAATCTGCTGGCGCCGCAGGTTATTGCCTTGGGCGGCGGAGTGGCCGGAGCGGGAGATTTTCTGCTGGAGCCGCTGTGCAGACGGGTGGATGAGCTGGTGCTGAATAAGGCGCTGCCCAGAGCCAGGATAACCCTTGCCACGATGGGCAGCGATGCCGGAATAGTGGGAGCGGCGATGCTGGAGGGCTGAGGCGCGCTTAAAAGGAAAATTAAGAAATGTAAGAAAAGGCGTTCGCGCGACTGTGCTGCGGACGCCTTTTTGTATTTGCGGAGGCGTGTATTTGTAAGCGGTATTATAAGCAGCCGGCGGCAAGGGAATCAAGAAAGCCGTCCGCCTGAGCGCGCAAGGAAAAAACGAAGATATCAAGGGACACCCTTTTTCGGCCGTATACCTCTAAAAGACGCAGTATTTCGGGACGCTGCGAGGAAGGAAAGGCTTTGATGTATTCGCGGAATTCGGGGTCGAAGCAGGTTTCAACCCATGGCATATCCTCTCTTTTTTTGCCTATGCGCGTTTGTGCGCCTTCAAGGCACAGGGAGAGCGGGTAATCAAGAAAGAAAACGGTATCGCATACTTCAAGCCGGGCTGGCAGGGTTTTCAGATAGTTGCCGTCCATAATGAAGCGGTCGCGCGCAAGCAGAATATCAAGGGAGCGCGTAAATTCCTCCCGTGAAACATGTGAACCGTCCGGAAGATGCCAAAGCATATCAAGATGATATACAGGCAGTCCGGTTATTCCGGCAAGCTTTCGCGCAAAGGTGCTTTTCCCGGCGCCGGGGCAGCCTATTACGGCGACTTTATTCATGTTTTTCAAAGCCTCCTTTGCGGACGGTTTGCCGCAAAAAACGGCATATTGCGGCTTTTGCGTGATGTTTTTTATTTTTCGCAGGCGGAAAGGTCGGTGGCATAGCAATAGCGGGCGGAGGTGAGCTTGCCGAAGATGTATTTGTTGCTTGCGGATTCGCACATGGTATACAGTCTGCCGTTTGCAAACACTATTTCCTCGGACATGGGGGGGATTTTTATATCAAGGTCAAGGCAGGAGGAGTCGAGAAAATATAACGGCACCTTTTGCCCCAGCACCTCGGTTTGGCCGGCGGACACGGGAGAGGAATAAACATATATATGGGAAAAGGCGGCGCCGTAGGAGGCGGAGAGACATATGCGCCCTTTATTGTCAAGGCACATGCCCTGTATTAGCCCCGGAACGGAATAGGCGCAGAGAATATCGCCGGATATGCCCAAGGGGGCGTCGCTGTTTAGGGGGAGCACTGCAATCAGGGCGGGGTTCAGCCGGCCGGAGGGGGAGGTGAGCTTATGACTGTCGCTTGTGGGGTAGTTGGGGTCGCGGTAGAATTCGCCGATATAAAGGAGGCCGTCCTGAGCGTGCAGGAAGGCAACGCCCATGGAATCTTTGTCCGTGCGGGTGGAGAAAAGCCCTAAAGCGTTTACCGAGGCACCGTTTTCGGCGGAGTTTATTTCGCTGCGGGAATAGGCAAGCACGCCGCGGCTGTCGGCTATGTAGACATAATTTCCAAAGAGGGTAACTCCGCCGACATGGCCGGTAAAGGGCGCGCCGTCTGCATCGCAAAGGGAAAGACGCTTGGTTTGGCTGCCGGTCTTTTCGCTTACTATGCTTAAAAGGGAGGCCTTGCCGCCGCTGCGGTACCCGGTTATGAAAAATTCGCCGCTTTCGGAATCATAGGCAAGCCCCTGATGTATCATGCCGTCGCTTATGCCGGGGATGGTGAAGGCGCGCACCGAGGCGGCGTAATAATCCCTTACGGGCAGCATGAATATGCACCGCGCGGCAAGGAAAACAAGCAGCAGCACGGAAATGATGCATACAAGGACGCGAAGGGTGATTTTAAGGGCGCGATGAGGCTTGGGACTGCGGGTCTGCTGAGATATTTCGGACATAATGACTCCTTATTTTGATTTATACATGCTTTGTGTTTATTATGATAAATTTACTATGACATTTGAAAATGCACCTGATGGCATTTGAGGATTGCATTTGCGGCTCATTATGCTTCGTTTTTGCCGCGAATGACGCGGCTTACGGGTGGTTATATGCGGCGGCATATCAATAAATGCGGCAAGCGGATCAGCCCTTCTTTATTACCGGCGGGCCGGGAGGGGGTTGCAGGCCGCTCAGCACCCGTACTATTTCGCCCGCCGCAAGCAGACCGGCGCAGCCCGGCACGAAGGCTACGCTGCCCGGCGTGGCTCTGCGGCCCGGCTGGGCGCAAAGCGGCAGCGGCTTGCGGGGCTCCTCGGGCGAAAACACCACCCGAAGGGAGGAGATGCCGCGCTTTTTAAGCTCGGTGCGCATGACCCGCGCAAGGGGACAATAGCGGGTTTGGGAGATGTCGCAAATTTGCAGACGCTCCGGCTCCAGCTTGTTCCCGGTGCCCATACAGCTTATAAGCGGCACTCCGTGCCGCGCACAGGCCTGTGCTATCGCCAGCTTTGCCTGCACGGTGTCCACGGCGTCCACGGCATAATCATAGCTGCTCCATTCAAAGCCGTCTATATTCTCCTGCAATACAAAATCCCTCCTGAGGGTAAGCTCAAGCTCGGGGTTTATATCCAGCGCGCGGCGTGCAAAGGCGTCGGTTTTATACTCTCCCACGGTGGAGTGAAGCGCGATAAGCTGCCTGTTTATATTGCTTAAGGCAACGGTATCGTTGTCCACAACCGTAAGCCTGCCCACGCCCGCGCGCACAAGCGCCTCGGCGGCATAGGAGCCCACGCCTCCCAGACCGAATACTATAACATTGCTGTTTTTAAGGCAAAGCGTGCCCTCCGGCGTAAGCAGCATTGCGCTGCGCAGTATTTCTTCCTTCATTATATTTTTTCCTTTTGCAAAGATATTGTATAAAAGCATAAAGGGCGCGCGTTCATTTCTCCGCTTCGCTTTTCTGCATTTTAAGGATTTCCTCAAGCCTTTGCTCGTACATAAGGCGCACATCCTCGGGATAGGTTATACGGCACTGCGGCAGCATGAATACAAAGGAGAAAAACACGGGGGATACGGCCGCATCAAAGCTTGCAAGCAGCCGCCCGTTATCAAGCGGCGTTATAAACGCCTCGCTGCCGAAGCGGTCGATAAGCACTCCGAGACTGCTTGCGGGAAGCTCTATTTCCACATGGCGCACCTGGCCTGCAAACATGCCGAAGGAATGGGAGGCATAGGCGCGCACATCCTCGGCGCACTCCCTTGCCGGCTCCTCGGTTATGCTTATCAGGCGCATTTTGTCCACGCGGAAATTGGAAAGCCCGCCGTAGCGGTCGTGATACGCCACGAGATAATAGTTTTCATCGTCCCAGCACAGCAGATACGGGCTTACGGAATACCGCTGCCCGCCCCGGCGCGGTTTCAGGGTTTTATCCGGGGCATATTCAAGATACTGAAAGGTTATTTTCTTCTTTTTGTCTATGGCTGCATGAAGGGTGTCAAGGTTATAAAACAGCGCTTCGTTGTCGGTTTTGGGGCGTCCGGAAAGATACAGCCTGCGGGAAAGCGCTTTTGCGCGGTATACGCTTGTGAGCTTTTGCAGCTTCTGCGTAAGGGTGCGGCTGGAGGCGCGGCTGACGCTGCGGCTTGCCTCCACGGCATCGGCAAGCAGGGTAAGCTCCGCCGGCTCAAAGAGCCTTGTATTTACATAATATCCCGCCGCCCGGCCGCGTCCGCTGCGTATATCCATGCCCGCACGCCGCAGGGCTTCAATATCCCGATACAGGCTTTTGCGCTCGCATGCAAGCCCGGCCTCCTCAACGGAGGCAAGCATATCCGCTGCGGTAAGGGGGTGTTCCGGGTCGCTCTTTTCCCAAAGCAGGCGCGCGCACAGCAGCAGCCGCTCCCTTGAAGCGCCGCTCAAGCGTTATCTCCTTCGTCCTGCGGAAGGCTTTCGGCTTCCAAACCGTCATATGCGCCCGTATCCGTCAGCGCGGACTGCCGCTCCTTGTCAAGCTCGCCCTCGGGGGAATAGCGCTCGGCGTTTTTAAGGCGTTCCCGTATGGTGCGGGTACGGCCTATGGCATCGCTGAGGGTTTCGCCCGCTTCCGTTATTTTTTTCTGCGTTTTTTCCAGCAGACCGCCGAATTTTTCAAATTCCTTGGAGGTTTTCTGCACATCCTTCCAAAGCCGGCTTGTATGCTTCTGAATGGCCAGGGTACGGAAGCCCATATGCAGGGAATTAAGAAATGCGCCCAGCGTAGCGGGGCCCATCACCGTTACCCGGTATTCTCTTTGCAGCTGGGACAGCAGCTCCGCATCCCCCGACGCTATGGCGTAAAGCCCCTCGGTGGGCAGGTACATAATGGCAAAGTCGGTGGTATAAGGGGGAACTATGTATTTATTCTGTATTGTACGGGCATTTGTGCGTATTTCCGCAATAAGCGCGGCGCGCTGACTGCGCACATCGCTCTCATTGCCCGCCTCCGCTGCCTGACAGTAGCGCTGATAGCTTTCCATGGGGAATTTGCTGTCAATGGGAAGAAAAACGCTTTCGCCGTCCTGCTTGCCGGGCAGCACAATGGCGTACTCCACCACCTCCTGGCTGCGGGGGCGGACATGGGCGTTATGCACAAACTGCGCGGGGCTGAGCACCTGCTCAAGCAGCGCGCCCAGCTGCATTTCGCCCCATGTGCCGCGCGTTTTTACATTTGTAAGCACCCGCTTGAGGTCGCCGACATTCGTGGCCAGCGCCGTCATCTCGCCCAGCCCCTTTGATACATTTTTAAGCTGGTCGTTTATCATGGAGAAGCTTTCGCTGAAGCGCTTGTTAAGCGTGCCGGAGAGCTTTTCATCCACCGTTTCCCGTATGAGCTCCAGCTTTTTCTCGTTGCCGGATGTCATATTGCTTATGCTGTTTTCCATGCTCTGCTGCACGGCCAGCAGCTTTTCATCCACCGTGCGGCGAATGCTTTCAAGGGCGGCGCTCACTTCTTTAAGCTCGGTTTTCTGGTTTTGCCCGAACTCGCCCAGCGTATCCGACAGCTCCTTTCGGCTAAGCGCCAGCGACCGGGTAAGCTCCTCACGGGTCTTATCCGTGCCCGAAACCATTTCGCTGCGCGTGCGCTGAGCCGCATCCGTCATCTCCGCACGCAGGCGGGCTATCGCCTCGCCCTGCTCCTGCCGCCCGGTCTGCGCGGAATCGGAAATGCTTTTGTTAATGCGCGCTTCCAGCGCCGCAAGCTCCTCTCTTCTCTGCTGCTGTGCAAGCATCAGGCGCTCAGAGGCCTGTTTTTGCTGCTCTGCCTGCCTTTGCTGCTCCGCCTGCGCCCTTTTTATTCCGGCAAGCGCCGCCGAGGCAATAAAGGCCGATATTGCAGAGGCAAGAACCGCTGCGGCCGAAAGAATAACCGTCAAAACATCCATTTTTCCTTCTCCTTTATACTTTTTTAATGCTTAAAGCGCAAATTGCCCGGGCACGCTGCCCGTTTATGTCCTTTTGTCAGGAAAGCACCGAATACACAATGCACAGCTTTTCGTACAGCTGCGCAGCGGCCTGACGCATAAGCTCCAGCGTTTCCAGCACCACCTGCGCGCTGAAGGTATCTCCCGTGGGTATCTCCCTGCGCAGCACCACCTGTCCCTGCGAGGCATAGGCATTGAAGAAGGCTCGCTCCTCCAGTGCGGAATTGAGCACATCCAGCACCGTGTCGGTATCCTTTTCATCGTACTGAAAAAAATCGGTAACGGTTATTCTGATGCCGTGATCGTCATTAAACAGCGCCACATCGGCCTGCGCCTGACTGCCGGCAAAAAAGTCCAGCGTAAAAACGGTTTCCAGCTTTGATGAGTGCTGACTGCAGGAAAGCCCGTTTTCCACAAGAGCCTTGGTAAATAGAGCCGCGTTATTCTTCATTTCCGACCCTCTCCTCTCCGGGCTGTACGCCCTTCTCCTGCTCCTTCGCCTCCGCGCTTTCGGCGCCTTCGTTTTTCGTGCCGGCAAAAACATACTCCGGTATTCCGCAGCAAAGCCGCACCGAAAAAAATATCAGCTCCGTAAGGGTTTGCGCGTCCATAAGCTGAGTGGGGTAAACCCCCTGAAGGACAATTTCTCCGTTATTAAGCAGAAAATTGGCAAACGGCCCCGCCGAATTTGCGGTGTTAAGGCGCCGCAGCACCTCTTTTCTCTCCGGCGTGCCGTTATAGGGGGCAAACCCCGCGCATATAAGCCCCACGCTGCCCGGCACGCAGAAATCAAGGCTTACCCGTACATCGGGCAGCTTGCCTGATTCATCGCTGAATATCATTGCAATGTTTCCGCTGCGGGAATCAAGATCGTCCCGCACCACGCATTTCAGCCCGCGCGAGCGGCAATAGGAAGCAAAGCTTGCTGCATTGAGCATATATCTGTTCTCCGAAAAATGATTTGTAAGTTTTTATAAGCTATAAAAGGCTTGCCTTAAGGAAATCCGCCCTTTCGTCAGCCCTGTCATCGGCGGATAAAAGGGCAGGCTCTGTCAAAGCGGTCTTCGGGCAGCCCCGTCAGAGCGACTCCATAAAGGCAAAAAGCGATTTAAGCGGCGGGGAATCGTCCTTCTCAAAGAATACGCCCGCCACAAGATTGCAGTGATAGCGGTTCTTTTCCCGCACCTCCACCATGGTGGCGCTTCCCGGCGAAAGCTCGTTTACCCGGCGCACAAAGGCGCGCTGATTGTCTATATTGCTTATGGGGTCAAGAGGGGAATGTATGCACATCACCCGCACGCCCTCATCCCCCTTTACCATATTTATGGGAGCGGCCAGTGCCCGATCGTAATCTTCGGTAAAAAGATTGTCAAAGAGCTTTTCGGTGGCGTCGGGATATTCAAAGGAAAAATCCATTATTCCGCCCAAGGAGGCAAGCCCCAAGAACCACTCCTGCTTTACCGCATATTGCGCCTGCAATTCCCTGTCGTAAACAAGCACGCCGCCCAAATGCCCCCCGGCGGAGGAGCCGATAACTATTATATTATCCGCATTGTATCCCCGCTGCTTTACATATTCCCGCGCCTGTATAAAGCCCCGGAAAACATCGTGCGCCTGTGCGGGATAGCGGTACCGCGGCGCATGGCGGTATCCCAGGGACACCACCGGGTAGCCTCTTTGGGAAAACCTGCGGCATATGAATTCAAACTCGGCAGGGGAATAGGAGCTCCATCCGCCGGCGTGAATATATACCACCAGCCTGTCCTTTACCGGAGTATCGGGCTTAAAAAACAGAAAATACTGATGCCCCTCTGGTCCGTAGGCGATTTTATCCGAATGTATCACGGGCGCGGTAAGCAGTATACCCGCCGCCATGGGTATGGCCCTGAACCTGTCCGCCCTCTGACGCGCCAGCACTATTTTTTTGGTTTTGTCGTCCATAATTCCTCACAATAAACAGTTATATCCAATAAACGCTTATAAGCTTATTATAATGCATATTGCCCCGGAAAACAACCGCAAAATGCTTTTGCACGCCAGTTTGCCGCCGAATATGGTTCTACTGAACATCCACTCTTGCAAAATATATCGGGTTATACCATTGAGCATCGTTTTGCGATAAAATCAATTGATTCTTTCGGCAGCAGGTTTTGCTGCTGCAATCAGAAATTGCCACTCCCATATAAAAATACGAATCCAAATGATTATTTTTAAGAAAAGCATTACTGAGAACTGCGGTTATGATATAACCCTGTTCTGTTTTTGCAAATTTCGTTTTTATTAAATCATCTCCAAGTATCACATTTTTGCCGCTTCGAACATCGCAGGCAATCGCTTCGATTCTCCCGGCGACCGCCTTCGGAAAGAAAAATATGCTGTTATACGAGTACTCCTTTGTACCGCATAACAGCAAATGAACACCGTCGCTCGTTAGCGTATCAAAACTGTTTTCATTGCCTCCTATTTATAGTGTTTAGCCTGTGATTCATATAAAATTCTGTATGATTCAATGCTTTCTAAAAGCGTTTCATGAGTATCGAACCCCTTTATAACATTGTCCTCCATGAAGATAACTTTATCGGCATATTTTGCGACAGAAAGGCGATGCGAAATATAAAACACGGTTTTGCCCTTAAGGGCAGTGTTAAAGGTCCTTATTAATTCGTCCTCAGCTAAGGCATCCAGCGCGCTGGATGGCTCGTCAAGGATCACAACGGAAGAATTTTTGAATAACACTCTTGCCAAAGCCAGCTTTTGCAATTCCCCGCCGGATAATAAAACCCCTTCTTTATCAAAAATTTTCCCCAATTGCGTATTAATTCCCTTTGGTAGGGAATTGATTTTTTCACTAAGCCCCGCAGCATTTAATGCATCCGATATTTTTTTAATTACCTCTTCCGAGCCGTCGTACTCATTCATTGCAACATTTTCCGCTATTGATAAGCAATAGTATTTATAATCCTGAAAAACTACACCAATATTATCCCGATAGGATTTGTATTCAAGATCCCTCAGGTCATTATTCATATATCTGATTATCCCCGATGAAGGATCGTACAAACGGCACAACAGCCTTGCCAATGTTGTTTTGCCGACTCCGTTTTTCCCTACAATAACATAGAATTTTCCTTTTTCCGCTTGCAGATTCAAGCCCTCAAGCACCATTTTTTCAGAGCCGGGATATTTAAAGCCGACATCAGCCAGTTCAAATATATATCGGGTATCCGGCAGTTCTTTAATGTTTCTTCCTCTGCCCGGAACTGCGATTGTGTTTTTCTTTTTCATGAATTCTCTGTATATCTTTACATATGCACTGTTTTCGCCCAGGTCTATTAAACTGCCGGTTATATTGGTTATTGAGTCGGAAAATGTGCGCAAAGCGGATGTAGCCATAGTAAAATCCGCAAAGGTCATATTATTGAAAAACATTTGAGAAGCAACAAAAGTATATAAAAAAACCGTTTCTATTCCGGAGAGAACATTGCGGACAACTGTATTTTTAAATATGCCGGACAACAGACCCTCCAACATTTTGTGAGCTTTGGCTATGCATTTTTCATATTTGGAAATAACCCACCGGGAGATGGAAAAACATACGCATATCGTTTGCGTAAGATTCATCCGCCAGCAT
Source organism: uncultured Clostridia bacterium (assembly GCA_934465535.1). GTDB lineage: Bacteria > Bacillota > Clostridia > Christensenellales > QALW01 > UMGS1338. The sequence continues at coordinate 38,796 of CAKSKV010000003.1, read as the reverse complement.
ATTCATATAATATGAAGTTTCGGCGTTTATCGGAGCCATATCAACCGATATATTAAAATTATGCTTTTTGTCTGCTATGACAGTATATATTTTTATTGAGCTTAAACCAAGCATAACCAAGTATACCCACCACGAAAAAGAGGACAGCAAATATATAATTGAAGCCAATGATATCACATAGGATATGCAGGAAAAAATAATGTCTAAGTACCTTATCGCTCTTCCTTCCCGTATTGTTTTGAAAGCCAGTTCCTTCATTTGAATCATATCAGGTTCGAACAATATCTCATAGTCCATATTGACTACTTTTGAATTGAACTCAAACATCAGGTGGTTTCTGAATAAATCTCCCGTAATGCCCAGTTTTCTATTGATGCAAGCCTGCAAAACTCCGTTTGTTAAATTTACGGCTGCAATTATTCCTATTACCGCCAATGTAGAATGCCAATCAAAGGCAGTAATTTTCTCAACCAATATTTTAAGAATATATGCATTTAACGGGGCTATAACGCCGTTAAGTATTGCTAACAGCATTTTTCCGAAGAACAGTGATTTGCTGAAATTTCATATTACCTTAAACATATAAACGGCATTTGAAAACATCAGTTTAATCTTGCTCATATACTCTCCCCTCAAACCTGAAATTTGACACAACGGCGCTTACTGCCGTTCCGCCCCGCAGACAGATCAGGAACAACTTGAATTAATGTTAGGGCAAACCAAATTAACAGTGGGACAGCCTACATTGAGCGGCGCACATCCGGTAGAATAAATTGCGTTTATGAATAAATACCTTTCATTTTTCTGTAATCAGAATATCATATTGCATAATGAATGTCAATACCGGCACTTAAGTATTTTTTGCAAAAAGACCTTTGTGGCATTGCGCCGCGGGTGCAATATGTGATATAATTATGCAAAATCATTTGTTTTTCGGCAAAAGGCGGCTTTGCTGCGGGAGTATATTATGCCCGCAGGCCCGACGGGAGGCACGCAGGGGCGGCGCGGGCGGAAAAAGCGCCGATGGGATAAAGCGCGAAGCGGAATACCGAAAAAGCGATCACGGAGGAAACATGAAAAAAACCGTGCTTATAACCGGCGGCGCCGGCGGAATAGGCGCAGCGTGCGCAAGAAGGCTGGCGGGGGAATATAACCTTATAATCGCCTGCAACAAGAGCCGGGAACGCGCGCTTGAGCTGCAAAAGGAGCTTTCTTTGCTGTGCGACTGCACGGTAGCCTGCGGCGATATAACGGACAGCGCCTTTGTGCGCAGCCTGTTTGCACTGCGGGCGGACGCGGTTATAAACAACGCCGGCGTAAGCAGCTTTGCTTTGGCTCAGGAGGTAAGCGACGGCCAGTGGCGGAGAGTGACCGACACAAACCTTACCGGCTGCTTTTATGTCTGCCGTGAGGCCCTGAAAAAAATGCAGCCCCGCGGCGAGGGCGCAATAGTGAACATATCCTCCATGTGGGGGCAGACGGGCGCGGCGGGGGAAAGCGCATATTCCGCCTCCAAGGCGGGAGTGATAGGGCTTACAAAGGCCTTGGCAAAGGAGGCCGGCCCCTCCGGAATACGGGTAAACTGCATATGCCCGGGCGTTATAGACACCCCCATGAACGCCGGTTTATCCCCGGAAACGCTGGAGAGCCTGCGCCTTGATACTCCGCTTGGGCGGATAGGCCGACCAGAGGACATAGCTGCGGCGGCAGCCTTTCTGATAAGCGAAGACGCTTCGTTTATAACGGGGCAGATACTGGGCGTAAACGGCGGGCTTGTTATATAGTTTTTTGCGCAGAGGCACATAAAAATAAATACACACACAAATAAAAACATAAAAGCACAGGAAGAGAGGCAGCATATGAAGGATACAGCACAGCTGAACATTTACGGTCTTACCGCAGAGCAGCTTACATCCCCCCTCGGAGTGGGGCCGCGCCCCAGATTCTCCTACAAGGTGGACGGAGGTCAGCCCGGCGAATGCCAAAAAAGCGTATGCATACGGGTGTATTCCGGCGCCGAGGCCTATGAAAAGGGCGACGCCGATATGTGGGACTGCACACTGGAAACCAGAAGCTCCACCCTTATTGAATATGACGGCGCTCCGCTTGAGCCGTTTTGCCGCTACTTCTGGACGGCGGAGGTAATATCCGACATGGGCAGAAGCGGCATAAGCGGCCCCGAAAGCTTTGTAACGGGCGATTTCCTGCCCTGGCGGGCGCAGTTCATGGGCCCGGAGCAGTTCAGCTACGCCCGCAACCGCGCGCTTTACTGCCGTGCGGATTTTACCCTTGAAAAGGAGCCGGAATGTGCCTATGCGCTTGTCTGCGGGCTGGGCTATCATGTGCTCAGCATAAACGGCATCCGTCAGGGCGACGCCGTTTTGGAGCCGGGCTTTACCGCCTTTGACAAGCGCGTGCAGTATATAATGCACGATATAACCCCCTCGCTGCGCATGGGAGAAAACACTCTGGGCATAGTTTTGGGTGAAGGGTGGTACAATAACCGTCACGAGGTGTTTGAGCGCTTCGATTTTCTTAAGCCCCTTACTTGGCTGGGCCTGCCCAAGCTCAGCTATGAGATATATATAAAATATAAAGACGGCAGCAGCGAGCTTCTGCTTTCCGGACCGGACAGCGGGCTGACCGTGGGCGCGGGTCCAATAACCTACAACGACCTTTTCAACGGCGAGCATTACGATGCGCGCCTTGAGCGTGCGTGGGATGTGCCGGGCGGAGCGCCGATAAGAAGCCGCGCCATGATACCGACCGCCGCACCCTGCGATACCGTGGAGCCGGAGCTTGCCCAGCCCATACGGGTAACAAAGGATATGGAGCCGGTAAGCGTAAGCTCTCCCGCGCCGGGAATATATGTATACGATTTCGGTCAGAACTTTGCAGGCTGGGTAAAAATTGAAACCGAGCTTCCAAGCGGCAGCGCAATATCATTGCGCTTTGCCGAAATGCTCTATGAGGACGGCACGGTAAACCAGGAAAACCTGCGCTGGGCAAAAAATCACGATGTATACATCTGCCGCGGCGGCAAGGCAAGCTGGGAGCCCTCCTTCACCTATCACGGCTTCCGCTATGTTCAGCTGGAGGGCTGCACTCCGCAGCAGATAAAGCTCACCGGGCGTCAGGTGCGCTCCGATATAAAGGTAAGCGGCAAATTTTCCTGCTCCGATGAGCTTTTGAACCGCATACAGCAGTGCGTGCTGTGGACGGAGGAAAGCAATCTTCACTCCGTGCCGACGGACTGCCCCCAGCGCGACGAGCGCCAGGGCTGGGTGAACGACTGCACCGTGCGTATAGAGGAGATCATATACAATTTCTCCTGCGGCGCGTTTCTGCGCAAATGGATGAAGGATCTTGCCGACACGCAGGAGGAGGACGGCTCCATAAAGGATGTGGCGCCCCGCGTATTCGGCGCCGACAAGGCCGATCCGCTCTCCAGCATATTCCTGTTTGTGCCCTGGTACAGCTATATGTTCTTCGGTGATGCGGCCATGATAGGGGAATATTATGAGCAGCTGAAGGCGTGGGAGCAGTATCTTGTGTCCCGCTCCCGCTTCGGCATAATGCAGTATTATAATTACGGCGACTGGGCCGGCCCCGTGGACGGCGGCGTGGGCGGCAGAGAGGCCAACAGCGCTCTTTCCGCCATTACGCCGGGAGAATTTGTTGCCACCGTTTTCTTCTATGAAAACGCGCGCCTGCTTGCCCGCATGGCGCAGCTGCTCAAAAAGCCTGCGGAGGCGGCGGAATATACCGAGCTTGCCGACTATATACGCTCTGCAATAAACCGGAAATACCTTAATGGCAAAACCGGGCAGTATGCGTTAGGCTCTCAGGCCTCCAACCTGCTGGCGCTGCACTTTGATATAGCGCCCGCCTCAATGCGCGCAAAGGTGCTTAAAAACCTTGTTGATGATATAAAGGCTCACGACTATCACCTGACCACCGGAAACATAGCCACCAAGTACCTTTTTGATGTGCTTTCCGATGAAGGGCTTGCGGATGTTGCATACAAAATTGCAACCAAAACCGATTATCCCAGCTGGGGCTATATGCTGGCAATGGGCGCCACCACCATCTGGGAGCGCTGGGAGCTGGGCACCACCAGTGCCATGAACTCGCACAATCACCCCATGTACGGCACCATCAGCACATGGTTCTACAAGCATCTTGCGGGAATTACGCCCCTTGCCCCCGCATTTGAGCAGATACGCATTGCGCCCTGTCTGCCCGAGGGACTCTCCGGCGTATGCGCCTCCATGGATACCCCGCGCGGCACGGCGGCTTCCGCATGGGAGCGCACGCCGCAGGGCTTGCGCATGGAGGTTACCCTGCCCTTCGGCACTCAGGGAGAGATCGTGCTGCCCGAAGGCTTCCGCCTTTGCCCCGGCAGCCGGTACGAAGGCGCGCAGGAGGGCCGTACCCTGCACCTCTGCTCCGGAAAATATGTGCTGGAGCTTGAAAAAATACGGTAATATATCATAAAAATATACAACATAAAAGCAATACAACGCTTAAAAGCGAAAAAGCAGGAGGTAAAAAATGAAAAAATGCAGCTATTGCGGCGCAGAAGCCGCGGATGACATCAAATATTGCGTGCAGTGCGGGCGTCCCTTTGACACACAGGAGCCGGCAGGCGTGCGCCCCGTAACCGTAGATATGGCCCGCGAAAGGGAGAACGCGCCGAATGATGCAAAAAACGCAGCTGAGGCTGACGAGAAGGCCTGCGAGCAGCCCTGCTGCACATGTGCAGACACAGAGCCCGCATGCGTGCCTGCAAAGGAAGCGGCGCCCGCTGCCCCCGAGGCCGCACCCGTTTCCGCCGCGCCGGAGGGCAAAGCCTCCGGAAAGCCCATGGCAGCGGCAGTAAGCACGGGCAGCTATTTCTGGCTTACGGTGCTGTATGCCATACCGGTGCTGGGGCTTATATGCTCTATAATCGCCGCAGTTTCCGCACAGAACCTCAGCCGCCGCAATTTTGCTCGCAGCGTTCTTATAATAAAGCTCATCTGCCTGTTTGTTTCCCTTGCCCTTGCGGTTGTGGTGCTTTTGGCAAAGGATCAGGCCGTTGCATGGCTCAGGGCGCTGCTGGACAGCCTTGCCGCATAATAAAAAACGGTTCGTGTATTTCGGCATAATTTCACCGTTTCCCCTCAAACCGGCTTAAGGAGGCATATTTTGAACAGCGACACCGTTAAAGGCGAGGCGGGCGAGCCGCCCGTGCTTGCCATCTGCTACGATTTTGACAAGACTCTTTCCCCCGATGACATGCAGGCGCAGGGCTATATACAGTCGGTAGGCTATGATACCGAGGCCTTTTGGCGCGAAGCCAATCTCCTTGCACAAAATAACGATATGGACCCTAACCTTGCCTATATGTATCTTATGGTGCGCGAGGCGGAGGGGCATCTTGTCTTTACCAAGGAGGCGCTGGCGCGCTACGGCGCCGGAGTACGCCTTTTTCCCGGTGCGGAGGGCTGGTTTGAGCGTATCGGGCTTTACGGGCAGCGTGCCGGCGTAAAGGTGGAGCACTATATAATCTCCTCCGGGCTGCGGGAAATGATAGAGGGCACCTCCATTGCAAAGGCCGGGGTGTTTGAGCGCATATATGCAAGCTCCTTTTATTACAACAGCCGCGGAGTGGCCGTTTGGCCCGCCATGAATGTGAATTACACCAATAAGACCCAGTTCCTTTTCCGCATACGAAAGGGCGTGCCCGATGTGACGGACCCCGCCGTGAACGATTACTTCCCGCCGGACAGGCTTCGCGTCCCTTTCTGCAACATGGTATACATAGGGGACAGCGACACCGATATCCCCTGTATGCAGCTTGTCACCTCCGGCGGTGGCTGCTCCGTGGGCGTATACGACCCCGCCAAGGGGGATGCCAAGGTGCTGCGTATGCTTCGGGAGGGGAGAATCAGCTTCTGCGCCCCCGCCGACTATAACCCGGGCAGTGCGCTGGACTGCCTTATCCGCGGGGTTATACTCAAAGCCGCCGCCCGACAGCGTCTGGAAACGCTGCACAGAAAGCAGCTGGCATATGCCGACTCCGTCGCCTCCGCCGAGATGTCGGACAAACCCGAACAATAGCATCAAATCCCGGATGTTCGTCCGGGATTTTCTTGACTTTGCGCGGCGCGGATTATAAAATAAAAGTATAAAAAGCCGTATCGGCTCAGCGCTGTTTGGAGGAATAATTTATGACAGTTATAGACGGAAAGGCCTATGCCCGCGAGGTGGAGGCGGAAATACGCGCTCTTGTGCAGGACATTATCGCCAAAACCGGGAAAACGCCGGTGCTTGCCACTATTCTTGTGGGGAACAACCCCGCAAGCGTAACCTATGTGCGCATGAAGGGCAACGCCTGCGCCCGCGTGGGAATGCTCTCCCGCAAGGTGGAGCTGCCCGAAAGCACCACCACGCAGGAGCTGCTTGAGGTTATAAACGGTCTTAACCGCGATCCCGAGGTGTGCGGAATACTGCTTCAGCATCCTGTTCCCGCCCATATAGACGAGCGCGCCTGCTTTGATGCAATAAGCCTTGAAAAGGATGTGGACGGCGTAACCACCGCCGGCTTCGGCCGCGCCGCAATGGGGCTGGACGCCTTTTGCAGCGCCACCCCGCTTGCGATTGTATCCCTGCTCAAGCGCTATAATATCCCCCTTGAGGGCAAAGAAGCCGTGGTTATAGGCCGCAGCCCCATTCTGGGAAAGCCGGTGGCCGCACTGCTGCTTAATGAAAACGCCACCGTTACAATAGCCCATTCCAAAACCCGCAATCTGCCTGATATAGTGCGCCGCGCCGACATAGTGGTGGCCGCCGTGGGCAAGCCCCTTTTTGTAAAAGAAACTTGGATAAAGGAGGGCGCGGTGCTTATGGACGCAGGCTACAACGCCGGCAATGTAGGCGATATCGATCTTGAAGCCTGCATACCGCATTGCAGCGCCTACACCCCCGTGCCCGGCGGCGTAGGCCCCGTAACCATTGCCATGCTTATGAAGCAGACGGCCGCAGCCGCGCTGAAGCTGCTTGTGCGTTAAGTGTTTTTTACATTTGACGCAAAATTACCGGCATACATCGGCCGGTCAGACGCGGGCTGTAAGGAGAAACACTATGTCAAGAACCGAAGAAGTTGAGCTTACAAATATGTGCATGATTGCCGACGGCAAGGGCAATGTGCTTGTGCAGAACAAGGTGAATCACCCGGTGTGGCACGGCTGGAATTTTCCGGGCGGTCATGTTGAAAAGGGGGAATATGTTACTCCGTCGGTTATCCGTGAAATGCAGGAAGAAACAGGGCTTACGATAAAAGCGCCGCGGCTTTGCGGCATAAAGGAATTTCATAAGCAAAAGGACGGGAAGCGGTACATAGTTTTCCTTTATATTGCAGACAGCTTTACCGGCGAGCTTAAGGCTTCCGGCGAAGGCGAAATATTTTGGTATCCTCTCTGCGAGCTTGCAAAATCGGATAAGCTGATCGAGGGCTTTGACGAAATGCTCCCCGTGTTTATAAACAGCAAAATCAGCGAGGTATATTACGAAAAAATCGCCGATGACATCAAAACAATATATTGCTGATACATATAAGGCAGCATCGCACGATGTTTCCGGCCCGAAACAGCGGTTTCCGAAAAATAAAATAAGAACAGGCACGAAAAAATCCTGCCTGTTTCTGAAAATTTGCATATTACCGTTTTACTGCTGCCGGCATTTTTGCCGGCTTTTCTTTTGCAGTTTAATGCTTTTGCGCGGATTTACGCTCTCTGCGCACTGCCGCCGCCGGCGTTTTGTTATCAGAACAGAGCCGCCACCAGACGGTTTACCTCTGCGCCCTCCGCCTTGCCCTTTACTCTGGGCATAAGCAGCTTCATTATGCGGCCCTTATCCTGCGGCGCGGGCTTTTCAATGCCCAGCTCCTTAAGCACCGCCGCTATTTCCGCCTGTATCTCCTGCTCGGAGAGAAACTTGGGCGCAAATTCCGTGTATACCGCCAGCCTTGCCTCGTTTACGGCTATTATGTCCTCTCTGCCCGCCGCGCTGTCTATGGACTCGCGGGTCTGCTTTATCTCCCGAAGGATTATATCGTCCTCCTCCTGCGGGGTAAGGGGGGCGCATTTGTCCTTTGCACCCTTTTTAAGCGCCGCCATAAGAAGGGAGAGCGAATCCCTGCGCGCCGTGTCCTTATTTTTCATGGCCTCTACCCATGCCTTCTGTACCTGTTCCGTTTTGCTCATATTTTTTCCTTTCCCGCCCGTTTTCGGGCCGTCAGTTTTGTTTGTTTTATAACCGCCGGTCTATCACCGGGTTATGGCCCGCTTACAGTGCGCCCGTTCAAAGGCGAACCGAGCCGCGATACCTGAAGAACCGGCAGTACCTATCGGAAAACGAGGCCGGCAATGCTTTACCGACATCGACAATAACATTGTAGCACGGGCGCTGTGCCGTGTCAACGGTAGTTTGCAGGGGTGTTGATTGAAAAGCCTGAATTGAGTTTTGGAAAAATTCAGTTAAAGTTCGGGATAAAATCGGGGCTTGGCGGGATGCGGCTGTTTCCGGCCGTCTTTGGAATTCGGGGAAGCTGTCAGGAATTTCGAACAGACGGAAGAGGAAAAAGCGAAAAAGTAAAAATCGGCAGGCGCTTTCGGAGGCCTGCCGATTTTGGTGTACCCGGCGGGATTCGAACCCACGGTCTTCAGAGTCGGAGTCTGACGCGATATCCAGCTTCGCTACGAGTACATATTATATATAACATTACAGGGTTAATTATATGTATCGGGAGAGAATTTGTCAACCTGATATTTAGGGGCTTTGCAATTCGGGAAAGGGCCGCACGCTTTGGAGAAAATGCAAAAAACAGCCGCAAAAGCATTTTTCGCGGCTGCTTGCAATGACGGATTTATGCGTTTTGAAGCATTTCCAGCAGGGATTCCTTGCTGCGTCCGCCTACGGCGGTGTCCGTTACGGTGCCGTTTACCATTATGACTATAAAGGGTATGCTGCGCACCATGAAGCGGCGGGCAAGCTCCGGCTGCTCATCTACATTTACCTTGCATATTTTATAATCGGTGCACTCCCGTGCAAGCTCCTCGATGGTGGGGCCCAAAGCACGGCAGGGCGCGCACCAGGGCGCCCAGAAATCTATAAGCACCGGCTTATCGCTTTTTACGGCCTCGGCATCGAAATTTTCGTTTGTAAGATTGATAAGGGACATGGTGTACCTCCGTTTGCTTTTTATTACGCCGCAGCTGCGGCGATATTTTTATCAAATATATTATAGCATTTTTTGTTCTGCTCGGGGGAGATTTTTTGATAAAAAGCGTGTACGAAGTGTAAATTTACATCGTGCTATGCACGCCGTACAAACAGCACGCTGCCGGTGAGGATATCCTCATATGTGTAGGCAAGGCTGCGCTTTGTGCCGTCCAGCGTGCAGCAAAGGGTGAAGATGTTGGGATACGCCCCGGTGAGAAGCCCGGTATATTCGTGCTCGCGGCGGCGGCCGGTGTTTGCGCGTATGGTTACATTCTGCCCCACGCGCGCCTGAATTTGCAGCCTGATATGAGAAATGGGATCCAAAAAAGCACCTCCTGACGGTTCAGCGGAGTATATTTTACAGGTATTTTGCCCGTAAAAGAATTTTTCATTCCTGATATTTACAGTATAAATGCCGAAAAACAAGGCAGAATAAAAGTGAAATCAACGCGGAGGATAAAAATATGAGCGTTATAAAATGTGAACAGAGAGGCTGTGCGCACAACAGCGATTGCAAATGCGCAAAAAAGCGCGTGGATGTATGTACCGGAGGCAGAGACTGCAAAACGGTGTTCTGTGCTTCTTACAGACCCAGACGCCGGATTGAGGCGGGCGAGCTTGCAAACGAGATCGGAAGCCTGGAGCTGCCCTGCCGGGACAATTGCATCTGCTGCGATGCGGCGGGCTGCGCGCACAACAAGGACGGCGCATGTATGGCGGAGCGTGTAAATATAAGCTGTGCGGATATGACGCCTAAGGGCAAATGCCTGTGCAGATCCTTTGAGCGCGATTTCAAGGGCTGAAAAGCGTTTTGAGGCGTGCAGGCATTTGAGCAGGGATAATTTCTGCAAACGGCTTTGCAAAAGCGTGCTGCGTGCTCAAAAACGGAAAATCAGAGAAAAGACCCGGAGGCGTTTATCCGAAATAATCAGGATAAGATGCGCTTCGGGTCTTTTCATATATTATATGTATCAGGGATATTATTGCGGAAACAGACCTTCGGAATTCAGTATTTCGATGGTCTGTTTATTTATTGAACGGGGATGCCGTTACGGCAGGCAGGGGGAGGGCGGATTATTTATTGTAGCGGTGCAGCACCGTGCCGTGCCCGAAGGAAAGCACGCGGCGTCCCAGCGGCGTTTTGGCAAGGGAATCGCATACGGCGTTAAGGGCGCGCATGCGGATGCGGTAGCAGCTGCGGCGGGAGCAGCGAAGCTGCTGTGCGGCTTCGTCCACGGAAAGTCCGTGCCGGAAGCGGAGCTTAAGAAAGGTATATTCACGCCCCGGACGCAAGGCTGCAAGATCCTCTTTCAGGGTGCGCAGCATATATACAAGGGCATGGTAGCGGCTGCTGAGGCAGTCAAGGCGCTGTGCAAGCTCAATGGCGCTCATATTGAGGCTTTGCGCGCTGCGGGCGCATTCAACGCTGTGGCATACATAGCCGTTCGGGCCGGAGGCGCGTACAAGAGCGCCGTATTCCCGCTGGAGCTTTATAAGGGAATAGTATACCTCCTCCAGGTCGGCAAGCATTTCCTCGGCATTGCGCAGCTCGTCCGGGGTGTAATTGCCGGCGGAGCCTTCCTGCTCGGGGAGAAGGGGAGCTTCCGGGAAGTGCGGTTTTGTTTGGTTGCGGCCAAGGCTGCTGACAGATACTGTGTTATTTGATTTTATCATAGGTGATTCCCCCTTTTATTCTCCGCATGATACGGGCGGAGATATTTATAATGTGACAAATTGTCACATATGAAGCTAAAAAAATAAATTGTTCGCTTTACGATTTTATTATATGTGACGAAATGTCAAATGTCAACGCGGTGTGCCATAAAAAACCAATTATTTTTTTCATACATATTGCCACAAAAAACAAAAAAACGGGCGGTAAAGGCGGACGCGGGCATTCGGGGGGCGATTGGGGGCGAAATATTCCGTTTAGTTCCGGCGGCGCAGGGAATACGGCAGCGGGCACCGTCATAGGCTTTACCATATTTATATGGAGGGATAATTTATGAGGATACTGTTTATGAAACGCTCCGGAATAGTGGCGGTGCTTGCATGCCTGATGCTGATAGTGTGCGCGGCGGTGTTTTCCTCCGGCGGCGAGGAGGCGGTGACGGCGGCGGCTCACAAGCCCATATACAGCGTGGACACGGCGGAAAAGAAGGTGGCGGTGAGCTTTGATGCGGCATGGGGGGCCGACAAGACGGACGGAATAATGGACATACTGGATTCCGCCGGGGCAAAGGGAACCTTTTTTCTGGTGGGCTTTTGGGCGGAGAAATACCCCGAGAAGGTGAAAAGCATAGCACAAAGAGGCTTTGAGATAGGAAATCATTCGCAGAACCATCCCAAGATGACAAAACTGACTGCGGAGCAGATGCGCAGCGAGCTGGAGCAGGTGAATGACAAAATAAAGGAGCTGACGGGCAGCACGCCCACGGTGTTCCGTCCCCCGTTCGGGGATTATAACGATGCCGTTGTGCAGACGGTGCGCGGCATACCCATGCACTGCGTGCAGTGGTCGATTGATTCCCTTGACTGGAAGGGGCTGAGTGCTGATGCGATAGTGGAGCGCACCACAAAAAAGGTGAAGGCGGGAGATATAATACTGTTTCATAACAATTCCGACCATATACTGGAGGCTTTGCCGCGAGTGCTGGCGGCGCTTAAAAAGCAGGGGTTCAGCGTGGTGTCGGTATCGGAGCTGATATATACGGGGGAATACACGGTGGACAATAACGGTGTGCAGCACGGAAATAACTGAAAGCAAGCTTTCGGATAAGGGCCGGGGTAAAAATGCAGAAAATGCCGGTATTGCGCATCGGCGGAGGCGGCGAAGCATTGTATGTACGCAGAGGCGGGGAAAACGGATGAAAATATAATGTGAGCCGGGATGCGGTATTTGTCAGATTTACATATGCGATGCGGTTCATATGTTAATAATAGGGATAAAATCAGTCCCACATTGACGAAAAAACGGCATAAATCGCGCTGCTGTGCGTTAAAATTCACACAGCAAAATCACCAATTATATTGACATTAAGGGGGATATTGAATTATCATAATACCGCTATAATTAAAGGGGGATAATATCCTCTTGAATGTAGCGGGATAAAAGTTGTCCCAAAAAGACGACATATCCGAGTTTTCCCAATTGCTTTTTGCGTATAATGTTTAACGGAGGGGATTCTATGGCTATCGGGAAGAAGATAACAGCGGCAATGCTTGCATTGCTTATGGCTGTGTCGGTTTGCGGCCTGACTGCGTTTGCGGACGGCAGCGACCCGGCAAACCCCGATGCATCCGGAGACGGAGGCAATACAAATCAGGAACAACAGGACAGCGGCACGGAAAGCTCAAAGGACAGGCTGGAATACAGAGCCTATCTGGAGCAGTATGCCTCTGCGGCTAAGCCGGATGTAAGTATATCCGCGCCGGCCTCGGAGCATCTTGTGCTCAACAGCGATTTTACCGTAAGCGAGGATAAGCTGCCCATGGGCAGCTTCGAGGGCATTGAAGCGGTTATATCCACCGATGACAAGATCATCGGCTGGAAGGTTACGGTGCCGCAGACGGGGCTTTACAGCTTCCGTTTGCATTACTACACCTTCAAGAGCTTCAAAGCGGAGAGCGGCAGCACGGTAACGGAGTATACCTCCAAGGGCTCTGCCGTTTCGCGCGCGGTGTACATTGACGGCAAAATGCCGTTCTATGATGCCCGTCAGGTGCAGTTCACCCGTCGCTGGGTTAACGAGACGCCGGTAAAACGCGATGAAAAGACGGATAACGATCTCCGCCCCTTCCAGATTGAGAAGGAAGCTTGGCAGACGGGCGAGTTCCGCGACTATCTGGGATATTATCCCGAGCCGTTCTCGTTCTATCTGACTGCCGGAGAGCATATAATCGCGCTTTCTCCCGTGAGCGAGTGCTTTGCAATATCCTCCCTTGAGATATGCAAACGGGCCGAGGCTCCCACCTATGAGGAGCTGAAGGCGCTTTACGGCCAGAAGGGCTATACCGCGGTTCCGGACAATGACGATACCTATATAAAGATACAGGCCGAGGATCCCTCCGATAAGAGCGATCCTACCCTTTATGCAATAGCGGACCGCTCCACCCCCACCATGGAGCCCTATCACAACAGCAAGATCCGTCTTAACTCCATAGGCGGAGACAAGTGGCAGGATGTAGGCTCATGGATGGAGTGGGAGGTGGATGTAAAGGTTTCCGGGCTTTACAAGATCGCCTTCAAGGCAAAGCAGAATGTGCTGGGCGGCGCAAACGCCCATCGCCGTATGCTTATTGACGGCAGCGAGGTGTGCCAGGAAACTCAGGACATCAAATTCCCCTATTCCACAAGCTACAGCGTACAGCCGGTTCAGAAGGACGGACAGGATATGCTGTTCTATCTGGAGGCGGGCAAACATGTGCTGCGCATGGAGATAACCCTGGGCGATTTGAGTCAGACTCTCCAGAAGACCGAGAGCAGCCTTACGCAGCTCAACGCCGCATACAGACAGATACTGATGCTTACCGGTGCGGATCCCGATGTCAACCGCGACTATCAGTTTGCCAAGGTGGCGGGCGAGGCGCTTCAGATATTTAAGGAGCAAAACGCCAACCTCAAGCAGATCGAGCAGGAGGTAAAGGACGCCTACAACGGCAGAACCAACGAGCAGTCCAGCGTTCTGCGCAAGCTGATACTTATTCTTGACGAGATTGAAGTGCGCACCGATACGCTCAAGGAGCGCTTCAGCGATCTTAAGGACAACATCGCCGCGCTGGGAACATGGATAAACACCATGCGTCAGCAGCCGCTGCAGATGGACTATATTGTGGTATGCTCCCCCGAGCACGAGCTGCCCAAGGGAGATGCAACCTTCTTCCAGAGCTTTGTTCACGAGATAACCTCCTTTATAGCTTCCTTTATCGAGGATTATGACACCATCGGCTCCGTAACGACGGACGGCGATCAGAAGCCCGTGGATGTATGGGTAGAGACCGGCGCGGGCAATGCGGGCAACCGTGACAACGCCAATGTGCTTAAGCAGATAATAGATTCCCGCTTTACGGTTAAATACAATGTGGCGGTAAACCTTAAGCTGGTGGCTTCCGGCGCGCTGCTTCCGGCGACCCTTGCGGGCAACGGACCGGATGTGTGCCTCTCCAGAGGCTCGAGCGATGCGGTAAACTACGCATTGCGCGGAGCAGTGGTAAACCTTAACAGCGATGAGTTTGAAAACCGCGAAGAGGTGTTCAGCCAGTTCCACGAAAGCGCGCTTACGCCTTTGCGTTTCAGAACCGCCGTTTACGGCCTGCCGGAAACGCAGGATTTCCAGATGCTCTATTACAGAACGGACATCATGGAGGAGCTGGGAGTAGACCCCGAGACGCAGCTTAACACCTGGGACGATATTTACAGGCTGCTGCCGCTTCTGCAGAACAAGAACATGAACTTCGGTATGCCGGTTCCCGTTCTGGGCGTTGTGGGCGGCACGCTGGGACTGTATGCAACCATGCTTTACCAGCGCGGCGGCGAGCTTTACAAGATGAGTGACGAATATCCCTACGACGGCATCACGGGCAACCTTGATTCCGATGAGGCGCTGGACGCCTTTAAGATGTGGACGAACCTGTTCACGGTGCACAGGCTGCCCAACAGCTATGACTTCTCCAACCGCTTCCGTTCCGGTGAGATTCCGGTGGCTATCGCCGGATACAGCTCCTATAACCTCCTGAGCGTGTTCGCCCCCGAGCTTGACGGTCTTTGGGAATTCAAAAAGGTTCCCGGAACCGTTCAGGAGGACGGCACCGTTAATTATTCAACGGCCGGTACCGTTACCGCCTGCGTTATGATTTCCACCTGCAAGGACAGACAGAGCGCGTGGAAGTTCATGTCCTGGTGGACGGGCACCGAGGCTCAGGCGCTGTTCGGACGCGAGATAGAGAGCTTGCTTGGCAGCGCTGCCCGTTATCAGACGGCAAATGTCGCCGCCGTTGAGCAGCTGCCCTGGGATAAGAAATCCCTTGAAGCGATAAAGGATCAGTGGCAGCATGTTATAGGAATTCCGGAGGTTCCGGGCTCCTATTACATGGGAAGAAACATCGAGTTTGCATGGAAGGAAGTAATCGGAAGCAATTCGGACAGCAACCTTGTGCTTCTTGAGTATTCCAAGCAGATAAACGATGAGATAGCACGCAAGAGAGCCGAGTTCCAGGAGAAGCTGGACAACAAGGATTTGTGGTAAGGAGGCAGAGGATGACAAACGAAATGCAACCCTCACAGTTTGCTCCGAAAAAGCAGAGTTTTTTCGGACATTACATGAAAACCAAGCTGCATGAGGCGTGGAAGAACAGAATACTGTATCTGTTCATGCTGCCCTTTATGCTGGTGTTCATCACTCTGACCGTGCTGCCTGTGGTCACGGCCATATATTACGGATTTACCTATTTCAATATTCTGGAGCAGCCCAAGTTCATATTCTGGGACAACTACACCAGAATGTTCATAGCGGACGACCTGTTCATGACGGCTCTTAAAAACACCATGCTTTTTGCAGTGGTGCTGGGCCCGGGCGGATATATCCTGTCCCTGTTCTTTGCATGGCTTATAAATGAGCTTACTCCGAAGGTAAGGGCGTTTATGACGCTGATATACTATGCGCCTACGCTGGCAAACGTATATGTTGTATGGAAGCTGATATTCTCCTCCGACACATACGGCTACCTGAACGGTAACCTTATAAAGCTGGGGCTTATAACATCGAATATTCGATGGCTTGAGGATGTCAATTATATAGTGCCCTGCGTTATGATAGTGCTGCTGTGGTCATCGCTGGGCGTATCATTCCTGACCTTTATAGCCGGTCTTCAGAATGTGGACAAGACGCTTTATGAGGCGGCGGCGCTGGACGGCGTAAAGAACCGCTGGCAGGAGCTGTGGTATGTTACTCTGCCCTATATGCGTCCGCAGATGATATTCAGCGCAATAATGAGCATAACCAGTGCATTCTCGGTGGGTGATCAGATAACCGCGCTGTGCGGATATCCGACGCAGGATTATGTTGCGCATACGCTTATACTGCACATACAGGATTACGGCGGAAGCCGAATGGAAATGGGCTATGCCTGCGCATTGGCGACGGTGCTGTTCTTCCTTATGATAGTGTGCAACAAGCTGGCGCAGAAGCTTATAAGCAAGGTGGGTGATTAAGATGGCACGGATAAAAAGAAGAAAAGTCAACCGTTCTGTCGGCGGCGATATACTCACCGTGCTGTTCCTTGTGCTTATAGGCGCATTCATGGTTTTGCCGATGCTCTTTGCAATCGGCAGCTCCTTCAAGCCTACGGACGAGCTGTACCGCTTCCCCCCGACGATATTCCCCAATAACTGGACAACAAAGAACTACTCCGATCTGTTCGTGCTTATGAACACCTCGTGGGTGCCCTTTACCAGATACTTCTTCAATACAATATTCATCACCTTTGCCGGAACCTTCGGACAGATCGTGTGCTGCTCGCTGTGCGCATTTGCACTGGCGCTGCACCGCTTCCCCGGAAACAAGTTCTTTACAAAGATGATAGAGCTTGCGCTTATGTTCAACGGCACCGTGCTGTGGATCCCGTCCTACATGATAATGTCGGGGCTGGGCTTTGTGGACAGCCAGTGGGCGCTGATTGTGCCGGTATTCGCTTCGGCACTGGGTCTGCACCTTATCCGCAGCTTCATGCTGCAGATACCGATGGCGGTGGTGGAGGCGGCGCGTGTGGACGGCGCAAGCCACCTGAGGGTATTCTGGTCCATAGTAATGCCCAACATAAAGAGTGCATGGCTGACACTTATGATATTTGCGGTGCAGGGCTTGTGGAACACCGGCGCTTCGATATATATACAGTCGGAGAGCCTCAAGACGCTGTCCTACGCGCTTCAGCAGATAACCTCGGCGGGCATTGCCCGTGCGGGCGTTGGCAACGCGGTTACCGTGGTAATGATGTCGGTGCCGATAATCATGTTTGTGGTTTCGCAGAGCAACATCATTGAGACCATGGCTACCTCGGGCATGAAGGATTAAGGAGGTAAGCAGACGAAATGAAAAGAAAGCTGACAGTCTTTATAACAGTCCTGCTTATGGGACTCCTGTGTGCGGTTACGGCTTTTGCCGCGCCGTATCAGAACTACAACTATTATAAAGGCCTTGTTTCCACGGAGCCGCAGGCATATGTGCCCTATAAGGTGATCGATGCCGTTTCCATGGGAGTGCAGACAAACATGGACGACGGCTTCAAGAACCCGGAGGATATGGATACCTCTGCGGTGAACGGGGATATGGCCATTGCGGATACCGGAAACAGCCGCGTGGTTATAATAGATAAGAGCTATAAGCTCAAGCAGTATATTTCCAATAAAACCGTGCAGACCGTGCAGGAGCCGGTGCTGGATGAAGAGGGCAATCCCGTTCTTGATGAAAACGGCCAGCCCACATATACCGAAACAACGGTGGAAACATCGGGCTTTGAGTTTAACGGAAAGAATTATACGCTGTCCTCCCCCTCCGGCGTAACCTTTGCAAAGGACGGCTCGCTGTATATATGCGATACCGGCAATGCAAGAATAATACGCTTTGAGGCCGACGAAAACGGACAGTATGTCTGCGTGCGCATTTTTGAAAAGCCTGCGGGGCTGGATGAGCTGCTGGCTTCGGACGATAACTCCGGCAGCATAAGCGCCGATACTACCGCTTCTACCGAGGAGGGGGACGGCTCCGACGATTCGACCGGCGACGGCACGGACGGCAATACGGACAACGACAGCCAGTACAAGCCCCTTAAAGTGGCCATTGCCGACGGCGGCAATATGTATGTTGTGTCAAAGGGTAACCATAAAGGACTCATAGAGCTCAGCTCCGACGGCTCCTTTACCAAGTTCACCGGCGCCACAAAGGTTAAGCAGACCTTGTCCAACTTGCTGCGCAGAATACTAAGCGATGAGCAGAAGGAAGGACTCACGCTGAACCTGTCCACGGAGTACAGCAATGTTACTCTGGACGGAGACGGCATGATATTCGGAACCATAAACGCTTTGGAAGCACAGGATCTGTGGGATCACTTCAACAGCGGCAGCGAGCTGGGCGCACCTATAAAGCGTATTGCGCCTACCGGCTCTGATATTCTTAAGCGCAACGACGATTATCCGCCGTCCGGAGATGCAAGCTACAGCGCACTGGAGCGCAAACAGTTCTCCTCCATGGTGGATATTGCCGTAGCAAGCGACGGAATATACAGTGCGTTGGATAACAACAAGGGAAGGATCTTCACCTATAATAACGAAGGCGAGCTGCTGTTTATCTTCGGAGCCAAGGGCAGCAGCGAGGGCGCGTTTACCACTCCGGTGGCCATCAACCTTCTGCCCTTTGCAGCCGTTGAGGACGGCATAGTGACGGCGGACGATCCGGAGGCGGAAACCTACACGCAGATGATAATGGCGGTGCTTGATTCCACGACGGCGCAGATAACCCTTTTCAAGCCCACGGAATACGGAAAGCTTATCCGCAGCGCCACTATGTGCCAGCAGAACAGACAGTATGACGAGGCTGTGGAAAAGTGGAACAAGGTGTTGGATCAGGCCTCGAATTCCCGTCTTGCCTATAAGGGAATAGGCCGTATACAGTATGTACGCGGTCAGTATGAAGAGGCGTGCAAGAGCTTTGAGCGTGCATATGATCAGAGCGAGTACGGCACTGCCTATGCCAAGCTGCGCAATGAGCGCATGGAAACCGCGATGCCGTGGGTAATGACGGCGCTTGTGGTGCTGGTAGTGTTCTTCCTGGGCAAGGCGCTGTTCAACAAGATCAGACGCTTTATCAAGACGGGAGGTAAGAGCAATGGCTAAGGTGCAGGCTGCGCTTTCGCAGTATTTCAAGGATTTCAAGTATGTATTCTACTGCATGCTGCATCCGTTCAAGGGCTTTTGGGAGCTTAAGCACGATAAAAAGGCGCGCACGGCTGTTTCGGTCACGATGTATATATTGCTGGTGCTGTCTCAGCTTATAAGCAAGCAGTTTACGGCATACAGCTTCAATGCGCTCAGGCTCAGACCGGAGGCCATAAATATTTTCTCGGATATCGTGGTTTTTGCGCTTGCGATATTCCTGTGGTGCTATTCCAACTGGGGCATTACAACGCTGTTCAACGGCGAAGGCAGCGTCAAGGATGTTTTCCACTATACGGCATATTCGCTTATGCCCTATGTCCTCTTTACACTGGGGCTGACGGTGCTTTCCCAGATAATGACCGTGGATGAGTCTTCGATTTATACCTTCCTGACCTTCCTTGGGACATTCTGGTCGGCAATGCTGGTTTATTGCGGAACCATGACTACGCATCAGTACGGAGCGGTGGGTACGATATTTGCCATTATCGTAATACTCTTCGGTATGCTGCTGATACTGTTCATAGGTATGCTGTTCTTCTTCCTGCTGCAACAGATATTCGGTATTATCTATACCATATATCGTGAGCTTACCATGCGTTATTGACAGGAGGTAGCAAAATAATGGTTAAAAAGATCACGGGCGTTATCCTTGTGCTGATGCTGATGCTTGGCGTGCTTTGCGGCTGCGTTCAGCAGGCAGACTCGGATTGGGCGATCCCGGAGGACAAATACACCGGCTTGGAGGAATTCAAGCTGGATGAGAGCAAGGCTTATTCGCGCGACATGGGCAACGGCGAAACCGTTGACTATGCATTGGCGCAGGAAACCGCCAAATATGCTCTGTATATCAATAAAGACCGGCTGGACATTGCCTTTATGGATAAGACAAGCGGTGAGGTATGGTTCTCAAACCCCACCGATGCCGTCATAAAGGCCAGCGGCAAAAGCTATGAGATGATGAGCCAGCTTCAGCTTTCCATCGTCAACAAGAGCGACAGCAGCGTAAGCAACATGGACAGCTATACAAACTCCATAAGCAAGGTAAAGCTTGCCCAGGAGCAGGGCTTTAAGATCAATCCGTTCTATCTTACCTATAACGATCAGGGCGGACTGCGCGTAAAGTATGTAATGGGCGACTTCGTTGCGGATTATGTTGTGCCTGCGGTAATGCCGGAGGAGGTTTACAACGAGCTGTGCGCCATTGCAAACGATATTTACAGAAACATAATCTTCCCTGTGGATAAGAGCGGCGATGCCGATCAGATAGCTGCCGCCAAGGAAAAATGGGGCGCGCTTTATCAGATCAACAAAATGGTGGTTCAGAGCTATTTTGAAACGATAGATAAAGCAACCTTTGACGCAGCGGACAGCGATACCAAGGAAAAATACACCTCCAATGCCCCCGGCATTGTAAACCTTGAAGAGGGTAAAACGGTGGCCTGCATGAAGCAGCGCTTCAGTCCCCTTGCCGGCAACGGTATGCAGGCGCTGTTTGATCTGTGGTTTAACGGCGGCGAAAAATACGATTATACTCTGCCCGACGGTATAAAGCCGGGTAAGGAACGCTATACCGATTATGAATCCGCATCCCTTCTGCGCGAGGCATGGGACGCGGAATACGAGGTAAAGGAAGCCAGCGGCGACCTGTTCATGATCCCGGTGGACTACATTATCGAGGACGACGGTCTTAAGGTTCAGATTAAGCAGGAGGAGGTTTGCTATAACGAAAGCAAATATGCCATCAGCGGTCTGAGCGTAATGAAATATTTCGGCTCTGCCGACAATACGGAAACAGGCTATATGCTGGTTCCGGACGGCAGCGGCGCCATAATCAACTTCAATAACGGCAAGATAGCGGTTACAAGCGAGCTTAAGGTTCAGATATACGGCCTTGACCGCGGCAAGAATTACAGCACAAAGCCGGAATACTCCGAGCAGGGCTATCTCCCGGTGTGGGGCATAAAGAAGCAGAGCAGCTCGCTGTTTGCAATAATTGAGTCCGGCGAATCGGCGGCGACCATTATAAGCGATATTCCGCGCGGCTCAAAAAACAGCGTAAACTATACCAATGCTTCCTTCAAGCTTTGCGAGTTTGACGAGATGACTCTTTTCGGCAACAGCCAAAAGCTGCTTACCTACCAGGAAAAGAGATTTTCCGGCGATATCGCCATTAAGTATCAGATAATGAACGGCGATGTCAACTATTCCGATATGGCGGCAAATTACCGTTCATACCTTATAAACAAGGGAATGCTCAATTCCGAAAAGCTGGAGGCAAAGGATATAAACTTCAACCTTGAGCTCTTCGGCGCAATGTCGGATACCAGCGCGGTTATGGGTATTCAGTACGACTACCTGAATTCCCTTACCACCTATGAGGAAGCGCAAAAAATACTTCAGGAGCTGGGCGCCTCCGGGGTAAAGGGCATTAACCTTCGCTATCGCGGCTGGTCCAATAACGGACTTATGAATCAGGCGTACGGCGCTGTAAGCCCGCTGCGCGAGCTGGGCGGCTGGAACGGATACCGCAAGCTTGAAGAGTATGCTAAGGCAAACGGCGTGAAGCTGTATCCGGAGTGTGAAATCGTAAAGGTATACACGGATAAGCTCTTTGACAACTACATGCAGTATCTGGATGCATCCCGTATGCTGTCCCGCTCCAATGCGGTATATTATCAGTATGATCAGATGCAGAGCAGCGCTTATGTACATCAGGCGTTTATAACCCGTCCGCAGAAGGTGGATTCCATGGCGGACAGCCTTATAAAGGACCTTGCAAAGAATAATATCAGCAGCATTTCCCTTGGCAGCATCGGTGAGATGCTTACGGCCGACTACCATGTGGGCGCCACCTACGACCGTGATATGGTGCAGAAGGTGTACGCTCAGGTGTATAAAAAGTTTGCCGATGCCGGTATAAGCATTGCCTCCGTCGGCGGCAACGCATATGCCCTTGCGGGAACTGATGTTCTCTTCGAGCTGCCCAACCAGAGCTCCGAATACTATGTGACCGATGCTGCGGTGCCGTTCTATCAGATGGTGCTGCACGGCTATGTGCAGTATTCCGGCGAGGCTGCCAACCAGTCCGGCGACCCGGAGAGAACGCTGCTCAAGGCGGTGGAATACGGCGCGGGTCTGTCCTACCGCTGGATGTATGCTTCCAACCGCGATATAAACAACATATACTTTGAGGATCTTTATTCCGCAAACTATTCCTCCTGGATCAACGATGCCGCTGCTTTCTACAAGCGTTATAACGAGGAGCTTGGACACACTGCGTCGCTGACCATTGCTGAGCATAAGAACATAACAAAAACGCTCAGCTGCACAAGATACAGCGACGGCACCGTTGTGTACGTCAACTATGATGAGGTTTCCGCAGAAGTGGACGGTCACAGAGTGCCGGCTATGGACTACCTCGTTGTTAAGGGGGTATGATAAATGTACAAACCGCGTAAGAAAGGTTTGGATCTGATGACCAAGCGCTCGCTGGCTGGGTGGCTGTTCGTGCTGCCCTTCCTGCTTGGCTTCCTGTTCTTCATTGCTTCCCCGATGTATACGGCGTTTATGATGAGTATACATTCGCAGGGAATAGTGGAATGCACCGAGCTGACTCCTGAATTTGAATTGGTGGATCCCGCATCCTCCACCCGCAGCTATTATGTGCGCGTGGTGGACGGCGATAAAAATCCCGTTTTGAAAAACGGCGAATACCAATATGTTGAGGAGGGCGGAGAGCGCAAGGTAGTTACACAGGCGGAGTTTTATGTGCTCAAGCTCAACAATGCCGGTGAAAAAACCTATGATGCAAACGGCAATGTCCTCTATGAGATGGAAAACGGGAAACGCAAGGTGGTTAACTCCATTTCAACGGTGAACACACTCACCTATGTGGGTCTTGAGAACTACAAAAAGATAGCCACCACCAACCTCGGCTTTATAAACAGCATAAGCAGCACGCTGCCCAAGCTCATATACATTCCGGCAATACTGATATTCAGCTTCATGATAGCCAACCTGCTCAATGCAAAATTCCGCGGCAGGACGGTTGCGCGAGTGATATTCTTCATGCCGGTGGTTACGGCAAGCGGCGTTGCGGCAAAGATCAAGGAAGGAAGCTGGGAGGTTGCCCGTGTAGGCTCCTCCGTAAGCGGAGCGCTCAGCAATACCGACTTTGATATAACGACCTCTATCAAAAACATTCTTTCGGATATGCCGTTTATGACCCCGTTTGTGGACCTTATAACAACGGCGTTTGACCAGCTTTCCAATATAGTGCTGATGTCGGGAATTCAGATACTGATTTTCCTTGCGGCGCTTCAGACCATATCTCCGTCGCTGTTTGAGGCCTCCGATATGGAGGGCGCAAGCAAGTGGGAGGCCTTCTGGAAGATAACCTTCCCGATGGTATCGCCCATGATACTGGTGGCCACGATGTACACGATGATCGATGTGCTCACCGGCTCCAGCAACCCGATGATCTCCTATCTGTTCGGTACGGTAGGCAGCACCTCGCTGTCGCTGTCCGACCGTATGACGATGGGCTGGCTGTACTTCATAGGCGCGGCGCTGCTGATAGTTATTGTGTCGGTTGTCATCTCACGCTTTGTATACAATGAGAATGATGTTACTACCAAGAAAAAGGGCAGGAGGTGATAGATAATGGCAATATCCCTGAAAAAGCAGAAGGCAGTAAAGCAGGTAAACCAAGTGGGCGCTGCCGAGGTGGATCGGTACCGTGTGGAAAAGCTGCACGGCTGGGCTGCCGTAAAGGCCTTCTTCAAATCCAAAAAGACCCGCAGCTTCCTGTGGGGCATTATCAGAACCGTGCTTCTTGTCGGACTTTGCTGGCTGATTCTGTATCCGATGCTGGTGCAGTTCTCAGCATCGCTTAAAACGGCGGAGGATATATACGATCCTACTGTTATATTCATTCCGCGTCATGTTACCTTGGCCAACTATACGGCCATGTGGAAGTACATCGACTATCCCACGCTGTTCCTGGGCTCCGTAGCATCGTCACTGGGCCTTGGCCTGCTGCAGATGGCGTCCTGTACGCTGGTGGCCTACGGCCTTGCCCGCTTCAAGTTCAAGGGCAACGGAGTGGTGTTCTTCCTGGTTATAGCAACGCTTATCGTGCCCATTCAGCTTATAGCGGACACCATGAAGCTGCGCTTTGCCAACTTCAATCCGCTTACGATGTTCTCGATAGGGCCGGAGCTGTTTGATACAAAATCGGGCAACGGAATAAAGCTTACGGGCTGGCCGGTTATGATCCTTATGAGCGCGACCTGCGTTATGTTCAAAAACGGATTGTTTATCTTCCTTTTAAGACAGTATTTCCGTGGGCAGCCCAAGGAGCTGGAGGAGGCTGCGTACATCGACGGCGCGGGCACCTTCCGTACCTTCTGGCAGATCATGATGCCCAGCGCACTGCCCATTATGGTTACGGTGTTCCTGTTTGCCTTTGTATGGCAGTACAACGACAACACCTACCTTGCGCTTATTTATCCGCAGGCAAAGGTGCTGTCCATGAAAATATCCACCGCAGCCAGCGCGTATGTAAACAGGCTGTCCAATATGACGGGCGGAAACAATGCCGTTATGGATTCCTACAACGGTGCATTGGTTATACTGCATATTCTGCCTCTGCTGCTGCTGTATATCGGCTGCCAGAAGTTCTTTGTGCAGTCCATCGAGCGTTCCGGCATGGTAGGATAAAAACAGATTGCAATTATTTGCGGGCGTCGCTTCGGCGGCGCCTGCTTTTGTATGTATTGCAATACGGCAAACAAAAGGCGCGGCAGCCGTTTTGCAAAAAAAGCAACATTTTTAAGCAAAAAATATAAAACTATCGCAAAAAAGCTGCAAACAAGTGATATAATCTATATAAAAAATATCGGTAAATGCCGGATGAGTATGGGTACATAAACTGGGCGGAGGATGAGCAGGACGGATGGATAAGGCAGATCGCAGAAGAGAAGCGCTTTATGACGAAACGGATACCGGGGAAATTACGGTGCGCCGCAGCCGGAAAAGCATAAAAGCAGAGGGCGCGGAGTGCGTGCGGGAGATTGCTGCGGAGCAGACGGCGGCAAAAGAGCCCGCGGAGCAGCAGGACGAAGCCGTAGGCTTCAGCATAAGGCGGGCGGCGGATACAAAACGCCGGGAGGATGCCGAGGAGCAAAAAACAGGCGTTTTAGAAAGCTGCGAAGAGGAGCAGTTTGATGTTGAACGGCAGCAGGCGGCTATTGCACAGCGCCGGACGGATATTGAGCGGCAGCAGACGGCGGACGGCGACCTGCCGTTTAGCGTTTGCCAAGGGGAGCAGAAGGAAGGAAACGGCTTTTACAAAAGCGGCGCGGCAGAGATATGCCCGCCGGAAAGCGAAGAGCAGCCGGTAAGCGCGGCGCATCCGGGAGTGTATGCAGACAGACGAAGCGTCAGTGCAATCGGCGTAAGCTGTGCGGGGGGAGCGGCGGTGTTCCGCGAGGGTGAGGCGTCGGTGTTTGCCGTATCGGCACCCTCGCACGACGGAGTAATTAAATATCGGGTGCGCAATACGCTTAACGGCCAAACCTTTCGCGGCAGCATAGAGGCGGAGCGCAGCGATAACTATTTTGAGCTGGATTTTGCGCGGTGCAGGCTGCGGGCCGGGCACTATGAGCTTAAGCTGTGGGTAAAGGGGAATGTGCTTAATATCAGCTTTGCCGTTATACCGTGGTCGCGAAACGAACATCCAAGCGGAATACTCGGTGCGGAAATAACCAAGGAAAGCCTGCTGCCCGTACAGGAGCCGGAAAATTATATAGCACTTATGGCCGCCGCCGGTGCAGGCGCGGTGCGTCTTAATGCAAACGGCATTTTACTGGGCGGGGACGAGCGCACGGAGAGCATGCTTGCATGCGCCGCCGAATACGGGATGTACACGGTTCTTACGGCGGAGGCGGAAGAGCTTGCGCAAATTGCGGCAGACAGCGGCTTTGGTGAATTGTACAGAAAAATAAAGTACTCCGCCGAGCGTATAGGCAAAATGTGCAGCATGTGGGAGCTTAAGGGCGGCGCTGGCGAAAGGGAACAGACTGCAAGGGAGGATTTTGCCGATTTTCAGTCGGGTGCCGGCGCAAAGGAGGATGCAATAGCCCGCTGCTTTATATGTGCACTGGAGACAGCGGACACTGCGGCGGCAATAAACGGCATAAAAACGGAAAAAAGCACGGCGGAGCTGTTTGAGGCTGCGGATATTGCGGAGGATTATTGTTTATCGGATACGGAAAAGGCTGCCGATGACGCGGCATGCGAAAGCCGAAATACAGCCTCCGTCAGCGAAAAAATAGCCTCCTGGAGCGGAAAAACCGCCGCAGGCGACGGCTATGCAAAAAAATATGCTCAGGCCTGCGGAATATGTGAAGCCCTTACCGCGGCGGGGGACGCTTTGCGCATATTTGACGGCGCGGAAATGTTTGAAACGGAATATCCCTCTCTGCTTTCCGGCATGGGGGTTCCGCTGCAGCCGCAGCCGGCGTATTCGGTGTTCGCGGCTTTGGCGCACAATTTGGGCCGGGCAAGGTATATCGGAAGGGCGGAGCTGCCCGTGTGCAGCGCGGCGTTTTCCACCGGCGGAGATGAGGTGCTGCTGCTTTGGAACAGGGAAAGCACGAAGGTTTGCCTGCCGGTACGCCTGCCTACGGTGGTGGCGGATATATGCGGCGGGGAAAGCTGCCTTGTGCCGCAGCGCGAGGGGCTGTATATCACAGTAGGTCCTGCGCCGGTAATGGTGCATTTCGGGCGCATACCGCAGGGGCTGCTTAAAAGCGCGGGCGCGCGCAGGACGGCCTGCCGCAGAATGCCGGAGGACAGCGACGGGCTTTTCGTCTCCGTTATGGTGCCCTCCGCAGGCAGAGGCGGTATGCACGGAAGGCTGGGGCTTGGGGAAAACCCGGTAACGCTGGAATGCTGCAATTTTACCAAAAGAGAGGTAAACGCACATATATCGGCGCAGGTAAGGGGCGCGGAGCTCAGATGTCAGGAGAGCATAAGCCTGAGGGCGGGCGAGGCAAGAAAAATACCGGCTTCGCTTATTGTATCCTCACGGGACGGGCTGGAGGTACGCATAGATCTGCGGCAGGAGGAAATGTAAGCGAGCTCTACTGCTTTGCAACGGATTTATAATAGCTTCCGAATTCCGCAAGGGCGTCAATAATGGGCAGCATCTGCTTGCCGAGCGCCGTAAGTCCGTATTCCACTTTTGGCGGCATTTCCTGAAAATCGTGACGGTAGACAAGGCCGTCCTGTATCATCTGGCGCAGGCTGTCGGTAAGCACCTTTTGGGAGATGCCGTCAAGATCCCGCTGAAGCTCGTTGAATCGCCACGGGCGCGATTTCAGGTTGCGCAGTATCAGCAGCTTCCATTTTCCGCCTATAAGGGATACGGCGGTTGCCACCGGGCAGGCCGGCAGTTCGTCTTTTGTTTTCATGCTTATCACCTCACGGCAGCATTATACTATACATTCATAAAAAAGTGTACAGTTATAAAAAAGTGCGTACTTGTTTTTACATATACGAAGTGATAATATGTGTGCAAGCAAAGAGAATTTGCAAAACCTCAGGAGGAAAACACTATGAAAAATTATGCAAAAGTAAACGCAGGAAATGAAGGCAGAACTGAGCTTCATGAAAAGCTGGGGCTTACCGGAGCGGAGGTAAGCATAAACAGGCTGCCCGCCGGAGCGAGCGTTCCGTTTGTTCATTCTCATAAGGAAAATGAAGAAATATACGGCGTTATTTCCGGCAGCGGCAAAGCGGAAATAGACGGAGAGGAAACGGCGCTTGCAGCAGGAGACTGGCTGCGGGTTGCTCCCGCCGCAAAGCGGCGCATTTTTGCCTCGGACAGCGAAGGCATAACCTTTATATGCATTCAGGTAAAGGAAAACTCACTGGGCGGCTTTACTGCGGAGGATGCAGTGGTATACTGATTCACGATGACGGGAAAAGCACGGCAAAAACCGTGCTTTTTTGCTTTTCCGGCTGTCTGTTTGCGGGAAAATCGGATAAATTGCGAAAGGTCAGGCGCTTTTACGCGTTATTTTCGCCTTGCTTCTTTTTAAGCCGGCATTTTGAAGGCAGCAGCAGGTATACCGCCAAAAACGGCAGGGTAGCCTGCCCGAGGCACATCACTGTCGGAAAGAGAATTCCGGGGCAGGCGTTGTAGATAAGCTCTATGGGCGTGCCGGGAAAGTTGCGGCTTATAAACATCAGGTTGCTGCCGCAGGGAATGTTCACCGCAAGCGCTGCGGCGCATACGGCAAGCACGATTATGCCGTAGGGGATTATATCGCCAATGCAAAGCCGCACGGAGCCTGTTATCAGCAGTGCAAGCCCCATAAACACCATTATGGTGTGCAGCAGTATGCTGTGAAAGGAAATAAAATGTACGGCCGGGTAATTGGGCAGGGAGGTAAGCGGCATCAAAAGAAAGCATACCCCGCCCACGATGGAGCCGGTGCAAAGGAAAACATCCCCTGCATGGCGTATGCGTCCGTGAAAAAAGCTGCTCATTATTCCGGCATAAAGCACAAGGCTGCAATAGTAAAACGGCACATAGGTGTTTGGGTTATCACCGTTGCCTATTGCAAGATTAAAGGCTATCTTGGCGATCTCCAGCACCCAAAGCAGCACGGTAAGCCATTTGTTTATTTTCCGAAGCAGCACGGAGGGCTCTTTTGTGCGCATGAGCAAAACAAGGCTTACCGTAATTGCAAGCACGGAAAAGGCAAGAAATATAAAATGAGCCGGGGAATACATTCCGGCGGGAGGATACATTCCGGGCGGTGCGAAAAAAGCGCATCCGGCTGCGCTTGTCGGTTTGATAAACGACAAAGGCGTTCCTTTCCGCGCCCGCAGATGATGGGCGGCACTGAAATTCCCCGGCGCCTGCCGGGCGGCATACGGATAAATCCCGAGTCCGCAAAAAGGTGCATTGCGGCACGGGATATTGTAAAAGCACCGTTATTTTACACTAACGGCGGGCTAAAGTCAACGCCGGAAAAGCATTATGCCGCCTTGCGGGAAAACACAGGCGGCTGTATTCAATATACTTTTGCGTTATAAAATTGGGTATTGAAAACACATTGCGTTTTATGATATAATACGGAAAAGGAGTGCGCACATTTTTGAAAAAACGCATACAGGAAAAAAGAGAACACAAAAAAGAGGGGGAACAAAAATGAAAAAGAAAATATCACTGATAACGGCGGGCATTTTGCTTATAGCATCTGTTGCTTTTTTTGCTTTTATTGTGATCGGCCTGTATCTCTCTCTTGGCGGTAAATATTTTCGCAGTTTTCTGTTGGAAACGGCGGTTTATTCGTTTCCGCCCTTTGTTATGGCCGTGTCACTGTTTTGCCTTGCATTCAATGCGAAAAAGACCGGGAATGTGCTTTTTATTATCGGCTTGGCCTTTTGGGCGGCGTTGACCGTAAGAAGCGGTATTTCTTGCCTTGATAATAGCTTTATTATCGGCATAACTGAAATGGCAGCGCTGTTCTTACTGTTGATATGCCTTGCTGTTATCAAAATAAAACCCGTCAAGGGCCTTGCCGTTGCGGGGGCGGTATTTCTGACGGTTTTTGCCGCAATGAGAGTTGCTTGGGAAGTGAGGAGCCTTTCCTACGGCTCTGTAACGGCTATGTATATTGTGCAGTGCCTCGGAGATGCTTTGCTGATATCCGCTTTCATTATTATATTACTTGATTTCGGCAAAGCCTGCTTTGTAAAAAGCAAGCCGGTTGATGCAGGCCCGGCAAAAGAGATAGAAGCCCTTAAACGGCTTTACGAACAGGGTAAGATCTCACAGCAGGAATATAAAGCTAAGAGAACGGAATTGCTTAAAAGAATATAAAAAATATTAAAGCGCAGCAAAAGGCCGCCCAAGATTGCTTACTTGGGCGGCCTTTGCCGTGCTGATATACTTACACATCATATTTACATGCAGTGCGCATGAGGCTTAAACGGCATGCCTGCGCTCTTTATGCTATGCGGCGGTTATGCGTATTGCAATGGCGGTCATATCGTCTCTTGCCGTGCCGTCGCTTTTGGCAAGGGCGCGGCGCACCAGCTCCCCGGCAATAAAGCTTACATCGCCCCTGCAAAGCTCAGGCAGCATAAGGGCAATACCGTCCTGACAGGAATCGGTAAGGGCATCGTATATGCCGTCGGAAAGCAGCACAAGCAGGTCGCCCTCCTTGATTACACGGTCGCTTATGCTGGGTTCGGGGTCGGACAGCACACCAAGGGGCAGCGCGCTTCCCGTAACGGTGGTAACGCGGCCCGAGCGTACGAGATATCCCGGTACGGCGCCTATTTTGCCCCAGGAGCATATACCGCGGGAAAGATCCAGTATGCAGGCATCCATGGTGGAAAACACCTCGGCGCTCTTTCGGCGCAGCTGAAGCAGCTCGTTTACCGTATCATATGCCTGACGAACCTCCATGCGGCCAAGGCAAAGGGTTTCAAGCAAGGCCACGGCGTTTTCGCTTTCGCAGGCAGCCTGACTGCCGCTGCCCATGCCGTCGCTCAGGGCGGCAAGGTACTTTCCTCCGGGCAGCGGCATCAGAGAGAAGCTGTCGCCGCAGACATTCTGACCGTTTTTTATCTTGCAGGCGGCGTGGCACCGCGCACTCAGGCGAGGCACGGGCGTAAACACGCAGCTGCACCCGCCGTTTTCCAGGGAGCAGTTTCTTTCGTCGCAGGCAAAGTCGCAGTTAAAGGCGCGTTTCAAAAGCTCCGGCAGCAGATTAAGGCAGGGCTTGTCCCCGCGGCAGGCCGGCAGGCTCAGGCTTACGCTTTCAAGGCCGCCTTTGCTGCAGCGGCACACTATATCTTTTGCGCCTATGCCGTTTTCGCACAGCACGGCGCTTAGGCGTTCCTCTGCGTCAAAATCATACTGTACGGCATTACGCTGATTTATAAGGTCGGTCAGAAGGTCGGCTATGCTGCGGCACTGGCGGGACATCATCATGTTTCCCTTTTGCTCGCGTGTTTGTTCGTCCGGCAGGGCGTTCTGCGCGTTCATATCAAGCAGCACGCCTATCCAGTCCGCGCAGCGGGCCTTGAAGTCCTTGCCGACATCGTAGGGGGAAACGCTGCCCGCAGCGCATATCATGCCCGCAAGGGCCTTGAAATCGGAATAAGTATCGCAATAGCGCATTCTCCAGCAGTAATCGTATTTACTGCACTGGCTGCATACCCGGCTGGCGGCGTGGGAGCACAGCTCCAGCCTCTTTGAGCGCTTGTTTTCCTTTTCTTCGCAGAATATTTGGGAAAGACGGTTGAAAACCTCAGCGCAGCTCTTTATGCGCCTATCGGCTTCAAAGGCGCTTCTTGCCCCCAGCTCCTTTTCCGACGAGGTGGGAATAAGCACGCTGCCTCCAAGCCCGCGAAGCAGCTCCAACCGACGCTTGTTGAAAAACAGGGCGGGAAGGGCGGAAAGTATTGCGGTCTGTATCGGAATAAGGGGTACGAACGAGCCGGCAATAAGCAGCGAGGCAAAAAAATCGCCCGCTATATAGCCAAGCAGCACTCCCACGCGGCTTATGCGGCGCAGGGCATATGCCAGCAGCGACATTATCACCATCGCAAGCCCGGCGGCGGGGGTCTGACCCTTCAGCAAAAACAGCGCGGCGCATATGCCGCCAAAGGCCGCTCCGCCGGAGGGCAGCGAAAGGGAGCAAATCGAAATGCAAAAAAGGGCGCAAAGCTGTGCGGGGGATATCCCCATAAAGCCCTCAAACGGCAGGGAAAGCAGCACGCCGCAGACGGGAACGGCAAGACAGGCAAGCTCACCGCGGGTGAGCGCCGAATGCTTGCCTAAAGAGTCAAAGGCGGCAAGGGCGCCGCTCAGCAGGGGCAGCAGCGCGCATCCGCCTATGCAGGACAGCGCCGCCATTATTATATCGTACATCCGGGCCTCCGGGCTGCAGGCAAGGCCTATTCCGCTGCACAGAACCAGCGCGCCCATGCGCCAGGGCATGGCGGTGAGGTTTTTATGCTTCAGCAGCCGCACGCAGAAAAAATACAGCAGCACCGGAATGCACCAGGCTGTCAGGCTGTAAAGGGAAGGCTCCAGCAGAATTGCAGCCGCGGCAGAGCCCACGGCGGCAAAAAGCGCAAGGGGGGAATCAATAAATATACCGGGCAGACATACGGCAAAGGGGGCAAGCCCGGCTGCGGGACGGCAGGCGGCAAGCAGGGCGCAGGCCGCCGTACATACAGCCGCCGGACCGAATTTTGCATACAGCGCCCGCAGCTTTCGCATCGCTTCGGGGCGGTAGGGTCGTCTGAGTGTAACGCGGTTTTCCTTCTGCATGGCTTTATCCTCCGTTTTGCGGTGAATTTTCACGCGCAAGAATTATGTGCCGGTGCTCCGGCCGCTTTAACAAGCAAAAATAATATCCGTAAGTGCGGAACGCATATGCTTTATTGCAAAGGCGCTGCCTGTGCTTTTGCATCAGTATACATATATTAAAGCGCGAAAAAAGTTGAAGCCGTCGGGCTTTCGTGCGCGGTCTTATTGCTTTTTGGGGCAAAAAAGCACAAAATAATGCATTTTTTTGCGTATTTTCGGGTTCTTTTTAATTAAGAATGACGATATTTGCCGCAAATTGCGCTCAAAATATATGAATACCGTCATCAAAAACGGGAACGCGCATACAAAAAGCGCAATAGAATAAAGAGAAGCGGAAAAATGTTTTGGTGCAAAAGCCGCAGTGAGGGCGCAAAATCACAAAAAAGGAGGCGAAAAAGCTGCCGACGATGATTTTCATCGGATTTTCAGCAGCGAGGCGCAGCAAAAATGCGCTCAGCGCAAAAAACGGCAAAAGCCGCGCAAAGGGGGCGGATCCGGGGATTTTTCAGGCTGAATATACACAGCGGATGTTGCAAAATATGTACATTTTTTTAACACAATCTTAATATTGTGCAGTAAAATTGTGCGAATTGTATATTCACAATGCAAAATGAGTATGTTAAAATATAAAAAAACTTTGGAGGAGATTATAATGAAGAAAAAACTTCTGGTGTTCGTCATTATCGCAGCTCTTGTCTGCGCTATGATGGGAATCACCGCATCTGCAGCTCCCGCTTTTGATAAGAGCGTGCTGCGTACATTTACCGAAGGCTTCAGCGTTAAGGATGTTATGGGCGTAAGCGGCGAAGGCGATTATGAGCAGACCGAGAACAAAACCTTCCTGATCGATGTTGTGGAAGGCACTGCCGCCAGCGTTTCCTATGCCTGCACCGGCTCCCGTGAGGACGGCCTCGGCGCCGGCCAGTGGTGGGAGTCCTACCTTGGCCATGAAAACGATATGTACGATCTTAAGTACATGGTTCTTCAGGTAAAGAACGGCAGCGAAGAGGTCGGCATTCGTCCCTCTCATGTTGCATTTGATTCCACCGGCTCTACCGTTGGCATAAGCATCAACGGCAGCAACGAGTTCCCTGTTGTTCTGGCTAACGAGTCCGACGGCGCATACAGCCGCGCTACCGTTGAGTACAGCGTTGACGGCTGGTATGTAACCATCCCCGCCAACTTTGAAGGCTATGTAATCATCCCTGTTGAGCGTCTTACCAGCATGCCCGACGATGAGGAAGCCACCAGCGGCGCAGGCGATTTCATTTCCTTCCATGAGAATGACGGCTATCGTTACTTCTGGGGCATCGGTCTGGGCGTTGAGAACCACAGCAACACCAACCATGCAACCATCGAGTGGATAAACATGTTCACCATCGCCGATACCCTTGATACCGGTATCACCGGCGAGGCTGACGAGCCCACCCCCGCTCCCGACAACACCTCTGCTGCTACCGAGGAGCCCGCAAACGAGACCAATGCTCCTGCTGAGTCCGCTACCGCTGCTCCTACCAACAACGGCTCCTTCCCCGTTTGGGCTTGGATCGTTATCGGTGTAGCTGTTGTTGCTATCATCGTTGTGGTTGTGGTTGTTGCCACCAAAAAGAAGAAGGACTAATTAAAAAGCACAGCTTTTGAATAAGCCTTTTAAGGGCGCCGCGCAGCGGTGCCCTTTTTCCGTTCGTACCCGTCTGTTTATCTGCTTTTTTCGGTTTAATTTCCGCCGTGCATTAAGCGGGCCTGCGGGAAAACCGTGAAGCAGCGGGCTTTATGAAACGGCCGATATACACGCACGGAATAATTCCTCACGGGCATATATAAACGGGCATATAATAAAAATACAGGCAAAATAAAGGCCGTGCGGGCACTGCCGCACGGCCTTTATCAAAGCTGATTTATAAAATTATTTGATTTCCAGTCTTCTGGAGGAGGGCTTTTCCGCTTCGCGCTTGGGCAGATTCAGCTTAAGCACGCCATCGGTATATTCCACGGAGATATCCTCCGTTTTAATGCCGGAAACATCGAAGCTTCTTGCAAAGGAGCCGTAGCTGCGCTCTCTGCGGACATAGTTGTTTTTCTCGTCCTTTTCCTCTTTGTTACAGTTGCGGCTGGCGGTAATGGTCAGATAATCGCCCTCCACATCCACATGAATATCTTCCTTCTTGAAGCCCGGAAGGTCGGCCTCCAGCTCGTAGGCATTGCCTACATCCTTGATATCGGTTTTGAATTCTGCAAGCTCATTCTTTCCGAAGAAAGCTTTTTCCCATTCGTCCATCTCACGGAAGGGATTAAATACAGCTCTGCGTTTATTACTTTCAAAAGGCATAATTTCAAACATAAAACTCACTCCTTATAGCTTGTATGTTAAATGTGTATCAAGGGATGCCTGATGCCTTGCGGCATCTGCCCGGGCCCTTTCTCATGCCCTTAGCTTTCCCTTTCAACGCGTATATAATAACACCTCTTTATTACAATTTATACCTGATTTTGTTATCATTCTGTGAACTTTAGCACTCAAAGCCTGAGAGTGCTAAAACGCCGGCAATAAAATCAATTGACCGCGCGGGAGAAGTGTTATAAAATTTATCCGTAAGGCTTGTATCCGCCCGTAAAATGAAAAAAGCACATTTTCGGAGCAGATTTATACTGAGAGAGGGATTTTATGCTTAAAGGCGTTATAGACATCGGTACAAACAGTGTGCGTCTCGGAATACAAAGCGGCCAAATCATGCGGAAATATGTTATAACCACGCGTTTGGGGCAGGGCAGCGCAAAGGGTCAGCTTCAGCCGGAGCCTATGCGGCGCACGGCGGAGGCGGTGTGCGCCCTTTTGCAAAGAGCGGCACGGCAGGGCGTAGGGGAGGCATATGTATATGCAACCGCGGCGGTCAGAGAGGCGGAAAACAGCGCGGAGTTTGAGCACATGCTTGCCGATCGCGGCGTTTTGCTTCAGATTCTGCCCGGCGCAAAGGAGGCGCTGATTGCTTTTGCCGGGGCGGCAAACGGCGAGGGCGACGCGGTTATAGATATCGGCGGAGGCAGCACCGAGGTTATGGTAAAGCATATGCAGGTGCGGGCGCTCAGCCGCCGTTTGGGAGCCGTGCGGCTTCAGGAACGCTTTGACGGCCGCATGGGGATAGACGAAAGCATAAAGCAGCAAACGGAAGCGCTTATTGCGCCCGTAATAGAGGAATACGCCCAGCTGCACCCCGAACAGGCGCAAAGGCTTATAGGCGTATCGGGCACGCCCACCACGCTTGCTTCCATGAAGCTGGGGCTTGAGCGGTACAGCACCGCCGTGCAGGACACCGTGCTTGCGCTTAACGAAATAAGAAGCATGGAAACACAGCTGTTTGCGCCCCTTGAGCAAAGGCTGTGCATTAAAGGCATACAAACCGACAGGGCGGACATCCTTCCTTTCGGGGTTATCATACTGGAGCGCTTTATGACGCGCTTCGGTTTTGAAAGCATAACCGTTTCCGACAGGGATTCGCTGGAGGGCTTCCTCACACAATGCGATGCGCCGGATTTCGGGGCAAAGCCGTTTGACCCGCACAGCATAAAGGCATAGCGGCATAAAACCGCAGCGGCGCGGCTGTTAGGCGGCTTTGGCGGATATCCCGCATAAATTTCGGGTTGACAGCAGCCAAACGGGGCATTATAATTATATATACAAAATAATATCGGCAGTGAAACAATGAGTACGCGGTGCATACTACCCCATAAGAGAGCCGGAGCAGGTGAAAGCCGGCGGGTACGGGCGGCGGAATATGGTTGCGGAGCCTGCACGGGCCAACAGTCCGTGCCGCAAGCCCTGCGTTACGGGGGCGCATGAGTCCGTTCGGTTTTTTATATTCAGGCGGAGAATCAGGGTGGTACAGCGGTTTTGTCGCCCCTGGGCGGCAGGGCTGCTTTTGTTTTTCCCGGCTGCGCACCTGTCCATGCATTTCAGATGCCGCATTTCGGCGTTTGACGCTGCCTAAAACTTTCAGGAAAGGAAAGCCCGCAGTGCGGGCGGAAAGAAAAATGAAGGAGAAGTATTATATCACCACACCCATTTATTATCCCAGCAATAAGCTGCATATCGGTCACAGCTATTGCTCCGTGGCGGCCGATACCATGGCGCGCTACAAGAAAATGATGGGATACGATGTGTTTTTCCTTACCGGCACCGATGAGCACGGGCAGAAAATAGAGAAAAAAGCCGCCGAGGCGGGCGTTACCCCCAAGGAATATGTGGATAATATCGTGGCCGGCATAAAGCAGCTCTGGGAGCTGATGGATGTAAAATACGATAAATTTATCCGCACCACCGACGAATACCATGTAAAAGCCGTTCAGAAGATATTCAAACAGCTTTATGAACAAGGGGATATCTATAAATCCGAATATGAAGGGTGGTACTGCACTCCATGCGAGTCCTTCTGGACGGAAAGCCAGCTTAAGGACGGCTGCTGCCCGGACTGCGGCCGCGAGGTAAGCAAAACGCGCGAGGAAAGCTATTTCTTCCGCCTTTCCAAATATCAGGACAGAATAATACAGCATATACAGGAGCATCCCGAGTTCCTCCAGCCGGTAACGCGGCAGAACGAAATGCTTAATAACTTTCTCAAGGCCGGCCTTGAGGATCTCTGCGTTTCCCGCACCTCCGTTTCGTGGGGAATACCCGTTACCTTTGACGAAAAGCATACGGTATATGTATGGATAGACGCGCTGAGCAACTATATAACCGCGCTGGGCTATGACAGCGATGACGATTCCCTCTACAAGCGCTTCTGGCCGGCCGACCTGCACCTTGTTGGTAAGGAAATAGTGCGCTTCCATGCCATTATATGGCCCGCAATACTCATGGCGCTGGGGCTTCCCCTGCCCAAGCAGGTGTTCGGACACGGATGGCTGGTTATCGGCGGGGAAAAAATGAGCAAATCCCGCGGCAATGTAGTGGATCCGGTATTTTTGTGCAGCCGCTACGGCGTGGATGCCATAAGATACTATCTTATGAGGGAAATGCCCTTCGGCTCGGACGGCAACTTTACAAACGAGGCCCTGCTTTCCAGAATAAACAGCGACCTTGCCAATGACCTTGGAAATCTGCTCAGCCGCACCGTTGCAATGATAGAGAAATACTTTGACGGCTCCGTGCCCGCCATGGGCGAGCCGAACGAGCTGGATAAAGAGCTTGCCGCACTTGCAAAGCAGGTGCACGGGGCGTATTGCGAAAACATGGAGGCGCTGCGCTTTTCCGTGGCGCTCAGCGAGGTGTGGAGGCTGATCTCGCGCTGCAATAAGTATATCGACCAAAATGAGCCGTGGCTTTTGGCAAAGGATGAGCAAAAACGCGAACGGCTGGGCAGCGTTATGTATAATCTGGCAGAGTGCCTGCGCATAGTATCCGTGCTTATATCTCCCGTTATGACCTCCACCTGCAAGGCCATTGCCGATGGGCTGGGCATTGAGGACGAGGCACTGCTCACCCTTGAGAGCGCGGGCTGCTACGGCATGCTGCGCCCCGGCATCCGGGTGAAGAAGCAGGAGGCGCTTTTCCCCAGGATCGATATGGCAAAGGAGCTGGCGGAGTTAGAGCAGCTTAAGGGCGCGCCACAGGAAAAAGCCGAAAAAACGGAAAAAAATGCGCAGAAGGCGCAGAAAAATGCGGATAAAAAAGCAGAGCCCATGCAGGCGGATGCCGAGATAGGCATTGACGATTTTGCCAAGGTTAAGCTTTGCGTGGGACGCGTGCTCAAATGCGAAAAAGTGGAAGGCTCCGATAAGCTGCTTAAATCCGTTGTTCTGTGCGACCGTGAGCGCACGATAGTTTCCGGCATTGCCAAACGGTACAGCCCCGAGGAAATGGTGGGCAAGAGCGTTGTGGCGGTTATTAACCTTAAGCCCGCAAAGCTCAGGGGCGTGCTTTCGGAGGGCATGCTGCTGTGCGCGGAGGATGAGCAGGGCCCGGTGCTTATTTCGCCGGAGCAGGCGGTGAAGGCAGGCTCGTCTATCCGCTGATGCCGCTTCCGACCGGCTCTTTACAAGGCGTTACCGTTCAAAGCTGCGGGTCTTCTGTTTTTGCAAAGCCGCAGATATATAAATAAACAAATACCCCGAAAGCCATGCAGTGAAGTGACCCCAAAAAGTTAGACAAATAATCTTAATAGAAAATGTTCAAGCTGCCGAGAGGGCTTGCTGTCTGTGA
>CAKSKV010000002.1 GCA_934465535.1 uncultured Clostridia bacterium | reverse complement strand
GTTAACCGAAATGTCGTTGGTTCGAGTCCAACACGGGGAGCCATGTATAACGGTCTGTAAGTCTTTTCTTGCAGACCGTTGCTTTTTTCCTCTGATGTATCCGTTGAGTTGCAAAAAATCATAGTGTTATGTTAATATAAGGACATAATTAATGCTGATTTATGGGTGGAAAACCGAATATGAATAAAGAATGGTCTGAACTCAATAAAACAATGCAGACTCAAATAAAAAATAAAGACACTTACAGTATGGGCATTGATACTTTACTTAGTTTGCGAAGTCGGTTAATGCAAACTATATTACTTTTTAGAGAAGAATTATGTCGCGAAGAATTTAACGCAATCCCTTTTATAAACGCCAACGGATACCATTGCAAGACAATTGCTTATTCACTTTGGCATATTTTTCGTATTGAAGATATCGTTGCGCATACGGTTATTAATGAAGATGAGCAAGTGTTTTTTTCAGGTAATTATCAGGAACGAATAAACTCACCCATTACCACAACAGGAAATGAACTCGTTAAGCAGCAGATAGCAGATTTTTCAAAGCAACTTAATCTGGAAGAACTATATTCATATATTCTCGAAGTTCGGGAAAGCACCGAGGAAATGCTTAAAAGGTTTTCATATGACGATTTAAAAAGAAAAATCCCGGTTGAAAGAAAAGGCTATTTAGAGTCGCTGAATATAGTAAATAGCGATAGAAAGGCAATTTGGCTAATTGACTATTGGTGTAGTAAAGATATTCGCGGACTGATTCAAATGCCGTTTTCAAGGCACTGGATTATGCACACGGAAGCCTGCCTGCGCATAAAGAACAGGGTGCGTTCATAAGGAAATATGCCTATCTGTTAATATAGCAGTAGCAGTGCCGAAAATGTACTTATCTTCCGACAAGCTCCCGAAAAAACGCCCTAAAACGAGATTTTATCGTACTCACACAAAAAGCAGGTATCTGTCGATGCCTGTCTTTTCGTTTTATGCCTGCAAATCTGTAAATGTGTTTAATTTATTATTACTTTATGATAGAATAAAAACGGCGGTGATTAGATGAATAAACGATTTCCGTTTCAAAAGCGGTATTGGATCTATATGATTATGGTTTTAATTTGTTCAATTTTACTGGTCGGCAATATTTATCGCACGGGCAGCTGGACCGGCGATAAGCAGTTTTCTGAATTTGCGCAGCGCGATTGGCAACTTTTTTTATCTTTTTGCTTGAAGAAGCAGTCATTATCGGTGTAATGGCATTGTTTGCTTATTTGGGTTGCAGAGTTAACAAAAAGAGAAATAATGAAATTGCCGCTCAATGGGAAACAGATAAATATATAGGAATCGAACCTGCTGATTATGATTATATATGGTTTGATTTTGCAAATACCGAACGAGCTTTAATCTCGAAACATGGGGGCAATTTCTGCCTGTATGTTCAGGAATATGATTATCGCACGGGATGCTGGGAGAATATTGACGGACCAAGTATCTACGATAATCTTGAAGCGGTAAAGAGGACACTGTTTTATGAATATGATTTTTATTGCAGTGAAAATGCGGTATTGGATAAACACGGCGATGAAATGTATAAGGAAGCATAATTTATGCAGCAGCTTCAGCATATAGGGGAGCGCGAAATTATGCGTTTTAGTGTGTATGTTTGCCAATGCATCGGAAAAACGCTTGCTTCAGACAGCCCGCCCGTTTGATTTATGTCGCTGATTCTTTGATATTCTGCAAAGAGAAATACAGCACGCGACGGTTGCTTATGACGGGCAGGCCTGCGTTGCAGAAGCACGGTAACCGATCAGGGTTATTATAATGGATTGTATCCCCCGTTGCAAGGGAATTTACTTTTGAAAATACAACAGAATAAAGAGCGCAAACGCTCGGAACAACGGTATTGACAAATATGATAAATGGGCTTATAATAAAATTACACATGTAACGCTACATGCGACACCTTAAAGGATGATTTAATATGCCGAGAGATTTTTTGTTTTCAAAAGACGAAATCGTAAAAGCTGCCCTTGATTTGACAAGGGAAAAGGGCTTTGCCGCAATTTCCGCCCGCGCTTTGGGAGAGAAGCTGGGTACATCGTCGCGCCCCGTATTCAGTCATTTCAGCAATATGGGGGAAGTACAGAGGGCGATTATAGCCGCAGCAAACGATCTGTATCAGACATACAGAAGTAAAGAAATGGCAAGGGGAAAGTATGTTCCGTATAAAGCAAGCGGAATGGCGTACATCCGTTTTGCAAAGGAGGAAAAGGAGCTTTTTAAGCTGCTCTTTATGCGTGACCGTTCGGGGGAAGCAGTTAAAGATAATCCCGAGGAAATGGAAGCGCTGATCGGGCTGATTGCCAAACAGATCAACATTGATAAAGAAGCAGCAAGATTTTTTTATCTTGAAATGTGGGCATACACACACGGCATCGCATCGATGATTGCAACGGGTTTTTATGAATGGGATGAGCAGCTTGCCAGCCGAGCCTTGACTGATGTGTACGAGGGATTAAAGCATCGCTACGAAAACGGAGGTGTCCGCAATGATTGAAGCAAAGGGTGTTGCCAAGTCTTACGGCTTTGGTGAAAGCAAAGCCGATGTATTAAAAGGCGTTGACCTGCAAATTTCAGACGGCGATTTTGCCGTGATTTTAGGGGCATCGGGTTCGGGAAAATCAACACTTCTGAATTGTCTTTCCGGGCTTGAACGGGTGGACGGCGGAAGCATTGAATACGACGGCTTGAATATTGCGAAGCTTTCCGATAAAGCGCTGACCAAATTCCGCAAGGATAATATCGGGTTTATCTTTCAGCAGTATTATCTTCTTCCCGATATGACCGTTGATAAAAATGTCCGTATGGGCGCAGACCTTGCGGGAAACACCGATTACAGAGAAATCATAAAGGAGGTGGGGCTTGAGGAAAAAGCCGCTAAATACCCCTCCGAGCTTTCGGGCGGCGAGCAGCAGAGAGTATCGGTTGCCCGTGCTCTTGCCAAGAAGCCGAAGGTTTTGTTTCTGGATGAACCAACGGGCGCACTGGACGAAAAGACGGGGCGGCAGGTATTGGACTATATCTGCAAGCTGCATACCGAATACGGTTTTACTGTTGTAATGGTCACGCACAACACTAATATTGCGGATATGGCAAATACGGTTATAAGAATGAACAGCGGTGAAATTGCTGAAATCTATGTAAACGCTGCGCAGAAATCCGCTTATGAGATCGGGTGGTAATTATGGTAATCAGATTAAAAGACATTTTTAAGCTGTTCGGGATAACCATTATTGCCTGCTGCGCCGTTTTTGTATGCACTCTGTTTTTAAGCTGCAATATCGACCTTGCGGCAATAAAGGAGGAGATTGTGACAGAAGCGGGAATGGCGATGTATAACGCACAGGTGCTTATGGGCAAAGTGATTGCCGCCGTTTCGGGCGGCTGCCTGATTGCAACTTCCGCCGTAATGCTGCTCTTTTATGTTAAAAACTATATCGGTACACACGGAAAGGAGCTTGGTATTCTCAAGGCACTCGGCTACTCCGATATCAAAATTGCAAGGCATTTTTGGGTATTCGGGCTTTCGGTATTTGTCGGCTGTGTTTTGGGATTTGTTATGGGCTATCTTTACCTTCCGACATTTTATCAAAAGCAAGCTCCGAACATGCAAACACTGATTCCGGAACTTAAAGTGCAGTTTCATCCGTTGTTGACATTTGCCTTGGTTGGTGCGCCCGCGATTGCCTTTGCCGTAATATCTGTATTGTTTGCTTATCTGAAGCTGAAAAGTCCCGTGCTGGATTTGCTTCGTGAAAGGCAGCATTGCAAGTCCAAAATCGGCAGGGACGGAAAAGAGAACACGCCTTTCTTAAAGGATTTGCGCGGTGTAACGCTTAAAAGCCGAAAGTCACTGGTTTTCTTTGCGGCGTTTGCGGCGTTCTGCTTTTCGGCAATGGTGCAGATGTCCTTTTCAATGAAGGAGCTTGCAAGTGAAACCTTTGCCGTTATGGTTTTGTCCATAGGGCTGATTTTAGCATTTGTAACGCTGTTTCTTTCTCTTTCAAGCGTTGTCAGGGGCAATACAAAGACAATTGCCATGATGCGTGTTTTCGGTTATGACGATACTGCCTGCAGCCGCTGCATATTGGGCGCTTACCGTCCTATTTCCTATATCGGTTTTGCAATAGGTACGCTGTATCAATACGGATTGCTTAAGCTGATGGTGTCGGCAGTGTTTGAGGACATTGAAAATGTGCCGGAATATAATTTTGATTTTAAGGCGTTCATTATTACGCTGGTGCTTTTTGTTGTTGTCTACGAGCTTGTAATGTATCTGTATTCCCGCAGCATAAAAAGGCTTTCCGTCAAGAGTGTTATGCTGGAATAAAAATTATCCGATATCCTTTTGCGGACTTTTATTTTCTGAATTCATATTTCTTCCGATCAATTCTGCATTAAGATCATTTTTACATTAAACGCGGCGTCTGTATTGCGGCGCTGCATTTTTTCGTTATTTACCACAAGAGCGTTTACAATTTCGGAGCGAACGCTTGACAAAGCCCGCATAATAATATATAACATAAGTTATGCATAATTCAAATTATATATGGAGGCGGAGATATGCCCGCAAAAGCAAAAGTTACAAAGGAAATGATAGTGGAGGCTGCCTTTGCCGTTGCCCGCGAAACGGGGGCGGAAAGCATCAATGCAAGAACCGTATCGGAAAGGCTGCATTGCTCTACACAGCCCGTTATGTATCATTTTGCCACGATTGAAGAATTGAAACGGGCGGTTTATGAAAAGGCGGACGGCTATCATTCCGAATATCTTATGAATCTGAAAAAGCCTTCAAACGGTGCAATGCTCGGAATAGGGATGAATTATATCCGCTTTGCAATTGAGGAACCGCATTTGTTCCGCTTCCTTTTTCAGTCGGATTATTTTAGCGGCTGCACTCTGCTTGAACTGATAGATGCAAAGGAGCTTGAGCCGGTTATTTTTGCTATGCAGGAAGCCGTAGGGATGGATAAAGAACGGACAAAAAAGGTCTTTTTGACGGTTTTTCTGTTTGCTCACGGATATGCAAGCATCATAGCCAATAATGCGCTTAAATATGATGAGGGAGTTATAAAAGCTCATTTGGAGCAGGCATATAAGGGCGCAATATTGGCCTTGCAGAACGAATGACCCAAGGCAGACGGACTGTTCTTTACAGTTGCATGCAGCGCAGATGAAGGTGCGAAAAGGAGAGAGTATGAAATATATACGCATTACCAAAGAAAATATTGACAGTGAGCATATCTGCTGCGCCATGTCGGGCAAACAAAGCCTTGCCAAAAAAGAGTGGCTTAAGCAGCGCTTTGATGAGGGGCTT
Source organism: uncultured Clostridia bacterium (assembly GCA_934465535.1). GTDB lineage: Bacteria > Bacillota > Clostridia > Christensenellales > QALW01 > UMGS1338. Next base: position 209,496 of record CAKSKV010000002.1, on the reverse strand, counting down.
GTTTTTTACCGCAGTGCGGAGCGCGGAAAGTGCTTTATAGAATATCTTCCGGCAGAAAATGCATGGGTGCCGATAGAGGCGGACGGTTGGCTGTATATAAACTGCCTGTGGATAGCGGGCTCCATGAAAGGGCACGGATATTCAAACGACCTTTTGCAGGAGTGTGTTAAAGATGCCGGGGCACAGGGCAGAAAAGGCATTTGCATACTGTGCGCGCAGGGACGCAAGCGGGAATTTCTTGCCGATCCGAAGTTTCTGGCATACAAAGGCTTCAAAACGGCGGATATATCCGACTGCGGAATAAGTCTTATGTATTTGCCCCTTGTGCCGGATGCCGAGCCGCCGAAATTCAAAGATTGCGCCAAGCACCCCAAGGCAGACGAAGACGGCTTTGTGCTTTATTATACCGATCAGTGTCCCTTTACCTGCTATTGGGTGCCCAGAGTGCAGGAGACGGCAAAGGAGCACGGCATCCCGCTCAAGGTCATACACATCACCGATAAAGAAGCCGCGCAGAGTGTACCCGCTCCGGTTACAACCTATGCCTTGTTTCGGGACGGCCGTTTTCTTACACAAGGCATCCAGTCGGACAAAAAGTTTCTGGCACTTGCGGGAATAAGCGACTGAACCGCCGCGAAAAAAGCGGCTATACCGTTCATGTTCTGTCGGACTGCATCGCAAGCTATGATAAAAGCAAGCTGCCCCGGATGCCGGCGTATTATAAAAGCAAGGGCTGCTCTGCTGCGTCGCTTCACGAGGCCATAGGGGTGTAAATGCCGGTTATCGGGGGTTTGCAAAAAGCAAGGGAGAAAACAAATGAAGAAAAAAACAATAGCCGCATTACCATTTTTGCTTTTGGTCCTGGGGCTTTCCGTATTTCTTTCGGCCTGTGATGCAGATTGCTTTGACGGCAGCCGTGAGGCCGGTTTGAATTTCTACCGCTTGAATATTGAGCGCATGACCGGAACGGATACGCACACTATGCAGCTGAAGGCGGGCGATATGCTGGAGGTTTGCTTCAAAACCGAATACGGAAAACTGCGCATGGACATAAAAGCATCGGACGGTACGCTCATTTACACAGGCAGCGGAGAAAACACAACCGACTTTACCGTGAATATTTCCCGAAGCGGCGAGTATTCCGTTTGCGTACAGGCGCATAACGCAAAGGGGAATATCAGCATACAAAAACGGAGGTAGTCTGCGTCCCTGTGTTTTCAATTGTTTTGCCGTAAACACATTCCGCCTTTGCAAATAATAAGGCACTATTATACAAAAAAGCTGCTTTGATTTCATATTCCGCGAAGGATTCCGTAAAGGCAACCGAAATGTGCAAGCACAAAAATCGCGGTAACGGCGATATTTGCTTTACGAGCGCGCAAAGGCGGAGTATACTGTCATAGGGCGTTATTGCGGGCATGCTGCTTTTGCTTTGCAAAACGCAGGCAAGATTTACGGAGGCGCTTTTATGTCAAAAACAGAAAACAGGTTTGAGGTCATATATAAAGAAGGCTCACAATTAAAGGATTCCGGCGTCCGTCAGATACTTGTGGATAAGGAAACCGGCGTGAATTATTTGCTGTGGAGCACAGGCTATGCGGGCGGCATCACCCCACTGCTTGATTTCGATGGCAATGTTGTAATTACCAAATAGACGCTTTATATCGATGCGCCGCGGGATAAGCGGCGCACGGGCAAGTATTTCTGAACGGAGAAACAAGAAAAATGCAGGAATTGATTATCAGACGGGCGAGTAAAGAGGATATCTCCCGTATAGCGGAGCTGCTGCTGGAGGTTCAGCGGGTGCACAGCGATGCCCGGCCGGATCTGTTTACGGCAGGGGCCAGAAAATATACCGACGGCGAACTGGAGGAAATTCTCTCCGACGAAACAAAACCGGTATTTGCAGCAGAGCTCGGCGGCAGGATTGTCGGATATGCGTTTTGCATAATTTCCAGCCCCCAAAGCCATACCCTTCGGCCGGTCAGAACCCTGTATATCGATGATTTGTGTGTCGATAATAATTACAGAGGGCATCACATCGGGACAAAGCTGTATAACTATGTTGTTTCCTATGCAAAATCGGAGGGATGCTACAATGTTACGCTTAATGTTTGGGCGGATAATAAAAACGCGGTTAAATTCTATGAAAAAATCGGCCTGAAAATACAAAAAATCGGAATGGAAAAGATATTATAACAGCCCTGCGCGGTCGGTTAAACGCGCCTTACGCAGCGGACAAGGTGCGAGCATCTTATAAAAAAACAATAAATCAACCGCCCTTTCGTATGCAGGGGAGCCGGTATCAATGCCGATCCTCCATAGGACGAAGCAGCGGTGTTGACAAACCGTGTTTTTGTGGTATACTGTAACTCCAAAATATGTATGGATTTTTCTGAGTTCAAACTCATTTTTCGCCATACGCCCGTTCAGGGTGTATGGCAATTTTAATTATAAGGAGAAACGGGAATGGAAAACGAGGTCCTGAAAACTATCAAAACGCGCCGAAGCGTTCGTTCTTTTAAGCCGGACGCAGTTCCGCAGGAGCTGCTGGAAGCAGTGCTGGAGGCGGGCACATATGCCCCTACGGGCGGCGGGCGTCAATCCCCAGTAATTGTTGCCGTGGTAACCGAACAGTACCGCAAGGAGATCACACGGCTGAATGCGCAGGTTTTAGGTAAAGCGGTCGACCCGTATTACGGTGCGCCCGTTATTGTTTTGGTGCTGGCCGACGAAACGGCAAGCACCTTTGCGGAGGACGGAAGCTGCGTGCTGGAAAATATGATGCTTGCCGCAGCGTCTTTGGGGCTGGCTTCGGTGTGGGTTCACAGGGAACGCGAAATTTTTGACAGTATGCAGGGCAAGGAGCTTTTGCGCAGGTGGGGGCTTCCGGAAACGCTGCGCGGCGTGGGAGCCATTGCGCTTGGATATTCCGCCGTATTGCCGGGGGAGGCTGCAAAGAGGAAGGATAATTACATACATTATGTATAAGAAAAGCAGCGCACAAGTTATAAACAATCTGAACGGCAAACTGTTATAAAAAATGAAAAGAATAAAAATACCAAGTGAAGCAGCATATCTTGCGGCAATAGTTCTGCTGTCTTTGGCCGTTGCGGTGCTTTCCGCGGCCGATTTCGGAATCTCCATGATAGTTGCGCCGGCGTACCTGTTAAGCCTGAAAACAGGCGTTCTGACCTTCGGGCAGGCGGAGTATATAATTCAGGCGGGCATATTCATAGTGCTGTGCATTGTTTTAAGAAGGTTCAGGTTTGTATACCTCTTTTCCTTCGGAACCTGCCTTATTTACGGTTTGGTTCTTGATCTGTGGAGAAAAATACCCTTCTTCAACCCGCAGATAACGCCGCCGGGCAGCATGGATATGTACCTCAGAATTATTATGTTCCTTTTCGGAACCGTTTTGACCTCCTTTTCCGTCGCGCTGTTTTTCAAAACCTACCTTTATCCGCAGGTATATGACTTTTTCGTAAAGGCCGTTTCGTGCAGGTACGGAATAAAATTATCTCTCCTAAAAACAGCCGTGGATATGTCATGCCTTGCTGCAAGCGTGATTATGACCTTCTGCTTTTTCGGCAGAATAGAAGGAATAGGCTGGGGCACGCTTATCATGGCGCTTATCAACGGAACGATTATAGGCTTTTTTTCTAAGGTGCTGGACAGAATATTCTATTTTCAGCCGGTCTTCAAGCGGTTTTCCCGTATGTTTGAATTAAGTGCCGATAAAGCCGTAAAAAGCGATATTCCCGTGCAGAGCGGGAAGTGACGGGCGGGCATTTCCCGACCGGCGCTTGCGGATAAGGGCGCAGAATTATACGGCGGTTTTATTATCCGCCGTGCCGGTAAAAATATAAAAAGCGCGGACGGCCGATTCGGCGTCCGCGCTTTGGCTTTTTGTATATCCTTTTGTATAAAAATATCCCCTTTTTCAGCTGTCCGCAAGGGTGTTTATAAGCTCGGAAATAATGTTGTTTCCAAAGAATATGCCGTCGCGCGTGAAGGCAACGGTGCTCCCCCTTACGGTAAGATATCCGCAGTCTGCAAATATGTCCAGCTTTTCTTTGAACAGCTGCATAAGATCGGTGCCGAGGCGCCCGGAAAACGGCGCAAGATCTGCGCTGCCCTTTTGCAGGGCATATATAAGAGCGTCCAGCACGCGGTACCGGTCCGAAAGCACGCGTCCGCGCGAGCAGATATGTATATCCTGCGAAACATCGCCGCAGGCATGGGTGTTGTGATAAAAATAGTTTTCTATGTTTCCGCCCGCGCCGTGGCCCAGGGCAATACAGCTGCCCCCGCTGTGGCGTATCTCCATATAGTCATAGCGGTCGCGGCCGCCCTTTACAAGCTTTGTAAGTTCCAGCATCCGATAGCCGGCAGGCGTCAGCCTGTTTAAGATAATGTCAAACAGCTCCCTTTCACGGCCGATATCCTGCATGCGCTTTTTTGCGCTGTCGTCAAGCCGTTTGTAAAGCGGCGTTTTTTCGTGCAGCATAAGCGAATAGAAGGATATTCCGGCAGCGTCAAGGGATATTATTGTGTCAAGATCCTTTAATAAAAGCTCATCGGTTTGGCCGGGATAATTGTAGATAAGGTCTATGCTCGTGTTCCGAATACCCGCACGGATCGCCGCAGCCACGCGGGAAGCGGCAAATTCTCCGCTGCCGCGCCGGCCCAGCAGCCGTCTGGCGCTGTCGTCAAAGGTTTGTATGCCCACGGATAAACGGTTTACGCCGCCCTCTGCAAGCACCTCCAGCATTTCCTGCGTAAGCTCGGTTGCTGAGGTCTCCACGCTGATCTCCGCCCCCGGCGCAATGTAAAAGCTGCCGTGCAGCCCGGCAAGCACTGCCTTCATCTGCGCGGGGGAAAGCGAGGTGGGGGTGCCGCCGCCGAAGTTTACGGCATCAACGGGCGCCTGCATATAGGGATATCCCTGAACCCGCTGCATCTCATTTATAAGATAATTGTGATATTCCCGCCTGTTCAGCTCATCCGGACGGTGAAAGGGGCAGAAAGAGCAGGTTTTGCAGCAGAAGGGTACATGCAGATATATCACCCGGCGGCTTCCGGCCGTTTTTGAAAGCACCGCAGGAAGATAATCCCCTCCTGCGGTGCTTACGGTACAGCGGTTTTTCAGATTGCGCGAAGCGTCATGGTGGCTTTTATAACGCGTTGAAAACATCATTTTTCACTCTTGAAGGTAAAATCGGCATCCGGGTAGAGAATCTGAGCCAGCTGCTGATAAGCCTGGGCAAATCGGCTGTTGGGCTTGTTGTGGAAAAGGGATTTTTCAAGATAGAATACCTTTCCGTTTTTAACCGCACTCAGGGACTGCCATACGGGATTGCTGCCGTAGGTTTCTTCCACCTGTGCTTTGGCGGCATCGGTTCCGGCATGGCACTGCACAATGATAATGTCGGGATCGGCAGCCAATACCGTTTCAAGGTTTATGGTAAGCCGGTCGGCGCCCTCCGCGTTGTCCCAGCTATCCACAATGTTTACCGCCTTCATTGCGCTCACCATTGCGCCTACAACGGTGGAGGAGGTGTTGGCTTCAAGATTGCTTGCATTTGCAAACATGCTCAATACGCGCGGCGCGTTTCCGTCGGGGATCTCGCACAGAACCTCCGTTACATCGTCAAGAGCCTTCATTGCTATGCTGTCCCACAGCTCGGGATGCCCGGAAAGATTGCAGAATACCTTGAACCATTTCAGATAATCGGAAAAATCGTCATATTTTACGGCAATAACGGGTATGCCCGCTGCCTTCGCGGGGCTTTCAATGGTGGAATAGCCGCTCATTGCGGTGGAGCAGATGATCAGCTCCGGCTGCAGGGCAATAATGGTCTCGGTGTCCCATTTTTTACCCGAGGAAGAGGCGGCTACAACCGTCACGCCGTCGTCGGCGGTAATATCACGGCCGATATATTCCGTGTAGAGCGCCTGTGAGCTTTCACCGCCGATGCAGCCTATTACAGAGCCGCCCGCTTCGTACCACAGCGTGGTAAAGCTTGCATAAAGGTTTACCACCTTTGCGGGGTTCTTTTTAACGGTAATTTTGCCCTCCGCCGAGGAAGCATCGCTGAAGGTTACGGAATCGTCATCCACGGTTACCTCGTTTGCGGCCTTAAGGAATTCCGCTTTAAGAGCCGCCTTCTGAGCCTCCTTGTCGGACGGCGCTGCGGTGTTATCGCCTGCGGCGGCAGAGCTGCCGGGTGCGGTGCCGGTGTCGGCCGGCGCGCAGGCGGTAAGCACGCCTGCAAAAAGGCAGAAGCAAATAAGCAGTGCAAATATTTTTTTCATGTGTGTTCCTCCAAAATGTGTTTGTATATATATAATTGTTTAATTATATCTGTTGTTCAACCGTGCCGAAGGTCGTTCTTTGCGCAATGAAGTACGGACAGTCGTGCACCGGGTCGCGGTAAACATCGGCTTCAATTTCAAATATATTGCGAAGATTGTCCTTTGTAACCGTTTCCCGGGGCGTGCCGCAGGCAAAGAGAGTACCGCCGCGGATCGCCGCCAGGCAGTCCGAGTAGCGTGCGGCAAGGTTTATATCGTGCAGAACCATTACAATGGTAATTCCCAGCGTGCGGTTAAGATGCTTTATAAGCTCCAGCACCTCCACCTGATAGCTTATGTCAAGATAAGTGGTGGGCTCGTCAAGTATCAGGATCTCCGGCTGCTGCGCCACCGTCATGGCTATCCATGCGCGCTGCCGTTCTCCGCCGGAAAGGGTGGAAAGAGTCCTGTCCTTCAGGCGGGTCAGCCCGGTCAGCTCCAGCGCGCGGCGGATAATGGCGTTATCGTCTGCGGCCGCGCCGCGCCCGAAGCGGGAATAGGGAAATCTGCCGTAGGAAACCAGCGTGCCCACATCTATATCGGGCGGGGATTCATGCACCTGCGACAGATAAGCTATTTTCTGCGCAAGCTGCTTTGCCGGGTAGGAGCTCAGCTTTTTGTCAAGGTATACCACATCGCCCCGCCGCGGCGTCACCGCGCGGGAAACGGTCTTCAGCAGCGTGGATTTTCCGCACCCGTTCTGACCTATCAGCGTTACTATCTTGGAGCGCGGAATCTCAAGGGTAAGCCCGCGCAGGATCTCGTTTTTGCCGTAACTTACGGAAATATCGCAAAACCCGAAATACATCTTCAGCAGCCCCCCTTTCCCTTGCGCGTGCGCAGCAGGTATAAAAAGAACGGCGCCCCTATAAAGGAAAGTATAATGCTCACCGGCACCTCGCCCGGCGGAAGAATAACCCGCCCTACCGTGTCGCATACGATCACAAGGCAAAATCCCAGCAGCGCCGAGGCAGGAAACAGATACTTGTAATCGGAGCCTACAAGCAGCCGTGCAATGTGCGGCACCACAAGCCCGACAAAGCTGATAAGCCCTGCGGCGGAAATGGCCGCGCCCGCAAGAAGGGAGGATACCGCTATCAGAAAAAAGCGGAAGGCCTCCGTATGCAGCCCGAGAGAGTTTGCGGTTTCGTCGCCCAGCATGAGTATGTTCATCCGGGAGGGCAGAAAGGCGCATATAAAAACGCCCGTTGCCGCATAGGGCAGAACCATGACAAAGCTGTCCCAGCCCGCACCGTTCAGCCCGCCCACAAGAAAGCCGGAGGCGTTGCCAAGCGATTCGGCAAAAAAGGTTTTTATTATATCATTGAACGCGCCGAACAGAGCCGAAACGGCCATGCCGGAGAGAATCATTTTCACCGGGGAAACGCCCTTCTGATACGCCAAAGCGTATATCAGCATGGTGGTGATGAAAGCGCCCAATATTGACCCTAACGGCAAAAGACGGGAATAGGCCGGAAAAGCCACCAGCGTTAAATACCCTATAAAGCTCGCGCCCCCCGTTACGCCTATGGTGGAGGGGGAAGCCATGGTGTTGCGCATAACGCCCTGCAATATGCAGCCCGAAAGGGACAGACATACGCCCACAAGCCCGCCCGCCAGTACGCGCGGAAAGCGAAGGTTCCACACGATCAGGCGCGCCATGCTGCCGTCGTCAATAAACAGCGCCTTTGCAACCTCGGAGGCGGAGAACCTTACGCTGCCTATGCCGGTGCATATCAGCACCGACAAAAAGGACATAATGCCAAACAGGGTAATAACTATCCAACGCGATGCTTTTCTGCGCGCGCCTTCCTTACCCGGCGCGGCGGGGGCTTCGGAGCGGACGGTTCTGCTCATGCCTTTTTAAGAAACTCCGCAACTGCCGCGCGGGCCCCCTCCAGCTCCTCTGCGTCCGGGTGCCCCAGGGATTGCTTCTGTTTTTCAAAGCGCTCCATGGAAAGGTGCCCCTTCTCCCCCTGCGGAATCCTGGTGCGCGCAAAGGTGCGCCGCAAATCAATGCTTCCCCGGCAGAGATAGTGCCCCAACAGGGTGTTGTGCTCCGATGCAAGTGCAATAACATTTTCGCATACCTTCGCCGCATGCGCCGTATCCGTCGAAACGCCCAGTGAGCCTATAACTATCAGCTTTTTTCCGCGCATCCTCCCGATAAGCTCAATGGTATCGTCGTCCGCAGTGCCGTGATTGCACCAGTAGCAAAGCACGAAGGTGTCGAATTTGCTTATCACCTCATGGGTGATATAACGAATGTTGTACGGGCCGACATGATCGGGCACTGCTTCCGCCGCTGCGGCGGCCAGCTTATACGCATTGCCTGTTATGGTGGAAAATATAACGGGAACCGTACCGGCAAGGTCGGGGCGCATCTCACAGCCCTGCATCAGCGCGCGCCCCAGCACCTCCGCCTCCTGCGGCGTGCCTGCGGGGGAGAGCATCACGCAGCGGGCAGCCTTGCCAATAAGCATAAGGCTTTGCGCGGCGCTGCCCTCAATATTGCCGAAAACGGCCGTTTTTTTGCCCTCAAGCGCAGTAAGGCATTGTGAAAAAATACGGATAACCGTACAATTGTCGCCGTCGTCCAGCCCGAAAGCGGCGGCATCGTACAGGGCAAGCAAGCCTGGGTCAAGTGACAGATCAAAAATGTCCGCTTCCGCACCGCAGGCACGCGCCCCGGCGGCAATGATCTCCGCTGCGGACTGCACCGCTTTGTCGTGCGGGCAGATAATTGCAAGTTTACTCATGTGTATATCTCCCTGATGGTTAGTCGAGTTAGCACATGCTAACCCGAGCTCTTAAAAAACAGCCCTTGCGGCTTAAGAAACGCATAACCTGCGTGCCGATGGGTTAGCAACCGCTAACTGGCGACAGAATACCATAATCCTGCGGAAATTGTCAAGCGCCTTTTGCGTATATTTTACTAAGCAAATAAGCAAACAGTCCGGCTGCAAAGGCGCGCCCGTTTATTCCGGCCTGGGCCGCGCGGTTGTATCGGGGCGGGATCCGTGATATAATCATATTACAGGCATAAAAATATACAGGCATTAAGCAAAGCGGCAAACAAAGGAGCATCCTATGGGGTTTATCGATGAATATAAAAGGCTGGAAAAGCTGTGCGGACAGACGCTCGGACAGGAAGGCCGGGTAACTGCATATATTGACGCCATGCGTGCCATACCTGACGGCGGGCGATATGTAAGCACATGGCAGGAGGACCTGAAACGCCTGAAGCATTACCGCTGGATGCGAAACAGAATCGTTCACGAGCCGGACTGCAATGAAAAGAACATGTGCGCTCCCGAGGATGCAAAATGGCTTCGGAATTTCTGTACACGCTTGGAAAAGCATGGGGATCCGCTGACGCTGTACCTAAAAGCGACCGCTGCGGCAGGAAAAATGAACACCGCCGGAAAGGGGAAACGCAGCAATCCTGAGGACGGCCGGCCTTCCTCCGAAAGCCGAAATGCAGCCCAAAGCAAAGCATATAGCGGACACGGTAAAGCCGCAGGTCCGCTGCTCGGCCTTGCAATCCTGCTTGCCGCCTTGCTTATGGCCGTATTTATAATCTGCCGCGCCGCCGGCCTTTTCTGACGGCGGCATTTCTGCAATACCGCCGCGCCTGCGGTGCAACCGCAGGTTGTATAAATAGCGCCCTGCGGGTTATGGACTTTTAGCACTTGAAATGATAAATTAATATTACTGATAAGCTGTTTTCGGAGGTGAAACTCATAATATGAGAGTTTTCGTTGTCGGCAGTCTTAACTGTGATTATTCCGTTGTCTGCACGCAGTGCCCGAATGACGGAGAAACGGTTGCGGGAAGTGATTTTTCTGTTCATGCAGGCGGAAAAGGAGGTAATCAGGCAATTGCCGCAGCAAGGCTGGGGGCGGAAACACTTTTTTGCGGCGTTGTGGGCGGTGAGGACGGCGGAAAAAGGCTGGTTGATATTCTTTTGTCGTCGGGGGTCGATGTAAGCCATGTTCGTTTCGATTCTTCGGCTGCAACCGGCGCAGCCGTTATTGTGATATCGGACGGCAGCAACCGCATTATTGTTGATCCCGGTGCAAACAGATGCCTGCGGAAATCGGATGTGGATTCTTTTCTGTCCGGGGCCAAAGAGGGGGACATTCTTATGACTCAGCTTGAAATATCCGCTGATATTGCGGGATATGCCGTGCAGCTTGGAAAGAGAAGGGGCATGACGGTTTGTCTGAATCCGGCGCCGGCAGATAACGCGATAACGGATTATTTGAAATATGTGGATTATCTTACACCCAATCAGCATGAGCTGTCAATTCTCGGAGGAAAGCAGCGGCTGTTTTCTCACGGTGTAAAAACAATAATTACCACATTGGGAAGCGACGGCTTTGAAATCTCAACATCTCTCGAATCCCAAACATATCCGTGCAGGAGGGTGAGGGCGGTTGATACCACGGCGGCGGGGGACACCTTTTGCGGCGGCTTATCGGCGGCGCTTTCAAGGAACTGCTCCTTGGAGGAGGCCTGCCTGTTTGCGGCGGCAGCGGCAGCCGTATCGGTCACGCGCCGCGGCGCGGCCGCATCCGTCCCGACAAAGGACGAAGTTGATAAATATATCGGAAAAACGGAGGAAGAATGTTTATGATAGGCGATAAGCTGCATAAGCTGAGAACAAGCAAAAAAATATCGAGCGAGGAGCTTGCCGAGAAAATAGGAGTTTCCCGGCAATCCATTCAGAAATGGGAGTCGGGCAAGGCAAATCCAACCATTGAAAATCTTGTTGCCATATCGGAATTATTTAATGTAAGCCTTGATTATCTTTGCGACAATAAAAATCTGCAGTGTTACGGAGGGCGCTTGGGCTGCGAAATACAGCCGTCCTTCAGCAAGCAGCCGGTGTGTGAATGCTATTCAAAGGAATTGTCACTGGAGTATCGCCAATCATACGAGGAGGGGAAAGATATTGAAAAATACCGTGAGCTGTTTGATGCGGCAGCAGGAATGGCCGACGGAAAATATAAAGACAGAATAGCGGATACGCTTTTTGATATCGTTTCGCAGGCACCGCAGAGAGAAAACTTTCTGTATTACGAGCCCTCCGGTATCGAAGCTATACGAGCGGGACGGAGCAGCTGCCCACTGGAAATGCCTATGCCCGACAAGGAGCAATTGCGCGACAAAATAACGGGCGCGTGGTACGGACGAATCTGCGGCTGTTTGATGGGCAAGCCCGTTGAAGGAATAAAAAGAGCGGAGCTGCATAAGATCCTTGAGCGGACAAACAATTATCCCATGACAAGATATATACGCAGGGAGGAATGTACGCCCGAGGTTACACAAGGGGTAAAATGGAATATCGGAGAGCGGGCATTTCCGCAAAATTTCGGGAAAATGCCATGTGATGACGATACAAACTATATGATAATGGGCTATCGTATCCTTGAGTGCTTCGGCAGGGATTTTACCGGCGAAAATGTTGCGCAAATGTGGGTTTCGTCCCAGGTCAAGGAGGCCTATTGCACTGCGGAACGAGTCGCCTTCCGTAATTTTGTAAACGGATATCTGCCTCCGGAATCTGCCGAGTATAAAAACCCGTACCGTGAATGGATAGGAGCGCAGATAAGAGGAGACTTTTACGGATACATCAATCCGTGCAATCCCGGTCTTGCAGCGGATATGGCGTATCGCGACGCTTCGATTTCCCATGTGAAAAACGGAATATACGGCGAAATGTGGGTAAGCGCGATGATATCAGCGGCATTCGGGTGTGATGACTGCGAAAAAATAATCAGGCGTGCAATGGCGGAAATACCCTCGACCTCAAGGCTGTATGAAGCGATATCAGGGGTTTTGGATGCCTTCAATTCAGGAATGAGCGAAGAGAAATTTTTTAGGGATTTTCACCGCAGATGGAACGAGGAAAGTCTGCATGAATGGTGTCATACCATATCAAATGCGGAAATTGTCGCTGCATGTTTGCTTTACGGCAGAAAAAATTACGGCCGTTCTGTGGGTATGGCGGTGGAGCAGGGCTTTGATACCGATTGCAACGGCGCAACTGTCGGATCCGTTTTGGGTGTTGTTCTGGGAATGTCGCGGCTGCCGCGCGATTTTACCGATTTTGTATGCGACACCCTTTGCAGCGATATGGTCGGTTTTAATTCCGTTTCCATTACGGAAATGGCGGATAAAACGATATTGTTAATGAATAAGCTGGGATAAAAGCAAATACAATGCCATAAAAAAGCCGGAACAGCCCATTAAGGGCGATTCCGGCTTCGGCTTTTCTGCTTTCGGCACGCACCTCAAAAATGCACGGCGGCTTATTCCTCGGAGGCGGCCCACCGGGCAAGCTCTTTATCCGACATCCCGTTTATCAGCTTTCCGCTTTTCCAGTTTGCCTTGGGGCATGCGGCGGAGAGTACCTTTACGGTGCTGCCCATTCCGCTTCCGCCGGAGGTGGCAAAGGGAATCACGGTCTTGCCCGAAAAATCGCAGCTTTCAAGGAAGGTGTTTATTATATGGGGAGCCACATACCACCATATGGGGAAGCCCAAAAACACGGTATCGTATTTCTCGGGGTGGGGCAGCGGCTCTGCCATTGCGGGGCGGGAGGACGGATCGTTCATCTCCACGCTGGAGCGGCTGTGCTTGTTTGTCCAGTCCAGATCCGCGCGGGTGTATAAAACTGCGGGCCGTATCTCAAAAATATCCGCCCCCGTTATTTTTGCAAGCCTCTGCGCTGCGGCTTTTGTAACTCCGCCTGCGGAAAAATATGCTACAAGTTTGTTGCTCATTTTTGTTTCCTCCTTTTTATACAGGGGATATCTGTCCTTTTGTTTTCGGTAATTTATCTTTCCGATGTATAAATTATACTCCCGTAGGAGCCGCTTTGCAATATCGCATTGCTTTATATTTGTAAACTTTCTGTGTAAAAAGGCATCGCAAAGATTTTTTTGAAGTAAAAAATTTATTTTTACCTATTGACTTGGAGTGCACTCCAAGGTGTATAATAAACCCGAAAAAGCATAAAGCAGGGCCGCCGGCCGCATAAGGCCGAAAGGGCTTACAACAGAAAGGGCAAAATAAAAATGACCATAAGCGAAGTGGGCGAAAAATACGGCATAACCGCAGATACGCTCCGATATTACGAACGCATAGGCATGCTGCCTCAGGTGGGGCGCACCCCCGGCGGAATAAGGGATTATACGCCGGATGATATCAGCTGGCTGGAGCTTATACTGTGCCTGCGGGGCGCAGGGCTGCCCATAGAGGCCATTATAGAATATGTAAAGCTGTTTCAGATGGGGGATTTCACCTTCCCCGCGCGTCTTGAGCTGCTTAAGGAGCAGCGCGGTATGCTGCTTGAGCAGAAGGAAAAAATAGACAGCGCACTGGCCCGGCTTGATTATAAAATATCGCGCTACGAGCAGGCCGTAAAAACGGGAAGGCTGGAGTGGGATAAGCCGTGTGCGCAGCCTGCCTCGGGGGAGACAAAGTGTTAAACCGCTTTGCAAATATATCGGATAGGCAAAATAATAAATAATTTTTCTTAATACAAGGCATTTTATATGCGGAAAGGAAAAAGTATGACGGGTTTTGAAAAGGTAAAAAAGAACTTCGGCTTTGGCTGTATGCGCCTGCCCATGAAGGGAAAAGAGGTGGATCATGCAGAGTTTTCCCGCATGGTGGATACCTATATCGCGGCGGGCTTTAACTATTTTGATACCGCAAGGGTGTATCTGGGCGGTCAGAGCGAAACGGCAATACGGGAGTGCATAGCCAAGCGCTATCCGCGCGAGGCGTTTGTGCTGGCGGACAAGCTTTCCGCAAGCCTGTTCAACTCTCAGGAGGAAATACGCCCGCTGTTTGCAAAGCAGCTGGAGTCTTGCGGCGTAGAATACTTTGATTTTTACCTCATGCACGCCCAGAACAGGGATATTTTCGAAAAATATAAACGCTGTCATGCCTACGAGCAGGCCTTTGAGCTTAAAAAAGAGGGCAAGGTGCGCCATGTGGGTCTGTCCTTCCACGATAAAGCGGATGTGCTGGAGGATATACTTAAGCAGTATCCGCAGGTGGAATTTGTGCAGATACAGCTGAATTATCTTGATTATGACGACCCCGCAATACAGGGCAGACAGTGCTACGAAGTGTGCCGCAAATACAATAAGCCCGTAATAGTAATGGAGCCGGTAAAGGGCGGCAGCCTTGTTAATCTGCCCGATGATGCCGCGCAGGTGCTGAAAAGTCTTAAGGGCGGCAGCCCGGCAAGCTATGCAATACGCTTTGCGGCGGGCTTTGACGGCATTTTCATGGTGCTCTCCGGCATGAGCAATATGGAGCAGATGCAGGATAACCTCTCCTTTATGCAGGATTTCCGTCCCCTTGACAAACGGGAAACGGAGGCGGTAAAAAAGGTGTGCGGCATATATCAGTCCAAGCGTCTTATTCCCTGCACCGCCTGCCGCTACTGCACCGACGGCTGCCCCAAGCAAATAGCCATTCCGAATCTGTTTTCCTGCCTCAATGCCAAAAAGCTGCATAACGACTGGAATGCCGATTATTACTATTCCGAGGTCTACACCGTGCATAACGGCAAAGCATCGGATTGCATAGGCTGCGGCAAATGCGAGCGCTCCTGCCCTCAGCATCTGCCCATACGCGCACTGCTTAAGGATGTTGCAAAGGAGTTTGAAAAGTGATATACAGAAAGCTGCCTCACGGCGAGGAAAAGCTGTCCTGCCTGGGTCTGGGCATGGGCGGCATACAAAGCGCGCCGCCGGAGGAAATAGAAAAAACCATACGCAAGGGCATAGAAAACGGCATAAATTTCTTTGATCTCTGCGCGGGCGGCGCCGCCGTTTACGCCCCCTTCGGGCGGGCGATAGCCGGGGTGCGCGATAAGGTGCATTTCCAGCTGCATTTCGGCGCCGTCTACAACAAGCAGGGTGAATACGGCTGGTCGCGCAATTTGTCCCGTATAAAGGAAACCTTTGAATGGGAAATGTCCGTCATGAAAACCGATTATGCCGATTTCGGCTTTCTTCACTGTGTGGATGAAGAAAACGATATAAAGGATATAGAGCAAAACGGCATACTTGATTATGTAAAGGAGCTTAAGCGCCGGGGCATAGTGCGCCATATGGGCTTTTCCTCCCATACGCCGGAGGTGGCGCAGCGCCTTATCGATACAGGGCTTATGGATATGATGATGTTTTCCGTAAATCCCGCCTACGATATGGAAAAGGGCGACGAATACGGCATAGGCTCCGCGCAGGAGCGGGCGGCGCTGTTTCGCCGCTGTCAGGCGGAGGGCATAGGCATTTCGGTCATGAAGCCCTTCCACGGCGGGCAGCTGCTTGCAAAAAACACCTCGCCCTTCGGAGAGGCGCTTACCAAAAACCAGTGCCTGCAATATGCGCTGGACCGCCCTGCGGTGCTTTCGGCCGTGCCCGGCGTAAGAGGGCTTAAGGACCTTGACGAGCTGCTCTCCTTTCTTCAGGCTTCGGCGGAGGAACGGGATTATTCCGTCATAGGCGGCTTCACTCCGGAAACGGCGCGGGGGCACTGTGTGTACTGCAACCATTGCCGACCCTGCCCCGCGGGCATTGACATAGGGCTTGTGAATAAGTATTACGATCTTTCCCTTGCGGGGGACAAAATGGCGCACGACCATTACAGCAAGCTCACCGTCAACGCTTCTCGCTGCATGAGCTGCGGCCATTGCGACAGCCGCTGCCCCTTCGGAGTCCGGCAGTCGGCACGCATGGCGGAAATAGCGCGGTATTTTGCCTTCTTTAAGGCCGAATAACACGCCGTAAGCGCAAAAACAGAGAAACTGATAAAAATACAAAAGATATTATAAAGATATATAAAGAAAAACATAAAAGGAGCGATATAAAATGATAGAAAATGCATTAAGATCAAGACAGGTGTCCTTTAAGCTCGGCATCACGGTCAAGGCGTTTATCTCGGCGGGAATAGTGGCGTTGGCGGTGCTGCTTCCGCAGCTTGCGCATCTGGCACTGGGCGAACAGGCGGGTATGCGCTTTCTGCCCATGTATCTGCCCGTGCTGCTGGGCGGCTGCCTGCTCGGATGGCAGTGGGGTCTTGGCATCGGGCTGCTTTCGCCGCTTGTAAGCTATCTTATCACCTCGGCGGCAGGTTCTCCCATGCCTGCGCTTGCGCGTTTGCCCTTCATGATGGCGGAGTTGGCGGTGTTTGCCGTTGTCTGCGGCGTTTTCAGCGATAAGATCGCAAAGAACGGCCTTATGGCGTTCCCTGCGGTGCTGCTTGCCCAGCTCGGCGGCAGAAGCGTGTTCCTGCTGTCGGCGGCAGTGTTCTCCGGCGTTTCTCCTCTTAACGCCGCCATGGTGTGGAGCCAGATACAAACCGGCTTTGCGGGGCTGCTGATTCAGGCGGTGCTTGCCCCCGTAATCATAATAGGGTTAAAGGCTTTGATGGATAAAAGCGGGAGCAGAAAATGACGGATATTGAAAAGGCGGTTTCCTGCCTGACGGGGCATACCCTTGCTCTTTGCAAAAACGGCGAGGTGATCCTGAGCGATAAGCGCGGGGTTGCACCAATGGCGGATTTTTTGCAGGAGGGACGCGTGCTTGAAGGCTGGAGCGCGGCGGACAGAATAGTGGGCAGGGCGGCGGCAATGCTGTTTATAAAGGCCGGTGTCTGCGCGGTCTATGCCCAAACGCTGTCAGCGGGCGGCAAAGAGCTGCTGGAAAAGCACGGCGTCAGCGTAAGCTGGGGTCAGCTTACACAGCAAATAATAAACCGTGATAAAACCGGCCCCTGCCCCATGGAAGCGGCGGTAGCCGGGCTGGAGGTTGAGGTGGGCTGCCTGGCAATTTTTAATACGCTTGCAAAAATGCGGGCGCATCGGGGCTGACATACCGTCCGCCGTCTTCAGCCGAATACGAATTTGCCAAAAAAGCGAAGGGTTCCTTCGCTTTTTTCACAGGCGGCGTCGGGCAAATCACGGAATACTTGCTCTTTTTAATCCCCGTGCTTGCCGTTTTGCCCTTTCGGACGCTGCCGCGCGGGACACTTCGTTTGACACCTTGGACATTATGTGGTAAAGTGACGGTTCGGGCGGGCGCTTTTGCCCGCGCAAATTTACGGCCATTCGGCGGATAAAAGGCCGATAAAATATGTATTCTAAGTGTTTTATGCTGCGGCTTTTGCGGCATTATGAAAGAGCGGTATGAAGAAGCTAAAAACAGATCCGGCGCTCAGGCAGCAGATAGCCGCAGTGCTTAAGCTCAGCCTTCCGGCAATACTCACACAGATAACCACCATAGCCATGCAGTATATCGATTCCGCAATGGTGGGCGCCCTCGGGGCAAAGGCGTCGGCGGCAATAGGCCTTGTTGCGTCCTGCACTTGGCTGTTTAACGGCGTAACCTATGCCGTTGCGGCGGGCTTTTCCGTGCAGGTGGCGCACTGCATAGGCGCGCAAAGGGACGAAAGCGCCCGCGCCGTTGTAAAGCACGGGCTGATAAGCGCCCTGCTTGTTTCCGCTCTGCTGTGCATTCTCGGGGCGCTGATAAGCCGGCCGCTTCCCGCATGGCTGGGCGGCGAAACGGATATCCGCGCCGATGCTACGGCGTATTTTCTGGTTTTTGCGCTGTATCTGCCCTTTTCTCAGATAAATTCGCTTACCTCCTCCTTTTTGCAGTGCTGCGGCGATATGGTCACCCCCAGCGTCCTCAATGCCGCCATGTGTCTGCTTGATGTGCTGTTTAACGCCCTGTTCATTCCGCACTTCGGCGTGCTGGGCGCGGGCATAGGCACGGCCCTTGCCTGCGTAACGGTCAGCCTTGCAATGCTGTGGTGCTGCTGCGTGCGCAATAAGCATCTGCGTCTGCACAGGGGAGAAAAATGCCGTTTTGACGGGCAGATACTTAAAAAAGCCTTCAAAATCGGCGCGCCGGTGGCCGTTCAGGAAATAGCCATGAACGGCGCCATGGTGGTATCCACAAGGATAATCGCCCCCTTGGGCGCGGCGGCAATAGCCGCCAATTCCTTTGCCGTCACCGCCGAAAGCCTTTGCTATATGCCGGGCTACGGTATAGGCTCCGCCGCCACCACCCTTGTGGGCAGGTGTATAGGCGCGAATCAGCCCAAGGAGGCCAAGCGCTACGGCAATATCTGCATAGCCTTGGGGGCGGCGTTTATGGGCTGCACCGGGCTTGTTATGATGCTGCTTTGTCCCTATGTGTTCATGCTGCTCACGCCGGATTCCGCCGTGCGGGAGCTGGCAACGCAGGTGCTGCGCATCGGGCTTATCGCCGAGCCCCTTTTCGGCGTTTCCATAACGGCGGCGGGCGCGCTTCGCGGCACAGGTGATACCTTTGTGCCCGGCATACTTAATTTAATAAGCATCTGGGGCGTGCGTATAGGGCTGGCACTGCTGCTTGTGGGGCCGCTTGGGCTGCACGGAATGTGGATAGCCATGGCGTGTGAGCTTTGCGTGCGCGGGCTTTTAATGCTTTACAGGCAGCACACCACAAAATATTACCGCTCAAGAAACAGCGCGCAGCCTCGCGATGCACAGCAGTCATAAGTATAAAAAACAGCGGCGCGCAGCCGCTGTTTTTATATATCGCCCGCCCGCTTTCAGGTAAGATAGGCGTAGGTGTACACAAGGGTCAGCAGATAAATTATCAGCGCCGAGCCGCTGGTAACCAGCCAGTACAGCCGCTTTCTTTTGCACAGGATCGCCCCGGCCGTAATCAGGCAAAGGAATATAAGCGCAAAAATAACATAATTCACCGTGGAAAATATCACGGCGTTGCCTTGCGCAAAGGTAAGGCAATATATCAGCGAATACCAAAGCGGAACTATCTGCCCCGCAATGCCGGGGGCAAATATCACCGCGCCCGCAATGCCGCACAGCAAGCCTATAATGCTGCCCGGCTCCATGCCCTCTTTTCGGGTGTCCTGCATTTTTTCGGCGCAGGGGGAGGCGGCTTCCTGCTGCGGGCATGCGTCGTTTGTGTTTATACCAGAGGAAATGCTTTGGTTAATATTGTTTTCCGACATATTCTTTTCTCCTTTTCAGCAAAAGTGCAGTATCAGCATAAAACCGAAAAACAGCGCGGCGGATATCCCGAAGGTAAGCCACCGGGCAAGCGGCGCTCTGCGCTCAAGCAGCGGGGTGCCGCCCGCGGTCATAAGCACGCACAGCACAAGCGCCCACCCGCTCACAAGCCATACAACGGGGTTGGGGAAGCTGAGTATCACGGGATAAATCGCCAGGCACAGTATAATTCCGCCCAGCCCCTGCATAATAAAGCCTATGCCCTTGCAAAATGCCCGGCCGAGGCGCGGCTTTGTTTTTGTGTTTTCCATAAAAATTCCCTCCTTACCACGGCTCGCCGTTCATATATACCTTTACGGCGCGGTCGTTTTCGTCAAATTCAATGCAGTAGTACATATATCTGTCGTCTGCTCTGTTTATGCGCTTGTATGCCGCATGATGCTCCGTGCCCGCTATGCGCTTTTCCTTCATGGGCTGTCCGTAGCGCGCCACTATCTCCTCATAGGTTCTGCCCTTTATCCATGCATCGTTATAATACGGGGATATCCTGTGCGTAACACGAAAGGCTATCGCGCCGGCAAACAGCAAAAGCACAAGCACCTGCAAAATGATATAAACGGTTTTCTTTTTCATAATAAGCTCCTTCATCTTTGATTCCTTTGCCGCAAAAGCAAAATCCGCCCCGAATGGTTCTCGGGGCGGAAAAATTCACATGCCGATTATAAGCCGCAGCAGCACGCCCAGAATAAACAGTGCGCCGGCAATCGGGAAATATTTTTTTGCATGCATTCCTGTCAGCCGGAAGCCGCCTGCAAAGGTCAGCACGGGGATATACAGGCATACAAGCAGCAGCACTGTTCCGAAGGGAACATAAATGTCCGCCATATCCGGCTCCGGAAAGCCCTTTGTAATGCACAGCATGCTCAGCACAGCAAGCTTTGCATACACCGGGAAGAAAAGTCCCTCGGCAAAGATCGCGATTGTAATCAGCCAGCCGGCCGCCTTTGAAAAGGATATTCGTTTTTCGCTTTTAACGGCGTTTTTTTCCGCCTCGTTTTTTATTTCCATATCAGCCGCCTCCTAAAATATAAACGGAATTTGGCGCAAAAATATCCATACGGAATAAACGCCCAGCCACGGCAGCAGCACCGTCTCTGTCGCAAGCCCCAGTATAAACGCCCCCCGATGCCGACATCCAGCGCCAAAATGTGCTTTTCCCTATTTTACGCCACAGCAGCATAACGGCGGCAACAACGGCTGCGTACACAATAAGCAGCACAACGCCGGCTATTGCGTTTCCCGCATTTTTGCCTTGTGTAATGTACATTATACCGGCGGTTACGGCAGGCACAAACAAAAAACCGAAAACCACGGTGGCCGCTGCGGTCAAAACGGTATACAGCGCCCTTTTCTCTGCGTGTTTACTTTCCATCATGTTATCACTCCTTTGTATTAAAAATACAACTTTCTTTATACAAACAGCTTTCAGTACCATATGTGATACCAGCCCATTCCGGCGGGACGCACAAAACGGCACGGCTTATCCTTATCCTTAAGCGGAGAAATGGAAAACGCTCCGAACGGGCGGCGGGAATATGCTAATATATAAGAAGTCTCCCCTTCCGGCAGAAAGAAATAAAAAGCATCGGGCGTTACAAAGCAAATAAGAGGAGGGCAGCCGTCGATGACATCAAAAGCATTAAAATAAATATCGGACAGCGCCGCACTTACTTCGTCTGGGCAGTCAAGAAACTCAAATTCTAAAACCGGTCGGGGTTTAGATAATTTAATGGCGACTTCTCCGCTTCCCTTCTCTATAAAATCGCAGTAAAGCTCTCCGTCTTCTTCGATATATTCATCATGAAGGCCGCTGTCGTATTCACTTATCAGGTAGTCGCGTAAGGTGTTGAACTGCTTTGAGTAATGCGTATAATCCGCATAGCATTGTCTTATATCGGCGGTTGTAAACATTACAACCATATAAGCGCGGTAGGCAAATATCAAAAAAGAACATATCTGCACCAAAACCAATAACGAAGCAATAACCCAAATAAAAATGAACTTGCCTTTTTTCATAAATTCCTTTCCCGTGTTTTGTCCGTTTTGTTTTTTTCTGATGCCGGGTCTTTTTGTATTCCCGCAAGAAGATTATACCAAAGAAAAAAGTCGAATGCAATAGTGAAAATGTTTTTTATTGCTGTAAGCGTTTTTATATCGGCGCTAATAATGGCGAAAACACCCTTCCCGGGGCGGTTTTGTTGCGCCCTGCACTTTTTTGTGCACAAAAATAACTTCCGAGCCGTGCGAAAAAGCGGTACGGGCATGCAACACAAAAACAAGTTAATTATGTGCATAAAACAAGTAGGATAGTGCATTGCAATAAGGGGGAAAGTGTATATAATCATAGCGTAATTATATGGAAGCATATGATTATTGTATGTGCGCAAAAAAATATGCGCGCTATAATTAAAACATAAAATTTAAGAAAGGCGGAGGCGTTATGAAAAAGACGCTCTTTACGGCAGGCTGCACTGCTCTGATTGCGGCAATGCTGCTGTGTGCCTGCGCGCCGGTACAGACGCAGCCGGCCACGGAGGGAACACAAATGACAACACCTACGGCGGGGACAACCCCGGAAACACCGGCTCTCCCGGAGTGGAGATACGATTTTATCAAATCGGAATCGGCACAGTACAATTACGGCAAAGAGGAGCAGTATGTCCCCTTTTGGCAGACAAATGTTATATACAACGAATGCTTCTGCTTTGTGACGGGGGAAAACGGCGAGGCCCCCACCGGGCGGCTGCGCTTTACTCCCAAGCGCATAATATCCGTGCGCGATTGGACACTTAAAAAGGAATATGTCGAAGGGCAGGATTACACCTTTGATAAAGGCACTCTCACCTTCACCCGCACCGAAAATTCCTCCGCGCCCTATTTTACGCGCAATTTCCTCTCCGGCAAAAATGAGGACGGCAGCCTTATGGAGGCCTTTGCCGGCTATGATAAAGCCCCGTGGAGCACCCTTGGCTATGCAAGGTGGGATAAAGCCATCTACTGCATAGGCCCCGAGCTTTACCAAAAACAGGTTTTTGTAACCTACGAGTACGATCCGGCGGAGTTTGACGGCCCCGCGCAGCAGTTTCAGGGCGCAAGGCTTAAAAACACCATGGCAAAGCTGCTCTCCGGCAGTGAAATAAGCGTGCTGTTCTACGGCGATTCCATCCCCTACGGCTGCGATTCCTCCGGTATGTACCACCGTCAGCCCAATCAGGACGGCTTCCCCAAAATGTTCACAAAGGCTCTTTCCAATATATACGGCAGCAAGGTCCGCTATAAAAACACCGCAGTGGGGGGCACCACCACCCAGTGGGCCAAGGAAAATGTGGACAGCGAGGTAATCGCGCATAACCCCGACCTTGTGGTGCTTATGACGGGCGGCAACGACGGCGATGCCACCGAGCACAGCGAGGAAAACATTGCTGCCGCGGTGCGCAGAATAAAGGAAAAGCTGCCCCGGTGCGAGATTATACTTATGGATACCTTTGTGGGCAATAAGGACGGCGGCTTTGCCAGCAAAATAAAGCCCATGCTGGAGGGCATCCACGATCGTATAGCCCAAAGCGAGGAGGGCGTAGCCACCGCCGGCATATTCCGCTTCCATACCTATATGCTGGAGGGCAAAAACTATATCGATTTTTCCGGCAACGGCATAAATCATCCCAATGATTATATGATACGCCTCTACGCTCAGCAGCTTTTAAGCACCGTTGTGGATTTTGACGCCATAAAGGCGCGCGGGTAACGGCAAGCATTCCGTTGCAAACGCCTGCTTTCACTAAAAACACCCGAATCCTCCGCATAATGCGGAGGATTTTTCCTTTTCCGTCAGACGGGCGCAATATGCGCCGCGCCCGCTTTGTAAATGGAAGCGGTACGGAATTTCACCAACAAGTTAGTTTTGTGCTGCAAAACGGCAGTACAGTGCATTGAAATGCGCAGAGGAATTGTATATAATGACCGATAGAGCTTCTTATGCGCCGTAAATATGCGCAAATCGGAAAAAATACAAAAAGTCGGAGGCATTATGAAAAAGACGCTTTTAACGGCGGGCTGCACCGCGATGATCGCAGCAATGCTGCTGTGCGCCTGCACGCCGGCACAGACACAGCCGGCCACGGAGGGACAAATGACAACATCAACGGCGGGCACAACCCCGGAAACATCGGCGGCTCCCGAAAATCCTGCTCTCCCGGAGTGGAGATACGATTTTATCAAATCGGAATCGGCGCAGTACGATTACGGCAAAGAGGAGCAGTATGTTCCCTTTTGGCAGACAAATATAATATATAATGAGTGCTTTTGCTTCGTGACGGGGGAAAACGGCGAAGCGCCTACGGGACGGCTGCGCTTTACCCCCAAGCGCATAATATCCGTGCGCGATTGGTCCCTCAGCAAGGAATATGTCGAAGGCAAGGATTACACCTTTGATAAAGGCACTCTCACCTTCACCCGCCCGGAGGGTTCCTCCGTGCCTTATTTCACCCGCAATTTTCTCTCCGGCAAAAACGAGGACGGCAGCCTTATAGACCCGTTTACCGATGCAAACGAAGCCCCGTGGAGCACCCTCGGCTATGCGCGGTGGAATAATGCCATATTCTGCGTAGGCCCCGAGCTTTATCAGAAGCAGGTTTTTGTAACCTACGAGTACGACCCGGCGGAGTTTGACGGCCCCGCGCAGCAGTTTCAGGGCGAAAGACTTAAAAACACCATGGCAAAGCTGCTTTCCGGCGGCGAGATCAGCGTGCTGTTCTACGGCGATTCCATCCCCTATGGCTGCGACGCCTCCAGTCTGTACCGCCGCAGACCCAACCAGGACGGCTTCCCCAAAATGTTCAAAAAGGCGCTCACCGATATATACGGCGTTAAGGTGCGCTATACAAACACCTCCGTGGGCGGCACCACCTCGCAGTGGGCAATGGAGAATGTGGACAGCGAGGTAATCGCGCATAATCCCGACCTTGTGGTGCTTATGACGGGCGGTAACGACAGCAGTGACGATGCTGCGGAGGACTGCGAGAAAAACATCGCCGCCGCAGTGCGCAGAATAAAGGAAAAGCTGCCTCAGTGCGAGATCATACTTATGGACACCTTCCTGAGCAATAAGGACGGCGGCTTTGCCTTTGCAATCGAACCGGCTCTTGAGGGAATACACGAAAGAATAGCGCAGAGTAACGAGGGTGTGGCAAGCGCAGGTATATTCCGCATGCATAACTATATGCTGGAGGGCAAAAACTACATCGATTTTTCCGGCAACGGCATAAATCATCCCAATGATTATATGATACGCCTCTACGCCCAGCAGCTTTTAAGCACCGTTGTGGATTTTGACGCCATAAAAGCGCGCGGGTAACGGCAATCACCCCCTTTGCAAATGTCTGCTTTCACTAAAAATATCCGAATCCTCCGCATTTTGCGGAGGATTTTTCCGTTTATATCCTGTATGCCTTTGCGCGCGCCGTTTTTGCGGTTGCACGGTAAGAAAATATGAGTTAAAATAGCATTATGAGAAGTGATAATTTATTTTCCTCGGCAGGCAGACGCCTGCGCGGTCCTGCACTGCGCCCCGGGTTTTGGGCGGCGGTATCAGGAGTGCTTACGGCGGCGGCTTATAGGTTTGAAGCACTGTGGTGGCTGTGCTTTTTTTCGCTTGTCCCGTTTTGCTTTATGCTGCTTTACCGTGTGCGCAGAACCCGCCGGGTGGTGGGCATAGTTTTTTGCTATTGCTTTGCGTATTACGGGGTAACACTGCTGTGGCTTTTTGAAATGATAACGGTTTTAGCGCCCAGTACCGGCGAAGTCGGCGCTGCATTTATAATGACGGGCGCAATAGCGGTCATATGCCTTATAATGGCGGCGGCGCACAGCCTGCCCATGCTGCTTTTCCGCAGGGCGCGCACCGGCAGTGCGGCGGACTGCTTTGTGCTCGGCGCTCTGTATGCGGCGGGCGAGCTGCTTATAGGCGCCATGGGAGATTTGGCCTTTCCATGGGCGCGGCTTTGTAATATAACGGTGCCGTTTTTGCCCTTTGTACAAAGCTCCGCGCTCTTTGGCGGCACCTTTGTTTCCTTTCTTATAATGGCAATAAACTGCCTTTTTGCGCGGGCGGCAGTGGAGCTTATGCACCTTGAGTGGAAAAAAAGCCTGTGGCTTGCAGCGGCGGCGGTTATGATATTTACCGTCAACTCCGTGGGTGGGGCCGTACGCATTGGAATAACGGACAATAAAACGGCGGCTCTTACAAAAACCGAAACGCTTGTGGTGCAGGGGGATTTCCCCAGCAATGAAAAATGGATGGCTACAAGCTCCGATATGCTTTCGGTATACCTTTCCCTATCGCAAAAAAATATTAAGGAAAGCACGCGCCTTGTCATCTGGCCCGAAAGCGCAATAACCACCGATTTAACCGCATACCCCTCATATATGGAAAAGCTGCGCGCCTTTACAAAGGAAAACGGGGTCTGTCTCATAACAGGCGCGCTTAAATACACCTCCGACGGCCAGTACAATGTGGCCTATATGATATCTCCCGACGGCAGCATAAGCGCACCTTACGCAAAGCAGCTGCTGGTGCCGATGGGGGAGTATATTCCCTTTAGGGATATACTCTGCAAAATACCGGGGCTTTCCGAGCTGATGCAGGAGGTTCCGGGAAGCGAGCTGCTCCACGGCAGGGAAACGCTTATATTTGATACCCCATGGGGCGGCATTAACAGCATAATCTGCTATGAATCCATACAGCCGGCACTCCAAAGAAACGCCTGTATATCGGGCAGCGCGCTTACGGTAATGATAACAAACGATTCCTGGTTCGGCACTTCGGCAGCGCTCAGGCAGCATCTGAGCCATGCGCGCCTGCGTGCGGCGGAAAGCGGAAAATACCTTGTGCGCGCCGGAAACAGCGGCATAACGGCGTTTATATCCCCCTGCGGCAGGGTTGAGGCGGAGCTTGAGACCTATTGCCGCAGCACTCTTGCGGGCAGCGTTGCCTTTATTAAGGGAAAAACCGTATATTCCGCTATTGGGGATATACCCATGTGGCTGCTGCTGGTTCCCTGCATTGCGCTGTTTGTGCGCGGGGCGATATTGGGCTTCAGGCTGCGCCTGCGCGCCACTCAGGGGTTTATCGAGGGGGCCTTCGGGGATAATATAAAGCATAAAAAGGCAGGCGGCAAACCACGCAAAAAGGCGAAAAAGGCTGATAAACAGCGTAATGCAGAGGAAAAGGCCGATAAACTGCGCGGAAAGGCGAAAAAGACCGATAAACAGCACGAAATGGCGAAAGAAGACGGTAAACTGCGTGACGGGGCGGAAAATACCGATAAAGCGGGCGGAATGGCGGAAGAAGCCGATAAACCGCATGATATGACGGAAAATACCGATAGATCGGGCGTTTTCAATGAGTATGAGCCGGGTGCCTTCGGCGGCGCCGAGGCGCCGGGGAGGGACGAACAGGGCGCCGCAGACGATGGTGAAAACGCAAAAAACACTTAAAAAAGTGCGTAAAAACACGATAAAAAACGCTTAAAAACGCGCAAAAAAGCGATAAAAAATGAAGCAAAAAATAAACGGGGAAATTTTTAATGCATAAAACGGGGTGCCGCCGGAGGCGGCACCTGCTTTATGCACCGGCCGCATCCGGCTTATCGCCTTCATCACTGTTCGGCGCGCCGGAATCGTCAATGCGGCGGGACAGCTCATCGTGGCGGGCTATAACGGTGCGGTAGGCACTGTACCGCGGCTTGACCGGCGGCACAAAGGAAGGCGAATCGTTTATGCCGGCGCGGTCGGTTTGTGGCTGCTCCGGGCGCAGACGGCCGGCGAGATTTGAAAAATTCAGCTTTATCATAAAATATTCCTCCGATTGCATTTTTTCAGAAATGCTTCTGCGCTTAAGCATATGCGCGCGTAAGCGTAAATATACGCGGGCTTTGCCCCTCCCGCCCACCCGCCCCGGTGCAAAGCCCGCGAGGGTGCTGCGTGTCCGGCTGATAAGAGTCTTTTCAGCAGCGGCGCGGGAGCAGCCGCAAAGGACACTGTTTGAAAAATTAAATTTCAAAAAATTATCGCCTGCGGGCATTGAAATATGCGGGCATTTAATATATAATATAGAATAAGCATTCCCGCCGTTAGGGTGCGGGCGGATTTTCGGCTTTTTGCCGCCGCTTGTGCGCCTGCGGCTTTTCGGAAAACATAATTTATACCTTCGGGAGAAAACACTTTGGCACTGATACGGAAAAAAGCGGTATGCGTCCTTGCGGTGGTGCTTTGCCTGTTTGCGGGCTGCACCGGCGTAAAACAGCATCGCCTTCAGGGCGCACAGCCCGACGCGCCGGTGGAATCGCAGGGCGGAACGGCCGTTATACAGGGCGACTGGGTATATTATCTTAACGGCGATAACTACATGCGCGGGGAGGGGCTGCGGCTGCATCAATACCGCGGAGCCATATGCCGTATGCGCAGGGACGGCACGCAGCGCGAGCTGCTGTGCGAGGATGAGGTTTCGCTTTTTTATATATCCGAAGGCCTTATACGCTATGCGGCAAGGGAAGGCTCCTCCTATGCGCTTTACTGCATAAACACCGACGGCACCGGGCGCAGGCGGCTTTGCGGCATTGACGATATATATTCCGGCGGGGGCTGCGAGTTTACGCAGGAGGCCGTGTATTACATACGCGGCGGCAGCCTTTACAAAAGAGAGGACGAAAAGGAAACAAGGCTTACACAGTCCCGCGTGTGCAACATAAAGGCGGCGGGAGATTACATATATTATACCGCTTATGATAACGACGAATACGGCAGCGTATGCAGGATAGCCAAGGACGGCGCCGAGCCGGAAACCGTTTCACGCGATCCCGGCTATGTGGTGGGCGCTTCGGGCGGGCGGGTGTATTATTATTTGTTTTCAAGCGGCAATTGCTATGCATATGAAAACGGCAGCTCTTCCTCGGTTGCACACCTCGGGTACGATGAATACTGCTTTTCCCAAGAAACCGATTATATTTTTGCCTCCTATGTAAACGATACCGACGGCGGAGGCGTTTACCGCATAGATACCGCATCGGGCACGAGAAAGCTGCTGGCCCCCGACCGCGCCGAGTGCATGGTTTATTATGACGGATGGCTGTATTATATAAACGATTCCGAGCTTTATTCGCTCTGGCGGGTGAGCCTTGACGGAGAAAAAAGAGAATGTGTGTGCAGCGATATGATAAGCAGCGCGCAGCCCCCCGACATAGCGGACGGATATCTTTATTATTTTAATGATGACGATGAAAGCCGCATATACCGGCTGTCCCTTGCGGATTTCAAAAGCACCTGCGTGGAATATGAGTTTATGGCCTGACGAAACATAACAAAATCGCCGCAAAGCGGCGGGATGGGAGAGAAAACATGAAAAAAACAACATTGATCCTTGCAGCGACGCTGCTGTGCGTTTGTCTGCTGACCGGCTGCGGCTACAGCCTGGAGGGCGGACAGCCCGACGGCGAGGTGGTAAGCAACGACGGCATTGCACTCAGGCAGGGAGATTATATATACTATATAAACGGCTCCATGCCCACAATGCTTTCCGACGCGCTCTCGGGCAGCGATCAGGCGGCGGTGTTCCGCATGAAGGCGGACGGCACGGAAAAGCAGCGGCTCAGCACCAAAAAGACCTATGCCATATATGTGCATGGCGAATATCTGTATCTGCTTTCGCCGGTTTCCGCCGACAGGCTTGCCGTATATGAAATATCCATAAACGGCGGCATGGAAAGGGAAATAATCAAGTTTGAAAACACCGGCTATTATGCTTTTTCCGATTACGGCGTGGCGGCGGAGATGAAAAACTCCGTGCTGGTATACAGCTTTGCCGATCGTAAATCGTGGCGCATAAACGATGTTGAGGATGTTGCCCAGCTTTATGGAGCCGACAGGCTGTACTATTATTCCTCCCGCAAGGCGGGCATTATGGCGGTGGATTGGAACGGCGGCGAGCCGGAGCAGATCACCTCGCGCAACGGACGCATAAAGGGCGTAAAGGGCAGCAAGCTTTATTATATAAAGGATGATGAGAAGCTCACATGCCACGATATGAGCACGGGTGAGGAAAGCTTTTTGTCGGCATCCAAATATAAAACCATGCTTTTCTCCGCGCAGAACAACGCCATTGCCGCATATTCCGAGGAAAAGACCGCGTTTTATATAATGCATCTTGACGGCTCCAAGCGCATACAGATAGACAGCGGGGAGGCCGTAACGGCATATGCCATGGGAAGCGACCGCGTGTATTACTGCAAGAACAGCGAGGGCGCAATATACGAGGTGGACTATAACGGCAATAACAAAAAGAAGATAGCCGATGTTTCGGCGCTTAACGGCCCCGGCACCACCGATCCGGACTATTATATGGACATAGTGGATAAAAAGCTGTTCCTTTTTGACAGGAGCGACGCCACGGTGTACACCGTGGATACGGAAAGCGGAGAGGTAAAGAACCTTGCAAAGGATTGATCCCGTAAAACGCGAAAAACAAAAAAAGACGCATATTTTGTTAAAAAACGCATATAAATCCCGCTTTCTGCGCGTTTTTGCGGCAGCGGCGGCGCTTATAATGCTGCTTGCGGCAAGCGGCTGCGCCCGGGAGGGCGCGCTTGTGGAGGGCTCGGCGCGGGCCGTTACGGCAATAGGGGAATACATATATTATATAAACGGCATCGGCAGCACTCCGGGCAAGGGCGCGGAGTTCAGCGTCCGTCAGGGTGCGCTTTGCCGTATGAACAGCGACGGCACAAACCGCGAGGTTATAGTTCCCGCGTGCGTGGCGGGCTATCAGCTGGCGGGAAACGATATTTTTCTTGTGTGGCTTACAAGCGACAACACCTATTCCGTGGGCGTATGCGGGCTGGACGGCTCCGAGCTTAAGCGCATTGACACAATGGAAAAGGGCGCGTTTCAGTATTATTACGGCTATCTGTATTATCAGGCGGCGGACGGCTTTGTGCGCACCGATTCCCGCGGCGGCAGCCGCCGAGTGGTGGATGAGCGTGCGCCGAGCGAGGTGGTATATGCCCGCGGGCGCCTGTGGTGCACCTTTGCCGATGCCGCCGGCGGCGAGGCCTCCTTTGAAAGCATGAAGCCGGACGGCAGCGACAAAAAGGTGATAGCCGATTACGAATGTGCCGTTATGGGCAGGGGCGAGGAAAGCATATACTATCTGTCAAGCGCGGATTCCGTGCTGTACAGGCTGGATTGCCGCAGCGGCAAATCGGAAAAAATGATATTTACGCAATACGATTATTATCTGGTGGATGATAAAACCCGCCTTGCCTACTGCGCCGGGGGAGAGGCTTCTCCGGGGCTTACGGAGCACAACATGGCAAACGGGGAAAAGCGCCGCCTGAACGATTATTACTGCAAGGATCCGGTAAAAACCGAGGAGTACATATATTTTATAAATGCTTCTGACAACAGCTTTTTGTACCGCAGCCGCATAAGCGACGGCGCAACCGAGCTGGTAAGCGCTGCGGTGCCGGTAGAGGGGCGCACATATGTGCTGGACGGATACATATATTATATATCGGCAGCGGAAAAAAGCCGCATATACCGTATTGACGAAAAAACGCTGGAGCGTGTGTGCGTGCAGTACGGCGTATAGAGTACATAGCATCAAAAAAATTAAGGAGCCTTCCGCGAGGCTCCTTTTTATCATATTCTTAGCATACGGCTTTATGTGAATGTGCAAACGGGCGTTGCCCTATTTATATTTCTCCGGCTCTTTTAATAACGGTCGCAAGGCATCAAAGAAACGGAAATTTATGCTGTGGGTCACGGCTATGACTGCGGTTTATACATCCAGCGTCATGGAGGAAAGCATCTGCTCAAATACCGGCAGGTAGGCGGATTCGGTCTGCCGGGTTCCGGCAAAGGTTATGCTGTAAGAAAGCCCGCCCGAAACAAAGAAATACTGAATCCAGAAATAATCGCCCTCGGAGGCGGTGCCGTCCGCCTTGATATGGCCGCCGAACACCCGTTTTTCCATGGTGCGGCCCGCTACCGTTTCCGTGGTGCTCTGCGTAAGCTCAAGCGCGGGGAAGCGGGTTTGCATCTCGCTGAAGGCGGCGTCGGCCGTTTCGGCGGCGGTGCGCCCCGAGTTGTTCAGCTCAAAGCCTATAACAACATATTCCCGGTAATCCGGGGTGGTGTCGGTAAGGGGGGAGGCGAAGCGCGCAAGGGACTGCATATCGGAAACGGCGTACCAGGTGTGGGGATATTTAAGGGTTATAAGGCCGTCCTCGGTGCTGAAGGTTCGCAGCCCGCTTTCGGGATTAAGGGTGCGCTGCACCGGAAATTCCGCAATATCGGGCGCTGTGCTGCATCCGGCAAAAACACAGCAGAGGGCAAGCAGGGCGCTTACCAGCAGGGATAAAAAGATTTTTTTCATTCTTCCTCCAAAAACGGCTGCCGGCAATGCCGCGCCGCGGTATCCGGTAAAGCCGGAAGCGTATTTTACGGCGATATTATACTATAAATTCGTGCAGAAAACAATCGGGCGGGGGCTGTTTGCAAAAAGTTATTATTTTATTGCTTTGCAACGGGGGAAAAATACTGTATAATAATGATACAAAGGCGGGGATGCACGCGCAGGGGTATGCCTGCGGCGGGCGGAGCCTCCGCATAAAGGAATAACGAAAAAAGCGGCGGCGCAAGAACATGCGGCCGCATCGGAAAAAGGAGAATGCGACTATGGCTGACAGAGGTTCATCAAAGAAGAAAAACACCAATGCGGCGGCATATATACTGCTTGCCGCGGGCGGTATTGCGCTGCTGATAGCAATAATCGCCATTGTCATAAGGTTTACGGGCAGCCCGGAGCCGGCGCAGAGCGCCACGCCTGCGCCCACATATCAAAGCACGAAGGCGCCGGAAAATACACAGCAGCAAAGCACGCCTGCGCCCTCCGATACCCCGGGGGCGGAGCCGGGTCCGACCTCGGATATTGCCCTTGAAACCCTGACGGTGCCTGCGGACAAGGTGTTTGCGGTGCATCTTACGGTGGACAGCGGCGAAATGCGGGAAGAGGACCCGGTGTTTGACGAGGAGTATTCCGTTTTGGAGCAGGACGATACCGACTATACCGATGTGAAAATGCTGGTGTTTTTAACGGACTACCGCGGCAACAGCAAGGTGTACCGCTTTGATACGGCGGAGGTCACAATACGCCTTAAGAGCTTCCTTTTGCCGGGAGGCGAGCCCAAGGCCATAGATGAGCTTTCCGAGGTGAACCTGCGCGTGGATGCGGCGCAGAACCTGCATATAACCTGGGCGGGGCAGAAGGCGTACATCGACGGCGAGGGCACGGGCGCAAGCGGCATAACCGCGCAGAGCGGTACCTGCGAGCTGACGCTTCAGGCAAAGCCGCTGGGGCTTTTGGAAAAGAGCCGGTATCAGCATTGATGCTTGCGGCGCGGAGGAAAGGGTATTGAAAAAATATATACCGTATCTGAAAAAGGCGGCGGTTGTGCTTGCCGTGCTGCTTGTGGCAACGACGGCGCTGACCGAGCTTATATATAACCGCAGAGCAACCCGCATAGGGGACAATCACGCCATTATATTCTTTTACAGAACAAATGTCCCCGGCGGCAGGGCCTCCGCGTGGCAGCAGAGCCTGAAGGAGGCGCACCCGGAGATAGAGCATCTGGAGGTGCAGTGCTTTGATATTTCGGTGCAGGGCGGCGGAATGGGAGCCGGCGGGACGGTGCAGTCGGGCGCGCAGAGCGGTTGGCAGATTATAACCACCCGCATGGCGGCAAATGAGTGCGATATACTGCTGCTGGACAGGGAAAGATACGAGTTTTTGCTGACGGGCGGCTATCTGAAGCCCATGGAGCCGGTGGAGGCGCTTTCGGAGCGGACAAAAACAAGCGATGGGCGGATATACGGCTACGAGGTGCAGCAGATGATGTTCCGGGGGCTGGAATTCCCGGGCAGCGCGCTGCCGGATAACAGTATATGCAGCACTGCGGCATCATCCCAAGTGATAATGTGCCTGTATGTGCGCGCCTCCGAGCAGGGAGAGAAGCTGGCATATGAAATTCTCTCCGGGGCGACGGCGCTGCCCAAAAGCGACGATAGGGAAAAATAAACAGGCTGCCGCATACGGCGGTTCCGCCTGCCCCCGCCCGCCCACCCCGGCAGGCGGAACATAAAGAATCGCGCGTAAAATACAGGCGCCAAAGACGGGCAGAGGGACGCGCGGCGGACAAAAATGAAAGGTGCGGAAATTGAAGGCGGAAACAAGAAATCGGCTGCGGCCGCTGGGTGCGCATAAGGCGCTTTATATTGTGACGCTGGCGGTAATGCTGCTGATTACCGAGTCGGTATACTACTTTATACAGGCGGCGCCCACCGCGGAAAAGCTGACGGTGTGCTTTGTGGATACGGCCGGCGCCACGCTGGGCTCATATGACAGAATATGCGCGCAGTTCGGCGATAATACCCATGCCGCCTTTGTAAGCCGGCAGAACACCGATGCCTTTGCCCTGCCCGGAAACGAAGGGCAGGCGCTGGAGGACGAGCTGGTGCGTCAGGGCGCGGATGTGCTTATACTGCGGGATGACGACCTTGCGCTGCTGGCTGCGCAGGGAAGGCTGGCGCGGCTGGACCGCACGCCCCTCACCCCGCAGGAGGAGGGGCTTATCTGCATTGACGGCGTCTGCTACGGCATACTTATAGACGGCATAGATTTAACCGGCATGGGGGATGCCTTTTGGGGGTATAAGGACGGCACCGCGGAAA
The DNA here is from genome assembly GCA_934465535.1 of uncultured Clostridia bacterium. Taxonomy (GTDB): domain Bacteria; phylum Bacillota; class Clostridia; order Christensenellales; family QALW01; genus UMGS1338. The sequence continues at coordinate 175,244 of CAKSKV010000002.1, read as the reverse complement.
ACAACAGGTATATATGCCTGGCTGTTTTGGAAAAGGCGGACGGACGCGAAGAAGCGCTTGCGGCGCTTGCGGATTTTTCTGCGCGCCTGAGCCTGCGGGAAGAAAACGACAGCAAATAACAGCCCTTACGCACAAAAAACGGAGGGCTTCTATGGCGGAAACGCCGGAAAGGATAATATTATGGATATGCATAAATATATTGATGAGCACAGGGACGCTATGGTGTCCGACCTTAAGACATTGCTCAGGATACCCTCCGTTGAGGGGGAGCCGCAGCCCGGCGCGCCCTTCGGCAGCGAGGTAAGAAGGGCGCTGGATACGGCGCTGGAGATGTGCAGAAAGCTGGGGCTGCATGCGGTGAATGTGGACGGCTATGCAGGCTATGCCGAAATACCGGGCTGCACCGGGGAACAGATAGGCGTGCTTACGCACCTTGATGTTGTACCCTGCGGAAAGGGCTGGTCCTATCCGCCCTTTGACGCGTATGAAAAAAACGGCGTTGTATGGGCTCGCGGAGTATGCGACGACAAGGGGCCGCTGGTGGCTTCGGTATATGCTTTGGCGGCCTATGCGCAGTCCGGTGCGCAGCCTAAAAAGAACATCCGGCTGATATTCGGCTGCAATGAGGAAAGCGGCTGGGGCTGCATAGATTACTATTCAGCCCATGTGGGTCTGCCGGAGGTGGGCTTTTCCCCGGATGCGGATTATCCGATAATAAACACCGAAAAGGGAATATATCAGTGCACGCTCAGCCGCGATATCAACTGCGGCAGCTATGAGGTGAGTATTCACGGCGGCGATCGTCCCAATGTTGTGGCGCCGGAGGCCAAGGCAGTGATAAAGGGCAATATGGATAAGCTGGCCTTTGCGCTGCTTGAATACGATTGCCACTCAAACGGCATTTCCTATACCGTGCAGAAGGACACGGTTACCATTACAAGCAAGGGAGTTCCGGCTCATGCCTCCACGCCGCAGGAGGGCAAAAACGCCATATGGCCGCTGCTTGAGCTTATTTCCCGCCTGCCCATGGACGGCGAGCTGCCCGCCGCAGCCAAAGATATATACGAAAAGCTGTGCCGCACAACGGACGGCAGCGGGATCGGCCTTGCGCTTTGCGATGAGGTTTCCGGCGCACTTACCGACAATCTGGGCATAATTGAACTGGAAAACGGCAGGCTCAGCCTTACGGTGGACATCCGCTTCCCCGTTACCTTCAGCGATAAAACAGTGCATGATGGGTTGGCTGCGGCCTTCCCCGGCTATACCTTGAGCGAGGGTCATGTGCAGCAGCCGCATCACACCCCCAAGGAGCACTATCTTGTGCAGGCGCTCAGCCGCGTATATGAACGCCGCACGGGACAGGAGGCGCGCTGCATTGCCATCGGCGGCGGCACCTATGCCCGCGCCCTCAAAACCGGCGTGGCCTTCGGTGTAAACCGCCCCGGCGCGCCGGAGTATGCCCATAATACCGATGAGCGCATGAGCATGGATGAGCTTATGGAGGATGTGCATATGTTCGCCGATGTCTATAAAGAGCTGGCGGATTGACCCTGCGGCCGGCAAAACGGCTTAAAAGCAAAGGATAAATTAAACACGGACGCGTCCCGAAAGGGCGCGTCCGTTTCGGTATATGCAAAAAGCTTTTTTCAAAGGGCGGCAATATAAAGCCGGTCGGGAAAAGCGCTAAAGAGATTGACAAAAGCGCCGCTGCGGCGTATGATAATACTGCCTGCGCATGCAGACGGCGGTCTTTGGGGCAAGCATCCCGGGCGGCGCGGTTTTTTGCGTAAGGCAGGTTCATTTTACTGCATTTTTTACAAGTTTATTCAGGAAGGGAAGGGTGAAAAATGGACGCAGGAAGTACGGCGAGTATGCGTGATTCTGTTCGATCGTGCGGCGATGTTCCCTTGTGCGGACATTATTTTACCCGCCCGACGGTTTTCTGAATCCCATACATAACTGACTTTCTAAATCCGTCCCCGGAGGGACGGGGCATTTTTATGCAAAAAAATTTAGGAGGGCATTTATGTCAAAGGAAGAGTTGCTTACAAAAGCGCTTGAATTGCTTGAAAAGCGCAAATATTCCGAATTAAGATCCGAACTGATCGACATGGAGCCGATCGATATAGCACGCCTTTGCGACGACCTGCCGGAGGAAAAGCTTCCGGTGGTTTACCGTCTGCTGCCCAAGGAGCTGGCGGCGGAGACCTTCGTAGAGCTGGATCCCGATATTCAGGAGCTGCTTATAAAATCCTTTTCCGATAACGAGCTTCACGAGGTGCTCAAGGAGCTTTATCTTGACGACACCGTGGATATCATAGAGGAAATGCCGGCAAGCGTTGTGCGCAGGATACTCAATTCCTCCTCGCCGGAGGACAGAAAGGCCATAAACGAGCTGCTGAAATATCCGCAGGACAGCGCGGGCAGCATAATGACCACGGAGTATGTCTGCCTTAAGGCGGGCATGAGCGTGTCCGAGGCCTTTGACCACATACGGGCAACCGGAGTGGACAAGGAAACCATATACACCTGCTATGTTACCGATGAAAACCGGCATCTGGTGGGGGTGGTAACGGTGAAGGATATGCTGCTTAGCAGCCCGGAGGCCCGCATAGGCGATATAATGGACGATAATGTGCTCTTTGCCGTTACCCATGAGGATGAAGAAAGCGTTGCGGAAAAATTCAAGCGCTACGATCTGCTGGCTCTGCCCGTTGTGGACAACGAAAACCGCCTTGTAGGTATAGTTACCGTTGACGATGCAATAGATGTATTAACGCAGGAGACCACAGAGGACATTGAAAAAATGGCGGCAATCACGCCGTCCGACCGCCCGTACCTTAAAACCCCGGCGCCGGTCATATTTGCAAAAAGAATCCCGTGGCTGCTGGTGCTGATGATATCCGCCACCTTCACGGGGGGCATTATCAGCTCCTTTGAAGGGGCGCTTGCCGGGCTGCCCATTCTTACCGCCTTTATCCCCATGCTTATGGACACCGGCGGAAATTCCGGCTCTCAGGCATCGGTTACCGTTATACGCGGCCTTGCCCTAAGCGAGATCCGTCCCTCCGACTTTTTAAGGGTGATATGGAAGGAAACGCGGGTGGCGCTGCTGTGCGGCATTACGCTTTCCGTTGCGGCCTTCGGCAAGGTAATGCTTATTGACCGTATGCTGCTTGGCAATACTGCGGCGGATGCTTCGGTTGCCTTGGTGGTGGGGCTTACCCTTGCCGTTACGGTTTTGGTGGCAAAGCTTATAGGCTGCACTCTGCCCCTGCTTGCAAAATGCCTTAAGCTGGATCCTGCCGTTATGGCAAGCCCGTTTATTACCACCATAGTGGATGCGGTATCGCTGCTTGTATATTTTGCGGTGGCCTCCTCCATACTTCAGATGCCGTAGCGGCTTTCAAGCCCCGGATACGGCGGCGGAGTGCGGCTTTGCGGGCACGGAATCAATATAAAAATAAAAGCGCGCAGGTGTTGGCTGCGTGCTTTTGCCTTTTTTTGCGTGCATCATTTATAAGCTAAAGGCAGAACAGATACGGCTCAACCGAGCCGTTTTTTATATCCAGACGCGCATATTGCGGCGAAAAGCGGGAAAATGCGCCGGGGCATACCAGCAGCACGCCCTGCTGCCAGGTGATATCGGCAATATGGGTGTGCCCGTAGCAGGCACAGGCGGCGCCCAGCTCCAGTGCGCGGTAAGTAAGACGCGTAAGGGAATATTTTACCCCCAGAGTATGCCCGTGCACCAAAAGTATTTTTACCCCCTCAAGGGTTATAACCTCTTCATCGGGCTGAACACTGCCCGGATCGCAGTTGCCCCGTACCAAAGCGGTGAATTTCCCGGTTTTTCGGGCAAACTCCTCACCGTCCGAGGCGTGATCGCCCAAATGCGCGTAGGCATCGGCGTCCCTTGAGGCGGCAAGCAGCATATCAAAATCGCGATAGCCGTGGCTGTCCGATATTACATAAAGCCTTTTCACAGCCGTCCCTCCGCTCTTTCCTGTTTAAGCCATTCTGCAAGGCTCTGCGCCGCGCGGGCGCGGTGCGATATGCGCATCTTTTCCTCGGGGGATATCTCCGCAGAGGTGCAGCCGTAATCGGGAAGGCGGAATATCGGGTCATATCCGAAGCCGTTGCACCCTGAGGGCGCATATGTGATCTCCCCCTCCAGCTCTCCGCGAAATACCGCCTCGGTGTTTCCGCATACATAGGCCATGGCGCACACAAAGCGTGCGCTGCGCTGCTTTTTATCCTTCATGTTTTCCAGCACAAGGCGCAGATTGGCTTCGTCGTCGCCGTGATGCCCGCAGTAGCGCGCGGAATATATGCCGGGCGCGCCGCCGAGGGCGTCCACCACCAAACCGCTGTCGTCCGCCACGCAGGCACAGCCGCTTATTTGAGCGGTTTCCCGCGCCTTTTTAAGGGCGTTTTCCTCAAAGGTGCTGCCGTCCTCCAGCGTTTCGTGCTCTATCCCCGCTTCCTTAAGGGAGAGTATTTCATCAAAAAGCCCGGCAAGAACGGCCTTCATTTCCACCAGCTTTTTTTGATTGTTTGTGGCAATTATCAGCTTCATACCGTTTGCTGTCCTCCGATTTCCTTTGGGATGTATTTTGCCGTTTACCTCTTTGATTGCATTTTGGGCGCGGCCCTGCGGTTATTTCAGCTTTTCAAAGTTCTTGAAATGCAGCTTTGCAAATTCCGAAAGGGAATCCCGCCCGGAAAGCCTGCATATGCCCTGCGCCGCGCGGTCCGCCGCCGCGCCGGCACCCTTGGGCAGGATAAAGCCCTCCGCCCCTGCGGAGCGCGAAAGCCTTTCCATCTCGCTCAGAAAGCGTTCCCGCGCAATAATGGAGGCCGCCGCTACCGCAGTGTCCCGCTCGCCCTTGGGCGTTTGCAGCACGCGCGCGCCGCGCCCCCTTTCCATAAGCGCCCGCTTAAGCACATATTCTCCGGCAAACTGATCCACTATCACATCACCGCAGGCACCGTGGCGCTCCAGCAGGTTCTCTATCACGCGGGAGTGCGCCCAGGCAAGCAGCGTGTTCAGGTTGCCTATTTTTTCATAAAGGCGGTTATAGCTTCCCGGCAAAAGGCACAGCACCTCGATATCCTCCTTGGGCAGCATGCTGCGTATGCCGCGCGCCAGCTCAAGGTTGCGTTTATCCGAGGAAAGCTTGGAATCCTTTACCCCCAGCGTGTCCAAAAGCGCCTCGGAGCGCTCGTTTACATACACTCCCGCCACTACGAGAGGGCCGAAGAAGTCGCCCTTGCCGGATTCGTCGGTGCCTATGCGGCAGCCGGTAAGGCTTATTTCCTTAACGGGGCGCGCCGCAAAGCAGGAGGCCTCCTTTGAAGCGCCTGCCTTTGCGCCGGTATTGCCGCAGCACTGCGATGCCAAAAGCTCGGCTAACCCCTGCGGGCCGTTCTGCTGCACAAGTCTTGTGCATATGCCGTTTTTTGAATAGTACAGCACAAGATTAAAGCGCTCCTGCGCCGCGCAGGAAAGCCTGTATCCGTAGGGTATCTCGCTTTGCGCTTCAACGGCAATTCCCTGCTGCTCAAGCAGGCTTTTAAGCGCTTCTATGCCCTGCGCCTTGGGCATGGAAAACGGGACGGTAGATGTCATTTGCTGCTCTTTTCCGGAAGCGCCGCCGGGCATCTCAAAAGGAGTTGCCCGTTGACATTTTCCTTTCATTGTGCTATCATTATAGCCGCTTAAGGGCAAAAAAGCAAACGGAACCGTTTGCCTTGGGCCAAACGGCCGCTCACTTAAATGCCCCGTACTGTTTTATATTCATTTTATCATAAGCTTTATTATAAGTTATTATCGTCGATGCTCTGTATGCGTTTGTAGCTCAGCAGGATAGAGCGCTCCCCTCCTAAGGGAGAGGCCCCCGGTTCGAATCCGGGCAGGCGCACCAAAGTCCCAAAGGCGTAAGCCTTTGGGACTTTAACTTTTGCCGCTTCACTCTTCACAGAAAACGTCTTTGCGGCTTTGGAAGTAATAAGAATAATTGTGCGGTTTTGTAGTGCAGTCACATAAGAAACGGCGGTTTTTATGGGGAAATTTCCGTTTCTTTTTCTTTATTTTTCTTAACGGCGGAATTTGTCGAAAGCGGTCTTGACAGCGGCGGGCATTATGGCGATATTTGCGAAAAGCATGCGGTATTTTCGGGGAAAAGCGCGTTTTTTATATTGCGTTTTCACATCGGGAATGCTATAATAAAAAGGATGTTTATGATATTTACCGGGAGTTTGCCGTGTTTATGCGGTTTTCCGACCGGCGTTTTTCAATATTTTGATATTTTGACATATATAACGAGAATTCGGGAAAGTCGGCGAGCCTATGACGGAAAAGGAACTGAAAAAATTAAACCGTGCGGAATTGCTGGAAATGCTGATTGCGCAAAGCAAAAAGCTCAGCCGGGTGGAGGCGGAGCTGGCAGAAGCGCAGGAGGAGCTTAAACGGCGCGAGCTTGCCGTAGCCACCTCCGGTACGCTTGCGGAGGCGGCGCTTAAGCTAAGCGGCATATTTGAGGCTGCCGACAAAGCGGCGCAGCAGTACCGTGAGAGCCTTCAGATACAGCAGATGCAGGCGGAAAGCATTGTTGCCGACGCAAGAGCGCAGGCACAAAGCATAATAAAAGCCGCCGAGGAACAGCAAAAGCTTATTCTTTCAAACGCCGATAATGAAGCAAAGCAGCGCATTGAAAGCTTCAATGCTCAGTTCAGGGAGTTTCTCAGCTCGCATACCTGAAGAATTCCGGGAGGTACGGCCTTATGAAGCAAAAAAACAATATGTCGGATATCGTCGTGCCCTCCGTTGACGAATTGAGCGGCGAGCTGAAAAGGGAAAAATTTCACAGCAGATATAAAAAGCTGCTGCGCAGCACGGTGTATACGCTGATTATCGTAGCGGCCGTCAGCGTGCTTGTGGCAACGCTGCTGCTTCCCGTTTTGCAGATATACGGCACCTCTATGAACCCGAACCTGAGCCAGGGGGATATCGTATTTTCCGTAAAGACCAAGGATTTTAAGACGGGCGATATCATAGCGTTTTATTATAACAACCGCGTTTTGGTAAAGCGCGTTATCGGGCTGCCGGGCGATGTTGTTGAAATAAAGGATAACGGCGATGTATATGTAAACAGCGTCCTGCTGGAGGAGCCGTATCTTGCGCAGAAGGACTGCGGCAGCGCCGACCTTGAATATCCCTATACCGTTCCGCAGAATTCCTATTTTGTGTTGGGCGACCACAGAGACAGCAGCGTTGATTCGCGCAATTCCGTTATAGGATGCGTAAAGCAGGAAGAGATAATAGGCAGAATACTCTTCAGGGTTTGGCCGCCGGAGAGCGTGGGCAGAGTGAAATAAATTATACTCTTTATACGGTGAATTTTTATTATATAAACAGAGCGGTTCAATATGAAAAACGAGCTTCAACTAAAAGCGGAACAACTGAATAAAAAGCACCGCAGAAAGCACCTTTGGTACAGGATACTTTCCGTACCGGTGTGCTTTGTTGTATTTATAACCACCTATGCGATGATACTGCCCGCAATTACGCTGGAAACCGCGCCGGATACCTACTGCGGCATCGCGGAGCATATTCACGGGGACGGCTGCTACGAAACGCCGGGCACCGCCGGATACAGGGAAATGCACTGCACTGCGGAGCTCCACGGTGAGGGCGGATATATCGTGCATAAGCACGACAGCTTTTGCTTTGACAACGGCGAGCTTATCTGCGGGCTTCCGGAAGCGGCGGAGCATGAGCACACGGAGGAATGTTACGAAAACGGCAGCCTTGCGTGCAATAAGATAAACGGCGTTGTACATCAGCACACGGCAGAATGTATAATCGCCGTCCCGGCAGCCGAGCCGCAGGGGCTTATCTGCACAAAAACCGAGCACAGGCACACAGCGGCGTGCTTGGAGCAAAGGGCAGGAGGTTTGAGCGTATCGGTAAACGCTGCGGCGGGCGTTTCAATAACCGTTGCCGACAAGGTTGCGCAAACCGGCATGTATACGGCGTCCCTTACCGACACCTACGGCAGACTTGCGGGCAGGAGCATCAGCTATAAATGGTATAAAAGCGTTAACGGCGGCGATTACACTGCGGTGGAGGCAAAGCGTTTTTCAATAGGCGGAAGGACGGTTTCAAACCTCAGCGGCAGCGGAGAGAACAATCTGTTTCTCAGCCTTGACGGCGGCTGCGTAAGCACAAGGCAGTCCGAGGTGAAATACAGAGCAGTGCTGTGCGTTGACGGAACCGAGCAAAGCGATATATATGCAGAGATCGTAAACACCGCGCACCAGAGCGAGGTGCTTAACGGCAGCTTTGAAATGCCGGACTTAAAGAATCACGATTTTCAGGAATTTGTGCCGGAGGGCACGGAGGGCCTTTACTGGAAAACCACGGCGGATAATGTGGAAACGGAGCAGTCCGTCTATAACGGCACAACCTCGCAAAAGGGAATGCACTATATAGAAATAGTCGATACAACGGGAAGCGCGAGCGACCGCAATTCCCATAAGTATGCTGCGGGCAACTGGCACGGGCAGGCTTCGGCTACGGAGGGCAAGCAGTATGCGGAGATAAATGCGGGCGCTGCCGGTGCGCTGTATCAGACTATTGCCACGGTTCCCGGAACCGTCATGCACTGGTCCGTGGATCACAGCGGCCGTGCCGGCACTGATACCATGGCGGTGGTGGTTATGTCCGAGGAGCTTGCCGAAACCGTCACAACGCAGGCGCAGCTGTTGGCGGTTATCAAAAACCCATCCTCCTACGCGGGCGCACAGGTGTTCTCCGGGCTTACCGCCTCCAAGGGAACATGGACGACCCACTCCGGCGATGTTACCATTCCTGACGGCCAGTATGAAACAAGATTCTTCTTCGTTGCGCAGGCCACCTATAACGATCAGGAATATATAGGCAATCATATAGACAATGTGTGGTTCAGCACCGAGGCGCCGCCGCCGGCAGCAAACGCCGCAACGGTAACCGTAAGCAAAACGGTTATGGGGGATCTCAGCCCGGCCAAGCTGGAGGAGCTTCGCTATCAGCTGAAATTCCTTATAAAGGACGCATCGGGCAATATTCTCAAAACCGTAAGCGCGCTGGAGCTGGGCGAGTGGACGGAGCTGGACGGCGACAACGCCTATATGCTGTCCAAAAAAATAGATATTTCCGACCTTGTGGGCAAAACAGTTACAATCGAGGAGACCGACGCGCAGATGCAGGGCTATAAGCTTACTGCCGAGGCCGCAAATACTTCCTTTACAACAATACGCAGCAGCCGGGATTACGATTTCGCCTTTACCAATGTATACATTCGGGATCTCCTCAGCCTGAAGATCCGCAAGATCGTCAGCGCGCCGAAGAACGACGGCACCTTTAATATCGAGGTTTCCTATGTAACGCCGGCGGGCGAATCCGTCACGGAAAATTGTTCTCTTACAAACGGCGCGGAAAAGACGATATCCGGTATCCCGCACGGCTCCCGGGTCACCGTTCGCGAAAGGAATCACGAGGGCTATAACGCTTCAATGAGAAACGGCGATACGCTTCTTTCGGGCAGCGATATCTATTCCTTTACCATAGCCGACAATGCGGAAATAACCGTGTACAACACGGCCACCGCGCTGCTGCCGCAAACCGGCGGCATCGGCACCCGCCTTTACATTCTCGTAGGAATGGGCATTATGCTCTTTTCCGTCGTGCTCGGATATTTCCTGAGGCGCAGATACGGAAAGGAGGACGATTGACCCCCTTTCGCCTTCCTTGCAGGTGCAAAGCCGCTGTACTGCCGCCGGAATATCCGGAATAAATCAAAAAGGAATCAATTATTGGCAAAAAATAAATTCAAAACTCCATGAAAGGACAAAAAGTCATGAAAACAACCAAGAAACTGTTTGCACTTCTGCTTTCTGTTGTGATGGCAGCAACGCTGGGTATTACGGCGTTTGCCGCAGGCGCCGGCACCATCACGGTGGAAAATGCAACCCCCGGCAAAACCTACACCGCCTACAAGGTGTTTGATGCTACATACGACGGCGATGCCGCTTCCTACTACATTGATAAAAACAGCGAGTGGTACGAGCTTATCGTAAACGCTAAGGTCGGCTCTGAGCTGCTGTTCAATGTTGAGCCTGTGGCTTCGGAGGAAAACCGCTGCATCGTCACATTCAGCGTATCCAATGCCAGCCGCATCTCCGCATGGTTCAACAGCCAGGAGGTAAAAACGGCTGCCGCCGGCTTCACCGGCATTGCCAAAACCGCGGATAACGGCACCGTAAAATTCGAAAATCTTGATTTCGGATATTACTACATTTCCAGCACTCTCGGCGCAACGGCTACCATAACCAACATCAGACAGAATGTAACCGTCATCGATAAGAACCAGACCCCCGGCTGGGGCGAGGAGGGCGGCAAGAAGATCGTCAGGGCTGACGGTACTCTTGCAAGCACCGACACTGCGGCCATCGGCGATAAGATCAGCTTCAAGGTAACCGTGAATAACGCCCTTAATTACAGCAAGGCCGATAAGATAAAGCAGTACATCATAAACGACCTTGAGGGCGCGGCAATCTACTGCGATTTCCACTCGGTGGTCGTAAAGGTCAACGGAGTTGAGATCAAGGGCGGCTGGATTGAGGATCATGACGAGGACAGCGATACCGGTCACGCCGTTGACAAAAACGATACCGACACCACCTTTGAAAACTGCAGCTGGTACATTGAAAACAGAATAGAGGACAACGGCCGCTTCTTTATCCATATCAACTGGCAGAACAGCGACGGCTCCTTCCGTTATACCAAGGAGGACGGCACCCCCAATAAAATTGAGGTCACCTATACCGCCACCCTTAAGGGCAACGCTTCCATGGGTACGGATTTTGCCAACAATATCAACACCGCAAACCTTTCGTGGAAGGTGGATAACGGCAGCGAGGGCGAGGATAATACGCCCAGCGTCGTAAGGGTATATTCCTATGCCTTTGCCGTGTTCAAAAAGGACGGGCAGGCAAATGCACCTCTTGCCGGCGCCGAATTCCGGCTTGAGGATGCGCAGGGCAATGTAATGAAGCTTTTGAAGTCTGCTTCTCAGGAGGATGTATATTATCTCAGCAACGAGTACACCCAATCCGACAAGGTGGAGGATGCGGTATACAATTCTCCGGCCGATGAGCTGAGCAGCTTTGTAACCCCTGCGGACGGCAATGTCGTTATAAAGGGCATGAAGGGCGGCAGCTACAAGCTGGTGGAAACCAAGGCGCCCGACGGATACAATCAGCTCAAGGATAAGATCGATATCACGCTGAATCAGGAAAACATCAGCGGACTTGTAGACCGCTACTCCGTAGTGCTGGAAACCGTAGAGAACCAGAAGGGCTCCGTACTTCCCGAAACCGGCGGCATGGGCACGGTGATATTTATTGCCGTGGGCGCTTTGGCCGTAATAGGCGCAGGCATCTTCCTTGTAACCAATAAGAGAATAAGCAAGGAAGCCCTCTGATTTTTTCGTACAGTATTATCTGCCGGGGAGGCGGAATTTCTTCCGCCTCCCAAGGCATATTCCTTCCAAGGTAAACGCATCGCAATACATGAATGGATAAGCAGCGCAGGACAGCGCATATGCATATATCCGCCGTGTTGTGATGCGTGTGCTTTGGAATTCCGATGGGAGGCAAGAGCGTGAAAAGGCGTAAGATCACCACTTTGATATTGCTCAGCGTTTTTTTTGTCGGTCTTGCCGTGCTTTTGTATCCTTCGGTCAGCAGCTATTGGAACTCCAAAACCCAGTCACGGGCAATAGACGATTATGAAACGCAGATGAACAGGCTCAAGCCTGCGGATTATACCGCCATATTCGACAAGGCAAACGAGTATAACGAAAAGCTTGCCTCTCTGGCCTTTCCGCTTGCCGAGTATCCGTCGGCGGAGGGCTACGCCGAGGCGCTTAATGCGGCCGGCAACGGCATTATGGGGTATATCGACATAGACAGAATTCAGGTCAAGCTGCCCATATATCACGGCACGGACGACTCCGTGCTCAATAATGCCTGCGGGCATATTCAGGGCAGCAGCCTGCCCACGGGCGGCGCGGGCACACACTGCGTGATCTCGGCGCATCGCGGGCTTCCGGGTGCAAAGCTGTTTACCGATCTTGACAGGCTGGAGGTGGGCAACACCTTCCGTGTTACGGTGCTGGACCGCACACTTGTTTACGAGGTGGATCAGATAAAAACCGTTTTGCCGGATGAGGTCGGCGATCTCCTTATAGAAAAGGACAAGGATCTCTTTACGCTTGTCACCTGCACGCCCTACGGAATAAACACACACCGCCTGCTTGTACGCGGACACAGGATAGAATCCGAGGATACAAGAACGGTGCAGGTGATTTCCGAGGCCTATGTCATAAACAGACTGATAGTAACGCCCATAGTGGCGCTGCCCATAATATTTATTTTAATGCTGTATGTATTCTTTAAGCCCGTAAAGAAAAAGCTGCCGATAAACGAGGACGGAGAACTTATATGAAACGAAAAGCGTATCTGACTGTAAGTATAATACTTATCGCCGTAACGGTGTTTTCCTGCTTTATGTCCGCATATGCCGCCTCCACAACGGATGCTGCGGAAAAGGTGGAGCTGCGCACCGATTGCAGCCTGAATATAACCTATTCCGGCTCCGGCGTTGATTTTGCGGGGCAGAATATACGGCTTTGGCATATAGCGGATATTACCGCAAAGGAGCAGTATGCGCTTGTCGGAGCTTTTGCGGATTATCCCGTAGAGATAACCGGCACCTCCTCCCAGAGCGAATGGAACGAAATGACCGTTACGCTGAATTCCTATATTTTGGCTGACGGCATTTCTCCGGACCGCACGGCAGCAACCGATGCAAACGGCAATGTGACCTTTGAAGATCTTACTGCCGGCATGTATCTTGTCGGCTCGCTGCGTACGCAGGCAAACTGCCGGCATTATGTGTTTGAATCCTTCATGGTGGCCGTTCCCGGCGTGGGGGAGGACGGCAAATGGCTCTACAATGTATCGGCAAAGCCGAAAATGGGGGAGGATGCCCCGTCAAAGGGCGATGTTACCTATAAGGCGGTTAAAATGTGGAAGGATAACGGCAAGGACCGCCCCGACAGCGTAAGCATTGAAGTGTACAAGGACGGTGAACTGCAGCATACTGCGGAGCTTTGCAGTGAGAACAACTGGACATACAGCTGGACGACGGTGGATGACGGCAGCGTGTGGAGCGTAAAGGAAAAGGAAGTGCCGGAGGGCTATACGGTAGGCATACAGCAAAACGGCGATACCTTCAGCATCATCAATTCCGGACACCGTCCCGGCGACGATCCTTCAAAAACCGGCGATACGGCCGATATGACGCTGTGGCTTGCCCTTGCTGCGGCCTGCGGCGCTCTTATCGTGCTTTTCGGTGTTCTGCAAAGGAAGAAACGCCGTGAAGAATAAGCTTTTTCCGTTTATATTAATACTCGTCGGAATACTGCTCACAGCCGTATCCGCGGGACTTCTTATTTCGGATCATATACAAAGAAACGCGATGGCAGCGGATATTCCGGGCATTGTCAAAAAAATAGAAGCGGCGCTGCCGGAACGCTCTGCGGGGATCATCGAAAAAAGAGCCGATAATACCATGCCCTCCGTTGAAATCGACAAAACGGATTTTATAGGGCTGCTTGCTTTGCCGGAAAGGAATATAACGCTGCCGGTGGGCGCCGTGTGGGACAGCTCCGGGCGCGGCTTCAGACCGGCAAAATTTCTCGGCAGCGTTTATGACGGCTCGCTCATTATCGGCGGCGCCTTTCAAACGGGCAATTTTGATTTTGCCGATAAGCTGGAGGTCGGCGAGAAGATCACCTTTACCGATATGACGGGGCGGGTGTTCCGTTATACCGTGGGCAGAATAAGCCATTCCGATAACGCCAAGGCCGAAACGCTCAGGGACAGCGATTATGAGCTTACTCTTTTTGTAAAAAAAGAAAACGCATTTCTGATTTTGCGCTGCAATGCCGCTTGACCGCGGATTGTGCAATACTGTTTTTTATACCGCAGGACGGGCGCGCGCTCGGCTGCTTGCAAATATCGCCGGAATAACGCCGTGACGCGGGGCGGCTGCATATAAAATATAACAGGGGAGGCCGTCGGCCTCCCCTTGGTCGTATGCGCCTGTGCGGGCGTTTGTGCTTTTGCGCATTTACGGCGCCGATACCAAAACCTCCAGATCCTCTTCCGACACCGAAATACATGCAATCTCCGGCAATGCGCCGTACTGGTCAAAGCTGACAAGGCGGCAGCCGTCAATTTGTCTTGGGTCGCATATTATTCCGCTCATCCCCCGGTGTACGCCTTCCTTTGCATACTTTTCTTTTTCCACAGTCAAAACCACTCTGTCGTATTCCTTCATAAAAACTCCCTCATTCTTCAATTTCTCCGCAATACGGAGTTGTAAGCTGAATAACGCCGTCCGGATAAATCATCCAGCCGGATTTCAGATATGCATTCTTCCGGATATCTTTACGGGGCAAAACTATTATAACGGTTATCCTCTGTCCGTAGCCGTCAATTTTGCCAAGGGTAAAATCACCGTCTGCATACTTCTTTTGTGCCTGCTTGCAATATTCTTCTTTAAGATATTGCGAATCCATTATATCATAGCCTGAGCTTAAAACAATGCATTTTTTCGGTATTTATATCAAATATGGAAGAAAATATATATTTATCAAATTTGCTCAAATCACACAAGGCAGCCGCGCTCAAAGCCTCTGCTGTTTCCAACCTGCAATGACAGTTCGGATGGAACAAAAAAACCGCCGGGCAGTGCCGAGCGGTCAATTGCGTATGCGGCCGGTTTTGCGCGGCTATTTTGTATTCCTGTATATACCGGCGTCCTTCAGTATTTCCTCATGGTCAAAGGCAAGCGGAAAAGGAATGTCGCAGGGGTAAAACCAGCGCGCCTCGGCGGCATCGTCGCCGCCCTGCGCCGATGCGTTTTTTTCAATATGCAGGGCGTAGGCCACGGAAATTATCCATCCACGAGGGTCCCGCCCCGGAGTGCTGTATACTCCCACAAGGCGCGCATTTTCCGTCAAAACTCCTGTTTCCTCCGAGGCCTCGCGCACGGCGGCCTCCGCCGTTGTTTCGTTCCGGTTCACAAAGCCGCCCGGCAGCGCCCAGCAGCCCTTATACGGGTGATTTTTCCTCTTTACAAGCAATATGCGCCCCGCCGGGTCGGATATCACGGCATCGGCGGTTACGCTGGGGCGGTCATAGGCGCTTATATCGTATGAGGCAAGGTATTCCTCCTGACCGTCCTCTCTTTTTTCGTTCGTACTTTGTTCGCTTTGTGTCATAACCTTTCTCCTTTAATGCAAAACAAAAAAAGATGCGTTTTTTAATCGTTTTTTACACGGTTTTTAACCGTTTTTTGCACCTTTTTTGCGCGTTTTTTAAGCATTTTGAATAAGAAAAAGCGCAGACGGTCTTAGCCTGCCTGCGCCTTATATCAGAAGAACTGAACTCCGCCGGGAGTGTTGTTTTGATCCTCGCCGTCCTCGTCCTTGACGCCCGTATCCTCAGAAACGCCCGCGTCATGGCGCTTTTCGGCCTCAGCCTCGCTGCTGCCCTGTGCTGCGCTTTCGCTTTTAGAAGCTGCGCTTTCGTCATCAGAGGCCGCCTGCTTGCCTTCGGCAGCCGCATTTTCATCCTGCGGCGCTGCATTTTCGCCCTGTGCAGCGGCTTTTTCGCCTTTTTCAGCCTTAAGCGGCGGCAGCTCCTTCCCCTCCGTCAGCAGCCGGAATTCCGCGCCGGAAAGCTTTTCTCTTGCAAGCAGCGCCTGAGCCACGCGCTCCAGCAGCTCGCCGTGTTCCTTAAGCAGCTCGCGCGCCCGCTCCAGCTGGGTTTGTATTATGTCGTGTACGGCATCGTCAATGCGGGCCGACCAGTTATCGGAGAAGGACTTCTGCGCCGAGAAATCGCGCCCTATGAACACCTCGTTGCCGTCGCCCAGATATATGGGGCCGATTTGATCGTACATGCCGTATTCGGTGACCATGGCGTGCGCGGTTTTGGTTATCTGGCGTATATCGCCGGAGGCGCCGGAGGATATCTCGTGCATTTTAAGCTCCTCGGCGACACGACCGCCCAGCCCCATGCAGATATCGTCCAGCATATTGGTGCGGCCGATATAATCCCGCTCGTTTTCCGGACGGGTAAGGGTATAGCCGCCGGCTCCGCTGCGGGAGATAATGCTTATCTCGCTTACATCGTCGCAGCCGTCCAAAAGGTGTGCAAGCACCGCATGACCCGCCTCATGGTAGGCGGTAAGGCGCTTGGTTTTTTCGGTGTATTTGTGGGAACGCTTTTCCGGCCCCAGTATAACCTTTGTTACGGCGTCCTTTATGTCCTGATTGCTTATCTGCTTTTCGTGGCGGCGTACGGCCAGCAGAGCCGCTTCGTTTACAAGATTTTCAATGTCGGCGCCGGTAAAGCCGATGGTAAGCTGGGCTATTTCCGAAGCGTCAACATCGGGAGCAAGCTTTTTGTTGCGGGTGTGAACGCGGAATATCTCCTCGCGGCCGCGCACATCCGGCATAAGCACATGTATCTGGCGGTCGAAACGCCCCGAGCGCAGCAGCGCGGGATCCAGAATGTCGGCGCGGTTGGTGGCTGCCATTACAATTATGCCTTCGTTATTGTTGAAGCCGTCCATCTCCACAAGCAGCTGGTTCAGGGTCTGCTCGCGTTCGTCGTGGCCGCCGCCCAGCCCTGCGCCGCGCCGTCTGCCTACGGCGTCTATTTCGTCAATGAAGATTATGCAGGGGGCGCTGCGCTTGGCCTGAGCGAACAGGTCGCGCACGCGGGAGGCGCCGATACCCACATACAGCTCTACAAAATCGGAGCCCGTTATGGAATAGAAGGGCACGCCCGCTTCGCCGGCAACCGCCTTTGCAAGCAGGGTTTTACCCGTGCCCGGAGGGCCTACGAGCAATACGCCCTTGGGGATGCGCGCGCCCATATCGGTAAACTGCTTGGGGTTTTTAAGGAAATCCACAAGCTCACTCATTTCTTCTTTTTCTTCCTCGGCGCCCGCAACATCCTTGAAGCCCAGCTTGTTCTTGCCGTCGTAGGTGCGCGCGGTGGCGCGGCCGAACTGAGAGGCCTTGCCGTTGGCTGCCTGCATCTGCTGGAACATGAAGAACATCAGCCCGCCGGTAAGCAGCAGCATTACAAGGTAGGGCAGCAGGGACATGAACCATGAAGGCTCCGGGGTGGGCAGAGTTTTAAGATCTGCCTGCAGCTTGCCCTCAGCTTTATAGGCTTCGAATTTGGCATAGAAATCATCGTAAGAGGCTTCGGTGCCGTTGAAGCGCACTAAATAGTCGTAGCGGCTTTCTATGTTTTTGAAGTTCTGTTCGTGAGCCTTGGTAACGGCAAGAATTACATTGGTGCCGCTCTGGGAGTCATACATGGCTACGCCGTATATTTCTCCGGCCTCGATTTTTTGCTCAAGCTCGGCATAGGAGCTGAGTTCCCTTGTGCTTTTGTCCGTTTGCGTGACGGTGGACCAAAGCAGCGCCACCACGGCCACGATAACCACGATGTAAAGCACTTTTGCCAGTGTGTTCTTTTTCAAGCGGAAATACCTCCGTGACGATATTGTAAAGATTATAAAAAACCCATTATATCAGGCTCGCTTAGTATACCACAACAATGGGATTCAGTCGAATCAAATCGGCATATGTTTACTGATTTTTAATACTTTTTACTGTTTTTTGGGTGTGCCCTGAGGGATTTAATGCCCGTGTTGATAAACAAAAGGATATGTGATAGAATTAAATGCCGAAGAAAAAAGCGCAGGGCGGGAGGAAAAATGTACAGAATCACGGTGATAGAGGATGACGACGCGATATATTCGCTGCTTGCACGCAGTTTGTCGGAATGGGGCTTTGAGGTTATGCGGGTGACGGATTACGGCAATGCGCTGGAGCAGCTGCTTTCCCAAATGCCGCATTTGGTGCTGCTGGATGTGATGCTTCCCGGCATAAACGGCTGCGCGCTGTGCGCAAGGCTGCGGAAAAGCTCCGGCGTGCCGGTGATATTTATTTCCTCGGTCGGCGAAAAAAGCAGCGTGCTTACCGCCATAAGCCTCGGGGGCGACGATTTTATAGCCAAGCCCTTTGATTTTGATGTTTTGCTTGCAAAAATAAATGCGCTGCTGAGGCGCACATATGATTTTGCTGCGCCTGAGGAGCTTACCGTGTGCGGCGGCGGACGGCTGCGCGCGCAGGCGGGCGTGTTTGAGGTGAAGGGGAAGGAGGTTTCCCTTACCCGCAATGAGCTGCGCCTGCTTCAAACCCTGCTTGCCCGCCGCGGCAAGATCGTTTCAAGGCAGACGCTTATGCAGAAGCTGTGGGAAACCGACAGCTTTGTTGATGAAAATACGCTGTCGGTAAACATAAACAGGCTGAGAAAAAAGCTGGCGCAGGCGGGGGCGGAGGATTTTATCCTTACCAAAATAGGCATGGGATATTATATTCCGGCAGAGGGCGCTGCGGGCGACTCGGCGGATATAGAGCATGAATAAAAGAGAAAATGCGAAAAAATCTGCCGGGAGGGGAGAACATGACGGAAAAAGCGGATAAAAATAAGCAGGAGCAAAAGAAGGACGCTGCGGAAAATCAAAAGAAAAAAAGCGGCGTGCGGCTGTTTTTAACATATCTGTATTCCTGCCGGAGAGTGGCGGTGTTTGCGGCGGCGGCAGCGGCGGTGTTTTTTACGGTGCTGTTTTTATGGCGTTTGCCTGCGGAGACACTGCTGTACGCGCTGCTGCTGAGCCTGCTGCCGGCGGGGCTGGCGATAGCTGCGGGCTTTTCAAGATTTTTGCGCCTGCACGGGGCAACAGAGCTTGCAAAGGCATCCGATATGACCCCGGAGGTGATGCCCTGCGAAGGGGCGGAGAAGGAATTGCACACGCTGGTGCTTCAGAGGGAGGCGGAGCTGAGGCAATGCCGGGAAAAGCTGAGAGAGCGCGAGACGGAGCTTAAGCGCTACTGCACGCTGTGGGCGCATCAGATAAAAACGCCGCTTGCGGCAATGCGCCTTCAGGCGCAGGAGCTGGATTCGCCGGAGCTTATCCGTCAATTGGTAAAAACGGAGCAGTATGTGGATATGGTGCTGCAATTTGCCCGAAAGGACGGCAGCGATTATGTATTTTGCAGGGTGAACCCGGCGCAGACGGCGCGTCAGGCGTTAAGAAGGTGCAGCGTGCTGTTTATTGCGAAGCGACTGCGCGTGGAATTCTGCGTGCCGGATTTTTATGTGATAAGCGATGCGAAATGGCTGGGGTTTGTTGCGGAGCAGCTGCTTACAAACGCTGCAAAATACACTCCGGAGGGCGGCACGGTAACCGTTTGGGGCGATGCGGAGAAATGTGTCCTGAGTATAGCAGATACGGGAGTGGGCATACCGGCGCAGGAGCTGCCGCGGGTGTGCGAGCTGGGCTATACCGGGCTTGCGGGGCGGGAAAACGCCCGCTCCACCGGGATAGGGCTGTATCTGTGCAGGGAGATATGCAAAAGCCTTTCCACGCCGATGAATATTGAATCCCGGGTCGGAAAGGGAACGCGCGTAACGCTTTACCTGCATAAGGAGGAATACTGAAGGCCGGAGCAAAAAAACAGCGCTGCGGCTGCAAAATATACGCACCTTTGCGCCACGGCCGCCTTTCTTACAAAAGTGTAAGACGGGCGGCGCTTTTTGTAAGGGGGCTGTTATGGGAAAACGCGGGGTAAAGGCGTATAATAGCCGGCGTAATGAAAAGGCGCGGCCGGAAAAACGGCCGCAAAATGAACGGGGGAAACTGTTATGGCATTTCTTGAGGTAAAAAATCTTGGAAAAACATATGTAACAAGGCTGGGCGCCTGCCGCGTGCAGGCGCTTAAGGATGTAAGCTTTTCGGTGGAGAAGGGGGAGTTTATAGCGGTGATGGGAGAGTCCGGCTCGGGCAAGACCACGCTGCTGAACATACTTGCCGCTCTTGACCGCCCCGGCTCCGGGGATGTGCTGCTGGAGGGCAAAAGCCTTTCCGGCATTGCGGAAAAGGAGCTGGCCGCTTTCCGGCGGGACAATCTCGGGTTTGTATTTCAGGATTTCAACCTGCTGGACACCTTCAGCGTGAGGGACAACATTCTTTTGCCGCTGGTGCTCAAGCGCGCCGGAATAAAGCAGATGCAGGAGCGGCTTGCGGCGGTGGCGGGGCAGTTGGGGCTTACGGAGCTGCTTGATAAATATCCCTATGAGCTTTCGGGCGGACAGAAGCAGCGCACGGCGGTGGGAAGGGCGATAATAACATCCCCTGCGCTGCTGCTTGCCGATGAGCCGACCGGGGCGCTGGATTCCCATCAGGCGCAGCGGCTTATGGAGCTGTTCTGCCGCCTGAACGGAGGCGGGCAGACCGTAATAATGGTGACTCATTCGGTAAAGGCGGCAAGCTATGCCTCAAGGGTGCTGTTTTTAAGGGACGGACAGGTGTTCCATCAGCTGTGCAGAGGAGATAAGAGCGCGTTTGATATGCAGGGACAGATATCCGATGCGTTAAGTATGGTGCTGGCAGGTGAAGAAAATGAATAGCTTTTATCTGCGCCTTGCGCTTAATAATCTGAAAAGGAACTACCGCACCGGGCTGCCGTATATTTTAAGCTGCATTTTTACCGTGCAGGCGTTTTATATAATGGAATTCCTTGCCCGCAACAGCGCACTGGGGCATATGAAATCGGGAGGGTCACTGGGCATACTGCTGCGCCTGGGCTGCATAGTTATGGGCATATTTTCCGCGGTGCTGCTGCTTTATACAAACAGCTTTCTTATAAAGCGGCGTTATACCGAGCTTGGGCTTTACAGCGTGCTGGGAATGGAGAAAAAGCATATTGCCCGCGTGCTTTTGTGGGAGAGTTTGGCCTCGGCGGCGGTGAGTCTGCCCTGCGGAATAGCGCTGGGAACGCTGTTTTCCGCCCTTATGATGCGGCTGCTGGAATATCTTATGGGGTATTCCGCCGGGTTTGTGTTTTATTTCTGTACGACCTCGGCGGCGGTGACGGCGGTGCTGTTTTTGCTTATATTCCTTTTATGCCTTGCAAAAAATCTTAACGGCATACGCCTTGCGCGCCCGGCGGAGCTGTTCAAAATGAGAAAGGAAGGGCAGAGGGAGCCGAGGGGGCGCGCCGCTCTTACGGTGCTTGGAATACTGTGTCTTGGCGCGGGGTATGCCATCGCCCTGGCGGTGACCTCTCCGCTCAAGGCGCTGCTGCTGTTTTTTATTGCGGTGCTGCTTGTAATAGCGGGAACCTATATGCTGTTTATATCCGGCAGCGCGGTGATGCTCAAGGGGCTTAAGCGCAATAAGAAATTTTACTATCAGCCCCGGCACTTTGTGGCGGTATCCGGGCTTTTGTACAGAATGAAGCAGAATGCGGCGGGGCTTGCCAGCATATGCATACTATCCACGATGGTGCTGGTGATGCTGTCCTCCACGCTGGGGCTGAATATAGGCTTTGACGCATCGATACGCAGGCTGTACCAGCGCGACATGGAAATTACGGTGCAGGAGGCGGACAGCGTACTGACGCAGGAGGAGCTGCTCAGCACGGCGCAGCGGGTGCTTGCGCAGAGAAATCTGAGCATAAAAAACAGCGCCCGGTATGATTATTATGAGCTTATCGTAAACGCTAAGGACGGAAAAAGGCGCATGACGGTTACGGCTATGACTGCACGGGAGTACGGCCGCTGTACGGGCACGGTGCCGCTGCTTAAGGAGAACGAAGCGCTTTTTACGCTTTGCGGCACGGATAACGACGACGCGCAGACACTGGATATAGGCAGGGTGAGCCTTGTGCGCACGGGCGGCTTTGAAGCGCCGCTTCCCCACGGTGCGGCGGCAGCGGCGGCGAATGCCGGCTTTGACGGGGAAGGCGAGTGCGCGCTGGTAGTAAAGGACGAGGAGGTGCTTTTAAGTATAGGGCGCGCTCTTTACGATGATAACGAGGGAGAGCTCGGAGTATTGCCGGGGAAGATATGCTATTTCGGCTTTGATACGGACGGCACCGACGCGGCGCAGATACAGGCGCGCGCGGAGCTGGAGTCGGAGCTGGGAAATAGCGGCGTTTCAGGATATAATGTTGTTGCGGCGGCGGACAGCCGCGGGGATTTCCGCACGGTGTACGGCGGACTGTTTTTCCTGGGAATATTCCTCGGAGTGCTGTTTATTATGGCCACGGCGCTGATAATATATTATAAGCAGCTGAGCGAAAGCATGGAAAACCGGCAGGAGTACGGCATACTGCTGCGGGTGGGCATGAGTGCGGGGGAGCTGCGGGGCGCAGTGAAATCCCAGGTGTATGTAACCTTCCTGCTGCCGCTTGTGTGTGCGGCGGTGCATATGGGCTTTGCCTTCAACATGGTGTACCGCATGCTGAGCCTGCTGGGGCTGAGCGACCGAGTGCTGCTGTTTTGGTGCACGACGGGAGCCGTGGGCGGCTTTGCCCTTTTGTATGCGGCGCTGTATCTTATGTGCGCGCGGCTTGCGCTTAAAGGGGCGGGGGAGAAAACGGCATATCGTGAGCCCGAGAGGCTTTAACAAAACTGTGTTTGAGCTTTGCGGGCAGTAAATTATGAAAAACCGGCTTAAGGGCCGGTTCTTTTCATTCAGACGCATCGGAGGCAGGCGGGTAAGCATCGGAGAAGGGGGATAAACGGCGAAAATGCTTGCATACGCCGTGGGCTTATGATATCATATTATATGAACATTCGTTCGCCATTAAACACGGCGGAGCGTTCTGCATACTGTGTAATAATTATGCGGTCAATGTCCGTATGTCAAAGGGCAGACGGAGGTGCGAAAGGAGCGGCAATATGTCTTCAAACGGAGGGAAAGAGATGAAAAACGGCAGTAAATGGTTAACGGGTACACTTACGGCGCTGTGCAGCGTGCTTTTGGTGCTTTGCATTGTTTTGGCTGCCGGTTGGGGACGGGCGGCAAAAAATACCGCCGGGCTGCCGGAGGTGCGCAATAACGGCACGGCAATACAGTGGAAATATGCAGACGGGCAGGAGTGGCACGACCTTGTGACGCTGGAGGCGCTTAAAGGTGCAGCCGGCGAAAAGGGCGCGGACGGAAGCAGCGGCCGGGACGGTAAAAACGGCGAGAACGGCAAGGACGGCGAGAACGGCAAAGACGGAGCCGACGGCAAAAGCATCGAGGTAAAAAGGACGGATTCCCACATACAGTGGAGGTATGAGGGCGAACAGTGGCAGGAGCTGGTGGCGCTTTGCGATATAACCGGCCCCTCCGGGCAGCAGGGCGCGCCCGGTGCCGACGGAAAAACGCCGGAGTTCAGGACAGAGGAAAATATGCTGCAATGGCGGTACTGCGGCAGCGAGATATGGCTGAATCTTTTTGATCTTTCCGTGCTTAAGGGAAGGGACGGCCAAAACGGAAGCAGCGGGCAGGACGGAGCCGACGGCAATACCCCGTTTATAGGGGAAAACGGCTGCTGGTGGATAGGCAGCACCGATACCGGCATAAAGGCGGCGGGCGCGGACGGCGAAAAGGGCGATAAGGGTGATAAAGGAGAAAAAGGCGACCGGGGCGAAAAAGGGGAAAAGGGGGACGCAGGGCAAAACGGCGCGTGCGCGGGATATTTTTATGCGGAAGGGAAATGCGTGCCTGTTTTGCTCAAGAACGGCCATGCAAACATCGGCGTTCGCGAAAAGATTAACAGCGGAGGGCTGATATCAACATATAAGGACAAAATCGAACTTAAAAAAGGGCATATTTACAGCCTGAGCATAAGCGGCTCTCTTTTGGTTACTTCCAATGAATTCAACAACAGCGGCAATTATTCCATACAGATGACGGACGGCTATGATGACGATTTTTGCAGGGAAGCTACGCGTATAAAGCGGGACAACGAAAAAATACCGCAGTCGGATGATCAGCATTCCTTCAATTTTACAAGGCTCTACGACGCATCGGCGGGCGATATAATGCTGGAGTTCTGGTTTGAGCAATCGGCTTACGACACATATCTTAAAGGCTTCAGGGGCAGCATTACCATAACGGCGCTTAACTGAAGCGGCGAAAAAAGAGGAGGATAATATGAAAAAACGGTTTTTGTGCATAATGCTTGTTCTGCTTATGGCGTTGTGGCTTCTGCCGGCGGGCGCTTCTGCAGCAGAGGGCGGAAAGGCCTTGCGCCGGGGCACGGACGGAATAAGCGGCTATGACGAAAGCGGGTACAGCTACATATATTACGGCACATGGAACGGCAGCCCTATCAAGTGGAGGGTGCTGGACGATAAAACAAACATGGGCACGAACGGTCTGTTTCTGCTGAGTGAGGAGCTGCTCGGAAGCGGAAATACCGGCGGCATCAAATTCGGCTATGACGATGAAGATACATGGCAGGGCAGCAAGGTGCAGGCGTGGTGCAGGGATTTTGCCGGCATAGAGGGCGATTCCGTTCCCGACGCGTTCACGGCGGCTGAACTTGCCGCAATTCTGGAAACATCAAAAAGCGACCCGGAATACTTTACGCCGACAGAGAAGGTTGTTATCGACGGAAGAGAATGGACTCTGACCGGAGCGCACTTTCTTGCGGTCGAGAACGCGCTGAACGGCGACAAGGTATTCTTCCTTTCGGCAGCCGAAGCAAAAAATGCGGTTTACGGACTTGCTGAAGTCGAAGCGAGAGCGGGAAAATACAACGGCAAAGAAGCCTGCTGGTGGTTGCGTTCTCCGGCGGTTGACCGTTTTGCCGGATATGTGGATTATCTCGGTTATGTGTATCCGACGCTGAGGAACGACCCATACGCGGCGCGTCCGGCCTTTAATCTGGATGCGGGAGCCGTGCTTTTTGTTTCGCCCGCCGTGGGAGGCAAGCCGGACGGCTTCGGCGCAGTGGGGCAATATGCCGGGAACGAATGGAAGCTGACGGTGGAGGACGGCGCAAGGAGCGATTTTGCCGTAAAGCGGAAGTCGGGCTCTTGGGGCAGCGTAACCTTTGATTATAAAAACGCAAAAACGGGAAATAACGAGTATATCTCCGCCATGGTTACAAACGGCGGGGAAGCAAAATACTACGGCAGACTGAAAAACATAACCGCCGAGGGCATGGAAAGCGGAACGCTGACCCTGACGCTGCCCTCCGGCTATGACGAAGGAAAAGGCGACAGGCTGTATATTTTTAACGAGCAGTGCAACGGGGACCGCAAAACCGATTATTCAAGCAGGCTGATAGGGCTTGCGGAGGCGGATGCGGGGGAGAACCGTGTGCAGATACGCATAAACTCCGATACCGGCGAGTGGGAGGTATCCTATGACGGCGGGGAAACATGGACCTCTCTGGGCGTAAAGGCCGAAGGCGATAAGGGCGACAGGGGAGAAAAGGGAGAAGCCGGGGAAAAAGGAGAAAAGGGCGACAAAGGCGAGAACGGAGAGAAGGGGGATAAAGGAGACAAAGGAGAAGCCGGAGAAAAAGGGGAAAAGGGCGATAAAGGGGAGGCCGGAGCGGACGGCAGGGACGGCATCGCGCCGCGGCTGAAAATCGAAACGGACGGCTATTGGTATGTATCCTATGACGGGGGGCAGACATGGACCGCGCTGGGAGTAAAAGCCGTCGGAGATAAAGGGGATAAGGGAGATCCCGGCGAAAACGGGCAGGACGGCATTGCACCGCAGCTGAAGGTGGGAAAGGATAATTATTGGTATGTATCCTATGACGGCGGGAAAACATGGGTTTCCCTTGGCGTTAAGGCCGTGGGCGATAAAGGAGAAGCCGGAGAAAAGGGAGAAAAGGGCGACAAAGGGGAAAAAGGACAGCAGGGAGATGCCGGGCGGCAGGGTACGGACGGACTTATTCCCTGCATAGGGGAAAACGGCAACTGGTGGCTGGGCGATACCGACACCGGAGTGAAGGCGATGACGGAAAAAACGGCTTCTGCCGGGGAAGCACCCGCGAAGGACGGCAGCACCGCGGTGGCGGCAGCAGCCGCTGCAATAGCCGGGGCGGCGCTTATAGGCAATATCGTGCTGCTTGCCGTTGTGCTTAAAAGGAGAAAGAAACGCCTCTGACGGCGGGAAAACGGCAGCATTTTCTGCAGACTCGGTAAAACGGAAGTAAAAGGGGCGCGGCAAAGGCGCCGCGCAAAGGAAAACAAAAAATCACGGCGGAGCCGGCAGGCGGTTTCATTAAAATGCCCGAAAGAATATATCTCGGGCGCGATGAGCTGCCTGCCGGCTTTTTTGCGTTTATGCGGGTGGACGGTGCATATTTGCGGCTGAGGTAAGTTTTCTGAAAAAACGGTTTGACAATATACGCGCCGGGTGCTACAATTAAACCATAGTAAAAAGGTAGTGTTTAGGGAAGGCTAATAAAAGCCATAACTGCCGGGAGGCGAAAAATGAAATTTACAACAAGGGGGCGCTACGGGCTCAGGGCGGCGTTTGTGCTGGCTCAGGGCTGGGGCGGACCGCCGGTGGCGCTTAAGGACATAGCGGCCAGCCAGCACCTGGCGGAAAAATATCTGGAGCAGCTGCTTTCCGCCCTTAAAAAGGCGGGGCTGGTGGAAACGGTGCGCGGCGCGCAGGGGGGTTATACTCTGGCAAAGCCGCCGGAGGAGATCACGGTGCGTCAGGTAGTG
The DNA here is from genome assembly GCA_934465535.1 of uncultured Clostridia bacterium. Taxonomy (GTDB): domain Bacteria; phylum Bacillota; class Clostridia; order Christensenellales; family QALW01; genus UMGS1338. Next base: position 148,502 of record CAKSKV010000002.1, on the reverse strand, counting down.
GTGGCGCTTGAGGGCGATATGGCAATAGTGGACTGTCAGCGCGGCGTGCAGTGCAAGGATGCGGACAAATGCGCAACGCACAAGGTGTGGAACCGTATAAGCGATGCGGTAAACGGTGCGCTGGATGCCATAACGCTTAAGGATATGCTTAATGATTATTCCTGCGCGCAGGCGCGGGGCGACTGATATTCAAAGGCTCGGGCGAAAAAGCCGGGTCTGCGGGGCAGCTTGGCTGCGGAAAGGCGGAAATTATGAGAAAAGTATATATGGACAATGCGGCCACCACGGCGGTTAAGCCGGAGGTGCTCAAGGAAATGCTGCCGTATTTCTGTGACATTTACGGCAACGCGCACAGCATCCATTCCTTCGGGCGGGATGCGGAAAAGGGTATGGAAAAGGCGCGCGCACAGGTGGCAAGAGCGATAGGCGCGCAGGACAGGGAGATATTCTTTACCTCCGGCGGCACGGAAAGCGACAACTGGGCGCTGCGCGGAGCGGTGAGCGCAAGCCGCAGGGGCAAGCACATAATCACCTCGCAGATAGAGCATCATGCGGTGCTGCATACCTGCGCGCAGCTGGAAAAAGAGGGCTATGAGGTGACCTATCTGCCGGTGGACGAATACGGCACGGTGAGCATAGAGGCACTTAAGGCGGCTATCCGCCCGGATACCGCGCTTATAAGCATTATGTTTGCAAATAACGAAATCGGCACGGTGCAGCCCATTGCGGAAATAGGCAGGATAGCGCATGAAAACGGCATAGTGTTCCATACCGATGCGGTGCAGGCGGTGGGGCATGAGCACATTGATGTAAACGAGATGAACATTGATCTTCTGAGCATAAGCGCGCACAAGCTGCACGGCCCCAAGGGCATAGGCGCGCTGTATATAAGAAAAGGCGTAAGGGTGAACAATCTGCTTTTCGGCGGAGCGCAGGAAAGGGGCAGACGGCCGGGAACGGACGATACTCCCCTTGCGGTGGGCTTCGGAAAGGCAATAGAGATGGCCTGCGCTAATATGGACGCGGTAAACGCGGAGATCACCGGAAAACGGGACAGGATAATAAAAGGGGTGCTGGAAAATATAAGCGATGTGCGGCTTAACGGGCATCCCACCAATCGTCTGCCGGGCAATGCGAACTTCAGCTTTTCCTATATAGAGGGCGAGGCGCTGCTTTTGAGCCTTGACCTTGTGGGCATTGCCGCCTCCAGCGGCTCGGCCTGCACCAGCGGCTCGTTGGATCCTTCGCATGTGCTGCTTGCCATAGGCTTAAAGCATGAAACGGCGCACGGTTCCCTGCGGGTGACCATAGGGGATGAAACGACGGACGAGGATGTGGATTATTTCCTTGAGCAGCTGCCTCCGATAGTGGAGCGCCTGCGCGCCATGAGTCCGCTTACGGTAAAATAAAAAATATACGAAAAAAAAAACAGTTCAGCGGCGCGGCCGCCGGAAAAAAGTTTTAACAGGGAGAGAACGGATTATGTACAGCGAAAAGGTAATGGATCATTTCAGTCATCCGCGCAATGTGGGCGAGATGGAAAATGCAAACGGAGTAGGCATGGTGGGCAATGCAAAGTGCGGCGACATCATGAAAATGTATCTTGATGTGGAAAACGGCATTATAAAGGATGTAAAATTTCAGACCTTCGGCTGCGGCGCGGCCATTGCCACATCCTCCATGGCTACGGAGATGATAAAGGGCAAAAGCCTCAAGGAGGCGCTGACCCTTACAAACAAGGCGGTGGCGGAGGCGCTGGACGGACTTCCGGAGGTGAAGATGCACTGCTCGCTTCTGGCAGAGGAGGCTGTAAAGGCGGCCATCGATGATTATCTTGCAAAGAATCCGGGAGCCAAGCTGGAGCCGGATGCGGAATAAGCGTAAAAGCGCAAAGGCGTATATTGCCGCCGGGTGCTTTTTGCATCGGACCCCAAAGGCACGGCATAAAAATTGCGGTTGACATATGCGCTTAAAGCGCGTATAATAGGTACGCTTATTAAAAAGGAAAGGGCGTATGCCCGTTTCAATACCGAATTGAGGTGAACAACAGTGAAGGAAGGAATACATCCCAAGTACCAGAAGGCCATTGTAAAGTGCGCCTGCGGTGAGACCTTTGAGACCGGCTCCACCAAGAGTGAGCTCAAGGTTGAGATTTGCTCCAAGTGCCATCCGTTCTATACCGGCAAGCAGAAGCTGGTGGACACCGGCGGACGCGTGGACAAGTTCAAGAAAAGATACGGTATGTAATTGTCGCCTCGAGCATGGGGAAGCCCAGCTTCAGGCAAGGGCTTCTGCCCGGCAGAAACGAACCGCGGACCGTTTTCAAACGGTCCGTTTTCTTTTTTACGCCCCTTAAGGCGGGCGTTTTGCTTAAGAGAAAAGCTTTTTGCAAAAGACGGCGTTCAGAAAAGGATAAATGTTCACAAATGTTTTCTTGACACTTTGCGCAGGGCATAATATGCTTTTACGGTATGAATCGGGTGTGCAGGGGCGCAGGGACATCCGCCTGTGCTTAGGGCGCAAAATGCGCATAAAAACACAAACCGATATAGGGAGGCAGAAATATGCTGGAGCTTAAGGATATTTGTAAAAGCTATCGGGTGGGGGAGGTATCCACTCAGGCACTGCGGGGAGTGAGCGTTGCTTTCCGCCAAAAGGAGTTTGTGTCCATTCTGGGCGCCAGCGGCTCCGGAAAGACCACCTGTCTTAATATTATCGGGGGGCTGGACCGCTATGATTCCGGCGACCTTATAATAAAGGGCAAGCACACCAAGGATTTTTCGCAGAAGGACTGGGACGCCTACCGAAACAATTCCGTCGGGTTCGTGTTTCAGAGCTATAATCTGATTTCCCATCTTTCCATAGTGGCAAATGTGGAGCTGGGCATGACCTTAAGCGGCGTCAGCCGCAAACAGCGGCGCAGCCGCGCGGTGGAGCTGCTTAAAAAGGTGGGGCTGGGCGAGCATCTTCACAAAAGGCCGAATCAGCTTTCGGGCGGGCAGATGCAGAGGGTGGCCATTGCGCGGGCGCTTGTGAACGACCCGGAAATACTGCTGTGCGACGAGCCCACCGGCGCGCTGGACACGGTGACGAGCCGTCAGGTGATGGAGCTTATAAAGCAGGCCGCAGGAGAGCGGCTGGTTATAATGGTTACGCATAACCCGGAGCTTGCGCGGGAGTATTCGGACAGGATAATCGAGTTTTCCGACGGCAGCATAGTCTCGGACAGCAACCCGTACAGCGAAGCGCCGGACACCGAAAAATTCGAGCTTAAGCGCACGCGGATGAGCTTTTTAACGGCGCTTTCGCTCTCGGCCAATAATCTGCGCACAAAAAAGGGACGCACCTTCCTTACCTCGCTTGCCTCCAGCGTGGGCATAATAGGAATAGCCCTTATACTGGCGCTTTCCGGCGGCTTCAAGGTGAAGATACAGGATTTCCAGTCCGATGTTATGGCGGAATTCCCGGTGATAATCAGCCGGGCGGGAATGAATTCCTCCGCAGAGGAGGTGCAAAGGCTTCAGGGCACGCTGCCGGAGCGCTTTGCGGACACCGACCGTGCGCTGATATATGACCCTGCGGAAAACACAATGGTGCATCAGAATGTTTTTTCAAAGGAATATCTTGAGTATATAGGCAATATCGATCCCGCCATATGCAAAAGCGTGGGCAGAACATATCTTGTAAATATAAACCTTGTGGGCAAAAGGGACGGAAAATACTTTGCCTCCGGTCTTTCAGCCATATCCGCATCTTCGGGCGGAGCATCGGTGTCCTCCGGCATGAGCGCCATGGGAATATCCTCATACCCCGTAAGCCTTGTAAAAGGGGAGGATTATATAAAAAGCAATTACGATCTTCTGGCGGGGGAATATCCGACGGAAACAACGGATATTGTACTGGTGCTGGACAGCCGCAACCGCCTGCCCCGCAGCGCGGCGCTGAAGCTGGGCATAGACCCGGACAAGACGGAAGCCATACCCTTTGCGGACATAGTGGGAACGGAATACCGCCTTGCGGACAACAACGATTACTATAACGAGGCGGGGGGTTATTATTTGCCTTCAAGCGACCTTGAAGGCGTGTACAACGCTAAAAACAGCATAAAGGTAAGGATAACCGGGGTGATACGGCAGAAGGAAAGCTCCTCCTCGGCACTGCTTTCGGCGGGGCTTGCATACAGCGACGCACTGGCGCAGCAGGTGCTTAAAGGCAGCACGGATTCCGACATTGTACGCGCACAGCGGGCATCGGATAAAAGCGTGCTTACCGGGCAGGAGCTTACAAAGGAGGAAAAGGAGCAGCTGCTTATGCTGCTGGGCGGGGATGATACGCCCTATATGCTGATGCTTTATCCTGCGGATTTTGAGGCAAAGAATAAGGTGCTTGCGTATCTGGATGCCTACAACACGGGCAGGAGCGATGACGACATGGTAATATACACCGACCTTGCCGGCACCATAAGCGGCATGACGGACAGCATAATAAACGGTATTCTTGTGGTGCTTATTGCCTTTGCCGCGCTGTCTCTTGTGGTAAGCGTGATAATGATATGCATAATAACCTACACCTCCGTACTGGAGCGCACCAAGGAAATCGGCGTACTGCGGGCGCTTGGGGCAAGAAAAAAGGACATAACGCGCGTATTTGTGGCGGAGACCTGCCTTTTGGGCATATTCTCCGGGGTGCTGGGCATTGCGGCGGCATATCTTTTGTGCCTGCCGGTAAATGCGATACTGGAAAACCTTACGGGGCTTGCCGGGGTGGCGCAGCTGGATCCGCTTCAGGCGCTGGGGCTTGCAGTGCTTTCCACGGTTATGACCATGCTGGGCGGTTTTGTTCCGGCGCTTATAGCCGCAAATAAGGATGCCGTGGAGGCGCTGCGCAGCGAATAAGCCCGTTTTGCGCAAAACCGAAAAAAACGGGTATAAAACGGCATTTTCGGCATTGCCGCAAAAAATGTGCCCGTGCAAACCGTTGACAAACACGGGCGGAGCGTGGTATTATAAGAATGTAAACAATATATGCAACACCCAATATATTCAAAAAGGGGAGTAGCTTAAGCCGGTATGTCAACAACCGTCGGATAGGATCCGGCTGGTATGCCGGGCTCAGCGCATAATGATGAGCAGCAAGACCTTTCAGTATCATTTTTAATGGAGTACTGAAGGGTCTTTTTTGATATATAGGGATTGCAGGGCATCCGCAGGCGGATGCGAAACCGAAGCAGCAAAAAACGGGCAGCGATGATATGAAAAACATATTTTCAGAAAGGAAGAAAAGATGAAGTATTATTTATCCGATGTTGCCGATACTTTGAAGGAGCTGGATGCCGCAGAGGAAGGCCTTACGGGCGCTCAGGCCGGGGAGAGGCTTGCAAAACACGGCCCCAACAGGCTTGTTCAGGCAAAAAAGAAGCCGCTTATAAGAAGGCTGTTGGAGCAGCTTGCCGACCCTATGACTCTTATACTCATAGCGGCGGCGATAGTATCCGGCATAACCACCCTGCTTGAGCACGAGTTTCCCACGGATGTGATAATCATCATGGCGGTGGTTATAATAAATGCCGTGCTGGGCGTATATCAGGAGGGCAAGGCGGAAAAGGCGATAGAGGCACTTCAGGCGTTGTCCGCCGCCACCAGCAAGGTGTTAAGGGACGGCCGGGTGGAGGTTATTAAAAGCGAGGAGCTGGTTCCGGGGGATATTATAGTGCTGGAGGCAGGGGACGCAGTGCCCGCCGATGCGCGCCTGACAGAGTGCGCCAGTCTTAAGACCGAGGAATCCGCCCTTACCGGGGAATCCCTGCCGGTAAACAAAACGGCGGATAAGCTGGAAAGCGTAAGCGGCGATGTGACCCTGGGCGACAGGCGGAACATGGTGTACATGGGCAGCGCCTGCGTGTACGGCCGCGGCAAGGCGGTAGTGTGCGCGACCGGCATGGACACGGAAATGGGTAAGATTGCAGGGGCCATTGCCTCGGCGGGCGAGGGACAGACACCGCTGCAGAAGCGTCTGGCGCAGCTGAGCCGGGTGCTTTCCTATGCCGTAATAGGCATATGCATCTTCATTTTCCTTTTCGGAATAGCAAGAGAATACGCGGTGGGGCATCACCCGGACGCGAAATTCTTCCTTGATACCTTTATGCTGGCGGTGTCGTTAGCGGTGGCGGCAATCCCGGAGGGGCTGGCCGCCGTGGTTACGATAGTGCTGAGCATGGGCGTTACCAAAATGGCAAAGCAAAGCGCCATAATCCGCAGGCTTACTGCGGTGGAGACCCTGGGCTGCGCGGAAATTATATGCTCTGACAAAACCGGCACCCTTACGCAGAACAAAATGACGGTGGTGGAGCATTACGCAGGCGATGAAAGGCTGCTGGCGCAGGGCATGACGCTTTGCACCGATGTGGCGGTGGCTCCCGACGGAGGCCTTACCGGCGAGCCTACGGAGCTTGCGCTTGTGAATTTTGCAACGGCGCAGGGCGAGGATAAGCGTGAGCTTGAGAAGCGGCTGCCCAGAGTGGGGGAGGCGCCGTTTGACTCGGTGCGCAAGCGCATGAGCACGGTGCACAAAACCGATGACGGCTATATAATATTTACAAAGGGCGCGCCCGACGAGGTGATAAAGCAGTGCGATACATACCTTGAAAACGGCGAGGCAAAGCCCATGGACGATGCGGCGCGCGAGCGTTTTCTGCGGCAGAACAGGGAATATGCTTCCCGTGCGCTGCGGGTGCTGGCGCTTGCGGTGCGGCGCTGCGGCGATATGCCCGGCGATACCTCCCCGGAGGCTCTGGAGCAGGGGCTTACCATGGTGGGGCTTGTGGGAATGATAGACCCCGTGCGTCCCGAGGTAAAGGCGGCCATTGAGCGCTGCCGTCAGGCGGGCATACGGCCGGTGATGATAACGGGCGACCATAAGGATACGGCGGTGGCCATAGCCAAGGAGCTGGGGATAATCACATCGGAGAGCCAAGCCATAACGGGCGCGGAGCTGGACCGCATGAGCGATGAGGAATTTTCGCAGCGCGTGGGGCAGTATTCCGTATATGCCCGCGTACAGCCGGAGAACAAGGTGCGCATAGTAAATGCGTGGAAGGCAAAGGGCTGCATTGTGGCCATGACGGGGGACGGCGTAAACGACGCGCCCTCCATAAAAAGCGCCGATATAGGTGTGGGCATGGGCATAACCGGCACCGATGTTACAAAAAATGTGGCGGATATGGTGCTTGCGGACGATAACTTTGCAACCATTGTGACAGCGGTGGGCGAGGGTCGCAGAATATATGACAACATTCGCAAGGCCATACAGTTTCTGCTCAGTGCAAACCTTGCCGAGGTGATAAGCATATTTGTTGCCGATGTTCTGGGCTTTACGATACTGCGTCCGGTACATCTTTTGTGGATAAATCTGGTTACGGACTGCCTGCCTGCGGTGGCGCTGGGGCTGGAAAAGAGCGAAAAGGGTGTTATGAACAGGCCGCCCCGGAAGGCAAACGACGGCATATTTGCAGGCGGCATGGGCGCTGATATGATATGGCAGGGTGCGGTTATTGCCCTGCTTACGCTGGCGGCATATTTTGTGGGGCATTTTATGGAAACGGGGCGCTTTGAAATTGCGGAATCCCCCGACGGTATGACCATGGCGTTTTTGACAATGAGCATGTGCGAGATATTCCATTCCTTCAATATGCGCTCGCAAAGGGGCAGCGTTGTGGCAATGAGCCTCAAAGGCAGCCACAACCGGTATATACTGGCATCGATGCTGCTGTCCCTTGCGGCCACTGCGGCGGTAATATATATCCCCTTCCTTGCTTCGGCCTTTGAGTTTACAAGCATAAGCGCAGCGGAATACTTTACGGCAATGGCGCTTGCTTTGGCGATAGTTCCGATAGCGGAGCTTGTAAAGCTTGTGCAGAGAAAATGCGCAAAAAAAGGCGCAGAGAGAGCAAAGCAGCATTAAAATACAGCATAAATGCGGCATGAATGAGCAGGCGGCCGCTGTAAAAAACAAGCCGGCGCAAGAGAAAAACGGCGGGTGTGCATAAAGCATGCCCGCCGTTTTAATATGCCGGGAATGCACTGAAAAAACAGAAATAATACGGGAATATACCGTAAAGAGCCTTTCTGGCGCGCCGAGCGGAGGGGCATGAAAGGAACAGCGCCGCAGTATAACCGCGGCGCTGCCCAAAAAGAAAAGATAGGAGGTGTATATGTATTCAAGACCCATGTGCCCATACGGCGGAAACCCGCAGCCGGGCATACAGGGGAATACCGTTTTTTGCAATATGCGCCTTGTGAAGGGAAAATTGCGAAAAAGCACGCCGCAGCGGTGCTGCGTGAAGGTAAAGCGGCATATTGTATTCGCTATTATAGCATCCGAACATTCATTTTGCAAGCCTTGTTGTAGTATTTGATTAATATCCATGGGGCGGGATTGCGGGTTTGGTGCAAAAATTATCACACAGCGCATAATTACGGCTTTAATCACTGCGATGCCCGCATATCCGGCCCGCATGCGGGGAGGGCGGGCGGGAGCAGTGCGGGCCGGACAAAGGGCTTGACATAACCGCTGCAAAATTATAGAATAACCAAAGACTTTGCAGAATATATTTCAAGGAGCTGTAATATAATGGATATAACCTGTGTTATACTGGCGGCCGGTCAGGGCACAAGAATGAAAAGCGAGCTTCCCAAGGTGCTGCACAGCGTGTGCGGCAGGGCTTTGGTGGAGCATGTAATAAACGCCTGCTGCGGCATGGGCGAGCCGGTGGTGATAGTGGGCAACGGCAGCCAGAAGGTTAAGGAGCTGCTGGGGGACAGCGTGCGCTATGCCATGCAGGAAAAACGGCTGGGCACGGGTCATGCCGTTATGGAGTGCTTCCGTCAGCAGGATATAAACACCGAATATACTCTTGTGTGCGCCGGGGATATGCCCCTTATACAGGCGCAGACGCTGGAGCGCCTTTGCGGCTGTGCGGCGGGCATGGGTGCATGCGTGCTTTCGGCGAATATGGACAACCCCTTCGGCTACGGCAGAATACTGCGCAACGAGGACGGCACCTTTGCCAAAATAGTGGAGCAAAAGGATGCAAGCCCGCAGCAGGCGCTTGTAAAGGAGGTAAACACCTCCGTATATGTTTTCCGCACCGAGCTGCTTAAAGCGGCGCTTAAGGAGATCACTCCGGCAAACGCGCAGGGAGAGTATTATCTTACGGACTGCCTTGAGATAATCGGCCGCAGGGCGCCCATAGCCGTTTACTGCATGGAGGATTCCCGCGAGGCCTTCGGTATAAACGACCGTGTGCAGCTGGCGCAGGCGCAGAAAATAATGCAGCAGGAAATAAACAGGCAGCATATGCTTGCGGGAGTTACGATAATCGACCCCGAAAACACCTACATAGAGGTCGGGGTATCCATAGGACAGGATACCGTTATATATCCCGGCAGCTATATCGGCACGGGCAGCGTTATAGGCAAAAATTGCGTTTTTAAGGGCGGAAACAGGCTGGAAAAGGCCGTTTTGGGCGACAAAGTTACGGTAAACGCTTCCGTTTTGCTTTCCTGCAGCGTGGGCAGCGGCACCACCGTTGGGCCCAATGCGTACCTGCGTCCGGGCGCACAGATAGGCAATAACGCGCGTATAGGCGATTTTGTGGAGATAAAAAATGCGAATATAGGCGACGGCACCAAGGTGAGCCATCTTTCCTATGTAGGGGATGCCACGGTGGGCAGCGGCTGCAACATCGGCTGCGGCGCGGTGTTTGTAAATTACGACGGCAAGCATAAGTTCCGCTCGGTTGTGGGAAACAATGTGTTTGTCGGGTCCAACGCCAATGTGATAGCGCCGGTGGAGCTTAAGGACGGGGCGTACATAGCGGCGGGCTCCACCGTTACAAAGGATATTCCCGCAGGGGCGCTGTGCGTTGCCCGCAGCAGAGAATATATCAAAGAAAAATGGGCGCAGGAGCTGCGTGCCTCCTGGGAAAAGGAGAAAAAATAATGGCGGCGTTTCCGGGCGGGGGCACGGTTTTTGCGGTTATAGGCCTTGGAAACCCCGGCGCGGAGTACAGGGGAACAAGGCACAACATGGGCTTTGACGCGGTGGAGATACTGGCGCGCAGGATGTCGGCCTCCCCGTGGAAAAAGCGCGCCAAGGGGTTAGAGTGCAAGGCGCGCACGGACATGGGAACGGTGCTGCTGGTGCAGCCGCAGACCTTTATGAACCTCAGCGGGCAGTGCGTGCAGGAGGTAATGTCCTATTACAGGCTGCAGCCCTCCGATGTGCTTGTGATATATGACGATATAGATATAGCGCCGGGCACGGTGCGGGTGCGCCCAAGCGGCGGACCGGGGACGCATAACGGCATGCGTTCCGTGGTGGGGCTTATAGGCGAAGGCTTCAGCCGCGTGCGCGTGGGCGTGGGAAAGCAGCAGCACGGCGCGCTTGCGGATTATGTGCTGGGCCGCCCGCAGGGCGAGGAGAGGGCGCTGCTTGACAGGGCTCTTGAGGCGGCGGCGGAGGCGGCTGTATGCGTTATGGAAAAGGGCACGGAGCAGGCGATGCAGAGCTTTAACGGCTTTGACGCGAAAAAATTATAAAAAAATCCGCAAAAAGGCGTATAAAAAGCGCAAAAAATGCAGTAAAAAACGCAAAAAAGCATTATATTTTTTGCAGCGCAGGCGGATTAACGAAAACACAGGCAAAAGAAAGGACAATATGCATAAAATATTTTCGGCAGCGTTTGAGGCTTCGGCCGACATACAAAGGCTGCTTAAAACCGTCCGGGAGGGGGTTACCCCCTGCTCGGTTTTCGGCGTTTCGGACACTTCAAAGCCGCTGATGGCGGCGCTGTGTGCCGATAAACGGGTGCTGTATATCACCTCGTCGCCGGAAAAGGCGCAGAAAGCGGCGGCGGATATTGAAAGCTATACCGGGCAGCGGTGCGTTTATATAGGCGCGCAGGAGCAGCAGCTGGGGGCAAGCTCGCAATCCCATGAGCAGACGCATGCGGTGATATCGGCGCTGAGAGAGGTGCAAAACGGCGCGTGGGCGGCGGCGGATGCGGCGGCGCTTACGGGCTTTTTTATGCCGCCCGAGGAGTTTGCATCGGCTGTGCTGATTATAACCAAGGGCGAGGAGCTGCCGCCCGAAAGGCTGGCGGCAAGCCTTGTGCGCATGGGCTATGTCCGCGCGGAAACGGCGGAGGCGCAGGGACAGTTTGCGCAGCACGGCGGGATAACGGATATATTCCCCGTAGGCAGCGATTCCCCCCTGAGAGTGGAATTTTTTGATACGGAAATTGAATCTCTGAGAGTGATAGACCCGGCGACGCAGCGTTCGGTGTCAAGGTTGGACAGCGCGCAGCTGCTGCCGGCGAGGCTTTTTTGCCCCACTCAGCGTCAGGCGGCGGAGGCGGGAGAGGCGATGAAGGCTTCCGTGCGGGCGGCGGTGCGCAGGCTGGCGGGCACGCCGGAGGCATCTGCACGCGCCGAGGGCTTTTCGGAGGCGGCGCAAAGCATTGCCCGCGGGGATGTATCGGCCTTCGAGGACCGTTTTTCCTGCTTTTTGCAGCAGAAAGCAGGCTTGCTTGAGTATTTCGGCAAGGATACGCTGCTTGTGCTGGATGAGCCCAGAAGGCTGAGGGAGCGCTGCGATAACATTCATTTGGAGTTTTCCGAGGGCTTTAAGGATCTGCTTACCGCCGGCAGAGCGCTGGCGGCGCAGGGTGAGCTGGTGCGCTCTGGGGAGGCGGTATTTGCCGATATACTGGCACGGCAGGTGCTGTCCCTTCAGGGCATAACCACGGCGGGAAGGGATATTTCGCCCAAGGCGGTATTTACCGTATCGGGGCGCAATATGCAGTCCTTCCAGAACAAGGTGCAGCTGTTGGCGCAGGAGCTTGCGGGCATGAAGGCGCGCGGATACACGGTTTTGCTGTGCTGCTCCTCCAAGACCCGCGCAAAGACCCTGCAAAACGATCTTGCGGGGTATTCGGTGCATATAAGCTATACGGAGGATACGGACAGCGCGCTGCCCAAGGGGAGCGCCTGTGCGCTGCCGGTGCGCATAAGCAGCGGCTTTGAATATCCGGAGCTTAAAATTGCCCTTATAAGCGAGGCGGATATATATGCTTCGCTGCGGCACAGAACGATAAGGCGGGCAAAGCGCAGGGACGGCATAGCCATCGACAGCTTTACCGAGCTTAATGTGGGCGACTATGTTGTACACGAAAACAACGGTATAGGCGTGTATCAGGGGCTGGAAAAGATAGTTACCGACGGCGTGGCACGGGATTACATAAAAATTGCCTATGCCGGTCAGGACAGGCTGTATGTGCCCATCGAGCAGCTAAGATGCGTGCAGAAATATGTGGGGCCGGGCGAGGACACGGTGCCCAAGCTTTCAAAGCTGGGCACAAAGGAATGGCAGAATGCCAAGGCGCGGGCAAAAAAGAGCATAGAGGACATTGCGGACCAGCTTATAGAGATATACCGCAAGCGGGAAAACGCCAAGGGCTATGCCTTTTCGCCGGATACGCCGTGGCAGCGGCAGTTTGAGGATGATTTCCCCTATACGGAGACTGCGGACCAGATAACCTGCATAGACGAGATAAAGGCGGACATGGAACGGCCCAGGGTAATGGACAGGCTGCTTTGCGGAGATGTTGGCTACGGCAAAACCGAGGTGGCGCTGCGGGCGGCTTTCAAGGCGGTAATGGACGGCAAGCAGGTGGCGATACTTGCGCCCACCACTATTCTGGCGCTTCAGCACTATAACACGGTGCTGAACAGAACCGCGCCGTATTCGGTGCGCTGCGAGATGCTTTCGGGCTTCCGCACGGCGGCGGAAAAAAGCAGGATAAAAAAGCAGCTGCTGGAGGGCAAGATAGATATAATAGTGGGCACGCATGCGCTGCTTGCAAAATCGGTGCAGTATAAGGATTTGGGGCTGCTGATAATAGATGAGGAGCAGCGCTTCGGGGTGAAGCATAAGGAGTGCATAAAGCAGCTTAAAGCAAATGTTGATGTGCTTACCTTGAGCGCGACTCCGATACCGCGCACGCTGCACATGTCCCTTGTGGGGATAAGGGATATGTCGGTGCTGTCCACTCCGCCGCAGGAGCGCTATCCGGTGCAGACCTATGTGGCGGAATACAACAGCGTTATGATAAGGGAGGCCCTTACGCGCGAGCTTTCCCGCGGGGGGCAGGTGTATGTGGTTTCCAACCGTGTTCAGGGCATTGAGCGGGTGGCGCAGGAGATACAGGCGCTGGCGCCCTCGGCGCGCATAGCCGTAGGGCACGGGCAGATGGAGCAGGGCGAGCTTGAGCAGGTGATGCTGGATTTCTATAACGGGCAGTATGATATACTGCTGTGCACCACCATAATAGAGAGCGGACTGGATGTGCCCAATGTAAACACCATGATAGTGCTGGATGCGGATCATTTCGGGCTGTCGCAGCTGTATCAGCTGCGGGGGCGCGTGGGCAGGAGCAACCGGGTGGCATATGCCTATTTTACCTTCCGCAGGGGGCGCGTGCTGTCCGAAACGGCGGAGAAGCGGCTTAATGCCCTGCGCGAGTTTACCGAGTTCGGCTCCGGGTTCAAGATAGCCATGCGGGATCTGGAAATAAGGGGCGCGGGCAATCTGCTTGGGGGAGAGCAAAGCGGGCATATGCAGAAGATAGGCTATGAGCTGTACTGCAAGCTTATACGCCAGGCGGTATCGGGACAAACGGAGGAACGCCCGGAGGTGAAGTGCGAGCTGAAGATAGGGGCATATATTGAGGATAAGTATATTCCCTCCGAGCTTCAGAAGCTGGCCGTTTATAAGAGAATATCGGAAATTGACAGCGCGGCGGACCGGGACGAGCTGCTGGAGGAGCTGGGCGACCGTTACGGCAAGCCGCCGGAATCGGTGCGTATGCTGGCGGAGGTGGCATACATGCGCGCGCTGGCCTCAAGGGCGGGTGTGGAGCGCATAAGACAGAAGGAGGACGCGGTGATTATGAGCTTTGCCTCCGGATACAGCCTTGATTTTGCCCGCGTTACGGCGGCGGTTAACGCCTTTGCCCCCAAAGCGGCGCTTTCCGCCGGTGCAAATTTGGCGATAGTGCTGCGTGTTAAGGGCATGAAGGATGCCGATATTACGGCGCTTGCGGTGAGCGTTTTGGAAAAAATAAATGAATAAAGCGTGAAAATCGTAAAAAAATATTGCAGATTCGGAATAAAGGGTTGAAATTTTCCGCAAAGGAATATATAATACTGATACTGCTGAAATTCTCAGTGCAATAAAAGCATGCTGCAAACATGAGCGGGTATGAGTTTTGCACACAGGAAAGGAAAGAACTGTTTATGAAAAAAATTATCTCTGCGGTGCTGGTTGCGCTGCTGACACTGGGTGTGCTGGCCTTTGCGGGCTGCGGCTACACCGAGATCGATGAGGAGGCGCTGGGCAACAAGGTGCTGGCTACCGTCAACGGAGAGGATATACTGCGCAAGGAGTGGAGCCAGATATACGAGTATTACGAATATATGTATATAAACTATTACGGCTACACCAAGGAAAAGAATGCGGAGGCATTTGAAGAGCTTAAGACCAACATACTGGAATCCCTGATAAAGCAGAAGCTGTGGGAGCAGAAGGCCAAGGAAGCGGGCTATTTTGACTACACTCAGGAGCAGCGCGACGAGGCCCGCAAAGAGGTCGAGGAAGAGATGAACAAGAGCATCGAGGAGACTGCCAAGACCCTTTACGAGGCGGTGAAGGGGCAGGAGGACGCGAAGGAGATGGATTACTATCGCGGCCTTGCAAAGGAGCAGTACGAGGCCAATCTTGCAAAGAACGGCAGCTCTGTTGACCAGATGATAGAGGATAAGCTCAAGGAAAAGGCGCTGGATCGCTATAAGGAGGACAACCTGAAGGATGTTTCCGTACTGGAGGCGGACATTATTTCGGCTTATAATGAGCTTGTAAAGGAGCAGACCGAGAGCTTTATAGGCGACGGCGATGAAAAGGCCTACGACAAGTTCGTTTCGGCGTGGAACGACGGCGACAATATGGCGCTGATACTGGACGGATATTCCCTTGTGCAGCACATACTTATAAAGTATGACAAGGAAACGGGCGACAAGGTGACATCCACCGCAAAGACCCTCAGTGAGGCCGAGAGCGCAAAGAATACGGCTCAGGAAAAGATGGATAAGCTCAAGAAGGAGCTTGAAGAGCTGACGGACGAAACCGAAAAGGCAGACAAGCAGAAGGAAATAGACGAGCAGGACAAGGTGCTGGAGGAATGCACCGCGAAGTACAACGACGCGGATCTTGAGCATCACAAGGCAAGAGAGGCTGCCGAGGCTGCCATACGCGAAAAGGCGCAGGAGGTGCTGGACAGCGTGAAGGACGCCGACGAGGCCAAGTTCATCGAGGTTATGCTGGATAAGAGCGAGGACACCGGCATGGCGGATGAGGAGACCGCTAAGAAGGGCTATCTTGTGGGCAAAGAGGACGGCATGATGACCGAGTTCCACGACGGTGCTGTGGCGCTGGAGAAGGACGGACAGATATCCGATCTGGTCGCTACGGATTACGGCTTCCACATCATTCGCAGAATCAAGGCGCTGGAGGAGCGCACCGGTGATAACAAGGTGAGCTATTCGGAGCTTAAGGAGGCTCTGCAGAAGGAGCTGACCGACACTGCCAAGGAGGAGAAGTGGAGCTCCAACCAGGACGAATGGTACAAGGCTGCCGATATCAAGATCAACAAGCAGTGGCTGAAGGATTACGAGACCTGATAAAAACTGATACGGACGGGACCGCAGGCGAAAGTCTGCGGTCTTTTGTATACCGGAAAGGGCGGCGGGTACGCGCCCAAAGGCGGGTTTTATACGGAAAATGCACAAAAACGGGGGAAAAACATATAAATTCTTATAACTTTAATGATTTATTCATAAAAAACCGTCATAAACCCCTTGCACAAATGGGAGCATATGCATATAATTGCTGTTAGAAATTCTGAAGTTATGAGGTGTTTAGCAATGCCGTATATAAAATGCCCGCGTTGTCATCTTAATTATATACTGGACACGGAAAAGTTCTGCAAGGTGTGCCTTGTGGATATGCATAAGCTTTCGCAGGAATCGGTGATAAGTGAGGATTTCGGCGAGGAAAACGAGGAGCTGAGGCTGTGCCCGGAATGCCATGAGAATTATCTTGAGGAGGGCGAGGAGCTGTGCTATGCCTGCCGCATGGAGCAGATGAAGGCCGCCGCCAAGGAAAAGATGAATCTGGACCAGGATATGGACTTTGACGAGGACTATCCCGTAAGCTCCGGCAAGGAGGAGGGCGGCGAAGTGCTTATGGACAACATGGAGGTTCTGGACTACGCCGACGGCCGTATTCCCGAGGATGAGGATGAGCAGGAGCAGGAAGAGGAATAAGGAAGCGCCGGCATTGCCCGGTCTTTTCGCCGCCCGTGCCTGAGGGTACGGGCGGCTTTTGCATAGCCGCAGGGCGGCGGGCGGCAAATAATTGCGCTTGAAAAGCGCCGGGAAACATGCTATAATGCTTTTGGCAGGGGGTCTGCCTGGGACCTTTCATAAAGGATATAATAAAATTGTATGGACAGAATACTTATAGTCGGGCTGGGGCTTATCGGCGGGTCGGCGGCAAAAAGCCTGCCTCCGGAGAAAACCTGCGCCCTGGACAGGGACGAGCGGCAGCTTAAGGCGGCGGCGGGGTATACCGGCGCTGTCTATTCGCGCCTTGAGGATATAAAGGAGGAGCCGGACACGGTGCTGATATGTGTTCCGGTGAGCAGTGCGTGCAGCATGGCGGGGGCGCTTGCAAAAAGATTCCCCAATGCAGTATTTATTGATTGCTGCTCCACAAAGCGCAGCGTACAGCGGGCATATGAGGACGCGGGAGTGATGTATGCGGGCATGCATCCCATGGCGGGCTCGGAGGGATCGGGCTTTGCAAACGCGCGCGCGGGGCTGTTTCACGGGGCGATAATGTGCATAACCGGGAGCGGAAGGGCACGGGAGGAAGCAAGGAAGCTGGCACTGAGGCTTGGCGGCTGCCCGATGGAGATATCCGCGCAGGAGCATGACGCGGCGACGGCGGCGGTATCGCATCTGCCGCATATTGCGGCAGCGGCGCTGGTACGCGCGGCAAGGCTGCGTTCGCAGGAGGCTCCGGCACTTTTTGATTTGGCGGCGGGCGGGTTTTCCGATCTTACAAGGATAGCGGATTCCGATCCGGTAATGTGGGGGTCGGTATTTGCGGATAATTCGGACGAAATACTGCAGTCGCTGGATGCCTTTGAGGGCGAGATAAAAAAATGGAGGCAGCTGCTGCTGCGTAAAAACGAGGCGGAGCTTGCGCGGTATTTTGCCGACTGCAAAAGGGACAAAGCGCTTTTCCGGCGCGGCGACCGCGGGATATATCCCAAGGACGGCGTAAGAGGATTTTTTGCATGCCGTCCCGGAGAGCAGGCGGAAAAGGCAAAAACGGCCTTTGAAAACGGCGCGTATGCGGTTACGGCAGAGGAAAACGGAATAAATGTGGTGTGCAGGCAGCGCGATGAATTTGAAAGAGCGGCGGCTGCGCTGACGGCGGAGGAAAAATGAAAAAATTTGCGCTTATAGGTAAAAGACTGGATTATTCGCTTTCGCCGCTTATGCATAACGGTCTTTTTGAGCTGGCGGGAGTCCGGGCTGAATACGGGGCGCTGGAATGCGGTGAAGAAGAGCTTGCCTCGGTGTGCGCGGAATTACGAAAAGAGTATTCGGGAGCGAATGTTACGGTGCCCTATAAAAGCGCCGTTATCCCGTATCTGGATGAAATAACGGGGGCGGCAAAGCGCTGCGGGGCGGTGAATACCGTTATAAACATCGGCGGACGACTGATAGGCGACAGCACGGACGGCGAGGGCTTTATGCGCTCGCTGGAGGGCTTCATAACGCCGCAGCGGCAGCAAACGGAAAACGGAGAACAGGCTGCGGGCGCGGCGGAGGCGCTGAAGGGAAAGCGGGTGCTGCTGTTGGGAAGCGGAGGGGCCGCAAGGGCTATTCTATCCTCCCTTTTGCAGTGCGGAGCGGTGACCGATGTGCTTAACCGCACGCGAAAAAATGCGGCGGATATGCTGGAGGAGCTGGCGCATGCCGGAGCGGACTGCTTTTGCGCCCGCGTGGCGGACAGGCCGATGCTTGAGTATTTTCTTACAATAAATGCAACACCGCTGGGCGGCGCGGGGCACGAGGAGGAAACTCCGCTGGCGCAGGAGTATATGAACTCCGGAGTGTTTTACGATTGCGTATACAGCCCGTCCGCAACGCGGTTTCTTCGCGAGGCGGCAGAAAAGGGACGCATGTGCAGAAACGGCCTTGGTATGCTGTTTGAGCAGGGAGTGCTTTCCCAAGGGCTTTGGGGATATGAATATACGCAGCAGCAGAAGACCGCGGTGTATGAACGCCTTGTGCGGGAGCTTGCACGGCGGGAGGAGCAAAGGAAAGGATAAAAAATGAAACTGCTTATAGTTAACGGACCGAACATAAATCTTACCGGGACAAGGGAGCCGGGCGTTTACGGAACACGCACGCTTGCGCAGATAAATGCCGAGGTGGAAAAAACGGCCGGGAAGGCGGGCGTGCAGTGCGAATTTTTTCAGAGCAATTCCGAGGGCGGACTGATAGATTTTCTTCAGAGCAGAATAGGGCAGGCGGACGGTATTATCATCAATGCCGGAGCGTATACTCATTACAGCTATGCCTTGAGGGACTGTATAGCATCGCTGGGCATTCCGGCCGTGGAGGTGCACATGAGCAACATAGCCGCCAGGGAGGAATTCCGCCATACAAGCGTTATTGCGCCGGTGTGCGCAGGGCAGATAGCGGGCTTTGGATATCTTTCCTATATTCTGGCGGCGGAGTATTTTATAAATGCCGCGGGGCTTGCGCAGGACGGGCAAAAAGGGCAGTGTTGACATAACGGAGCATATAAAGTACAATACTGTAAATATAATATGCGGGCTTATACGGGAAAAATAGCGGCAAAGCGGCCGCACACGGAGAGCTTAGCGTAAAATTGATGCAAAAAAGTGCCGCCGGGTATTGTGTAAGCCCCGGTATATATAAATGCAACGGAAAAAGGTGATAAGATGTTTAACAAGGCAAGCCTTTGCGGGGGAATGAAGCTGCTGGCGGGTATTACCGGGCTGGTTTTATTGCTGTGCTGCGCCATGCCTGTATTTGCAGACGGTATAGCCGAAGAGGGCAGAGTAAGCTATGAGGTTTCGGTAAGCCCCAAAAGGGTGGCGCTGCCCCAGGAGGGACAGACGCACAAGGTGACCGTTACGGTGAAGGTGTCTACAAAGCAGAAGGATTTCGGTGCGGGCAATTTCCGTTTTTACCTTGACGATGCGGAGGACCCCATATATGTTGATCAGTCAACGCACATAAGCGAGGGAAACAGCGCAGAAATATCCTTCGGTGCGGATATGGGAAGAAGCGATATCGGCAAGGAGCATGTTGTTTGGGCGGAATATGACGCCGAGGGCAGCGTAAGCGGGCGTACCGAGCGCCATAAGGCGGGCAGCTTTACCGTGCAGGCGGAGGACAGCCAGGCCTTCGTGCTTTCCCTTGTGCCGGATAAAACGGTGGTGGAAAAGGACGGCAATGTGGATTTTTCCGGAAGCATTACAAACAACAGCGGAAAAGATGCGGAAAATGTGTTCATAAGCTTTGCGGGAGCCTACACCGGACAGTACGAGGAGCTTGGCAAGATCACGGTGAAGGATGTTGAGATAGGCAGCCTTGCCGCAGGAGAAATGCGCAGCTTTTCTTTTTCGGTGGGCTCGGTGCAGGGCGATTTTTCCCTGACGCCCACGGTGGCAAGCAATCACGGCAATGTAAAGTCCGAGCCGGTGGAGATAGAGCTGAAGCGCGCGGAAACGCAGTTTTATCTTGTGGCGCGCCCGCAGGCAAGCGGAAAATATAACGAGACCGTAACGATAGTATACAATGTTTTGAACAGCGGCAATGTTGCGCTCAGCGGCATACGGCTGCTGGATGAGAGCAACGGTGAAATACGCACAAATGTTACGGTGTTAAAGCCGGGCGAAACCATAACCGGCAGCGTTACCATGCGCATAACCGGGGATAAAAATGTGCGCTATACCCTTACGGCGCAGGACAGCTTCGGCAGGGAGTATCAGACAAACTCCAACGGCGTGGACATAACGCTGGAGGCCAGCGCGGAGGATATCGTCATGGGCATAACTGCCGTGGCGCGCACTACCGCCCTTACCGGGCCGGGGCAGGTCACATTTGATATAAATGTTACAAACAAAAGCATAATGACGGTGTCAAATGTGCGGGTAAGCGACGACCGGGGCGAGGAGATACAGACCATAGGAACGATGGAGCCGGGCGGAAGCAAGAATTTTACGGTAGTGCGCACGGTGGAGCAGACGCAGAATGTGTTCTTTGTGGTTACGGTAACGGACAGTGCGGGTGTGGAGAAGAAATTTGAAACCGAGGTTATAACCGTTACGGTGGGAGAGAACAGCGGAACGGCTGCGCCCGCCACACTGCCTCCGGACGAGCCCACTCCCACGGCGGAGCCTTCAAAGGGAAACGGCGCCGGACGGGCGGTTGTGATCGCCCTTTGCGTGGTGGGCGGACTTATAGTGCTGGGCGTTGCGGCGCTGATTGTTGTGAATATACTGCAAAAGCGCGCTGCCCGCAGGAGCAGAAAAATCAGGAGAAGGATAAAATAGGCTATGGCAAGACTTTTCGGTACCGACGGCGTTCGGGGCGTGGCAAACCGCGAGCTGAGCGCGCAGCTGGCTTTTGATCTGGGACGGGCGGGGGCGTATGTGCTTACAAACCACATAAACCGCCCGCGGATACTTGTGGGAAGGGATACGCGGCTTTCGGGCAATATGCTGGAATCCGCCCTTATTGCGGGAATAATGAGCGTGGGCGCGGATGCCGTTACCGTGGGAGTGATTCCCACGCCGGGCGTTGCGTTTTTAACGCGGTATTATTCCTGCGATGCGGGAGTTATGATAAGCGCGTCGCACAATCCCATGGAGGATAACGGAATAAAATTCTTCAGCTCAAACGGCTACAAGCTGGCGGATGAGGTGGAGGACCGTATTCAGAGAGTAATAGAGGGGGCGGAAACGCTGCCGCAGCCTACGGGCATGGAGGTTGGCAAGCGCATAAAGGTTAAAAATCCGGCGCAGGATTATATGGACTTTTTGCTTTCCACGGTGGATGTGCGCCTTGACAATATGAAAATAGTGCTGGACTGCGCCAACGGCGCGGCAAGCGAGATAGCTCCGGCGCTTTTTGAAAGCCTGGGAGCCGAGGTGCTGCCCTACTATAATACGCCGGACGGCTGCAATATAAACAAAAACTGCGGCTCTACCCACCCGGAGCGCATATGCGAGCTGGTGGTGGAGCAGGATGCCGACTGCGGGCTTTCCTTTGACGGAGATGCCGACAGGCTTATTGCCTGCGATGAGCGCGGACAGGAGATAGACGGCGACCATATAATTGCCATCTGCGCCCGCCATATGCTGAAGCAGGGAAAGCTTCGCGGGGATACGGCGGTGTGCACCGTTATGTCCAACATGGGGCTTACAAAAAGCGCAAAGGAGAACGGCTTTTTGCTGGAGCGCACTGCGGTGGGCGACCGGTATGTTCTGGAGCGTATGCTGAAGGGAGGCTATTCCCTGGGCGGAGAAAAGAGCGGGCATGTGATATTCCTTGATTACAATACCACGGGGGACGGCATGCTTACGGCGCTTCAGCTGCTTTCCGCTGCAAAAAAAGAGGGAGAAAAGCTCAGCCGCGCGGCGGAGGTGATGCACAATATGCCGCAGGTGCTGCTGAATATGACGGTGGACAACAGTGTAAAGAATACATATATGCAGTGCAAGCCGGTGGCCGATGCCATTGCACAGGCAGAGGCGGAGCTGGGGGACAGCGGACGGATACTGGTGCGCGCTTCCGGCACGGAGCCGCTGCTGCGGATAATGCTGGAGGGCGGCAACGAGGAGCAGATAGCGCGCCTCGGGCTTAATGTTGCACAGGCAATGAGCGAGCATTTAGGGGCAAAAAGGCGCTGAAAAAACATAAAAACGGTACGAAAAAGCCGCAAAGAGAGAAAAATATCTTTGCGGCGGGTTTGTTTTTGCAGAAGATTTATTTGCCCAAACAGACACGGATCGGAGGAAAAAACGGATGAGCCTTCCGCTTATTATACTTACGGGGCTGCTGCTTGCGGCGGCGGGCAGCGCAATACTGCTGCTGCTTCCGCCGGTGTTCAAGCTGCCGTGGAAAACGACGGTAAAAAGGTGTATTTGGTTTACCGTCGGGCTGGAAGCCGCAGTCGCGGTCGTTTTCTGCATTTTTAACGGGGTGCGGCCTACGGTTGCGGGGCAGATGGCATGGTATATTGCGCGTTTCTTCCAGATATGTGTTCTGGGAGTGCTGGATGCGCAGATAATGAAAAAATACCGCAGTCAGGGCATGACTGCGCTGTATGTAATTGTGGGCTCGCTGCTTGCGCAGGCGCTGCAATACGGAATCATACGCCTGATATACTAAGGCGCGTACCGAGGCGCGCACCGGGTGCAGGCGGGGCAATGATTCAAATCACGGGGGTATACGAAACGGAGAATATGTGGGAAAAAATTGCGGATGTATTGCTGGATACGCTGCTTGACTGTGTGAAGCTGCTGCCGTTTTTGCTGGCGGCGTATTTGCTTATAGAATGGCTGGAGCATCGGGCGGGGGACCGTTTCGGTGCGTTTTTGAAGAGATCGGGACGGCTGGGGCCGCTTATAGGCGGGCTGCTGGGATTGGTGCCGCAGTGCGGCTTTTCCGTGGTGTGCGCAAATTTTTATGCCGGCGGTCTTGTATCCATGGGCACGGTTATAGCGGTAATGCTGGCTACCAGCGATGAAGCGCTGCCGCTGCTGCTTACGGAGGGCATAGGAAGCGGCATGCAGATAGCGGAGATACTGCTGCTGCTTGCCACAAAGCTTGTAATAGGGGTGGCGGCCGGCTTTGCCGTGGATGCCGTAAGCGGTGTGTACAGGCGGCGAAAAGCGTTGAAAACGGCGCCGGATGCTGCAAAAAGCGAGCAAGCGCATGTGCACGCGCATACGGAGCGGGAATGTGAAGGAAAAGAGCATGAGGAGCATTCGGAACACGGTGAGCACGGGCACAATCACAATACGCTGTGCGAGCATTGCGGGTGCGAGGAGCAGCACGGCTTTGTCAGGGGGATACTGCTGCCGGCGCTCAAGCATGTAGGCTCCATTATGCTGTTTATTTTTGCAGTAACGCTTGCGCTTAATGCGGTAGTGGAATTTATCGGAGAGGACAGCCTGAAATCCCTGCTGGGCGGAAGCGCGCTGCTTCAGCCCGTTATTGCCGCGATTTTCGGTTTTATACCCAATTGTGCGGCATCGGTGGTGATAACCGAGCTGTATATTTCGGGCGGGCTGGGCTTCGGCGCGGCGGTGGCGGGCCTTTGCACGGGGGCGGGCACCGGGCTGCTGATGCTTTTCCGCGCAAACCGCAGCATACGACAGAACCTGACGATAATGGGTATAATGTTTGCAGTGGCAAGCCTGAGCGGCATCATATTGCAGCTGATCACTGCCTGAAGCCGCAGCGTGAAGGGCTGGGCGGCACCGATTTAACCGAATATTTACCTTTATATGCTTTTCCGCCGGCGCACGAAGTGGTATAATAATGCAAAAGGGATAAGCGGGCGCACGCTTCTCATTCGGATATAACGGATGGGCGAAAAAGCGATACTGAAAACCCGTGCCGCGGCGTTTGGCGGCGGTTATGAAAGGAAATATATGAGCGAACAAAAGAAGACCTCCATAGGAGGACAGGCTCTGCTTGAGGGCATAATGATGCGCGGACCGAAGGTGACTGCCATTGCAGTGCGGGATCCTGAGGGCAAAATGGTGCTGGAGAAATACCCCACCAAGGGCAACGACCGCCCCAAGTTCTGCCGTTTGCCCTTTATAAGAGGAATATTCAATTTGTACGATTCGCTGGTATTCGGCTATAAATGCCTTATGCGTTCTGCGGAAATCGCGGGGCTGGAGGAGGAAGACGAGCCGAAGAAGAGCAAAGCGCCGGTGCAGGCGGCGGATAAGCAGGCGGGCGCCGATGCCGAGGCGGCGGAGGTCCAAGCGCCGGAAACGGGCGAAATCGTGGCAGAAGAGGCCTCGCAGGCCGGCGGCGTAACTGTGCAGCCGGCAGCGGCAGAAAACGCGGAGGATGCGGACGGCCGGGAGAAAACGGCGTGCGCACAGGAAGCGGCTACTGCGCAGGAAGCGGCGGCAAAGAGCGGTACGAAGGAAAAGTCGGGCAAGGAAAAGGCGCAGAGCGCGGCGATGATGATATTCAGCGTGGTGCTGGGGCTGCTGCTTGCAATAGGGCTGTTTATATATCTGCCCAGCCTTATAACCAAATGGCTCAGCGGCGCCGTTCCCGCCTTTGAAAACCAGGTGCTAAGAAGCGTGGCGGAGGGTGTGATAAGAATCATCATATTCATAGGCTACATGGCAAGCATGCTGCTTATGAAGGATATCCGCAGGACATATATGTATCACGGCGCGGAGCACAAGACGATATTCTGCTATGAAAACGGCTTGCCCCTAACGGTGGAGAATGTACGCAGGCAGAGCCGGTTTCATCCCCGCTGCGGAACTTCCTTTATGATACTTATGCTGTTTGTGGGAATATTCATTTCCATGTTCATATCCACGCCCAACCCGATTGTGCGCACGCTGATAAAGCTTGCGTGTCTGCCGGTAGTGGTTTCGATAGGCTACGAGCTTATAAAGCTGGCGGGGAGATACGATAACATATTTACCCGCATTATAAGCGCGCCGGGTAAGTGGCTTCAGAGGATAACCACGCGCGAGCCGGACGACAGCATGATAGAATGTGCCATTGCCGCCTTTGAGGCGGTTGTGCCCAAGGACGGCAGCGACAACTGGTAAAAAGGAAGCGCGAGGAGCAAAGCGGCTTCGGCTTGCGGATGCTTTTGAAAAGCGGCGCAAAGCAGGAAATGCAAACATAACGAATACTCTGGGCGGCGGCAAACCGCGGGGAAGGCTGAAATGGAGAATATCACAACGACATATAACTGGGCGGGCTTTATATCTGCCTATTGGTGGGTGCTGCTGATAACGGCGGCGTTTGCATATCTTCTGGGCAGCGTAAATTTTGCCATTATTTTTTCCTCGATTGCCCGCAGGAGAGATATACGCAAGTACGGCAGCGGCAATGCGGGGGCTACAAATGTGTTAAGGACCTTCGGGCCGGTGCTGGGAGGCTGCACCTTTGTGTGCGATGTGCTTAAGGGGCTTGCGGCGGTGGCTGCGGCCGGAGCGGCGGCATCTTACCTTGTTCCGGGAGGGGGCGGCGCACGCGAGGTGGCGGCGATAAGCGGGATGGCATGTGTATTGGGGCATATGTTCCCCGTGTTCTTCTCCTTCCGCGGCGGCAAGGGCGTAAGCACCACGCTGGGCGTGCTGCTTATGCTGGACTGGCGTGTGGCGCTTTCCTGCCTTGGGGTGTTTCTTATAGCGACGGTTTGCTCGCGCATGGTTTCGCTGGGGTCTGTATGCGCGGCGGTGGCGGTGCCCGTGGCTACGCTTGGCTTTTCCTATACGGAGGGCCTTACGCCGCGAGAAAGACTGGTGTGCGTTCTTGCCATGGCGGCAGTATGTATTGCCGTGATAATCAAGCATTCCTCAAACATTGCAAGGATAGCGGCGGGGAAGGAATCGCGCCTGTCCTTGGGAAGCAAAAAGAAGCGGGACGGCGGCGCTGCGCCCGAGAACCGGGACAAGCGGTAAAAGGGTTAAACTGACGGTTATAAAAGCAAATAAAAATATTAAAACAAAAGGAAAGGGTGCCCGCAGGGGCAGAGCAGGTGGAGAATATGGAGAAGAAATTTCTGGCATTTGATTTCGGCGCAAGCAGCGGCCGCGCTATTTTGGGCAGGCTGGAGAACGGCAAACTTACAATGGAGGAGATCCACCGTTTTTCAAACGATCCGGTGGAGATATGCGGGCATTATCACTGGGATATTTTCCGCCTGTTTTTTGAGATCAAGCAGGGGCTTATCAAATACGCAAACATGGGCTACGGCAAGCTGGACGGCATAGGCATTGATACCTGGGGCGTGGATTTCGGGCTGCTGGGCAAGGACGGCGAGCTGCTGGGAGCGCCGTATCACTACCGTGACAAGAGAACGGACGGCATGATGGAGCAGGCGCAGAAGCTTATGCCGCGCCGGGAGATATTCCGCCACAGCGGCGTATCCTTTGAATTTTTCAATACGCTCAACCAGCTGCTTGCCATGAAGCTTGCTTCAAGCGCAGCGCTGGAGGGCGCGCAGGAGCTGCTGTTTATTCCGGACCTGTTTGCCTATTTCCTTACGGGCAACAAGGGTACGGAATTCTGCGAGGCCACGACAAGCCAGATGATAGACCCCGAAACCGGCGACTGGTCGGAGGATATCATAAAGGCGATGGGCTTCCCCAGAAGAATATTCGGGCGCATTGAGCAGCCGGGAACGCTGCGCGGCATGCTGCTGCCCTCGGTGTGCAAGGAATGCGGGCTGGAGCCTACTCCGGTGTATGTTGTGGCATCGCACGATACAAACGCCGCCTCTGCGGCAGTGCCGGCGCAGGGAGAAAACTGGGCTTTTCTTTCCAGCGGAACATGGTCGCTTCTTGGCATAGAGGTGGACAAGCCTGTGGTAAACGATGTTACATATGAGCGTAATTTCTCCAACGAGGGCGCTATCGGCGGGCGGTACGACCTGTTAAGCAATATAATGGGGCTGTGGATAATTCAGCAGCTTCGGGCGGACTGGGAGCGTGCGGGCGAGAAGCTCTCCTTCCCGGATATGGTGAAGCTGGCGCAGGAGGCGCAGCCGTTCAAGTGCTTTATTAACCCCGATGATAAGAGCTTTGTGGCTCCCGTGGGCATGGAGGAGCGGATACGCGCCTATTGCGAAAGAACCGGACAGGAGGTGCCGCTTACCCGCGGAGAGGTTATACGCACGGCGTATGAGAGCCTTGCGCTGAAATACCGCGAGGCTATTGACGACCTTGAAAAAATCACCGGCAAGAGAATAGATGTGCTGCACATAGTGGGCGGGGGATGCCAGAACCTGCTGCTTAACCGCATGACGGCAAATGCCATAGGCCGCAAGGTGGTGACCGGGCCTGCGGAGGGCACCGCTATGGGCAATATTCTGATTCAGGCGCTGGGCGAGGGCAGCATAAAGGATGTGGCTCAGCTGCGCGAGGTGGTGCGCGCCTCCGTGGACACCGGGGAATATCTGCCTCAGGATAAGCAGGCGTGGGACGAGGCCTATGCGCGCTATTGCAGGGTGACCAAATGCTGAAGCTGGCTCTTCACGGCGCAGAGCTGACCCCGGAAAAGGCCGTGCAGGAAAAGCCGCTGGCTCTGGCCTTTGTGGGGGACAGCGTATTTGACCTGTATGTGCGGGAGTATGTGCGCGCAAGCGGGCTTAATACGCATATGCTGCATCGAGAGGCCGTAAAGTTTGTTTCGGCGCACGCTCAGGCGGAGGCGTTTATTGCAATAGAGGCGCAGCTTACCCCGCAGGAAGCGTATATATACAGGCGGGGGCGCAATACAAAGCCCACAACGGTGCCCAAAAACGCCGGGGTAAAGGATTACCGCAGCGCTACGGGCATGGAAACGCTGGTGGGATACCTGTTTCTTACCGGGCAGCTTGAACGCCTGGATGAGCTGATGGAAAAGATACTTACCGGCACGCGCCGGGTTGACGGCGGATGCGAGAGCAAGACCGAAGCAAAGGCGTGCGCGGAGCAGCAGACGGAAACACAAGGATAAATACGGAAAGGGAAGCCGCCGTAAAACGGGCGGCACGGAGATCAGATGGCATACAATAACGGACGCGCGCAGTCGCGCGGCGGAAAAAACGGCGCCCGCGGCAAGGGCGGATATGAAGCAAACGGGCATTCGGGCTTTGACAAAAGGGGCGGGCAGACCGGCGGATATAAAAAGACCGGCGGATACGCGCACGGCCGGACGAACGCTTACGGTGAAAAAAGCAGCGGACGCTTCGAAGGAAAACGGGGCAGAAGCGAGGGCGGCTTTGAGCAGGAGCCCTTCGGCGCCAAAAAGGAATACCGCAGCGCGCGGGAGAACGAAAGCTTTCGCCGTCAGCGGGAGGCTTACGACAAGGAGGCCTTCTTTGAGCAGGAGCAGAGCGCACAGGAGACGGAAAACATCCTTGAGGGGCGCAATGCCGTTAAGGAAGCGATAAAGGCGGGGCGCGAGATAGAAAAGATACTCATCTCCAACGGCCCCGGCGACGGCAGCGTAAGGGAAATCGCGGCTCAGGGACGCAAAAACGGAGTTCTGGTGCAGGAGGTGGACCGCATACGCCTTGATAAGCTCAGCCAAACCGGGGCGCATCAGGGAATAATCGCCTTTGTGGCGGCAAAGGAATACTGCACCGTGGACGACATTCTGGAAAGAGCAAAGGAAAAGGGAGAGGATCCGTTTATAATCATTTTGGACGGCATAACCGACCCGCAGAACCTTGGCTCCATTATAAGAAGCGCGGAGTGCGCGGGAGCGCACGGGGTAATAATACCCAAGCGGCGCGCGGTGGGGCTTACTCCGGTGGTAGCAAAGGCCAGCGCGGGGGCAATTGAGTATATGCCCGTGGCAAAGGTGACAAACATCGCCCAGACCGTGCAGTATCTTAAAAAACAGGGCGTATGGGTGTTCGGCGCCGCAATGGACGGAGAGCCGGCAACGCGCACTAACCTTCGGGGGCCTATCGGCATAGTTATAGGTGCGGAGGGGCCGGGACTGGGCCAGCTTGTGCGCAAGAGCTGCGACAGGATAATCTCCCTGCCGGTAAAGGGCGGAATAGATTCCCTCAATGCGGCGGTGGCGGCGGCTGTTATCATGTATGAGGCGGTGCGTCAGCGGGACGGATACTGCGAGAAAGGATAAGGGTTTGACACAGGCGGATTTGTGCTCAATGGAGGAAAACCGCATAGTGCAGCTGGCTCAGAAGGGCGACGATGCCGCCCTTGAGCTGATTTTAACGCGATATAAGGACCTTGTGCGCTCAAGGGCGCGGGCATACTTTATTATGGGGGCGGAAACCGAGGACCTTATTCAGGAGGGAATGTTCGGGCTGTTCAAGGCGGTGCGGGATTATGATCCGGAAAAAAACGCCGGGTTTTATTCCTTTGCCGAGCTGTGCATAAGACGGCAGCTTATAAGTGCGCTCAAAGGTGCATCGCGCCTTAAGCACGGCCCGCTGAACACCTATGTTTCCCTTAACAAGCCCGTGCAGGAGGATTCCGAGCGCACGCTTATGGATGTGCTGGGGGGCAGCCGGCTGGACGACCCCGAGACGCTGCTTATAAGCCGTGAGGAATATACGGTGATAACCGGCAAAATAGAGCGCGTGCTTTCGGATTTTGAAAAGCAGGTGCTGGAGGCTTACCTTTCGGGATACAGCTACCGCGATATTGCAAAACAGACGGGCGCGCAGCCCAAAAGCGTGGATAACGCGCTGCAAAGGATAAAAAAGAAACTGGAAAGGGCTTTGGGAAGAAGCAGATGATCAAGGCGGTTATATTTGATCTGGACGGCACTCTTGCCGACACACTCAATACGCTTGCGTACTTTTCCAATAAGACGCTTGAGCATATAGGGCTTGCGCCGATAGAAACGGAGCGCTTCCGCTACCTTGTGGGGCGGGGGGCAACGGTGCTTATGGAGCAGATGCTGCTTCTGCGCGGCAAAGAGCCTGATAAACAGACGGTGGAAAAAATGCTGGCGGATTTTAACGAAATGTACCTTGCAAACACAATGTATCTTACAAAGCCGTATCCGGGCATAGAAGCAATGCTGCGTCAGGTGCGCGCCATGGGGATAAAAACGGCGGTGTTTTCCAATAAACCCGATGCGGCAACGCAGAAGGTGGTGCCCGCGCTTTTTGATGTCTCCTTTGATTTTGTGCTGGGCAAAAGGGAGGAGCTGCCCCGCAAGCCTGCGCCGGACGGCGCGCTGCTTGCCGCAAAAACCATGGGGGTCGCCCCGGAGGAATGCCTGTATGTGGGGGACACCGATACCGATATGCAGACGGGCGCCGCTGCGGGCATGACCACGGCGGGCGTGCTTTGGGGCTTCCGCACGGAGCGGGAGCTTAGGGAAAACAACGCCTGCATTATTGCAAAGGAGCCGCAGGATATAGTAAATGCGGTGCGCCGCTTAAACGGGCAGGATGCACAATAAAGCGCTTGATAAAAGCGAAAAAAGGGCCGCTTTGCGGCCCTTTTTGTGTCTTTTGCCCCTGCATGAGGACGGGAGAATCAGAAGTCTATCCGGGTAAGGCTGCACATATCAAGCAGCTCCTGCTCGGTATAGCTGCCGTTGTATATGCGCATTTTATAGTGTCTGCCGTTTTGCAGCCACTGCACATTCTGTTTGCAGCTCATTTGGTAATAGGGGACAAAACAGAGTGTTTCGCCCGCAGAGGTAAAATCACAGTTGATAATATAGCGCTGACCGTTATAATCAATGCCGTCGCTTTCAAGCTTTTCTTTAAGCTCATCAATGCCGTAGCTGTAAAGAGAACAAAGTTCCGCCACAGGATTTCCCTGCTCGTCATTAAAGGCTATAAATATCATACCGCGCGAGTTCGCTATGCGAATCTTGCTTATTTGCAGATTTTCCGGCATGGCGGAAGGCACCCAAATGCCCATTTCTTTGCTGTAAATCCTGTTGACGGAATCCGACTGATTGCATACGGCCGGCAGTATTCCGTTAACAAAATCAATTTTTTTTGCTTCGTTGTCGGCATAAGCGGTGTGCGCGGCTTGCTTAACAGCATCAATATCGGGGTAATCAGTAAAGGAATTAACGAAAATATCTTCATTTGCGAAAATTTCGGAAAACGGTTCATCAGAAGCGTTGTCTGAAATGTTGTCCTGTGTATCCTGCGGCGCGGTTAGTGCGTATGCCGAAACGGCAAAGCACAGAGCAACCCCTATTGCCAGTGCCAGCAGACCCTTCGTTTTTTTCATTGTTATCATTGGTATCATTGGTATCTCTCCTTTAATTATAATTTGGTTTTGTTATGCTTTTTGCATAATTTCCCCTATAAATAGTATATCAGATGCCGCAGGTCAAAGTCAATAGCCATATAAAATTTTACAAATGGTGATAATCAAGGCAAAACAATTTTTTCTCTTGATTTTTTGCGGGGCGGAGTGTATAATATTAAACTGTATAAATATATTGCGGCTTTGCGCCGCGCGAGAGGAGTTGGTTTTGTGGATCCGTCCCCCCGATGTAGGGAGCAGGAAGAAATGATGCGCCGGAATCCGGTATGTGCTTTAAGGGAGCGCGGGCGCCGTGTTATAAGGGAAATGTTTTTCCCGGACAAAAACTGACACGGCGGCTGCAATTAAAACAAAACAGGATTATTCGGAGGTTATCATTTTTATATGGACATTGTCAGACAGCTGCTGCTGCAGCTTGTACTTATTTTAGTAAACGCTTTTTTTGCCGCAACGGAAATTGCGGTTATATCACTTAACGAAAAAAAGGTTCGCGCCATGGCGGAGGACGGCGACAAAAAGGCTGCAAAGATGCTTAAAATAGTGGAGCAGCCTACGCGCTTTCTTTCCACGATACAGATAGGCATAACCCTTGCGGGCTTTTTGGGCTCGGCGTTTGCGGCGGATAATTTCGCTCAGGGGCTTTCGGAAAAGATATGCCGGGACTTCGGCATAGCGCAGCAATATCAGGGCACGGTAAATACCGTGGCGGTTATAGTCATAACCATCATACTTTCGTATTTCACCCTTGTTCTGGGCGAGCTTGTGCCAAAGCGCATAGCCATGAAGCACAAGGAGAAGCTGGCAAACGCGGTTTGCGGGGTGATATCGTTTTTGGCGGCGGTGCTGCGCCCCATTATATGGTTCCTTACCGTATCCACCAACGCGGTGCTGCGCCTTATAGGTATTGACCCGCGGGAAAAGGAGGAGCCGGTGTCCGAGGAGGACATAGTGCTTATGCTGGATGCGGGCGCGGACGAGGGCACGCTGGACGAACACGATATAGAATACATAAAGAATGTCTTTAAGCTGGACGGCATGACGGCGGAGGAGGTTATGACCTCGCGCAAGTCCATGGTGTGGGTGTCGCTGGACAGCACCGATGCGGAAATAATGGCGCGCATTGAAAAAGAGGGCTATTCCCGCATGCCGGTGTTTGATGAGGAAAACGATAAGGTCATAGGCATTCTTCACACAAAGGATTATCTTATAAAGCGGGGAACGCCGGGCTTTGAGATAAAGGATATCCTGCACGCGCCGGAGTTTGTGCCGGAAAGCGTGGGGCTTGATTCGCTGTTTAAGGACATGCAGACCTCGCACACTCATATGGTGGTGGTGGTAAACGAATACGGCGAAACGGCGGGCATTGTTACCATGGAGGACATTCTGGAGGAGCTGGTGGGCGAGATCTGGGATGAGAGCGACGAGGAAGTAAGCGAGTTTGTAAAAACCGGCGAGAACACCTACCGCGTGCTGTGTACGGCCTCAGTGGACGATTTCCGCGAGTATTTTGCCATTGAGAACGAGGACGAAACGGATGCCTCCACGGTAAACGGATGGCTTACCGAAATAAGCGGAAATATTCCGGAGGTTGGATACAGCTTCGACTATGAAAACCTGCATATAACCGTAACCAAGGCCGATGATGTTATGACAAAGGAAATATCGGTGGAGGTAAAGCCGCCCCAGCCGGAGCCGGAGGAGAAGGAAACGGGCGGTCTGTTCCGCAAAAAGGAAGACCGCGAGGATAAAAGCGATGACGAAGGCGCCGGTGAGCACGGCGCGGACAAGGAAGCATAGGCGCTTTTTGGGCTGCAATGCCGTATTTCATGGCATAGCGGCATAAAAATAGTGCTTGCATATAATTGCGGACTGTGCTATAATCTATCAGTCAGTACGGGCGGTCCTCTGTTCCTTCGCGCGAAGATTTTGCGCTATAATGGAAGAACGAACGCCTTTGAGGGAAAGGAGTAAGGATCATGACAATCATCCAGGCCATCGAGGCTGAACAGCTTCGTGACAACATTCCTGATTTCAAGGTTGGCGACACCGTAAAGGTTTTCGTTAAGGTCGTTGAGGGAACCCGCGAGAGATTGCAGGCCTTTGAGGGCACCGTTATTGCACGCAGAAACGGTTCTTCCAGAGAGACCTTCACCGTAAGACGCATTTCCTACGGCGTAGGAGTAGAGCGTACCTTCCCGGTTCATTCGCCAAAGCTGGACCA
Source organism: uncultured Clostridia bacterium (assembly GCA_934465535.1). Lineage (GTDB taxonomy): Bacteria > Bacillota > Clostridia > Christensenellales > QALW01 > UMGS1338. The sequence goes on along the minus strand of CAKSKV010000002.1, from coordinate 115,074 downwards.
CATCGAGATTACTCGCCGTGGCCGTGTACGCAGAGCCAAGCTTTATTATCTCCGTGACAGAGTGGGCAAGGCCAGCAAGGTCAAGGAGTTAATTCAGAACAGATAAGCAAAGAATCAGGATCAAAACGGGTCGCTTGACCCGTTTTTTTCTATTTCCACCCGGATGGTGTTCTGCTTTTTGTTGCGTGATTTTACAAATGGGATTATAATATCTCAAATCGGCAGCCGCAAAAGCCCGACATAAGCGGACATTTTGCAAAAATGCGCGAATATGCGCGAGGATGCCGTAAAAAATACCGATATGGGGCATCGGAAAAGAGCCCGAATGGAGGAGCAAATGGAAAACAACGAAAACAAAAACAACAAAAAAACGGAAACTGCTTTGCAGCAGAGCCCGCAGACGGAAAACGGCTCTGCGGCCGTTGCAAAGCAGGACGCGGCGGCAGCATCCGGCAATGACAAAACGGAGAACGCCCCCGAAGCTGAGGCTAAGAGCGACGAGGTAAAAAAATACCGCCGTCCGGCGCAGCGCCGCACGGTAACGGCACAGGAAAGACGCAAGCGCACGCTGTTTCTTGTGCAGCTTGCGCTGCTTGTTGCAATTGAGGCGGTGTTCTGCTTTACGCCGCTTGGGTCGCTGCCGGCAATAGGGCCGATAGTAATGACCCTTGCCATGATACCGGTTATTATATCCGCCATACTTTTCGGCACCGGGGTGGGAACGCTTATGGGTCTTATAACCGGCGTTTTCAGCCTTATAGTGTGGACATTTATGCCGCCGAGCCCGGCTACTGCTTTTGTATTTTCCCCGTTTTATTCACTGGGGGATTTCCACGGAAATATCTGGAGCCTTGTTATATGCCTTGTTCCCCGTGTGCTTACCGGCACCGTGACCGGCATGGTGTATAAGGGAATGTGCATTGCACACCAAAGAAAAGCGAATAAGGCCGCCGCAGAGGTGCAGAATCTCCCTCAAGGCGCGGCATTGCCGGCAGCCGAGGTTAAAAAGATGAATAATAAGAACCGCTGGAGAGGCATTGCGGCCTGTGCGACGGCTGCGGTTGCGGGCTCGCTTACCAATACAATTTTGGTGCTGGGCGGAATATATCTGTTCTTCGGCCAGTCCTACGCAGTGGCAGTGAACACACCCTATGCCATGATACTGCTTGCCCTTTGCGGAACGGTGCTTACAAACGGCATCCCGGAGGCGGTGCTTGCCGGAATATGCGCCCCTGCCGTATGCTTGCCCGTTAAAAGGTTTACCTCCAAGCAAAAGGGAAGGAAGGAAGCAAAATGATGCTGCTTGCAATAGATGTCGGCAACACGAATATAAAGCTGGGTCTTTTCAGCGGCGGCAGGCTGATAAATTCCTGGCGGCTGGCAACGGACCGCAGCAAGACCGGCGACGAATACGGCGTGGCGCTTCAGGCGCTGCTTATGTCGGCCGGGCTTAAGCGCGGCGATGTGGGCGGAGTTATAATGTCCTCGGTGGTGCCGGGCATAAATTTCACCATTGAGCATATGCTGGCGCATTATCTTGACAAAACACCCATGCTGGTAGGCCCGGGAATACGCACCGGACTGAATATAAAAATCGATAATCCGCGGGAGCTGGGCGGCGATATAATATGCGACTGCGTAAGCGCCTTCCGGCGCTACGGCGGCCCCTGCATAGTGCTGGATTTCGGCACGGCCACCACTTTAAGCGCGGTAAACGGGCAGGGCGAGTTTTTGGGCGGAGCCATATGCCCCGGAGTGAAGCTGGCGCTGGATGCGCTGGCGGGCAAGGCTGCCAAGCTGCCCAATATAGAGCTTGAACTGCCGCCAAAGGCGATAGGGCGCAACACCGTAGCCAGTATGCAGTCCGGCTTGCTTTACGGCTATGTCGGGCAGGTGGAATATCTCATTTCCCGCTTTAAGCAGGAGATGGCGCAGCCGGATATCAAGGTTATAGCAACCGGGGGCATGAGCCGGGTGATAGGCAGCGCAACAAAGGCGATAGACACGGTGGACCCGCTGCTTACCCTTGAGGGGCTGCGCCTGATATACGAAATGAACAGCTGAAACGGCTTAGGCCGGGCAGAAAAACATAAACAGTTACCTTCGGGTTTAGCACAAAATTTCAGAAGCACGGTAATTATGCAGGCCGCCGGCGGCGGGAAAGGAAAAACGGGTATGACAGAAATTAAGATCGGTTTTTTGGGCATGGGCAATGTAGGCAGCGGAGCATACCGCATTCTGCGGGACAACGCGGAGGTTATAACGCACCGCGAGGGCATGCGCTATACCGTAACGGCGGCGCTTGTGCGCAATAAGAACAAGAGCAGGGGCGATATTCCAAACAGCATACTTACGGAGAACCCCGATGATGTGCTGGAGAACCCGGAGATAGATATAGTTGCGGAATTTTTGGGCGGCACGGAGCCGGCGCGCACCTATATACTGCGCGCGCTGGAAAACGGCAAAACGGTGGTTACCGCCAATAAAGTGGTGCTTGCCAATTGCTGGCCGGAGCTGGAGGCGGCAGCCAAGGCGCACGGCGCGGGGCTTTATTACGAGGCCAGCGTGGCGGGGGGCATACCCATTATCCGCACGCTGCACTGCTCCATGCAGGCAAACCGCATAAACAAAGTAATGGGCATAATAAACGGCACTACAAACTATATTCTCTCCGCCATGACGCAGGAGGGAAAAAGCTACAAGGAGGCGTTGGCGGAAGCGCAGCGCACAGGGCTTGCGGAGCCGGATCCCACGCTGGATGTGGAGGGGCTGGACGCCGCGTACAAGCTTTCCCTGCTTGCAAGCATAGCCTTTCATTCCAAGGTGCCGGTGAGCATGGTATATCACGAGGGCATAACCGCCGTAACAAAGCAGGATATTGCCGTGGGCAAGGAGCTGGGACTTACCCTTAAGCTGCTGGCAATAGGCAAAAAGGGGCAGGACGGCATTGAGGTGCGGGTTCACCCGACATTTATTCCGGACGGACATCCGCTCTCTTCAATAAGCGGGGCCACCAACGCCGTATATCTTGACTGCGATGCGCTGGGCGAGCTGGTGCTTTCCGGTCAGGGCGCGGGCTCACTGCCCACGGGCAGCGCGGTGGTAAGCGATATCGTATATGCTTCAAAGCAGAAGGAGCATTCCTACTGCACCTTCCGCAACAGCGACGATGTGCCGCGCGAGGGCTTCAATAACAACTGGGAAAGCGAATACTTCCTTTCCGTATGGGCGCCGGACAAGCCCGGTCTGCTTGCAGCTGTGGCGGGGATATTTGCTTCGTGCGATATCTCCATAGCCTCCATGATACAAAAGCGCGAGCGCGCCGAGGGCGACCGGGTGCCGGTGATATTCCTCACTCACCGCTGCCGCGAGCAAAGCATGAAAAAGGCAATAGAGGGCATAAGCGCTGTGGACGGCCTGTCCTTGGGCGGCATGATCCGCGTTGAGGCCATGAGATAAGCCGGCGCTGCCGCTTTGAAAAACAAAACACAAAAAGAAAACATTTCGGTGCGCGAAAAAACACCGCGGAGGTTATTTTTGATGATCTGCAAAAAGGAAAATGCAAAAACGGAAAAACGGGAATCCATGCGGGGAGGAAACGGCACGGTAATGCTGGAGCGCCCGTTTGAGGAGCTGCCGTCGGGCTGCCGGCTTGTAAGCGTACTCACTTTGGAAAAGGGAGCGGGCATAGGCGAGCATGAACACCGTCAGGAGGCGGAGCTGTTCTATGTGCTCTCCGGCGCCGCAATATATACGGAAAACGGCATACCCTTTATGCTGGCGGCGGGGGACAGCGCCATGGTGCGCAACGGCAAGCACTCCGTGGAGGGAATAAGCGACGAGCCCTGCAGGATACTTGCCGTAATAGTAAACGACATACAGTAAAGCCGCATATATCCGGGCCGGAAAATAAGGCGAAAATATACCGGCATATGAAAATGCGGCTATTGATAAAACAGTAATAAAATAAATATTCCGTCATCGGCGCCTGTGCGCTATTGCGGAAGAAGGGGATGGATATATATGCAGCAGCAAAAAGGTAATCTGAGCGTCAATACCGAAAACCTGATGCCCATAATTAAAAAATGGCTTTACAGCGACAGGGATATTTTCCTGCGCGAGCTTGTAAGCAACGCCTGCGATGCCATAAGCAAGCTGAATAAGATAGCGTCACTGGGCGAGGCAAAGCCGGTGGAGAAGCCGGAGGTTCGCGTGCTGCCCGATGCCGAGGCGGGCACGATCACCGTTGAGGACAACGGCATAGGCATGACGGCGGAGGAAATAGAAAAATATATAAACCAGGTGGCGTTTTCCGGCGCTGCGGAGTTTATGCAGAAGTATGAAAAAACCGGAGCGGACGGCATAATCGGGCATTTCGGTCTGGGCTTTTATTCCGCGTTTATGGTGTCGGACAGCGTGGAGATAGATACGCTGTCCTATCAGGAGGGTGCCGAGCCTGTGCACTGGGAAAGCGACGGCACGGTGGAATACACCATGTCGCATGGCAAGAGGGAAACGCCGGGCACGGTGATAACGCTGCATATTGCGCAGGATTGCCGTGAGTTTCTGGAAAGCGCGGAGCTTGCCAAAATACTGAACAAATATTGCTTCTTCCTGCCTTATCCCGTATTATTGGGCGAAAAGAAGGACGGCAAAACCGATTTCAGGCAGATAAACGATACCGATCCGCTGTGGAACAAGCCCGCAAGCGAATGTACGGACGAGCAGTACCGCGAATTCTACCGCAAGGTGTTCTACGATTATAACGATCCGCTGTTCTGGATACATCTTAATGTGGAGTACCCCTTCCGGCTTAAGGGCATACTGTATTTCCCCAAGCTTACTCAGAATATCGACACCATGCAGGGTCAGATAAAGCTGTACAACAATCAGGTGTTTGTGGCGGACAACATAAAGGAGGTCATTCCGGAGTTCCTTATGCTGCTTAAGGGCGTTATCGACTGCCCGGACATGCCGCTTAATGTTTCCCGCAGCTTTTTGCAGAATGATGCCACCGTGCGCAGAATATCGGCGCATATAACCAAAAAGGTGGCGGACAGGCTCACCGGCATGTTTGAAAGCGAGCGGGATAAATATAACGAATACTGGAACGACATCGGGCTGTTTATAAAATACGGCTGCATGAAGGATGAAAAATTCTACGACCGCATGAAGGACTGCATTATCTATAAAACCGTGCAGGGCGATTATCTTACCCTGGACGATTATCTTGCGGATGCCAAGGACAGCCACGAAAACAAGGTATACTATGTTACAAACGAAATACAGCAGGCGCAGTATATAAAGCTTTTCAATCAGCACGATATAGACTGCGTGCTGCTGGACGGGCCGGTGGACGGACCGTTTATCAGCTTTATCGAAAGCAAGCGTCAGGGCGTCACCTTTACGCGCATAGATTCCGATCTGGGCGCGCTGCTTGGGGAAAGCGCTGGGTTTGACGGCCTGTGCGGCGAATTTACCGCAATGCTGGACGATGCCAATACAACGGTAAAGGCGGGCAGCATTGCTTCGGATATGCCGGCGCTGCTGCTGCTTGATGAGCAGAACCGCCGTATGCAGGATATGAGCCGGTATTACAGCGGCCTGAATATGGAGGGAATGTTCCCCGGCAAGTATACCCTTACCCTCAATACAAACAGCGAGCTTATAAAAAAGCTGGGGCTTATGGCGCCGGGCGAGGAAAAAACGCTTATAATGCATCAGGTATATGATCTTGCCGCGCTTGCGAATGTTCCGCTTACTCCCGAAAGAATGACGGAATTCCTAAAGCGCAGCACGCAGGTGCTGGATAAGCTGGCAAATGCAGAGGAAGGTGAAAGCACTGCCGCGGCGGCTCCCGCTGAGGCAGAGACAGCCGGCGAAACGGAAGCAAAGGCTTAAGGCGCCTTATAAAACACGAAAGGAGACAGGCTTATGGCGGATCAGGTCAAAGCAATAGCCGAGCGTATAAAGGAATTAAGAGAGATATGCGAGTATACTCCGCAGCAGGCCGCGGAAGCGGCGGGAGTGCCGGTGGAGCAGTATATGACCTTTGAAGAGGGCGGACGGGATATCCCGGTGAGCGTGCTGTATGCGCTGGCGGATTTTTATAAGGTGGAGATGGTAACGCTGCTTACCGGCGGCGATGCGCATCTGCACACCTATGCGCTGGTGCGTAAGGGCGAGGGCATAAAGGTACACAGGCGCGGAGAATACACCTACAACTCCCTTGCATATAAATTCATGTGCAAAAAAATGGAGCCGCTGCTTGTAACGGCGCCGCTGGAAAACGGCGGGCATATAGATACCTCCAGCCATGAAGGGCAGGAGTTTGAATATGTTCTTGAAGGAACGCTGAGGCTTATAATAGGCGGCAGGGAGCTGCTGCTAAATGAAGGCGACTGCATATATTTTGATTCCACCATTCCGCACGGAATGCGCTCGGTAGGCGATAAGGAAGCAAAAATGCTGGTAGTAATAGTTTGATAAAGCGGCGTTTTGCCGCATGGAAGCACGGATAAAGGGCGTTATAACGCCCGCAGGAAAATTACAGGGGATAATCAGGAAGGTAATACGGTACAGATGAATTTTGCACAGAGATATTTGGATACTGACTGCGGCAGCTATGAGGAAATGCAGCAGCGCCTGAAGCTCAGGATCCCGGAAAATTTTAATTTTGCATTTGATATAGTGGACGAATATGCACGGCTCTGCCCGGAAAAACGGGCGCTTGTGTGGTGCAACGATAAGGGAGAGGAAAAGCAGTTCTCCTTCGGCGAGATATCCCGCCTTTCAAAAAAGCTCGCGGATTCCCTTTACAAAATGGGTATACGCAAGGGCGATTTTGTAATGCTCATAATGAAGCGCAGAGCGGAATACTGGATAACCTACCCCGCGCTGCATCGCCTTGGCGCAGTGGCAATACCGGCTACGCACATGCTTACAAAAAAAGATGTGGTGTACCGCAACAATGCAGCCGGAGTAAAAATGATAATCGCGGCGCAGGATGAAAACATTCTGGAGCATGTGGATGCCGCCATGGCGGATTCCCCGACGCTTGAGCACCGCGTGCTGCTCGGCGGGGCGCGCGAGGGCTGGGAGAGCTTTGATAAGCTGCTTGCAGAGGGCGATGAAGGCTTTGTTCCGCCGGTGCGCGCTGGCGGGGACGACCCGATGCTTATGTTCTTCACCTCCGGCACTACCGGCATGCCCAAAATGGTGCTGCACGATTTCAATTATCCGCTTGGTCACATAATAACGGCGGTCTACTGGCACAAGGTGCTGGACGACGGGCTGCATATCTCCGTGGCGGACACCGGCTGGGCAAAGTGCGGCTGGGGCAAGTGCTACGGCCAGTGGATAGCGGGAAGCGCACAGTTCGTCTATGATTACGACGGCAAGTTCAACCCCATGAACCTGATAACTGCGGTAAGCCGGCACAGGGTAAACACCTTCTGCGCTCCGCCCACCATATACCGCTCCCTTGTAAAGCAGGATCTTTCGGAAATTGATTTTTCCTCCTTTACGCATTTTACAACGGCGGGCGAGCCGCTTAACCCAGAGGTGTTCCGCAGATGGCGCGAAATAAGCGGACACCGTATATTCGAGGCCTTCGGGCAAAGCGAGGGCACGCCGATACTGGGCACATATTATTTCATGGAGCCTAAGGAGGGCAGCACGGGCAAGCCGAATCCGCTGCTTAATGTTGATCTTGTGGACGAGCAGGGCAATTCCATCGGTACGGGCGAAGAGGGCCTTATTGTGCTGCGCGTCGGCGACGGCAAGCCCGCTGGGCTTTTCTGCGGCTATTATAAAGACCCGGAAAAAACGGCCGAGGTGTGGAAAAACGGGCTTTATTACACCGGCGATGTGGCATGGCGCGATGAAGAGGGCTTCTATTATTTCATAGGCCGCAGCGATGATGTTATAAAAAGCTCGGGCTACCGCATCGGTCCCTTTGAGGTGGAAAGTGCGCTTATGGAGCACCCGGCGGTGCTGGAGTGCGCCGTTACCGGCGTGCCGGATATCGAAGGCGACCGCGGGCAGCTTGTAAAGGCTACGGTGGCGCTGGTGAAGGGCTGGGAGCCGACTGAAGAGCTTAAAAAAGAGCTTCAGAACCATGTAAAGCGCATAACCGCGCCCTATAAATATCCCAGAATCATTGAATTTGTGGAAGAGATAGATAAAACCATAAGCGGAAAAATGAAAAGAAAGGCCATACGGGAAAGGGACGAGAAAAAGTGATCGAGCTGCTTTCGCCCGCAGGAAACAGAGAGAGGCTGGAGTATGCGCTGGTTTACGGCGCGGATGCCGTATATATGGCGGGCAGCAGGTATTCCCTGCGTGCTTTTGCCGATAATTTCGAGCCTGATGAGCTCAAGAGCGCGCTGGAGCTTGTACATTCAAAGGGCAAAAAGGCGTATATTACCGTGAATATATACGCGCATAATTCGGATATCGACGGCATGGAGGATTATTTCCGCTTTTTGTACGATATAGGCGCGGACGCAGTGCTGGTTTCCGACCTCGGAGTGCTGGAGGCGGCAAAAAAAGGCGCGCCGGAGCTGCCGGTGCATATCTCCACGCAGGCCAATGTTACAAACTATGCCGCGGCGCGGTTTTTCTGCAATGCCGGCGCCGAAAGAATAGTGCTTGCCCGCGAGCTGTCAATAGAGGAAATAGCCCTGATACACCAAAAGGTTCCCCAGGCGGAGCTGGAGGCCTTTGTTCACGGCGCTGCGTGCATATCTTATTCCGGGCGGTGCCTGCTTTCGGATTATCTTACCGGCCGCAGTGCAAATCAGGGCAAGTGCGCTCAGCCCTGCCGCTGGGGCTATGAGCTTGTGCCGCAGGGGCGCGCCGACAGCTTTCCCATAGCGCAGGACGAGCGGGGCACATATATCCTTAACAGCAAGGATCTGTGCATGATAGATCATCTGGGCGAGCTTGCGGATGCGGGAGTGACCTCCTTTAAGATAGAGGGCAGAATGAAAACGGCATATTATACCGCCGCCGTAACCAATGCCTACCGTAGGGCAATAGACCGCCTTGAGGCGGGGCTGGAGCCGGATCCCGCCCTTAAGGAGGAGCTTGCAAAGGCGGCAAACCGCGAGTTTACCACCGGCTTTTATTTCGGACCCGTTCAGAACGGGCAGCGCTACGAAAGCAGCAAGTGCCGCCAGAGCCACGAGTTTTCGGCGGTGGTGCTCTCCTCTAACGGGGAGTATCTCACGCTGGAGCAGCGCAACCGCTTCCGCGTAGGGGATGTGCTGGAGGTGCTTTCCCCCGAGCCTTCCCGCTGCGGGCGGAAATTCACGGTGGAAAGCATCATTTCCTCCCAAGGCTGCAGCGTTCAGGCGGCACCCAATCCGCAGGAAAGGGTAAAGGTGCCCTGCAATCTGCAGCTTGAATATATGGATATTTTAAGACGGAAGCTGTAATAAACAAAGGCTTTCCGTATGCCAAACCGGAAAAATAAACAGCAGCAATGGGCCGCATATGCGGCTCTTTTTTGTTTGCAGCGGGCGATTTTCGGCGTTGCAGCCCACAAAAATTCCGAAAACACGAGTGTTAAAGAATGGGTTTGTTGAAAAATATTACAATATCGCTATTGACTTTCATAATCGAACATGATGGCATATTATGCGAAAGGAGGAGGATACCGATGGGTATCCTGAAGCGGGTATAAGCCCGACAAACATAATACAAAAGGAAAAATTTATAATGAAAAAGAAAACTATCTTGGTCATAGCCCTTGTGATTATGGTGACGGGCGCGGCGGTTTGGGGCGTCAATGCGCTTGCGGGGCAAAAGGTAAAAGTGCGGATTTTTATGCCGATTGCGCAAAACGGGCAAATGACGACCGGCGTGAGCAGCTGAAGGCGCCGGAAAATAACGAGGGAGTGCTGTATCAACGCTCGGCACCGGAAATAATCGGACAGTCAGATAAATCGGCGCCGCGGCTGAGTGAGGATAAGGCATCGGAGCTTGCGGGCACATTATCCGGCGAAAAGCTAAGTCATGCCTGCGATAAAACAGCGGGGGCGCACGACATGCGCAGAGACGGCAGCGGAATAGATGTGCTTGTATACAATTTTGATGCTGCGGCAAGCGGACGGCCGGTAATAACGGTCAGGGGTTTGCGGAACATAAAAATGCTCAGGGTGAGTATGTAATGGTTCAGCCGGACGGCACCGTAACGGCGGGGCCTACGCTCAGCGCGGAATAAAGGCATAAAAAACATATAAGTGCCGCCGGGCAGCGTCCGGCGGCGCGGAAAGCCAACTAAATACGGCATAACAAAAGCCGCTCTTTTATAAAAAGGGCGGCTTTAAGCATTAAAATATATTGCAGGCAAGGCCGAGAGCCGGCCTATTCCAAATTACATCAGTACAGCTTTGCGCCCGCCGGAATGTGCGGGTCCACCATCAGCAAATGCAGCTTTTCTTCGCCCTCTTCTTCATGAATGGCGGAAAGCAGCATGCCGCAGGAATCTATGCCCATCATGCTGCGCGGGGGCAGGTTTGTAATGGCAATAAGCGTTTTGCCCACCAGCTCCTCCGGCTCATAAAAGCCGTGAATACCGCTCAAAATGGTGCGCTCCGTGCCGGTTCCGTCGTCCAGCGTGAACCTGAGGAGCTTTTTGGATTTCGGCACTGCCTCGCAGGCAAGAACCTTCACGGCACGGAAATCGCTCTTGGAGAAGGTGTCAAAATCCACATATTCTTCAAACAAAGGCTCTATCTTCACCTTGGAAAAGTCGATAGGCTCGTCTTTGATCTCAATCTCAACCGTGCCATTGGCGCCGCCGATGACGGCAGCCTCCTCGGGCTTTTTCTCTGTCTTGGGGGCGCCCAGCGGCTTCATCGTGGGGAAGAGCAAACAATCGCGGATGCTGGCGGTATCGGTAAGCAGCATTACAAGGCGATCCACCCCTATTCCGAGGCCCCCGGTGGGCGGCATGCCGTATTCCAAAGCGCACAGGAAATCCTCGTCCACATCACAGGCCTCGTCATCGCCGGCGGCCTTAAGGGCGGCCTGAGCCTCAAAGCGGGCGCGCTGGTCTATGGGGTCGTTCAGCTCGCTGAAGGCATTGGCGTGCTCTCTGCCCACGATAAACAGCTCAAAGCGTTCGGTATATGCTTCGTTGCCCGGTATGCGCTTTGCAAGGGGGGATATCTCCACCGGGTGTCCGGTGATAAAGGTGGGCTGTATGAGCTTTTCCTCACAGTATTCTTCAAAGAAAAGGTTGAGTATGTCGCCCTTTTCGTGACGCTCCTCATAGGCTATGCCGTGCGCCTTTGCCGCAGCACGCGCCGCTTCAAGGTCTGCAAGGGTGTCAAAATCCACCCCGGAATACTTTTTAACGGCGTCCTTCATGCTCAGGCGCTCAAAGGGCTTGTCAAGATCAATGGCTATGCCGCCGTAGGTGATCTGCGCCGTGCCCAGCACATTTTTTGCAACCGTGCGTATAAGCTCCTCGGTAAGATCCATCATGCCGTTAAAGTCGGTATAAGCCTGATACAGCTCCAAAAGCGTGAATTCCGGGTTGTGCCGTGTGTCCATGCCCTCGTTGCGGAATACGCGGCCTATTTCGTACACCCGTTCAAATCCGCCCACTATCAGGCGCTTTAAGTGCAGCTCAAGCGCGATGCGCAGGTACATATCGATATCAAGGGTGTTGTGATGCGTAATAAACGGACGGGCGTTTGCACCTCCGGCAATGGTGTGCAGCACGGGAGTTTCCACTTCCAAAAACCCGCGTTCGTCCAGCACGCGGCGGATCTGGCTTATAATGCGGCTGCGCTTTACGAATACATCGCGAACCTCGGGGTTTACTATAAGGTCAACATAGCGCTGGCGATACCTTGCATCGGTATCCTTAAGCCCGTGGTATTTTTCCGGCAGCACCTGAAGGGATTTGCTCAGCAGGGTCACGCTTTGGGCATGCACGCTGATCTCGCCGGTGCGGGTGGTGAAAACATAGCCCTTTACGCCCACAATATCGCCTATATCCATGCTTTTGAAGGCGGCATAGTTTTCCTCGCCCAAGGAATCGCGCGAAACATAAAGCTGTATGCTGCCCGAGCCGTCCTGAAGGTGGGCAAAGCCGGCTTTACCCATTATGCGCTTGCTCATAATACGCCCGGCTACGGAAACATTCATTTCCTCTCCGTCGGTGTAGGTATCCTTGATTTGCTGTGCATGATGGGTCTGATCGAATTTTGTTATCTGATAAGGGTTGCTGCCGGCCTGCATAAGGGAGGAGAGCTTGTCGCGGCGGACGCGCAATACCTCCGTAAGCTCGGAAGCCGACGGACTCTGGGTCTGTGACATATGTAAAGATCCTTTCTTTTGGGTGCTTTTGTGCATAAGGATTCCCGCCCTCTAAGCAGGGAGCGGCCGGGAAAGACACGCAAACGGTCTGCTATGCCCGAATTTATTATTATGGCTTTTTATTTTTTCTTGCGGCCGTTTTTATCGCCCTCGATAGCAATAATCTTAAAGGCAAGCTCGCCCGCCTTGGTTATTACATGAACAACATCGCCGATGGCCTTGCCGTTTATGGCCTGACCTACAAGTGAAGAGCTGGACAGGCAGTTTTTAAGCGGATCCGCCTCGCTGGTGCCCACATAGGAATAGGTTTCCTCCTCGTCTGCATCCATATCCAGCAGGGTAACGGTGCAGCCTTCCTTTACATGGTCGTAATGCGACTCTTTAACATATACCACCGCATGCTCTATACGGTGCTGCATCTCTTCAATTTCCGCTTCTACCTCGGCCTGCTCCTGCTTTGCCGCGTCATACTCGCTGTTCTCGGAAAGGTCGCCGTAGCTGCGGGCCTCGGCTATACGCTTGGAGACCTCTATACGCCGTACCTTGAGATAATAATCCAGCTTTTCCTTAAGCTCGGCAAGGCCTTCCTCGCTGATTTTATACTGCATTTGATTGTCCGCCATATGATTCTCCGTTTCTTTGCCGTTTTGCTCTGCCGCCGCGGTATTGAATATAAGATAATAAGCGCACCGCCTATGGGCATAGCAGAGCAGAATAAGCATATTTTATCGTCATATTATATAATCGCGCGGCGATTCTGTCAATTCCCAAAACATAAACGGGCGCGAAAGGCGGCAAAAATAGTTGCAGATCATCGCATATAACCGTAAAAAGCGCCCTTGATCAGGCCAAATCTGCCGCCGCGGCCGGGCCCGCCCTGCGGGCAGACCCTCTGCCGGTCATGCGGCATGACCGGCCCGACGCGTTCGCGTCCCGGCCGCGGCATCTGCGCCCGCAGCCTTGCAGCCGCAGCCGTTTTTTAATCGCGCCGCCGCGCCCGCAGCCTTAATTCAGCAGCGCCAGTGCATAGCCCAAAACTGCGGCAGCCGTAAGCCAGATAAGCTGGGGGAAAAGCAGCCATGCCGCCGCCGGACTTACGGGCTTAATGCGTGTAAATGCAAGCAGCAGAAGCACAAAGTATACAAATATTATAATTTCACCGACGGCGGGCAGCGCCAACACAAAAACCGCCAGCACCCAAAGAACATGGAAAACCGCGCACAGGAACAGCATTATCAGAACCTCGGTGCGCTTTTTTGAGGCGGGCGCAGCGGAAAAATACAGTGCGCAGGCGAAAAAGGTAAGAGCATATATTATCCCCCATGCTATGGGAAAAACAATGTCCGGGGGCTGGAACGACGGTTTTATAAGCTTATCAAACACCGGACGGCCCATAATGCTTAAGGCCGTTGCCGCACCGGCGGTAATCAGTACGCTTATAAGGGAAACAAGGGTGGGAACAAGCCGGAATTTTTTATTCATATTCTCCTCCGTATTTTCAAACAGATTTTGCTGCAGACACTGCCGCAGCCGATATAAATAAGTATATGCTTCTCTGCGCCTTTTATTCTTAAAGCAAAAAGGCGGCTTGGCTGCGGTGCCCGCTTTGCCGGAGGATAGAAAGGATAAAAAAAGACGCCCCGAAAGCGTCTTTTGAAAGCAACTATTTAATTATTCCGAAGTATTTCCCGGACGGTGCTGCGGTTTTGCCGCCTCTTTACTTTTTAAGCTCTGCATACTGTGCGGCAGTCATGCCGTAAACATAACGGTCGGCAAAGGAGCCGTTATCAAGCAGAATATCGTCCGTGAGCATACCCTCCTTGCGGAAGCCGAGCTTTTCGGCAAGCCGCTGAGCCTCGATATGGTCGGTATCGATGGAAAGGGTGACCTTGTTGTAGCCCAAAGTTTCAAAGCAATTGGCAAGCATTTCGCAGGTGGTGCGGTAGGCAATACCGCGTCTGGTGAATTCCGGCTGGCCTATAAGAATATAGTATTCCGCCTTGCGGTTATGCTCATCAATGTTAAAGAGCCCCACCATGCCTATGGGCTTTTTGGTGCCGTCCTCATAAAGAGCGTGGATAATAAAATCGTTCCGGCCGCGGTCTATCAGCGAACGCTGGAACCACTGCGCGCCCGCCTGCTCTCCGGTGGGAAGCTGGGTGTGAAAATGCTTTGTAAGCGCCTGATTGCCGCTCCATGCTATAACAGCCGGAATATCGCTTCTTTCTGCTTTGCGGATACTTAAACGAAAGCTTGCCATGACCTGCACATACCTTTCTGCCGCCGCGGGATGCTTGCAAAAAACATGTAAATTGCGGCGTGTAAGAATTTATTGACATATCAATGCCCGTTTTACCTTACCGCAGGCTCCTTTGACATTGCATCACGGCATCATACGGTGAAAACGAAGCAATTATAAATATCTGCATGATAATTACTTACGATATTTACTGTATTATAACAAACATTTTCGGGTTTGTGAATATATATTTTGCAAATTGTTGCCCTTTTTGCGCAAAAAAGCGCTGTTTTAACGGAAAAACCGGAAAATACGCCGGGATAGCGGCCAAATGCACTTGCAGCCGATCGCGGCAAAACCTTCCAACACCGGCAGCAGATATTGCAGCAGCTTCGCCGCGCCGGGCCCTGCGGGCCCCGGCGTGCGCCGCCGGCGCCCGCCTCGCGCCTTGCCGCCCTGACGCAAGCAGGCTTGCCGGGCGTCCGCAGCGCTTGCGCCGCCGGCGCCCGCCTCGCGCCTTGCCGCCCTGACGCAAGCAGGCTTGCCGGGCGTCCGCAGCGCTTGCGGCGCGGCTTATCGGTTTCGCGGCTTTTCTCACATCCGCCCCGCAAATGCCGTATACCGATTTATACCCCGCAGCTTAACATAGCACGGCGCAAAAAAGCCGCCCGTCTTACCCGAATGTAAGACAAGCGGCCGTGTTTATGTAGATAAGCGTAATTGCATACGGTTCTGAAGGCGGCTATAATAATCATGAACCTAATGCGCATGTTTCAGCCGCGTGCGTTTAATCAAACGGGATACTATCCCCGCAGGCGGCGGTATACCGTAATGCGGGTGCCCGCCTCAAGAAGAGCGCCTTCATCAAGGTCGGGGTTCTGCTGTGCAAGCTCCTGCGGAGCAATGCCCAATTCCTCACCCACGGAAAAAAGCGTCTCTCCGCTGCGGGCAATGTATATGCACAGGCCGCAGGGCTTTTCCCGCGGGGCGGTCGCGGTAAAATCGGTAAGCACGCGCAGCGTACAGGGGGAGGACACCGTAAGCCCCAGCTGCAGCACCATGCGTATTTCGCACTTGCTGCCCGCAAGGGCCGCCTGAAGAGTGTCAATATCCGGGCAGGCAAATACCGTGCTTGCGGGTGTGCAGCCGCAATCGGCGTTAAGCTCAAAATCGGCATAGGTGTCAAAGCCGGTCAGCTCCCCCGTGCCGGAGGCAATGTACAGCACCCGGAAAAAGGCGCGCATCATAAGGCGGACGGTGCCGCTTTGCGCCTCCGTGCTCAGCGTCTGCACATAGGCGTTAACGGCGCATATCCGTGCTATCGGCTGTGCGCCCTGCGGCGCGTCCGGCAATATGCGTACGCTTTGCCTGCGCACAAGACATTCAATGTCGGGCAGCTCCGCATTTGAAAAGCTGCATTGGGTTTTGTCAACGGTGCTGTAAGCGGCGGTAACCGCTTTGACGCTTCTTTTGCGGCTTACGCAGGCGGTGCAGCAAAGGCTTATATCGCAGGCAAGCACTCGGCGCTCGCCCTGCTCGTTGTCCTGCGGCAGCACAGTGCCCTCCTCCGGGGATATATCAAGGCATACCGTGTCGTCGGCCTGTACGCCGGGCGCCTCTATTACGGCGGAAAAAGGAATACGGTCCGCCACCTGCGCCACCGGCTCGTATTCATCACTGCCGGAGTACAGAACGCTCAGCACAACATCTCCCGATACCATAACCGCGTCGGTGTCGGCCTGTACGCCGTTTATGCATACGCTGGGGGATACCTGAAGGCACTGCTCCACCTCCGGCATGCGCACGCTCAGCTCAATGTTCTCCCGCACGGCGGTGCGCTGCGTAAATATCCCCACAAGAGCGGAGCATTCGGCCTCCGTGCTTAAAAGCTGAACATCGGGGGAGACTATATCCGTAATAACCTCGGTTTCAACAGGCGAAGCGATAAAAAAGCACACCTGAACCGTAACCTCCAGCACCGCGCTGCTGCCCTCCATGCGGCATTTGCACATTGTTACCCGTGCTCTTGCCGCCGCGGCGGAGTTTTCGGCAGCGGGCACGGCTACTGCAAAATCCTGCTGCGCCTGCGAGGTTTCGGGGGTTTCCCCCTCAAGGGTCACTCCGCCCCGTACAACGCCCTCGGCACGCGCTTCTCCGCCCTGTACGCGGCAGGAAACCACATAGGCCCGTGCGTTGCCGCACAGCACCTTCCGGTCCGTGCCCGCAAGGGGAAGTATCATGCGCAGGGTCTGCTCTGCGCTTGTCATGCTTACAGTGTCGCAATGAAGCTGCTCTTTATTTATTTCCATATCCGTTCTTCCTCCCTGATATATGCTGCTATACCATACGCGCACCAGGTAGGGATTATTCAAACTTTTTTGGCCCTGCGGGCTTGAAAAAGCAAAAAATACGGCGGCACGCAAAGGAGAAAAGGAATAAATATGCAGATAAAAACCCTTGAAAGACAAAGAAAAGTGCGGTATAATCCGTATTGAGCGCCGAAAGGCACAGGCAAATAAAATTAAAACGGAGAAAAGCAATGCAGTTTTTGATAATTCGCCACGGCGACCCCGATTATGTGCACGATTCCCTCACCGAAAAGGGCTTTCGGGAGGCGGAGCTGCTTGCCCGGCGGCTTAAAAAGGAGGGCGTGGATAAAATATATGTCTCGCCCTTGGGCAGAGCGGCGGCAACGGCCGCACCCACCGCAAAGGCGCTGGGGCTTGAGCCGGAAACCCTGCAATGGCTGAGGGAATTTCCCGTTACGCTGGCGCAGACGGGGCATAATCCCAACCCGCAGGGCAAATGCCCGTGGAATATTTTTCCCGACGAGTGGCACGCGCAGGAATGTGTGTATGATAAAGATGGCTGGAGGAATTTTTCGCTGTACCGAGATACCGGCATAGCGGAGTATTACGATATGATCTCCGGGGAGCTGGACGCCCTCTTTGAGCGGCACGGCTATGTGCGCGATAACGGCTTTTACCGCATAAAGCCGGGGTATGAAAACAGCAGGGAAACCGTGGCGCTTTTCTGCCATCACGGCGTGGGGTGCGCGTTGCTTGCCCATATATGCTCCGTGCCCCTGCCGCAGTTTTGGCATACATTTTTTCTTACCACCAGCAGCGTGACAAGAATCCTTATGGAAAAGCACCGCCCGGACGGCCGCAGCGCCGTGGCACGCATCATTGCCCTTGCCGATACCTCCCATCTTTATGCGGGAAATGAGCCGGTGTCCTCCTCCGGCCTGCATTCGCCCATTGAATAGAACCGAATAAAAACCGGGCGGGGAAAACGCGCGCATAACGCACGCGCAATCAAAGCCTTTTCTGCGGGAAAGCGTGTAAAAACCCCTTGACGGACACAAAAACCGATGATATAATACCCGATGTTAATGAAATATTCCCATCTTACCGTAGACAGCAGGTGCTTTTGCGTAAATCCTGCCGAGGCAAGAGAGTCTCAGCCTATGTTCTGATTCCCTCATGTCGCGCGGCATGGGGTTTTTTGTTGGCAAAAAACTTACAGGAGGGAAATGCAATGTCTGAAGCTGCAATCAGTGCAAAGAGCGAAATAGTCAGCCAGATCAAAGACAAGCTTTCAAGAGCAAAGAGCGTTGTGATCGTTGACTATCGCGGTCTGACTGTAAGCGAGGTTACGGAGCTTCGCAACAATATGCGCGCCGCCGGTGTGGAGTACAAGGTGCTCAAGAACACCATGATGAGCCGCGCATGCGAGGAGCTGGGCATCACGGGTGTGGAAGAGCATCTTTCCGGCCCCAGTGCTTTCTGCTTCGGTTACGATGATCCGGTATCCGCGCCGAAGATCATGAAGGAGTTTGCCGATAAGGTAAACAAAACCGAGATCAAGGGCGGTATTATGGATAATGCCGCAATTGACAACAAGGTAGTGGAGAAGCTGGCGTCTACCCCCAGCAAAGAGGTTCTTCTTACAAGACTTATGTGGTCCATCACCGGCAGCGTTCGTTCGCTGGCTATCGGCCTCAACGCAGTCAAGGAGAAGATGGAGGCTTAAGTCTCCCAAGACAAACATTAAAATTATTTAATCGGAGGAAATTATCATGACTATCGCAGAAATCGTAGAAGCTATAAAGTCCATGACCATTCTTGAGGTTGCTGACCTGGTAAAGGCTATTGAGGATGAGTTCGGCGTATCCGCAGCTCCCGTTGCGGTTGCCGGCGGTGCTGCTCCCGCTGCTGCTGCGGCCGAGGAGAAGACCGAGTTCGATGTTGTTCTTAAGGAAGTCGGCGCCAACAAGCTGGCTGTTATCAAGGCTGTCCGTGAAATCACCGGCCTTGGCCTTAAAGAGGCTAAGGACATGGTTGAGTCCGCGCCCAAGACCGTTAAGGAAGGCGTCTCCAAGGACGAGGCTGAAACCCTTAAGGCTAAGCTGGCTGAGGCCGGCGCAGTTGTTGAGCTGAAGTAATCATCAACAAACAAAATAAAGCAGCGGGCGGTCGTTGACCGCCCGCTTTTCGTTTTATCCGCAATATTCCCGTCGGGCGGCAGGCGGCCGCACGACGGCATGGATATGTGCAAATCCCAAGGTATGCTCAAAACAGGCGCAGCTCACGGTTTATGTCCAGCAAATACAGCGAGCCGCTTTCGCATTCAAGCCCGAAGCACTTTTTAAGCGCCTCCCTGTACAGCTCCAGCTGAGGGCGGTAACGCAGCGCTATTTCTTCGCAGGTGCTGCCGCCCGCCCCCTGCTCACCCTCGGCAAGGCGAACGCGGTCGCTTTTGAAATCCAGCAGCACGGCCCTGCCGTTACGGATATAAAAGCAGTCTATTATGCCCTGCACTATGTATTTTTCGTCGTCCTTTTCCTTAAGCATGGTAAAGGGAGTTTCGCGGTGAAGCTCTTTCCCGGCAAGGGTGTGTCCCAGCTCGGAGGCAATAAGACGGTCAAGCTTGTAAAGGCGCAGCCGCTTTGCGGTTTGTGTATCCAATAGCCCGTTTTTAAGCAGCCTGTCCCGCGTTGCGGCGGCGGGCTCGCGAAAATCGGTGTGCTCCAGCAGCAAATGGTAGGCGCTTCCTAAGGCTGCCGCCGTTATGCCGCCGGTAAGGTCGGGGGGCGCAAGCTCATAGCTTTTTGCGGTTTGGCTTGCGCTTGTCTTGCCCGGCATTGCCGCCGCTTCGGGGTGGGCATAGCAAAATGTCAGGCCTTTAAGCGCGTGCTCTATTTCCTCCGGCGCGCCGTCAAATTCGGCAGGAGCGGTCTTTGCAGCGTCAGGGGAGGCCAGGCTTTCCGCGCTTACCGTTTCGCATTCCCAGCGTCCCAAGGCCTCGCCGGGGGGCATAAGCAGCCCGAGACTGTCGGCAAGCCCTATGCCGTCGGGGTGCGCGAAAACGGCGGGAAGCAGAAAATCAAAATAGCAGGAGGCGTTAAAGCGCACCGCGTCCTCATCGTAGGAGTGATCGGCGTATATCCCGCTGAAAACCAGCTTGTCCACGGCGCGGGTGGCGGCTACATAAAGCCCCCGCAGCTGCTCGGAAAGCCCGTAAAAGCGCTCTCGCCGCTCGGCGGAGGCAACAAGGGCGCTGCCGAAGGAGGGCGCACCCTTTTCCGTGCGCACGGTAACGCCCAATTCCCGGCTTATGCGCAGGCGGGACGGGCTTTGCCTTGGAAAAAGGGGCTCGCCGCAGCCGGCAACTATCACAATGGGGAATTCCAACCCCTTGCTTTTATGAACGGTAAGCATATGTACGCGGTCGCCGCTTATGCGGGCATCTGCGGAGTCCCGGCCGCCGTTTTCCTCACAAAGGGAAAGAAAGCCCCGCAGGGTCACTCCGTCGCCGGAGCAGTATTTTTCCGCCATATTGGCAAGATAACGGAGGTTTTCCGTGCGCGCGGCACCGTTGTCAAGGGCGGCGCAGCGGGCAAAGAAGCCGGTGGAATCGTATATTTCCCATATCACCTGCCACAGCGGGCGGCATGCGCACAGAAAGCTCAGCCGCTCCAGCTCGCGCAAAAAAGTGTTTGCATCGGGATCGCTGCTGTTTATTATGCAGTCGCAGAAGCTGCTTTTACGGTCTGCACAGCGCAGGCTTATAAGCTTGTCAAAGGAAAAACCGTACAGGCGCATCGCGGAAAACAGGGCGTAATCGTCGCGGCGGTTATCAATAACGCGCAGAAGATCCAGTATGCAGCACACCTCATAGCTTTCAAGAGGGGAATCCTCGCCGGCGGCGCTGAAGGGAATGCCGGCACGGGCGAATTCCTGTGCAAAAACGGCGCTTTTTTTGTTTGCGCTGCGGTGCAGCAGCGCTATATCGCCGTAGCGGGCGGGACGGCGGTCCGGCCCTATCGGGGTGCCCAGCAGGCTTTTGCACAGGCGCACGGCGTTGCGCGCTTCGGCTGTATCGCGCTCCCGCTGCGAAAGCCGCTCGCTTGAGGTTATAAGGGATACGCAGCTTTTGTGCATATATTCGGGATCATTCTGCCAACATTCGCCTTCGGGGGCGTGCAGCTCCTCGTTTGAGTCGTAGTCCAGCTCGAAGAAATCGGCGTGCATATTGCGGCGGAAAATAAGATTTACGCAATCCAGAATGTTTTTATGCGAGCGGTAATTGGTGTTAAGGTACATAACACGGTGACGCTCGCCGTCGCCGGAGGCATACTGCTGCATTTTGTCAAGAAACAGTGCGGGCTCCGCATTGCGGAAGCGGTATATGCTCTGCTTTACATCTCCCACCATAAACAGATTGCTTTCATCGCTGTTTGCAAGCCGGCTTACCATGTAGCGCTGAAGGCGGTTGCTGTCCTGATCCTCATCTACAAAGATATAGCGGTAATCCCCATGCAGCTCGCGCAGCACCTCGGGCAGGGCGGTAAGCTCCACGGCCAGCCGTTGTGCAAGGGCAAAGGACAGCACATTGCGGGCTATGCATTCCTGCTGCAGATACTCCTGATAACGGCGTACCAGCCGCATAAGGCCGCGCAGCAGGCTGCTGAGCCGTTCCAGCTCCTCGGGGGCGCATTTTTCGCCGCAGGCCTTAATATCCGCCGTATCCTTTATCACATCTCGCAGGCGCTTGAGAGTCTCCTTTTCGGCACACGGGGCAATGCGCACAAAGGCGGGAAATTTAAGCCCGGATACAGCCGATATATCCTCCGCCTCCAGTATGGCGTTGTAAAGCGCGCGGTCCTGCGCGTTAAGGGCAAGAAGACGCGCGCCGTCCTTTCCGGGAACAAGCGCGGACAGCTGCGCGAAGTGCTCAAGCGTGCCAAGGCCCGCAACACAGCGCTTTTTAAGCAGCTCAAGGTCGCTTGCGCGAAAAGGGGCGTCGCTTGCGGGGGAGCAAAGCTCACAAAGCCGTGCCTCCGGGTCCGGGTACAGCTGACAGTGGTTGTACAGCTGCAAAACCGCCGAGGCAAGGGAATCGTCCTTTTTTCCGGAGGAAAAGCAGTCATAAAGCAGCTCAAGCTCCGGGAATTCGCCTCTTTCAAACTCGCCTGCCGCTTCCTCCAGCACTGAATCCATCACATCCTGCTCAAGCAGCGTAAGCTCGTTGTCGTCCAGCATGCGGGCATCGGCATGCATGGGCGTGAGATAAAAATATCTTTGCACAAGCGTTGTGCAGAAGGAGTCAAAGGTGGATATCTGAGCGCAGGGCAGGTCGGCGGCGGCTCGAAGCAGCAGCGGGTCGTCCGGATTCTCCCCAAGGGCGGAGGCCAACGCATTTTCCAGCTTTGTGCGCATATTTGCGCTGGCGGCGCGGGTGAAGGTAAGCACAAGCAGCTCATCCGCACGGCAAAGCCCCTGGGAGAGCATGGTCATAATGCGCTGTATCATCACGGTGGTTTTTCCGCTTCCGGCAGCGGCGCTCAGCAGTATCGAGGCGCCCCGGGCATCTATGGCGTTTTGCTGTTGGGTGGAAAAATGCAAGCTTATCTCTCCTTTATTTTTTGCGGATAAAGCAAAATGCGTCAGGCTTCGGAATCCGCGTTTTCGGCATCGGGGGCGGCACTTGACGCGCTGGCAAGCCTTCCGCGGCACACGCCGCGGTGCGGGCAGAAGCCGCAGTGGCTGAAGGAGCCGCCCTCATACCGCGCGCAGGTATTGCCCGAAAGCATATCCGCGGCAAGCTCTCCGGCAGTGTCCTTGGCAAGGCTCAGCAGACGGCGGAACTGCTCCTTTTCCACTCCCACCCCCGGAGTCTGTGCGCCCGCCGAGCCGTCCTTTACATATATGCCCTGATAATACGCCGAGGTGCCGAAGCAGTTCTGATAGTACATGGCAGCTCCTTGGGCCCCGGTAATGCTTTCCATGGCGGTCATGTACAGGGGCAATTGCAGCGTAGTGCCCTTTTCGATGCTCTTTTCGGTTATGCCGTGCGGGCTGGATTTGTAATCCACTATGCGCAGGCGGGAGCCGTCCGCACTTATATCCACACGGTCTATCTTGCCCTGAAGAGCCACCTCTCCCGCGCGCGTGCTTATCATAATGGGCGGGTTCTTGCCGCGCCCGAAGGCGGCTTCGTATGCGGCGGGGCGGAAAATATTCATATCGGAAAGCACACGGCCGCATGCGGAGGCAACGCTTTTGTGCAGCCTTGCGCACAGCAGGCGCGCCCGCGCGGTGTGCAGCATAACGCCGTCATGGGTGTGCGCCGCTGCGGCGTATAGGTTCTTGCCCACTATGGCATATACATCCCGCTGCTCCGGCTCCGCGTCCAGCAGCTCCGGCACCGAATGCTCAAGGGCCTCATGCATTACATTTCCCACATCCGTAAGGTTGCTCATGAAATCAATGCGTTCCGAAAGCCGGAAGCCGCCAGTGAGCAGGTTTTTAAGGGGACATTCCGCCTGAGTTTCCAAGCGCGACATGCTTATGGGCACATTGCCGTACAGACGGCGCACATTCTCCGGCGAGGGCACATCCCCCGCCTGCTTATCGCGCAGAAGGGCATCGGTGTCCGGGCGCAGCAGACGCACGGCTGCCATGGCGGCAAGCTGTGCGCGCCCCGGGCTGCGGGAAAGGCTGAAGCTTTCAATAACGCCGTCGGGATAAGCCAGCATTTCCGCCTGCTCATCCGCCTGCACGGGGGTAATGCCGCAAAGCGTGCGTATGCGCTCAAGCAGAGCGCCCGGCTGCTGCTGGGTGCGCCCGTTCAGGCGGGAATAGCTCAGGTGCAGCTTTTCCGGGGTCAGCAGCATGCTGAAAAGGGTGTAAAGCGAGCGCAGGGAGGAATCCTCGTGGTCGGGGGTAAGCAGCTTTTCGCCGCTGTTTATCCGGGCAAGCTCACGGGGGCTGAGCAGCCCCTCGCCGGAGGGTGCAGGCGGAAAAAATGCGTCGCTTGCACCCACGGCGTACAGCTCCTTTATTCCGGAAAACCGGCTGCGCGCCGGGTCGCCCACCGTTATGCAGTCCACCGTGGAGGGCAGAACAAAGCAGCTTTGGCTTTCAAAGCCCTTGCTCAGCATGGCAATAAGCAGGTCGGCATCGCAGTCGGGGCAGCCCGACATAAGCATATTCAGCTGCTCAAGCTGCTGCACAAGGTTGTCCCATACCTGCTTGTACTCGTCGGCCTGTGCCAGCATGCCCTCCTTTATGCAGCGCGCTATAAGGGCGTCGGTGCGCTCGGGCAGCCCTATATCCGTTATAAAGCTCCACAGTGCGCAGGCAAAGGCGTGCGCATCGGTGCAGGCCTCAAGGCTTTGGCGCAGTCGCCCAAGCGGGGCGAGATCGGCGCTGAATTCCTCAAGGGCGGCCTGTATTTCGGGGCTTGTGCGGCGGCATCTGCCCAGCAGCTCGCCGGAGGTCAGCCCCACGGAGAATATAAGCTCCCGCAGACGCTCGGAGCGGGAGCGCTCCACGGGGCACAGATAGTTTCCCAAATAGTCCGTTATATCACGGCAGGAATCCGTGCGGCAGGCCTTAAGCGCGCTCATTATAAGCTGTATTGCGGGCTGAGCCGGCATGGAGCGGGCGGTGTCGCAGAATACCTCAATGGAAAAGCCGGAGAATATGCGCTGGGCAAGGCTTATAAGCCCGGGGTCGCAGCAGGCCACCGCAAAGTCGCGCATGCGCGCCCCCGCCCGCAGCTTTTCCCGTATTTCAAAGGCCACATGGCGCATTTCCGCTTCGGTGTCGGAGGCAATAAAAATATCTATGGCCTTTTCGCCGTCTCCGCTGCCTTTGCAGCCCGCTCCTGCGGTGCCGCAGCCTTGGGTCGCATTGTCCGCGCGTGCTTCCGCCTGCTGCCCCGCGCCGCCGTTTTCGGCCTCCGTAAGGGCATAAAGCATATGCAGCCTGTCAAAGTCGTTCCCGCGCACCCGCTTTTTAAGCTCCCTTCGCCGCATACGCACATTCGCTGCTGCGGCAGCCTGCGTAAGCCCCTCCAATGCGCGTCCCTGCGCGGAATAAAGGCGGGGGGCGCTTTCGTCATAGGAAAGGGTCACCGTGATATCGGTATGCCTAAGCATACGCTCCGTAAGCCAGAGCATCTGCGCCGTAAGGGTGTCAAAGCCGTCTATAAAAAGCTCGCTTTTTTTAAGAAGAGGGCAGTCCGCCGCCTCGGCAGCCAGGGCAAAAAGATCGTTGTTGTCGCAGTAATCCTCCCCCAGCAGCTCCTGACAGCGGGCATAAAGCACGGCGGTGTCGGAAAGCTTTTCCCTCAAAAGGGATCGCGGCATGGCAGCGCACATTTCCTTAAGCTGCTCCGGCGATATGCGGCAGCTTTTAAGCAGCGCAAGCATACGCTCCATCCTTGCGGCAAAGCCGCTTTTTCTGCATGCGGTGCGGTAAACGGTCAGCTCGTTTTTGCTTGTAAGAATGGCGCGCTCCAGCAGCATCATGCGCCCGGAATCGCTTAAACGGCGCGGGCAGCGCCGCCCGGCGGAACGCAGCACCGCCTCGCAGAAGCGGTTGAAGGACATCACCCTGCAAAGGGAAAAGCCTTCAATATCAAGCTCCTTGCAAAGCCGCCGCTCCGCGGCATAGGTTATCTGGTCGGGCACTATCAGCACGGAGGGCAGCCCCTGCGCCATGCGTTTGCCTATAAGGTCTGTAACGGCGCCGGTTTTTCCGTCCCCGGCGCGCGCGGTAATAACGGTAAGCACTTCCGTCCTCCTTTTTTCAAAAAACAGCGTTTCTGCCGCCGTTTTGTCCGCCGCGCAAATAAAAAAGCCCAAAATCAATATCGGAAAAACAGCTATACAATAATTATAAAATGCTTAGCGGCAATAAAAATTATATCATAAAAAGCAGCGCCGTTCAAGCGCTTTGGCGCGCCGGCGCCGCGGCAAACGGGCGGCGCGAATATAAAAAGGCCGCATATGCAAAAAGCATATGCGGCAATGCAAAGGGGATTGTTTCTTATCAGCCCCAACCGTCGTCGCCGGAATCATCGGCACCGGCAAGTCTTTCGCGGGTGTTGAGAGCGTTTACAACATAGTCAAGCACGGAGGTGTTTCTGTACCATTTGCCCTTGTAGCAATAGGTATAAAAGGTCTCCTCATCCTTGTCCTTTTCGCTGCTGTCCTTCTTGCTCTTTACGGTGATGTTGGTCTTAACCACCGCAACATACTTGAGGTTTGCCACAAAATCGTTTATAAACTTTGTAGCGTCGGCGTCCTCAGCCTCGTTTTCCAGCTTTGCAAGCTTCTGCAGGCGCTTGAGAGAATAATTCTCATAGCCGTCCTTGAGCACCTTTATCTGGCCGTGCTCTACGGTAAAGCCCTTGTCAAACTTATACTCAAGGTTCTCATACTGGTCGGTGAGAGTTTCCTTCAAGGTCTCTTCCGTTTCTTTTCTGTCATAGTCGCGGTCATTAAGCTCGGCTATTTTTTGCATGTTGTCCCAGTCGATTATGGATTTCAGGGCGTTGAAATCGTTCTTCTGCACTGCGCTGCAATATTTGTTTACTACCTGCTCGTAGCCGTTTTCCGACGAGCAGCCCGTAAAGCTGAGCGCCAGTACAACCAGCATGAGCGCCGCAAGAATTTTGGTTGCGTTTTTCATCTGTACTGCCTCCTGAATGTGTGATAATTTTTTGTGGCAGCGGCAAAAACAACTTTCCGCTGTCTGTTTGGCAACATTATATCACATTAAAACACAAACTTCAACATTATTATTTATAATTATTTAATAATTTGTTCAAACACCTCTTCAAAGCCGCCGTTTTTTCAAAGAAAAAATCCGCGCATTTTAATATGCGCGGAAAAATGCACGATTTATAATCAGCTTTTCGGCATCCGGCTCAGTCGTAATACTCCAGCCCGTCAAAGGCCTCCCGCTCCGGAACGCCGTCTATCAAAAACTCGCCGCTGTCGTCCTGCGGTGCTATGGTAAAGGAGCAGACGGAATCCCTGCTTTCAATGCTGAAATAAAGCACGCTTTCAAGGTCAGAGGATATAAGCCGCAGCTTTGTGCCCGCATCAAGGGTGAATTTCCCGCCGTCCGCATCCAAAGCGGACAGCGTCTTTTTTACCGTCAATTCGCGGTTTGCATTTATGCCGTAAAGCTTGCCCGCCCTTTCAAAGTGCATATCGTTATCCGGCGCGTAGGACGCGGTGCCCAGCCATGTGCCGGCCACATTCACCGTAAGGTTAAGATTAAGAACGCCGTTATCAAAGCTTTCTGCAATGCCGTCCAGAATATTCACCTCAAGCTCTTTGCCAAGGGATATTACCGCCGTTTGATAATCGTCGCTTGCAAGGTCATAGCAAAACAGCACGCAGCTGCGCTTGCCTTTTTTCAGCACATACTGGCTTACGGCGTTTTCCGCCTCTCGGGGCAGAGCGTATTCCCATGCGGTTTCCCCGCGCGAAACACGCACCGTTACGCCTTCCGCTTTTTTAATAAACTCAACGCGCTCCTTTGTGCCGTCCCCGTCAAGGTCGGTCTTTAAGCTGCTTAAAGCCTCGCAGCTTTCAAGGCTGCCGCCCGTTTCCGTGTCTGCGGAGGCCGTCGCGGTAACTGTCGGAGCGGTCGCCGAAGCCGCATCGGGGGTCGGCGTGACGGATTTTGTTTTAGTTGCGGCGGGCTCTGTGGCTGCGGGAGAGCAGGCGCACAGCAGTGCCATAACTGCGCCGCACAAAGCGGCTGCGGTAATTTTTTTCATTCGGATACTCCTTTCCCGCCCGTCCTCCTCTTTTCGGTCTGCGCGGACCGCTTGGGGCAAAGCCCGTCCCTTACGGAAACAGGAAAAAGCAGAGCGGATAGCTGTTATTTACCTATATTCTACACCCGTGCCGTGTACTTTGCAAGAGCTATTTTTATGCTGCTCCCCGGAGCCTTCGGACCCCTGCGCACCGTACAGCCTGTTTTCGCGCTGTTTTTCATATTTGCGCCTTGTGGCCTCGCCGCCGCGCAGATGTCGCTGTGCACGGTTTATGTCCAGCACCGTGCGCACCCTTGCGGCAAGGGCGGCATCCTGCCTTTCCAGACGCTTCGTAACCTCTTTGTGCACCGTGCTTTTGGAAATGCCGAACACCTTTGCCGCGGCGCGCACCGTAGAGCCGTTATTTACTATAAATTCCCCAAGCAGCCGCGCTCGGCCGCCGTTTAATGCCGACAATTGATCTCACCTCCCTGATATCAGTTGAGTTTACGCGCGTACGACCGTGTTTAGACCGCTCCGCGGCCGCTGTTTTTGAAAATATATGCCGCCGGATTAAGACCGAAGCGGCAGAACGCGGCGCATACCGGCAAACCGCCCCCGCAGCCCGGCAGGATACGGCCTGAATTATTAAGAAAATAAGAATTTACCGCAAAACAATATACAATATTTCACTTTTCGGTGGACAGGATTCAATAAAAAGGGTACAATATTATCGATATAAAAAAGCGCGAGCAGCTGCGCGCAAATTTATTCAGCGGAAGCGGCCCGTTCGGGTGCTTCGGAAAGGAACATTATGGTAAACAGATTCATTCTTAATGAGACCTCTTATTTTGGAGCAGGCGCAATCAGCGTTATCCCCGATGAGGTGAAAAACAGAGGCTTCAAGAAGGTGCTGGTAGTAACCGATAAGAGCCTTATGAAGTTCAATGTAGCCACCAAGGTGCTCAAGGTGCTGGACGATGCCGGCATCGCTTATGAGGTATATGACGAGGTTAAGCCCAACCCCACCATCGAAAACATCCAGACCGGTGTTGAAACCTACAAGAAGGCCGGCGCAGACTGCCTTATCGCCATCGGCGGCGGCAGCTCCATGGATACCGCAAAGGGCATCGGCATCATCATTAACAACCCCGAGCACGGCGATGTCCGTTCTCTTGAGGGCGCGGTAAAAACCAAGAAAAAGTGCGTGGATATCATCGCAGTGCCCACCACGGCCGGTACCGCTGCCGAGGTTACCATCAACTATGTTGTAACCGATGTTGAGCATAAGCGTAAGTTCGTCTGCGTTGACCCCCACGATATCCCCGTTGTGGCCGTTATCGACGCCGACATGATGTCCTCCATGCCCAAGGGCCTTACCGCCGCAACCGGTATGGATGCACTTACCCATGCCATTGAGGGCTATATCACCAAGGGCGCATGGGAAATGAGCGACATGGTGGAGCTCAAGGCTATCGAGATCATCTCCAGATCCCTGCGCAGCGCCGTTGCCGGCGAGCCGGAGGGCAGAGAGGGCATGGCTCTGGGCCAGTATATTGCCGGTATGGGCTTCTCCAATGTAGGCCTTGGCATCGTTCACTCCATGGCTCATCCTCTGGGCGCTGTTTATGACACCCCCCACGGCGTGGCAAACGCTATCATCCTGCCCACCGTTATGGAATACAATGCCGATGCTACCGGCGAGAAGTACAGAGATATCGCCAAGGCCATGGGCGTAGAGGGCACCGAGAACATGACCCCCGCCGAGTACCGCAAGGCCGCCGTGGACGCTGTGCGTAAGCTGGCTGCCGATGTAAACATCCCCAAGACCCTTACCGAGGTGGGCGTAAAGAGAGAGGATCTGGACTTCCTGAGCGAGTCCGCCTTCAAGGATGTCTGCACCGGAGGCAACCCCAAGGATACCAGCGTTGCCGACATCAAGAAGCTTTACGAGTCCATGCTGTAAGCTGAAGGTTAAACCGATACGAATCTTTCCTGAAAAGCGTCCGCATTGTGCGGGCGCTTTTTTATGCCCTTTTTCTTTGGCCGGAAAGGCTTTTTCTTATACTTTTTTTATATAACCGACGCAGAAATTCAAATAAAATTGTTTGCTTTATCATTCATTTATCTCTTGCATTTTATCTATATATGGTGTATGATATTCAACGACACAACAACTGCTTGTTGTTTTTGAAAACAAATTTATTCTCAAAGAGGATAAAAAAGGCATAAGAAAGCGAAAAGGCGTACAAACATAAAGACCTTGGCGCGGGTTTGCCGTAAAACACGGATGATTAGCAAATGCAAACCGGATAAAAGGTTGGTTTTTCGAGGGTGAATCGCAGCGCCGCACCATAAACGGGCGGCGGGATAAAAAGCAGGCATAGAAAAACAAAGGATAAAATTATGCGCGCATATGCGGCGCAGAGGGGATTGTATATGAAGATCATAAAAAGAAACGGTTCAGAGGTCGATTTTGACATAACCAAGATCATTGTAGCCGTAACCAAGGCAAATGATGTGGTTCCGGAGAATGAACGCATGACACCCATGCAGATACAGCGCATTGCGCAGTCGGTGGAGCTTGCCTGCCAGAAGGTAAACCGCGCCATGAGCGTGGAGGAAATACAGGACCTTGTGGAAAAGCAGATCATGGCTCACGGCGCCTTTGAGGTGGCAAAGCAGTACATAACCTACCGCTATACCCGCAGCCTTGTGCGCAAAAGCAACACCACCGACGATAAGATCTTAAGCCTTATCGAATGCAACAACGAAGAGGTAAAGCAGGAAAACTCCAATAAAAACCCCACCGTAAACAGCGTGCAGCGCGATTATATGGCGGGCGAGGTCAGCAAGGATATCACAAACCGTATTCTGCTGCCCCAGGAAATAGTGCAGGCTCACGAGGAGGGCATAATCCATTTCCACGATGCGGATTATTTTGCCCAGCATATGCACAACTGCGACCTTGTCAACCTTGAGGATATGCTCAATAACGGCACCGTAATATCCGGCACCATGATAGAAAAGCCGCACAGCTTTTCCACGGCCTGCAATATCGCCACGCAGATAATCGCACAGGTGGCTTCCAATCAGTACGGCGGACAGAGCATTTCCCTTGCGCATCTTGCGCCCTTTGTGCAGGTAAGCCGGGAGAAAATACGCCGCGAGGTGGTGGCGGAAATAGCGGAGTTAGATTGCCCCGCAAGCGAAGAAAAAATAGATGCCATAACAGAAAAACGGCTGCGCGCCGAGATACAAAAGGGCGTGCAGACCATCCAGTACCAGGTGGTCACGCTGCTCACCACCAACGGTCAGGCCCCCTTTGTAACGGTGTTTATGTATCTCAACGAGGCCAAAAGCCGCAGAGAGAAGCTGGACCTTGCCATGATAATCGAGGAGATACTGCTCCAGCGCTACCGCGGCGTTAAAAACGAAGCTGGCGTATGGATAACTCCCGCCTTCCCCAAGCTTATATATGTTTTGGAGGAGGACAACATTCACGACGATTCCGAGTTCTGGTATCTTACCCGTCTGGCGGCAAAATGCAGCGCAAAGCGGCTGGTGCCGGACTATATTTCCGAAAAGAAAATGAAGGAGCTTAAGGAGGGCAACTGCTTCCCCGTCATGGGCTGCCGCTCGGCGCTGGCCCCGTGGAAGGACGAAAACGGCAATTATAAATTCTACGGCCGCTTCAATCAGGGCGTTGTAACCCTGAACCTGCCCGATATCGCGCTGTCCTCCGGCGGAAATATCGAAAAGTTCTGGAAAATATTCGACGAACGGCTGGAGCTTTGCTTCCGTGCGCTTATGTGCAGGCATAACCGCCTCAAGGGCACGCTTTCCGATGCGGCTCCCATCCTGTGGCAGTACGGCGCCTGTGCGCGCCTTAAAAAGGGCGAGCCCATAGACAAGCTGCTCTACGGCGGATATTCCTCAATATCCCTGGGCTATGCCGGGCTTTACGAGTGCGTAAAGTTCATGACGGGCAAATCCCACACCGATCCCAGCGCTACCCCCTTTGCGCTTTCGGTCATGCAGAGGATGAACGATGCCTGCAAGCAGTGGACGCAGGAAACCAATATCGGCTTTTCCATCTACGGCACGCCGCTGGAATCCACCACATATAAGTTTGCCAAGTGCCTCCAGCGCCGCTTCGGCATAATTCCCGGTGTCACCGACAAGGGGTATATTACAAACAGCTATCATGTGCATGTAACGGAAAAGATCGACGCCTTCGAGAAGCTGCGCTTTGAATCCCAGTTCCAGCACCTTTCAACGGGCGGCGCCATAAGCTATGTGGAGGTGCCCAACATGCAGAACAATCTGGATGCGGTGCTGTCCGTTATACGCTTTATATATGATAATATCATGTATGCCGAGCTTAACACCAAAAGCGACTACTGTCAGGAATGCGGCTTTGACGGCGAAATAGAAATAGTGGAGAAGGACGGCAAGTACATCTGGCGCTGCCCCAAGTGCGGCAATACCGATCAGAGCAGGATGAATGTTGCCCGCCGCACCTGCGGCTATATCGGCTCCCAGTTTTGGAATCAGGGCCGCACTCAGGAGATTAAGGAGCGTGTGCTGCATCTGTAATGAATTACGGCGAGATAAAAAACTGCGATATTGCAAACGGACCGGGAGTACGGGTAACGCTGTTTGTCTCCGGCTGCACCAATCATTGCCCAGGCTGCTTTCAGAAGCAGACATGGGATTTTAACTTCGGTCATCCCTTTACGGAGCAGACGCAGCAGCAGGTGCTGGAAATGCTGGCTCCCGATTATATAAGCGGGCTTACCCTGCTTGGCGGCGAGCCCTTTGAGCCGCAGAACCAGCGGGCGCTGCTGCCCTTTGTAAAAAGAGTGCGCAGGGAATTCCCCGATAAAAGCATATGGGCCTTCAGCGGCTTCACCTTTGAGCAGCTTATCGACCCCCAAGCCCATCCGCACTGCGAGAAAACGCAGGAGCTGCTGTCATTAATCGATGTATTGGTGGACGGCCGCTTTGTGGAGGAGCTTAAGGATATAACCCTGCGCTTTCGCGGCTCTTCAAACCAGCGTCTGCTTGATATGAAAAAAACCCTTCAGGCAGGCAAGCCCGTGCCGTGGACGGATGATCCCGTATAACGCTCCGGCGCTGATGCCGTGCGGCGGAATATGCAGTCAGTTATAAATTAAATGCAATTTTTAAGGCAGGAATGAATGTACAAACAGCACATTGCTGTGCTATAATTAAGGCGTTACCGAAGCCGGCGCTGCCGTGCCGGAGGGGAACGCTTTAATTTTTATGTAAGGAATTATAATATGAGCAGTGTAAAATGTGATAAAAACGGCTTTGCCGGCATAAGCGTAAGGGTCAAAAAGCTTAAGGAAAATGCGGTTCTGCCCGTGCGCGGCTCCGAATACGCCGCGGGCTACGATCTTTGCGCCTGCCTTGAGGAAAATGTGATTCTGCCGCCCCATTCCACGCTTAAGGTGGGCACCGGGCTGGCCTTTGAGCTGCCGGAGGGCTGCTTCGGCGCGGTTTTTGCCCGCAGCGGCATGGCGGCAAAGCAGGGTCTGCGTCCCGCAAACTGCGTGGGGGTGTGCGACAGCGATTACCGCGGGGAATATATAGTTGCGCTGCATAACGATTCGGACACCGCGCAGGAGATAAAAAACGGCGAGCGTATAGCCCAGCTTGTAATTCTGCCCTTCATTCCCGCAAGCTTTATCCTCTCTGAGGAGCTTTCGCAAACGCAGCGCGGCGAGGGCGGCTTCGGTTCTACCGGCAAATAGAAAATTCAGCAAAAAAATCAGGGGGCGCGCCGGAAATAACCGGCAGCTCCTTCTTTTTTTGCTTTTGTTCTTTTTTTGGGGGCTTTTATTTGTATAGTCCGTATAAAAATTAAGTTAAGCATCTTGAAAGCCATACTTTTATATGCTATACTTATAAATATTAAAAATATGCCTGTTCTCCCGCAGTCTGCGGGGAATATAAGCGAAAGGAATACTCTATGAATTCCCCACTTCATCTTATTCCGCAGCCAAAAACAGTTGTTCGGGGCAGCGGCACCGTTTCTCTTGCCGCCACCGTAAGCGGAGATTTTATGCTTCTGCACGATTCTCTTACCGATTATGTAAGGCGACTTTTCGGCATTACACTAAGTGAAGAATACTCCGGCGCCATCCGCTTCACGGCGGACAGCGCCTTTACGGGAGAGGCGTATGCGCTCTATGCCGAAAACGGCTGCGCGGAGATCCGTGCATGGACAAAGGACGGCGCGCGCAACGGCATGGCTACGCTTCTGCAGCTGCTTTTTGTTCAAAACGGCACCCTTTGCCTGCCCGCCGTCCGCATAGAGGATGCCCCCGACTGCGCCTTCCGCAGCGTCATGATCGATCTTGCCCGTGATTTTCATCCCTTCTCCTATCTGCTTTCCTATGTGGATCTGTGTATGCTGTATAAAATCCCGGTGCTTCAGCTGCACTTTACGGACGATCAAAGCTACACGCTCCCCAGCCGTCTGTTCCCCAAGCTTTCCACGCCGGGACGCCACTATACCTTTGCGGAAATAGACGCGCTTAACCGTTATGCCGCTTCGCGCGGTGTTCATATCATGCCGGAAATAGATGTTCCCGGCCATTGCCGCGCGTTCTGTCAGGAATACGGCGATATTTTCGGCAAAGACGGCATCATCACCCGTACCGAGCAGGCCACAAAGGCAATGCAGCAGCTCTTTTGTGAGCTTTGCGATATGTTCCCGCAGTCGGAGCGCATCCATATCGGCGGCGATGAGGCGGCAATAGCAAAGTGGACGGAGGACCCTGCCTGCCGCGATTATGCCCTTTCGCAGGGTATCGATTTTGACATGGAGGATAAGCGTCTGCTTGCCGAGCGCCTGCTTGCCGATTTTGTGGAGAAAATGGCGGAAACGGTTATTTCAAAGGGACGCATCCCCATGGCGTGGGAGGGCTTTTCCGCCGATGTAAACGATTATGTCACAAGAAAAGTGCAGCTTATGAGCTGGGAGAACCTCTATCAAACCACGCCTTCTCTTTTGGAGGCGGGCTTCAATATCGTCAACAGCTCATGGAAACCCATGTATATCGTCACTCCCGTGGCATACTGGACGCAGGAGGAGGCCTTCAACTGGAATACGCGCACATGGGAAGCCATGCATCCCGCCTCTCCCTATCATGATAAAAAGCTTACGGTTCAGGACAGCCCGCAGATAATCGGCGGCCAGCTGCTTGCCTGGGGCGATGTAATAATGGAGAAGTATCCAAACCTTGAGGACGGGCTTTCGGAGGAACGCGAGCTTGTGTCGCAGCGCGCGCCCATGCTTGCGGAAAACACCTGGAACAAGGAAAAGATACGGGACTATGCCGATATTCTTGAAGCCTATCAGGAAACCGACCGCATCCGTAAAGAACTGATAAAATAATTTCGGAACGGCTGAAAACCAATTTCAAAACACCGCCCGGCAAGGGCGGCGCAAACAGGCAATCGCTTTTTGCAAAAAAATGTAAAGGGCGGCTGCCTGTTTTTTTATAGGGGCATAAATAAAAACCGGCGCACCTTTGTGCGCCGGATGATGGGGTATGCAGCTGACATTCCTTCGGGCAATAAGCCCAAAAGCCCCGTCAATTTTTTTTGATGCGTTTTTTACGCGTTTTTTTGTATGTTTTTACGCGTTTTTAATGCGTTTTTATACTGTTTTTAACGCATTTTTCATTAAAATTTATTGCGCTTGGTATAGTGAGTATGCAGCAGCTCATGCGCGCGGTGGCTTCCGGGCTGCTCAAAGTATTCCTCGTAAACCCGCCTTACACCGGGGTTTTCGTGGCTCTTGCGCAGCTTCTTGCCGGCATCCTCGCGGTAAAGACCCTCGGCACGCAGCGCTTTTGGGTCAATATAGCTCAGCTTTGTCGCATTTATAATTGGCTGGCCTCCGCCCGCCACGCACCCGCCCGGACACCCCATAACCTCGATGAAATCGTAGTGTGCTTCGCCGTTTTTGACCATATCCAGCAGCTTTGCCGCGTTGCCGGTGCCGTTTGCAATGGCTACTCGCACCGTGCTTCCGTTCATTTCAAGCTCGGCCTCCTTAACGCCCTCGGTGCCGCGGCAGGCCCTGAAATCAAGGCTTTCCGGCTCTTTTCCGGTGACTGTTTCGTACACCGTGCGCAGAGCGGCCTCCATAACGCCGCCGGTTGCGCCGAATATAACCCCGGCGCCCGTGGACTGCCCGAGAATGTCGTCAAAATCCTCATCGGGCAGGTTTACAAAATCCACGCCGGCAGTTTTGAGCATTCTTGCAAGCTCGCGCACCGTGAGGACGGCGTCGACATCCGCCATACCGTCATGTCCCAGTTCCGGGCGCTTTGCCTCGAATTTTTTGGCGGTGCAGGGCATAACGGATACCACGAATATCTTTTCGGGGTCTATGCCGTTTTTCTGGGCGTAATAGCTTTTTATAACCGCTCCCAGCATTTCGTGAGGCGATTTGCAGCTGGAGAGATTGGGAATGAATTCGGGGTAGAAGGTTTCGCAGAACTTGATCCAGCCCGGCGAACAGGAGGTTATCATGGGCAGTACGCCGCCGTTTTTCATGCGCTCCAGCAGCTCGGTGCCCTCCTCCATTATGGTGAGGTCGGCGGCAAAATCGGTGTCAAACACCTTGTCAAAGCCGAGCCTGCGCAGAGCCGCTGCCAGCTTGCCGGTGCAGACGGTGCCCACGGGCAGGCCGAATTCCTCGCCTATGCCCACGCGCACGGCGGGAGCGGGCTGCACCACCACATATTTTTCGGGATCCGCCAGTGCATTCCATACCTCGTTTATGCTTTCCTTTTCGTGCAGCGCGCCGGTGGGGCAGGCCGTAATGCACTGTCCGCAGTTTATGCAGACGGAATCGTTCAGGCTTTTGCCGAATACGCAGCCTACGGAGGTTGCAAATCCGCGGTTCATAACGCCGATGGCGCCCACCTTCTGCACATTGTTGCACACCGCGACACAGCGGCGGCACAGTATGCACTTGGAATTGTCACGCACTATGGAGGGGCTTATGTCGTCCACGGTGCTGGGGGTTTTGGCGCCGTCAAACCGTCCGGTGGTGACCCCCATTTCGTTGCACATGGCCTGAAGCTCACAGCTGCCGCTGCGTATGCAGGAGGTACACTCGCGGTTATGGTTGCTCAGCAGCAGCTCAAGGTTTAGCTTGCGTGCGGCGCGAATCTTGGGGGTATTGGTTTTTACCTCCATGCCCTCGGCCACGGGCATAACGCAGGCAGCCGCCAGAGCACGGGCGTTTTTAATCTCCACAAGGCACATCCGGCAGGCGCCTATTTGGTTTATATCCTTAAGATAGCACAGTGTGGGAATGTTTATATTGGCCTTCCGGGCAGCCTCCAGCACGGTGGAACCGGCCGGAACCTGCACCTTGACGCCGTCTATGGTCAGATTTACCGTATTCATTATAATATCCTCCTTGTCGGTCACTTCTTCTGGATAGCGCCGAAGCGGCATTTATCAATGCAGGCGCCGCACTTGATGCACTTGGACTGATCTATCGTATAGGGTGATTTGATCTGTCCGCTTATGGCACTCACGGGGCAGTTTTTGGCACAAAGCGAGCAGCCGCGGCACTTTTCGGGATCTATCACTATGCGGGCAAGCTTTTTGCAATGGCCGGCAGGGCAGCGCTTTTCATAGATGTGAGCCTCGTATTCATCGCGGAAATAGCGGAGGGTGGAAAGCACGGGGTTGGGAGCCGTTTGACCAAGGCCGCAAAGGGCGGTGGCTTTTATGGTGTTTGCAAGCTCTTCCAGCTTTTCTATATCGCCGTCCTCGCCGCGGCCGTCGGTGATGCGCTCCAGTATCTCCAGCATACGGCGGGTGCCTACGCGGCAAGGGGTACATTTGCCGCAGGACTCGTCCACGGTGAATTCAAGGAAAAATTTGGCAATATCCACCATGCAGTTGTCCTCGTCCATGACGATGAGTCCGCCGGAGCCCATCATGGAGCCGATGGCGATGAGGGAATCGTAATCAACGGGGGTGTCAAGATGACTGGCGGGGATGCAGCCGCCGGAGGGGCCGCCGGTCTGTGCGGCCTTGAATTTTTTGCCGCCGGGGATGCCGCCGCCGATGTCGTATACGATCTCGCGCACGGTGGTGCCCATGGGCACCTCCACAAGACCGGTGTTGACAATTTTTCCGCCCAGCGCAAACACCTTGGTGCCCTTGGACTTCTCGGTGCCCATGGAGGCAAACCACTCGGCACCGTTAAGGATTATCTGCGGAATATTGGCATAGGTTTCAACATTGTTGAGCATTGTGGGCTTGCCGAAAACACCCTTTACCGCCGGGAACGGAGGACGGGGACGGGGCTCGCCGCGCTTGCCCTCGATGCTTGTGAGCAGAGCGGTTTCCTCGCCGCACACAAAGGCGCCTGCGCCCAAGCGTATTTCGATATCGAAGCTGAAATCGGTACCGAAGATGTTTTTGCCCAAAAGACCGTAGGCCTTCGCCTGATCTATGGCTATCTGGAGGCGTTTTACCGCGATGGGGTACTCCGCACGGACATAAATATAGCCCTGATCGCTGCCTATGGCATAGCCGGCTATGGCCATTGCCTCCAGCACGGCATGCGGGTCGCCCTCCAGTATGCTGCGGTCCATAAAGGCACCGGGGTCGCCCTCGTCGCCGTTGCAGGCGACATATTTTTTATCCGACTGAGAACGGTAGGCAAACTCCCATTTTGTGCCGGTGCTGAAGCCCGCGCCGCCGCGGCCGCGAAGCCCGCTGCGCTTGACGGTGTCTATGACCTCCTCGCGGGTCATTTCGGTAAGCACCTTGGCAAGGGCCTTATAACCGTCGAAGGCTATGTATTCATCGATATTTTCCGGGTCTATAACGCCGCAGTTGCGCAAAGCCACGCGGTGCTGCTTTTTATAAAAGCCGATATTGGAAAGGGAGGTTTCGTGCACCTGCCCGTCTTTTTTATCGTGATAAATGAGATCCTTTACTATGCGTCCCTTGACAAGGTGCTCCTGTACTATCCTGTCCACATCCTCGGGCTTGATGCGGGAATAGAACGCGCCCTCGGGGTACACGATGACTATCGGGCCCCGCTCGCACAGACCGAAGCAGCCGGTGCGGACGACCTTGACCTCCTGTGACAGACCGTTCTGGGCGACAAGCTGCTCAAAACGCTCTATGATCTTAAGCGAATTTGAAGAAGTGCAGCCGGTTCCGCCGCAGACAAGTACATGTGCTCGATACATTGTATTGATTCCTCCCGTTATTTGTTCTCATTGGCCTCGTGCCAGCCGATGGTATATTCCTCCACCACCTTGCCGTTGACGATATGCTCGGTGATTATCCTGCTTGCTTTGTCCGGTGTGACCTTTACATAGGTGACCTTTTCGCTGTTGGGCGTATATATTTCCACAATGGGCTCAAGACGGCAGACGCCGATGCAGCCCGTTTGGGAAACGGTGACGCCGGAAAGACCGCGCTGCGATATTTCCTCCATGAATTTAAGCAGTACGGGGCGAGCGCCGGCGGCGATGCCGCAAGTAGCCATACCCACCACCACACGGGTATTATTGTTTTCCTTGCGCATATTTATGTTGCTTAGGGTACGCTGTCTGATTTCTTCCAGCTCTTTTATGCTTTTCATATCAGTTTCTCCGTTCTGTTTTGTTTTTTTGGTTCCTTTTGCGGATAAAGTCCCTTATTCAGGGTGACTTTCGGTGCGGACTGGCGCTGCCGGCAGGTGCTTTTTTAAGCGGGGTTTATCAGTATTCCTTTTCGCCGAGGGCTTCAAATTCCCGGGCAAGACCTGCGCGCATCCACTCCACGACCTCGGGAGTATCAAGCGGTACTCCGTCAAGAACGCGTTTGATCTCCTCGGTATCCGTGCGCATGCTGCCGCGCTCGTTTGAAAAGGTGTAGATAAAATCGATTTCCGGGTGGCACACAAACTGGGACAGCATTGTGCCGTTTATATCGCCCACGGGGGGGCAATCGATGTTTTGTGTGTTAAACACCGCCTCCACAACGGTACCCTTGCCCGGCTGCGATTGAATGCCGAAGCTTCCGCCGCAGCCCTGTGCGGAGGCCATAAGCAGCGGCAGCCCCAGACCCACTTTGCGCGTGGTGCGGCTGGTTGCAAAGGGACTGCACGCCTTTGCGGCGGTTTCCGCTGACATGCCGCAGCCGTCGTCGGATATTGTAACCCGGAGCATATTTCCGTGCCGCTCAAAGTGCACCTGTATGCAGCGGGCTCCGGCCCGTACGCTGTTTTGTATTATGTCCAGCACATGAAGCGCTATTTCATCCATACCGTTGTCCGTTTGCCGCGGCTCAGCCTTCGTTTTTGTATTTTGCCAAAATACCGGGGACATCCGCCGGCACAAGGCGGCCGTAGACATCGTCGTTTATTACCATTACGGGAGCAAGGCCGCAGCAGCCCAGGCAGCGGGTATCCTGAATGGTGAATATTCCGTCCTTGCTGGTGCGCCCCTTGGTGACGCCGAGCTGCTTTTCCACCTCTTCAAGCACGGCGGCGGCGCCCTTTACATAGCAGGCGGTGCCGGTGCATACGCCGATGACATACTGGCCCTTGGGTTCAAGAGAAAACTGGGCGTAGAAGGTGGCCACGCCGTAGACCTCGCTTACCGGGATGCCCAGACCCTCTGCAATTACCGTTTGGGTTTCAAGGGAAAGATAGCCGAAAAGCTCCTGCGCCTTCTGCATAATGGGCATAAGCGGACCCTTGTCGTCTTTGTGCAGCTGGATAAAGCTTCGAAGCTCGGCCAAGCGAAGCTCTTTCTGCTCTTTGGATAAAGCCATTTTATCTCCTCCTGATCGGTTTTCAATCGCCCGGCGGATGTTTGCGGGGAGGCACCCGGAATACCGTGCGGGCTTAAAATGTATTGTTATTGTATGATTATAACACAGCCGTACCCCCGGAGTAAATACCCTAATTGAAAAAAATTCGCATTTTTATGTTTATTTTTGACGAAAATCGGGGTGAAAATTGAAATTTTCTGATAAAAACTGTTTTTATGCGAAAATTAAAAAGCGGCTTGGGGGCGAAAATGCCGTAAAGGGAGAGGGGGGTATCTTCAAGGCGGCAGGAAGAGCGTTAAAGAAAAGAAGAAGCAGGCGGCACATATGCCGTGTGTACCGGAATAAAAAATACCGGCTTTTTTGTAAAGCCGGTACCGTTATAAAGCCGAGATAGGGCTTATTTCATTTCCTGTCCGCCTGTGACATTGATGGCCTGGCCGGTCATGTAGGAGGACATATCGCTTGCAAGGAAGACCATGACATTTGCGATATCTTCATATTCGCAGCCTCTCTTCATGGGCACCTGATTGATATACTTTTCGCGGATGGCTTCCTCGGTGGTGTTCTGATTGGCGGCGTACTGCTTGAAAAGGCTGTTTACCCAAAGGGGAGAGGAGAGCATGTTGCCGGGGCAGATGCTGTTTACGCGGATGCCCTGATCGGCAAACTCCAGAGCGAGGGACTGGGTAAGGCCGATGCCGC
The DNA here is from genome assembly GCA_934465535.1 of uncultured Clostridia bacterium. Classification (GTDB taxonomy): domain Bacteria; phylum Bacillota; class Clostridia; order Christensenellales; family QALW01; genus UMGS1338. Next base: position 73,886 of record CAKSKV010000002.1, on the reverse strand, counting down.
CGAATTTACTTGCGGCATAGGCGCAGTTTTTATAGGAGCCCTTTTTGCCGGATTTGCTGTTTATCTGGATGATGACGCCCTGCTTGCGCTCCAGCATATAGGGGGCAACCGCCTTTACGGTGTTGAAATAGCCGTTGAGGTTTACATCCACCACAAGGGCAAAGCTGCTGGCGGGGAACTGGCGGATATCGCCGGATTTGACTATGCCGGCGTTGGAGACGAGAATGTCGATTTTGCCGTACTTTTCAACGGCGGCTGCCGCCATTTTTTCGCAATCCTCGATTTTGGTTACATTGACAGCCACTGCGATGGCGTCCTTGAGCTTTGCGGCAACGGCCTGCGCGCCTTCATAGTTCATATCTGCCACAACGACCTTGCAGCCCTCATCGGAAAGGCGCATGGCAAGCGCCTCGCCCAGACCCTGGCTGGCGCCGGTGATTACGGCGACCTTGTCTTTAAGATTGATTCCGGACATAGCAATACCTCTTTTTTCTTTATTTATTTCGTATCGGTACCCAAAATCGGGGACGGGACTGTGTGCCTTTTGCGGCAAGGCTGCCGGTAAAAGGGAGATGCGGCCGGCGCCGATTTCAGATAATTTATATTTATTGTATCTTTGCGGCGGCTTTTGTCAAGCGTTTTTATTCCGCGCTGTTGGGCAAACGGAGCGTTTGGGGCGCATTAGTGCCGTTTTTTCTGAAGAAATGCTTGTATTTTGCAGCCGCGCGGCCTTTGCGGCGCATGATTTTTTGCAGTATTCGGTGCGGCAATCATTCTGCGGGCGGATAGAGGGCAAGATAAATGCTGCGGGCGCGGTTGACGCGCACGATGTGGTTTTCGGTTTCGGCATAGGGCACGCGGTAAAGGGTTTTGCCGTCGCGGGAAAATTCCGGGTCCTTCAGCCATCTGTCCACGGTGCCGTGGCCGGCGTTATAGGCGGCAATGACGCAATCGTAATTATCATACCTTTCAAAAAGAAACGCCGCATATGCGCAGCCAAGACGAATGCTGTAATCGCCCTGAAGCAGCATTTCCTCGCTGTATTCAATGCCCTCGCGCCAAGCGAGCCATTTTGCCGTCTGCGGCATAAGCTGCATAAGCCCCACTGCGCCCGCGCTGCTTTGAGCCTGCTCTCTGCCGCCGCTTTCGGCGTATATCATGCCGTAGATAAGGTATTCGTCCACGGAATAATAGCGGCTCCATTTTTCCACGCTGGCCTGAAAAAAGCGTTTATAGCCGCTTATGCGCCACAGCCCCGCAAGGAGCAGGAGCAGCACAAGGGCAAGGGACAGCGCAATGATCATGCTGCGCTTTGTTTTGGGTTTTGCTTTTTTGCATCCGGTATTGTTCATATCACCTTTTTATTGCTGCCCGCCGTAAGGCCGGCCGCAGGCTGCGCATACTGCGGAATTCATATTTACAGATACATAAGGGGGGAGGGCTCGTTTTCCAGGCGGCGGACGGTGTGAACGGCAAAATATATGCATGCGCCGTCTGCAAGAAACAGGCACATGATATATACAAAATTAACAAAGCCGTACCAGAAAAGCAGTATGCCGATGCCCTGCCCTGCATTTGCGGCTATTTCCTTTACAAGATCAAGCAAAAGAGTAAGGTGGAGCAGCGCGCCGGCGGCCGTTGCGGAACCAAGCAGCACCCATCCGACGGCTTTTACCGCCCCATTGCACGAGGTGAGCACGCACAGGCGCAGCAGCAGCAGCATAAGAGACATCAGTGCGGCGGCGCATAGTCCGATGAGCATTATAATGTTCAAGCTTTGGGTTCCGCGCGCGGCGACGGTAAGCACGGCGGAAAGGACAAAACAAACAAAGGCAAGGCCTGCAAACAGACATTGCGCTATGAGCAGCACGGTAAAGCCTGCGCCCCGGTGCTGTCCGTTTGCCCTGAGTATGCGCTCGCACATAAAGGGCACAAGGGAAAGCAGCATAAGAAGAAAGCCGATTTCGCACAGCGCTTCATAGCTCCAGAGATTCACCTGCGGAACGGCGATGTTAAAATATATATGCGCCGCAAAAAAGGCCACGGCGCATATAAGCCCCAGCACATATGGAGTGCTTTTATTTTGCAGAATGTTTTTCACGGTTATTCTCCTTTGCTGTCAAAAGAGCCGTCCGACGGGGAGGAGGGTTGAGAAGAAGCGGCTTTTTGGGAAGGAAGCGGCTGTTTTCGGCCTCTTTTGACGGTGATGTTTATATGCAGTGCGCGTTTCAGCGCACCGGAGCGGCAAAGCAGCAGCACCAGGGGCACGCCCACTGCGTACACGCTGGCCGCTTCGCACAGGGCAAACAATCCGGCATTGACGAGGTAGACGCTTAAGGCTCCGCCGCCCATATAGCAATAGACTATAACGGGGGATACAAGCACGGTGTTGAAAAGCACCGGGAATATGCCGGATACCCACATGTTTTTTACCCGTGCGGAGCAGGCGGCCGCGGCAAGGGTGGCAAGGGTGCCAAGGATTATATCCGGCAGCGCACCGCCCCCCAATATATTTGCTGCAAGGCAGCCCACGGCAAGACCGGGTATTGCCTCCGGCATAAGAAACGCCAAAAGGGTAAGACCCTCGGAGAGGCGGCATTGCGCCGCGCCGAAGTAGGCTACCGGCTGAAGCAGCAGCGTAAGGGCTGCATAAAGCGCCGCTATCACGGCGGAAACCGTAATAAAGCGTATGTTGTTTCTGAGTGCTGCACCTGTATTATTCTTTTTCATCCTGGTTTTGTTTATCGGCCTTAAGGCCCGGACAGGAGGGCTTCGAACTGTCCGCTTTCTGCGGCATACCGCCGCCGGTATTTATTTTATACCCGGGGCTAATGCTCCGGAGAATAAACGCAATCGGTTTCCACCACCGCATAAAGGCTTTCGTCCCGGCTGTGGATAAGGGAGGCTATCTGTTTTTTTACGCTTGCGGGGTCCATATCAAAGGGCACGACGGCGTCAAAGATGAGGTTTGTATGGGTGTTGCCCTTTACCGCACGAAAATCGTGAATGGTTATGCGCTCATCCACCTCTTTGGCGGCGCGGGCGGCGATATCCCGCAGGCGGGTTGTGCTTTCATCGCGCACTACCGGGTCCATATGTATTACGGCCACCGCGCCGGTTTCCTTGGCAAGCCGGTGCTCGATGCGGTCTATAAGATCGTGCATATCCAGCATGCTTTTATCCGCCGGAACCTCGGCGTGCACGCTTATCATGCATCTTCCGGGGCCGTAATCGTGTACGATAAGGTCATGCATGCCCTCGATATCGGGATAGGACAGGACGATATCCTTTATTTTGCGCACGAATTCCGGCGCGGGCGGCTGCCCAAGCAGGGGGGAGACGGTTTCCTTTACCGATTTGCAGCCCGAAACGAATATGAACGCCGCCACCGCGATACCGCACCAGCCGTCGGCATTGAAGCCGCAGAAGCGGTTTATGAGCATGGACAGAAGCACGGCCAAGGTGGCTATGCAGTCCGAAAGGGAGTCGGAGGCGGCGGCGCGCATTGCGGCGGAGTCTATTTTTTTGCCGATGCGCCTGTTATAGAAAAACATATAGCTTTTTACTGCTACCGATGCCGCCATTATAAGCACGGCGGCAAGGGAAAAGCTTACGGACTGAGGGGTAATGATTTTTTCAACAGAGCTTTTAAGCAGCTCCAGCCCTACCGTCATTATGATAAATGATACCACAAGCCCGGCAATGTATTCCGCCCGCCCGTGACCGAAGGGGTGCTTGCTGTCCGGCTTTTGCCCCGCCATGCGGAAGCCCGCAATGGTGATAACGGAGCTGCCCGCATCGGAAAGGTTGTTAAAGGCATCGGCCACGACGGCGATGGAGCCGGTTATAATGCCTGCGGCCAGCTTGCAGGCGCAGAGCACGGCGTTGAGGAATATGCCCACGCCTCCGCAGAGTACGCCGTATTTGCGGCGCACCTCGGGATTTTCGGTATCCTTTGCATTTTTTATGAATATGCGCGAAAGCAGAGCTATCATGCTGTGACTCCTGTTCTTATCGGCATTACGGTTATGCCGGGGGCGTTATTTGCCGCACTTTTTGTTTTTTATAAGACGGATATACTCCTCTTTTACGGCGGGCATTATATCCTCCCACCTGTTTACCACGGTGCGGGAGGCTTCAAGACCCACGCGGACGCGGTTTTCCTCATTTGCCATGATTAGCGCTATTTTATCCGCCGTTTTGTCCGGGTCGTTATCGCACAGCCAGCCGTTTACGCCGTCGGTAATGCCCTGAGAGGCGTTGCTGCCCTGCATTAAAAGCGCGGGCACGCGGTTAAGGGAGGCCTCCTGAAGGGTTATGGGGGCATTATCGTAAACCGACGGGAAGAAGAACAGCTTGCTGCGCAGATACAGCCCGCTCAGCAGCTCGCGGTCCGTGACCCGGCCCAGATATTTTACACAGTCGTCAAGCCCGAGAGAGTGGGCATAGGCCTTTATTTCCTCGCCGTTATCACCGCAGCCCGCCACCGTGACGGAAAAAGCAATGCCTCTTTTTTTAAGCCGCGCCGCGGTATCCAAAACAAGACGGTGATTTTTCTGCCAGATGAGCTGACCGACAAATATTATTTCAAAGCCCTCGCAGGGAAGGGGATAGGCGCTGTTTGCGCGCCGGATAAGCTGCTGCGGGTCTTGGGGATAGGAGCCGTGAATGCCGTTTGGCATAACGGTTATATTGCCCTTGAAGCCGTAATCCCTGAGGGTTTGCGCCGTGGCGCTGTTTACGGCCCAGACGGCGTCCGCCTTATCGTAGAGCTCCAGCATATATTTAAGACCGAAGCGGGCAAAGCGCTCGCTGCCGGTATAGGCGATAAAATCGTCGTAATACTTTGAATGGAAGGTGGTGACAAAGGGGATGTCCAGCCTTTTTGCCAGCCTGTATGCGCTTCTGCCCATCATAAAGGGGGTGTGGGAATGGATTATGTCGGCGCCGCTCTCCAGCAGCTGTCTGCGAACGCCCGGAGAAAGCTCGGGCTGAGGAAGGTGCAGCTCCTTTCCGGTGGCCATGGCCTTGCAGCGCAGTACGCGGTAGGGGAGGAGCTCATCGTCATATTTTCCGCAGTCGGGCACATAGACGGTGCAGTCGTCCCCCATTTTTGTAAAGGTGCGCGCGTAGTTGTCCACTACATTCACCACTCCGTCCACATGGGGGTAGTATGCGTCCATCGCCTGAATCATTTTTAATTCCATAATTATTCCTCCGTGATTATACCGCACCCGGCAAGAGCGCTTTTTGAAAGAGAGCAAAACGGCACAAATTCCGCGGGGCTTTCCGTATGCGCGCCAAGCGTTTTGCGCATCCACACCATATCGTACCAGCGGCCGAATTTATATCCGCATGCCGGGAAAAAGCCAGCCCGTTCATAGCCCATATGCTTATGGAATTCCTCGCTGTTATGGGTGAGGTGCTCGTCATCGCGCGCAGGAACGCCGATGCAGGCATAAAGATCCAGCACATTCTGAAGGACGGATATTTTTTCAAGGCTTTCATACAGCAGCCTTCCCGTGCCGGAGCCGGTTTCACTCTTGCGGACATACACGGTGGTTTCCGCCGTATGCCGGTATGCTTCTCTGTCCACAAAGGGATGGGTGCAGGCATAGCCGATGATTCTGCCGTTTTTTACGGCGGCGATATAGGGATAGCGTTTGATTGTATGCGCTATTCTGCCGGCAAATTCCTCTTCCGACGGCACGGTTATTTCAAAGGATATGGCGGTGTGCTCAACATAGGGAGAGTATATTTCCAGCAGCGCAGGCGCATCCTCGGGGGAAACGGTGCGTATGTAAAGGCTGTCTTTCGGTGCAGCTTTGGTTGTCACGGAATCGCTCTCCTTTTTTGTGTTTTCGCCGCGATCATGCGGCGGACTGCATGCGGGTATTTTCCGCTTTTATTTTTAATAAGGGCAAAAGCCGATGCATCAGGTTTTTATCGCATTATATTTACAATACGGCATTCAATACGGTATTCAATACGGTATTTTAGCACGCCTTGTGTATTTTGTGCAAGCGGGTTGAGGCGGATTTGCTTTATCAAAACGGCAATATTCGCGTTTTTATGAAAAAGGCTTTGGCGGCAAACGGCAAGGCGGCGGCATAATGCAAAAAAGAGAACAAAAAGCTCCGCCTGCCGCGCTGCGGCTGACGGAGCCTGTGCTTTATGTCGTTATCGGAATAAGGGTATGCCCGGCGCTCATGCCTGCACGGGCCTATTCTTTTTCGTTACTTTCCTCCTGAAGGGCGTCGTAGCCGCGCTCGCCGGTGCGCACGCGCACAACATCGCTTACCTCATAGAGGAATATCTTGCCGTCGCCTATATTGCCGGTATAAAGGGTATCCCTCACCGTGTTTATAAGCAGCTCGGTAGGCACCTTGGAAATTACCACATCCAGCTTTATCTTGGGCAGCAGCCGTGTTTCTATGGGAGCGCCGCGGAAGTACGCCTTATGTCCCTTCTGCACGCCGAAGCCGAAGACATTTGTTACCGTCATACCGGTGATGCCGATGTTTTCAAGCGCCTCCTGGAGCGGAGTAAAGCGGGAGGGGTTCATGATTATGGTGGCCTTGGTTATGCGATCCTTCCGGCCGTGGAATTCCACGGGTATTGCATCTTCCGGGGCTGCGGCGCCGGCCGTGACGGGAGCCTCCGCGGGCCTGTCGGAAGCGGCGGAGTCGGTGCCGTCCGTAAGCTCGGCGGCGGGAGCAAAGTCGGGATAGGCGACATTGCCGTGCTCGCCGATATCAAGGCCGACGCGCTCCTCCTCGGGGGTTACGCGCATGCCCATGGTTTTCTTAATGATGAACCATACAAGAGTGGAGGCGGCAAACACAAATACGCCCACCGACAGCACGCCTACGGCCTCTACGCCCAGCAGGCGGAAGCCGCCGCCGTAGAAAAGACCGTTTTGAGTGGAGAGAGAGGTGACGCCCTCCTTGGCAAAGAGGCCTATGCACAGTGTGCCGAACACGCCGCAGCCAAGATGCACGGAGGTTGCGCCCACGGGGTCGTCGATGCCTATGCGGTCAAAGAAGCGAACAAGCAGCACCACGATGATTCCGGCAACGGCGCCGATGATGAGCGAGGCCTCAACGGAGACATAGGCGCAGCCGCCGGTTATGCCCACAAGGCCCGCCAGACAGCCGTTTATCGTCATGCCAAGGTCGGGCTTGCCGATAACTATCCACGAGGTTATTGTGGAGGTGAGCACCGCTGCAACGGCGGAGGCATTGGTGGTAAAGAGAATGTGCATGACATCGGAGGGGTTCTGGAAGCTCATGGTGGAGCCGGGGTTAAAGCCGAACCAGCCCAGCCACAGCACGAACAGACCGATCACAGCAAGGGACATATTGTGTCCCGGAATGGCGCGGGGCTTGCCGTCCCTGCCGTATTTGCCGATACGGGGACCCAGCAGCAGCGCGCCGGAAAGCGCCGCCCAGCCGCCTACGGAATGCACGGCGGTATCGCCTGCGAAATCCATGAAGCCCAGCTGTGCCAGCCAGCCGCCGCCCCATATCCAGTGCCCGACTATGGGGTAGATAACAAGGGTGAGCACAAAGGAAAACACGATGAAGGAGATGTATTTGATCCTTTCCGCCACCGCTCCGGAAACTATGGTAGCCGCCGTGCCGCAGAAAACCAGCTGAAAGAATACTTTGCCCCAAAACGGCACATTGGGGTTGAGCGTATCGGCATAGAAGGAATTGTCGGCATTGCCCAATATGAACAGGTGGCTTGTGCCGATAAAGGGGTTATCTCCGCCGAACATGAGACCCCAGCCCAGAAGCAGGAAGCCCAGTGACGATACCGCAAAGACGATAAAATTCTTTGACAGAATGTTTACCGTGTTTTTGGAGCGGGCAAAGCCCGCCTCAACCGCCGCGAAACCCAGATTCATAAAGAACACGAGTATTGCGGCAAGCAGCACCCAGAATGTATCTATGATTGCTGTTGTGTCCATTTCTTTTCCTCCTGAATATACAGAAAATAAAAAAACGGCAGGGAAGCTCAAATGACTTCCTTGCCGTTTGTTGCATGTATGATATAACGCTTTTTGCATAATGTCAACTGTTTTTTGCGGAGCGGGTGGATTTTATTTGATTTTTGCGTGTGTTTTGCAGGATGATAAAGAAGAAGCTGCATAATTGCCTATTCCGAAAGGCGTGATAGGTCTGCAAGAGAAATGGAGAGCAGAGGCGCACGCGCAGTGCAAAACACGAACATTAAACACGAATAATCAATAAATATATTGAAAAATCGCGGGATTATATTTTTTTAATGAGCGCATATATGCTATAATACAGAAAAACTGATAATATTCCCGGATTTTCGGGCATGGGTATTGCTTATCCGGCCGAGCAATGCGAAAGGGTCCGTACCGGAGAAACGGAGAAAACGGCATGAGCGTTGAGAGAATTTTTGTTAAAAAGCGTCCGGGCTTTGATGTGGAGGCCAAGGCGCTGCTTAAGGATATACGGGAGAACCTGCTTATAACCCGGCTTACCGACCTTTGCATAATAAACCGCTACGATGTGGAGGGGCTGGAGGCACAGGAGCTGGAAAAGGCGATATCCACAATATTTTCGGAGCCTAACGCCGACACCGTCAGCCGGTGCATGCAGACCGGCGCAAACGAATATGTATATGCAACGGAATATCTTCCGGGACAATTTGACCAGCGTGCCGATTCCGCCGCGCAGTGCTGCTCGCTGCTGACGGGCAAGCCGGCACCCCGCGTGCGCTGCGCAAAGGTGTATGTGCTTTCGGGCGAGCTGCTGCCGGAGGATACGCAGGCAATAAAAAAATACACGATAAACCCCGTGGAGGCACGGGAGGCCTCTCTTGCTCCCACGGAAAGCCTTGCGCAGGATATGCCCGCGCCAGCGCCGGTAGCCGAGGTTAAGGGCTTTATCAAAATGGACGGGGAGGAGATACGGGCCTATCACAAGAGCATGGGCTTTGCCATGACGGCGGCGGACCTTGAATTCGTGAGGGACTATTTTATAAAAAAGGGGCGCGACCCGTATATATCGGAGCTGAAGGTGATAGACACATATTGGTCGGATCACTGCCGCCACACCACATTTCTCACCCGTCTTGACGAGGTGAAAATAGAGCAGGGAGAAAGCGCCGGGCCCATAAAAGAGGCATGGCAGATGTATATTGACATGCGGGGCGAGCTTTACAAGAACCGCAGATATAAGAACATAACCCTTATGGATATGGCGACGATAGCGGCCAAGGAGATAAAGCGCCGGGGCGGACTTGAGGATCTGGATGCCTCGGAGGAGATAAACGCCTGCTCCGTGCTGATAAAGGCGGATATAGACGGGCACAGCGAGGACTGGGTGATCATGTTCAAAAACGAAACCCACAATCACCCCACCGAGATCGAGCCCTTCGGCGGCGCCGCCACATGTTTGGGCGGCGCGATACGCGACCCGCTTTCGGGGCGCAGCTATGTTTATCAGGCAATGCGCGTAACGGGTGCGGGCGACCCGCGAACTCCGGTGAGCCAAACCCTTGAGGGCAAGCTGCCTCAGCGAAAGCTTACTCTTACCGCCGCTGCGGGATATTCCTCCTACGGCAACCAGATAGGGCTTGCCACGGGACAGGTAAGCGAGATATACGATGAGGGATATGTGGCAAAGCGTTTGGAGATAGGCGCGGTAATAGGCGCGGCTCCCTATGCCAACATACGCAGAGAGCGGCCTGCTCCCGGCGATGTTATAGTGCTGCTGGGCGGCGCTACGGGGCGGGACGGCTGCGGCGGCGCGACGGGCTCCTCCAAGGCACATACCGGCGAAAGCCTTGCTTCCTGCGGCGCCGAGGTGCAGAAGGGCAATCCGCCCACCGAGCGCAAGCTTCAGCGGCTTTTCCGCAAGCCGGAGGTTACCCGCCTTATAAAGCGCTGCAATGATTTCGGAGCGGGCGGCGTTTGCGTGGCGATAGGCGAGCTGAGCGATTCTTTGGATATAAACCTTGACCTTGTACCGAAAAAATATGACGGTCTGGACGGAACGGAGCTTGCGATAAGTGAGTCGCAGGAACGCATGGCGGTGGTGCTGGATGCCGGGGATGCGGAAAAGTTTATAGAAATGGCGTCTCAGGAAAACCTTGATGCCACGGCGGTTGCCGTTGTTACCGATACCGGATTGCTGCGCATGACATGGCGCGGGCAGACTGTGGTGGAGTTAGAGCGGGCTTTTCTTGATACAAACGGCGTAACTCAGCACGCAAAAGCGGAAATACCCGCGCCGGATGAGGCGGAGCTTAAGCGTGCGGCGGGCCCGCTGCCTGCTGTCTGCGCGGCACTTGCCGGGGGCGCGGTTCCGGCGGCGCTGGCTGCGCTTTCCGACCTTAATGTATGCTCGCAGAAGGGGCTTATCGAGCGCTTTGACGCCTCCATAGGGCGGGGGACGGTGCTTATGCCGCTGGGCGGCGTATACCAGCTGACGCCCGCCTGCGCCATGGCGGCAAAGCTGCCCCTTGAGCACGGACAGACAGACACCGCCACCTTTATGAGCTGGGGGTATGATGCGCGCATTGCCCGCATATCTCCCTTCCACGGAGCGTACTTTGCCGTTGCCCATTCCCTTGTTAAGCTGGCCTGCGCCGGCGGGGATATATCCAAGGCGCGGCTTACGCAGCAGGAATACTTTGAGCGTCTGCGCGATGTTCCGCTGCGCTGGGGAAAGCCGACAGCGGCGCTGCTTGGCTCGGTGCGGGCGCAGATGGACTTCAATACTCCGGCAATAGGGGGCAAGGATTCCATGAGCGGCTCGTTCAACAATCTTGATGTGCCTCCCACCCTTGTGAATTTTGCCATGGTGCCGGGAAGGGCAAGCGTTGCGTTAGGGCAGGAATTCAAAAAGGAAAACGCGCTGCTGGGGCTTGTGCGCATACCGCTTTCCTACGCGCTGCTGCCCGATGCAAAGGCGATAAAGGCCTCCTGCGCATGCCTGCACAGGCTGATGAGGGAAAAAAGAATATACGCTGCCGTTCCCGTGGATAAAGGCGGCGCTGCGGCGGCATGCATTATATCGGCACTGGGCAACCGTGTAAGCACTGAGCTTACCGGAGAAAACGGCACGCTGTTTGATGCCGCGCTGTGCTCCTTTATAGTGCAGGCGCAGGCGCCGGAGCTTGCAGAGCTGGGCTGCACCCTTATAGGGCGAACCTTCAGCGATGATACCGCGCCGGGAGAGCTTATTCTGCGCGGCGAGCATTTGAGCTTTGACGAGGCGGAAAAGGCATATTTAGGCACGCTGGATGGCGTATTCCCGGTTTACTGCGGCGATACTCCGGGAGTGAGCGATATAAAGCCCGCGGAAGTGCCGAAAAAAGCGGCATCGGGAGCGGTAAGGGAATGCCGAGCGCCGAAAATCGTGCATCCGCGCGTGCTTATTCCGGTGTTCCCCGGCACAAACTGCGAGGTAGATACTGCCCGCGCCTTCGAGGCGGCGGGGGCGCAATGCGATATATTCGTGCTTCGTTCCCGTACGGCGGGGCAGATAAACGAATCCATGGAGGAGCTGGCGCGGCGGCTTAAAAATGCAAATATCCTTATGCTTCCGGGCGGCTTTTCCGGCGGTGATGAGCCGGACGGCAGCGGCAAGTTTATTGCAACGGTGCTCAGAAACGCCCGCGTGCGCGAGCAGGTAGGTGAGCTGCTTGAGCACCGGGACGGGCTGGCAATGGGCATATGCAACGGCTTTCAGGCGCTTATAAAAACCGGACTGCTGCCCTACGGCCGCATTGATACCGTGCGCCCGGAGGACCCGACGCTTACCTTCAACACCATCGGGCGGCACATTTCCGCCATAGCAAGAGTGTGTGTTTGCTCGACGGATTCCCCGTGGATGAGTGCGTGCAAAAGCGGCGAGGTGTATTCCGTGGCGCTTTCGCACGGCGAGGGACGCTTTGCGTGCAGCCCGGAAATGCTGACGCAGCTTATTGACAACGGTCAGGTGATAACGCAGTACTGCGATCTTGAGGGACATGCCTCCGGCTCGGGGCGGTGCAACCTGAACGGCTCGGTTGGGGCAATAGAGGGCATAATATCCCCCGACGGGCGGGTGCTGGGCAAGATGGGGCATACGGAGCGCAGGGATGCGGATGTGTGCGTGAATGTACCCGGCAGCTATGATATGCCGTTGTTTGAATCCGGGATAAAATATTTTCTGTGATATGATGACGGCCGCTTTAAGTAAAAGGCGGCCGCATTTTCTTTGTACGGCCGGCCTATACGGCGGCTTTTTCGTGCGCGGCCGCTAAAAAACATGTATTTGCGCACATTTGCGCTTGCTTTACTACGATAAAGTGTGTATAATAAAGGCATGATTTTTTCCGAAACGAAAAAATACTCAAAAAACGGATATTTATACGCCCGCGGCAATATAATTTTTAACAGGAGGATGAATATATGAGAAACTATAACTTCAGCGCAGGACCTTCCATGCTGCCCCTTGAGGTGCTGAAAAAAGCGCAGGAGCAGATGCTGGACTATGAAGGCACCGGCATGTCGGTAATGGAGATGTCTCACCGCGCCAAATGCTATGATGCCATAATAAAAAAAGCGGAGGCCGATCTGCGCACTCTTATGAACATCCCCGAAAACTATAAGGTGCTGTTCATTCAGGGCGGCGCAAGCCAGCAGTTTGCCGCCGTTCCGCTGAACCTGAGCGTAAAGGGCAAGGCGGATTATATAATTACGGGCAATTTCGCTTCCCTTTCCTTCAAGGAGGCCTCCCGTTTTACAAACGCCCGCGCAGCGGCAAGCAGCCAGGATAAAAATTACACCTATATTCCCCGCACGACGGCTGCGGATTTTGACAAGGACGCGGACTATGTGCATATTACCACCAACAACACCATATTCGGCACGCACTATACCGAATTGCCCGACACCGCGGGGGTGCCGCTGGTTGCGGATATGTCCTCCAATATCCTTGCGGAGGTTACGCCGGTGGAGCGCTATGCCGTTATCTATGCGGGCGCACAGAAGAATATATCCTCGGCCGGGCTTACGATAGTTATTGTGCGGGAGGATATGCTGGAGCGCAGCATGGATATATGCCCCACGATGCTTAAATGGAAAACTCAGGCCGATGCAGACAGCCTGTACAACACTCCGCCCACATATCAGATATATATTGCGGGGCTGGTGTTTGAGCATCTGCTGTCCTTGGGAGGCGTGGCGGAGATGGAAAAAATAAACCGCTATAAGGCGGGCTTGCTCTATGATTTTATAGACAATTCCGATTTTTATACAAACTCCGTGGCAAAGGAGGACCGTTCCCTTATGAATGTGCCCTTTGTTACCCCCAGCAAGGAAACCGATGCGGCCTTTGTGGCGCAGGCGGCGGCAAACGGGCTTTTGTCCCTTAAGGGACACCGCCTGGTGGGCGGAATGCGCGCCTCCATTTACAACGCCATGCCGGTAGAGGGTGTAAAGGCGCTTATTGAGTTTATGAAAAAATTCGAAACGGAGAACAGATAAGGCGCAAAAGAAAAGCGTCTGCGGCTTCTTGATGCGGCCGTGAACGGCTGCATTTACGGCTCATTGCCGGAAAGGGTATATTATAATGAAAGAGATACTTACGCTTAATCCCATATCCGACCGTATATACGATCATTTATCCAAGGAGGAATACAGTGTTTCCGCCGGGGCGAAGGAGCCGGAGGGCATACTGGTGCGCTCTGCCGATATGCATGAATTCAGCCTGCCCAAAAGCGTTATGGCGGTTGCCCGCGCCGGTGCCGGAACAAACAATATTCCCTGCGCGGAATATGCGCTTAAGGGCGTGACGGTTTTCAACACTCCGGGTGCCAACGCCAACGGCGTTGCCGAGCTGGTGCTGGGTGCGATGCTGCTTGCAAGCCGCAATCTTGCGCAGGCATGCGCATGGGTAAACACGCTCAACGGCATGGGCAGCGAGGTGCCCAAGCTTGTGGAAAAAGGGAAAAAGGCCTTTGTGGGCCATGAGATACGAGGGAAAAAGCTGGGCGTTATAGGCCTTGGAGCAATAGGCGGGCTGGTGGCAAACGATGCCTACAATCTGGGCATGGAGGTGCTGGGCTTTGACACCCACCTTTCCGTGGATGCGGCATGGCGGCTTTCCCGCAAGATACAAAAGGCGGCGGGGAAGGAACAGATATTTGCCGAATGCGATGTAATTACCCTGCATGTTCCGCTGCTTGATGAAACCCGCGGAATTATAAACAAGGACAGCATTGCTCTAATGAAGGACGGGGTTATGATACTTAACTTTGCCCGAGGCGAGCTTGTAAACACCGCTGATGTGATTGCGGCTCTTGAAAGCGGCAAGATATCGCGATATGTTACGGATTTCCCCTGTCAGGAGCTTATAGGGGTAAAGAATGCCGTGCTTATTCCTCACCTGGGCGCCTCCACGCCGGAGAGCGAGGACAACTGCGCCGCCATGGCCGCGCAGGAGCTGGATGAATATCTGCGTTTCGGAAATATAAAAAACAGCGTAAACATGCCGGCCTGCGAGCTGCCGTGGACCGGGCGCACCCGCATATGCATGATACACAAAAACATTGCCAATATGATAGGACGGATAACCGAGATCATAGCGGCGGACAACATAAACATATCGGACATGATAAACAAATCCCGCGGCGATATTGCCTACACCATGATAGACATTGATTCCGGTGCCGAGCAGAAGCTGCTGGATGACCTTGCGGGAATTCCGGACATGATAAGGATACGCGTGCTGTGATTCCGGGAAAGGTCTTGTATCAAAGCGCGCAGATGCAGAGCAAGGTGAAAATGAAACGCCGCGCCCCAAAAGGGGTGCGGCGTTATAATTTACTGCATATACGGCCGCCGGGTTCAAAAAAGCATTACTGCTTGCCCAGCTTGCTGTAATGGGATATGCGGTTGTCAAGCTCCGGCATATCGCAAAGGGTTTCTTTGGAGAACATTCCGCGACTGTGATCGCCCGTTGCTGCGTTTTCGTGCCCTATGAGCGCCCATGCGGAATCCACAAGGTTATGATACTTGGGGTTTTTGAGCGCCTCGCAAATAAAGAGCTGACGGGGAGAATTTATATCCTCGCCGCTTATCTGGAACAGGGCATAGCGCTCGCACAGCGTGCGCAGACGCTCCAGCTGCTCCTCGGTATTGCGTGAGGGCATATATGTAACGGCGCGGAAGCCAAGATCGCTTATAATGGAGAAAAGCTCGTCGAGATAGGAATCCTCAAAGCTTTGGGCGCGCTTATCGCCCGTGACGCTCTGCGCCACATCGCCAAGGTAAGCATAGGCGGAAATGGCGCCTATTTCATCGGCAAATTCCAATGCGGCCTTTACGGGCATGCACTCGGCATCGGCGTCTATATAGAAGAAGCGGGTATCGCTTTTGAGAATGCCCAGAAGATCGTAATCGTAATGGGAGTTTTCGGGGTTGTTAAGACGGGCCTCAAGGCGGGGCGATACCGACATTCCCAGCTTGTCACGGACAAACCCGAGCACTGCCGGACCGCGTCCGTATTTGCGGATTATTGCCTGGGCAAGCCCGAAGAGCACATGACGCTCCGTAACGCTGCCCCCTTCCTCTGCGCGGCTGAGGGAGAGAACATCGCGGTCAAAATCAAGAGTTATGCCCATGGGGGCGGTTATTTCGTTTATGCGTGCGGTCATGGCGCGGTTGCGCTTGTTGCGCTCTTCACGGTAGGGAGCCATGAATTCGTTAACGCGGTCTATTGCATCGTGCGGCACCCCGTGCAGCGCCATGTATGCCACGCCGGACTGATCGGGATTGTTTATGCGGCGGTCTTCAAGGGGTGTGCCGCGGAAGCTTACGCGCATCTCCATGCCGATGGTGGTGGGCAGCCCCATAATTTCTCCGGCCTTTATAAATTCCTTCGCGCCGCTGATGGAATCGTGATCCATAAGCCCGGCCGTGCACAGACCGGCTACGCAGGAAAGCCACACAGCCTTGCACGGGCTGTACGGAGAGAAGGAATAGATGGTGTGGATATGATTGTTGATATCGGTGCCGCGGGGCGTCATGGTGATCTCACCGGCATCTATCATTGCTTTGAGCTCCGAAAGGGCGGCCAGACGCTCCGGCGGAGTGGGGGCGTTGAGTTTTTCAATAAGAGCGTTTTTCTTTTCGTTTATATCCATGGATAATAACCTCCGTTTTTTTGCTGCCCGCGCAATGTGCTTATTATGTCTGCGCGGTCAAACGCCCCGATGCAAGAGGGGCGGTAGGGTGAAAATGTTCCGCTGCAAATTATCTCTCAACTGATTATTATAGCAACCGCGAAGGCAAATTGCAATACCCAATGTGAAAACTTCGGAAAAACTTCACATAAAACGGGCGGTGCGGGCGGTCGCCCCGATTTCCGGCGGCTGCTTGCGGCGCAGGGTGCGTTTGGATGCGGTCATGAGCGCTTGCGGTGCGGCGGGCGCGCTGTGGAAATAAGGGGGTGTACGGCGAAAAAACGCGGGGAAAACATCTTGCAAAACGGTAAAAACATGATAAAATATCAAAAAGCCGTGCAGGACGCTTTGCGTAAAGGGGGAGAGAAATGGCATACAGAATAGCGATATGCGATGACAGCAGGGAGGATGCCGGATATTCGCTTCTTTTGGCAAAGGAGTGGGCGGCGGCGCGCGCAGAGGAGGTTGCGTGCGAGATATTTCCGTCGGCGGAGAGCTTTTTGTTCCGTTTTGAGGAGGACAAGGGCTTTGACATACTGCTGCTGGATATAGAAATGGACAGGATGGACGGCGTGGAGCTGGCGGGGCTGGTGCGCAGGGAGAGCGAGGTAATACAGATCGTATTTATAACAGGCTATTCCGATTATATAGAGCAGGGCTATGATGTTTCGGCGCTGCACTATCTTATGAAGCCGGTTTCAAAGGAAAAATTCTTCGGCGTTATGGACAGGGCGAGGCAGAGGCTGGCGCAGTCGCAGCGGTGCATAAGCTTTGAGGCGGGCGGAGTTATGGAGGTGCTGCCGACATACACGGTGAGATACCTTGAGGTGTACGGGAACTATGTTACGCTTCACGCGCGCAGGGATTACACCGTAAAGCGCACGCTTTCCGATTTTGAAAAGGAATTGGGGGCGGGCTTTTACCGTGTGGGAAGGTCTTATATACTTAATCTTAAGCAGATACGCAGGATAACCAAAAAGGAGGTTATCCTTTCGGACGGGACGGCGCTGCCGCTGCCGCGGGGAGCCTACGAGCCGCTGTGCAGGGCGGTTATAGCGGGAAATTAGCATAAAGGAAAAAGGAGCGCAAAAATGGGCATACTGTCGGGACGGACGGACAAAAAAATAGCGGAATATCAGAAGGAGCTTATAAATACGCATTATCAGGAAGTGGAGAACATGTATAAAAAGATGCGTATGTGGCGCCATGATTACCGCAATCATATACAGCTGCTCAAGGCGCTTGCGGACAAGGGGGATTACGGCCGCCTGCGGGAATACCTTGACGAATTGGATACGGATCTGCGCACGGTGGACACCGTAATAAAAACGGGCAATCCCATGGCGGATGCAATACTAAACAGCAAGATATCTCTTGCCGGTTCAAAGGATATAAGCGTGCAGGCGGATGCGCATATTCCGGTGCGGCTGAGCACTCCGGAGCTGGATCTGTGCTGTATACTGGGCAACCTTTTCGATAACGCCATCGATGCGGTGCTGCCGCTTCCGCCCGATGAGCGGATAATAAGAATATATATGGATATGAAAGGGAGTCAGCTGTATATTTCCTTTACGAACTTTACCGCGCAGAAAAAGCAGAAAAAGGAGTCCGGGCGCTTTGCCACCACGAAGGGTGAGGGCCGCGGGCTCGGGCTTATGCGGGTGGATGCTATAGTGGAGCGGCTGGGAGGATATTTAAGCAGGAATTCCGAGGACGGAGCCTTTACAACCGAAATACTGCTGCCCCAAAGCACGGAGTGATTCTATAAATATCCGGCGGGTGAAAAGTAAAAATATATTCCCGGCACACAAAAAGGTGCAGCAAGCCTGCGCCCGGGGTGGGCGGGAGGGAGGGCGCGGCTTGAGATAAAGCGGCGCTTTTTTTGCAGTTCGTCACCGAAATAAAGCAATTCATCACCCGATTACGCCGGCGATGTTTTTTTATGCTATTATTATAATGCGCAAAAGGGATATGCAAAAAGGCCTTTGCGCATAAGCATATCCGGTGCGGCGTATCCGCCGCGGTGCATAAACGGGCGGCGCCTGCGCGGCGCAGCCGAGGATAAAACGGAGAAGGAAAAGACTATGGAAAGCAAGAAGGATTCGGCAAACAGAAAGAAGAAAAAAGAAAAAAGAGAAAAGCCGAAATACAATCTGTGGCAGAATACGGGCTTTATGCTGAGGGCGGCCTTTAACAGTTGCAAAAGCGTGCCGTTTATGTGCCTTGCGCTGGCGCTTACGGCATCGGGCAAGGCGGTGCTGGAGCTGTTGGTGACCCCGACCGTGCTCTCCGGGCTGGAGGGCGGCGCGGGGCCGGGAAGCCTGATGCTTACAATAGTGCTGTTTACGGCGGGGCTGTTTATAGCGTACTGTCTGGAAAACTATCTGAAAAATGTTGCGCTTTTCGGCAGGATATCGGTGCGCGAGGGAATAATACTGCTTATCAACAAAAAAAGAGCGTCCACCTCGTATCAGAACATACTGGATACCCGTTTTTTGGAAAAATGCGAAAAGGCCATGAGAAGCACGGCGGGCAACAATCAGGCAACCGAGGCTATATGGGGCACATGGACCGATATAATCACCTACGCGATAGGCTTTGCGGTATATCTGATATTTCTTGCGCAGCTGGAGATATGGATAATACTGCTGGTGAGCGTTACTGCAGCGGCCTGCTATTTTATAAACCGGCGTGCCGGTCTGTGGGAATACAATCACCGCCAGGAGGAAAGCCGGTATTCCAAGAAGTTTCGGTATATTTACAATACGGCGGTGGAAAGGGATTATGCAAAGGATGTGCGCATCTTCGGCCTTCAGGGCTGGATAACGGATGTCTACAATGCCACTGCGGCGGCTTATCGCGGGTTTGTAAATAAAAAGGAGCGGGGCTACATTGCTGCCGGTGCTGCCGAGGCGGCGCTTACGCTTATAAGAAACGGGGCGGCATATGCATATCTTATAGCCGCGGTAACCGGCGGAAGAATGAGCATTGCGCAGTTTCTGCTGTGCTTTTCCGCGGTGGGCGGCTTTGCGCAGTGGGTTACGGGGCTGCTGGACAGGTTCGTGCTGCTTTCGCGCCAAAGCCTTGACATAACCTCGGTGCGGGAGTGCCTGGAGTGGCCGGAGGCGTTCAAATTTGAGGACGGCAAGCCGCTGGCGGCGGAAAATAAGGGCTATGAGCTGAAGCTGGAGAATGTGCATTACCGCTATCCGGGTGCGGAAAAGGACACCGTAAACGGAATGAATCTTACGGTGCGGCCGGGGGAAAAGCTGGCGATAGTGGGGCTTAACGGTGCGGGAAAAACTACCCTTGTGCGGCTTATGTGCGGACTGCTGGATCCGACTCAGGGGCGTGTGCTGCTTAACGGGGAGGATATACGGCAATATAACAGACAGGATTATTACAGGCTGTTTTCCGCGGTGTTTCAGGATTTTTCCGTTATGGAGGCCACGGCGGCGGAAAATGTGGCGCAGAGGATGGACGGTATCGACATGCAGAGGGTGCGCGACTGCATTGAAAAGGCGGGACTTGCGCAGAAGATGGAGGATTTGCCGCAGGGGCTGCAGACGCACATCGGCCGCAGTGTGTACGAGGACGGCGTGGAGCTCTCCGGCGGACAGATGCAAAGGCTTATGCTGGCACGAGCGCTGTATAAGGACGCTCCCATCATAATTCTTGACGAGCCCACGGCGGCGCTGGACCCGATAGCGGAGAACGATATATACATGAAATACAATGAGATGACCAAAGGGCGCACATCGGTGTTCATTTCGCACAGGCTGGCCTCCACGAGGTTCTGCGACCGGATACTGTTTTTGGAAAACGGGAACATAAAGGAAGAGGGCACGCACGACGAGCTGTTAGCGCTGTCTGGAGGATACGCCCGGCTGTTCGAGATACAAAGCCGTTACTATCGCGAAAATGCGCAAGGCGAGCAGGAGGAGGGAGGACAGTATGATGAAAAAGAATAATGCCAAAGCCCAAAAGGATAAGGAAAGCCTGAGGACGGCGTGGAAAAGCAATATAAGAGGCTGGAAGCTGATTTGGAAAATATGTCCGCGCAGGGTGGTTTCCTCGCTGCTGTACTCCGCGGTGAGCGCGCTGGGGCCGTATGCGACGGTGTGGTTTACGGCGCGTCTGGTGGACGCTCTTGTTTCGGGCGGGAATGCCGTGATATATGCCGTATGGGCGCTTGCCTGCACGGCGCTTACGGCGCTGCTGGGCTGCGTACTGCAGCACTGGAAATCGGCAGAGGCAGAGCAGTACGAGGTCAATTTTTATAAAGCGATTGCGGATAAATTCATGGATATGGATTTTGCGGATGCGGACAGTCAGAGAATATATGATCTGAACAGCAGAATATTCCAGAGCCGGAATTTTGCCGGACGGGGTCTGGACGAGGCGCTGCGTATTTTGGATGAGCTGCCGGCAAACGCCCTGAAGATCATAGGCGGAGCGGCGCTGTCGGTAAGCCTGTTTGCATCCTTGGTGTCCAAGGCGGGCCTTGCGTGGCTGGGCAGCCCGTGGTTTGCCCCGGCAATGCTTGCGCTTATGCTGCTTGCGGCCTTTGCCGCATCTAAGCTTTATTATGCTTCGGAAGGCGTATGGCGCAGCTTTGACGCTCAGGGGCGCTTCGGCAACCGCCTGTTTGCCTTTTTCGGTTTTACCTGCTATGATGAAAAACGGGCGGCGGATATGAGAATATACTGTCAGAATGAAAACATATGCGCTCCCAGCATGGAAAAGGGCAATGTTTTCGGCTTTAAGGGCAACATTGCCAAAATAGCGCGGGGAAAAGCGGGCTGGATGGGAGCGCTGTCGGTGGGAGTATCGGCGCTGCTGATGGGTTTTGTATATGCTTTTGTGGCACTTAAGGCATACGGCGGAGCCTTCGGAGCGGGCGCGGTAACGCAGTATATAGGGGCCTGCACCAGCTTGTTTGCGGGGATATCGGGGCTGCTTAACGGAATCAGCCGCGTAAAGACAAACGGAGTGTTCATGGCGCTGCTGTTTGAGCTGCTGGATACGCCTAACAATATGTATCAGGGCAGCCTTACCACGGAGAAGCGATCAGACAGAAAATACGATATTGAATTCCGAAATGTTTCCTTCAAATATCCGGGCAGCGACACTTATGCGCTTAAGAACCTGAATATGCATTTCAAAATAGGCAGCAGGCTTGCGGTGGTGGGCAAAAACGGCAGCGGCAAAACCACATTCATAAAGCTGCTGTGCCGCCTGTACGACCCGTGCGAGGGCGAGATACTGCTTAACGGAATAAATATTAAAAAGTACCGCTATGATGATTATATGAACATATTCTCCGTTGTGTTTCAGGATTTCCGGCTGCTTGCGCTGCCCATAGGGCAGAATGTTGCGGCGGGAGTAAAATACGATGCAGACAAGGTGACGGACTGCCTTGAGCGCGCGGGGCTTAAGGAACGGCTTGCAAAAATGCCGCAGGGCTTGGATACATATCTGTACAAGGAGCTTAAGGAGGACGGCGTATCGGTATCGGGGGGAGAGGCGCAGAAAATAGCCATAGCGCGGGCGCTGTACAAGGACGCGCCGTTTATAGTGCTGGATGAACCCACGGCGGCGCTGGACCCGATAGCGGAGGCGGAGATATATTCAAAATTCAACGATATAGCCGGGGACAAGACGGCAATATATATAAGCCACAGGCTGTCTTCGTGCAAATTCTGTGATGAAATCGCGGTGTTTGACGGCGGAAAGGTGGTGCAGATGGGGACGCACGAGCAGCTTGTACAGGAGGAAAGCGGACTGTATTACAGGCTGTGGGAGGCGCAGGCGCAGTATTATCAGCAGAAGCACGAGGAGGCAGGGCTGATCTGAAGCAGCTTCGAAGACGGTAAATGCGCCGCAGGCGCTTATGCAGCGAAGGCGGGCGGCACGCCGCAGCGGAATAAAGCGCCGGCCGGACGGCGGTACGGCGGACGGCCGGGGCCGCAGGCCCCGGCGCATGGGAGAGCGGAAAGCATATATGCATATGGGAATCTCTGAGTATTTACCATGAGGATATATACTTCCGCCGCATGGAAAACATAATGAAATTATCGGGGGAAATTATCGGGAATTTTCAGCGGAAAAGCGTATTTTATTGACATTTGAAGGCAGTCAATATATAATATAGCGATAGCATACAGCGCTCGGAGGCGGCATAAGCGGCACTTGGATAAGAAAGAGGGAAAACCTCAGCTTATTTTGAGAGATACGCCGAAAATGCCGGTACGGACGCGTTTGCAATGCGCAAGATTATTTTATAGGAGGTCATGATAAATGGCTAAAAAAATGACCATAGACGGTAATACCGCTGCCAGCCATGTGGCTTATGCTTTCAGTGATGTTGCCGCCATTTACCCCATTACGCCTTCCTCTCCCATGGCGGAGGTCGGAGATGAGTGGGCTGCCTACGGACGCAAGAATCTGTTCGGGCAGACCATGCGAATTGCGGAGATGCAGTCCGAGGCCGGTGCGGCCGGTGCCGTGCACGGCTCGTTGGTAGGCGGTGCTCTTACCTCTACCTTTACTGCCAGCCAGGGCTTGCTGCTGATGATCCCCAATATGTATAAGATCTCCGGCGAACTGCTGCCCTGCGTATTCCATGTAAGCGCCCGTGCGTTGGCCGCTCATGCGCTTTCCATTTTCGGCGACCATTCCGATGTTATGGCCTGCCGTCAGACCGGCTTTGCAATGCTTGCAAGCGCGTCGGTGCAGGAGGTTATGGATCTTGCGCTGGTGGCCCATCTGTCCACGCTTAAGGCAAGCGTGCCGTTCCTTCATTTCTTCGACGGCTTCCGTACCTCTCACGAGGTTCAGAAGATCGAGATGATCGATTATGAAGATATGGCAAAGCTTGTGGACTTTGACGATGTAAAGCGCTTCCGTGAGCGCGCGCTCAATCCGGAGCATCCGCATCAGCAGGGCACCGCTCAGAACCCGGATATTTATTTCCAGAACCGCGAGGCGGCAAACAAGTTCTACAATGCCACTCCCGGCATAGTGCAGACCATGATGGACAAGGTGGGCGAGCTTACCGGACGGCATTATCATCTGTTTGACTATGTTGGCGCTCCCGATGCAGACAAGGTTATCGTGTGCATGGGTTCCAGCTGCGACACCGTGGAGCAGACGGTAAATTATCTCAATGCCAAGGGTGCAAAGCTGGGCCTTATAAAGGTTCGCCTGTATCGTCCGTTTGCGGTGGATAAGTTCACCGAGCTGCTGCCCGAAAGCTGCAAAACCGTTATCGTGCTTGACCGCACCAAGGAGCCCGGAAGCATCGGAGAGCCGCTTTATGCCGATGTATGCGCTGCGCTTATCGACAGCGGCAAGCAGAACATCCGCGTACTGGGCGGACGCTACGGCCTCGGCTCCAAGGAGTTCACCCCCAGCATGGTCAAGGCTATATACGACAATGCCGACGCGGCAGAGCCCATCAATCATTTCACCGTGGGCATTGACGACGATGTAACCGGCAAATCCATAAAGGTTACCGATTTTGTGGATCCCGCTCCGGAAGGAGTTGTGCAGTGCAAGTTCTACGGCCTCGGCGCGGACGGCACCGTGGGTGCAAACAAGAACACCATAAAGATCATCGGCGACCATACCGATATGTACGCACAGGGATATTTCGAGTATGACTCCAAAAAATCCGGCGGCTTCACCATTTCTCACCTGCGTTTCGGCAAGACCCCGATCCAGAGCCCGTATCTTATCGACTCTGCGGATTTCCTGGCCTGCCACAACCAGAGCTATGTTACCCGCTACAATGTTCTGGACAGCATCAAGGAGGGCGGCGTATTCCTGCTTAACTCCGCATGGACTGCCGAGGAGATGGACAAGCAGCTGCCTGCGCATATGAAGAACATAATGGCGCAGCGTCATGTAAAGTTCTACAATGTAAACGCTGTCAAGATCGCTCAGGCTATCGGCCTTGGCGGACGCATCAATATGATAATGATGGCGGCCTTCTTCAAGCTTTCCGGCGTTATACCTTACGATGATGCGGAAAAGTATATGAAGGAAGCGGTTAAGAAGTCCTACGGCAAGAAGGGCGATGCGGTCGTCAACATGAACAACGCCGCAATTGACAATGCCATAAGCGGACTGGAGGAAATAAAATATCCGGAGTCTTGGGCCACCACCACCGAGGGTGCGGAGATGATGCATGTTCCGGGCACGAAGTATTTTGATACCATTGTGCATCCGATCATTGCTCAGGAGGGCAATAAGCTGCCCGTTTCCGCGTTTGACCCCGCCGGCGTGGTTCCCACCGGCACCACCAAGTTTGAAAAGCGCGGCATTGCCGTTAAGCTGCCCGCATGGGATGTTGATAAGTGCATACAGTGCAACCAGTGCTCGCTGGTGTGCCCGCACGCCTGCATCCGTCCGTTCCTTGTAAAGGAGGGCACCGAGCTTAAGGAAGGCTTCAAGGTAAAGAAGGCTATCGGCAAGGATTATGCCGGATATAACTTCCGCATCCAGCTTTCTCCGTTAGACTGCACCGGCTGCGGAAACTGCGCAGAGGTGTGCCCCGCCAAGGAAAAGGCGCTTACCATGGTTCCCGCAAAGACCATAGAGACTGCGGAAAACGACAACTGGAATTATGCGCTTACGCTGCCCGCGCCTGAGGTAAACATCAATAAAAAGACGGTTAAGGGAAGCCAGTTCCTCCAGCCGCTCTTTGAGTTCTCCGGCGCTTGCCCCGGCTGCGGCGAAACTCCGTATGTTAAGCTGGTAACGCAGCTCTTCGGCGAGAGAATGATAATTGCCAACGCAACGGGCTGCTCCTCCATCTACGGCGGAAGCGCGCCTACCTGCCCCTATACCGTTAATAAGCAGGGCCACGGACCCGCATGGGCAAACTCCCTGTTTGAGGACAACGCGGAGTTCGGCTACGGCATGAATCTTGCCACCACCCAGCGCCGCGCCAAGCTGGCGGACACGGTAACTGCTCTTGAAGAGAAGTTTGCTTCCTTTGAAGAGGGCAAGGCTGCCTGCCGCGAATGGCTGGACAACATGGATGATGCAGCCGGAAGCAAGGCTGCTGCCGAGAAGCTGATTGCCGCCTGCAAAAAGTGCGCCGGCTGCGGCTGCGATGCAGACGCTCTGTGCGCCGAAGTGCTGGCAAACAGCGATATGCTGGTGAAGAAATCCATCTGGATATTCGGCGGCGACGGCTGGGCATACGATATCGGCTACGGCGGATTGGATCATGTTCTGGCCTGCGGCGAGGATGTGAATGTGCTGGTGCTGGATACCGAGGTTTACTCCAATACCGGCGGACAGTCCTCCAAGTCCACTCCTACCGGCTCAGTGGCCAAGTTTGCCGCTGCCGGAAAGAAGACCCGCAAGAAGGATCTGGGCATGATGGCTATGAGCTACGGCTATGTTTATGTTGCACAGGTTGCAATGGGCGCAGATCAGAACCAGCTGCTTAAGGCCATGAACGAGGCCGAGGCTTATCACGGACCGTCCCTCATCATTGCTTATTCTCCCTGCATTAACCACGGTATCAACATGGGCTTTGCACAGGAGGAGATCAAGAAGGCGGTTGCGGCAGGCTACTGGCCGCTGTACCGTTTCAATCCGGAGCTGGCGCACGAGGGCAAGAACCCCTTCACGCTGGATTCCAAGGAGCCTACGGCAAGCTACCGCGAATTTATCATGGGCGAGAACCGCTATGCAACTCTTGCAAAGATGTTCCCCGACAGAGCGGAGAAGCTGTTCGAAAAGGCTGAATCCGACGCGGCTGCCCGTCTTGAAAGCTATAAGAGACTGGCCGAGGAAAAATAATAGCGTATTTATAAAAAGAGCCCGGAAGTTCCGGGTTCTTTTTTGTTTATTCGGTGCTTTGGAGAGATAAAAAAACGGATGCCGACGAGGTACACTCTGTAAAGAAGTGCGCCTCGCGAGCGCCCTGTTTGGTTTATTGCAATGTTATAAAATAAAAAACGGACGGCAGAGAAGCCGTCCGTTTGGCGTTTTATCCGGTTACATCATCGGTAAGCAGCAGCTCAATGCCCTTACGGTTGATTTCGCGGGATTTTTCTTCGTGGATCATGTGCCCGCCGTTGCGCACCGTGGCGGAGTAGACATTTTCGATGGCGTCCTCAAAGGCCTCAAGCTGCTCCATGGGATGCCACTGATCACATTCGCCCCAGAAGATATATACATCGTTAAGGGCGTGCATGTTGTCCATAACATCGGTATCGTCCCACTGTGCAACGGTCTGCATGGCGGTATCGAGATTTTTGGGGTCGGACAGCTGACTGAAGTATTCGTCGACAAGCTCGTCGGTTATCATGGTTTTGTCAAAATATGCGCTGTCCAGCGTTTTGGCTATCATGCCGCGATTGAAGAAGGTAAATTCAAAATCGCTTATTACGGGCTTGCCCGCATTGCGGATGACCGCCGGGTAGGCATCGCCCACGCCGCCCGGAGTTATAAGCAGCAGCTTTTTAACTCTTTCCGGGAAGGCCAAAGCAAAGTCCATAGCGATTATGGCGCCGCTGGAGAAGGCGAAGAAGTGCGCCTTGTCAATATTGAGCGCGTTCATAAAGGAAAGGAGAAACTCGCTGTAATCCTCAATGAGAAGATCGCTGTCATTGCCGTCGGTGGAGCCGTGACCGAGAAGATCAAGAGCAATAACGCGGAAGCAGGCGGAAAAATCCTTCAGGTTATTGCGGAAGGTATACATCGACTGCCCTATACCGTGTATGAATATTACCGGAGTGCCGTAGCCTTCTTCATAATAGTGGACATTGACGCCGTCAACATCTATATACTGACCGAAGTCCTCATCCATGATCAGTTCCTGTTTATTTCCTGCCATGCTGCTACCTCGCTAATGATAAATTTATTTATGTGTGCCTTAAGGCTGTACTTTAATATATAATACTACAAAATGTACAGAAATACAACGGTAAAATTAAGTTTTTTTCGAATTTACATTTTTGACGCAATATCTGCCCGTTTTCACGAAAAAAACGGCGTAAGGATATGCTGAAACCCGGACTCAGTCGGTAACCACGGATACCGGAGGCAGCTCCAGACGCTCGGGGTGATTCAGCAGCGACTGTATCTCGCGGAAGCATTTGGAATAGTAGTAGCCGGAGGCTATGCGTTCATCGCAGACTATGCCGAGGGGAAGCTGCTTTTCGCTAACCGTTTCTCCGCCGCGCTCCTTTGTTACATATTCAAGGTTGCCCATGGTGATTATTTGGCTGATGGTTCCGAAATCGTATATATGATGATATATATGGTTTGTGCGGATGCTGGCAAGGTTGCTTATTACCATGCTGGCGTGGAAGGGGCTTGCTTTAAGCACGGCTTTGGGCAGCAGCCCGTGCTTATCCGCCCATTTCAGCAGGCCGATGGCAAAGGGCATAAGCCACATAAGGCCGGTCAGGCGGCGCATAAGGCCGTCGGTATCGTTGGTATCCTCCTCGCGGTTGCCGTTTACAAACTCCATTATTTTGCGGTTTACATCAAATACGGTGTCGGTAAGCTCAAAATCCAGCTTGCTCATGGTGCCCTCGGCGCCGTCGGCGCGCTGCACCACCATAGCCACGGTAAGAGAATTGCGGGAGTATATGCGCTTGTTCACTATAAAACGGTTAAGCGCGGGATACTTTGCCACGGTGCGCACATAAGCGGCGATAAAAAGGGTCATGTAGCTTAAATTTACGCCCTGAGCGCGCTTTGCGGCTATGTAGTCGTGCATGCTGTTATAGGGGAGATGCACCGTGAGGGCGTTGCAGGCATCGCTGCGCTTTACCATAATAAACGGCACTATCGTATAGAGCATATCCGCCCCGCGATAGCGCGTGCCATCTTTTCTTTTCATATAAATACCTCTTAAATAAAACAGAATAAATAATTGCAATATTATTATACATAACAAAACGGGAAAAAACAAGAAAAAACCGTTAAAAACACAAAAAACGCGCAAAATACGCGTTTTTCATAAACTTTCAGTACCCGGCGGGCGTAAGCGGCGCAGAGCAAAATTGCCCGCGCAAAAAAGATGCTCAGTTAAGCAGCAGGGCGGCGGCGCAGAGCAGCACAAGCAGTCCGCCTGCAATTGCCCAGGCTATGCCGTAGCGGAACTGACGCACGGCGGGGGAGCGCAGAAAAAGCGCAGGTGCCTGCGGAGTCGGCGAGCCGGAGGGCGTTTGAGGTGCTTCGGGGCTTTCGGCGCCGCAGGAGGAGCCGCTTTGCCACATACGGCGGTTTTCTGCGGCAGCAAAAGCGTCATTTGCGCTCCGGGACATCTGCGGCGCAAAGGCGTGACCGCACTGACGGCAAAAGCGTGCCTGACTGACATTTTCCGCAGAACAAAAAGGGCATGTTTTCATAAATTATATTACCTCTCGGGATACAGAATTGCTTTCGGCTTTCAGCGCTGCTGCGAAAAAATAAAAGTTCGCGGCGCAGCGCGGAGAAAATTGTCTATCCAACCTATATTATATTACCTGCCGCGTGTTTTTGCAAGAGGGGATTTAAGCCGGCGGGCGCGGAAACGATTGTCCGGCAATGGGCTTTGTGTTATAATAAAATGCTTGCCGGGTGCGGGCAGGAGGAATAATATGTTTTACGATACGGCTTTTTTTGATCTGGACGGCACTCTTACGGATTCCGTGCCGGGAATAGTTAATTCGGTGAAATACGCATTGGAAAAGGGGGGATATCCGCCGCTTACTCAGGCGCAGCTGCGCTCCTGCGTAGGTCCGCCGTTACGGGAGCAGTTTATGAAGCTGCTTAATGTGGACGAGGCGGAGAGCACGCGCCTATTGGGGCTGTACCGTGAGTATTTCTCGGTGCGAGGGATATTCGAAAACTCCCTTTACGACGGAATATATGATATGCTGGAGCGGCTTTGCATGCAGGGGCTGCGCATGGTGCTGTGCACCGGAAAGCCGGAAAAATTTGCACGGATAGTGCTGGAGCACTTTAAGATAGATAAATTCTTCTGCGATGTACTGGGCCCTACCATGGACGGAAAATATGACGACAAGGCGCAGGGGCTGGCGGTGCTGCTGGCGCGTTCGGGCGGAAAAAAGAATGTATTCATAGGGGACCGCTGCTTTGACGCAGACGCGGCCAGGGCAAACGGAATTCCCTGTATAGGGGTGCTTTGGGGCTGCGGGAGCAAAGAGGAGCTTAAGGAGCACGGAGCGTGCATGCTTGCGCATACGCCCAAGGAGCTGGAGGAGCTGCTGCGCTCGGGCCCGCGCGGGGAGTAAGACGGCTGATAATTATATCATTTATACAATACGGAGGAACGGCGGCCGCAGTGGCTGCGTGAAAACAGAAATATGAGCATTTTAACGGTTACGGGCTGCACTCACGGCTACGGTGCAAGGCAGCTGCTTGATAATGTATCCTTTCGGCTTTTGGCGGGAGAGCATGTAGGCCTTGTCGGGGCAAACGGAGAGGGAAAAAGCACTTTTCTTAACATAATAGCGGGCAGACTGACGCCGGACGAGGGGAAGATTGAATGGTGCTCCCGCGTGACGGTGGGGTATCTGGATCAGGCATCCACCCTTACAAAGGGAAAAACGGTAAGGGAGTGCCTGCGTGAGGCGTTTGACGAGATGGCAAAGCTGGAGGGCGAAATGCTGGCGCTCTATGATGCCATGGCAACGGCAGACCCGGAGCGGGCGGAGGCTATGATGGCGGAGGCGGCAGAGCTTGGCGACCGGCTGGAGCACGGGGGATATTATACAATAGACACCCGTATCGACGAGGTGGCAAGCGGACTGGGGCTATTGGATATAGGCATGGATAGGGATGTATCCATGCTCAGCGGAGGACAGCGGGCAAAGGTGCTGCTGGCAAAGCTGCTGCTGCGCAACCCGATGATATTGATACTGGATGAGCCAACCAATTTTTTGGATGAAGGGCATATAGCCTTTCTGACGCGCTTTTTGCAGCAGTATGAGAATGCTTTTATACTGGTTTCGCATGACGAAAAGTTTTTGCAGGATGTAGTCAATGTTGTGTATCATGTTGAAAATGCCGTTTTAACGCGGTATACGGGCTCATATAAGGATTTTCTTGCAGCGCATGAGCTGCGGCGCAGGCAGAATCAGCAGGCCTTTGAACGCCAGCAGAAGGAGATTGAAAGGCTGGAGGATTTTATTGCAAGAAACAAGGCGCGGGCAGCTACGGCCACCCTTGCGCGTTCAAGGCAGAAGCAGCTGGACAAAATGGAGATAGTTACAAAGGAACGGGAGCGCCCGAAGCCTTCGTTTTCCTTCATGGAGGCAAGAACTCCTTCAAGGGAGGTAATAAGGGCGGAATCCCTTGTTATAGGCTATAATGAGCCGCTCAACCGGCCTATGGATTTCCTGCTGCTTCGGGGGGAAAAGGTGGCGGTGCGCGGCGTTAACGGACTGGGCAAGACCACCCTTATGAAAACACTGCTTGGGCTTATTCCCGCTTTGGGCGGCACTGTGGAGCTGGGCGACTTTTTAAGCATCGGCTATTTTGAGCAGGAGGACGAGGGCGGAGAGGAAACGGCGCTTGAGAACATTATGAGCTGCTTTCCCAATTTTACAAATGCTCAGGCACGGGCGGCGCTTGCGCGTATGGGGCTTACGAAGGAGCACATCACCTCACAGGTGCGCGTGCTTTCCGGCGGCGAAAGGGCGCGGGTGCGCCTGTGCAGGCTTATGAACCGGGAATGCAATTTTCTTGTGCTGGACGAGCCCACCAATCACTTGGATGTGGATGCCAAGGCGGAGCTTACGCGCGCGCTTTCGGAGTATCGCGGAACGGTGCTGCTGGTATCGCATGAGCCGGAGTTCTATTCCTCCTTTATAACGCGGGTGGTAAACCTTGAGGAATATACGCTGAAGGTTATATGATAAAAGCCGCGAAGGGTAAAAGCGAAAAGCGTCCGGGCGGCGGAGGTCGCCGGCTGCAAAAAGGAAAGAGGGCGGCGGGTACGGCGGCGCCGGGAAGTGGCAGCATAATAAGGAGGACATATGGAAGATATAATGCTTTACAGTCAGGAGCTTTATTTGCCTGCGGGGTGCTTTGATATATGCGACAATCTGCGTCCGGCAAGCGTGCTGGAGCTGTTTCAGGATGCTGCGGGGCGGCATGCGGATATTTTGGGCAGCGGCTATGAGGACATGAAAGCGGCGGGCAAGGCGTGGGTGCTTATGCGCGTGTGCTATCATATCGATAAAATGCCGGCTTTCGGAAGCCGGGTAACGGTAAGTACATGGCCAAGGCAGGGCAGGCTGGATTTTGACCGCTATTATCTTATAACATCGCCGCAGGGCGAGGTGCTGGTGCGCGGCAGCAGCAAATGGTGTGTGATAGATTTGGCCTCGCGCAGGCTGCTCAGAGAGCCGGGCATAGTCTATCCCGGACAGGGGCGCGACAGTGCGGATATGCCGTCCGCGCCGAGGCTGCGAAGCCCCGAAAACGGGGAAAAGGCCGGAGAACTGCGCGCTTTGCCCAGCCGGCTTGATCATAACGGACATATGAACAATGCGCGCTATGCGGATGCCGTTCAGGACGCGCTTGCGCCGGGGGAAACCATAGAGGATTTTGCAATATGCTATGAGCATGAGCTTGCTTCGGGAGACTGTGCGCAGGTGTATTCCTGCCGGGAATGCGCCTCGGCCACGGTATGGGGAGTGCGCAGCGACGGCTGCGAATGCTTTACGGCGCGGGCGGGCATAAAAAAGCCGTAAAAGCATAAGCCGTAAAAGCATCAAGCAAACAGCATGATACAAGCATAATACGATTTGCAAATGCGCAAAGACGGCAAGCGTGCGCTTAAAACGCGGCGGGCATGATACTGCGCCGCACGGAGGAAAGGATATATGGCAAAAAGAAGAATGCATCCCATGTGTGTTACCTGCCTTGTAAAAAAGCAGCAGGAGGCCGCCGCAGTGTTCGGGGGCAGCGCTCAGCAGCAGCTGGAATATATGCAGCTTGTAACGGGCACCGTGGCGGAAAACTGCCTTACGGATTCGCCGTCGCTGGTATTATATAAAATTACGGAGCGGGCAAAGAGCTTTATGCCCAAAGAGGATCTGTTTTTTGAGGAAAAGCGTAAATTCAATGAGCTGCTGCTTGTGCGTCAGGAGGAGCTTTACAAACGCATAAAGGCTTCCGACGATCCGCTGTTTACGGCTCTTATGCTGTCCATGACGGGCAATTATATCGATAACGGCACGGTGAAGGACATAAACGAGGAGACGCTTTACCGTATAATGTTTGATTTTAATGCCCTGCACTGTGACACGGGAGAGTATGAAAAAACGGCAGAAAGAATAAGAAGCAGCCGCCGTATTACCGTGCTGCACGATAACTGCGGCGAGGTGGTGCTGGATAAGCTGCTGCTGCGCTGCATAAAGGAAATGTGGCCGGATAAGGAGCTTATATCCGTGGTGCGCGGCGGACCCGTGCTTAATGATGTTACCGTGACGGAGGCCCGTCAGGTGGGGCTGGATGAGTATGCCCGCATCGTAAGCAGCGGTAAGGCCATTGCCGGTACGGAAATTGAATATCTCTCTCCCGAAGCCAAGGAAGCGGTGTTCGGCGCAGACCTTATTATTGCCAAGGGTCAGGGCAATTTTGAAACAATGTGCGGCTGCGGATTGCCGGTAGTGTATCTGTTTTTGTGCAAATGTCCGCTGCAATGCCGCAAATTCGGCTGCGAACCGCTTACCGGCATGATGCGTGCGGAGGACGGGCAGTCGCTTTTTGACACCGTGGAATAGGCACAAATAAGCGCGCCCGATGCCGGAGTGGCGGAAATACGGGACAAATAAGAGATAAAAGCGTTCAAAAAGCAAAGCGGGCTGCGGCAATGCGCCGCAGTAAACCGCAAAAACAAAGCATAAAATAAAAAGCAATATCCGCGGCATTTGCCGCGGATATTGTTATATATTGCGTTGTAAAGCGTTTGCGAATACCGTGTAAATATCGCTTTTTTAACAATCAGATGCGTTGAGCAATCTCCGCGCGGATATGGCTGAGGAAATCGTCCAAGGACATGGTTTTGGTTTCGCCCGTGTCGCGGCTGCGCACCGATACGGTGCCGTTTTCCACTTCCTGCTGCCCGATGATAAGCATATAGGGAACGCGGTCCACGGTTTGCGCTTCGCGTATCATGTAGCCGATCTTTTCACTGCGGCGATCCAGCTCGCAGCGGACGGAGGCCGCACGCAGCGCGTCATATACGGATTCGGCGTACTCCATGCTCTTTTCGGAAACGGGCAGCACCTTGGCCTGCATGGGGGCAAGCCAAACGG
This sequence comes from uncultured Clostridia bacterium, assembly GCA_934465535.1. GTDB lineage: Bacteria > Bacillota > Clostridia > Christensenellales > QALW01 > UMGS1338. Next base: position 40,368 of record CAKSKV010000002.1, on the reverse strand, counting down.
GGAATTTGCCGGCATAGTGCTCGGTGAGTATGCCTATAAAGCGCTCGATTGAGCCGAAAATAACGCGGTGTATCATTATGGGGCGCTTTTTGCTGCCGTCCTCATCCACATAGGTCAGGCCGAAATTCAGCGGCATCTGGAAATCCAGCTGGATGGTGCCGCACTGCCAGGTGCGTCCGAGGGAATCCTGAAGATGGAAGTCTATCTTCGGGCCGTAGAAGGCGCCGTCGCCCTCGTTTACGGTGTAATCAAGCCCCAGCTTCTCCAAAGCGTTCTTAAGGCCGTTGGTAGCGGCCTCCCAGTCCTCGTCGCTGCCCATGCTGTCAGTGGGGCGGGTGGAAAGCTCTACGGCGTATTTGAAGCCGAATTTGCTGTAAACCTCGTTTATCATGTGCACAACGCCCATGATCTCATCGGTTATCTGCTCCGGACGCATGAAGATGTGGGCATCGTCCTGAGTGAAGCAGCGCACGCGGAACAGGCCGTGCAGCGCGCCCTTGAGCTCATGACGGTGCACAAGCCCCAATTCACCTATGCGCAAGGGCAGGTCGCGGTAGCTGTGCAGACGGCTCTGGTATACCATAACGCCGCCGGGGCAGTTCATGGGCTTTATGCAGTAGGTCTCCTCGTCAATGACGGTGGAGTACATATTGTCCTTGTAATGATCCCAGTGCCCGCTGGTTTCCCACAGATGGCGGTTCATTATCATCGGGGTGGAAACCTCAACATAGCCCTCACGGGTGTGAAGCTCGCGCCAGTAGTCGATAAGAGCGTTCTTGAGCTTCATGCCGCCGGGCAGGAAGAACGGGAAGCCGGGAGCCTCGTCGCAGAGCATGAACAGCCCCATTTCCTTGCCGATACGGCGGTGGTCGCGGCGCTCGGCCTCCTCAAGCAGACGGAGATATTCGTCAAGCTCGGCCTGAGAGCGGAAAGCCACGCCCTTTATGCGGGTGAGCATTTTGTTGTTTTTGTCGTTTTTCCAGTATGCGCCGGAAATGCCGGTAAGCTTAAAGGCCTTGAGAGCCTTGGTGTAGCAAAGGTGAGGGCCGGTGCACATATCGATGTAGTCACCCTGCTGATAGAAGCTTATAACGGCATCCTCGGGCAGGTCGTCAATGTGCTCCACCTTGTACTTTTCGCCGCGCTCCTGCATGAGGGCAATGGCCTCCGGACGGGGCAGAATAAAGGGCTTGATGGGCAGGTTTTCCTTTATAATGCGGCGCATTTCATTTTCGATGGCGGGCAGGTCGTCCACGGAAAGAGCGGTGTCGCCAAGGTCAACATCGTAATAAAAGCCCTTGTCGGTGGCGGGACCGTAGGCGAAATCCGCCTGCGGATACAGGTGCATTATAGCCTGAGCCATAATATGTGCGGCGCTGTGGCGTATAACATGCAGCTCCTCGTCGGCGGGGCATTCAGCAACAGTGCCGTTATTATAGATGATCTTCATAGTGATATTCCTTTCCTGCCTAAGCCCTTCGGGCCGAAAGCAGCTTTATAAATATAAATATTGAATATATTCTTCGTTTGTTAAAAGCTTTGTTTTCGCCTTATGCGGGAATATAAAAGGCGAAAACCGTAAAATAATTATACACCCCGCCTGCACAGCTTGTCCAGCTTATAATGCAGGAATCAGGCAAAAGGAGCATAAAATACGGGCAGTGCCGGGCTTATATGCCCTGCATACGCCGTTCGATGTCCTCAACATAGGTGCGGGTCTTTTCGTCCTCCTTAAGAGCCTGACGGATGCGGCCTATGCCGTGGATCACGGTGGCGTGATCCCGTCCGCCGAATTCCTCGGCTATACGGGGGAAGGAAAGGTCCGTATGCTCGCGGCAGAGGTACATGGCAATGTGGCGGGGCAGCACTATTGCGGCATCGCGCTTTTTGCCCACCAGCAGCTCGGTGGGAATATCAAAGTAGGAGGCTACCGATTCCAGAATCTTATCGGCGGTTATGCGCCGCTGAGCGGAGGTGTGATAATCCCTGAGCGCCTCGGTTATAAGCTCCATGGTAATGGGGCGGCTCATGGTGGTGGAATAGGCCACTATGCGCTTAAGCGAGCCCTCCAGCTCTCGCACATTGTCGCTGGCGCGCTCGGCTATGTAAAACAGCATCTCGTTTGTAAGCTTTGCGCCGCAGGCCTCAGCCTTAAGGGAAAGGATGGCCACCCGCGTTTCAAGGTCGGGCGGGGTGACATCCACAATAAGGCCGCCCTCGAAGCGGGAGCGCAGACGGTCCTCCAGCGTGGCTATTTCGCGCGGGGGACGGTCGGAGGTGATTATTATCTGCTTGTTGGAGTTTACAAGGTCGTTTATGTTGTGAAACAGCTCCTCCTGTGTTTTTTCCTTGTTGCGAAGGAACTGAATATCGTCTATCATCAGCACATCCACGGTGTTGCGGTATTGCGCACGGAACTGCGCCGTGCGGTTTTTACCTATGGCATCGATGAATTCATTTGTGTACTTTTCGCAAGTGGTATACATTACCCGCATGGAGGGCGTGGTATCAAGAATATAGTTGCCTATTGCATGCATAAGATGGGTTTTTCCAAGGCCGACGCCGCCGTATATAAACAGCGGGTTGTTCAGTGCCGCCGGAGATTCCGCAACGGAAAGGGCGGCAGCTTGGGCAAACTGGTTGCCGGCGCCGATAACGAAGGTATCAAAGGTGTATTTTTCGTTCAGCATGGGGCGGGAAGCGGCGGCAGTTGCGCCGGAGGCATAGTTTTTGGCCTCGTTTTCCAAAATGAGCTCCACATTCAGCTCGCGGCTCCAGGCGCAGTTCACCACCATTTTAAGGTATTTGCAATAGCAAAGATCGGGGTTGGTAAGCATGTTGCGGTGCAGAACCGAGGGTACGCTCAAATACAGCGTGCTGCCCTGCAGCGCCACCGGTTTTATAAAGGAAAACCAGGTCCGATAATTGGTGGAGCCTATTTCCTTTGTGGATTTGAGCATATTGTCGGCTATTTCCCATGTGGAGTTCAGATCCTGCATGATGCTACCCCCGATAAATTTGGTTATATGTTAACATAAAAAAGCCCGCGCACGGATGCGTATGCGCAAGTATGCCTGTTCGCCGCAGAAAACGGCTGTTGTTTTTATTAAACGAAAAAGGCAGGCTCCTGTGAATAACTGTCGCGCGGATACATATAATATCAAAAAATCTGTGGAAAAGCAATGTTTTTTTTAATAATTCGGCAAAAAACAGGGTGAAATCAAGGTGAAAATTTTGTTCAAGTTGTGGATATACCATATGTTGTGGATAACCGCGAAGCTGCACACAAGCAGCTTTTTGCGGGAATAACATGGCATAAAAAATAAAGAGGCAAAGCGTACCGGCCTTGCCCCAAAATGCCCGTTTTGTTTTTGCGGCTGTGATAAGCACTATAATTCCGGGGCGGCGGAGTCGATATATTCCAAAGCCCGTGCGGCTATATAGCGGTAGCGCTCCGCCTTTCCTCCGCGGATTTTTTTATCCGCAGGGGCTATTATACCGAAGTTAATATTCATGGGCTGAAATGCGCGTCCTTCGCCGGAGGAAACATAAAGCCCCAGTGCGCCCACGGCACAGATATCGGACAGCTCCGGCTCCGGTTTGCCCAGACAGTCGTGCGCCATGGCAATGCCCGCAAGCATGCCGGAGGCAGCGGATTCGATATAGCCCTCTACGCCGGTGATCTGTCCGGCAAAGAAAATGTCGGGACGGCTCTTGAGGCGGTAGTTGCGGTTAAGCAAGCGGGGGGAGCACAAAAAGGTGTTGCGGTGCATAACCCCGTAGCGGACAAATTCGGCGTTTTCAAGGCCCGGAATCATGCTGAAAACGCGCTTTTGCTCGCCGAATTTAAGATGGGTCTGAAATCCTACAAGGTTATAAAGGGTCTGCGCGGCATCGTCCTGACGCAGCTGAAGCACGGCATAGGGCTCTTTTCCGGTGCGTGGGTCGGCAAGCCCGACGGGCTTCAGCGGGCCGAAGGCAAGGGTCTGCCGGCCCCGCGCGGCCATTACCTCCACCGGCATGCAGCCCTCAAATACGGCATCGTTTTCAAACCCGTGCACGGGCGCAGTTTCCGCGCTCAAAAGGGCATCCACAAAGGCATCGTATTGCTCATGCGTCATGGGGCAGTTGAGATAATCGTCGCCGCGGCCGTATCTGCCGGCGCGGAAAACCTTGCTCATATCCACGGAATCGGCGGTGATTATAGGGGCTGCGGCATCGTAGAAGTGAAGATATTCCTGCCCCGTAAGCTCGGCTATTGCCTCTGAGAGGGCGTCGGAGCAGAGCGGGCCTGCGGCTATTATGCATTTGCCGTCGGGCACGCGCGTAAGCTCGGAGCGCACTAGGGTGAAGTTATCAAAAGCGCGCAGACGCGCTTCCACATCGCGGGAGAGACCCTCGCGGTCCACCGCCAGCGCACCGCCGGCCGGCAGGGCATTGGCATCGGCGCAGCGCATGATCAGGGAATCAAGACGGCGCATTTCCTCCTTAAGCAGCCCGGCTCCGTTTTCCAGGCGCGCAGAGCGCAGGGAGTTGGAGCATACAAGCTCGGCAAAGCCCCCGGTTTTATGTGCGCCGGTGCTTTTTTCCGGGCGCATTTCGTACATTGTTACGGCTATGCCGCGGCGCAGCAGCTGATATGCGGCCTCGCAGCCGGCAAGCCCGGCGCCGATAACGGTTACATTCATGGTTTATCTCCTTGTGTGGGGAATTTGTGCATTTGCGGCATCTGCCCCAAATAAAAGGGCGGGCCTTGCAGAATGCCCGCCGGATTTATAAAATAACGGCTGCGATCAAGCCCTGACCGTATCCTTTTCGGCTTTTTTTGTCCGCTTTTTTGCAGTCGGCTTTTTTGCGGAGTCGGTTTTTTTTGCAGCGGGCTTTACCGTTTTGTCAGCGGCCGTTTTCTTGGCGGCTGTTTTTGCCGGTGCTTTCTTTGCCGCTGTTTTTGCGGTTTTTGTGTCGGAGGCCTTCTTTGCGGCGGCTGCCTTTTCACCTTTTTCTTTTGCGGCGCTCTTTTTTTCCGCCTGAGCGGCCTTTGCCAGCTTTTTTTCGTAGCGGAGCTTATCGGCGGCGCGGGTGGGGCAGTCAAGGTTCATGCACATTTTCCGTCCGCGGTAGCCTTCAATTATATAGCTTCCGCACTCCGGGCATATTTCGCCGGTGGGCAGGCCGCTGGAGGCAAAATCACATTCCGGGTAGCGGGAGCAGCCGTAAAATTTGCGTCCGCCGTTTTTGCCGGCGCGCTTTACCAGCTTTGCCCCGCACTTGGGACAGGGCACCTTGACCTCGTCCTCCGGCATCGGGCGGGTGTTTTTGCACTCCGGATAGCCGGGGCAGGCAAGGAACTTGCCGTATCTTGATGAGCGCACCACCATCATGCGCCCGCATTTATCGCAGGGTATGTCGGTTTCAATAACGGGAACCCGTACATGGGGGGCATCGGCGGCCGCCAGCACGGACTGATGAAACGGGCCGTAGAAGCTGCGCACCACATCCGTCCATTGCATTTGCCCCTCTTCCACCTTGTCCAGCTCGCTTTCCATTCCGGCGGTAAAATGCACATCCACAATATCCGGAAAGGCATTAAGCATAAAATCCACCACGCAGAAGCCCAATTGGGTGGGCTTGAGATTCTTTTTGTCCCGCTCGATATATTCGCGGTCCAAAATGGTGGAGATAATGCTTGCAAAGGTGGAGGGGCGTCCTATGCCCTTGTCCTCCAGCTCCTTTACAAGGCTGGCCTCGTTGTAGCGTGCCGGGGGCTCGGTGAAGTGCTGTGCAGGCTCAAATCCGTCAAGAACGGCCGGCTGCCCCTCGTGCAGCACCGGAAGAGTGCTTTTATCCTCGGTGATTTTGTTCGCCCCTTCGATATAAACCGCCATATAGCCGTCAAAAATGCGCTGCTGCGCACTTGCGCGGAAATTGTGACCGGCGCTTACAAGCTCGGCGCTTCTTGTTGCATAAACCGCGTCCGACATCTGGCAGGCAAGAAAGCGCTCATATATAAGCTTGTACAGCTTGTACTGGTCGTCGGTAAGATAGGAGCGCACCTGCTTGGGGCTGCGGGAAAGCGAGGTGGGGCGTATTGCCTCGTGCGCGTCCTGAGAATCGCTCTTGCTTTTGAAAACGCGGGGCTTCGGGGGCAGATAATCGCCGCCGAAGTTGGTTTTAATATATTCCCGCGCCATCTCAACGGCCTGTGAGGAAAGACGGAGGGAGTCGGTACGGATATATGTTACAAGGCCGACGCTGCCGTCCTTAAGCTCCACGCCCTCGTAGAGATCCTGCGCCACTCTCATGGTTTTGCGCGTGGTGAAGCCCAGCTTGCGGGAGGCCTCCTGCTGCAGCATGGAGGTGGTGAAGGGGGTGGGAGCGGAGCGCTTCTTGCGTCCCTCTTTATAGGAAGCAACGGTAAAATCGCGGCAGGCGTCCATTATCTGCTGCGCTTCTTCCTTGGAAGCAAGCTCGCGCTTTTTGCCGTCCGTTCCCCAAAACTGCGCCTCAAAGGGGGCGTCCGCGGTAAGGCGTGCGCTCAGGGTCCAGTATTCACGGGGAACAAAGGCCTGAATTTCGCGCTCTCTGTCCACCACTAGGCGTACGGCGGGGGATTGAACACGCCCTGCCGAAAGGCCGGCCTTTACCTTGCGCCAAAGTATCGGGCTTATTTCATAGCCCACAAGGCGGTCCAGCACGCGGCGTGCCTGCTGAGCATCCACAAGGTCAAGGTCAACGCTGCGGGGGGAGGCCACTCCGTTTCGTATTGCGTTTTCCGTTATTTCGTTGAAGGCGACGCGGCAGGGAGAGGAAACATCAATGCCCAAAAGGTGGGCAAGGTGCCAGCTTATCGCTTCTCCCTCGCGGTCAGGGTCGGTGGCAAGGTATACGGCATCGGCCTTTTTTGCCTCGGCGCACAGCTCCTTTATAAGCTGCGCCTTGCTTTTAATATTCTGATACTGCGGGGCGAAGTCGTGCTCCACATCCACGCCCAGCTTGCTTTTGGGCAGGTCTATTATGTGCCCCACGCTGGCCATTACCTTGTAGTCCTTGCCCAGGGCCTTGGCTACGGTTTTGACCTTATGCGGAGACTCCACTATCAAAAGCTTCATGGTTGTTTATCCTCCGGTGCGAAAGAGCCGGTAAAGGCAAAACGGCACAGCTTTGCGCATTTAGGGTAAATACGCCGTATGCCGTTTGCGGCCTTTGTGCTCTAACGGTAAATATTATCGTTATTAAGTATGTACAGGCCGCCTGCGGCGCGCTGTACTATGCCGCGCAGCTCCATCATTGTAAGCAAAGCGGCAAGCTTCCCGGCTGAATTATTGCACCTTTGGGTCAATTCGTCAAGTGAAACTTCTTCGCCGTGGCTCATCTGCTTTATAAGCTCGGATTCCTCCGGGGTTACTTTTATCACCGGGCGCTTGGTTTTTGGCGCGGCCTTGCCCACTAACGCCAGCAGATCATCGGGGCTTGTAATGCAGCGCGCACCCTGCTTTATAAGGCGGTTGCAGCCCACGGACTGCGGCGAGGTTATATTGCCCGGAACGCAGGCAATCTCGCGCCCCTGCGCCTGAGCGCAGCGCACGGTGGAAAGCGTGCCGCTTTTTTCGCCCGCCTCTATTACGGCAAGACAGTCGCAAAGCGCGGAAACAAGCCGGTTGCGCCTGGGAAAGTTGTAGGCCTGCGGCGCGGTGCCGGGCGGAAATTCACTTATAAGCAGACCGGTTTTTGCAATACGGTCAAACAGCCGGGCGTTGCTGGAGGGGTAGCATACATCAATACCGCAGCCGAAAACAGCCGCGGTTTTGCCGCCGGCATCGATGGCCGCAGTCAGGGCATCGGTGTCGATACCGTAGGCGCCGCCCGATATTATGGGTATTCCGGCAAGCGCGGCGGCGCGCCCGAAGGCGGCGGCTACGCTTCTGCCGTAATAGGTGCAGCGGCGGGAGCCTATAATGGATATTCCTCCGCCGTAAAGCAGGGAAGTATCGCCGCGGGTATATATGATGGGCGGAGGCGGCGCACAGTCCAGAAAACGCGGCGGATAATCGGGCGATACGCGGCATATCAGATGCACGCCCATTTCCGATGCGCGGTTTTCAATTTGGTCAAACGCTTCTTCGCGGCAGGCCTTTATAATACTTCCGGCAAGCTTTGGATCCTTGAATTCCGGGCTTTCGGCCGCCGCAAGCACTTCGGAGGCGGAGCCGTAATATTCAATAAGATTATTAAAGCGGGCGGGAGTCATCCCGTGGGCAAGATATAAAAGGATATAGCGTTTTTCTTCCGTGCTGTATTCCATAATCACCAGTACTTTCTGTCCAAGGACCTGTATCGTATGGCTTCGGCTATGTGCTCTGCGGTTATATCCTCGCTTTGAGCAAGGTCGGCAACGGTGCGGGCTATCTTGAGTATTCGGGAATAGGCGCGCGCGCTCATTTTAAGGCTGTCAAACGCGCTTTTAAGCAGGGAATCCGCATCGGGTGAAAGGCGGCAGAAGCGGTTGATATCCCGTGCGCTCATGTGGGCGTTTGCAAATATGCCGGTGCCCTCAAAGCGCTTTTGCTGTATAAGCCGCGCCTGCTGTACGCGCTGGCGCACCTCTGCGGAGCTTTCCTCCGGGCTGCCCTGTCCGCGCAGGGAATCGTAGGGCACGGCATCGGTTTCTATCTGAAGGTCTATGCGGTCCACAAGCGGGCCGGAAACCCGTCCCAGATATCGCTGTATCTGCGCCGGAGAGCATTTGCATTGCTTTATCTTGCTGCCGTAATAACCGCATGGGCAGGGGTTCATGGAGGCTATAAGCATAAAGCGTGCGGGATAGGTTACGGTATTGCTTACGCGGGATACCGTTACCACGCCGTCCTCAAGGGGCTGGCGCAGCGCCTCCAGCGCAACGCGGGAGTACTCCGGAAATTCGTCAAGAAACAGCACTCCGTTGTGGGCAAGGCTTACCTCGCCGGGACGCGCCTTTGCCCCGCCGCCGGTAAGCGCGGGGGCGGAGGCGGTATGGTGGGGGGAGCGGAAAGGGCGCACATCCACTATTCCGCGCGCAGGGTCAAGACAGCCGGCTATGGAGTGTATCTTGGTTACCTCCATGGCCTCTTCAAAGGTAAGCTGCGGCAAAATGGAGGGCAAAGCGCGCGCAAGCATGGTTTTGCCGGAGCCGGGAGGGCCCAGCATAAGCAGATTATGGCTGCCTGCGGCGGCAATTTCCATGGCGCGCTTGGCGGCATGCTGCCCCTTTATCTGGGAAAAATCGGTGTAAAGCGCGGACTGCCCGGATATGCTTTCCCACGATACGCATTCCACGGGCCTCAGCTCCTCCTCGCCCTGAAGAAAGCGTACAAGCTGGTAGAGATCCTGCGGGCAGTAACATTCTATGCCCTCAATGCAGCGCACCTCTGCGGCGTTGCCCGCAGGTATAACGGCGCGGTGAAAGCCGTCCTTAAGCGCGGAGATTATCATGGGCATAACTCCGGTCACCGGGCGTATTTCACCGCTTAAGGAAAGCTCGCCTATAAAGACGGTATTATTAAGCGCGGGGGAAAACAACTGGCCGCTTGCTGCCAAAAGGGATACGGCAATGGGCAGGTCATATACGGAGCCTTCCTTTTTAAGGTCGGCCGGGGCCAGATTTACCGTTATGCGGTTATTGGGCATTTCAAAGCCGCTGTTTTTTATTGCCGAGCGCACGCGCTCGCGGGATTCCTTTACGGCGGTGTCGGGCAGCCCGACGGTGTCGTAGGAAAACAGCCCCGCAGATACAAAGGTTTCCACGGTTACCGGGAAGCCGTCTACGCCGGACAGGGCGTAGGAAAGCACTTTTGACAGCATGGTTATGTTGCTCCTTTATATCATATTTCCCGCAGTATTGCCGGTATGCAGGGCGCTGCCGCCCGGTTGACGGTGCAAAAGGCTTTCTTTGCTTTTATCAAAGCCTCTCAGACATCCTTTTTTTCGCGCCGGAACACTATAAGGCGGGAACCGAGAAAATTTATTACAAGGGTAACCGGCACGGTTATCAGCTTTGCCAAAACCCCGGTTATGCCGGCAAGGCGCAAAAGCGCCATTGCGCCCTGACCTATCCCGAGGGTCACAAGGTTTATAAGCAGAAAGGGCAGCCACTGACGCTTTGCGCTGCCTTTATCGCGGAAGGTAAAAAGCTTGTTCAGCACAAAGCTGCAAGCCACGCCGCACAGATAGCCCGCGGCAAAGGGAAGGGCATACAGCGCTTCGTTTCCGCCCAGAAATACATAATATATCAGGCTGAAAATGCCCATATCCACTAAAGTGTTTATGCCGCCCACCACGCAGAAGCAGGCAAGCTGCACAAGGGAAGCTGCTTTATCCTGCCCTATTTTACGGGCAAGAAACTCGGTTATACGGTCGATAAATTTCATTTTGAAAATATCCTTTATGCGTAAGAATTGCTTTTGTATCTGCCTTTTTGCGCCCTGCATATGCCGTCATGCAAATGTGTAAAAGTGCGAAAAGGCAAAACGGCGCGGCAAAGGCCGGGCTTTAAGCAGAGCCGTCAGTTGTTATAGAAATGCCAGCCCTGCCCTATTCCGTTGTGGCTGAAGGAGGGCAGCCACCAAAGGAAGGAGGAAACATAGTGCTTGCTGGTTTCCACGCCGCTCCAAAGCGGGTAGAACATGCAGGCAATTATAAGGCATACGGCAAAGAAGCCGATAACCGCGCCTGCTGCAAGCCTGCGGGAGCGCAGTCTGTCGCGCCCGAGGGTGCAGGTTTTTGCATAGAACTGCCGCAGCACATACACGGAGAATATCATTATAAAGGGCAGCGACGCAAAATAATGATATATAAAGGTGGAGCGGGGAATAAACGCCCATGCCCCGTAATTTGCGGCAAAGCCGGTAAGCGTGAAGGCCAGAAGGGTTATATCGCGGCTTTGGCGTACACGCAGCGCGGGGTCGGCGGTGCGCCGGCGCACAATGAGCTTCTGAACAAGCATAACGGCGCAGCCTATGGTGCTTACAAGCCCGAACCACCAGATAAGCGGGTTGCCCATGCAGGAAATGGTGCCCATGGCATCCCCCGTAAGCTCCTTTGCCTGATAGAACCAGTAGGGGTGCCACATGATGGGCCAGGTGTACCATTTGGACTGCCAGTAGTTGGTGTCCGTAGTTATCCCCTCGTGATAGGAAAGCATGTCCTTCTGGTTCTGCCATATGGTGTTAAGAGCGGAGCCCTTGTTGCCGGGGGCGTCAAAATATGCGCCGTAGCTTGCGCAGTATATTGCCGCGGGTATTATTATAAAGAAGCCTATGCAGAACAGCAGCGTAAGCAGCAGATTTTTACGGTACACCGAGCATACGCCGCTTAAAAGGCTGCGCTGCTTATTGCTTAATGAGGGGTCGTTTTTATCGCGCACGGCGGCGATGTATTCGCGGGTGCGCTTATACATGGTAAAGAAGAATATGGCGGCAAGCCCCACTCCCGCATAGGCGCCTATCCACTTGCAGGCAATGCCCAGTCCGAAGCTTATTCCGCAAAGCCCCAAAGGCACAAGCGTGCGCACAAGGGAGGTTTTGTTCCAGCTCATGGTGCAGTACTTATACATAAAGGTGTACATAAGTATTATAAACAGCACGGCATAGGAATCCACGGTGGCAAGACGGGTCTGCACAAAATGCATGCCGTCAAGGGTCATAAGCAGCATAAGAGCCGTTGCCCACGGAGTTTTTTTGAACATGAGCTTGCCAAGGCAGTACATTGCGGGCAGCATGAGTATGCCGGCAAGGTTGCCCATAAAGCGCCAGCCGAAGGGATTCATGCCGAAGATGCGTATTCCCAGCGACATTATCGCCTTGCCCAGCGGCGGATGCGTCCATTCGTATATGCGCCAGCCGTTTATCATCTCATAAGCGGTGCGGGCATGATATATCTCGTCAAAGTACATTCCGGTGTAATAGCTGGGCTTGCTTACGGCGGTGCGCTGTTCGTCAAACAGGGCAAAGGCATCGTGCCCCGTGTGGGCGGCAAGCGCGGCGGCGTCAAGAGCTTCGCCGTTTACCGCTGCGGATACTATTTCTATGGCGTTTTTTGCATCCTCATCGGCAAAGAAGGTCATCTCATTTATGCGCATGCCGGGAAAAGCGGCGCTTACGCGCACATACCGGGCGGTTACATCATAGCTTTTGTTGAAATCGCGGTTCCAGCGGTACATATCGCCGTTGCCGAAGCGGTATGTTTCCAGCACGGACCAGTTCTCGCCGTCAAGGGAGTATTCTATTTTCAGGGTGCCGTTATAGGTGGTCTTTCCCTGATAATAGGAGCTGTCGCAGATGCTGTTGTTTACATAAAACCGCTGAAGATGGGTGGCACTTCCGAAATCCGCGGTTATGCTGTCGCCGTTTTTCGGCGCCCAGTAGTTTTCCGGCGTGTTGACGGAGCCGAGGTTCACAAGGGTGATAACGGCGTAAACAACGGTTACGCCCAGCATAATCAGCCAGTCGCGCGGGGTAAGAAAACGCTTCTTTCCGGGTGCAGCTGCGGCTTTTTTTGTGCTTTTTCTGCTTTTGCACGAGGCGGACGCGCCGCCCTCGGCCTTTTTATCTGCCGGGTTCATTTCTGCCTCCTCGGGGCTGCTTTGGGAATTATCGGAATTATCGGAATTATCATCACTGTCGGGGCTGTCGGAGCCGTCGGGGCTGTCGGAGCCGTCGGAGCCGTCGTCTGCGTCCGGGCTTTGGTTTTCATCGTCAGCGTCACCTTCCGCATCGGGAGCCGCCTCATTATTTGATTCGGCGCCTGATTCAACGCAAGCCAGCAGCTCAAGAGTAACGGCGGAAACGGAGCCCCGTCCGCAGGCAGGACGGCTCGGCGTGCTGAGCGCGGGATCGGTTGCCGGGCCTTTTAAGCGGATGGAGAAAACAACATAGGTGAAGTAGATAAATATAAGCACATTAAGCGCGCAGCCCGCAAGGAAAAGCGGGTCGCCTGCGGCAAAATAGCTTAAGCCGTTTGTGTCATTGGGTTCACAGTGCAGATACAGCACCTGCGCCGCATTTACATATGAAGTAAAGCTGAAGGCCGCCAGCACATTTATTATCCGGCGGTCGCCGTATACTATAAAGGCGGCGGGCAAAAGCGCCAGCACGGGGTAGAGATACCGCTCGTGCATATAGGGCGCAAGCACGAATATTGCCGCCGTAAGCCATGCTCCAAGCAGGAACAGTGAGCGGTTTTTGGGTTGCTTGCGCCAGTAATACAGCAGTGCAAACACCGCAAACACAACGGCAAGCAGGGCAAAGCCCAGCACGCGGTAAGATAGAGCGCCCAGCACGGGCGTGGTATCCTTTGCCCATTGTCCGCCAAGCAGGCCCATAAGGTTGAAGGCGGAAAGGGTGGCGTACTGATAGGAGCCCATGGTGCCGAAGTATTTTGTAAACAGCCAGTACCAGGGCTGGTCGGAGCGCATGGCTATGCTTATAAGCACAAAGCCCGCCAGTATCCCCAGCATAGAATAGAGAAAATGCAGCGCGGTGCGGCGGCTGGTTTTCATATCGGGCGCCAGCTTGCCCTTAAGGGAGCGCACACAAAGGGTTATTGCGCCCACCAGCATAACGGGGGCCAGCATAAGCGCCTGCGGCTTTGCAAGCAGACCCAAGGCATACCATATAACGGAAAGCCACAGCTTCTTTTTTATCATATAGTATACGGCCAGCAGCATAAACAGCATCAAAACGGAATCCGCCTGCCCCCAGGAGGCGCTGTCCACTATAACGGCGGGGTTAAAGAGATATGCGCCGGCAGCAAAAAGGGCATATTTGGGATACTTCCGTTTGCATATGCAATAGAGCACAACGGCTATCAGAATGTCGCAGATTATTGCGGGGGATTTAAGCAGCAGCCATGCCCCAGCAGAGGATGTGCTTAAGCCCGCAAGGTTGATTATTGCGCTGGGAAGGGCGAGAATAAGCATGTAAAGCGGCGGATAATCGCAGAAATAATCCGTGGAATAAAAGCGGAAGGGTCCGTTTGCCAGCATCCGTGAGCCCCATGCCGTAAAGCAGTTCATATCCACATTGAAGCCGCGGTAATCCATGGCGTGAACTATGCGTATTATAAGCCCTGCGGCTGCAAGCAGCACAAGCACGCAGGTGCGTATCGTGCCCTCCGGGGTGCCGAAGCGGCGTATAAGAGCATAGGCGGCAAGCAGCGCCAAAGAGAAAACGGCGCCGGTAATAATTATTGAGGTGCTTTTTTGCGAGTTTTCCTTATTTTTATCGTCGGTCTTGTCCGAGTCCGAAGAGGTGTTAAGCCGGTTTTCAAGGCTGGCGGCGGTAACGCCCTCGGGAAGTGCCGAGGCATCTATCTCCGTCATGGAGGCATTTGTAAACCATGCCGTGCCGCTGTTTTCGCCGCTGTAAAAGCCTATGCGCAAAGCCACGGTAAGGGTGGTCTGGTTTGCGGCGGTGCGGCCGTAAAAATCAAGCTGGGTCCAGCCGTTATCGCCGCTCAAAGCCTGAGAATGGGTAAAAACACCTATAACCGATATGTTTGCGCCCACAGCCGAGGCATCCGTTCCTATGTTTTCGGTGCGGCAAAGCACGGAAAAGCGGTACAGGGTGCTGCGCTTGCACTTCACCTCCTGTACAAGCCGGGCATCGTTTTGCTCCGTAAGGGTCAGCCGCAGCGCGTTTTCTCCGTCCGGCCCCTCGTTTTTCACAAAGGAAACGGCATCTTCCGCATTGCGGTAGGAATCAAAATACCAGCCGTCCGCCTTTGTACCCTCACAGGAGGAAAAGGCGGGGTTTGTAAGGCAGTTGTCCCCCTTTTTGGTGCTGCCGGAGCAGCCCGCAAACATAAGGAGCATAAGGCATAAAAGCAGCAGGGCGATAAATCGCGGTGAATGTTTTTTCATGTTTGTTCCTTTCGGTTATAAGCCCGGATCCTGCATGGGATCGCGAACGGAATACGGCGCTTTTGCCAAAGAATTCTATAGGGGTTTGCGGCAAAGCGTCAGAAGGCGTCTTTTATATAGGTGATAACGCCGCGGTTTATGGCAGCGCAGTCAAAACGGACGGGAGTATCGGTAATGCCGTGCAGCTTCATATAGCATTCGGCCGCGCGGCGCAGCTTTTTGCGCTTGGAAAGGGTAACATGGGATTCGGCGGGGCCGAATCTTTCGTTTGCGGCGCTTTTGACCTCTATAAACACAAGCGTGTCTCCGCTTTTTGCTACAATGTCTATTTCGCCAAGGCGGCAGCTGAAATTGCGCTGAAGTATTTCCATGCCCAACCCCTCTATATGCGCTGCGGCAAGCTCCTCGCCCTTATCGCCTATTCTGCGCATGGATACTGGGGAGGTTTCGTTGCCGGGGGTGCGCAGCCTGGTGCAGAAGCTTTTTCTGTGTATGGGGCACAGCCCGTGCTCGGCGATGGCCTGCATGTGGTCGCGTGTGCCGTAGCCCTTGTGCTTTTCAAAGCCGTATTGCGGATATTTTTCCGCAAGCTCTGTCATAAGGCGGTCCCTTGTAACCTTGGCTATTATGCTGGCGCAGGCTATGGAGGAGCTTGAGGCGTCCCCCTTTACTATTGCCGCGGCGTTTTTGTGCCCCGGAGGCAGAACATTTCCGTCCACCAGTATGTAATCCGGGGTAATTTCAAGGCCGCTTATTGCGTTGTTCATGGTTTCCAGCGTCGCCCGCAGAATATTTATCTGATCTATGCGCTCAGGCCCGGTAACGGCCACGCTTACGCTGAGAGCGCGCTGCATTATCTCATCATAGAGCCTTTCGCGCTTTGAGGCGGACAGCTTTTTTGAGTCGTCCGCATCTTGGGGCACATTTTCCGGGTCAAGTATTACGGCAGCGGCTACAACCGGGCCGGCAAGAGGGCCTCTGCCGGCTTCGTCCACGCCGGCTATATATCCGTACCCCTGCGCCTTTAGTATATGCTCGTAGTGCAGCATATCCTTTTTATCCTGAGCCAAACTCTATTCCTCCCCGTGCGCCGAAATGCCTTCTTCCTCCCCGGCCGCTTTGCCGCAGGAGGCGGCATCGCCGGAAAGGCGGGCAAAGGGTACATCCAGCGTCATGCGCCCTATTTTGCCGCTGCGGTATTCGTCAATAAGCATAACGGCTCCCCGGAGAAAATCGGGCTGACCGCCCTTTAACAGCAGGCCGCGGGCAAGGCATATGCTCTCATAGGTTTCAAGCGGCGCATCGGATACGGCCACGCCGTAGCGTGCGGCAAGGTTTTCCGGGTAGGCGGCGCTTATCTGCTTTACAAGCTCCAGCGCCAGCTCCTCTTTATCAAGGATCTCATCGTTTATCGCGCCGGTTATGGCAAGGCGCGCCGCCGCCGTTTGATTGTCCAGCCTCGGCCAAAGCAGACCGGGGGAATCCAGCAGCTCAAGATGGTCATTTATTCTTATCCACTGCTTGCCTCTTGTAACGCCGGCGCGGTCGCCGGTGCGGGCGCGTGCCGACCCCGCAAGGGTGTTTATCAGCGTGGATTTTCCTACATTGGGCACTCCCGCACACAGCACACGCACGGTTTTGTTCATGCCGCGGGCGCGCGCCTTTTCCACTGCGGGGCGTGCAAGCCTTTCAAGGGCGGCCAGAATATCCGCCCTGCGTACGCTGCGGCCGCATACGGCCATTACCTCGTGCCCCTTGGAGCGGAATTCCTCCACCCATTCCTTTGTAAGCGCCGGGTCGGCAAGGTCCGCCTTATTAAGCACCGTAAGCACCTGCTTGTTTTCAAGCAGACGGTCAAGGTCGGGGTTGCGGGAGCTGTACGGAATACGGGCGTCCAGCATAAGCACGGCTATATCTATAAGACGCAGGTTTTCGCACAGCATACGCTTTGCGGAGGCCATATGTCCGGGATACCAGTTTATCTTCATTATTGTCCTCGCTTGCCCATTAAAAACGGGGCGTTTTTATTGTTCGCCTGCGCAAACTGCCTTTGCGGATACGGCGTATAAAGCACAAAATACATGCTTTGCGCGCCTGACGGCTCATGCTGTCTTTGCGGCGGTTCTGTAATTATACAATACTTTCCGCACAAATTCCAGTATCAAATTGCACAAACCGTGATTTTTGCCCTTTTTTGCATCACGAAGGCGTTTTTGCGGTGCCGTTTTGCTCCCGTGCGTTAAAAAACAGCGGTTAAAGGAAGGCAATACCGTATGCGCGGCGGGTGCGCTGCTTCTTAAGTCAGCCTTCAAAACAAAAATACCCGCCCTTGCGGGCGGGTCGCGGTTATCTGCATATGTCGCCCACGCCGCCCAGTATATATTTGGGGCGGTAGGGGAAAAGGTCGGGGGTCTGCATCGTGCTTACGCCGGAAAGCACCAAAACGGTATCTATTTCCGATTCGATACCGGAAATTATATCGGTATCCATGCGGTCTCCCACTATCGCGGCATCGCTGCTGCTGCATCCCAGCAGTGATATTCCGGTGCGCATCATCAAAGGATTGGGTTTGCCCAGATAATAGGCGGTTTTGCCGGTAGCAAGCTCAATGGGCGCAACCAAAGCGCGGCAGGCCGGAATAATGCCGTCCTCGGAGGGCGCAGTCATATCGGAGTTGGTGGCTATCAGCTTTGCTCCCTTGTTTACCAGCTTTACCGCCTTCAGAATGGCATCGTAATTATAGTTGCGCGTTTCTCCTATTATTACATAGTGCGGGGAAACATCGTCAATGGTTATATCGGCATCGTACAGCGCGTTTATCAGCCCGGCATCGCCTATAACATAGGCACGGGCGTGCGGAGCCTGCTGCTTAAGAAAGGCAGCCGTGGCCAAAGCGCTTGTGTAAAAGTGCGATTCATCCACATCAAGATCCATGCGCTTGAGCTTCTGACGCAGCTCCCGCGGCGTTTTTTCCGAGGAATTGGTCAAAAACAGATATTTTTTGTTTTCTCTCTGAAGCCAGCTTACAAAATCGTGTACGCCGTCCAGCAGACGGTTGCCGTGATAGATAACACCGTCCATATCGCATATAAAGCCCTTTTTGGCCTGAAGCTGTGAAAGATCGTATTGCTGCATAAACTTCCTTTCCGTTGACCCGCTTTATGCCGTTTGCATCGCAGGCGCGCGCCGTAAAGCGGAATATGAAAAATATAAAATCAAAAATCTCCCAAAGCTATTTTACTTAAGGCATGTGATTTTGTCAATATAACGCGGCAGGTAAAAATATAAAATCGGTGCAAACGGCAAAAAAGGTTTTTCCACCGGTCTTGACGCAGGATAACGGACAGTATATAATTAAAACAACGGGACTTACTGCACATAAATATTACAAATATGTATATTTTTTCGTTAAAGCCGGCCGTTTTATTTATTACTGAAACGGTTTACGAATATTGATAAGGAGCGAATAACATGAAGGAAAACAGAAAACTGATAAAAGAAGTGCTTAAGGAAGTGCGGCACGATATGACGGATGAGGAAGTGCTTGAGCTGCTGGCGCAAAGCAAGGTGTCGGAAAACCCCGAAAATCAAAAGTATACGGCGGGGCAGCGCGCCGCAGATGCAATTGCGCGCTTTGCCGGCAGCTGGGCGTTTATATTTTCCTTTACCGGGGTATTGATCTTATGGATGACAATCAATGTCCTTATGGCCGCCGGAGCCTTTGATCCGTATCCGTTTATTCTTCTTAATCTTGCCCTTTCCTGCGTGGCGGCAATTCAGGCCCCCCTTATAATGATGAGCCAAAACCGTCAGGAGGAAAAGGACCGCAGACGGGCGGAAAACGATTACAGAGTTAACCTGAAAACAGAAATAATGATACAGGAAATATACAACAGGGTAAATGCCATAGCGGCCAAGCAAAGCGAGCTTGAAAAAAAGCCGGACGGAGAGAATACGCGGAAAAAAACTCAAAGCGGCGATACATCCGTTACCTGATATGCTTGCGTAAGCCCGCAGGCGCAAAGCAGCGAATGTGTCCATTCCCGCGCGCAGACTCCGCTTAAGCGGGCTGCGCATCGACCGATGTTTACGGCGTGAGCCGTAAGCCGGGCCTTTGAATCCAGCGCAGACGAAACTACCGATACATATCCGCCCGGGCGGCTCAGCAGTATACCGGTAATACCCTTGGGCAGCGCTTCCGCTGCCATCAAAACACCAAAGTTGTCAGCTGCCTCCTGAAGCTTTGTCGGGATCATCTCGCTGTTTGAAACCTCCGTTCGTACAAATTTTCCGAATTTTTGCGCAGCGCAGCACCGCTTGTGCTGCGGGCGGATTTTGCGCCTTTAGAATATTTTATGACGCTTGAGTGCGCTTGGGAACCGCCTCCGATGTATTATTACTATATCAAACAGCGACAAATTTTGCAAGACGGAATTTGGTATAAAATGTAAATTTTATTACGAAAAAAATCGTTACTATTGACGAAGGAGGCGTTAGGGTATAAAAAATACCCTGCGCCGGGAGGAGCGCAGGGGTCAGCCTTTACAGTATTTGCTTTTAAGATATTCGATATAGCTTTCCAGCTCCGCTACGGCCGGCTCGGGCAGTGACGGGTCGTACTGCACCGCAAGCAGCTGACCGCCGGGGTCCGGGCTTGCACCCAGCAGATAATCGGTGGTTACGCCGAAATATCGCGCAAGAGCCAGAATAAGATCGGGAGTGGGCTGCCGTGTGCCGCTTTCATATTTGGAAAAGGTGGTATAGCTCATATTAAAAACGGAGGCAAGCTCCCGGAGCGACAGACCGCGCGCTTTGCGGCATTCCTTCAGACGCTGGGGAAACATATTATCACCTCATGAAAAATTAAGCCTGCATTTTGGGAAAAGTATACTTGTTTTACATGGATAGAATAGCATCTTGTCGCTGTATTGTCAACAATAAAATGACATTTTGTCACCATAAACGGCTTTTTATATATATGGAATATATCTATAAGATATAAGCATATGTTTCCTCATATGTCTCTTCCGGGACAAAGCCCGCTCAGAGGTGCCGGCGTGAAGGTGAAGCAGCTGTGAAAACAGTGAAAATTGAATTTATAAGAAGCAAATAGTTAATTATGTGCTAATAAATAATGCTATATTCGTTAGAAAAGTCTCTTTAATTTGATTTTGCAATATGCTATAATAGCAGAACGATGAAAATCGGAATTATGAGGAGGTTTTTATTTATGAAAAACGTCAAGAAGTATCTTGTCGTTGCTCTGTGTCTGCTTATGACGGTGGCGCTCTTTGCAGCGTGCCAGCCTGAGCAGACGGGCGAAGCCACACCCACTCCGGGCGGCGGCAACACCACACCGGGGCCCAGCAGCGACGAATATACGTACACTGATCTTCCGGAACAGATTGTTATGAAGGCGGGAGATACCTATAAGGTATTCCTGTATGCAAACACGGAAGAGAACGAATGGGTAAACGGAGACGAAACTGCCCGCGATCATGCCAAGGAGCTCAACACCATGTGGACAGCATTCCAGAAGCAGTTCGGCGTAACCGTTACCTGGATTCCCTGCAGCAACCAGGCCGGCTGGCTTGAGGAAATGCTGGCTCCTGCCGCTGCCGGCGAACCCACTGCGGACATCGTCCACATGGGCGGACCCTTCGCCATTCCCTTCAGCCTTACCTACGGCGCTGCGCCTCTGGGCACCTATTTTGCCGACCTTAACGAATATTCCCAGTATGCCGACTTTACTAATACCGACTACTGGAATACCGAAGGCGCTGCAAATATGGGCACCTTCAACGGTAAGCTTTATGTCGTGTTCCCCCAGCAGATAGGCTATGACGCCATTGCTACAAACCAGGTTTGCTTCTTCAACAAAGAGATCCTGGCAAAGAACGGCTATGAGGACACCGCCATCTATGAGATGTTCAACAAGGGTGAGTGGACCTTTGATCAGTTCAAGACCATTGCCGCTGCCTGCACCGATGCCGATAACGGCGTGTACGGCACCTGCATAAGCCAGAACTCCATGAGCATGCTGTCCCTTATCGCTGCCAACAACGGCAACCTTCTTACTGCCGATGCTTCCGGCGTACAGCAGTTCACCGCGGATTCCACCGCTGCTCTCAATGCCATCAACTTCTTTATCGATATGTGCAAGAATGACAAGTCCGTTCTTACCGAGCAGTATGAGTCTCAGGATGAGGCGCAGCTGTTCAGAAGCGGAAAGGTCGCTCTTCTGCTTACCTACATGAACCGCGTATCCTCCGGTGCTTCCAAGCGCAATACCGCTATGTATCAGATGGAGAAGCTCAAGTACGGTATCGTTCTTCCCCCGAAGGGACCCGATGCTACCGACTACCGCTCCGACAACAACTGGTCCACTCCTTACGGCGTAATGAAGGGACACAGCAACATGGCCGGTGTGGTACAGTGCCTGAGCATTTATATGCGTCCGTACTGCAAGCCCGACAGCGTTGATGCTGCCGAGATGCTGGCTAAAGATCTTACCCAGTACTGCAAGGACGATCAGTCCATTGAAGTTCTGAAGACGGCTCCCTCCAAGACATACTATCCCGCCTACATGGCTTACTGGACTCTTCAGGCTAATGACGGCCCGTCTCTGAGCGGAACTATCGGCGCCGGCCTGCGCAAGTGGGTTGAGGGCGAAAGCACTCCCGAGAGAGATTTCGCTGCCAATAAGGATGCGCTTAATACCGCTATCGCTGATCTGATTGCCGGTAAGTAATCTGCAATAAAAGCTGAAAAAAAGCCTGCGAAAGCAGGCTTTTTTGTTGTATATGCCTCTTTAACGGGAAAAATATATTCCCCCGGAGCAGACAATGGGTGTTGTTTTTTCCCCGGATTTGTGCTATTCTATTAAAAGCAGAGTGCCGGTATGCTTTTTGCGCGCAGCGGTGCGGCAGGAGAGCATGAGGATAAAATAAATTAAAACACGCGGAGCGTATTATGGATGAGGTAAAGCTCACAATAGAAATTGAAAACCCGGATATGCTTGCAGAGCTTTTCGGGCAGCGGGATGAGAATGTGCGCGTTATTGAGGACGAAACGGGAGTGCGCATATCCATGCAGGGGGGCAGCATATGCATTACCGGTCAGCAGGAGCAGGCGGAGGTGGCGCAAACCGTAGTGCGGCGCCTTATGCTGCTGCTTGCGCGGCGCGAGAGAATTGACAAAACGCGCATACGCTATGCCATTGAGCTTGCTGCCGAGGGCAGGGATGAGCTTATTGACGAAATAATGAGCGATGTTGTGGCAATAACCTATCGCGGAAAGCAGATAAGGGCAAAAACATTGGGGCAAAGCCGCTATGTAAACGCAATGAAGAACAATACCGTGGTTTTCGGAGTAGGCCCTGCGGGAACGGGCAAAACATATCTTGCAATGGCAATGGCGGTCATGGCCTTCAAAAATAAGGAGGTATCCCGTATAGTGCTTACCCGGCCGGCCGTGGAGGCGGGGGAGAAGCTGGGGTTTCTTCCGGGCGATCTTCAGCATAAGGTGGATCCGTACCTTCGCCCGCTTTACGACGCAATATACGAAATGATGGGGCCGGAGGCCTATGCGCGCCTTGCCGAGCGCGGGGTAATAGAGGTGGCGCCCCTTGCATACATGCGCGGACGCACGCTGTCGGATGCGTATATTATTCTGGATGAGGCGCAGAACACCACGAACGAGCAGATGAAAATGTTTTTAACCCGTCTGGGCGAGGGCTCAAAGGCGGTGGTTACGGGCGACCTTACGCAGATAGACCTGCCGCCGGGAAAGGTTAGCGGGCTTAAGCGCGCCGTAAACATACTGGAGGGCGTAAAGGATATCGCCGTTTGCCGTTTTTCTCACAAGGATGTGGTGCGCCATGAACTGGTGCAAAGCATCATCAAGGCCTACGAGAGCTTTGAAAAACATGAAAAGCAGTAAATTCGGGCGGCCGCGTCGGCGGTGCGGCAGACGGAAAATGAACAAAAACACGGACAGAGCGGAGGCGGTGCTATGAAAAAGGAAGCGGTAAACGAACGCATAAAAAGGCGCGCACAGCGCATGCAGGAGGCGCAGACTCCGGGACAGCGCGCAAGGAGGGAGCGAAACAACCGTCTGCTGTGCATTATAAGCGGAGTGCTGTGCTATGCGGCGGTGCTTATGATAATGCTGGACGCTGTTGCACCTCAGAAATACCGTGTGGAGCCGGGCGAAGTGTCCAGAAGCACAATAACGGCTACCAAGGATGTCATGGATCAGGTCAGCTACGAGGCGGCGTGCAAGGCGGCGCGGGACTCGGTCAGCGCCATATACCGCATTGACGATGAGAAGCGCGTAAGCGTAATAAACGCCGTTACGGACGATTTTGCCAAGGTGGAGGATGCGCGTGCTCAGGCCATTGCGCAGCGCAACGACTGGCTTAAGGAAAATCCGGGCAGCACGGCGGAGCAGCATCAGTTTCCCAGTGCGTTTATAAATATGCTGATAGGCAATCTGAATATATCCTGCAGCGCGGAGGAAATGCTGGTGATAATAAATACAAACCAGCAGGATATTGAAAGCGTAGCGGCCTTTATCAAAACAAGGATAAACAGCATAATGACATCGGGCTTAAGCGAGGAAGAGCTGATAGGTGAGAGAAACGCCATAGCTGCGGCGCTTAACAATGAGTATTCCACGGTAAGTGCGGAAATAAAAACAGTGGCAAAGCGCATACTGGAAAAAGAGCTTGTGGCGAATTATTCTCTGGATGAAACCGCTACTGACGAAGCCAAGCTGGCGGCGGCAGCGGAGGTGAGCCAAGGCAGTTATCTTTATAAGCAAGGGCAGACAATAGTGCGCAGCGGAGACTTGGTAACTCAGGCGCATGTGGCAATGCTGGAGCAGCTGGGCATGCTGGAAAATGACAATGTGGATATAAAGCTGTATCTCGGCGTTGCGCTGCTTACCCTTACCGTGCTGCTGATACTGGGCTTTTATATTGTCGTATACGAGCCCAAAATGATACAAACGCCTAAAAAGGTGCTGATGCTGGCAATACTCACAGTGCTTTCCGTGCTGTATTCCGCGCTTATATACCCGTATCAGCCGGGGCTTGCGCAAATTGCAATATGCACCGTGCTTGTGGCAGTGCTGCTTAAGCCCCGGGTGGCGCTTGTAAGCAATATGGCGCTCTCCGTGCTGCTGGGGGTTATTGCGACCTCCGGCGAGGCGGCGCAGAGTCAGGGCGTAAGCACGCTTATTGTTTCCTTAATAGCGGGCACGGCGGCGGTTTATCTTTGCAAAAAGCCCATGCACCGCATGCGCATAATGCTCTCCGGGCTTGTTATAGGGGCAACGGGCGGGCTTACCAGCGTGTTTATAGGTCTGGTGTTCTCAAGCGAGATAAAAACCGTGCTTTTAAGTGCGCTTTGGCCGGCTCTGGCGGGGGTTATAAGCGCGGTGCTGTGCGTGGGCACGCTTCCTGTTTGGGAGGCGGTGTTTGATGTGCTTACGCCCACCAAGCTGCTGGAGATAACAAACCCCAACCAGCCCCTTTTGCGCAGGCTGGCAATTGAAGCGCCCGGCACGCATCATCACAGTATCGTGGTGGCAAACCTTGCCGAAAGCGGTGCGCAGGCTATCGGCGCGGATATGATGCTTGCCCGCGCCGGAGCGTATTATCACGATGTGGGCAAGCTGGCGGCGCCGGAGGCGTACACGGAAAATCAGGATGAAAAGCTGAAAAGCTACCACTCCATGCTGCTGCCTGCGGAAAGTGCCGCAATCATAAGAATGCACCCGACGGAAGGGTATGAGCTTGCACAGAAGTACAAGCTGCCCAAGGAAATATGCGATATAATACTTGAGCATCACGGCACCACGCTTGTGGGGTATTTCTACGCCAAGGCCTTGGAGATGTTTGACGATGTCAACCGTGCGGACTATATGTATCCCGGCCCCAAGCCCCGCAGCAAGGAGGCGGCCATCATAATGCTTGCCGACAGCGCGGAGGCCGCGGTGCGTTCGCTGCCGGATAAATCGCCGGAATGTGTTAGAGAAAAGATAAACCAGATACTCAACGACCGCATCAGCGACGGACAGTTTGACGAATGTGATATTTCTATGCTGGAGCTTCGCAAGCTGGCTGCGGAATTCACTCAGGCGCTCAGCGGCGTGCATCACAGCAGAATTGAATATCCCGATCTGAAAAAGGCGCTGGAGGATAACCGCGAGCTTAAGGAAAAGGAACATGCCGACGCACAAAACGCCGGGCAGGAAACGCAGAGCAGTGAGGAGCGGATTTTGCCGGATAATGAGGATATAAACGAGCCCTTGCGGCTGCCGGAAGGGGACGAAGGAAAAGAATGAAGACCGAGCTTATAAATGAAACCGGCTTTGAAAATGAAGAGCTTATAGCTCAAATGATAAGGGCGGCGGAATACGCCGCGCGGACCGTGACCGGAACGGACAGCCTTGAGGTGGGGCTTACCCTGACCGACCCTGACAGCATAAGGGAGCTTAACAGGGAATACCGCGGCGTGGACGCGGTTACCGATGTGCTGTCCTTTCCCCTTATGGAATTTGAAAAGGGCGCGGAAGGAGTGGTGAACCCTGAGGATGAGGACGCGGTGGACCCCGATACCGGGCTTATAATGCTTGGCGATATCGTTATAAATACGGAGCGCGTTTTCAGCCAAGCGGAGGAATACGGACACAGCCCGGAGCGGGAGGGCTGCTATCTGTGCGTGCATTCCGTGCTGCACCTGCTGGGCTGGGACCATATGGAGCCGGAGGACAAAAAGGCGATGCGGCTGCAGGAGGAAAAGCTGATGGAGGGCCTTGGGCTTGCGCGCTGAAGAAAAGCCGCACGGGGGTAAATATAATTCTGAATTAAAAAACAATTAAAAAAACACGATAAAAATCGCATATTTTTCACTGTTTTTATGCGGAATTTACCGTGTTTTTTTGCGTTTTTTTGCATTTTTTTTTGCGTTTGCTTTCGGCGGGGCCGGCTCGCGGCCGCAGCAAACATGCGGTAAAAAGGCGCGTTTGCGCGTCAGGCAAGCCCCAAATCCTTTAATACCGGCAGGAGATCGGGATAAATAAGCGCGGGGCGGTATGCCGGGGCGCATTTTTCCGCATCTGCGCGCGTCGCCTCGCCTGTAAGCACAAGTACGCTCAGAGCGCCGGCGCTGTTGCCGAAGGCTATGTCGGTATACAGCCTGTCTCCGAACATGCAGGCATCCTTGCCCGGAATGCCGGTGCGTGCCGATATCAGGGACATTCCGGCGGGATCGGGCTTGCCGAAAAAGCGCGGCTCAACGCCGGTGGCTGCCGTAAGCATGGCGGCAATGGCTCCGCTGTCCGGCACAAAGCCGCCGTCGGTGGGGCAGCAGGTGTCCTTGTGGGTGCAGAGATATTCCGCGCCGCGGCTTATAAGCAGGCAAGCCTTTTCTGCCTTTTGATAGGTTAGGCTTGTGTCAAAGGCGCTTATTACTATATCGGCATCGTCGGAAAGGATTATGCCCCGCTTTTCAAAATCCTCTGCAAGAGAGGGAGTGCCCACCAAAAAGACTTTTTTGCCGGGACGGTTTTTAAGAACGAAATCCGCAGTGACATCGGCGGAGGAAATTATCTCCTTTGCAGAGGGCTCAAAGCCCAGACGCTCAAGACGCTCAAGATATGCCCGAGCGCTTTTGGTGGAATTGTTGGTGTAAAAGCATATGCTTTTTCCTGCGGCGCGCAGCCCCTTTATAAGCTCATGTGCTCCGGGAAGCACCTGATTTCCAAGGTAGAGAGTGCCGTCAAGATCAAAAATAAAAAGCTTTTTTTCCCTGAGCAGGCTCATGGTTTCCCTCCGATATCCGTTTTGCATTTCAGAAGGGATTATATCACCTATCGGAATTATTAACAAACAAAACTGTGCTGCATACGGATGAAAAAGGGGTGAAAACCCCGAAAACGGTATTGATTGCGGCTGGATTTGCATTTTTCGCGGGCTTTTATGCTGACGGGTGCAGGTGATAAAAATTGAAATGCTCCTTTGGAAGAATTGCTTATATTACAAAAAAGGACGGAAAAACCGTCCTTTTTTGCGTGTTTATCCCGGTTTTAAATTAAGCGGTTTTATCCTCAAACTGACTGTTGTAGAGGTCGGCGTAGAAGCCGCCGCGCTGCATCAGCTCCTCATGCGTTCCGCTCTCTATTACATCGCCGTCGCGCATAACAAGAATCAGGTCGGCGTTTTTAATGGTGGAAAGGCGGTGCGCGATTACAAAGCTGGTGCGCCCCTTTGTGAGCTTATCCATTGCCTGCTGGATCAAAAGCTCGGTGCGGGTATCAACAGAGGAAGTCGCCTCGTCAAGGATGAGCATAGGGGCATTTTGCAGCATGGCGCGGGCAATGGTGAGCAGCTGCTTCTGCCCGGCGGAAATGCTGGCGCTTTCGGAAAGAACGGTGTCAAAGCCCTGCGGCAGTGTGTGAACAAATTTATCAAGCCCGCAGGCGCGGCAGACTTCTTCCAGCTGCGCATCGGTAATGCCCTCCATGTTGTAAGCAAGGTTTTCCCGAACCGTCCCCTCAAAGAGCCATGTGTCCTGCAAAACCATACTGAACAGCTTATGCACATTTTCCCGGCTCATGTCGGAGATCGGAACGCCATCTATCTTAATGGTGCCGCTGTTTATTTCAAAGAAGCGCATGAGCAGATTGACCATTGTTGTTTTTCCGGCACCGGTCGGGCCGACGATAGCAACCTTTTGACCGGGATGTATCTCGGCGGAAAAATCTTTAATTACGACCTTATCCGGCGTATCGGGGTAGCTGAAGCGTACATGTTCAAAGCTGACCGTGCCGCGAACATCGGTAAGAACGGTCGTTTTCTCACTTTCGTTGGGCATTTCCTCACTTTCGAGGAAGTCGAAAATGCGGTGTGCGGAGGCGGATGCCGTCTGCATATTGGTCATACCCTGTGCCATCTGTGTCAGCGGAGAGGTGAACAGGCGGACATAGAGAATGAAGGACACGATCACGCCGAACTTTATAGTGCCGTTCATGGCAAGAATAGAACCGAAAACGCAGACGGCGACATAGGCGATGTTGCCGATAATATTCATCAGCGGCTGCATGATGCCGGAGAGAAACTGCGACTTCCAGTTTGCATCGTAGACTGCGGCGTTGAGTGCGTCAAACTTTGCGCAGACCTTGCGCTCGGCGCGGCTTATACGCACGACCTCGTGACCGGAATACATTTCCTCAACATAGCCGTTCAGCTCGCCGAGGCTCTTTTGCCGTGCGGAGAAAAAGCGCTGCGATTTGGACATGATAAGCACCGTCAGGAACATGCCGATAACAGTTACACCGACGGAAATGAGGGCAAGGCGCCATTGGGTGACGAACATCATGATCAGGCAGCCTATAAACTGCGTTGCTGCGCTGATGATCGTGGGCATACTGTTGGTGAGCCCCTGCTGCAGGGTGGACACATCGTTTGTGATGCGGCTGAGGATATCGCCCTGCGAGGTGGTGTTGAAGTATTTTTGAGGCACTTTATTTATTTTTTCGGACAGCTCACCCCGCATACGGTAGGACATTTTCAGGGTGACGACAGACATGGTGTAGTGCTGAATAAAGCTGAAAAGCGCGCTGAGTATATAAATGACGGCAAGAAAAATACCGATCTTCGCAATCGCTGCAAGGTCGATGCTGCCGGTAAGCCCATCCGACATCAGTGTGGCGATCTGACCGATCTTATCGGGGCCGATAATAGTCATAACGGCACTGAGCGCCGCAAGGACAAGGGCAAGAATAATTATTCCCATGCCGGAGCGCAAATAGCCGGATAATCTCGGAATGGCGGAACGGATGCCTTTTTGGTTATCTTTTTTCTTCATTTTTCATTCCTCCTTATGCAAGCTCTGAGGCGCTTAGCTGCGATGCGGCAATTTCACGGTAAACCTCACAGCTGCGCATCAGTTCCTCGTGTGTTCCCATTCCCGCTATTTCGCCGCGGTCAAGAACGATAATTTTGTCTGCGCGGCGGATGGTGCTGATACGCTGAGCAACGATTATCTTTGTAGTATCGTGAAGCTGTTCGTTCAGGTCCTCGCGCAGCCTTGCATCGGTTCGATAGTCAAGCGCCGAGAACGAATCGTCAAAAATCAGAATCTCCGGCTTTCGTGCCAGCGCACGGGCGATAGAAAGGCGCTGCTTTTGACCGCCGGACACATTGCGTCCCAGCTGCGCAATCTCGTATTCCGTACCTTCCGGCAATTTATCGACAAACTCCTTTGCCTGCGAAAGCTCGATTGCGTCGTTCAGCCTTGCTGTGTCCGCATCATCGGCGCTTTCGCCGAAAAGCACATTATCCCGTATGGTGCCGGAGAACAGAACCGCTTTTTGCGTAACATAGCCCAGCTTGTCATACAGCGCATCAAAGGTATAGTCCTTAACATTCACGCCGTCTACCAGCACCTCGCCGCTTGTTGCGTCATAGAAGCGCGGGATCAGGCTGACAAGCGTGGTTTTACCGCTGCCGGTTGCACCGATGACAGCCAAGGTTTCGCCTTTATTTACCCTGAAATCAATATTTGTCAGTTCATTCTCCGAAGCGTGTGGATAGCGGAAGGAAACATTCCGGAATTCCACCGTGCCGGTTTCCTTGCCGTTTTGAACGCTGCCTTCGCTGATTGACACATCACGATCCAGCACCTCGTTTATACGCTCCGCAGATACCTGTGCCTGCGGCAGCAGCATAAAAATCATCGCCAGCATCATAAACGACATCACAACATAGGTAGCATAGGTGCTGAATACCAGCACTTCGCTGAACATTGTAAGCCGCGCGCTCATATCGGCAAGCGCAATATTGCTTACAAGCGCCGCACCGACCCAATAGATTGCCAAAGCCAGCCCGTTCATGCCGAGGGTCAGCGTCGGTTGCATGAGCGCAAACAGCTTTTGGTTTTTCATTTGCAGTTCCATCATGCCGCGGCTCGGGCCGTTGAACTTTTTATTCTGAAATTCCTCGGCATTGAAGGCGTGTACCACATTGATACCGGTCAGGTTTTCACGGGCCACCCGGTTTATTTTATCCGTCATTTTCTGCACAAGGCGGAAGCGCGGTATGCAAGTGCTCATGATAAGCAATACCGTAACAAGGAGCACCACAACAAAGGCAGCAGTCACGGCGGAAAGCTCCCAGCTTTTGCCCAGAATCTTGATGACAGCCCAAACCGCCATAATGGGGGCCTTGATCATCATTTGCAGACCCATCGCAACAATCATTTGGATCTGTGTAATGTCGTTGGTGGTACGGGTGATCAGGCTGGGAATGGAAAAATCCTGCATTTCCGCACTGCCGATATCCATGATATGGCCAAACAGCTTAGCCCGCACGGCAAAGCTGAAGCCGGAGGCTGTTTTTGCGGCAAGAAAACCGCAGGCAATGGCAAGCACTGCACTTATCATCGTGCAGCCGAGCATTTTAAGCCCTACATTTACAATGTCCGCTGTTGTGCCGGAGGTCTTGATAAGCGTTGTAAGCTCGGTCATGTAATCCGGCAGGCGCAGGTCAAAATAAACCTGTATCACGACGAACACCAAACAGACAAGCGCCATCAGCTTTTCTTTCCGGCGCATATTTTTAAGCAGCTTAAACATGGTTGTCTCCTATTCTTTTGTTGAAAGTCCGTTTTTGCGAATCTCATCAATATTGCTGCCCAAAACCGTCAGGCAGTGATGAAATATTTCGATTTGCTCATTTGACATTCCGGCAAGCAGCCGCTGCGCAAAGCTCTTTTGCAGCTCGCGTCCCTTTTTAATGATGCTGCTCGCTTCCTCCGTGCAGACAAGCTGCGTTTTTCGCCGATCGCCGGGAACAGCCTGGCGCAGGAGCAGCCCTTCATTGACAAGTCTGTCGATATGTACGGATACGATGCCGGCTTTAAGGCCTCTGCATCGGCAGATATCTCCCGCTGTATTGCTGTGCGGATTGTTTGCAAAAAACATCAGAATATCAACCGCCATAGGCGGCAGCCCCGTATCCTTGCAGATCGGCTGCAGTACGGCATGATACGCTTCAATGAAACGGTTTGCGCTGTTGAACATCTTGGACGCCGTGAAGTTATCCATATGCACCCTCCAATGATAGAAACTCTAATATTAGAACATCTATTATTATAACGAAGCGGGCGGCGATTGTCAACGGATTTTCGGAAGGGAAATTTGGCCGTTTTATGAATTTTAAGCAGAAAATGATTTTATTCGTATGCCGGACAGGCATTGTAAAGGACGAAAAATATTTTCCCGAATGCGGCCGGATTATAACAAAAAACCGACGGACGGGCGGCATATGCCATACCATTCGTCGGTTTTGCGATAAACCGAAACGGAATTACAGTGGGAGGCCTATTTCTTTTTGTTAAGGGCTGCCTCCGCTGCGGGCTTAAGGGCGGCGGCGAAGTAATAAAAGCCCATATCGTTGCAATGCACCTGATCGTGCGTGCAGAGATCGGCAAGCTCATGCGGGATAAGGGAGGCGCCGTCTATGAAATATACATTTTCATCCCCGTGCGCCAGCGCTTCAAGGTAGGTATTGCGGATTATATCGGTGCGCCTTTCTTCCCAAAGCCCGGATGAGCGCAGCCAATCGCGGTTGAAAAGCGGCATGGAAAGCATTATGATCGGAGTGTCCGGGCGCTTTTCGCGGTATTGCCGGAAAAAAGCGGGATAAACCGATTCAAGATAATCGGCGCCGGGGGCGTTATGGTCAAAATCCAGTATGAAGAGGTCGGTATCCACCGAGGCAAGGTAGCGTGCCATTTCGGACTGACCGAGGCAGTTGCCGCTTAAGCCCACATTTATATAATCCGTGTCCGTAAGCCTTGAAAGCAGCGCGCCGTAGCTGTTTCCCGGACGGCTGGAGCAGCCGCCCTGCGTGATGGAGGAGCCGTAAAGCAGAAAGCGGCGGCGTCGGGCCGTATCTTTATCCAGCCGGCTGCCCGCTTTAAGGCCGAGGGCAAACACATCCACGCCGTTAAAGAGAGGAAAATTTATTTCTATAAGGCGATAGCGGTCGGAGTAACATTCAAGATCGCAGCAAACGGTGTCGCTTATGCCGTCGGGGCGGAAAACGCCGGCAAGGGCAAGAGTGCCGTTTTCCTGCTGATACAGGTCAAAGCCGCTTGCGTTGACGGGGGTCATATCCGCAAGCAGCGCTTCGCCTGCGCTTTGCGTAAGGCGCGCACTTATTGCAATATAGGGGGAATCGGTATAAAAGCGCACCCGTACTCCGGCGGTGCAGCCGCTGAGCCAAGCGCATCGCTCTCCCAGTGAGGCGGCAAGCTTGCGGTCGAAGCGGTGCATGGGGCGCTCGGGGTCAAGGCAGCCGCAAAGGGTAAGCTCCTGCACCGTGTGCCAGATATAATCGTCATGGCGCAGGCCTTTGTTTGCAAGGTTTTTATCTATCTGATCTATTCTCATGTTCCTTCTCCGTGTTATCCGGGCGCAAAAGAGCGGCGGAGTATAAGAGCTTAACGGCTCTGCGGGCATTTTATCACCGCAGACGGGGAACGGGAATACACAAAACTAACTGTTTTACGGGATATAAGAACTTTTTTGTTCACTATATTAACCCGGTAGGCGGCGTGCATAGGACAAGAGCCTAAAATGCTCCCGTGCGGGAGGGAAAATCGACGCAATGTTTTAATATAGGGCAAAAACAGTCATGGTGTAAAATACCATTTTATGGTATAATCACATGTGATGAACGGAACGCTGCCGGGGATACGCGGGCAGGGCGGATAAATACGGTATCGGAAGCGATGGGGTGAGTTATATGAAGGTAGCGGTGGTGGGGTCAAGAAACAGGACAATATCGCCGATGGAATTGGCAAACTATCTGCCCGACAATACGGACTGCATTGTATCGGGCGGCGCACGGGGAATTGACAGGTGCGCGGCGTTATATGCGCATACAAGGGGAGTGCGGCTTATAGAGATACTGCCGGATTATCCCCGCTACGGGCATTCGGCACCTATACGGCGCAATGCCGAAATCGTGGAGCTTGCCGATTATGTGCTGATATTTTGGGACGGGACGAGCCCCGGGTCGCGCAATGTGATACAGTGCTGCCGTGATACCGGGACGCCGTACAGGATAGAGCTGCTGTAAAGCAGGGAAGGCGGGCGCCGCTTCCGGGACAGATGCGGGTTTTGCAGGTATTTACAGCCATTTTACCTCGCCGCTTCTGTACACTGCCAATATGCGGACATTTTTATTGTATGCGGATAAAAAATCGCTGCTGCCTGCGACCATAACGGCGGTGCTGAGGCAATCGGCAAGGCAGGGGTCATCGCATATTACCGTTGCGGAGGCAAGAAGGTTGTTTTCCGGCATTCCGGTGGCGGGATTCAGTATGTGATGGTAGGTTACGCCATCCTTTTCAAAACGGCGCTGATATATGCCGGAGGTGACGGCGCAGGCATCCTCAAGGCTGAGATATTCGCTCAGTACTCCGCCTTCAGGGTCTGCAACGGCAACGGAGAAGGGGCGGCCGCCCTTGCTGCCGATGCAGTAAATGTTGCCGCCGAAATCAAGTATAGCGCTTTTTACACCCCTTTGGCGAAGAAAATCCGCTGCGCGTGCGCATATATAGCCCTTAGCGCAGCCGCCCAAGTCCAGCCGGGCGCCGCCCAGGTCAATATAGCCGCTTGTAAGGGTTATGCGGCGGTAGTCCACGCTTTGAGCGGCTGCTTCAAGCGCCGCTTTATCGGGCACCGTGCCGGCGGAAAAATCCCAAAGCTCGGTATAGGGGCGCACGGTTATATCAAAGGCGCCCTGTGAAAGGCGACATATCTCAAGCGCGGTGCTTAACAGCTGCTCAAGCTCCGGGCTTATGCTGCCGCATC
Organism: uncultured Clostridia bacterium; assembly: GCA_934465535.1. Classification (GTDB taxonomy): domain Bacteria; phylum Bacillota; class Clostridia; order Christensenellales; family QALW01; genus UMGS1338. The sequence continues at coordinate 6,584 of CAKSKV010000002.1, read as the reverse complement.
CGGCGGCATTGAGCCGGGAAAGCTCGCCGTCTGCGCGGCAGGAGAGATCCCGCTCCAGCTGCCGTACCATGGCAAACATTTCATCCAGCACGGCCGTATCGGAAAAATCAAACAGCTTTACGCTTACGACGGTATCCATAAGGTATTCGGTGCGGGAAAGCTGCTTTGGGGCGCAGCCGGAGGAGAGGGGCAGTATAAATATCAAAGCACATGCAAGCACAAGCGAAATAAAGGGCGAAAAACGATGAGTTTTCATTGCGGAAATACCCCGTAAATTAATAATCCAAGGCCTATTTTACAGGCTTTTTTTGTTTTTTGCAAGGAGTTACGGGCCGTAAAGGCACGGATAAATGCGGTGTTTTACGCGCAAACGGACGGAAATATAAGAAAAACAGGCAAAATTTATACAAATTACGGCAGGATGCATCTTGAAATCCTTTGCTTTGGGTGTTATAATTAACATATTAAAAGGTTAGCTCGGTGCTGCATGACGGCGGAGGAACAGAATGAAAAAGGCTGATATTTTAATAATTGCCGCCGTGGCTTTATGCGCGCTTGGGTTGATTTTATTCTATTGCGTGGGAAGCAGTGCGCAGAAAAAAAGCGTTGTAGTGACACATGCGGGGGAAACGGTGCGCGTTTTGCCCCTGGATGAGGATATAACCGTGGTGCTTTCCTTTCCGGAGGGCAGCAATACGCTGGAGATAAGCTCGGGTGCCGTAAGAATAACGGAGGCGGACTGCGGAGGGGACTGCGTGCGCTGCGGGAAAATTGAAAATGCGGGCAGCAGCATAGTGTGCCTTCCGCACAGGCTGAGCGTAACAATAACCGGGGACGGGCCGGACGGGGTAAGCCGATGAGGAAGGAATACAGCGCGCGCCTGCGTGCATTATGCGAATGCGCGGTTTTTCTCTCGTGCGCAATGGTACTTTCGTATATTGAATCGCTGTTTCCGCTTCCGCTGCCGCTGCCGGGGATAAAGCTGGGGCTTGCCAATGCCGCAGTGCTTACGCTGCTGCTGTGCCGGCCCGCGGGGTATGCTTTGGCCGTATCGCTGGTGCGCGTGGTTTTAAGCGGGCTGCTTTTCGGCAATCTGAGCGGGTTTGCGATGTCCTTTGCCGGGGCGGTGTTCTCCTTTGCCGTATCCTATATATTAAAGCAGGCAGGGATATTCGGCGCGCCCGGCATATCGGTTGGCGGTGCGGCGGCGCATAATACGGCTCAGACAGCGGTGTGTGCCGTTATAACAGGCTCCGCAGCGGTGTTTTACTATCTGCCGGCATTACTGCTTGCGGCAATTCCCACAGGGCTTGTTACCGGATTTACGGCATGGGGAATACAGAAACGGCTTGTACGGGCGGGCGGCAGAGCGGCAAAGGAAGATGCGGAAAAAACGGGAGTACATTAAGAGAGAAAACACAGGAATATATTGCAGGGGGGAATATATTTATGAAACGGATACTGTCATTTTTTATTATATGTCTTGGGTGCATGCTGATTATGTGCACCTTTGCGCCGTCCGGGGCGCTTGCACAGCCCGAAAACAATAATATCTCCAATATATATGACAAAAAAATAAGTACATATTGGAAGTTCAAAAGCGGCGACGGCTTTGAAACGGAAATTCCGCAGGGCAAGCGGTATATGCTGCTGCGTTTTCGTCTTTCCGGCTTCAGCGCAAGAGTTACCACTTTTGACTCAGACGGAGAGAAAATCACCGACAAAACCCACAGCGGGGACAAGCCGGAATACTGCTTGACCATGCCTGAGCGCGCAAAGAAGGTGCATATTGAGTTTTTATGCCAGAATGCTCTCTGCCGCGCCGATTTTTATGCGGAGCCGACGCACGAGTGGAAGGACGCGCCGCAAAGCACCGATATATTGCTTATAAGCACGCATCAGGATGATGAAGAGATATTTATGGGCGGGCTTATGCCCCTGTTTATTGACAGTGGCAAAATGGTTACGGTCGCCTACACTGCGGGAAAAAGCCGGGTACGCATGGATGAAGCGCTGGAGGGACTGTGGAGAGTGGGTGTAAGGAATTATCCGGATTTCCTCGGCTTCAGGGATTTGTACGAGAAGCCGTCCGTGCTGGAACAGGAATGGGGCGGAAAGGAATATATACTGGGACGATTCGTGGAGCTTATACGGCTGCGCAGGCCGCAGATAGTGGTGACGCATGACTTTAACGGGGAATACGGGCACGGCGCGCACAAGTTTACGGCGAGCTTGGTGGACGAGGCCGTGCTTGCGGCGGCCGACCCGAGCATGTACCCGGAAAGCGCCCGAAAATACGGCGCGTGGAGCATAAAGAAGCTGTATATACACCTGTACGGAAAGAACCAGATCAGGCTGAATTATGCAAAGCCGCTTGCGGCCTTTAAAAACAAAAATGCCGCGGAAGTAGCCATGCACGGCTATCTTGCGCATGTTTCTCAAAGAAAGAACCAGGATAAGCGTTTTCGGCTTGCAATAAGCGGGGAAAAGTGGGATAACAGTCTGTTCGGGCTGAGATACAGCACCGTGGGCTATGACAGCAAGGGCTTTTTTGCGGGTATAGATGATGATTATGACCGCTCACTTACTGCTGAGAGCATAACATGGAGCGTGGAGCTGCCGCCAAGACCGGGCAGAGATAAACCGGGGACATCGGCAACGCCAACGGTAACTCCGACTGCCACCCCAACGGCAACGCCGACTGCCACCCCGATTGTTACTCCTACCGTAACACCGACTGCCACTCCGACCGCAACACCTGTCGTAACGCATGCCCCGGATCCGTCTGCGGCGGCACCGACGGAAACGGCGGAAGAGGAGCTGTCCCCGACGCCTGAGGCATCCGGAACGGCAAAGCAGGATGATGACGGGACGGCAAACAACAGGCGCGTGGTGCTGTATGCCGCAGCGGCAGTGCTGCTTGCGGCGGGAGCAACGGCGCTGCTTGTACGGAAGCCGCATAAAAAGTCAAAGAAAAAATGACATATTTATTGAATCGGTTTATACATTACCTCCGTTGCGGGCCTTTGAGGCTCGGCCGCGCAGATCCCCGCTGCGCGGCTTTTTTGAATAAGAAAGGGATTTTTGCCCCAAAGGCAAGCAGCTGCGGAAAATTCATATTCCGCGGAAAAATGACTATTGCCCTTTAACGGTTTTTAGGGTATAATAAAACGAGAAGCGATAAAGCAAACTGCGGCATGGAGCGGCGGTTATAAATTATAAAAAGCGCACGCAGAGGATTTGGCGCTGCGGCGGGAAAGCAGGACAAAATGAAGCTGATAATAGCCATTGTACAGGATGAGGATTCCGGGCGGCTTATAAGCGCCCTTATGAAGGAAGGATACGGCGTGACCAAGCTTGCCACCACAGGCGGTTTTCTGCGTTCGGGAAATACGACGCTGCTGACCGGCGTGCAGGATGAGAAGCTGGACAGTGCGCTGGCCGTTATAGAGCGGGTGTGCAAAAGCCGCAGGCAGACGGTAAGCTCCGGGCTTACCGCGCTGGAGCCGGGCTCCATGGCAAGCGGCTCTCTGCCCGGCAGCATTGAAATAATGGTGGGCGGCGCGACGGTGTTTGTTATGGAAGTTTGCCGCTTTTCAAAGTTCTGATTCATGGAAGATATTTCGTTGCTGCTTTCGGGCAGTGAATTTGCGCGTCTTAAAGCCTCTGCCGCAAGGGGGAGGGGAGTGCACGCTTATCTTGTAACGGGCCAGCCCGGTACCGGTAAGCGCACCTTTGCGCATCTGATCGCTGCTGCTATTTTGTGCACAAGCGAGGCTCCGCCCTGCCTTGAATGCGGCATATGCCGCAGGGTAACGGAGGATAAGCATCCGGATGTGCATATATTCACCTCCTCGAAAAAAAACATTGCGGCCGATGATATACGCACGCTTTGCGAGCATGCGCAGGAAACCTCGTATGAGGGAGGACGCCGGGTATTTATAATAAACGATGCGCATAAGATGACGCAGGCGGCGCAGAACTGTCTGCTTAAAACGCTGGAGGAGCCGGAGGGCAGCGCGGTTTTTATACTTATAAGCGCATATCCCGAGCAGCTGCTTTCCACGGTAAGGTCGCGCTGCCGTATAATACGCATTGGGGAACGAAGCCGGGAGGCAGTTGCGGCACAGCTTGTGCGGCGCGGGACGGATGCGCAGACGGCGGATAGGGCCGCCGCAGCCAGCGGCGGGTGCATCGGGGCGGCGATTGCTGCCGCCTGCGGTGAGGCGCCCGGTGCGGAAAAAGCGCACAGTCTGCTTGCGGCAGCGGATTCCGGCAGCTTTTACAAGGTGTGGTTTGTGCTTAACCAGGCAAAGGATAATGCCGAGGAGATGCTGCGCGCCTCGGAAAGCCTGCTGGCGCTCAAGCTGGAGAAAGATCCTTCGGATGTGCGGACGCTTATGCGTATACGCGCAATAAATCAGGCGCTTACAAGGCTTAAAGGAAATATCAATTACGGGCTTATATGCGATAAGCTGGCCCGCGACTTTATAATAGGAGAGACCGTATGGCAAAGATAATCGGGGTACGCTTCCGCGGCAACGGCAAGGTGTACTATTTTGATCCGGGCCGCTATGTAATAAAGGAGGGCTCCGGTGTTATTGTGGAAACCTCACAGGGGGTGGAGTTTGCGGAGGTGGTTATAGGCACGAGGGATGTTACCGATGCCGAGATCGTGGCTCCGCTGAAGGAGATACTGCGTATAGCTACCCCCAAGGATATAGAACAGGCGGAGCAGAACCGCCGCCGCGAAAAGGAGGCTGCGGCATTAGCCGAAGAAAAAATACGAAAGCACGGGCTGGACATGAAGCTTGTCCGCGTGGAGTACGGCTTTGACGGCTCAAAGATTGTTTTCTATTTTACATCGGAGGGCAGGGTGGATTTCCGTGAGCTGGTAAAGGATCTTGCCGCCGCCTTCAAGACCCGTATAGAGCTGCGCCAGATAGGGGCGAGGGACGAAGCCAAAATGCTGGGAGGGCTGGGTCCGTGCGGGCTGCCCTGCTGCTGCAATCAGTTCCTTTCGGAATTTCAGCCCGTCTCCATTAAAATGGCAAAGGAACAGGGGCTGTCTCTGAATCCGAGCAAAATAAGCGGCTTGTGCGGACGGCTTATGTGCTGCCTTAAATATGAGCAGAATCATTACGAGCTTACACGCAAGCTGCTGCCTAAAATCGGCACCGAGGTGCGCTGCCGCGACGGCGTGGGAAGAGTATGTGAGCTAAACATGCTGCGCGAGCGGGTAAAGGTGAAGCTGACATTGCCGGGGGACGCTGTCGATATAAGGGAATACTATTATAAAGAGCTTACTCCCGTGATGCCGGGAAGCGCTGCGGAGACGGAGGCGGAAGCGGCAGGAACGGAACAAACCGAAGGCCGGTGCGAAGCTGCGGAGGTCAGCGCTGCGGATGCCGTGAAGCAGGAAAAGAACCGGCCTCAGCGGGACAGAAACAAAAAAGGAAGGGTGAATGCTGCGGCGGAGGCCGGGAAAGGCGCGCAGGATCGCAGGGAAGAGGAGCGCTCAGCGGCAGAAGGCACAGCGCAGAGAAGCAATGCGGAAAGGCCGGTAAAGAAGCCGAAAAAGAAGCGTCCGTATCCGAGGGCGGCAGGCGGGCAGAACGAGGTGCAGCCCGATGCGCAAAGCGGCGCACAAAACAGCGTACAAAACGGCACACAGGGCAAGCAGTTTAACAGGCCGCCCAAAAACAGGCAGGGGCGTATGCCGCAGGGAAAGCAGCAAAGACAGGGCGGCGCGCAGAATGTGCAGCAGCCGGAAGCGGCGCGCGGTGGGGCTGAACCCCGCGGAGACAGACGGCAGCAGGCAAATGCACATTCGCGTTCCGGCGGCCAGAGCAAGGAAACGGCGAAGGAATAATGACGCAAAGTGTGCTTTTCCGCTTGCAAAAGCAAGATAATATGTTATAATATCATAATAAATGTGATACGGTATGAACCGTAGCAGCATAAATAATTCTGCTTAGAAAAGGAGGCTTATCCCATGGCATATGAAATTGATGACAAATGCATCAAATGCGGTTCCTGCGAGGGCGAGTGCCCGGTGTCCGCGATCTCCGAGGGCGAGGACAAATATGTTATCGATGCCGATACCTGCATTGAGTGCGGTGCCTGCGCCGATGTATGCCCCGTTGATGCTCCCCAGAAAGCTTAATAAATAGGGGTTGTCTTTGTACTGAAATATTATACGGCGTTTGTATAATATGATGCTTTTGCGGTACATTTCCTCCACAATTGGTGTTGTGGGGGATTTTTTATTTTTGTTTTTACAACTTCTTAGTTTTACGGCATTAAATTGCGGAATAACACTGCGTCAGAGGCGGCAAAATGTTAGAATTGACATATAAAAAACTATGATTGTGTATATGCAAGGCTTTTTCGGGATGCTATAATAACTGAGGAAACACTTTGAATCGGCTTTTATGTTTGGTTTTATTGCATTTTCTTTATATTTTCTTTATAAAAAGAGGAGAAAAAATGAAAAAATTACTTACAGCAATAATGGTGGTGACGGCATTGGTGCTGCTGTTTTGCGCATGCACACCGGAGCAGACGGCAAGTGTGCAGCCCAC
>CAKSKV010000001.1 GCA_934465535.1 uncultured Clostridia bacterium | reverse complement strand
TAATTATACTCACCTTTCTCCTTTTGTCAACGACTTTTTTCCCTTTTTTCACTTTTTTTCATTTTTGTCTTCCCCGCATTTCGCCTTTTTGCTCGTCAAAGTCCAAAAAATTCAAATTAACCTCATTATAATTCCTTTTTTCGTTCTTTTAATCACAATAAAAAACACAAAGCAGGGTCGTTAATGCAACCTTGCTTTATGTGCCTATCTAATTATTCAAATAAATAATATTTTAATATGCAATAATATACCTTAATTATCGCATCAAGCTGCCACACACGCTCTTGTGTCATCTGATGTTTTCTTACGCTGTTTCGCCGCGCATCTTTTTAGTTGCATACACTACGGCAAGCAGTACGCCGCAGCCGATCAAGGCTGTGCCAGCCCAAATAGCCCCCGAGCCATCTCCGGTTGCACTTGTTTCGGTTGAATATACAAATTTCCATGTCTGCGCAGTCCATGTCCAGTCCGGGCTCAGTCCCGCATTATTGCCGGTAACGGCTAAATAATAGGTCTTTCCCTCTGTAAGTCCAGATGCATCCATAATATATTCTTTGCCGCCTCCGCTAAAACCACCGGCAAGCGTTTGCTTCGCAAGTTCATCTGTGCCGTCTACTGCACGGAAAATAGCCCAAAAGCCGGCGTCGCCATCAGTGATTAGTTGCGGCTTCTCTGTAAATACCGCCCCGCGATAACCGTTAGGCGCATAATCGTTTATAAAATCATCGCTGAAAGTTATCGTTACTTTTTTTGATTCAGTGTCGGCTTTTATGCTTTCCACCCATTTGCTCCCATCAACCGCATTATAGGCATATGCCGTGGCAAAAAGCAAACATATCGCGGCAGTCACCGCAATTGCAAAAAACTTTCTTTTCATTTTTTCTCTCCGATTAATAAAACCATTGTCGGCCGATACGCCGCAAGATTTATTATCCCCACCAGAGCGAAAAATATTACAATTTTGTCCACTATGACGAAAAAGCCTCCGGAAATTCCGGAGGCCAAACCGCTCTATCAAATGAATAAGCCGTTTCAGAAAATGCAAATTATCTTTTCTTGGCAAAAACCAGCGCGCCGCAGCCCGTGATAGCAGCCAACACATATGCAATCACGGAGAAGTCCGCAGTGTCGCGCGGCTTATCCTCAAGCACGAGCTGAGCATTCTTTGCTTCAATCTCTTTGCCGTAAACAAAGATGTTATCAAACTCAAGACCGGCAGCAGCATCGCAGCCGAAGCCTATAATCTGCGCATCATCATTAATAACATCCGAAGACCATGTTCTTAACAACGCTGCTCTTCGCAGTCATTACATAACCTTCAAAACCGGCAGAAATGACAAAAGATGAGTGAACCACAATCTGGTTATTATAAGGATGGGTTCGTTTTTCAGTTGTAAGCACCTTCTGAGTTTTATCCGCCAGCGAATACAGCGCGTATTCCATTTCAGAGCCGATAGAATAGGCATTGTTTACACTGCCTTTATTTTCGTTTCCGTCACCGTCTTTACCATCCACAAGATAAAACGCGAGTTTAATATCTTCCTTGCCTGTGTTCTTGATATAAAAACCAAAGCCTTCAGCCGCGCCGAACATTGCCTTCAGATTATCATCAATAACGCCAACCCACGAAGTGCCTGCCGCACCTTCTTTAACAGTGAATTTGCCTCCGGAAAAGCTGTAGTAGTCAAATCCCTTTTCGGTAATGGCAATCGGTCAGTCAGGAGTTCCGAGATACGCATTCTTAATTGCTTTGGTATCATCAAAGGTCTCCAGAACATTCACCTTAATGGCGTCATTGTCAAACGGTGTTGCCATCGGCTTCTTGGTGGAATAAGTAAATTCAACTATCTGATCCGGCGCCCACAGCCACTTGCTTCCGTCATTATAACAAATAGTTGCATAATACTTCTTGCCTTCTTTAAACGGATATTCATTTTCATTTCCAAGCGTGCCCTTTGCTATAATCCGCTCTGAAATGCATGAATCGCTATCGTTATTACCGCGTTTAATTTTCACATTATAAGGTGCTCCGGAATCAGCCATATCCTTACCCGAAAAATCCGGCATAGCATCATATATTGCAAGTTCTACAAAGCCGTTTTTACCGACATTGTAGGTGAATTTAACGGTTCCGTCCTCCTGCATATTAGCCGTTATACCCCAGTCGCTCTCTGTTTTATCATATGCAAAAGCCGAAACCGCCAGCAGACTCAGCATACAGATCAGAGTACAAAACACTACAAACTTCTTCATACTTTCCTCCTTGGTTACAGTAATTAAACCGATTTTCTTGGTTAATTCCAACATTTTATGTATAGTGAAGTAAATACACAGCTCTCACTTTGCAGAAGCATAAAATTCACTTTTATCACCGAAAAATTCACAACAATTCATTCGTTCAGCAACCGTATAATTTGCAAAACAGCATACATACATGCTATAATACCGCTGCAACAGAATTTAACACTACCCGTAAAAATCAGAACAATCATAAAGTAATCAATATTATGATACGCAGAGCCATTTCAATTGACAAAATGTGCCCTTACGGGTTATTATATTTTGGTGTCGAAAGCGCAACTGAATACAAAAACAGCAGGAGTGTTCTTATGCGCCTTTTCGCAGCACAAGTGCACTCTTTTAATTTTATTACAGTGAGGTACATCGTGTACAAATCGAAGCTTGATTTACAGGAAACAGAACTCGCCATAAAAGCACTAAAAGATCATTTCGAGAGCACTTTGGCGGCAAAACTCAACCTTACCCGTGTTTCCGCCCCTCTTTTCGTTTTGCCTCAGACAGGGCTTAACGATAACCTTAACGGCACCGAACGCCCCGTAGCTTTCGACATCAAGGAAACCGGCTGTACTGCCGAAATAGTGCATTCCCTTGCAAAATGGAAACGCTATGCACTCAAGCGCTACGGCTTTTCTGCCGGAGAAGGCCTGTATACCGATATGAACGCCATACGGCGGGACGAAATATGCGATGAGCTGCACTCTATATATGTAGATCAATACGATTGGGAGAAAATCATAACCCCACGGGAGCGCAACCGTGAATATCTCAGATATACAGTTAGGGAAATCTATGAAGTCATTCACAATGCTCAGCATTATCTTGAAAAGCTCTTCCCCGTGCTTAAGACCGATTTTCTGCCGCGGGAGATAACCTTTGTTTCCACTCAAGAATTAGAAGATGAATACCCATTGCTTACCCCGCGCGAGCGGGAGCGCACCGCCGCCGAAAAATACGGAGCGATATTTCTTGAAAACATCGGCGGAAAGCTTAAAAGCGGCAAGGTTCATGACGGCCGCGCCCCGGACTATGACGACTGGTCCCTCAATGGCGATATAATACTTTTTTATCCCGTGCTTCAAACGGCATTTGAAGTATCCAGCATGGGCATACGAGTGGACAGTGAAGCAATGCAGCGCCAGCTTATGCAGGCAGGGCTGCCGGAACGCGCATGTCTGCCCTATCATCGCGGCGTTATAAGCGGCGAGCTTCCCCTGACAATAGGCGGCGGCATCGGACAATCACGGCTTTGCATGTATTTCCTGCAAAAAAGACATATCGGAGAAGTTCAGGCTTCCATATGGCCGGAGGATACAATGCGCAAATGCAGCCTTGAAGGCATAACCCTCTTATGACACGGTATGCCGTACAAAGCAATTTTATCAGGTATATTATTAGCCGCATAACGGCTTTAGTATAGTTGCCGTCCTGTAAGGCGGTAAATAGTGAAAGGAATCGGTGATTTTATGTCAAATTGTGCAATCGTAGGAATCACTTGGGGTGACGAAGGAAAGGGTCGTATGGTGGACCTGCTCAGTAAGGATTTTGATATCGTCTGCCGTTATCAGGGCGGAAACAACGCCGGGCACACGGTAGTCAACGACTTCGGCGAGTTCAAACTCAACCTTCTGCCCTCCGGCATTTGCCGCGAAAATGTTATAAATGTATTGGGCAACGGCACCGTAATTGACCTTGAACATCTTTTCGGTGAAGTAAATAAGCTTCGTGAACGCGGCATTAAGATAGACGCTACAAATTTCCGCATAAGCAACCGCGCAATTGTATGCATGCCTTATCACAGAGAGCAGGATGTTTACGAAGAAGAACGCCTTGCCGGCAAGAAATACGGTTCCACAAGGCGCGGCATTGCTCCGGTATACGGCGACAAATACATGAAAAAGGCCATTCAGATGTGTGAGCTGCTTGATGAAGACTATCTGCGCCGCCATGTAGCTGATATTCTTGAATTCAAAAACCTTTTCATTTCCAAGGTATACGGCGGCAAAACCTATACCGTAGAAGAAATAATGGACTGGATAAAGCAGTTCGGCTATCCTTTCCGCGATTGCATCTGCGATACCGGCGAGCTTTTGCTGCAAGCGCAGAAGGACGGAAAAAATATAATGTTCGAAGCCCAATTGGGCGCACTGCGCGATATTGATTTCGGTATTTATCCTTATACATCCTCCTCCACTCCGCTGTCGGCATACGCTCCTATCGGAAGCGGCGCTCCTTTTCTGAAGCTTGACCGTGTAGTTGGCGTTGCAAAAGCATATTCCACCGCTGTCGGCGAGGGTCCTTTCATCTGTGAGTGGCACGATGAGCGCGCCGATGACCTGCGCAAGGCCGGCAACGAATTTGGCGTAGCCACCGGCCGTCCCCGCCGCGTAGGCCCCATCGACCTTGTTGCAACAAAGTACGGCACCCGTATGCAGGGAGCCACGGAAATCGGACTTACAAAACTCGATGTGCTGTCCTACATGAAGGAAATTGACCTTTGTGTCGGATATGAAATTAACGGACAGCTCTGCACCGTATTCCCCACCACTCCGGAGCTTGAAAATGCAAAGCCCGTGTTCATCACCATGCCCGGCTGGCAATGCGATATAAGCAAGGTAACCCGCTATGAGGATTTGCCTGTTCAAGCGCGCAAATATGTTGAATATATCGAGAAATTCATCGAATGTCCGATTAAATTTGTTTCCGTAGGCGCAAAGCGTGATGAAATCATCTACCGCTGATAGTATTTTACCAACATTACCAAGTTTTCAGTGCCGCATTTGGATTAGCAACTACAGGCGGCAGTATAAATAAGAACAGGAGAAATACTCTTGATGAATTCAAACGACACCTATTCAACGCCATTGGGATCACGATATGCCTCTGAGGAAATGCTGCGCAATTTTTCTCCAAACACACGGTATTCAACATGGCGCCGCCTTTGGGTCGCTCTTGCAGAAGCCGAAATGGAATGCGGCCTTGACATCACTCCCGAACAGGTCGAACAGCTCCGTGCACACACTGACGACATCGATTATGATACCGTAAGTGCAAAAGAAAAAGAGATTCGTCACGATGTAATGGCTCACATTTATGCATACGGTTTAGTTTGCCCAGATGCAAAGCCCATAATCCATTTGGGTGCTACATCGTGCTATGTTACCGACAATGCGGATATAATAATATATAAGCAAGGTCTTGAAATAATCCGCAAAAAGCTGCTTACGGCAATAAAGCACCTCGGTGATTTTGCGCGCACTTACCGTGACCTCCCCACACTGGGATACACGCATTTCCAGGTCGCACAGCCTACCACCGTAGGCAAGCGCGCCTGTCTTTGGATTCAGGATTTTCTTTATGATTTGAAGGATCTTGAATACATCAAAAACGGAATGAAGCTTCTTGGCAACAAAGGCACAACCGGCACACAGGCCTCTTTCCTTGAACTGTTTGACGGCGATCACGAAAAAGTAAAGCTGCTCGAACAAAAAATCGCTGAAAAAATGGGGTTTGCCGAGGTTTACCCGGTATCAGGACAAACATACACGCGCAAAGAGGATATGCGCATATGCAACATCCTATCCGGCATAGCGCAAAGCGCCTATAAGTTTGCTGACGATTTGCGGCTTCTCCAGCATATGAAGGAAGTGGAGGAACCTTTCGAAAAAGATCAGGTCGGCTCTTCCGCTATGGCATACAAGCGCAACCCCATGCGCAGCGAACGCATCTGTTCACTTGCCCGTTATGTTACCTGTTCGGCAATAAACCCGCAGCTGACCGCGTCAACACAATGGTTGGAGCGCACATTGGACGACTCTGCCAACAAGCGCTTAGCCGTTGCCGAATGTTTCCTTGCCACCGATGCCCTGCTTAATATTGTAATCAATGTTGCAAACGGCATGGTCGTATACCCCAAAGTTATTCTTAAGCACATGACAGAGAATCTGCCCTTTATCGCAACCGAGAATATACTTATGGAAGGCGTAAAACACGGCGGCGACAGACAGGTGCTTCATAAGAAAATCCGCGATCATTCCATGGCTGCGGCCAAGGTCATAAAGGAAGACGGCGGGCAATGCGATTTGCTTGAACGCATTGTCAACGACCCTGCATTCAACCTCACAATGGAAGATATTCTTAAAGTGCTGCAGCCCGAAAATTACATAGGCCGCGCCCCGGAGCAGGTTGACGAATTCCTAAACGACTTTGTTTCTCCCGTGCTTGAAGGCTTTTCGGACGAAGCCTCCGGCGACCTTAAAGTATAGCAATTAAAAATATAAACATACGGAGATAGTAATGACAAAAGAAAAAATTATTGTTCTTGATTTTGGCGGTCAGTACAATCAACTGATTGCACGCCGTGTGCGCGAATGCAATGTGTATTGCGAGGTTCTTCCCTATCGCACACCGCTTGAAAAAATCAAATCCGAGCATCCTATCGGCATTATATTCACCGGCGGCCCGCACAGCGTATACGAATCCGGCGCACCGAGCGTTGATCCTGCAATATTTTCTCTTGGCATCCCGGTTCTCGGCATATGCTACGGATGTCAGCTCATGGCACATCTTTTGGGCGGGCGCGTCTCGCCGGCCAGCGATGCAACCGCACGCGAATACGGCAAAACCCCCACATTTTACGATACCGCCTGCCCTCTCTTTGACGGACTTGACAGCGAAGGCATTTCATGGATGAGCCATGGCGACTATATGGAGATCGTGCCCGAAGGCTTTGAACTCACCGCACATTCCGACAATTGTCCGAATGTTGCAATTGCCGATATAAAGCGCGGTTTTTACGGAGTACAGTTTCATCCCGAGGTAAACCACACGCAGAACGGTCTTGCAATGCTGCGTAATTTCCTCTATAAGGTTTGCAATGCCTCCGGAGACTGGACCATGGCCGACTACCTGCAATCCTCTGTTGCCTCACTGAAGGATAAAATTGGCGACGGCAAGGTGCTGCTTGCTCTGTCAGGCGGTGTGGATTCCTCCGTTGCCGCAGCGCTGCTTGAGCGTGCAGTCGGGTCACAGCTTACCTGTGTGTTTGTTGACCACGGTCTGCTTCGCAAAAATGAAGGTGACGAGGTTGAAGCCGTATTCTCCAAAATGCAAAGCAAATTTATCCGCGTAAATGCACAGGAACGCTTTCTTGATAAACTCGCCGGCGTTTCCGAGCCCGAGCGCAAACGGAAAATAATCGGAGAGGAATTTATTCGCGTATTTGAAGCCGAAGCGAAAAAAATCGGCGCTGTTGACTATCTTGCACAGGGTACGATTTATCCCGATGTAATAGAATCCGGCGCCGGAGATGCCGCGGTGATCAAAAGCCATCATAATGTAGGCGGTCTTCCCGATTATGTGGATTTCAAAGAGATTGTGGAGCCGCTTCGCATGCTTTTCAAAGACGAAGTACGTCAGCTCGGCCGCGAGTTGGGTCTGCCCGAGCGACTGGTAATGCGCCAGCCCTTCCCCGGCCCCGGTCTTGCAATTCGCATTATCGGTGCCGTCACCAAAGAAAAGCTCGCCTTGCTTCAGGATGCCGATTTTGTATTTCGCGATGAACTTGCAAAATCAGGCGCCGATGCCGAACTGAGTCAGTATTTCGCCGTACTTACCGATATGCGCAGTGTCGGAGTTATGGGCGACGGCCGCACCTATGATTACACTCTTGCTCTGCGTGCCGTAAACACATCGGATTTTATGACCGCTTCTTGGGCCAGGATTCCATATGATATACTTGACCGTATTTCAACAAGGATCGTAAACGAAGTGGGCAGCATAAACCGCATAGTCTACGACATCACAAGCAAACCCCCGGCAACCATCGAGTGGGAATGATACCCAAAAGGCTGAAAAGCCTTGAAAATGCTGGACTTTTGTGTTACGGAATTGCCCCGTGACAACAAAATGACAACATTTTAATTGAACAAGAATAGGCGCTATATGATTTCTGTCGAAGATTCATATAGCGCTTTTTTGTGTCTTTTTATATATGCAAATCAATTAGATCATCTACCACTTCCAACTTGGCACGCTATAATACAATTACGTATTATCTGTTATCCATCATCGCCGTTTTCCGTTTAAGCCTCAATGCCGCCGATCATAGCTGCAAGCACAGCCTTAATGGTATGCATACGGTTTTCCGCTTCCTGAAACACAACCGACTGTGGGCCTTCAAAAACTTCATTGCTCACTTCCATTGAACTTCTGCCGAACTTATCGCATTTTTCTTTTCCTATTAGCGTGTTTTTGTCATGATATGCTGGCAAACAATGCATGAATACGGCATCAACTGCCGCGTTTTTCATAAGTGTCGAATTTACCTGATACTGAGAAAGCGCCGCAATGCGCTCCTCCCATACCGAATCAGGCTCCCCCATCGATACCCAAACATCCGTATAAACCGCTTGCGCCCCCTGCACCGCTTCTGTTGGATCTTCACAAAAGCGCAGCGTTCCGCCGGTTTGTCGTGCAATTTTCTCACACTCGGAAACAAGCGTGGCATCCGGAAAATATTCCTTTGGAGCGCCAATAGTAAAATGCATCCCCATCTTGGCACACCCCACCATCAGCGAATTGCCCATGTTGAAGCGTGCATCCCCCACATATGCTAAACAGACGCCCTTAAGCCCGCCAAAGTGTTCCTTCACCGTTAAAAAGTCCGCCAGTATCTGTGTAGGGTGAAATTCATCTGTCAAGCCGTTAAAAACCGGCACGGAGGAATACTTCGCCAGTTCTTCCACTGCACTTTGCACATACCCTCTGTATTCAATGCCTTCAAACATTCCTGAAAGTACACGCGCCGTATCCGCAATGCTCTCCTTTTTTCCGATCTGAGAACCGGTTGTATCTAAAACGGTAACTCCCATACCTAGATCCCTTGCCGCCACTTCAAAAGCGCACCGTGTACGCGTACTGGCTTTTTCAAAAATCAACGCAAGATTCTTTCCTTCACACAAACGGTGCGGAATGCCGCTTTTCTTTTCCGCTTTAAGTTTTGCCGAAAGATTAAGCAATGCTTCTATTTCTATCGGTTCAAAATCAAGCAATTTCAAAAAGTCCCGTCCCTTTAAGGAATTCATAAATCCTCCCGTCCGTTTGTACGGATCCCTGCAATTTTCTCTCACGCAGCATAAAAAGTTAATGCCTGCAAATGCCGCATCGTAAACTATACATCTGCCGCACAGTCATTTGTTACATTGCTGTCGGACAATTATTTGCAAATCTTACACTTGCCGCAAGTCATTTGCAATGTTAAATACCGCCGCTCATGGTCATAAAATATGTTTTTTCATAATTTCAAAAACTCCCGCATGTCTGCAATTTGTTTTTTTACAGAAAGCGTTGAAGTTCCGCCCTCGCTTATGCGTTTTTCCACGCATACTGAAAGGTCAATTGCGCTATATATCGATTCATCAAACAACTTGCTGAAATGACGGTAAACCTCAATATCCAAATCCTCAAGCACCTTGTCATGCGCAATACAATAAGCTACCAGTTGTCCTGATATCTTATAAGCGCTGCGGAACGGCTCTCCCTTTTTTGTCAGATAATCTGCTACATCGGTTGCATTTATAAACCCTTTTTTTGCTGCATTTAACATATTTTCCGGTTTTGCGCGCATGCCCTTTATCATTCCGTTAAATACGCCAATACACGCTTTTACCGTATCGCAGGCATCAAACACGCTTTCCTTATCCTCCTGCATATCCTTGTTATACGCAAGCGGCAGCCCTTTAAGCACCGTCAGCAACCCTATCAGATCACCATACACCCTGCCTGTTTTTCCGCGCACAAGCTCCGCCATATCCGGGTTCTTTTTTTGCGGCATAACAGACGAACCGGTGGTAAATGTATCTGAGAGTTCCACAAAGCCGAACTCCCAGCTGCTCCACAGAACGATCTCCTCGGAAAACCTGGATAGATGCATCATGATAATCGCCAATGCTCCCAAAAGCTCCGCACAAAAATCCCTGTCTGACACAGCATCTATGCTGTTTGCGGAAACGGCTGTAAAGCCAAGCGCCACAGCCTCTGCCTTTCTGTCTATCGGATATGTTGTCCCCGCAAGAGCACAGGATCCTATCGGGCACACCAGTATTCTTCTGCGGCAGTCTGTAATCCTGCCTATGTCCCTCTGGAACATCGCAGCATATGCCATAAGATGGTGTCCGAATGTAACGGGCTGCGCCCGCTGCAAATGTGTATACCCCGGCATGATGGCCGCCTGATAGCATTCCGCTTTATCCGTAACCGTGCCAATCAATTCCTTCAGCGCCGCAAGAATGCCGTCCGTTTCCTCCGTAAGATACATCCGCATATCTAAAGCAACCTGATCGTTACGGCTGCGTGCCGTATGCAGCTTTTTGCCTGCATCTCCGATGCGCGCTGTAAGCACCTCTTCTACAAACATATGTATATCCTCGCAGGAGAGATCAAATAAGAGTTTACCGCTTTCCAAATCAGCGAGAATTCCTTCAAGACCGCCAATAATTGCATCGGCTTCATCCTCTCCTATGATCCCTTTAGCGGAAAGCATGGCCGCATGCGCCATGCTTCCTTTTATATCCTGCCGGAACATCCTGCTGTCAAAACCTATTGAAGTATTGAAATCATCCGCGATCCGATCTGTTTCCCCATCGGTTCTTCCCGCCCACATTTTAGCCATAAATACCGCCCTTGATATTATTTCAATCCGTTTTTCGCCTTCATCTTAGCATATACCTTAGTGGAAAGCCCGTACAAATTGATAAAACCTGTTGCATCTGCCTGATTGTAAACATGATCCTCATCAAATGTAGCAATTTCCGGGTCATACAGCGAGAATGGCGATGTTACACCTGCATTTATAATATTGCCCTTGTACAGCTTCAGCTTAACATCACCGGTTACGGTGGCTTGCGTAGTTTTTACAAATGCAAGTATCGCTTCTGTCAGCGGAGTAAACCACTGTGCATTATATACGATTTCCGCCAGCTTCTGAGCAACAAGTGCCTTATAATGCGATGTTTCTTTATCAAGACAAAGGGTTTCAAGAATTTCATGCGCTTTATAAAGAATCGCGCCGCCCGGAGTTTCATATACACCGCGGCACTTCATTCCCACCAAACGATTCTCCACAATATCAAGTAAGCCTATTCCGTTTTTTCCGCCCAATTCATTCAGCTTTGCAACCAACTCAACGGCTCCCATTTCTTTGCCGTCAATCGCCGTAGGAATACCCTTTTCAAAATGCATCGTTACATAAGTAGGCATATCGGGAGCCAGTTCGGGCGAAACTCCCATTTCCAAAAAACCCGACTTATTATAATGCGGCTCATTTGCCGGATCTTCAAGATCCAACCCTTCATGCGATAAATGCCATATGTTTTTATCCTTGGAATAGCTTGTTTCACGGTTTATTTTAAGCGGTATATTGTGCGCCTCCGCGTAATCAATTTCCTCCTCGCGGGATTTTATGCTCCATTCGCGCCACGGAGCAATAATAGTCATATCAGGCGCAAGCGCCTTGATGGCCATTTCAAAGCGAACCTGATCATTTCCCTTTCCGGTACACCCATGGCATATTGCATCTGCGCCTTCGGCAAGTGCAATTTCCACTATTTTCTTTGCAATCGGCGGACGCGCAAACGCAGTGCCCAGCATATAATTCTCATACAGCGCTCCCGCCTGCACACAGGGAAACACATAATCGGTAAGAAATTTCTCGGTTATATCTTCTATATATATCTTGGATGCGCCGGTCTTCAATGCTTTTTCTTCAAGCCCCTCCAATTCGTCAGCCTGTCCGACATTCGCCGAAACGGCTATCACCTCCGGGTTATTATAGTTTTCCTTTAACCACGGAATGATAATGGAAGTATCCAATCCGCCGGAATATGCAAGCACCACTTTTTTTATTTCCTTTGTTTTCATCACAGTCTCCTCCGATCAAGTTCTTAACTACATGTATAATTATGCACCATAAACGCATTATTGTCAAGCATATATTCATAAAAATGCATATTTATTAATTTGCCTTGATATATATGCACCGCAACTTATAAATACCGCAAACAAAACGAACATGTTTTTCTGTAATCCCCGGCGCATAAAAATCAAAAGCCGATTGACCGATAACACCTTATATTCCGCCCTCATAAAGCATAAAACAATTACAAATTAGCATTAATAGAAATATACCCCCCCCTTGAATCGATCCATTCAAAGGGGTTATGTTCACCTTAATTTTGCCGCCAAATTTGATGCAAACTTTATACCTCGGCCCGTAAAACCGAAAGCCTGTATATTATCAGGTTTTGTTTAACCGACAACCTCCTCTTTACTTTTCTTTATGATGAATTATGTATCATTCATCACCGGTAAAAGTCTCCTCGTTAAAAAGGCTTTGTGCATAATTATGCACTATTGCTTTAAGCATGAAGCCATGCCCTGCCGTCATTGCATCGACTTAAAGAATTCTATTATGCCTTGTTGTCACAGCGCCGCGCCCTTTTTAGGAATGGAACATACGGCTCATATCCGTATTCTCCAGCTTCAGCAGACCGATTTTTTTGTCAAGGCCGCCCGCATATCCCGTCAGGCTCCCGTTTGTGCCCACCACACGGTGGCAAGGAATAATGATGGAAATTTTATTGTGCCCCACCGCTCCGCCGACCGCCTGCGACGACATTTTCTCAAGTCCCATGTTCTTCGCAAGTTCTTTTGCAATATCTCCGTATGCAGCAGTGGTGCCGTAAGGTATCTGCAAAAGAAGCTTCCACACAGCACAGCGGAATTCCGAACCAATAGGATGCAGCGGCGGAGTAAAATCCGGCTCTTGGCCTGTAAAATAAATATCCAACCAGCGTGCAGTCTCTGTTAGAATAGGCGTTTCCTTCACCTCATGCTCCTGCGGAAGATTGTCAGCATAGTATTTTTCACTGTCAAACCACAAACCTGTTAAGCCGATTCCGTCCGCTGCAAGCAAAATGCCTCCAAACGGCGAATTATAATGCTTAATACAAGTCATTTTATATACCTCCAAAAAATAAGTCCGACCCGAAACAGCAAATCACCCTCGCTGCTCAGCCTTCTTTTTTATCCGGTTTTTCGGCTTGCAATCCTTCATTTCCGGAATCGCTCCCCCGGCCACTGCCCATAAGTAAAGGCTTGCCACGCTTCCGTACGGACTGAAGCAGCGACGGTATTTTTCAAACAGCTTACGATCAATTCTTCGGTGCCTGTAAACCATCCGCAGACCCCGTTGAACGGCAAGGTCATCATAGCTGAAAATATCCGGGCGCTGAAGGCAGAACAGCAAAATCATTTCCGCCGTCCAGACGCCTATCCCTTTAAGCCGAATCAGCTCCCGTACAGCGGCTTCATCATTCATATGTTCAACAGCCTCAAGGTCAAATGCACCTTCATAAACCTTTTGCGCAAAATCCATAATGTACTCCGCCTTACGGAATGTCATGCCCAGTGATTGCAGCCTTTGAGTTCCTGCAATGCAAACCGTTTGTGCATTTATCTCTCCGAGTGTTTCCTGCATGCGCCGCCAAATTGTCGCCTGTGCCTTAGTTGAAATCTGCTGCCCAATTATATGATGAATAACCGAGGAAAAAAGATTTTCGTCCGTTTCCCTGTAAATATGTCCTATGCGTTCTATCACATCGCGCAGCTTGGCATCCTTTTGTCCTAAATAGGATATTTCCTTTTCGCCGTATTCAAAATACATCCCGTTTGCACCTGATTTACGATTAATACTTTCAATTATTATAGCATAGCACCATCTAAATAACAATCTCCAAAGCGCAGGCTTAATATGCTTAAGTAATTGCTCCGTGTTAATAAATACCCGTTATACTTTACCGATAATCAGCCTTCCGTTTTTCTGTATCGGCTATATAAAAACAATCCCCTATTCGGGGATTGCTTAATGCTTATTTGAAATTTAATGACGCTTCAGCGATTAAACGATGCCGCCTTTACAATGGAAAAGCATAGTGATATACATTGCCGGGTTCCATTCCGCCGCGTGCCTGCAAAAGCTGCGGAACAGTCACAAAGGTATAACCCTCGCTCTCCAAA
Organism: uncultured Clostridia bacterium; assembly: GCA_934465535.1. Lineage (GTDB taxonomy): Bacteria > Bacillota > Clostridia > Christensenellales > QALW01 > UMGS1338. Next base: position 275,912 of record CAKSKV010000001.1, on the reverse strand, counting down.
CGCAGTATCATTTCTTTTGCAGCAGCAACCGTAGTGGGATAAATATCATGCATAAGCACTATGGCTCCGTCACGAATGCTGTACGGGCTATCTTTATCAAAGGCAACCTCCAGTATTTTGTCCTTATCGCGGCTCTTCCAGTCCAAAGTATCCACGCGCCAAAGAATTATTGACATTCCCATCTCTTTGCAGGCTTGTTTAACAAGAGCATTCGTGCTTCCTCCCGGTGGTCTGAGAAGAACCGGGTACGCCCCTGTGGCTTCTTTAATAATCTCATTGCACTCGGAAACCGCCTTTTTTATTTCCTCTACACTGCCGAGCTTTTTAAGGTTTTTATGCTGATCGGAATGATTACCGACCACATGCCCCTCCGCCGCCATTCGTGCCAGAATGTCTTTATGTTTTTTAGCATTTATTCCTATAACGAAAAATGTCGCCTTAACATTGTGTTCTTTAAGAAAATCCAATAGTTCCGGCGTAGTGCGTGAGCCCGGACCGTCGTCAAATGTCAGAGCTATCAATTTTTTTTTTGCCAATTCACCGTTTTGCTGCTGCTTTGCTTCCAAACGCCTATTGAGCTCGTTTATCTGTTCCTGCAAAGCCTCTTTATCGGCATTGGCTTTTTCAAGCTCTTTCTTCAGACGCTCAATCTCTTCCTTCAGCGCATTAACATCGGATTGTTCAAGCTGCTTTTCAAGCTCCGATATACGCGCCTCCTGCTGCGTATTTTTGTCATTAAGCTCCTGCGCGGCACGCTTGGCTCCGGTAAGCGAAAGTGCAAAACCGGTAAGCGCCAGCACAAGGCATACAACAAGCGCAATAATAGTAACCGTCAGCGAAGTATTATTACGCCTGCGGCGGGTATGCCTTTCATATTGTCCGTATCCCATATCCTTTATTCCCCCTAAGCAAAAACGAGTTTTTCTAATTAAATTCAACATTGTTATTCTATCATAAAAAGAATTAATGTCAAATAAATCGCGACACTGAAATGTGAAATAGTTGTAATATTTATACAATCTCCGCTTCATACTAAGCAAGCCAGAAATCAACGAATCCAAGTCAAAAAAGTGCTTGACTAACTGTTCTATATGATATATAATACATTGCGTTAAGACATCGCGGGATGGAGCAGTCCGGTAGCTCGTCGGGCTCATAACCCGAAGGTCGTGAGGTTCAAATCCCACTCCCGCAACCATATCGAGCGGATGTAACTGATTTCGGTTACATCCGTTTCTTTTTTGCCTGAAAGTATTGACATGGATATCATTCGTGAGTATACTATAACGATTCAGCGAGAAACGCTGAATGGGTGGCATGGGCGAAAAGTAGATTGTTATTATGTATCACTATATTGAAGATAAGGTATTCCTTAAAAATATGAAATACTTATGCTCCAATATCATCAACCAGCTTGTTCAGCTCATTAACAACGATTCCGTTATGGAAGTCAAAGCTCACCTTGTCGGCAGCGGTGCCAAAAATCTTATCACACAAAATTCCAATGAACCGATTGATCTCGATTATAATTTGATGATATTTTATTCTGAAATCAACATCAACAACTGTAGAGAGATTAAGGAATATATCCGAAAACAGTTTAATGTGATTCTCAATAAAAACGGATGGAGCGACTGTATGGATTTCACTTCCGTATTAACAACAGAAAAACGGCATTTTACCAAAGGTAATCACACCGAATTCAGCATTGATCTCGCCATAGTATTCAACGATCGTAATGGTTGCCATAGATTGATTCATGAGAAAACCGGGGTTACTGCTTGGGACAGGTATTACTGGAATTCAGTGCCCGATTCAAGGAATTTGTTTGATAAAGTTGCAGACATCAAAGACGAACATCTTTGGGACGAAGTAATTGATGAATATCTTGAAAAGAAAAACATGTATCTTCGTCACCAAGATTATAATCATCCGTCATTTAACGTTTACGCCGAAACCGTAAACCAAGTTTTTAATAAATACTTTGATTGAATACCCTTATCCCCGGAGTAGGGTCACACCTGCTCCGTTTCTTTCAGTAAGCATAAAAAAGGCTGAGGCAAGAACAAAGAGAGGTACAATTGTGCCTCTCTTTGTTAGCATCAGTTTTTCTTATTTGAAACGCAAATAATCCGAATTGATATCCTGCAAAATTCAGCGTAAAATACATTGCGTAAACCAAAGGAGGGTGTTCTAAATGAAAATACTTGCCATCAGTTCTGGTCCGCGGAAAAACGGCAATTCGAAAATTCTCTGCGATGAATTCCTTTACATTACAAATGCATTGATAATTGTAATCTTATGTGTTATAATTAAAATTTGTGCGGCAACGCATACCCGCAAATACAGCCGCATTTAACTGTTCGGAGGGCATCCACATGGCAGACAAATTATCAAACAGACACGGCGGTATACAAATAACATACGGCTCGCTGTGGAAAAACATGTTCTTCTTCAGTGTACCGCTTATGCTGTCTCAGCTTTTGCAGGTGCTTTTCAACATGGCCGATGTTGCCGTCGTCGGCAAGTTTTCAAGCGCAGAAGCACTGGGCGCAGTGGGTTCCACCACAATCCTTGTTTCCCTGTTCACCGGTTTTCTTATAGGCATGGGCAGCGCCGTCAATGTAATGATCGCGCAGCATCTCGGAGCCAAAGACAAAGTACGCACGGCCTCCTCCATCCGCACCTCCTTTGTAATCTGTCTTGTTGTCGGCTGCATTATCACGGCACTTTGTCTTCTTTCCGCGCGGTTTATGCTGGAGCTCTTGGGTACCAAAGACGACCTTATTGAGGGCGCCGTGCTCTATTTCCGTATATATGCTCTCGGAATGCCCGCACTAGGTGTCTTTAACTTCGGAAACGGTGTTCTCAGCGCAAACGGCGATACCAAACGCCCACTTGCATACCTGATGATTGCCGGAATTCTCAATGTGCTTTTCAATCTGTTTTTTGTTATCGTCTGCGACATGGCAGAGGACGGCGTCGCGCTTGCCAGCATTATCACACAATATGTATCCGCACTTCTTATTCTTGTACATATGGGACGGCAAAATGATGACTGTGCCTTTCGCCTCCGCGATCTGAAATACGGCACGGATAAATCAGAGATTAAACACATTCTCGGTCTTGGAATTCCGGCCGGGCTTCAAAACGCCATCTTTGCCATTGCCAATCTTTTCATACAAAGTGCCGTGAATTCCTTTGATTCCGTCATGGTTGAAGGCAATTCCGCCGCTGCCAACGCTGATGCAATTATCTACAACATCATGGCGGCGTTTTATACCGCCTGCTCCACCTTCATGGGGCAAAACCTGGGAGCCGGAAAGCAGGACCGTGTTCTAAAAAGCTATTTTGTAGGGGTTACCTATTCCTTTTTCGCAGGCGCCGTACTCGGCGGCGCATTGTTCCTTTTCGGCCGAGAATTCCTATCCCTGTTCGCAAACGATGAAGCCGTCATACAAGCCGGCCTTCAACGCACGCAAATCATGAGCTTCTCCTATGCCGTAAGTGCTTTCATGGATTGCACCATTGCAGCCTGCCGCGGCATCGGCAAGAGCCTAGCCCCCACCATCATTGTAATAATCGGCTCCTGCGTATTCCGGGTGGTGTGGATATATACGGTATTTGCCCACTTTCATACCATTCCTTCCCTGTATCTTTTGTATATTTTCTCATGGACTATCACTGCTGTCGCCGAGATCGTCTGCTTTGTCATAAATTATAAGAAGCTTACGACAAAACAAAACGCCGCAGTTTCCGAATCATAAGTGTCGCTTCACAAGCCGGCACATTATCGGGATTATTGCTTTTCTCTTTGCATTTATCCTATCAGCATTACAGAGTGTTCACGCCCATATAGCGCAAACACTCTTTTTCTTTTCTGATGTTTTATATCTCAGCATTAAAAATATGCTGGGATTATACTCCCTGCGCCAAAGATAAGTTTCTTCACAGTGCCTTCAGCCCCGCTCTTCCTGCACTGACATATTTATTTCCGCCTGATTGCAGCAAATTCTGTATAACCTCAGCGCAAATACAAAAACTACTAAAGAATAAACAGATTATTCAATTCAAAAGGACGGTAAATAATGATGAAATCAACTGGAATAGTCAGAAGAATTGATGAACTCGGCCGAATAGTCATACCTAAGGAAATAAGGCGTACCATGCACATTCACGAGGGCGACCCATTGGAGATTTACACCGAAAAAGACGGTATCACCCTGAAAAAATATTCCGCACTTAACCGGATGGCCGCCTCTGCGCAGGAATTGCTGCAGGCCTTTTATAACATGTACAATATAACCGCCTGGATATGCGACCGCGAAGGAATGCTGGCCTCCTGCGGACAAGTACCCGAATCCGCACATCAAACAGACGAACAGACTCTGGCCCTCATTGACGGACGCCGCCCGGTCAGCCTTGAAAAAGAAACAAAATATCTCGTTCCGATAACGGCCTCCTGCGATGCAATAGGCGGAGTTATTATCCGGGATAATAATATAAACGATTCAGCAAGGCGCGGAGCTGAGCTGATAGCCCGCATCCTCGCCCTTCAGGCAGAGTGAGCCGCCGCACGGCCGTAATGCCGTGCTTTTTCATTATCCGCCGCCATTTTCGCTCCGCATCACAACACCGTCCAATATTCCCGTTTCGCCTTTTTTATCCGCAATCCCTGCGTATATACGGCAAACACTGCATTATTTTCCGCCATTGCGCAATGCCGCATCCGGAAGGCAGTTTATTTTTTCACCGCACCCTGACACCGGGCAAGACAGCATAGCCGCCGGTTTTACCGCCTCTTTACCAAACTTACGGCAAATATCATAAACCGCCGCTGACACGCGTTCTCTTTTTTCGTGTCTTTCAAGGTCTCCGAGCATGTTCTCCTGAACATATTTTTCTCCGCCAAGCTCTGTTGCTCGCACACACAGCGACCGCAACGGGCATTCCCATTCATATAATTTCATCAGCTCGCGGGCACATTCATATATGCCTCCGCCAGACTGGGTGGCAAATTCCAGCTGCCTCCCGTATTGCCGCCACTGCAATCCCTCTGCCCTCCGCACCGCTATCTGTACTCCGCGGGCAAATACCCTTTCTTTCCTCAGCCTTATTGCAACATCCCTTGAAAGCGCCAGCAGCACATTGCATGCTTCGTCATAATTCAGCACATCTTTCCCAGTAGTAATACCGCTGCTTATCGATTTATGCGCCGCCCTTTGTTCATTTGCGGCAATCGGAGCTTCTTCTCCGCGAAGCGACCTCCACAGTGCGCTTCCATTCTTCCCCAGCAGACTGCAAAGCACCTCCTCCTTGGCAAGCGCCAAATCCAATACCGTATATATTCCCCGCCTGTTCAACAGATTTTCTGTGCTTTTTCCCACCCCCATAAGCACTCCTGCCGGCAAATTTCCCGTTTTTTCAAGATAATTTTCCTTTCGCAGCACAGTTACTGCGTCAGGCTTTTTCATATCGGAGCCCAACTTTGAAAAAATCCTTCCAAAGCTCACCCCTACGGATACCGTAATATCCAGCTCACTTTTTACACGCTTCCGTATCGTCTGGGCAATAACTTCACCGCTTCCGAACAGCTTTGTGCTGCCCGTAACATCCAGCCAGCATTCATCCAGCCCGAAGGGCTCCACCTGATCCGTAAAATCCTCATATATTCTTCTTGCCGCACGGGAATAGCTCAAATACTCGCTGTAATGCGGCGGAACCGTTATAAGCGAAGGACATTTGCGTTTTGCCTGCCAAACAGTCTCCGCAGTACGCACGCCGAAACGCTTTGCTTCCTCGCTTTTAGCAAGAACTATGCCGTGGCGATCTTCCACCGAACCGCAAACCGCTATCGGATGTCCCTTAAGCGCAGGTTCCAAGGCCGCTTCTATCGAAGCAAAACAGCTGTTTATATCAACATGTAGAATAGTGCGTTCCGTCATATTTTAGCTTTCCGCATTTCTTTTATAATTTTCATTGACAATATACGCAAACCGTTGTATTATATGTGCAATCAGATTGCATGTATAATATATCAAATTCCGTTGCACATGTCAATCAGAATATGCAATCTGTTTTCACATTTCGGAGGTGTCACCTTGAAATTCGGCGAAAAGCTCAGAACTGCACGCAAAAAAGCCGGCATAACTCAATCCGAGTTGGCCACAAAAGCCGGCATCGCACTTAAAACCGTAATAAATTACGAAAACGGCAATACCTACCCTCAGAACCGTGCCGTATACGACCGCCTTGCCTGCATATTGAATGTAAATGCTGCATCTCTGTATAACGAAACCGACGATTTCATTGCCCACGCAGGCGAGCATTACGGAAAAAACGGAGTCGCACAGGCACAGGCACTTGTCGCCCAGATAGGCGGCCTCTTCGCCGGCGGTGAATTGGATCAGGAGGATAAAGATGCCGTAATGATGGCACTGCAAAAGGCTTATTGGGATGCTAAAAGCGACAATAAAAAATACAACTCCCGCTCCCTTTCGACGCATAACGGCCGAAAAGGCCGACACTCCGGAGGTCAAAATTGATTTGCAGTCAGGAAATATATAAAAAAGCCAATGCCGTTATACGGCGATGCGGCACCCGTGAGCCTTTGGAAATAGCCGGCGAACTCGGCATCAGCCTCTATTTTGAACATTTTTCCAAGCTTTTGGGAATGTACACCTACCGTTGGCGTCACCGGATGATATTCATAAACGATTCTATCAGTGAAACTGCCGTACGCACCGTACTTGCACACGAGCTGGGGCACGATACGCTTCACCGCAGCTTTGCATCACAGGGCATGCGGGAATATGCCCTTTTCGGTCTGAAGGACGATACCGAGCAGGCCGCCAATGCATTTGCCGCTCATCTTCTGCTGGATTGGGACGAGCTTTACGAAACGCTCCTCAGCGGTTTTACCGTAACGCAGGCCGCCGCTTCTTTTAATGTCCCGTCCGAGCTGATACTTATAAAACTGGCCCAAATGAAAAATTTAGGCTGCAACATTCGCCTTTCCGACTATGCAAACAGCAACTTTATAACCGGCCTGCGTTAAACAACCCTGCGCATATGCGCAGGGTTGTTTCTTTTTTCGTCACTCCGTTTTCTTGATCATCAAATATTCATGGCGCAGCGCACCGTCTCTCATTCTCACTGCGTTGGGATGCACTCCCACAGTCCGAAAGCCCGCCTTTTCATATAAAGCGCACGCCCTGCTGTTTCCTTCAATATATTCCAGCTCCAACTGTATAACACCCTTTATTCCGCGCCCGATATCTGTTATCTTTTCAAGCAGCCTCGTGCCTATTCCCAGTCCCCAAAATTCCTTCAGCACCGCTATACCTATACCGGCCCGGTGCGCCGTCTTTACCCTATCGCTTGCGCTTATATGACAAACCCCGGCTATTCTGCCCTCAACCAAGCAAAGCACCATTGCCGACCTTGCATCGGTATCCATTTTCACAAACAACTCGCGTTCCTTTTCCGCACTGTATCTGCCGCTTTCCTGCGGAGTTCTCAGCAAAAAATCCGTCTCCTGCGCAGTATCATGCAAATATTTCAGCATTTTCTCTGCGTCTGCGGCCTCCGGACTTCGCATTACCGCCTCCCTGCCGTCTTTAAGCAAAAAGCGCTCCGATCCAATCTTCATACCGACACCTCCCGTTTCGTATTATTAAGCCCTTACATAAATAAAATCGGCGCAGGCTCCCTAATAAGCCCGCGCCGATAATGTACACCTATACGCCGTGATCAGTCTTCAATAGGTTCCGCATCCTCAAGTTCTTCGGTTTCATAACCATCCTCTTCAGGAAGCAGTGCCTTGATGCTCAGGCTTATACGCTTGTTGGGCACATCGCAGCCCAGTACAACAGCGTCAACCTCTTGTCCTACGCTCAGCACTTCTTCCACTTTTTTGACATAATGGTTAACTATCTCGGAGATATGTACCATTCCGTCAATTCCGGGAGCAATGCTTACAAATGCGCCGAAAGGAGCAATACGCACAACGGTTCCGTGCACAACGGTTCCGGGTGCAAATCTTTCCTCAGCATCATCCCATGGCTTGGGCATAAGCTGCTTAAGTCCAAGGGAGATCAGCTCTTTTTCTCTGTTAAGTGAAAGAACTACAACATTGATCTCATCGCCGATATTCAGGCAATCGCTAACCTTTCCTATGCGATACCACGCAATATCACCGATATGAAGCAATCCGTCATAGCCTCCGACATCCACAAACGCGCCAAAATCGGTTATCCGGCGTACAACGCCCTTTACCACATCGCCCTCATGAATGTTGCTCCAGAACTTCTCCGCCTTTTCAGCCTGCTCCTTTGCAAGAACAGCCGCACGGGAAGCAACTACTCTGCGCTTTTTGACATCAACCTCAAGTGCAGTAACCTTAAAAGTATCACCAACGAACTTAGTAAGATCTTTGACATAGCCCTTCACGCGGATCTGCGATGCGGGAATGAAAACATGGATGCCGTCAAGCTCAGCCATAAGACCGCCCTTTACCGCTTCCTTTACAGTCACCTCGAAGGGCTCGCCGCTGTTGATCTTATTAAGCATCTCATCCTTAAGCAGACGCTCCTGAATGGCCTTTTTGGAGAGGATCACATTGCCGTTGCCGTCGTTTACCTTCAGCACCTCGACCTCGATCTCATCGCCCTCTTTTACCACCTCACGCGGATCCACATCGCCTGCAATAGTGAGATTTTCCTTGGACACAAATCCGTCGGATTTGTATCCGATGTTGACGCCTACTTCGCTTTCATCAACGAAGATTACTGTTCCCTTGATCTGCTGTCCGGGTTTGATTCTGACCAGCGCTTTGCCCATCTCCTCAATAAAGTCAGAATCCTGTGTCTCGAGCTTATCCTGTTCGCTCATTTTTGCTGCAACCTCCTTAATTACCCGGTCAGGCGTGGATGCGCCTGCCGATATCCCTATGATGTTGATATTATTAAAATTGATTTTACCGAGCTCTTGCGAACTCTCAATCACATAGGTTCGTTTCTGAATCTGTCTGCAAATATTATAAAGCTTGGCCGTATTGGAGCTGTTATGCCCTCCGATCACCACCACGGCATCGCACCTTGCAGCAAGCTCCCTTGCTTCCTGCTGGCGCTTGGCCGTTGCCGAGCATATAGTATTTCGGACCGTTATATTATAACCGCTTTTCAAAAGAAATTCAACGATTATTTGCCAATTTTCTTGATTTGTTGTGGTTTGAGCTACCAAGCACAGCTTATTTTTTGTGTACGGTATCTTTTTTGCCTCGTTAATACTGTTAATTATCATCGCTTTATTGCCGCAATATCCATTTATGCCAATCACTTCCGGGTGATTTGCTTCCCCTACGATTACAACCTGCTCCCCCGCCCTGTATGCGTTTTCCGCTATCCGCTGTATTTTCGCAACAAAAGGACAGGTAGCATCCACCACCGCTATTCCCTTTTCCGTAAGCTTGCGTTTGTCCTCCGGCGTGCATCCGTGCGACCTTATGACAACCGCCTCGGTATTGGCCTCCTCCGGTGAATCGACTGCCTTAATCCCCGCTCTTTCCAGTTCCGATACCACCTGCGGGTTATGTATGATAGGCCCTAAAGTAGATATGGTACGGTATTTTTTTCTGCTTTCATAAACGGCATCCACCGCGCGGTGCACCCCAAAGCAAAAGCCTGCCGTTTTTGCAATAGTAATCTTCAAATGCGTTAGTCCTTTTGTCAGTTTTTAAGTTTATCACTCGTTTCGGGTCCATCCGGAAACAGTGAAATCATTGCATCAAAGAGCATGCCGTTAATCTTCTCTGTTTTTTCCGATATTGTCCCCCCGTTGGGCACCTCTATCGCCTTTCCTATGTGAAGTCTGTTTATCCGGAATATCAGCGGCCTGCGCTCAAAAACACACGGCACTATCGCCGTGCCGGACTTTGCCGCTAAAAAGCCCACTCCTCCAAGCATATCTTCCTTTTTAGGATACGGTGTTTCCTTCACTCTGCGTCCCTGCGGAAATATTCCCAAGACCTCTTTTGCCCTAAGCACCTTAAGTGCATTGCGCATGGCATCCACATCGCCGGTACGAACATTTACGGGAAACGCTCCCATCTTTCCGAAAAGCCATTTTACAAATCGAAATCTGTAAAAGGAGGATCGCGCCATAAAGCGTATCCTTCTTTTATCCGCAATTATCAGACACGGAACATCCATATACGATTGATGATTGCACGCAAGAATATACGCTCCCTCACGGTCAAGGTTTTCCCTCCCGTATACTCTTACCGGCATCAGCACAAAGGCCAATACCTTCAGCACTGCTCTTATGCAATCGTAAAACAATGTTATTATTCCTCCGTCACAGCCGCAAGAATTTTTTCCGTCACCGCTTCTATGCTCATTTCCGTACTGTCAATAACCACCGCATCCTCGGCCCGTTCAAGCGGCGCAACCGCACGGTGGGAATCCGCATAATCCCTGTCAACGATATCCTTAAACACGCGTTCCGGCTCTACGGTCTCCCCCTTTGCTTTCAGTTCCTCGCACCTCCTGCGTGCGCGCTCCTGTGCCGACGCCGTAAGAAAAAACTTATATTCCGCCCGCGGCAAAACATACTTGCATATATCTCTGCCGTCCAGTACAAAGCTTCGTTTTTTTGCAATATCTCTCTGAAGCGTCACAAGATGCTCTCTTACGCACGGAAACGCCGAAACGGCGGAAGCAAGCTGCGAGACGCAGTGCCGGCGTATATCTTCGCTCACATCTCTTCCGTTAAGAAGTGTATGCTGGCTTCCGTCTCCGTCGTAGTCCACCTCGATTTTACATCCCGGCAGCGCCGCGCAAACGCAGCTTTCCTTCATTTCCACTCCGTTTTCCCGCATGTACAGTCCAACCGCACGGTACATCGCTCCCGTGTCAAGATATGCTATCCCCAGTTTCTTCGCCACATTTCTTGCCACCGTACTTTTTCCGGCACCGGACGGTCCGTCAATTGCTATATGATATATCCTTCTTCCCGACATACTTTTCCTCGCCGAAGTAATTTTTGCAGCAAAACCGCACCTGTTTCATGCTTTCAGCCGCCGTATGCGCCCGTACAGACGCCGCAGCCTTTATATTGCCCTGTGCCCCAGCCCTACGGCTATATCGTTAAGATGCAGCAGCCCTATTGCAAAATATACGGCCACCGCCACATGATCCCCCTTGCGCGCTATTCCGATCTTTCCTCCCACCGAGAGTCCCAGTGCCTTCGAGCTTATCTGCGTCAGCGCTTCATGTGCTGCCCCGGCAACAGCCCCCTCCTGCAAATGGCTGTCGTTGATTATTCCCTCTCTTTTCGCGGCAACCACCGCCCGTTCAACAAACTTGCTCATTGAAGGAATAAATTCTCCCCCGCAATCTACGGCCGCCGACACTATTTCCTGCTGCACCAGCCTCTGCTTCAGTTCTTTTTCATCCTCGCGGTCATTCGTCATGCTCATCAGCACGGCCGCCTTGGCAATTTCCTTGCTGCCCGTGTTCGTCATTTTCTTCTCCCTCCGGATTCTTTCATCCGTATCACGATTCATCCTTTCAGGCTGCCGCCGCCCGACGCGCTCAGTCCCGCCAGCGCACCGCTGGAAAACGCTATCTGCAAATTGTATCCGCCCGTAAACGCGTCCACATCCAGCATTTCCCCGGCAAAATACAGTCCCTCCACCAATCGAGACTCCATTGTGGAAGGATTCACCTCTTTTATATTTATTCCGCCCCTTGTAATTACCGCCTCGGAAAAGCCGCGCAGCGATACCGGGTGTACCGGAAAAAACTTCAGCGCCTTTACAATGCCGGCCCGTTCCTCTCTGGAAAGCTGATCCGCCCGCTTATCTCCGTCCGCCCCCGCCGCACGAAGCAGCACCGAGCGCATACAGGCAGGCACCAGCCCGGCAACGGCATTCTTAAGGCTTTTTCCCCCCGAAGATACAAAATCCCGTATCAGTCTGTTATCCAGCTGCTGCTGTGTAAGGGCAGGCTTCAGATCTATATATGTTTCCGCCTTTGATATATCCCTGCCCGCCATAACGCTGCTGTATGTAAGCACCAGCGGCCCGGATATTCCGAAATGCGTGAAAAGCAGCTCTCCCTGCTGTGAAAACAGCTTCTTTTTTCCGTCATAAGCGTTAAATGTAACATTTTTTAACGAAAGCCCCTGAAGCTCCCGCAAATAATCGTCATCGGTATTTATCGGTACGAGAGCCGGATATAACGGTGTCACCGTATGTCCAAGCCGGCGCGCCAATGCAAACCCGCCCCCGTCAGAGCCCGTCTGCGGATAAGAACATCCCCCGCATGCCAGAATCACGCGGTCGCATTCAATAAAGCCGCCGCCGGTCTGCACTCCGCATATCTTTCCGTCCTTCACTGCAATATCCGTAACTGCAGTGTTCAGCTTCACCTTCACTCCGCACTGTGTAAGCCCTTTTGCAAAGGCCTTAATTACATCGCTTGAATGATCGCTCACCGGAAACACTCTGCCGCCGCGCTCTGTCTTAAGCGGCGTTCCCAACCCTTCCACCATAGCGCACAGCTCCTGCGAAGAAAGCGTATTAAAAGCACTGTACATAAAACGCGCATTGCGCGGAATATTTTCAAGCAGCTGCTGCTCACTGCACGCATTTGTAACATTGCATCTGCCCTTGCCGGTTATATACAGCTTTTTACCCAGCTTTTCATTTTTTTCAAGCAGCACCACATCCTCGCCGGAGGCCTGTATAGCCGCCATCATTCCCGCAGCACCGCCGCCCACTACCGCTATCTTCATTTATACTCCGCCATGTTGTTTTGAATCATCGGCAAATCCGCTTTTCTTTTGGCGCATTCGCCCGCCGTGCTTCCTATTTTCCGCTTGCATATACATTATGCTCTATCCATATTTTTTCAAGCTCTTCAAAATTCGCGCTTATCTGCTCGCGCTTTTTCATGCCTATGGCCACAATAAGGGCATTAACAACGGAAAACGGCGCCACCAGCGAATCCACAAAGCTTGTCATGTTGCTCTTTGCGCAAAGCGTAAGGTCGCTGTGCTCACACAGAGGCGAAACCTCGCTGTCCGTTATGGCTATGCACTTTGCTCCCTTAGAAGCGGCAAAGCGCATGCACTCTATCGTGCGGTTTGAATATCTGGGAAAGCTTATGCCTATAAACACATCCTTTTCGGTTATATGTATCATTCTTTCAAATACATCGCCTATTCCGGAAGCAACCGTTCTTACATTACGCATCATAAAATCAAGATAATATCCCATAAACTGTGAAAGCGGAGCAGCCGAGCGCACGCCCATAACATACACCTTATCCGCCCCCAGAATCGTAGAAACAACGCTGTCAAAAACCGCCGGATCGATCTCGCTCAAGGTAGCCCGTATATTGTCCACATCGCCCTTTAGCACCTTTGCGAGCACCTCGTTCTCCTTCAGCTCTCCCGTCATCTCTATAAGCTGCACCGTGGTAAGGCGGTTGCGTATAACATCCTGCATGGCTCTTTGAAGCTGCGGATATCCGTCATAGCCCAGGCTGTCGGCAAAGCGCACCACCGTTGATTCGCTCACTCCTACCTTTCCGCCCAGCTTGTTTGCCGTCATAAACGCAGCTTTATCATAATTTTGGCGTATATAATCGGCAATGCGCTTATGCCCCTTGCTCATCTTTTTATATTTTTCTTCGATTTTTGCAGTAAGCTCAGTTCTCTCCATGGTCAACACACGCCCTCAAGGCTTCCTTTCCCGTCGCCCGGGCGCCGTATATGCGGCATTCCCGGATTTAATGCTATAATTTTACCCTTATAACGCGAAAAATGCAAGTTAAATTTCACAAAATTCCGTTTTTATTTCAATTCGCCCCCCAAATCGCCGCAAATACGGCATCCTAATTCCCGCTCGTATCATTTTTTGACTGTATCCATCCCGGAATACTGCAAATTTCCGAAAGCACCGGCGCATACCTTTTCAACTGCTCTGCCTGCTTATGCCCCCCCGCAAGCAATATGCAATCGGCTCCCGCCGCCTCTGCCGCCTCCGCATCATGCGGCGTATCCCCTATAAAAAGGAAATTCCCGTCAGGCCGGTCCCTCCTGAGCCGCTGTGCAAGCCCCGCCTTGCCTCCGGCCAGTATATCATCCGTTCCGTACACCGCCGATATCCCCCTGATTCCGGTGTTTCTCATCTGCCGCAAAAGATAATCGGTTCTGGAAGCGGAAAGTATCACGCTTTCTATCCCCTCATTTTTCAAGGCATCCACCGTTTCCTGGGCTCCTTTTCTTAACCGGCACGAATCACTTAACGGCTGATATATCTCCATATACTCCTTTGCCAGTTCATCAAAGGGAATAAGCGAAAAATCAAAGCCCGCCCTTTTATAATAATCTTCAACCGGAAAACCGAATATCTCTCTGTATTTTTCCGCATCCAATCTCTTCAGTCCGTGTCTTGCCAAAAGCTCGTTTATGCTGTAAATACATATGTCAACATCATCAAAAAGGGTACCGTTCCAATCCCATACCACGCAGTTCCATCTCATAAATAATTCCTCTTGCCGCATTGTTTCCCGGCTTTCGTCCCTTACGGTCTCCGTCCGCAAAAGCCTTACTTGCACTTTTGTATATTTTCTCACATCTTTTTAAAAAACGCAAGCCCGTCTCCGCCGTGCATGCCGCATAAGCCCGCAATGCTTTTATATTCCTTTCATCAAGCAATCCCCGCAGCTTGAAAAAAGCGGTTTTTGCAAAAATCGTCCGTCTGCTTTTGTGTGCGCAATAAAAAAGCATTTGACAACATTTCCGATTTGGATATATTATAAAAATAATAAAAGGCCATGAAGGGAAGATTAAGCTTTCATAACGCATCCTCAGAGAGCCGCAGCAGGTGCAAGTGCGGTGATGCCGGAAAGCCGACGAACATCCCGGAGCTGCCGACCCAAAGCCCTATTTTACGGCAAGTAGGCTCGGACGGGTAGCCCGTTACAGCAAAGAGCATATTGGTGCTTTAGAGGAGTTCTGTACAAAGGCGTACGGTTCATTTGGGTGGTACCGCGAGATTCATTCTCGTCCCATACACGCGGTATCCACGCGCGCTGAACCTGCGCCTTTTTTACATTCTGCGCAAGCGGCACCGAAATTTCATAAAAGGACGGATGCAAAAATGAAACGAAGCTGTTACTGCGGCCGGCTGCGCCGCAAAGATGTAGATCTCAACATCACCGCTCAGGGCTGGGTGCAAAGCAAGCGCGATATGGGCGGCGTGATTTTCCTGGACCTGCGCGACCGCGAAGGCGTGCTGCAGGTGGTGTGCGATGCCGCATTGCTTCCCCCCGAACAGTTTGCGCTTGCAGAGCATATAAAAAACGAAAGCGTCATAACCGTACGGGGTCTTATACGGCTGCGCAGCGCGGAAACCTACAACCCGTCAGTGGAAACAGGAGAAATCGAGCTTGCCGCAGATACGCTTGAGCTGCTCTCCCCTGCAATGACCTTGCCCATCAGCATAGATGATCGCAGCAGCGTGCGGGATGAGCTGCGCCTTAAATATCGGTTTCTTGACCTTCGGCGCCCCTCCATGCTTAAAAATCTCCGCATGCGCCAAAGCATCTCCTTTGCCGCCCAAAGCTATCTTCAAAACGAAGGTTTTATCGAGGTTGAAACTCCCATGCTTACAAAAAGCACACCGGAGGGTGCCCGCGATTATCTGGTGCCTTCGCGGGTACACCCCGGCAGCTTTTACGCCCTCCCCCAGTCTCCGCAGCTTTTCAAGCAGCTGCTTATGATAGGCGGCATAGACCGTTACTATCAAATAGCCCGCTGCTTCCGCGATGAGGATCTCCGCGCCGACCGGCAGCCCGAATTCACACAGGTGGATATGGAAATGTCCTTTGTAGAGCAGGAGGATATCCTTATTCACCTCGAAACAATGTTCACATACATTTTTTCAAAGGTCATGGGCTTTGCCCCCAAGCCGTTTGTGCGCATGACATGGCAGCAGGCAATGGACACATACGGCACCGATAAGCCGGATATACGCTTTGCTCTGCCGATAATCGATGTAACAGATATCGCCGGCAGCAGCTCTTTTTCCGTGTTTGAAAATGTCTGCAAAAGCGGCGGCCGCGTACGCGCCATATGCATAAAAAAAGGAGCGCTGTTTTCACGCAGCACCATAGATGAGCTTACACAAAAGGCCATATCTTACGGAGCCAAAGGCATGGCATGGATCAATATCCGTCCCGACGGTCAGCCCGGCTCAATATTGACAAAGTATTTTACAAAAGAACATATGCATTCATTGCTTGATGCCGTATCCGCACAGCCCGACGATCTTATTATCTTCTGTGCGGATACCCTCCCGGTCGTGCGCAGCGTTCTTGGCCGTCTGCGCCTTGATATCGCACGGCTTCAGGGTCTTGCCGAAGAAAACGATTACCGATTTTTATTTGTAACCGATTTTCCCATGTTTGAATACTCCCAGACAGAGCAGCGCTATATCGCCATGCACCACCCCTTTACCATGCCCTATCCGCAGGATCTTCAATACCTCAAGACCCGCCCCGAGCTTGTCCGCTCTCAGGCCTTTGATGTCGTGCTCAACGGCACGGAGCTGGGAAGCGGCAGCATGCGCATCCACCGCCGCGATATTCAGCAAACCGTTTTTGAAGCCTTGGGCTTCACCGAGGCGGAAATACGCCGCCGTTTCGGTTTTTTCGTAGATGCCTTCAATTACGGCGCGCCTCCGCACGGCGGCTTCGCCTTCGGACTTGACCGTCTTACCATGCTGCTGTGCGGCGCTTCTTCCCTGCGTGATGTCATAGCCTTTCCGAAATTAAAGGATGCCTCCTGTCCCATGACAGAGGCCCCCTCCTTTGTCGATCCCAAACAGCTCGCAGAGCTATCTCTCTGCACGGAAGCAAACAGTGCTCAAAACAGCGCCGATAAATCGGCCGTGCGCCCGGAGATAAACATCGAGCATATCGCGGCACTTTCCAAGCTTGAGCTTCCCGACGAAAAAAAGGCCGCTCTCGCCGCCGCCCTTGAGGAAACCGCCGCCTTTGCCTCCGAACTCCGCGATGCTCCGGCAGGAAATAAGGAAACCGAACATATAGCACCGCTTGATAATGTTATGCGCCCGGATATCGCCGTCATGCCGTCCGTCAGCCGCAAGCAGCTGCTCGCCTGCGCACCGGAGGCCGCCGAGGAATATATTTCCGTTCCCCGCGTCGTGCAATAAACGCACCGACCTCGCCGCAAAACAGTTCAAGCCTTCCCGCCACGCCTTTTTGATAAATTCCGGAGGTAATATATGGATATAACCGCAATGACACTCAGCGAGCTTCTTGCTCAAAGAAAAAAAGGGCTCAACGCAGCCGATATAACGGAAGCCTATCTAGAAAAAGCCCTTCTCAACCGTTTTAACAGCTTTATCACCGTCACCGCCGATTATGCACGCGCCCGCGCAAAGCAAACAGAAAACGCCGACGGTGCTTTGGCCGGCATACCCTGCGGCATCAAGGATAACATATGCACTGCCGGCATCCGCACCACCTGCGCCTCAAGGATGCTGGAAAATTTCGTTCCGCCGTACAGCGCACATGTTGTAAAACAGCTGGATCAGGCAGGATGCGTAATGCTCGGCAAGCTGAACATGGATGAATTTGCAATGGGCTCCTCCACGCAAACCAGCTATTTCGGCTCCGTACTTAATCCCCGCAGCCCCGACCGCGTTCCCGGAGGCAGCAGCGGAGGCAGCGCGGCAGCCGTTGCGGCACACGAGGTCCCGTTCGCTCTGGGCAGCGATACCGGCGGCTCCATCAGGCAGCCCGCCGCCTTCTGCGGCGTTGTCGGAATGAAGCCCACCTACGGCCGCGTATCCCGCAACGGGCTTGTCGCCTTTGCTTCCTCCCTTGATCAAATCGGTCCCCTCACACGCACCGTGGAGGATAATGCGCTTGTGCTCAGCGTCATAAGCGGCAAAGACCCCGGCGATTCCACCAGTCTTGATGCCCCTCACAGCTTTTCCTCCTTTATCGGCAAAGATATCCGCGGGCTTAAAATAGGCATATTGACCGACGCCATGGATCTTCTCAGGGATGCTGACACCACAGCCGCCGTAAACGGCAGTATAACCCTTCTTGAGCGCCTCGGTGCCGTCATCGTGCCCGTATCCATGCCGACGCTCAAAAACGCTCTCAGTGCCTACTACATCCTTTCCTGCGCCGAGGCCTCCAGTAACCTTGCCCGTTTTGACGGCGTCAAGTACGGTTATCGTGCCTCCGGCTGCTCCGATATAAACGAGCTTTATAAAAAAAGCCGATCGGAGGGCTTCGGCGACGAGGTGCAGCGGCGCATCATGCTGGGAACCTTCGTTCTCAGCTCCGGCTACCGCGATGCCTATTATAAAAAAGCACTGCGCGTGCGCACCGAAATAATCGAGGATTATAACGCCATATTCGGGCAATGCGACTGCCTGCTCTCTCCCGCCACCCCGACTCCTGCATGGAAACTGGGCGAAAAGCGCAGCGATCCCACTGAAATGTATTCGGCCGATATCTTCACTGTGCCCGTAAATATAGCGGGGCTTCCCGCTCTCTCCCTGCCCTGCGGCAAAAACAGCGCCGGCTTGCCCATCGGACTTCAGCTCATAGGTCCGCGTCTTTCGGAGGGTCTGCTGTACCAAGTCGGCCATGCCCTTGAACAGGAATTGCTTTAAGCCCTCCGCTGCACAGCATATTCCGACACCGCGCAAATTCCGCCCAAATCAAATCTCAATGTCATAAATAAGGAGAAACGGCAATGAGTCTATACGATAAATACGAAATGGTCATCGGTCTTGAAACACATATCGAACTCAAGACCCATTCAAAAATATTTTGCTCCTGCCCCACCGAATTCGGAGCAGCGCCCAACACCCATGTCTGCCCCATATGCTCCGGCATGCCAGGAACCCTGCCCGTGCTAAACTCCCAGGCGGTCGATTATGCAATAATGGCTGGGCTTGCAACAAACTGCACAATCGCCCCCTATTCCAAGCTTGACCGTAAAAACTATTTCTATCCCGATCTTCCCAAGGCATATCAAATATCTCAATATGAGCTTCCGCTCGCTTCAAATGGCTTTTTAACCGTGGAAACACCGCAGGGCACCAAAAAAATCGGCATAACAAGGATACATATAGAGGAGGATGCCGGAAAGCTCCTGCACACCACCGAGGGCACATATATTGACTATAACCGCTGCGGAGTCCCGCTTATCGAGGTTGTCAGCCAGCCCGATATGCGCTCCGCCGACGAGGTGCGCGCATATCTTCGCAAGCTGCGCAGCATTATGCTCTATATAGGCGTCTCCGATTGCAAAATGAACGAAGGCTCACTGCGCTGCGATGTCAACCTTTCGGTACGAAAAAAAGGCCAAGCGGAGCTGGGCACCCGCTGTGAAATGAAAAATCTCAATTCCTTTGCCTTCATCGCAAAAGCCATTGATTATGAATTCCGCCGTCAGTGTGAGCTTGTCGAAAGCGGCGAGCCCGTAATTCAGGAAACCCGCCGTTTTGATGAATCCGGCGGAAAAACTCTTTCCATGCGCTCCAAGGAAGAGGCGCAGGACTACCGCTATTTTCCCGAGCCCGACATTCCGCCCATAATAATAAGCAGCGAGCACCTGCGCAAGCTTCGCCTTGCCCTTCCCGAGCTTCCCGACGCACGCATCGGCACATATATTTCATGGGGCATAAGCCCGGAAACCGCCGAACAGCTCACCGCCGAAAAAGACATATCCGATTATTTCCAGTCCGCCGCCCCTCTGTGTCAGGACCGCATCGAGCTTGCAAAGCTTATCACCGGCGAGTTTTCACGCCTTTATCAAAGCAACCGGGAGGATACGGCGGCAAACGGCAATTGCAAAATATCCCCCGAACATATTGCCGTTCTCTGCAATATGATCTCCGATGGCCGCATCAACCGCGGCACCGCCAAAAAGCTTCTGGGGATACTGTGGCAGGAGGACTGCGATCCGGCACAATACGCGCAAAAGCACGATATGCTCCAGATCACGGATCCCGCTGTTCTCCGCGAATTCTGTGAAAAAGCCGTCACCGAGCAGCACAAAGCAGTCTCTGAATACAAAAACGGCAAGCAGGCCGCATTTCAGTCCGTACTGGGCTGTGCTATGGGGCTCTCCCGCGGAAAAGCGCACCCCGTACTGCTGCAAGGCATTCTTAAAGATATACTTTCCCGCTGATTCTTTACTGCTGCTTATATTTTCTGTTGAAAATCAAAAAACTTTGTGCTATAATTCTGTCGGATAAATTATAGATATCAAAAACCGCTTACGGCATTTGCCGTATTAAGAGCCGTATAAAATCGAAAAGCTGCCTTGCGGCCGCTTTTCAAAAATCGCACAGTTAGCATACGCTAATTATTTTTAAGTATAATGCCGTACCGCAAACAATGTCACCGCTGATTTAGTGATTACAATACCGAAGTAAAAAATATGGCAAAATAAGCAATAACCGGGAGGGTACCATATATGACAGAAAGAATAAAACTCTCCGGAATACCGGAAACAATGCTGCAAACCGTTTATGCCCGTGCAAAGGAAAGCAGCGGACGCGGTGCAGTTCACGATAAAAAGGCTGAAGATCTCGTCCGCCTGCTTGATTACGACTTTTCCCTTGCGGATAAAGATTCCGCCATGCACAACGGAGTAATTGCCCGCACAATCGTGCTTGACCGACTGACAGAGGCATGGCTTGCCGAAAATCCCGGAGCGATTGTTATAAACATTGCCTGCGGTTTGGACACACGGTGCTATCGAATGCAGGGATATTCGCACTGGTATAATCTTGACCTGCCGGAAACCATAGCCGTGCGCAGACAGCTGCTGCCGGAAAGCGGCACAGTGTCGCAAATCGCCATGTCTGCCATGGAATATTGGGGAAGCGCTATCCCTGCGCAGAATGTCTCCGTGCTTATAATCATTGAGGGGCTTACCATGTATCTCTGCGAAGCGGAAGTCAAACAGATATTTTCAGTAATCTCCGAACGGTTTGAAAAAGCAACAGTCTTTGCAGAAATAATGAATCCCGCCATTGCAAAACGCTTCAAGGAAAAGTCCATCGAAGGAAGTCACGCAAAATTCACCTGGGGTATTAAAAACGGCAAAGCACTTGCCGCCCTTTTGCCGGACTTCCGCTTTGCGGAGGAGCACTCCCTTACCGAGGGTCTGGCGGAGTTCATACCGGTATACAAACTGCTTGAAAAAATTCCTCCCATCCGGAGCATATCCAATAAGATAGCCGTACTTGAAAAATAATACGCAGCATTTTAATTCGGAAAGGACGATTGATATATGAAAATTCTTATATTCGGCGCAGGCGTACTGGGCTGCAACCTTGCAAAAAATTTCTTTCGCGCCGGAAAGGATACAACGCTGCTTGCACGCGGAAAATGGGCGGATGAAATATGTCAAAACGGCTTGCGTATAAAAAGTATATTCTCTATGCGCACCTCCGTCTGCCCCGTTCCGGTAATAACCGAGCTTAAAGAAGACGATGCATACGATGTCATCTTCGTCGCACTGCGGTATACACAGCTTGAAACGGTTATTGACACACTTCGTGCAAACAAAACAAGGAATATTGTTTTTCTGGGAAACAATGTGCACGCCCGAGAAACCGCTTCGCTTTTCCCCGAAAAAAATGTTATGTTTGCTTTTGCAAGCTCAGCGGGCCATCGCGAAAGCAGCCGTGTGGTGTCTGCTGATCTTCGTAAGATTACCATCGGACAGCTGAAAGGTGCACCTTCCTGCGAACAGCTGATAAACAGCATTTTTGCAAAAACAAAATATAAAGTCACATACGAAGCAAATATGGGCGATTATCTCCTGTGCCATGCCGCCTTTGTACTCCCGGTCGCCTTTGCCTGCTATAAAACAGGCGGCAATCTTAAAATGCTAAACGGCAACACGACATATCTCAATCGACTCATTGACGCCAACATTGAGGGCTATCGTGCCCTGCAATGTTCCGGGCACGAAATATTGCCCCGAAGCGACCAAAATTTTGAAAGCGCCAAATACCGAAAAACCTGCCTGCGTTTCTTCCGGCTTATGTGTGCAACCGTTCTTGGAAAGATTTGCGCTTCCGACCACGCTATGAACGCAACCGATGAAATGAGTGCCCTTAACCGTGATCTTAAACAGCTTTTTGACCAAAACGGCGCTGAATACCCTGTATGGAAAGCGCTTGAACAAGAATGCGGGAGTTACCTGAAATGATGAAATTGATTCTTATAACTATTCTGGAAGGTGTGGGGCTCGGCGCCCTGCTCATGCTGGTCTGCGCAATCGGCATTCGCAAGGGTGCCGTTGGTATGGTCCACCTTTACGGTCCCGAAGTACAGAACCGCTGCATAAAGCTCGGGCTTACAACACGCGAAAGAATCCGCAGAAATGCACTGCTTTTTAAGATACTGTGCATACCGGGTTATATTGCCTATGTGCTCGTCTTTGCCTATGCCGTCAACGGTGCAAGAGGCTTTGCAACAGGATTCTGGCAGCTGCTTGTTATCCTGTCCGTTATGAATCTTATCGACCGTTTTCTCGTCGACGGTTTTTGGGTGGGGCACACAAAGGCATGGACTATTCCCGGCACTGAAGACCTGAAGCCCTACATCACTTCAAAGGATAAATGCAGAAAATGGCTTTTTGGTACGGTAGGTATGATAATTATTTCAGCACTGCTGTCCGCTGTTATGACATTATTCCTGCACTGAAACCGAGGCGAATATAATGCTATTTGAAACATTCGGCAATAATCAGGCTCCTGCCGTGCTTTTCTTTCATGCCATGGGGGTAACGGGTGCCAGCAGTGAACCGGTGGTACGATACCTTCAGGAAAAATATTTTTGTATTCTTCCCACCTCCACCGTTTATTGCAAAGGACAAAAATATCTTAGCAAGACGGATGAAGCGCACCAAATTGAGGAATTTCTGCACAAACACGGCGTAAAAAGTCTTGCTCTTGCGGTTGCCTCCTCTATCGGTGCAGATCTTGCCCTCGCTTTTCTTTCACAAACAAAGCTGCCGGTAGAACATGTCTTTTTCGACGGCGGGCAGTTCACACAGATAGGTAAGTGCACTCGCCGCATAATGACGCCGTTTCTGTATCTTGCCATCAAAAGTCTTTATCTTTCAAAGGGTGCAACTCTTAAAAAAATAATGTGGTGTAATGACGATGCAATTAAGCCTTATTTTATAGCTGCGGGAAAAGCTCTGAAATACGGAAATCTGCGCCGTCAGCTTTCCGACAGTCTGGAAAACAAGCCTTTCCCGCCGCTTTCGGAGGCAATGCAAAAAAACACATACTTTGCCTTCGGCAGCAATGAGGAGCATTATAAATACCGCGATGCCGTAATTAACGCCTATCCTCACGGAAACTTTCCGGTTTTCTGCGGCTTTAATCATATGCAGTATCAGATAAAAAATCCGCGTGGCTTTGCCCTGATGCTCCGATCAATAGTCGAAACAAACTCTCTGCCGCCCATCCCCTGTATTAACCCCTGACATCAAAAGGAGCAGACAACATATGCATGAGTATTATCAAAAAAATCTCCCTCGCCTGAAAAGAACGATGAAAGGCTTTCTGGCGCTTGTCCGTCCCGAATTGGAAGCCTGCTGCGGGTGTCCCTTTGAAACTATAGCCGATAACGCATGGAATATATACAAGCGTGATATGCTTGCGCACTTTCCCTATATCGGCGGCGACAGCGTAAGCGGAACAAAGAATCTGACAGAGGCTTATATGCTGGTTGCCATGGGCGAGTATCTTAAAGAGTTTGACACACCGATGGAGGATATCGGGCATCTTATGACGCTGGCCTATGAGAGGCGCATGTTAAAAATTCCCGGTCCCCTCCGCCGAATCATGAGAAAGCTGTTTACAAATCCAAAACGGCTTAATAAAATGTTTCTGAAAAAGGATGCGCAAAACAAAGCCAATGCAGCAAAAAATCCCGGCAGCTTTGAAACAAAAACACAGATACCGCCGGAGAGCGGCTACGATTTCAGCTATCATAATCTTGTATGCCCTCTTGCAAACTTTGCACGGCAGTACGGCTACACGACATATATGCCATATCTGTGCAATCTGGACTATGTGATGTTCGGCATTCTCGGCGTTCCGTTGTTTCGCGAACACACCTGCATGGAGAAAGGCGGCCTATGTGACTTTAAGCTGAAAATCAACGCCTCCCCCATGCCTTACTGGCCGCCGGTGTTCTCGCAGAATAAAGGATATAAATAGTAAGGAGAGCCACATGTTTTGGGATAATGTTGCATGGATATACGATTTCTTTGCAAATGTCATAAATAAAAAGACTGATAAAGCACTGTGTGCAGCCGTGGAAAAGCTTGTTTCATCGCACGATGATGTATTGGAATGTGCCTGCGGTACCGGTCTGCTTACCTGTGTGCTCGCCCCACGCTGCAAAAGCCTTATCGCCACCGATTTTTCCGCAAATATGCTCCGGCGGGCAAAAAGGAAATGTGCAAAATACAACAATGTACTGTTTGAACAGGCAGACATTCTGCATCTTCCCTACCAAAACAAATGCTTTGATGCAGTAATAGCCGCCAATGTCCTTCACCTTTTGGATGAGCCTTATTTGGCTTTGAGTGAGCTTGACCGCGTCTGCAAACCCGACGGCAGGATAATCATTCCCACATATATGAACCAAAACGACAACGGCAAAACCAACGGCGTTTCCGACGCAATCGGAAAAGCGGGCGCTGATTTCAAACGCGAATTCACACCTGAAACCTATAAACGCTTTTTCGACGATGCCGGATATACCGATGCAAGCTATTACCTTTGCAGCGGCAGAATACCCTGCGCCGTAGCCGTTCTTAATAAACTCGGAAAGGAGCAGCCGAAGTGATAAAGGTCACAGAACTGAGCGAAAGTGCAATACGGGATATCGGATACGCCTTCGGATACTATAACTACGGCTCTGAACACGGCCTTATCGATGCATTTCCAAGCCGCGATGCCGCCTCCGAGTTTATCTGCGGCTATGTGCGAATGGCACTGAAAAGCGGTATGCTATACGCAACAAGCGAAAACGGTGAGGGCTATATTGCCTTTCGGCTGCCCGGACAAAAAATCAATCTCAAAGCGGCGCTTCCCCTTGCAAAGGGCTTGCTCGGCTCCATGAAAATAAAAGAACTCATCCGCTTTGCACGCATAATGTCAAAATGCGGTACGGGTCTTGACAAGCAGCTTGATAAAGAAAACAAGCCGTATATATATGTCGGCCTTGTTTGTGTGCCGGTTCAATATCAAAAGCAAGGATATATGCGAAAGGTTACGGATATCGCATTTTCCCAAGCCGATCTGCTCAATATACCGGTAATCCTCGATACTGATGCGGTATCCAAGTGCGACAAATATATGCATTTGGGAATGGAGCTTGCCGGTACCCGCCGTTTTGGTAGTTACGGCACTCTTTATGATCTTATAAAATATCCCTCCGGGAAATAAATACAGAGGTGCAAAATGAAGTACATAGGTATGCCCATGGGTATGTGGATGCTGTTCTCAAAATCGTTTCAAAAGCAATTAACTGCCGTATTTGACTATGACCCGGCCGCAGCCAAGACCATCAAAAAGGCCGCAAAGCCCAAATACAAAGACATCATACACGATCTGCCGGAATTTGAAAAGGCCGACCGTTTCAAAATGAACATCGTCAACGCCGCAATGACAGGTGCCTTTATTCTCTCCATGCCGCAGCGTCCGGATACGGAGCGGCTTACCCGATATTACGCAAAAGCCATGATGACAAAACCCATGCTTTGGTTCTGCCGCCAAAGCGGAAAAAGCAAGTTCACTCCAAAAGACATCGCCGGAATGCAGGCAACTGCCGCCCTTAAAGCGGCCGACCGTAATCCGTACTCCTGGAATATGGAATTCCATGAATACTCCGACGGCAGCGGCTACGAATGTCGCTTCACTGCATGCGGTATCTGCCGTCTTATGAAAAAACTCGGGCTTTACGATCTCACCCCTGCCCTGTGTCATCTTGACTACACCATGAGTCAGGCGGGCGGTGCAAGCAATTTCGTAAGAGAATACACCCTCGCCTCAGGCGGACCATATTGTGACTGCGGATACAAAAGAAAGAACAAGTAACCGTATTTTATTGTCCGTAAAGCCGACAACAACATTCGCACCGCGTACATCTGATTTTTTCGGAGGCACAAGCACATGAAAATCCTGATTGCAATCGTATTCTATTTTTTGTATTGGGGAATATGCTGCCTCGGAACAGGCACTGACAGAAAAAACCTGATCGGACTTCGCTCCTACCCGGAAGAGGTGCAAAACCGGGTAAAAAGCGCCCCTCAGCTTGCCGAATATATTCCGAAAGAAAAATCTCCAGTCGTAATTCTGCTCAGCAACCTGCTTATGTTCACTCTCGTGTTTTCCGCATTGGGGCTTGCATTAAAAAATGTACTCGGCCTTAACAGCTACATATCGGCATTTTTGTATTTTCTCGCTTTCGGCGAGGGCCTCGGAGTTTTTGACCTCACGGTAATCGACCTTCTCTGGTGGCGCCGCACAAAACGCATACGCTTTTCTTTTCTGCCGGAAAAAGAGCCCTATCAAAATCCCGATAAGCACATCCTTTCCTTTGTACGCGGAATTCCGCTCTTTGCCGCAGTGGCTGCGCTCACTGCCGCAATAATTACCCTCTTTTAAGAAAGCAGACATCATCCTCTTCTGCCTGCCTATACAGTAATACACCCCGTCCCACGGTTTATTCCTCCCTGATTCTCACATGAAAAGGAGTACTGACAGTTATGAAAAGAGTCTATGCAAAATCGCAGTATGCAAAGCCGTATGAGCAGTACTGCCGTGAGTTCTGCCCTGATGATGCCGCCCGCATCTTCAAAAAAGCCGAAGAGTACTATATCGAATTCATGAAGGACATGCCCGATCTGGGCAAAAACATCATGGCCCAAAATATGTTGGACTGGTTCACGATTCTCTCTTTCTATGAAGCAAGCGATCATCAGCTTGACGGTGAAGTGTTGCTAGAAATAAAGCGCAAAGCCGCGAACAAAATGAAATATATCGGAAAACTCATAGACGGAAACAAACAGAAATGGCCATACAAACTGTTTGAAAAAATTTATCTCCGATTCATCAAAATGCAGAAAAAACATCAGGCGCACGGAGAATGGATGGACAGCTGGCGCGTGGAACTGAACCCCGATCACCGCGCCGAGGGCTTTGCTTTTCATCTTATCGGCTGCCCTATTGCAAAACACGCTAAGCAGCACGGATATTCAGAGCTTTTGCCCTACCTTTGCAAAACCGACCATTACCTTGCGCAAGTCATGCATGCGCGTCTCATTCGCACACAAACCGAAGCTCTCGGCGGCAATTACTGCGATTATTGGTATGTAGGTGACAAAAGCCGTGTGCTTGAAAACTATGATGATTCAAAGCAAATATGATTCTCGGATTTCATTTACCGCACCTTTTATATAATATCTCAGGATACCGATAAAAAGCTCAGACCTTCACGGAACTTCCGTGTCTGCCTGAGCTTTTATACATTTTCCGAATAAATCCTATTGCGCAGTGCGTACAGTGTTCACCATTGCATCAACATATCTCTGCATCTCCGCCCGCTTGGCTTCATCGGCAGACGACTCCTTCATAACTATGTATGCCACAATAAAAGGTACACCCTCGTGGCTGAAACCGTAGCCGTAAATCGGGCAGCTCATCTCCGTACCGTAATCATCGGCAGGCTGCAAGCCGTCAAACTGCAGTGCCGTGCTGCCATCCGCCAGCTTCACTTCTTTTGTCTCCGGAGTAAACTCTGCATACTTTGCGCGATAGTTCTGCATCAGAATGCCCTTGAAATTATCGTTATACAGCACCGAAAAGGCTTCCTGCAAAGTCTTGTCCTCTGCACCGTATCCGCAGGCCACCACAACAGCATAATCCTTGTTGTCCTTTTCATTCAGAGCAAAGCCATATCCATAACCCTCAGCACGCCAGGCAGGCACGGAAATAATGTAATGCGGATCAGTTGCCGCTATTTCATATGTATCCGTAAGAATATCAGCCCCACCGACTTGACCGTCATTTTTGTTATCACCGTCATTGCCGTCCCGTACCGTAGAAGCAGGATTCTTTTCATTATCCGGAGTATTTTCCGTGTTGCCGCTGCACCCGCACAGCGCTGTTGCCAGCATCACCATAAACAGAATAAGCGCCGAAAGTTTTTTATTGTTAACTTCTCCCTCTGCTTTTATTCATACAAAACAATCGCCTGTATATTCTTATTATACACTCTTTTCCGTCTTGCTGCAATTGTGCATAAAAATTACTTTTCTCCTTATCTTCTATGCGCCTTTCATTTCCAACCTTTCTAAAACACATCTGTGTTCTTTATATTATGCTTCTTTACGCTGCACACATAATCCGTCCTGCTAATATATCACTGCCGCCATACGAAATAACCGCAGGCTAAGCCTGCGGTTTGCAATTAAGCAGCATATCCGATGAATTCTCCGAAGGAGTCTCTGTCTTTTCCCTTTGTTTTTCCTTCTTCTCTTTTTTTGCTTTTCCCTTTGCCATGATTATACCTCCCCAAATCAAGTATTTCCGCGTGTCCCTCCACGCCGACATTGCAATTATACCCGATCCGTCAAAGCATATTCAGGGCGGCATAAAGCTGCCTTGTTTTTTCTCTTCAATCCTCAGTTTGCAAAGAATTCATCATATATAGCGCGGATGGCGGTATGGAAGCAGTCATTAGCCACGCCCACGATTATATTAAGCTCGCTTGAGCCTTGGTCAATCATGCGCACATTCACCTGCGCCCTGCCCAATGCTCCGAATACTCTGCCCGCCGTACCGAAGGAGCGCACCATCGAGCGTCCCACTACGGCTATAAGCGCCATATCGCGCTGAACATCAATGCTGTCCGGGTGTGCCTGCGAGCGTATTCCTTCAAGCACATGCTCCAGCTTGCCGTCCAGCTCCTTGTCCGCCACCACTATGCTCATGGTATCAATACCGGTAGGCAAATGCTCAAAGGATATTCCTTCCTCCTCCAGCACCGACAGCACGCGCCGTCCAAAGCCGCGTTCAACATTCATCATGTCCTTTTCCAGCGTAATAACACTGAAATTGCGCTTACCCGCAATGCCCGTAACCACCCCGTCGCGGCTCTCGCCCTCCACCGAGGCCACTATCATCGTGCCCTCTGCCTCCGGTTTGTTGGTATTGCGTATGTTTATCGGTATTCCGCACGTGCTCACGGGGAATATTGCGTCCTCATGCAGCACCGTCGCTCCCATGTACGAAAGCTCACGAAGCTCACGGTAGGTAATTGTATGTATCGTCAGGGGGTTTTCCACTATCCGCGGATCAACCACCAAAAAGCCGGAAACATCCGTCCAATTCTCATACAGCTCCGCTCCCACTGCGCGTGCAACTATCGAGCCGGTAATATCCGATCCTCCGCGCGAAAAGGTTTTTATCGTCCCGTCCGGGCGCGCGCCGTAAAAGCCCGGAATCACCGCATATTCATGCTTTGCAAGCTCCCTCTGCATAAGCTCGTTCGTGGTCTGCGCGTCAAATATGCCCGTATCCGTAAAGCGTATCACATCCGCCGCGTCCACAAAATCCCAGCCAAGGTATGCTGCCAATATCCTGCCGTTAAGATATTCCCCACGGGAAGCCGCATAATCCTTCTTTTCCCCCATGGATATGCGGTTATATATCTCCTCAAGTTCTTCCTTCAGTCCGCACTCCACCTTCAGCTCCCGCGCTATCTGCATAAAACGCGCACGGATCTGCTCAAATACGGGATCGATTTTTTTGCCCGTTGTGGCAATATCATGGCAGCGATACAGCAGATCGGTTATCTTGTCATCCTCTCTGTGCCGCTTTCCCGGCGCGCTGGGCACCGTATATCTGCGCGACGGATCACTGTGCAGTATATTTGCAACCTTCTTTATCTGGCCGGCATCCGCCAGCGAACTTCCTCCGAACTTTGTAACCCTTATACCCATATTCTGCCTTTCTCCAATCTTACATTGCTTGGTAATCAGTTATAAATTCAACACCCTCGCAGCCTGTTTTATATGCCGCTTTTTCGGATATTCTTACTTTCTCGCGGACGCATCCCGGCGTCAATCCCTGCGTATCTTCCTTGCCTCATAGTAATACCGTTTGTCGCAGCCCTCGCCCATTGAAAATGTCTTTCTGGGCAGCGCCCCGTTTTTAATAACATAGGCAAACAGCTCTTCTTTCGCAAACTCGGGCAGTATAAAGCCCGCATTGCCCTTCATTGCGCCAAGACGGCAAACCGTTTCCTCTTCATGCACATAATCCACTCTGCCGCCATGCTTTTGAATATATTTATCAATGCCCTCCTGCAGGCTTCCTACGGTCAGAGCACAGCTGTCCTTTATCCTCAGCTTCTGCCTTCCCTCCGATGTTATCGCCTCAACAGTAGCTGCCCCGCTTCCATCATATGCAAGCTCATTAAGCAATGCGCTGCTGTCCACATCGAAAACAACACGGTGTATGGGATGAAACTCCAGTGAGCTGTCATACAGATTAACTATCTCCACAAGCGCAAACCGTGCAGGATGCGTCTGTCGTTCCTGCTCGCCCAGCCCCTGCTTTATCTTTTCCCAGCACGCCTTTGCGCAGGCCAGCGAATGGTTTCCGTCCCCCACTGCAAACAGCAGCACCGGTGTATCCTCGCCTACTCCGCTGCGCCGTGCAAAATTCTTTCTCTGGGCAAGGCTTTGCAAAGCCCTGAACACATGCTCCTTTTGACCTTCGTCAAGCAGGGTTCCCGTTATATGCCCGCCATTCATCGCAAGCGGCGTATCATATACCGTTTTTCCTCCGGGCCCCACATCGAAAACCGTATTGCCGCGGTCATCCAGCAGCAGCATTATGTGCGGCAATTCCAGCGGCGCATTTTCCCTTATTGCAATTCTCGGCGGCAAACGGCGCACAATGGTGCTTTCAGTAGCCCGTATAAGCGACTGTGAACCCGCCGAATAATCATATTTCTCAAGATCCGCCGCCATTATCAGCCCGATACGCACCTTTCCGGAGCGCAGCGTCCTTCTGCACATTATAACGGCATCTTTGTATTCCCTGAATATTCCTTCTTCAAGGTAGCGCCGCATATCGGCATTGATATTTCTTATCCGCTCCGCGTCCTCCTGTCCCAGATATATCTCCGGAAATATTATATGCACCGCCCCCGGCCCTTCCCCGGTAAATGCCTCCATGCGTTTCCAGTATTCCTCATCCGATGTAAACTGGTCGCAGGCAATGCAGCTCCAGCGCTGTCCGTCTACCCCCTGCGGCAGCAGTATATCGGCCGGGCACACCCCAAGTTCTTCCCACGCTTGCATAATTCGCTCCAAAAAATCCTTCAAAAATGTTTTGCCGTCACTAACGGCTGCTTCCCGTCATATCATAACAGCAGACGGATAAACTCCCGTTTTCCCGTCGCCGAGGTTCATTTTATTACTTTGCATAATATACCACATATCCGTTTTTTCAGCAACTCCAAACACATTTGCAAAGGCTTCGGCATAATATAAAATGTGATTGTTTAGAAGTGATTTCTTTGAAGGAGGAATATTCCATGTCATTTTATTCTTACAGACAGAATGAAAACGATGTCTGCCCCGGACGCATAAACGGAGACTGCACACGCGGCATTACCGAGCGCGTCTGTATCCAGGTAAAAAAAGTGTACGATTCCTGCATGCAGCAGGAGCAGCTTGACGGCGTGAATGTAAAGATAACCGAGCTTTGTCCCTGCGGCCTTAAATTCGACGCTCCCATAACCTTTATAAGCTGCCGCTCCACCACGACCCGCGGCCATATGCGCGACCTTCGTATAGAACGCCTGTGCGACCGTCCCAATTTTGCCAGAGTCAAATGCAAGGTAGATATCCCCATAGAAATTCTCTTTTCCGATGCCTGCGGCAGCGAAGGCAAGGGCAAAGGGCTTATAACGGTTTCCAAGGATGTAATACTCTTTGTTCCGGATGAATCCATCATTCCCTTTACCGCCGAAAGCGTTGTAAGTGCCATATGCACTCAGGGCTGCTATGTATGCGACAACACCTTCCGTCTTACCGTCTGCGTAACCGTCATCCTCAAAATCGTTGCCGAGGTGGAACTGCTTGTGCCCTCTTACGGCTTTTGCAGAATACCTCCCTGCGAGGAATTTGCCTCCGAGGTCTGCGACGGCTTTTTCTCTCTGCCCATCTTCCCGCCCGAAATGACCTCCGATTGCGGCTGCGGCTGCTGCGGAAACTAAGCCTCCGTCGTTTTTCTCTGCGGCCGCCTCTGCTCAAAAACACCCCGTACCGCTGTTTTCCCGCAGCATACCGAATTGCACCTTAAACCCGCCAAAAATGCCTCAAAATCCAAAGAACCGGCGTTCTCATGCGCCGGTTTTCTTATATTCTTATTATGCCGGCAAACAGCCTCTTCAGCTGCCGTATATAAAAAGAGCAATACGGCAATAAAAAAAGAGCGGTACCCCGCTCTTTTTTTAAAACATCCTCTCAAGATACCTTATCCGTCTTGCCGTCGCCGCTTTGCCTGCAAATAATCTCCGGCATAGTATGGTTTTCCACATTTTCCTTTGTCACAATGCACTTTTCCGCCGTCTCCTGCGAAGGCACTGCAAACATCGCATCCATCAGTATCTCTTCGATTATCGCCCTTAAGCCTCGCGCACCGGTTTTTCTGGATATCGCACTCTTGGCTATCGCCTCCAGCGCCTCCGGCTCAAATTCCAGCTCTACGCCATCCATCTCAAACAGGCGTGCATATTGCTTAATAAGCGCATTTTTAGGCTCGCAAAGTATCCTTACAAGCATCTGCTCATCCAGCGCATGCAGCGTAACTGTCGAGGCCAGACGCCCTATAAACTCCGGAATAAGGCCGAATTTCATTAAATCCTGCGGCATCACCTGCGCCAGCATCTTGCTCAGATCTCCGCGCGCCAGCTGCGTAACATTTGAGCCGAAGCCCACAGTTTTTCTGCCGATACGGTCCTCAATGATCTTCTCCAGCCCGTCAAAAGCACCGCCGCAGATAAACATAATGTTGGTCGTGTCTATCTGTATAAATTCCTGATACGGGTTTTTCCGCCCGCCGTTGGGCGGCACATTCGCTACCGTGCCCTCCAGTATCTTAAGCAGCGCCTGCTGCACGCCCTCACCGGAAACATCTCTTGTTATGCTCGGGTTCTCGCTCTTCTTGGCAATCTTATCTATCTCGTCAATATAAATTATGCCCCTCTGAGCCCTCTCAATGTTAAAATCCGCAGCCTGAATAAGCCGCAGAAGAATGTTCTCAACATCGTCGCCCACATAACCCGCTTCGGTAAGCGTCGTTGCATCGGCAATGGCAAAGGGCACATCCAGAATTTTGGCAAGGGTCTGTGCCAGATAAGTTTTACCTGTACCCGTCGGTCCTATCATCAGAATATTGCTTTTCTGAATCTCTACATCGTCCTTGACCTGCTCGCCCGTTATACGCTTATAATGGTTATAAACCGCCACGGAAAGGGTCTTTTTCGCCTCATCCTGCCCTATGACATACTGATCCAGTATCTCCTTGATCTGAGCCGGCTTCAGCAGGTTCACCTCTCCCGCAGCCGAGAGCGTATCCTCCCGGCTGTCATTGAGTGCCGCTACACAGTCTTCTATGCAGTCATCGCATATAAATATCCCCGGAGGGCCCGCCACAAGGCGCTTCACCTGTTCGCGGGTGCGATTGCAGAATGTGCACCGTATCACCCTGTTATTGTCCTCATATTTCGGCATTTGCTGCTCCTTTAATGCGATTTGAAAATATTGTCGATAAGGCCGTATTCCAATGCCTCATCGGCGCTCAGATAATGGTCGCGCTCCACATCGGCTGCTATCTGCTCCTCGCTCTTTCCCGTGCATTCGGCCAGTATCCTGTTTAGCTTTTTCTTGCTTTTGAGTATCTGTTCTGCCTGGATCGCTATATCGGTCGCCTGCCCCTGCGCGCCTCCGAGCGGCTGATGGATCATTATCTCCGCATTGGGCAGCGCCACACGCTTGCCCTTTGTCCCGGCAGCCAGCAGCACGGCAGCCATGGAGGCCGCCATGCCGATAACTATTGTGGAAACCGGAGCCTTGATATAATTCATCGTGTCGTATATCGCCATCCCGGCAGTCACAAGTCCGCCCGGGCTGTTGATATAAAGCATAATGTCCTTATCGGGATCCTCCGCTTCAAGAAACAGCAGCTGCGCAACCGCCACATCCGCCATCTCGTTGTTTATCTCGCCGCTTAAAAATATAATCCTGTCCTTAAGCAAACGGGAATATATGTCGTAGGAGCGTTCACCGTTCTTGGTCTGCTCAATTACATACGGTATAAGCACTTACTCATTCCCTCCGTATCAAAAAGTATTATTCCTTCTCCTGCGCCGGCTGGGCATCTGCTGTGTCCGCTTCCTTTTCCTGCGCATCCGCAGCCTTCTTTGCCGTTTTCTTCGCCGCAGGCTTCTTTGCTGCCTTCTTGGCTGCCGGCTTTACAGGCTGATTATTCTCCTTAAGGAATTCCAAGGTCTTGTTCACAACGGCACTGTCGGTAAAGTACTCCAGCTCCTCCGGCTTAAGTCCGGCCTTGTACTCCTCCACGCTCTTTTTGAACATCTCGGCGTACTTTGCCAGCTCCTTGTCAATATCCTCGGGCAGAGCCTCTATCTTCTCCGCATCCTTCACCGCTTCAAGCACCAGCTGGCGTCTTACGGTCTTCTCCGCATCGGGGCGATACATATCCCTCATCTGCTTTTCGTCAGAGCCGGTATATTTGAAGTAATCCTCCATGGATACTCCCTGATAGCTCAGGCGCATAGCCATATCGTTCATCTGATAATCCAGCTGACGCTCTATCATGGATTCCGGAATCTCCACCTTAGCCTCATCGCAAACCGCATCCACCAGCTTCACTTCATACTCATTGTCGGCGCGCTCCTCATTCTTTTTCTGAAGGTTTGCGCGTATATCCGCCTTGTACTCCTCCAGCGTGTCAAACTCGCTTACATCCTTTGCAAACTCATCATCCAGCTCGGGAACCTGCTTTTCCTTAATTCCGTGCACCTTAACGGCAAAAACAGCGTCCTTGCCCTTGAGCTCCTGCGCATGGTAATCCTCGGGGAACTTTACATTGATATCCTTCTCCTGGCCTATCTCCATGCCCACCATTTGCTCTTCAAAGCCGGGAATAAAGGTGTGAGAGCCTATCACGAGAGTCTGGTTCTCCGCCGTTCCGCCGGGGAACTTCACTCCGTCCACGCTTCCGGAATAGTCAAGGGTTACGGTGTCGCCTTCCTTAACGGCACGGTCCTCCACCTCTACCATGCGGCTTGCGCGGTCAAGAGCTGCATCCAGCTCGCGCTGCACATCCTCATCGGATACAGTATACTCATTTTTCTCAATTTTTATACCCTTGTATTTGCCAAGCTCCACCTCGGGCTTCAGATCAACCGTCGCGGTAAACACCACGCTCTTGTCGTCCTTAATCTCTTTTATGTCTATTTCCGGACGGCTCACCGGTATAAGCTTAAGCTCATCCAGCGCCTTGCCGTAAGCAGGGCCGCAAACCTCATTGAAAGCGTCCTCGAAGAATACGCCCTCGCCGTAATACTTCTCAATAAGCTTGCGGGGAGCCTTGCCCTTGCGGAAGCCGGCTATGGCATACCGTCCTGCCGTCTTGTGATAAGCCTGCTCAAT
This sequence comes from uncultured Clostridia bacterium, assembly GCA_934465535.1. Classification (GTDB taxonomy): domain Bacteria; phylum Bacillota; class Clostridia; order Christensenellales; family QALW01; genus UMGS1338. Next base: position 240,050 of record CAKSKV010000001.1, on the reverse strand, counting down.
GGCCTTTTCAAATTCCTCACCGCTTACCGTAACGGTAATGACAGCCTGATTCTTTTCGTTCTTCTCAAACGTACTCATATTTCATTCCTCCAAAAAGTTATCGAAATTGTATTCACAAAATGGTCAATATAGTGTATCATATTGCCGATAAAATCGCAAGAGTTTTCTGTCATATACCGCATCTATATGTCAAATTCTCTGCTTTGGCTCTGCCCGTATCACGGGTTCACGGCTTTTATGGCCTTGCCGCGCGCTTATCTGCACGCTTCCGCCGTATACGCCCGGCGCTTTTGGGGCACACGCCGCACCGGCGCTCTTGCCCGCCGCAAGCCGCCGCAGTATAAACACCGCAGCGGCCTGACACAATAAACCGCAAACACTGTAAACACTGTAAAGCTATAATACCACACTAAACGCTTGGAGGCACTGTTTTATGCCAATGGACGGAATAACCCTCGGCGCAATAGCCGATGAACTTTCCCGCGAGCTCAAGGACGGAAAAATCGATAAAATTCAGCAGCCGCGCCCCGATACGCTGCTTATTTCAGTGCGCTCGGAGGGCAGCACGAAAAAGCTGCTGCTCACCGTCGGCAGCGGCCCCCGCCTGCACCTTACCCGCGCACGCTACGATAACCCGCAGAACGCGCCCGGCTTCTGCATGCTTATGCGCAAGCATCTCACCGGCGGGCGCATATCCTCCGTAACGCAAAAAGGAAACGAACGCGTTGTATACATTGATATTCTCTCCGGCGACGAAATGGGGGATGTCTCCCTTAAGCGCATAGCCGTTGAGCTTATGGGAAAATACAGCAATGTGATTCTCATCGGCGCGGACGGCAATATCATCGATTCCATAAAGCGCGTCGGCCCCGATATGTCAAGAATGCGCCTTGTGCAGCCGCATCTTCCCTATATCGACCCGCCTTCTCAGGATAAGCTGGAGCCTACGGCGGAAAATATTGCAAATTTCATTGTCTCTCATCCTCAATACACCGCAGGCGAGGTGTTCCGCACCTTCACCGGCTTTTCAAAGCAGGCTGCACAGGAGGCCGCAGCCGATACCCGCGGCCTTGAAGGCTACATGTCAAAGGTGCGCAGCAAAGCCTATACTCCCATGGCAGTAACGGTCAACGGTGAGCTTTCGGACTTTTTGCCCTTTGCCTATAATACCTTTCCCGAGGCGCGGCCCTATCCGTCCTTTTCCTCTCTTTTGGACGATTTTTATGCCGCGCGCGATATGCTCAGCCACACGCATTGCGTTTCCCGCGAGCTGCATGACCGCATCCGCGCCGCTTTGCAGCGCTGTGAAAAGAAAAAAAGCATCTACCTTCAAAAGCAGGAGGAATGCAGGGATATGGAGCAGCTGCGCCTTTACGGTGAGCTGCTTACCGCCAATCTTCATTGCATAAAACGAGGAAGCGACAGCGTAACCGTAACTAATTATTATTCCCCTCAATCGCAAGCACTCACCATCCCGCTTGATATACGCTTTTCTCCTCAGGCAAACGCCCAAAAATACTTCCGGCAGTATTCCAAGCTGCGCACCGCCTCCCGCATGCTTACAGAGCAAATGCGCGCAAATGACGAGGAGTGCGAGTATCTTTCCTCCGTACTTGTGGAAATAGAAAACTGCACCGATGTTTCCCAGCTTGCGCAGATCCGCACCGAGCTTATCCAGCAGGGCTATCTTCACCCCCCGAAGCGCCCCGAAAAAAATCCCGTTTCCGTATCCGCTTCCTCCCCAATGCGTTTTGAGGCCTCCGACGGCACGGAGATACTTGTAGGGCGCAATAACCTTCAGAATGATGAGTTAACGCTGCGCACGGCCCGTCCGGAGGAAATATGGCTGCATATCCGTCAGGGGGCGGGCAGCCATGTAATAATCCGCTCCGATGCGCCCTCACGGGAGGCTCTTGAGCTGGGTGCCATGCTGGCTGCCTATTATTCCTCCGCCCGCAGCGGCTCCAAAATCGCAGTGGCGGCCACGCGCGCAAAATTCGTGCACAAAATGCGCAAGGCGCGCCCCGGCATGGTAATATACGAAAACGAAACCACCTATTATATCACCCCGCAGGAGGATATCCTGCGCCGTGCCCGCCGCTCATGATTTCAAAAGGGGACCGCAGCGCCGGTCCCCTTTTGAAGCTTTATTTCGCCTTTACATTCATTATTTTTCGCGGTTTGCAGCTATTTTCACCAATGCGCCGCCATTTTCAGAAAATATCCGCCCACCGTCGCCTCCGGACAGTCTTCCGTCGCCCTGATCTCTGCCTGCGCCACCGTCTGCCCGCGCACAACAAGGCTCAGCCGTCCTACCCGGTCGCCGGCTCTTACAGGTGCCTTCACGCTTTGCTCAAGCTCCGTTTTCACCTCTGCCTCCTGCGCCTCCTGTTTTGATAATACGGCGCACAGCGGCTCTCCTTCTATTTGCACCTGCGGCTCATAGCCGCCCTTAAGCTCAATACTTTTTGCAATATCCGCCTCTTTTTTTACAAGCGTAAACTCCGCAAAGCCGTAATTTATAAGCGCACGCGCATCATCAAAACGCCCCTGTCCCGTGCCTGCACCTATTATAACGCTTATAAGCCTCATACCGCCCTTTTTCACCGTTGCCGTTACGCAATGTCCCGCTTCTGCGGTATAACCGGTTTTCATGCCGTCGCAGCCGTCAAAAAAACGCACCAGCCGATTTGTGTTCACAAGCTCCGTCACCCGGCCTCCGGAGTGCTCCAGCTTATCCATCCACCTTCCGCTCCAGGAAAAAAACATTTCATGTCCCGCAAGCTCCCGTGCTAATATCGCCATATCCCTCGCAGTGGAATAATGCTCTGCCGCCGGCATCCCCGTGCAATTGGAAAAATGCGTGTTATTCATCCCCAGCTGCTCTGCCTTTTTGTTCATAAGCGCCGTAAATCCGCTTTCGCTTCCCGCCGCATGCTCTGCCAAAGCCACGCAGGCATCATTTCCGCTTGCGATTATCACGCTTTTTATAAGCTCTTTTGCCTTATAGCTTTTTCCTTCCTCCAAAAACACCTCAGAGCCATCCATTGCTGCAGCCGCCGGGCTTATCTGCACATCCTCCTCCAAGCTCATTTGCCCCGCGTCAATTTTGTCAAACAAAATGCACAGCGTCATCATTTTTGTCATACTCGCAACCGGCAGACGCCTGTCCGCTTCCTTTTCATACAATACCTTGCCCGTGGAATACTCCACAAGCACGGCAGCCTTTGCATCCTCAATCGCCGGCGCAGTGTCCGCCGTCTCCGGTGCTGCAAACGCCGCCGGGGCGCATAAAAGCAGCAGCGCCGTAATAAGCGCAAATAATCCTGTTCTTGTTTTCATTTTCCGACCTCCCTTGCACGCGATAGCATATGCAAAAGCGCCGTTTTTATTCATAATGTGCCATAAACGCAAAGGTGCGTCACAGCGCGCGTATCATCGCCTCCAAAAGAGCAGCAAACCTCTCCGTGCCCTGCTTTCCCGTCTCCAGCACTTCCCGGTGACTCAGCTCACGGCCGGTAATTCCCGCCGCCATATTCGTAATAAGGGACAGCCCGGCCGTTTTCATTTTCAGCTGTGCCGCAGCGGTGGCCTCGTGCACGGTACTCATTCCCACAGCATCCCCTCCTAGAAGTCTTATTGCCCGTATCTCCGCCGGGGTTTCATAGCACGGGCCCACGCTGTAAAAATACACTCCTTCCCTAAGAGTTATTCCCGTCTGAGCCGCAGCCTTATGCGCCAAGGAGCACATTTCGCCGCTGTACACCCCGTTCATGGAAACAAAGCCGTCTCGTGCTCCCCGCAGCGCATTATGCCCGGAAAAATTTATATGATCTCTTATAAGCATTATATCCCCGGGGCAAAAGCTCTCATTCACCGCGCCGGCAGCATTGGTAAGCACCAGATGCTTTATTCCCATCTCTCCCATTATTCTTACGGGATACGCCGTCTGCGCCGCAGAATACCCTTCATAATAATGCACGCGTCCCTGCATTGCAAGCACCGTTTTTTCTCCCAGCCTTCCCAGAACAAAACGGTTACCGTGCCCCTTCACCTCCGATACCGGCATGCCGTAAACCTCGCCGTAGGGTATGCTCACTGCGCTCTCCAACTTCTCGCACCATTGTCCCAAGCCCGACCCAAGCACCACCGCACAGTCGGGAACCCCTCCTGTGCATTCCAGCAGCCCCCGCGCTGCTCTCACTGCATCGGCATTACACTCAGTATTCATACCGCACTCTCCTTTTTCATATCATCGGTCTTTTTTCAAAAACCGGCCTTTTAATTTTTTATTTCGTTTTTTGCATGTTTTTTACGCGTTTTTGCAGCGTTTTTACACGGTTTTTTTAGCGTTTTTTAATGCTTTTTATGCATGTTTTTTCATTTTTGCAGAAAAGATTCCCCGTGCAGACCGTATCCCGAATAGTCAAGCCCCAGCCACGCAGCGCAGGATGCCCCAATGCATCCAAGTCCCCGCAAAGTGCCCATATTGCCCGAAAAGCCGCCTCCTGCGCATATTATCGGCACATACTCTCGGGTGTGATCCGTCCCGCCGAATCCGGGATCGCATCCGTGATCCGCCGTAATAATAAAAATATCTTCTTTTTTCATATCGCTAAGCAGCCCCGGCAGTGCCCCGTCAAACCTCTCCAGCGCCCGCGCATACCCATCCGCATCCCTTCTGTGTCCGTAGAGCATATCAAAATCCACTAAATTACAGAATACAAATCCGTCAAAGTCCCTTTTCAGCTCCTCGCGCAGGCAAGCAATGCAAGCCTCGTTTCCTTTGGCCGGAAGGCTTGAGGTAAGGCCGCGCCCGGCAAAAATATCCGATATTTTGCCTATTCCAACACATTCCATGCCCGATTGCTTAACAAGGTCAAGAAATGTAGGCCCCGGATCCAGCGCAAAATCATGCCTTTGCGCCGTGCGCTTATATGCGCCGCTTTCGCCGTCAAAGGGTCTTGCTATTATTCTTCCCACCCCGTATTCCCCCTGCATTATGCCGCGCACCTTGCGGCATATATCATACAGCTCCTCTACCGGCACGGTATCGGTATGCGCAGCTATCTGCATAACGCTGTCCGCCGAAGTATATACAATAATTCCTCCCAGCGCACGCTGTTCATCACCCAATCGGTTAATAATCTCCGTGCCGGAGGCGGGAGCATTACAAAGCACCGGACGCCCGGAAAGCTCGGCTATACGGCTAATTATTTCCTGCGGAAAGCCGCTCGGGAACAGCGGAAACGGCTTCTCCAGTACCTTTCCCATCATCTCCCAATGCCCCGTTGTGGTATCCTTACCCGCCGATATCTCGACCGCTCTTGCATAAAGCGCGCTGCTGCCATCTCCTGCCGCCAGTGCGATTTTTCCTGCTTCCCCGCACCCGTTTATGTCAAAAAGCCCCAAGCGGGCAAGATTCTCAAGCTTTGCGCCCGCCTTCACGCAGCTTAAAAGCGTATTGCTTCCGGTATCTCCGTAATTTTGTGCATCCGGCAGACTTCCCACGCCAAAGCTGTCCAGCACAGTCACTATCGCTCTCATATTTTCCTCCGTTTTCACAAACGCATTTTGCACAAATCGTATAAGCAGTGCCGTTTGCTTATATCAAAAACCGTATTTTTACTGATTTATTATATCACACCGCACAATTATTTACCACAGCAAAGCCGCGTATTTTCCCGTATAAACGGATAAAATGCATTTTCAAAATTCATATTTTGCGCTATAATACACATGCGATCGGCGCAATTATCCGCACGCAGCCCTTCCGGGCAACCGGACCGATCCCGACTATTTTCTTTATAAAGGACACGCACGCAGACAATATGAACATAATTGATTTTCATGCCCATGCCTTTCCCGATGCAATTGCAAAAAAGGCAAGAGATTTCCTCGAAAACTATTACCATCTTCCAATGTACGGAAACGGAACGCTTGGCGACCTTATAGCCTCCTCCCGCGAGGGGGGAATAACCCGGCTTGTAGTCTGCTCTACCGCCACGGCGGCAAAGCAGGTAACAAATATAAACAACTGGCTTGCAGCTGCGCAAAAGCAAAACCCGTACCTTGTTTCTCTGGGTACGCTGCATCCCGGTTTTGAAGATATATACGCCGAAGCCGACCGCATAGCGGAGCTTGGACTGCACGGTGTAAAGCTGCATCCTGATTTCCAGCACGCGGATGCCCTTTGCCCCGGAATGCTGCGCATATACGATGCCTGTCAGGGCCGCCTTCCCGTGCTTATTCATGTCGGCGACCGCAACACAGTTTTTTCAAAACCCGCAAAGATCGCCAAGGTTTTGGAAATGTTTCCCCGACTTACCGTTATCGCAGCTCACATGGGCGGCTATTCCGAATGGGAGGATGCGGAAAAAAACATTATCGGCAAAAATTGCTATATTGACACTTCCAGCTCATTTTGCGGGCTTAGCTATGAAGAAATGGCGCGCCTTATAAGAAAACACGGCGCGCAGCGCGTGCTGTTCGGCACCGATTACCCCCTTGCCTGCGCAAAGGAGGAGCTTGAGCGCTTTTATCGTGTGCCGCTTACCTCAGGTGAGCAGGAAGCCGTTTTGGGGCTAAACGCCATGCATTTGCTCGGGCTTAAATAAACACAGCCGTTTATACAGTCTTTCTTAAAAAAACAAAAAGATGCGATTAATAATTTACATCTGCATACACCGCAGATGCTGCAAAAAGCGCAAAAACCATCACAGCTTTCGCCGTGATGGTTTTTAATTTACGGTTATAATTTCCGCCAAAGAAATGCCGTTTTCGTATCATCCGACAAATTTGAAACTCAGTCTGCCCATGGGGAGCGAGCGTCCGGTAACATAATAATCCATAATATCTTCCGGGTGCTCCACCCCGTCCGCTACTTTGAAATAGAAGGTATTGCCGTCCTGAAGTCCGACCGCGCTTCTGGGAACGGCCAGCTGCATATATTTGCCCTGAACGGATATCTTCGCAAGCCCTACCTTGGTGCCGTTTCCGTCCGCATCCAGCTTTTCAATTATTGCCATTTGGTTTTCACTGCCGCGATTTATAACATAATCGTAGCACACCCAGCCGGTGTTCCGTACTTCGCCCGCCGTCATGAAAATGTTCATCCAATTTCCACTGCCGTCATTTTCCGTTATATCGGCATCCGACTCCACCATGAAATATATATTGTCGGCATCCTTGGTAACCTTTACGGTTTGCAGGTTGTTTCTGGGAGCCTCCATGGTGTATTTGACCTTGCGCGTAACGCCCATGTAATTGCGCCCGTAATTTTCTTTACCTATATCTCTGTACACAACACTTATGGTATCCCATTGTGACGGAGAACCGTTTACATCTATTGTCTTTTCTCCGGAATCTATTTTCTCCGCCTCAAGGCCCTTGTAAGCACGCACATTCTTTATAAGCTGAATGTAAAAGGCATCGTTATAGCCGCCCTTCATCATTTCAATATCGCGGGAATACTCCATGCTTGCCGCATCGCAAAGCATATATTCCCCGTCATATATTTGCTTATAGGCTATCCACTCATTCCAGCCGCCCACAAAAACAGTGCCGGGATCTGCGGCCAGCGCAACATCCCACTGCTTCTGGAAGAAGGTTCCTTTCTGTGCGTTTGCCGAAATATTCAGATCCTTTTCCGGATCGTATCCGCGTCCCCAGTTTTTCCACCCCGCCCTTGTGAGGGAAAAGCTCATCGGCACCATGGGATGCGAAGCCACGGTAACATTTATCATATCGCCGTGCACAGGCTGAGGATAGCTCCACTCACACCACGGGAAGCCGTCTTCAAGATACTCGCCCGGCCAGTTGGGATTGCGGAAGGTAAAGAAATTTCTTATCTCCTGCGTATATGTACCGGGATTATAATTCATATCGCCGATTGAAGCCGCCGCCTTTTTATCAAGCTCCGGATCCGTATAGCCTATCATCATAGGCTTTCCGTCCACCATGTACCAGCTTTCCGGATATTTTTTCGTCTTATAAAACTCGTTATACAGTTTGCGCACCGTATCTATTGAATAACTGTGCGTATAAAATGTAATTCTCGGCGGATTCCACCCGTCGCTGATAAGCTCTGAGATGATCTTCGCCACTTTCATATAAACATTTCGATAGGTTATGGCATTTGTAGTGTCAAATGCAATAAAATCTATCCCGGCGGATGTAAGCAGCTCCATCTGCTTGCGAATCACATAATCATCCGCGCTGTTATAATAGCCCCAAAGCGGCTCGCCCCAAAAATGCGCCTGTCCGTCCGGCGATACATCCGAAGTTTCGTGAAACAGTACATCTTTTCCGTACTCTTTAAGTATTTTTGTGGCATCGTAAACATCCGTTGCCGCAGGCTGACCTATCCACGGCCAATAGAATATTCCCACCTTCTTGTCGGATTTTGTCCCGCCGGTGATGTCAAATGTGCGGCCGAACTGGTCCACTCCCACAAGCATATTTACATTATATCCGTCGCCGTACGCCGTTTCGGATACATCCTTAGGCGCATTTACCGTCTCTCCGCTGTTTTTTGTTTCTCCCGGTTTTGCAGTTCCGCTTTCCGCCGGACTGCAGGCTGCACACCCCGCCGCAAGTGCAAGCGCGGTGATCCACACCAGCATTTTCCTGTAAAACTTCATACACCTGATCCTCTCAATTATTCTGTTATGCGTCAAAACCGCAGTTCCGAACGCATCAAAAGGCAGCAGGCGCTACGCGACGCTGCCGGTTTGATTATACTATATCCGCACTGCAATTTCAAGCCTTAATATAATTTATTTCGCACTTATCCCCTGTTTTACGCCCTTTTATTAAGGCCGTTTAGCATCTCAAAATACAGCAACGTCGGAATACACACCGCCGTCCAAACGGCAAGAGCAAACAGCCAGCCGAAGCGGCAATCGGAATACAGCATGTCTGCGGGAAGCCAGTTAAAAAGCACAAACAGACAATGTACGCCCGTTGCCATAATGCCGCACACAAATGCCCTGAAAAACAGCGAAGCATTTTTAAGCCGCGAATTAAGCGGATCAAACAGCAGCAGCAAGCCGCCGCCCAACACAGCGGGCAGCGGCTTTAATTCACCGCAAAACACAAACAGTATCAGCAGCAGAACAGCAATTCCGAACACAAGCAAAATAATCTTTCTTCCCATAGTGCGCCTCCCATGTCAGCATATGCACAGCCAATGCCGAAGGTTCGTAATCAATGCATAACAAAGATATTCTGCTGCCGATCGGTAATTGTATTCAGTTATTCAGTTGTAAAAGCGGCCCAAAATGCATTTATCTGCAAAACGCGCCGCATTATATATCAATCGCAATGTTCAACGCTTTCCTTCTGCCTTTTCGTACTTAATCAGCAGAATTTACAGCGTATTTATTTTTTATTGCATTACTATGTAATTATCATTACAATCAAACAAGCCCGTTGACAGATACCGCTCTCCCGTATCGGGCAGCAACGCCACTATCATACGGTTTTCATTCTCCGGGATACGCGCAAGCTGTACGGCGGCATATACCGCAGCCCCGGAGGAAATGCCGGCAAGCACACCGTCGTTTGCCGCTATGCTAACACAGCCGGAATAGGCATCGGCACTGCTGACAGGATATATTTCATCAACAATATCCGCATTCAGCAGCGGCGGCATTTCTCCGTTATTTATACCGAATATACCGTGATCCGCCCGATTTTTTCCCATAACGGCAGCCTGCTTTGTCTCCTCGGCCTCCACTGCCACAACCTGCAGCGCGCGTTTTTTTCTTTTAAGCGCCTCACCTATTCCAGTTATGGCCGCGCCGCTGCCCACGCCGCACACCAAAATATCCACCTGTCCCTCTGTATCGCGCCATATTTCCGATGCCACTGAGCGGTATGCCGCCGGCGCGGCAGCATTGTTATATATCCGCGGACGAAATGCGTGAGGATTTCTTCTGCACATTTCGTCCGCCATTCTGCCTGCTCCCGCCATTCCCTGAGCTCCGGGAGTAAGCACCACCTGCGCTCCGTATGCCCTTAAAAGGGAATAATCCCGCTTTTCCTTTATATCCGGCATAACTATTACAAGCTTGTATTGCTTTGCGGCGCATACGACCGCCAATGCCACCGCCGTATTGTACACTGCCGCTTCTATAACAAGCGCCTTATGCCCGCCGAGCTTTCCCTGGCGTTCCGCCTTTTCGATAATATACAGCGCCGCCCTTATCTTCATACTTCCGCCCGGATTTTCACATTCCAGCTTTGCATATACATTCGGCTTTACATGCATATTCAGGCAATATGAGTTCAATTGTACAAGCGGTGTTTTTCCCACTCTGTCCAATATGCCGCCGCAGATTTTTCCCATTTGCGCATCTCCTTTTGTGTAATATACCTTTGAAACAGCAAGCAATTAATGTATAAACGCCGATATTTTCACAAAATACAGATTCATTGTCCGGCTGCGCAGGTGCATATTGCCGTCCACCCCGCCTCATCCGGCGCATCAAGCACAACAAACCCGTTATCTTCAAGGCATTTTATCACTTCCGTCTTTCGCTCATCGATTATGCCGGACACAATATATTTTCCGCCGGGTGCAAGCAGTTCCGGTATCTGCGGAGTAAGCCGGATAATAATATCAGCAACTATGTTGGCCGTTATAATATCATATTTGCCCGCAATCCCTTTTACAAGATCAGCCTGACGGAACTCCGCCTTTTCCTGCACGCCGTTAAGCTCTGCAGTGGCTGCCGCAACCGGGACTGCGGCCGAATCAATATCAACTCCGACTGCTTTGTCCGCCCCCAGCAGCAGCGCCGCTACTGCAAGTATTCCGCTTCCGCAGCCTACATCCAAAACTTTTTTATTCCTGCAATCCATGCTTTCCAGCAGCATAAGACAAAGCTTTGTTGTGGCATGCCCGCCGGTACCGAAGGCACAACCCGGATCAATATACAGCACGCTTCTGCCGTCTTTATTGTCATACTCCTCCCATGAAGGGCAAACCGTCAGCTTTTTCCCGATTTCTATGGGATGAAAATACTTTTTCCATTCATTTGCCCAGTCCTCCTGGTTCACACTGTTCACACTCATGGCAAGGCTGCCGGTGTTAAGCTCTTTTTCGTTGATACCCAGCTGTTCCAGTGCGCTTTTGACCATTATAAGCGTATCTCGCCCCTGTCTGTCATCGGGAAGGTAAACCTTCACCTTAACTGTTTCGTCACCGTTTAGCAGCTCTTGGTCAACATAATCCCAAAGCTCCGTATTATTATGCATAAACTCCTCAAGGTCCGCTTTATCCTCCGTAGCCCAACAGCTGATACCGCAGGAATACAGCGCGCCTCCCACCGCCTCTGCCGCTTCATGAGTAGTGCTTACAACGAGCTCGATCCAATCCATACAATAAATCTCCCCATCAAAACATTAAGCCCTTAAATACATTTTGCAAACCGCTTCATCCCGGCCGCACATTTGAAAAAAGCAAAGCCGAAAAATGCATTTTTCTGAAATTTTATTTTAACAGAAAAGAGCGCACCGCGCAAGCGCAGTACGCTCTGATACGGTAAATAAATTACTTACCGCCGAATATTCCTCTTTTCTTTTCCTGCGGCTCATTGCCGGTTACACTGTCATCAAAAGCACGCAGCAGCTCCTTCTGCTTTGACGAAAGCCTGCGCGGAACCTCAACACCTACCGTTATATACATATCGCCGCGGTCGTTGCCGCCCAGCCTTTTAATGCCTTTTCCGCGTATTCTGAACACCGTACCCGGCTGTGTGCCTTCCGGTATTTTATACTTTATGCTGTCCTCCAGCGTAGGCACGGTAATCTCCGCACCCAAAGCCGCGTTTGCAAAGCTTACCGCAACCTCAAGATAGATATCGTTGCCGCGGCGCTTAAAGAGCTTATGCGGCTTTACGGAGAAATATACATAAAGATCTCCGGCTGCGCCGCCGCGTTTACCCTGCTCACCCTCTCCGCGTAATGTAATGGCCTGCCCGTTGTCTATGCCCGCAGGAACATTTATGCTGATTCTGCGCGCACGGCGAATTCTGCCCTTGCCGCCGCATTTTTTACAGGGAGTGCGTATTATTCTGCCTGTTCCGTGGCAGGCCGTACACTGCTGCGTGGAAGAAAAGCTTCCGAAAACAGTGTTCTGCGTGGTTCTCACCTGACCGCTGCCGTGGCAGACCTGACACACCTCTGCGGTGGTTCCCTTTGCGGCCCCGCTGCCTCCGCACTCGTCACAGCTTTCCTCGCGGGTAAGGTTTATCTCTTTTTTGGCTCCGAAAGCCGCTTCCTCAAAGGTCAGCTCTATATCAACGCGCAGGTCGCGCCCCTGCTCCGGGGCGTTATTGCTGCGTCTTGAACCGGAAAAGCCGCCGAATATGTTCTCGAATATATCCTCAAACCCGCCGGAAAAGCCACCGCCGCCGAACCCGCCGAAGCCGCCGGAAAAACCGCCGCCAAAACCTCCCGCCTGCGGATCCGCAGTGCCGTATTGGTCGTATTTTGCCCTTTTATCGGCATCGCTCAGTACTCCGTAGGCCTCATTGACCTCTTTGAATTTGGCCTCTGCCTCAGCGTTTCCCGGGTTAAGATCCGGGTGATATTTCTTGGCAAGCTTTCTGTATGCACTTTTAATCTCGTCTTCGCTGGCCGTTTTTGCTACGCCCAGCACCTCATAATAATCCCGTTTTTCCGCCATGGAATCCTCTCCCGCCTTTGCTGAATATCGATTATGAAATTACGCCGCAAACCCCAAAGCGAAGCCGCTTTTTGCGGCTTCGCAGAGGCTTACTCACACAAAAGCGTGAATTTTACTTATTGTCGTCCACTACCTCGTAGTCGGCATCGTATACTTTTTCTCCGCCTTCATTGCTGCTTTGATCTGCGCCCGATGCACCGTTTCCGGCTGCGCCCTGCGCCTGCTGTGCAGCTGCCTGCTGCTGATAAATCTTGCCGAACACCTCATAAGAAACATTAGTCAGCTTTTCGCTTGCAGCCTTGATGGCTTCGGTATCGTTTCCTTCAAGCGCCTTCTTGGTGTTCTCGACCTCCGCATTTATCTTTGCGGTATCCTCGGCAGAAAGCTTGTCGCCCATTTCTTTTACCGTGCGCTCGGTCTGATACACCAAGCTGTCCGCCTTATTGCGCTCCTCGATGGCTTCCTTGTTCTTCTTATCCTGGGCGGCAAACTGCTCGGCATCCTTTACGGCCTTGTCTATCTCTGCCTCGGAGAGGTTGGTGCTTGCGGTAATGGTTATCTTCTGCTCCTTGCCCGTTCCGAGATCCTTTGCGGAAACATGGACAATGCCGTTTGCATCGATGTCAAAGGTTACCTCAATCTGCGGAACTCCTCTGGGCGCGGCCGGGATGCCGTCCAAATTGAAGTTGCCCAGCGTCTTGTTGTCCGCCGCCATTTCACGCTCGCCCTGGAGAACATGTATGGTAACAGAGGTCTGTCCGTCGGTTGCAGTAGAGAATATCTGACTCTTCTTTGCCGGAATCGTGGTATTTCTCTCAATGAGCTTCGTGCATACGCCGCCGAGAGTTTCAATGCCCAAGGACAACGGAGTTACATCCAGCAGCAGCACATCGTGCACCTCGCCTGCAAGCACGCCGGCCTGAATAGCAGCACCGATGGCAACGCACTCGTCGGGGTTGATTCCCTTATACGGCTCCTTGCCGGTGATTTCCTTCACGGCTGCCTGTACGGCAGGTATTCTTGTGGAACCGCCCACCAGAATGACTCTGTCGATCTTATCCAGCGTAAGTCCGGAATCCTTGAGTGCCTTGCGCACAGGCTCAATGGTGGCCTGAACCAGGTCATGCGTCATCTCGTCGAATTTAGCTCTTGTAAGAGTCATATCAAGATGCAGCGGCTCGCCGTCGGAAACCGTAATATACGGCAGGCTTATGCTGGTGCTCATGACACCGGAAAGGTCGATCTTAGCCTTCTCGGCAGCTTCCTTAAGCCTCTGCATCGCCTTTTTGTCCTTAGAAAGGTCTACACCGTTGCTCTTTTTGAACTCATCCACCATCCAGTTGATAATGCGGTTATCAAAGTCATCACCGCCAAGACGGGTATTTCCGTTTGTGGCAAGCACTTCAAACACGCCGTCGCCTATCTCCAGTATGGATACATCGAAGGTACCGCCGCCCAGGTCATAAACCAGTATCTTGTGATTGCCCTCTTTGTCAAGACCGTAAGCAAGCGATGCCGCCGTAGGCTCGTTTATGATACGCAGCACTTCAAGACCGGCGATTTTGCCGGCGTCCTTTGTAGACTGACGCTGAGAATCCGAAAAATATGCAGGAACCGTAATTACGGCCTGAGTAACCGGCTCGCCCAAATAGCTCTCGGCATCGGCCTTAAGCTTCTGAAGGATCATAGCCGATATTTCCTGAGGCGTATATTCCTTGCCGCCCATTTTCGCCTTGAAATTTGTACCCATCTCTCTTTTTATTGATATAACCGTACTGTCGGCATTGACAACCGCCTGACGCTTTGCAATAGCACCTACCAGACGCTCGCCGTCTTTATTTACCGCCACCACGGAAGGGGTGGTTCTGCTTCCCTCGGAATTTGGGATTACAACGGGCTCGCCGCCCTCCATAACTGCAACGCAGGAGTTAGTTGTTCCTAAATCTATACCAATAATCTTACTCATAATAAATGCCTCCGATATATTTTTTATTTTAATTTTTCTGTCTTTCGGTTCCGAACACGCTGTTCGAAATTTATATCAACGCCCTTTTAACGGCGATAGATATTATATTTGTGTACTGTTTCTACTCCGTGACCTTTACCATGGTGTAGCGCAATACTTTGTCACCCATTTTGTATCCCTTGCGGAATACCTCGGCAATAATGCCGCTTTCCTGCCCCTCCTGAGGCGGAACCTGCATAACGGCCTCGTGAAAGTTGGGATCAAACTTTTCGCCCACGCTGCCTATCTCCTCCACTTTAAGGCTTCCAAGCGCCTTGTCTATCTGCCGTCGCACTAACCTTAAGCCCTCGGAGATTGCATCCTCCTCCTTTACATGGCTTAACGCCCTGTCTATATCGTCAATCACGGGAAGAAACGCCTTGACGGTTTCGGTCTTACCCTCCGCAAGCGCTTCCGCCCTTGCAGAAAGATTTCTTTTGCGGTAGTTTTCAAAATCGGCCTGCGTTCTGCGCGCTATATCAATATAATAGTCCACCTTCTGCTGAAGCTTTACCTTCTCATCCTCAGCCTGTGTTTTGCACTCTGCGCACTCCTTGGCCTCGGCAGGATCCATATACTGATCAGCAGCATCGTTTTTGTTTTCCTTCACAGACTCTTTTGTCTCCTGCTGCTCGTTTTCCGGCTTCTCAGTTTTTTCCTTCTTCATTTTCCTTCTCCTTACCGCCCTCTTCAATAAGCTTTCCGGAGCTTCCCAGAACCTCCGAAAGGGACTGCTTCATATATGAGAGCACCTTGATTACCTTATCATACTGCATGCGCACCGGCCCTATAACGCCGATTGTTCCGGCGTTTCTGTCGCCTATCTTGTAGCTCGCGGTCACTACCGCGCAATCCTTAAGGCGGCTGCTGCGGTTTTCACTGCCTATGGAAACCTTCATTTCCACGCCGTCGGATTCCTTCAGCACAGAGCCTATCTCGCTGCCGGAGTCCAGCAGCTGGAGCATATCCCGGGCACGCTCAACATCGCTGTATTCGGGATGGCTCAGCAGCTTTGCCGTGCCTCCCACCGTAAAAGCGGTGTCCGAGGTGAGCAAATGGCTGCGGAGTATATCCGTTACCTGTGAGAACACCTCGCGCTGACCCTGAAGCTCCTGCATTATCTCGGAATGAATGTTCAGATCCTCCGATGTCAGCCTGCGCCCTGCAAATATATTGTTGAGCGCCTTGCTTACATCTTCAAGCTGTTCCGGCGTAACTGCGGTGTTGAAGGCGATGGGCGTATCTCTGATTACGCCGGCATCCGTTACCAGCACCGCAAGTGCCGAATTGTCGCTTATCGGCACCAGCTGCAAATGCCTTATTGTAACCGAACTGAGCCTTGGCGCCATAACCACGGATACATAATCCGTAGCTTCGCTTATGGCCGAAGCCGCCGCCTTGAGCACCGCTTCCGTCTGCACCATCCGTTCGTCATAATAATCACTTGCAAAGCTTATCTCCGGTGCGGTAAGCTGTGTCATTTCAAGCAGGCTGTCCACATACATTCTGAACGCCTTGTCCGAAGGTATCCTGCCCGCCGAAGTATGCGGCTGATCAAGATAGCCCATGCTTTCCAGCTCGTTCATCTCGTTGCGCACCGTTGCAGAGCTTATGCTCATGCCCATATGCTCGGCTATTGTCTTTGAACCCACCGGCATTGCCGTAGAGATATAGTCGTCGATTATGGTCTTAAGGATTTTCTTTTTACGCTCCGAAAGTTCCATATTCGCGCCGCTCCCTTCTTCGCCTTTGTTTGTATGTAACATTCAAACTTCGTTAGCACTCGCACCTCTTGAGTGCTAACTTGAGGAAAGTATATATCCGTTAATTGTTTTTGTCAATAGTTTTCCCAATATTTTTAATGAATATTTTATTAATATTTATAAGATTTTTGATGAATCGCACACACCTTGTTTAATGCCGAAATTTCCGATGCCGTTTCACGCATTTTTCAAATATATTCCGGTCTTGCTTATGCTTTTGACAATGCCGGATCCGTTCTACTCACCACCAAGCAGACCGCCGCGGTAAGCTATCTGAAGGCCGTCAGCGAGGTTTCCGGCATAAACATAACCCTTATGTCGGGCGTGGATGTAACAGGCGCGTTTGCAGTGGAAAACGGGCATTACGACGGTGTAACCAATACCCTGTATGTTTCCGTCAATGCCGGCATGCAGAGCATTACCGACATAACCGGCAGTGCAATACTGAAAACGGCGTCGCATGAAATAACGCACTATATAGCCGCCTCCGGCACGCAGACCTATTCCCTGCTTGAGGATTATGTTCTGTCCCGGTTTACGGAGCAGTACGGCGAAAAGAGCGTAGATAACCGCATAGAGGACATACAGGAGCAGTACAAAGATCAGGTGGGCAAGGAGCTTACCCGCGAACAGGCAAAGGAAGAAATGGTGGCAGCCGCCTGTGAAATGATGCTGAAAAACAGTGAAGTGTTTGAAAAACTGGCGCGGCAGAACCTGTCTCTTGCGCAGCGCATAAAGGCGGGGCTTGACGGCTTTATTAAAAAGCTTTCCGCCAACAGAAAGGCCGCCTTTGAAAACCTTGACGCCACCAGCCCCGAAGCCCGCGCCATAGCGGCAAGCGAAACCAGCCTTAAGGAAACGCAGAAGCTGTGGGACAATGCGCTTAAGGGGGCGATAAAGGAGAACGAAGGCAGGAAGAGCGCGGGAAAAGATACCATGTCGGAAATCCGTTCCTACGACTATTCCAAAACCTTTGCACAGCAGATAGACGACTACAAGGCCGGAAAATTCCCTAAATACGACACACTCATTGTCGGCGCAACACCGGAAGTGTTCCAAAAAATAGGGCTGAACGCACTGCCCATGACTTATGCGACCGGGCACCTTAAAGATGTCCTGCAGGGGAATAAAGTGGATCATAACTTCGGCGAGGCAAATCTGAAGCGTATCCCAGAAGCAATGAAAAATCCTGTCGCAATAATTGCTTCAAACACCAAGCCGCAGTCCAGCATTGTGGCAATATTGGACTTGTCATTCGGAAACAAGCCTATGTTTGCTGCTGTTGAAATTGAGGGTTACGGCATCATGAATGGAGAGCGCATAGACAGTAACGCCATAACCTCCATACATACGCGCGCCAATGCAGCAAAACTCTTGGCAGACGCGATAACTAACGATTCCGACACCGCTGTTCGCCTGTTCTACTTGAATAAAAAAAGCGCCACCGCTCTGTTCAATGCATCCGGGGTACAATTCCCCGGTGGAAAGACAGTAACCGATGGCTACATTCACAGTATACGCGATGCCGGTTCGTTTGTCAACACAAAATTTGAAAATGTTACGCAAACGCAGCAATTCAAGCGCTGGTTCGGTGACTGGCAGAAGAATCCCAAGCGTGCAAGCAAGGTGGTAAACGCCGACGGTACGCCGCGAGTGATGTACCACTACACCGACAGCACCTTTACTGTTTTTGACCCCGCACGCAGCGGAAGCAATCAGGGAATGCGGCTCGGCGACGGTATATACATATCCTCCAGCAAGACCGCCTTTATGGACTACGGCAAGAACAGAATGGATGTCTATGCGGACATAAAGCACCCGTTTGAAATGAAATTGACCAAAGCGCAGGCCGATGAAGTGCTGAATACTTACGCTGCCACTAAGCATAACCTTGACGCATACGACGGCGTATACCGAAAGCATGCGCAGCAAAAGCTGATGACCCCGACGCGCGTTATGGATTACCTGTCCGAATATGCCGCCGACAACGGAATCAAGACAAGCGATATTCTTAAGCACCTCGGCTATGACGGCATACATGACGGTATTGAATGGGTAGCCTTTGACCCCACGCAGCTCAAGTCCGCGACGGACAACATAGGCACATTCGACAAAGGCAACCGGGATATACTGTACGAGCTGCGGGACAATCAGGGCAGAGAGCTGACGAAGGCGCAGGCGGAGAAATTCAAGGACAGTCAGGTGCGGGACAAGGACGGACGGCTGAAAACCGTATACCACGGCAGCTCTGCCGTATTCAATGTGTTCTCCGCCGACTTCATGAGCCAGCACGGCAGCTCCGAGGGACAGGGCTTTTATTTCACGGACTACAAGGACATGGCGGAGGGCTATCAGAAAAAGGGCGGACAGCTGCTTGAAGGCTATCTGAACATTACAAATCCGCTGAGCGACAGCGAGGTAACGCTTTCCGCGCCGGAGGTAAAACGGCTGCTTAAGGCATTAGACCCCACCGGCGACGATGTAATACTGAATTACGATTCGCAGGGCGGTATGGGCTACCCCTCCAAAGCGTGGTATAACAGGGCGCTTTCCGATACCGTAAACATGATTATGAGCACCAGCGAAAGCGACAGCGAGATATTGGCGGAGATAGCCAATGCGGGCGCAGGCAGCGGAAATGTTATGGATGCCGTGCGCAAGGTGCTGGGCTATGACGGTTACATTGTAGAGGGCAAATACGACAACGCCAATGTGTATGTGGCCTTCGGCAGCGATCAGTTCAAGAGCTTTGATAACAAAACCCCGACATCTTCGCCGGACATTCACCTTGAGCTGCGCAGCGATGAGAACCAGTTCAACCCGCGCAAGGAGCTTTCCAACCTCTTCATGCAGATAGCGCAGAATGAGCAGGAGACGAAATCCCTGCGCTCGTATCAGGCGGCAATACACGAGCTGAACAATACAGTCGAAATACAGGAACAACACGGCATTTGCCGGCGCACAAAAGGCCGGGGCAATGCCCCGGCCGCGATATAATTTATTATCTTAAATATTACCCGTTTGCTGCCCGCATTTTATACTCCTGCGCCGCTTTAAGCATTTCCTGCGCGTGGGCAAGCGCGATTTTTGTCAGCTCGCCTCCGGCAAGCCGCGCTATCTCGACGCAGCGTCTGTCGCTGTCCAAGTCTTCCAGTTCGGTTACGGTTTTTCCGTTGCGCTCGCTTTTTGATATGAAAAAGTGCTTGTCAGCCATCGCGGCTATCTGCGGCAGATGCGTAACGCACAGCACCTGATGCCCCAGTGCTATTCCCGCCATCTTTTCCGCCGTTACCTGCGCCATACGGCCGCTTATGCCGGTATCTATCTCGTCAAAGACCATAGTGTCTATATTATCGCAATCGGCCATTATGCTCTTTAACGCCAACATGAACCTGCTCATTTCACCGCCTGAAATAACTCTGTACAGGGGTTTAAGCGGTTCTCCAAGGTTTGCCGAGAACAGAAACTCCGCTTCGCTTATCCCCTCCGGAGTGAACACTGCCTGCTCCTTTTGCGGCAGGGGCGCAAATTCCACCGAAAAGACCGCGCTTTTCATGCCCAGCAGCTTAAGCTCCTTTGACAGTGCATCTTCAAACTCTTTTGCCGCTTCGCGGCGCATAGCGTCCAGCTTGACACTGCATTGGTAAAGGCGGGTGCGTGTTTTATCCATATCCGACGCCAGTCTGAGTACAGTATCCTCCGCATTTTCCAGCTCCTCAAGCTCGGCACGCGCATTTTTTGCATACTCCGCCACCTCCGCAAGGCTGGCTCCGTACTTTCTTTTAAGCTGCTTAAGCTCCTCTATGCGCTCCTCCAGCTCTTCCAGACTCTGTTCGCCCTGCTCATACTGCGATATATTGTCCAACTCCTGCGATATATCCTCCGCTTCGTAAAGCGCATCCTGCAAACGCTGCGCAAACTCTGCCATACTCTCGTCCATTCCGGCCACTTCCCGCAAGGCTTTTACCGCAACGCTCAGCGCCTGACACGCACCGTCCTCCTCACCGTTAAGTGCCTCGTGCGCGGCATTTATGCCTTCGGCTATTCTTTCTGCATTTCTTAAGCGTTCCCTGTCTTTATACAGCTGCGCTTCTTCATCCTCCTCTATGGCGGCTGTCTCTATTTCCTCTATCTGAAAGCGCAGCATATCCATTCTGCGTGCTCTTTCCTCGGGGCTTCCGTACCCGGCGCTCAGCCGGCGCTTTATTTCGCTGTACCCCGAATACAGCTCTGCGCACTCTGCCAGCTGTTCCTTCAGCTTTTCATGCGCATAGGCATCAAGTAAACGAAGATGATTTTCCTTATGCAGCAGCGCCGTGCTTTCGTGCTGACCGTATATATCCGCCACATACTCCATGGCTGCACGCAGCATGGAGAGCGTAACCGCATGTCCGTTTACGCGCACGGTGCTGCGTCCGTCCGCCGCAAGCGTTCTTCTTACCGCCAGTTCCTCCTCCGGCGGCACATCAAGAAGCCCGAAAACCTTTTGGCGCACCTCCGGGCGCACAAAAAACACGCCCTCAACCTCTGCGGACTGCGCGCCCGTACGCACCAGCGCCTTGTCCGCCCTGTCGCCAAGCAGCAGCTCCAGCGAATCCACCAGAATTGATTTTCCTGCGCCGGTCTCGCCCGTGATCACATTAAAGCCGTCAGAGAGTTCCACGGTGATCCCGTCAATAAGCGCAATGTTTTTTACGCTAAGGCTTTGAAGCATACCTAAACCTCCGCCTGACCCCTGAGCTCATCAATAAGCCCGATGATCTCCGCCGTTTTATCGTTTCCGCTTACAACGATAAGTATCGTATCATCCCCGGCGATGCAGCCGAGAATATCATCGTTATTAAGCCCGTCTATCACTACCGCTACGGTGTTCGCGCTGCCCTCCATGGTTTTAAGCACGATAAGATTGTTGGCGCTGCGCACCTCGAGCACTGTGCTTGCAAATATCCTGTGCAGCCTGTCCTGCTCCTCCTGACGGACCCCGCTCTGAACGCTGTAACGGTAGCCGCCCTGCTCGCAGGCCGTCTTTATAAGATTCAGCTCTTTTATATCTCTGGAAACGGTAGCCTGAGTAACATCGAAGCCCTCGCTCCGAAGCCGCGCCGCAAGCTCCTGCTGCGTGCGCACCTCATTATCCCGGATTATTTCCAGTATTCTATCCTGTCTTCCCGATTTCATATTCTTCCGCTGTACGGCCGCGCAAAGCAGCCCCCTTCCTTTTTATTCCGGGCTCCTAATCTGTGCTCCATTCGTTTAGCTTGCTGTTAAGCCTTTGATAGAAGCTTCTGTGCGATATTTTTATGAACCTTGCCCTAAACGGCGCCCTGTACACCTGCACACTGCAATTGCGCCCGCGGCATACCTCCGCTCCGTCAATGGCTATGACCGTCTGCCCCTCGGAGCTTATAGCCAACCGTTCCTCCGCTGCAAAAACATACGGCCGCGCTCTTAATGTATGTGCACATATGGGAGTGAGCAGCATCACCTGCGCCCCCGGCGATGCGATAGGTCCTCCGGCCGATAGATTGTATGCCGTTGACCCGGTAGGCGACGCCGCCAGCACTCCGTCGGCATAAAAGCGATCCACCGCCTGCCCGTCCGCGCTGACGCTGAGCCTTATCATTCTTTCATCCGTACTGCGGTGCAGCACCACCTCATTAAGCGCATAAAGCTCTCTGCCGTCCACACGGCAGCAAAGCATCATTCTGTCTTCGATAAGATAATTCCCGCTTGCCAAAGCCTTGGCCGCTTTTTCCGTTTCCGAAAGCTCCGCCTCCGAAAGAAAGCCAAGACGCCCCATGTTTATGCCCATAACAGGCACCGCAAGGCGCGCGCAGATTTTTGAAACCATAAGCAATGTACCGTCGCCGCCCAGCACAAGCACTGCATCGCAGCCCTGTATAAAATTCTCGGCAGTCTCCTGCTCCGAAAGCCCGGGAGCGCAGAATACCGACGCCTTAAGCTGCTGTGCAAGCAGCTGCGCTTTTACGCTTTCCGCCAATGACATATCCGCTCTGTCTGTATTTACATAAATACCGACGACAACCGTTTTTTTGTTTTCTCCGTTCATCGGCATCACCCCGACATTTTCAAAGTATTGCTTTTCGCGCTATGCGTCTTGCCCTGTTTTACGGCACCGCAGCGCCTTTACGGATGCATATTATACTACATAATGAATAAATATTCAACACCAATATGCATAATCAGCCGTTTGCGGCATGCATCAGGCATTTCTAAGCCCGTTTCTGCACAATTATGCATTTGCGCCCAAGCCTTGCTTGCCGCATTTTCTTTGTACTTCGGCTTCCTTAAGCACCGCTGCGGCAATCCCTTGGGCGTCAAGACCGCTCAGGTGCTGCTGCGCCGCAACGGAATCATGCAGCGGCAGCCCCTTTTCCCCGGTAAGGCTTATATATTTTTCGCAATTAACATATTCCGCCGCGGCCTCTCCCAAGCCGCCCGGCGCCGCGTTGTCCTCCGCCACGCATACAATGCGCTGTCTGAGCGCACGCAGCATTTCGGTATCAACAGGCTCAATGAAGCAGGCGTTTATAACGGCCGCCTCAATTCCCTTTTCAAGCAGAATTCTTCGCGCTTCCAGCGCCTGGGGCAGCAGCGCTCCGAAAGCAATTATTGCAGCGTCTCCGCCCTCCTCCAGCAGCTGCCACTTGCCGAATTCCGTTTTTTCCGGTACGCTGCACGCTTGTGCATCCCCCTTTGGATACCGCACGGCGCAGGGTCCCTTTGTATTTGAAGCAAGCTCCAGCATCTGACAAAGCTGCCTGCCGTTTGCCGGCGCCATTATCGGCAGCGCATGAGAGCGCAAAATGGCAATATCATACGCCCCCTGATGTGTTCTGCCGTCCTGCCCAACAAAGCCGGCGCGGTCTATACACAGCACCACCGGCAGCTTCTGAAGCTCAAGCTCCTGAAATATCTGATCCGCCGCTCTTTGCAGAAAGGTCGAATATATGGCGGCAAAGGGGCGCATCCCTCCCTTTGCAAGGCCGGCCGACATTCCCAGGGCATGCTGTTCCGCTATTCCCACATCAAAAAAGCGTTCATGAAATTCCTTTGCGAATCCTCTCAGTCCCGTGCTGTCCGTCATGCCTGCGGTAACGGCGCAGACCCGCCCGTCGTTTTTTCCCTTCTGCACAATCCAGTCGGCAAAGTACGAGGTAAAGCTGTTTTCCTTTTTGCTCTGCCCGGCCGCCGAAACCCCGTGATATGCCGTGGGATCGTGCTCCGCCCGCGCATCTCCCCTACCCTTTACGGTGCGCACATGGATGACTACCGGCACGGTTTCCTCCCTTGCCCGCTTAAAAATGCTTTTAAGCTCCGCAATATTGTGCCCGTCCACCGAGCCTATGTATTTTATTCCCATATTATCAAAGACGGTATTGCCTATGAGAATATACCGGAAAAGGTTCTTTATCTTCAGAGCCGCTTTGAAAATATACCCGCCGACAAACGGTATTGCCTTAAGAAAGCGTTCCAGCCCTCTTTTAAGTCCGACATATCCCTTCGCCGTGCGCAGACGCACCAAATGTCCGGATATTGCCCCGACATTGCGCGAAATTGACATGCCGTTATCATTAAGCACGATTATCAGCCGCGTTTTGTTGTACCCGAGGTCGTTTACCGCCTCAAGATTCATTCCCCCTCCGAAGGCGCCGTCTCCCACTACCGCTATAACGCTGTAATCTTCCTTTAATATATCCCTTGCCCGCGCAAGACCCAGCGCCGTCGATACGGCAGTGGCGCTGTGCCCCACTGCAAACTGATCGTGCTCGCTCTCCTCCGGATCCGGAAAGCCTCCCGTTCCGTTAGCCGTGCGCAGATGCTCAAGGCTTCTGCCGGTAAGCAGCTTGTGCGTATACGCCTGATGTCCCACATCAAAAACGATCTTGTCCCGCGGAGAATCAAACACGCAGTGCAGCGCAACAGTCAACTCCACCGCACCGAGATTTGATGCCGGATGCCCGCCGTTATGTGCAGTAGCGGCTATGATTTGGCCGCGTATATTTTCCGCCGCCTCTTCGAGCTGCGCGTTCGTCATTGATTTTATATCTTTAATACTGTACAATACATGCCCCTCCCGTATTGCCCCGTTAATTGACCGCCGATATTTTATTTATTATACCATAGCCTTCAACGCAAAACAAGCCTGAACGCCCTGTGTACCGAAAAAAACTCCGTCCGAAAAAAAGCTTTTTGAAAAGGGGCAATGCGAAAAAACGCATCGCCGCCCCCGCACGCTCTTTTTCCGTCACGGAGCATCTCATTTTATTTGTTTTGTTTTATTATGCCGACAGTGCGGTATGCCCGGGCAAAGCGCTATATGCGCTCCTTTTCCGTCAGTTCTCTGTGGAACCTTACCGACAGCACCAGCCCCACTGCCGCCATGTTTGTTACAAGGTTTGTGCCCCCCTTGCTTATAAAGGGCAGCGGTATTCCGGTTATGGGCATTATGCCTATGGTCATGCCTATATTTTCAAATATATGAAACATAAACATAAACATAATTCCGTAAATAATCAGAGCTCCGAACTTGTCCTTTGTGATCCGTGCAAGATACCACATACGGAATATAAATGCCGCATACACCAAAAGCAAAAAGAAGCAGCCCAAAAAGCCGAAGGATTCCGCAATGGCAACAAATATGAAATCCGTTTCTATAACCGGGATATAGTTAAGCTGACTCAGCGCTCCCACGCTGAACAACCCTTTTCCTGCAAAACCGCCCGAGCCTATAACAGCAATGGACCTGTTAAGCTGCAAAAAGTCATCTCCGTCTCCGCCGGAGAAAAAGTTTATTATTCTGGAGCGCTGTCTGTCCCCCATAAGCACAAACCACGCAAACACGCCGAACGCCGCTCCGGCAAGGCCGAAGGCACCTATGTACCTCAGCTTCACGCCCGCCATAAATGCCATACCCACAAAGGCCGCAACATATACTATCGTAGTGCCTATATCCATCTGATAAAGCAGCACCGCTATTATCAGCACAAACACTCCGGCAGCCGGCAAAACGTCAACAAACCTTTCCATTGGTCTGTCCGCCAGAAACTTTGCGCACACAAGTATCATTGCCAGCTTAACAAGCTCTGACGGCTGAAATGTTATTGAGCCCGAGGCATTAAGATATATCCAACCCTGCGTGCCGCCGCGCGTCTTACCGAAAAAAACCACCAGCAGAAGCAAACCCACGCCCGCCGCCAGAACCGCATACCATATCTTTGCATACAGCCGGTAATCCACCAGCATTATAAGCACCATAACAACAAGCCCGACGGCAAAAAAGGCACCCTGAAGCCCCACAACGGAAAAATCAAGGTTTGCCATTATCTCGCTGAAGGTAAGCTCCTCCCCCGTAAAGGGGTTTGCCGTGGCTATGGTAATGGCCACAATGCCTATAAGAAACAAAGCCAGCATAATAAGGGGCAGTATATATTCAATGTTTTGTAATTTCTTTTTATCAAAGCGCATTTTTTGATCCCGTCTGAAATACATTTGCACAATAACAATAATGCAAATTTATTCTATCATAAACGGCGACAAAAATCCACCCCGAATTTGTTAATTTTTCGCCCTGCCAGCAAGTACCTGCACTAAAGCCTCATTGCAAGGCTTTTCACCGGGCGCAAGGGTTACTTTTATTGTAAGCTCCACCCTTTCCCCCTTGCGTATGCTTGAAATATCATATTCTTTTTCCCCTGTGCAGCCCTGAGCCGCCAGCTCCCCCTCTATTGCTTTTTTCAGCCCGTCCACAGCACTTGCCGATGCCAGCCTGTCCCCTGCCAATGCCGTTTCCAGCCTTTTCTTTGCTTTTTTTGCACTGCCGCGCGCAAACAGCCCTTCAAAAAACGCTCTTATGTATTTCATATTATCCCCCCGCTTCAGCCCGCAGCCTTTATACCGAATATGCGCTGCATAAAAGCGCCTATTCCGCCGCCCGATTCCGGCTCACGCTGCCCCATGAGCCTGCGTGCTATTTTTCGGTATTCCTCTCCCGCTGCCGAACGCACGGCATACGCCAGCGGCTCGCCTAAATTTGCCGCCCGCACAACAAGCGGGTCCTCCGGCACCGCACCCAGCGCGTGCAGACCCAGTATCTCCTCCACATCCTGTACGCTCATCATTTCATGCCTGCGCACCATATCCGCCCTTACCCTGTTTACTATAAGATGCACCTTATCCGTCTCGCTTACGGCAAGCAGCCCCGCCACTCTGTCGGCATCCCGTACCGAAGCCACCTCCGGAGTGCATACGAGCAGCGCCTCCTGCGCCCCCTCCACGGCATTGCAGAAGCCCTGCTCTATGCCGGCGGGGCAATCTGTAAGCACATAGTCATAGCTGTCCTGTATTTCCTCAATAAGCGCCCTCATCTGCCCCTTTTCCAGCGCATTTTTATTACGCGTCTGCGATGCGGGAAGCATGGCCAACCGCTCCTCCTGTCTGCTGCGCACCACCGCCTGCCGCAGCCGGCATCTGCCCTCCAGCACATCCACTATGTCATACACTATTCTGTTTTCCAGCCCCATCATCAGGTCAAGATTGCGCAGCCCAAGATCCGCATCTATAAGCAGCACATTCATGCCCTCCTTTGCAAGGGCCGCCCCTACATTTACCGTAACCGTAGTTTTCCCCACGCCGCCCTTGCCCGATGTCACTACCAGCGTCTTTCCCATTTGTCTGTCCGTCCTTTCCTCTGAGCGCATATGCTCCGCTTCCTTTGTTTGCCATAAATAATTCCGCATTCCCCTTTAATTTCCTTTGGCGGCTTTGGACGAATCCTGACTTGTTTTGCCCGCCCGCGCTTTTGCCTCCGCCGCTGATTTCAAAGGTTAAGGCAAGTCTGCGTCCATTTGTGGGACTATGCGCAGGCTTTTGCGCTTTTAATGCGGCCTGCTGCGCATATTTTCGCCTTAAGTTTTTTCTGATAAAATAAAAATTAAATATATCCGGAGGTAAACTGAAATGAAAGAGCGGTTTATAACGGCAAATGCCATTGCCGGATTCAAAAAGCATCTTATCTTTGAGGAGCGAAGCGGCGCAACGGTGGAAAAATATATCCGCGATGCAACGGCGTTTTCGCGCTATGCCCAAAGCGGCCCCGTTACCAAGGAAACTGTTATTGCGTACAAAAAGCGGCTGCGGGATAACTATTCCGTGCGCAGTGTTAATTCAATGCTCACAAGCCTGAATGTTCTGTTTTCCCTTATGGGCTGGCATGACCTGAAGGTAAAATCGGTATCACTTCAGCAGCAAGCGTTCTGTTCCGAGGAAAAGGAACTTACAAAGGCCGAATACACGCGGCTGTGCGAAGCGGCGCGGCATTCCGGCAACAAACGGCTCTGCCTTGTATTGCAAACGCTGTGCAGCACGGGCATACGGGTAAGCGAGCTGCAGCATATAACGGTGGATGCGGCAAAACGCGGCGAAGCGCTTGTTAGCTGCAAGGGAAAAACGCGCTCGGTTTTCCTTGTGAAGGAGCTGCGGCAAAAGCTGCTTAAGTATGCTGCAAAAAAAGGAATAAAGGAGGGTATGATATTTATAACGCGTTTGGGAAAGCCGCTTAACCGAACAAATATCTGGCGGGAGATGAAAGCGCTGTGTACGCGGGCAAATGTCAGCCCGAAAAAGGTGTTTCCCCATAATCTGCGGCATTTGTTTGCCCGGCTGTTTTATGAGATCGAAAAAGACCTTGCAAAGCTTGCCGATATTCTGGGTCACAGCAGCATAAACACCACGCGTATATATATTATATCCTCCGGTGCAGAACACCGCCGCCGCATGGAGAACCTGCATCTGATAATATAAAAAAGCCATACCGCGCAGCAGAAGCAACATAATCTGCATTATGTTGTAGTGCAAGTTCCCACGAGTATGACAAACAACATCATTATATGCTTAATTATAGCATAATGGGGGCACTTTGTAAATAGTTTGTAAATATTTGACCAAAAAAAACAGTCGCTTCTGCCCCCGCCGTCAAAAATCAGGCATGCCGAAAAAGCCTTTTCGCGTTATTTTTTCAACTTTTTTCGAAAAGGCCTGCTTTGCTGCGCCTTTTTTTATTTTGCACGGTTTTTGTGACAAATTTTTTTACGGGCACTGCGATCTTTTTTTACTTGCACTACAACATAATGCAGATTATGTTACAGGGAGGTATTTTAATGGCACAAATTGCAGATGTAATCAAATACGAGGGGGATAATTCCACCTTCATCTGGAAGCACCCATGCGAAGATTTCAACACTCTTACACAGCTTATCGTGCATGAATCGCAGGAAGCCGTATTTTTCATGAACGGGCAGGCGCTTGACCTGTTCGGGCCGGGCAGGTATACGCTGGAAACACAGAACATACCAAAAATCGGAAAGCTGCTCAACCGCACCGTCGGCGATAAGACCCCATTCCACTGCGAGGTTTATTTTATAAACAAAACCGAGCAGATGGCTATCAAATGGGGAACCGATTCCAAAATACAGTATATCGACCCAACATACCGCTTCCCCATTTCGATAGGCGCATCGGGCGAAATGAGCCTGCGCGTGCAGGACAGCCGCAGGCTGCTTATAAAGCTTGTGGGAACGGAAAGCTTTTTGGGGCAGCAGCAGCTGACCGGTTTTTTCCGTGCTTTTCTTATGACAAGGGTAAAAACATATATCGCTCAGGTCATACGGGCAAATTCCATAAATATTTTTGAAATTGACGAAAACCTGACGGCCTTTTCCGAGAATCTGCATAAGCTTCTTATTCCGGACTTTGCCGATTACGGCATTGCGCTGGAAAGATTTTTTGTAACCACCATAGTAAAGCCGGACGGCGAGAAGCAGTATGAAAAATTCAAGGAGCTGCATTTCCGCCAGTATGCGGATATTGCCGAAGCCAAGCTTAAGCAGCAGACCGATATCATAAACGCCCAGACAGAGGCGCAGAAAATAGTGATAGATTCTCAGGCGCAGGCCACAAAGCGGGCGCAGGAGGGCTATACATACGCGCAGGAGCGCAGCTTTGATGTGGCGCAGACGGCGGCGCAGAACGAGGCGGTTGGTCAGTTTACCAATATGGGAATAGGCTTTGGCACAATGGCGGGTGTCGGCGGCGCAGTAAGCGGCATGGTGGGCGGCGCAGTAAATAACGCCGTAAGCGCAGCGGCGCAGCCGGCTCAGCCGCAGCAGGCAGCACAACCCGCCGATGATATGGCGACATTCAAAGCAAAAGCGGAAAAGCTGACGGTGATGAAAAACGCCGGGCTGATTACCGATGAGGAATTCGCCGCCATGAAGGCAGAGCTGCTTAAAAGCATTTTATAACAGGAGGAACGGACAATGAAAAGGAATTTCAAATCGTATGCGCTGATATGGGCAATCATGCTTGTAGTGTTTAATGCTGTCGTGTTTCTTGTTTGTCCCATAATTCCGGGATATGTGGTCAATTACGATGCGCGTTTCTGGATTGCGTGGGGATTTATTCTCGCGGCTTTTATCGGAAATCTCGTCTGCGCATATTTTGCCTTTAAGGCACAGAACCTTAAAAAGCTGTTTTACAATCTGCCGCTTATAACCGTCAGCTACGCGGGGTTGATTGTTATGCTGGTGCTGGGCGGAGCGCTTATGCTTATTCCGGGCTGCCCCGCATGGATTGCCGCCGTTGTGTGCCTGATTGCCGCAGCCGTTACCGCAGCGGCCGTTGTCCGTGCCGATTGGGCGGGAAAGGCTGCCGATGCCGTTGAAGAAAAGGTAAAAGCGCAGACACAGCTTATAAAGCTTTTAACAGTAAACGCCGAAACGCTGCTTGCCAAAGCCAAAAACCCGGACGAAAAAGCGGCGGCAAAAAAGGTATATGAGGCGCTGCGATATTCCGACCCCGTAAGCAGCGAGGCATTAAGCGCGATTGAGGCGGAGCTTGAAAAGGAATTCAAGGCGTTTGAAAATGCCGTAAACGCCGGTCAGGGCGCGACAGAGGCGGCGCAAAGCCTGCTGGATACTCTGGCAGAGCGAAACGGAAAGTGTAAGGCGATGAAGTAAAAAACGCTAAGTATTGCACAAATTTCACAGAACCTTCAAGCATATCAAATAAAAACTTGCAAAAAATCATTCAGTTTTATTTATTTGAATGTCCTGTTGAAGGAAAGAGCCACAGAGGAAAAACTTTCAAACAGCTTGGATACAGCAGATCTCCTTCTTTTACCAAACTAAAGAACAATCTTTTACAGGCCGCAACCCCAAGCTTGAAGGGCAACTATATGCCAAGCAAAAAAAGCGAGTTACCTTCAAATTTCAGAAAATGCGAAGCAATTACATATCCGGACGAGTATTGCGTATTTTTAGCAAATGATGAAAACGGAGTGGTTTCCTCCCTATTTTCCGCTATTAGAAACGCGTTAGCGCACGGCAGTTTTAATGTAAGATGTTACAAAAAGACGCGAATTTATTATTTTTCCAACTATAAAGGCTACGAAAAAGCAAGAATCATTCTCTATGAAGATACTTTGCTATCTTGGATAAATATTATCAAAAAGGAGTCAGTATAATGGCAATCTTCAAATGTAAAATGTGCGGCGGGACACTGGAATTTAATCCCGGCGACACAGTTGCCGTGTGCGACAGCTGCGGCACCAAGCAGACCCTTCCCCGCCTTGACGACGATAAAAAGGCAAACCTGTATGACCGGGCAAATCATTTCCGCCGCAATAACGAATACGACAAGGCAATGAGCATATACGAACAGATTCTGGCCGAGGACAGCACCGACGCCGAGGCTTATTGGTCCCTTGTGCTTTGCCGCTACGGTATTGAATATGTGGAGGACCCGGCCACCGGCAAGCGCATTCCCACGGTGAACAGGGCGCAGTTTACCTCCGTCTTTGACGATGATAACTACAAATCCGCTCTGCGCTGCGCCGACGCCGCCCAAAAGGAAATTTACGAAGCCGAGGCCAAGGCAATAAATGAAATTCAAAAGGGCATTCTTGCAATTTCACAGAAGGAGGAGCCCTTTGATGTATTTATCTGCTATAAGGAAACCGACAGCCGCGGTGCAAGAACGCCCGACAGCGTGCTGGCAAACGACCTTTACCACCAGC
This sequence comes from uncultured Clostridia bacterium, assembly GCA_934465535.1. GTDB lineage: Bacteria > Bacillota > Clostridia > Christensenellales > QALW01 > UMGS1338. The sequence goes on along the minus strand of CAKSKV010000001.1, from coordinate 208,494 downwards.
TGACGCAGGAGGGCTTCAAGGTGTTCTTCAGCCGTATTACTCTGGAGGACAAGCTGGGCTCCGCCTACGAGCCGTACATATTCGCCGCCCTTAACAGCGCAAAGGTCATGGTGGTTTTGGGCACAAGGCCGGAATATTTCAACGCCGTATGGGTAAAAAACGAGTGGAGCCGTTACCTTGCGCTTATTAAAAACGGCGCCAAAAAAATGCTTATTCCCGCCTATAAGGACATGGACCCCTACGATCTGCCCGAGGAATTCTCCCACCTTCAGGCGCAGGATATGGGCAAGTTAGGCTTTATGCAGGACCTTATACGGGGTATAAAAAAGATAGTATCCTCCGACGGGCAAAAAAACGCCGCAAAGCCTGCCGCGCCGGCAGCCGCGGGCAGCACGGGCGCTGCGCCCCTTCTGGAACGGACGTTTCTTTTCCTTGAGGACGGCAAATGGTCCGACGCCGACACCTACTGCGAAAAGGTGCTGGATATAGACCCGAAAAATGCACAGGCGTATCTGGGCAAGCTGATGGCGGAGCTGCAGGTTCCAAAGCGCGGGCAGCTGAGCGACTGCGCGCAGCCGTTTGACAAAAACGAAAACTACTTAAAAATTCTCCGCTTTGGCGATGAAGCGCTGAATACGGAGCTGCGCGGATATATAGACATTATAAACGAGCGCAACGAAACGCGCCGTAAGAGCGCAATTTATAACAATGCATGCGGCATTATGAAGTCCGCTGCGGCGCAAAATGCCTTTCTTAAAGGAGCCGAGCTGTTCAAAAGCATTTCCGGCTTCCGCGATGCCGACGCACTTGCCGCGCAATGCCTTGAAAAAGCGGAAAGCTGCCGCAAGGACGCATTGTACACCACTGCAATATCAAGGAGGGCCGTCGGGAACACCGCTTCATACGAGGAAGCAATAGCGATATTTAAGACCATTCCCGGCTGGCGGGATGCCGACAGCCAAATATACGCCTGCCAAAAACGGATAGAAGAAAAGCGAATTGCCGCCGCAAAAAGGGCAAAACGGCTCAAAAAGTTTGCTGCCATTGCCACTCCCGTTTTATGTGTCTGCATAGCCTTTGTAATCGTGCTGAACATGGTCATTATTCCGCAGCTGAAGTATAACAAAGCGATGAATTTGCTGGAATCGGGAGATTACGATTCCGCCTATTCCTTGCTTGAAGAAATAAACAAAGATGATGATATCAAAGTTAGCAAGTATAACCGCGCAATGAAGCTGCTTGAATCGGAAGACTACGATTCCGCATACGCCCTGCTTAAAGAAATCGATGACAATGAAACCATAGCCTCCAGCAAGCGGAGCAGAGCTATGAAGCTGCTCGATTCCGGCAATTTCGATTCTGCGTACACCCTGCTTGAAGAAATCGGCGACAGCGAAACCATAGCTTCCAGCAAACGGAGCAGAGCTATGAAGCTGCTCGATTCCGGCAATTTCGATTCTGCGTACACCCTGCTTAGAGAAATCAACGACATCGACACCATCTTCGCAAGCAAATATGACAGAGCCATTAAATGTATAGATTCGGGCGATTATGAATCCGCCTATATACTTCTGAAAGATATTTCCTATAAAGACAGCAAAGAAAAATGTGAATACATAAAAACAAAATGCAAACAGCTTTTAGCTATTGGAGATAAATTTACTTTCGGAACCTATGAACAGGATAATGTCACTTCTAACGGCGCAGAAGATATTGAATGGCTTGTTTTAGCAAAGGAAAGCAATAAAATACTTGTCATAAGCAATAAAGTTCTTGACTTCCAGCCCTACAACGAAAAGCCATACTACGAAACAAGAAAAGCCATCACATGGGAGCAATGCTCTCTTCGCAAATGGCTGAATGACTCTTTTCTTAATGAGGCATTCAGCGAAGAAGAAAGGGCGCTGATTCAAAGCAGCACCGTATCTGTCGATAAAATTCTGAACTACTACACAGATCCCGGCAATGCAACAACGGATAAAGTATTCCTGCTCAGTTACAACGAAGTGGAAAAATACTTCAGTGATAACCATGCACGAAAATGCGCCTTTACAGCTTACGCAAAAGCACACGCAGCAGGTAGTGGTGCTGATGCGTGGTGGCTGCGGTCGCTCACCGGCCCTTACTACGCTGCTTTTGTCATGTCCTCTTCCGGTGGCCTCTGTTACAAAAGTAACGGATTTGTCACCAGTGACGGTTGCGGTGTTCGTCCCGCCTTATGGATTGATCTTGACTCTATGAAAAATGAATAAAGCAAATACTTTTAGGCTATTGCCCTTATTTGTCATCTGGACATACCTATAAATTGCAAAAAGTATTAAGTAAATTTGTGTGGAAAAAAGGAGAATCAGATGTATCCGATAAATAACATAGCGGGTATTGAAAAACAAGAAAAATTACTTGAAGGAAATCATGTAATCGTTTTGTTATTGGTGAAGCCCTCCGACTCGAGTGCTGAAGAATATATCAAAAAAATCAATTATCTTCACTATCGTTCAAAAAAATACTGTTCAATTTATTGGCTTGGATATTCTCCGAATTTTGGCCGTAATTATTCCGATGTGACGGAGATTCCCGGAACAGATAATCAAAAATGGCAATACAGCGACAAGTGTTTTACGGAAGCCTGTGATGAATTGCGGGGACGGCTTTCAAACTGGAGATATTCCGGCGAGCCGGAAATAATTGTTTTGCAGAATAATTCGACATCCGGTTCGAAAAAATACTTAAATTTTTCAAATTACAATTACATAGATATCAACTACGGCATTAAAAAAGAGTATATTGACAGTTTTCCGCGGTTTATGGAACGCCTTATTGACGCTTGCAAAACAGAAGTATCTGCAATTGACGCGGTTGCATTAGCTAACCGCAAGCGCATCAGTCCAAGGAAAGTGCTGGAATTAGCTATTGAGGAATGCCCGCGTTTACCAAAGCCAATCAAAAAGATATTTAATGACAGGATGTTTTATAAATCATACAAAAGCAAAGCAGCATAATAACAACCACGGGCGCGATGCCGCCCGAAATGCCGTAAAAGACTGTAAACACACAAGCGCCGGGAGGGGGTTATGCTGCCCTCCCGACGCTTTTTATATTTCTTTGCCGGCGTTTCAGCGGGCAAAACGGGAAAGAAAGGCCTTAAGGCGCTCGTTTGCCGGGTTATCCATAACCTCATCCGGCCGCCCCTGCGCCGCTATGCTGCCGCCGTCCAGGAACACCACGCGGTCCGCTGCCTCCCTTGCAAAGCTCATCTCGTGCGTAACCACCACCATGGTCATGCCCGATGCCGCAAGCTCCCGTATAACGGCAAGTATCTCCCCTGTAAGCTCCGGGTCCAGCGCGCTTGTAGGCTCGTCAAAAAAGAGGATATCCGGGTTCAAGGCCAAAGCGCGCGCAATGGAAACACGCTGCTGCTGCCCGCCGGAAAGCTCGCAGGGGTAGGCCGCCGCCTTATCCGCAAGCCCCATGCGCTCCAAAAGCGACAGGGCTTTTTGCTTTGCCTCCTCCTTTGACACGCCGCGCGTAAGGGTGGGCGCAAGGGTTATATTCTGCATTACCGACATATGCGGAAAAAGGTTGAAGTTCTGAAACACCAGCCCGAAGCTGGCGCGAATACGGGCAAGCTCCTCCCCCTTGGCAAAAACGGGAACGCCGCCGTTCATGGTCATAAGCGCTTTGCCGTTATAGAGTATTTCGCCGCTGTCGGCCCTTTCAAGAGCGGTCGCGCAGCGCAGAAGGGTGCTTTTTCCGCTGCCGGACGGCCCGATGACGGCCACCGTTTCCCCCTTATCAACACTGAGGGAAACCCCCTTTAATATTTCGTTTTCGCCAAAGCGCTTTACGATATTTTTTATTTCCAGTATCATTGCCGTCACCTCACTTGGTTTGATAGTAGTCAAAGGCGCGCTCCGCGCGCTCCATTGCAAAGGCCACAAGGAAATTGAAGATATAATAGAATATCCCTGCGGCAAGATAGGGCAGCAGCGAGCTTTCCGCCGCCGCTATCTGCTTTGCGAGAGTGAACATTTCGGTAACGGCAATGGCATAAGCCAAGGAGGTATCCTTTACAAGGGTTATTACCTCGTTTGTAACGGGCGGCAGCACACGCTTTATTACCTGAGGGAATATCACTCGGAAAAAGCACTGGCGGCGGCTGAGCCCCAGCACCTGCGCCGCTTCATACTGCCCCGTCGGAACGGATTCTATGCCGGAGCGGAAAATTTCCGCAAAATATGCCGCATAGTTTACGGCAAATGCGATAATAGTAGCCGGAAAGCGGTAATCCGCACTGAGCTTTGCCCCGAATATAAGATACGGCCCGAAATACACTATAAGCAGCTGCAGCATAAGCGGAGTGCCGCGCATAACGGAAATGTACACCTTTACGGGCACGCGCAGCCATGCATGCTTTGACTTGCGCGCAAAGGCCACAAGCAGACCAAGCGGCAGCGAGAATATCAGCGTAAGGGCAAATATCGCAAGGGATGTCAGCATTCCCTCCGCAAGCTGCAAACATATATTCCAAAAATCCATAAGCAAAACCGTGCGGCCGCGCCGCTGTCCTTCCGAATTATCAATTTATGCGGCCGCCTGCCGCAGCACGGGCAAGGGTGTCCGGGGACACCCGGACACCCTCTTACACCCGGTGGCTATTTTACCTCGTTTATAACGCAGTCCTCAAGCCCCCACTTTTGAGCTATCTGCATAAAGGTGCCGTCCTTTATCATCTCGTCAAGGGTTGCCTGCACCTTATCGCGCAGCTGTGTGTTGCCTTTCTTGAAGCCAACACCGTACTGCTCGCTTGCAAGCTGCTTATCCAGTATTTTGTATTTGTCGCCGCCCGCCTTAACCTTAAACTTGGCAACGCCGATATCCATGGCTATGGCGTCCACCGCGCCGGAGGCAAGGTTCATAAAGGCGGTATCATAGTCCCCCACCTTGTCAAGCTTGTTAAAGGTTGCGGCAAGGGCCAGCATTTCATCGTTATCCTCGGTATTTGTCAGCACCGCCAATGCGGAGGAATCGTCCTGCACCGCCACCGTTTTGCCCGCAAGGTCGGAAAGCTCGTTTATGCCGCTGTCCGCCTTAACCACCACCACTTGGCTGTTGTCCACATAAGCGCGGGTCCAGGTGTATTTATCCTCGCGGCCGTTCATGGTAAAGCCGTTCCAGATGCAGCTGATGGTGCCGGAGTTAAGCTCAAAATCCTTGCTGTTCCAGTCGATTGCCTGAAGCTTGATATTCCAGCCGTTGCGCTTTGCAACCTCTTTGGCAAGGTCGATATCAAAGCCTACATATTCGCCGTTTTCAACATATCCGTACGGCGGGAAGCTGGCGTCAAAGCCCACAACAAATTCCTCCTGCTTTGCGCAGCCGGCAAAAAGGCCCAGTGTCATTACCGCAAGCAGTACAAGCATAAACAGTTTCTTTTTCATTTTAATCCTCCTGATTTTCCGCCGAAGCGATAATTCCGTCGGCCTTTGATTTATTACGCTGCTATTGTAGCACATCACCGCGCTAAAGTAAAGCGTTTTTTTGATTTTTATTAAATTCTTTTAATGTATTTTCACTCACCCGATAAAAAGTGCGTAAAGCACCGGCTTTTGCTTATTTTCCCGCACTGAATCGACTTCTTTGATATCCGAAGCAAGCGCACGGCAAAGCCGCGATTTTGTTTAGTTTATGCGTCTAGATGTTGATATTAAAAAAGTACAGACGGCAATGCCGTCTGTACTTGCTTTATATAGCATAAGCGAGCGCTGCGCGCTTTTATGGCTGTTGATTTTCTCAGAAGCTGCCCCCGCCTCCGCCGTGCGAAGAACCAGATGAAGAGGTATGGGTGCTGCTTCCGCCGCGGGAGGACGATGATGAATCGTTTTTGGGGCGCGCTCTTTTAACCACATTTTTATACAGGAACACATCGCTGCTCTGGGTTATATTCATGCTGTCCTTTACGATATAATCATCGGCCGCCGCCTTCATATGTACGCTTTTGAGCTTGCTTTTCATGCCGCCCACAACCAAAAGGGCGATAACAAAGCCGATAATTAACGAAAGCGGTATCCATACAAGTGACAGCCCCTCTGATTCGCCGTCCGAAATGCCGTCGCCGCTCTGAGTGCTCCATGGCGGCATGTTATCAATATCATAGGGCTTTCCGGACCTTTTCGCGGCTATAAAATCGTCGCAAAGCTCAATAAAGTGCTCAAATGCGCCGTAATAATCCCCGCGCGAAAGATAGCTGCTTATTCCGTCGGAGGAAAGTATGCATTCTATGCCCTTATCGGTGAACACCCGTATGCCTTCGCCGCGCGTGGATATCCATGTTTTGCGCGAGCCCATGTTTACAAGCAGCAGAACGCCGTCCCTGCCCGTGCCGCAGCCGTAGCCATTATAATCAAAGAAGTCGTCCGCATAATCCATTTCGGATTTGCCCTGAGCGGACTCCGCAGTAACTATCACTATGTCAAAATCGCGGTTTTCCCGCACCTCTGCAAGCTTATCCTCTATTTTCTCACGCTGAGTTTCCGTAAGCAGACCGGCTTGATCCGCTATACGGGTAAGGCTTTCACTTCCGCCGTTTTCCCCCTCTGCCGCAAAGCAAAGCACGCAGGAAAGGCAAAGCAGCACCGCCGTCAAAACGGCCGCAAATGTTTTTTTCATACCCTTTCCCCCTTACAGCAGATGTATAAGCCATGCAAGCCCGTATGTGATAACTCCGAACAGTGCAGTAAGCCCAAGCGTCCATTTTCGCGCTGCCGCTTTATCCACCGGCAAATCGCCCACAAAGCGCCCGGTCTGACCGTTCATTGCAAAAACATATTTTTGTCCGTTCCATGTGGTGTTCAGCAGCCACACCGGATACAGCGCATATTTGGTGCTGCCGTCGCTCAAATGTACATTGCTCTGCTCAACATTCACTGTTGTATAGCCGTTGACCGTCCCTGCAAACGCCTCCTCCGTAGAGGTTTTTACGCGTTTGTTGGCTCTTTCCTCGCTGTCCTGCGCAGAAACATCATATTTATCCGCAAGATATCCTGCAAGGTATGCCGTTTGGAAATCCACCGCCTCCGAAAAATCATACGGCTCTATGGATTCCATAAGATCGTCCGGCATTTTTACCGATCCGTCCACCGGCACATGCTCAAAGGCTATATTGCCGCCCCGCAGCACCATAAAATGGCTTGTTTCGGTATAATCGTAATCTGAGCTGCTCCATGAACGCACCTTTGTTGCACGGTAGCGCACATTGGCATCGGCATTTGTATCAAAAAGCCAAAACGGCACATATACGCCTTTTATCTCATCAATATGGTTCTGATCCTTGAACACCTTCGGCAACAGCCGCTTGCCGGTAAGGTGCCGCGCCAACCCCTCTTTAGCTGCCTTTTTATCCAGCTTGAAGGGAATAACATAATCCGGGCGCAGCGTACCCGCCACCTGCTGCATCAGCACCACGGGGTTGTCGCAAAACGGGCAGGATGTTGCCACCGTGTTTGCGTCGGTGATTATCTCGCCTCCGCAGGACTTGCATACATATGAGCGCAGTCCCGTCTCCTCGTCGATATTCCACTGACCGCTGCCCGGAGCCTCCCAGCGCATATCGTCGCCCTTTTCGCTTTTAAGCTCCTCGTCATAGCTTTTAAGGGTTTCCATCTCAAATTCCGTATCGCAATACGGGCACTTCATTTTCTGAACAGAGCTGTCAAACTCTATCGCCCCGCCGCAGCACGGGCATTTATATTCCTGTAATACAGTCAAAGCTCATCCTCCTTAACAAGCAGATCGCCCGGGCATGCCTGATACCCGGGCTTATAATAAATGCATCTAAAAAAGCTTACTCCAGGGGTGCGCCGCACTCAGGGCAGAAGCGTGGAGTTTTGGTCATATCCTCCTGCTCCCAGCCGCATTTGCCGCAGCGGCGTTTTGCTTCTGCTTCGGGCTTTTTAGCACCGCATTCCGAACAGAATTTTCCCTTATTTATCGCGCCGCAGGAGCAGGTCCATGTCCCGCTTTCCGGGCGTTTCGCGCCGCACTCGGGGCAGAATTTTCCGTAAGCCTCGGCACCGCAGGAGCACTTCCAGCCTTCCTTTTTAACCGCCTCCGGCTTCTTCGCACCGCAGTTGGGGCAAAAATTGCCGCTTACGGTTTTTCCGCAGGAGCATTTCCAGCTGTCGGACGCAGCATTTTGGCTCTGTCCCATTGCAAAAAGATTCTGCGCGTTGCCGCCGCCTGCGTTCATCGCCATTCCCATTCCCATAAAGCCTGTCATTGCGCCGTTTTCGTTTGAAGCCGCCGCCTTCATTGCATCGGCCTGCGCGCCCACAAGGGTGGCCGCCGCCATGTTGGGATCGCGCATGATAGCGGTCCTCTGCGCCTGCTTTATCAGCTCCGCATCCTCCTCGGGCAGCGTTACGGAACCCATTGCAATGCTTACCACCTTTAATCCGCGCAGCTCTCCCCATTTTTCGGACAGCGTTTTATTCATGGCATTTTCCAGATCGGTATTATGCAGCACTATCTGGTTGGGGCGCAGCTCCATCTGCGAAAGCTGACCGAAGGCAGGCTGAAGCGCGCTTATAAACTCCTGCTTGAGCTGAGTGTCTATCTCGTCTCTTGTAAATTCCTTGCTTACATTACCGCATACATTTGTATAAAACAGAATCGGGTCCTCAATGCGGTAGGAATAAACGCCGGAACAGCGTATGGCCACATCGATGTCCAGCCCGATTTTGGAATCAACAACCCTGAAAGGCACGGGGTTTGCCGTTCCGAAACGGTTTTCCATTATCTCCTTGGTGTTTATGTAGTATACCCGCTGATCCTTGCCCGTGTCCCCGCCGTATGTAAAACGCTTGCCTATGGTTTTGAAGGTTTCCTTTATGCTTTGACCGAGGCTGCCGGAAAAAATGCTGGGCTCCGTGGAGGAATCGTATGTAAATTCACCGGGCTCGGCGCATACCTCTACCACCTTGCCCTGCTCCACGATCATCATGCACTGGCCGTCCGCCACCGCAATTCCCGAACCGTTTGTAATTATATTATCGCTGCCCTTGGTGTTTGAAGAACGGTTTCCTATAACCTTCTGTCCCTTGGTAACAAGCACCTCTTTGGGAAGCGCCTCACAATAGAAGAATTCCTTCCACTGATCCGCAAGAGTTCCGCCCAAGGCGCCTATGCCTGCTTTAATAAGACCCATAACCGCAACCTCCGAAAAATATTTGATTTTATAAATTCCGATATCGCCTTTGCCGGATGACGACTTGCAGCAGCGGGTATGTTCGCCCGCGCCCATCGGGTAAGGCTTCGGAATTGTTATCCGTTTCAGTATACCACCTAACGGTGCCGTTGTAAAGAATGTAATCGAATTTTGCCGAATTTCGGCATTAAAACCCGAAAAGTACGGTCTTAAGTTTGTCCGTCTCTTTCTTTTACACGCCTGCACATTCTCTGTTTTCACGCCGCCGGCACTTTATGCTGCATCCGACACATAAGCAGGCGCAAGCTTCATTTCGGTCATCATATATGCATTATATGAAAACCGTACGCCCATGCTCATCAAAAGCATACACTTCCGAATAAGCAATAATGCGTACGGCCTTCAAGAACTATTTATTCTGTTTGTTCTCCTCGCCGTATTTCTTATTTTTGCAGCTTTTACAGCTTTCACAGCGTCTGCTTTGACCATTGGCGCACCCCGGACAGCCCGAGCCCCCCGAGCAGCCGCAACTGCATCCTCCTTTGCTAAGGCAGCGCACCAGTGCCGCTGCTGCCAGCGCAAATATTACTGCAAGAACAATGTAATCCGCCGCAGTCATAATCATACAAAAAGACTTCCTATCTGCCAAACGGCAAGCGCCGCAAGATATGCAACCCCGCACTGCATAAGCACCACTCCCAAGGTTGCGCCGCGCGAATGAAGCTCGCGCCGCACGGTGGCAATTGCCGCAACACAGGGCGTATAAAGCAATGTAAACACCAAAAAGCTCAGCGCCGAAAGCGGCGTAAACAGTGCGGAAAGCGCTCCGCCCAGCTCATTTACGCTTGTGCCCATCAGCACCGCCATAGTGCTTACAACCGCTTCCTTGGCCGTAAAGCCGGAAATGAGCGAAGTAACGGCACGCCAATCGCCAAAGCCGAGCGGCGCAAAGGCCGGAGCAATAAAGCGCCCCACAAGCGCAAGCAGGCTTTGCGAGGAATCCTCCACGACATTGAGTTTTGTATCAAATGTGCGCAAAAACCATATTACTATGGAGGCAACAAAAATCACAGTAAAGGCACGCTCAAGAAAATCCCTTGCCTTTTCCCAAAGCAGCAGCATAACGCTTTTAAACGAAGGAAGGCGGTAATTCGGCAATTCCATAACAAAAGGCACCGGATTGCCGCGAAAGGCGGTGTTTTTAAGTATAAGCGCCACAATGATCCCCAATATAATGCCGGTAACATACAGCCCTATCATAACAAGCGCTGCGTGCTTGGGGAAAAAGGCCGCACTGAAAACGGCATAAATCGGTATCTTTGCCGAACAGCTCATATAGGGGGTAAGCAGAATGGTCATTTTACGGTCGCGGTCGCTGGATACCGTTCTTGTAGCCATAATAGCGGGAACGGTACAGCCAAAGCCTATAAGCATCGGCACAAAGCTGCGCCCGGATAAGCCGATATGCCGCAGCAGCTTATCCATAACAAAGGCAATGCGTGCCATATACCCCGTGTCTTCAAGAATGGACAGAAAGAAAAACAGAGTAACTATTATGGGCAAAAAGCTCAGCACGCTGCCTACTCCGGTAAAAATGCCGTCAATTATCAGGCTGTGCACCACAGGATTTATGCCGTATGCCGTAAGCCCCTTGTCTGCGGCTGCGGATAAAGCATCTATGCCGAGGGAAAGCAAATCAGACAACCGTTGTCCGATAACATCAAATGTAAGCCAGAATACTAACAGCATCACTGCAAAAAACACGGGCAATGCAGTGTATTTGCCGGTAAGCACACGGTCGATCTTAACGCTGCGGCTGTGCTCCCTGCTCTCATGGCATTTAACTACCGCACTCTGTGTTACCTTTTCTATAAAGGTATAACGCATATCCGCCAGCGCCTCATTGCGGTCAAAGCCCGTAGCGTCCTCCATTTCCACCACGCAGTGCTCCAGCAGTTCGGTTTCGTTTTTATCAAGCTCCAAACGCTTTTCCATTTCCTTATCGCCCTCTATGAGCTTAACCGCACAGAAGCGCGCCGGAATCCCGACATTATCGGCATGATCCTGAATCAAATGAATTACTGCATGAATACATCTGTGAACCGGCGAAGCATCGTCGCAGAAATCGGACACCGCAGGAAGCGTTCGGCTTTTGGCAGTCTGCACGGCTTTATCAATAAGCTCGCTTATACCCTCGCCCTTGGCTGCGCTTATCGGAACCACCGGAATCCCAAGCGCCTGACTCATTTTCTGCACATCCACCGTGCCGCCGTTTGCGCGTACCTCATCCATCATGTTAAGTGCAAGCACCATAGGTACACGCAGTTCCAGCAGCTGCAAAGTAAGATACATATTGCGCTCTATATTTGTGGCGTCAACTATGTTAATAATGCCGTCGGGCTTTCCGTCAATTACAAAATCCCTTGTGACAATCTCCTCCTGGGTATACGGGCGCAAAGAATATATACCGGGCAGATCCACAACTGAGCAATCCTTTACGCCCTTTATCGTACCGCTTTTCTGATCCACGGTAACGCCGGGGAAGTTCCCCACATGCTGATTAGATCCGGTAAGTGCGTTGAAAAGCGTGGTTTTGCCGCAATTCTGATTTCCCGCAAGCGCAAATATCATGCCTTTTCCTCCTCCGGTTCTATCTCTATGCCCGCTGCATCCTCCGCCCGAAGCGTAAGCTCATACCCGCGCACCTGTATCTCAAGCGGATCGCCCATGGGCGCTATCTTCTGCATTTTCACCCGTGTACGCGGTATAAGCCCCATATCAAGCAAACGCAGGCGCAGCTCGCCCTTGCCGCCCACACTGCGTATTACCGCTGTTTTTCCTACTTCAAGTTTATTTAAGGTCATGTGCTTTATTCCCCCTGCCGTTTTATCCGTATTGCATTTTTTGCGCTCCGGTATTGTTAGTCCGTACTAACTTTTGTTTGACAATGTTATCATTCCGGCTTTACATTGTCAATATATTTTTTCATAAAACCCTTTTCTTCCCGCTTTAATGACAGCTTAATTCTCATAGTGTGCGTTTGTGCGCCTTCTTTGGTGCACCTCAAAAAACACGCCGTTTATATCTTATTGCACAATGGGCGGCAATAGTGTATAATTCATAATGTGATTATATCTGCATGCCGCTTTATGTTCTGCACATTTTTACGGTCACGGCGCAAAAGCAGCATCGGCGGCACGAACAGACGATTACACACCGTTTTACCTTTCAGAAACCATAATTTTTAACTGCATTCAGGCATATATCAAACGGCAGTGAGGAGTATAATGATAGAAAAACTTGACGGTCTTACCTTAAAAGACCTGCTGCAAAAGCACGGATTCGGCTTTTCCAAAAGCCTTGGCCAAAATTTTCTCTGTGATGAGCGCATTTTGTCGGCAATTGCCGATGATGCCGATATAAAAAAGGGCGACACCGTGCTGGAAATAGGGCCGGGTGCCGGCACTCTTACCCGTGTTATGGCAAAACGCGGCGCCCGCGTTACTGCGGTGGAGATCGACAAAACCCTGCTGCCCGTACTTGCGGAAACTCTGGAGGGCTTCAACGCCGAGGTAATAAACGCCGATTTTCTCAAGCTCAATCTCGAGGAGCTGTATCATCAGCATCTCACCCCCGGCTTCAAGCTGGTGGCAAACCTCCCATATTACATAACAACTCCCATAATTATGCGCCTGCTGCAAAGCGGCCTGCCCTACGACAGCCTTACCGTTCTTGTGCAGCGCGAGGTGGCAAACAGAATGGCCGCCGCGCCCGGCACGGCGGAATACGGCAGCCTCAGCTGCGCCGTGCAGTATTATTGCATACCGCGGCTGCGCACTCGCTTGCCTGCCGCCTGCTTTTTTCCGCCGCCAAAGGTGGAAAGCAGGGTAATAACCCTTTCGCGCCGCAGCGCACCGGCAGTAAGCGTACATGATGAAAAGCTGTTTTTCGATGTTATGCATGCCGCCTTTGCCATGAGAAGAAAAACCTATGCCAATAATCTGATGCACGCCTTTTCCCTTTCGCGCGAGGATACGGAAAAAATCCTCACTCAGTGCGGGCTTGATTTAAGCGTGCGCGGCGAAAAGCTTTCCCTTGATAATTTTGCGCACATTGCGGAGTTCATGTACTTTGAAAAAGGCAAACAGCACACCTAATAAAGTCGGTTTTATAAACATATTAACCGTAACGGAGCGTAGCCCATGAAATTCAACGAGCAGCTAAACGCATATATCTCTCAAACCTCCTGCACGGCCAAGGAATTATGTACGCTCTCCGGCATTTCCCAAGCCACCCTCAGCCGATACAGAAACTGCGAGCGTATTCCCGAATCGGACAGCAGCGCCTTTGAGGAATTATGCTCCGCCATTGCCGAAATTGCGGCAAAAAAAGAAATACAAGGCATAACGGCAGCCTCCGTGAAGCAAGCCTTTATTGACTGCGAGGATTTTATCTCCGCCGACAGAGAGAGCTTGCGCAAAAACTTCAACATGCTCATTACGGCGCTTAATATAAATCTTACGCGCCTGTGTCAGTATACCAACTACGACCCTTCCGCAATTTTCCGAATTCGCAGCGGCTCAAGAAACCCCGGCGATTGCGAACAGTTCGCCTCCGCCATTGCCGCCTTTACTGCAAGAGAGATGCAGACGCAGCCCGAAATTTCCGCCGTGGCCGAGCTTATAGACTGTGATCCGGATGACATCCGAGATATTTCGCCGCGGTATACCCTGATTAAAAGCTGGCTGCTCAGTCAATCGGAGCATGACACCGCGGACGGAAGCATATCAAAATTTCTTAACCGCCTTGATGAATTTGATCTTAATGAATATATAAACATAATCCGTTTCAACGAGCTCAAAGTTTCTTCCGCGCCCTTTCAGCTGCCGTCCGGCAAAACCTACAACGGCATATCGAAAATGATGGAAAGCGAGTTGGATTTTCTGAAGGCCACCGTGCTTTCCAAATCCGACGAGGCTGTAATAATGTACAGCGATATGCCCATGAGGGAGATGGCCAAGAACGAGGATTTCGCAAAAAAATGGATGTTCGGCATGGCCATGATGCTGAAAAAGGGGCTGCATCTGTACCAGATACACAATATCGACCGCTCTTTTGACGAAATGATGCTGGGTCTTGAAAGCTGGATTCCGATGTATATGACCGGACAAATCTCTCCATACTATTTCAAAAACGCGCAGAACGGCATTTTCCTGCACCTTCTGAAGGTTTCGGGCGCCGCCGCACTTACCGGGGAGGCAATTGCCGGGTATCACTCCGACGGCAGATACTATCTTACCAAATCAAAGCGCGAGCTGGAATATTACCGCAGGCGCGCTCAGGAAATGCTTGCCGATGCATATCCGCTTATGGATATCTACCGCAGTGAGCGGGAAAACGAATTCAACACCTTTCTGCTTTCCGATATTAAAAAGCCAGGTGCACGGCGTGCCATTCTTTCCACGCTGCCGCTGTATACAATAAGCCCGGAGCTGCTTGCCGACATGCTCACGCGCCGCGGCATCGATGCGGCGCAGCAGCAGGCAATAATCAAATATGCGGCCGCTTACAGGCAGCGCATTTTATCCGTTTTGGAAAAAAACACCGTCACGGACGAAATACCCGCTCTTACCGCAGATGAATTCAGTAAAAAACCGCCCGTGCTTGAGCTGTCCGGAATGTTTGCGCAAAATAATATCGCATACAGCTTTGAGGAGTACGCCGCCCACCTCAAGCAAACCGAACTTTTTGCAGACACACACCCGAATTATATACTCAAGGAAAATTCGGCCTTTGCATTTTGCAATCTTCAGATTTTCATTCACGAAAAGCAGTTTGTTATCGTTTCCAAGGGCAATGCGCCGGCTATCCATTTTGTTATCCGTCACCCCAAGCTGCGCAGCGCAATAGAAAACTTTGTCCCGCCCATGAAGGAAGAATAATAAAAGCAGCCCGCGATTTGAGCAAAGCATGATGCCGATATTCAACAAAAGCAATTTACGGCAGCACAAAGACGGCGGTTTTACCGTACGGGTAAATCCTCCGTCTTTGCATTTTTTCAAGCTAAGCCTTAAGAAGAATAAAAAAATAAAAGCCGCACAGTTCCGACTGTACGGCTCTTGCAGCAAAGGCTGCTATAACAAGCGCATCGCGCATATTTTGCGCGCAAGACATATGGGGGGAACCGTATGCCTTGCACATAATATAAAGGAGTATCATGAAAAAACGAGTTTAGGGGGAACTCATCTTTCACATTCTTATTATACAATGTATAAATCCATTTGTACAGCACTTTTTTAAGTTTTTTTAATAATTTTTCGTCCTTTTGATAATAAATTTGTAATTATTTTACCACCAGCACATATGAAAAACATTTTTTGCCACCACTGTATTTGAATGTGAGTCGTTTTGTCTCAATGCCCCTAAACAAATCTGCGACACTTTCTCCCCACCGCAAGGCTGCATTGCCGCCCGCTTACGAACCGATCCCAAATGCAATACATGTTATGAATCTGTACTGAAAATGAAGGAAATTACTGTTTTTCGATACAAAATCACTATGCAAAACGCATTATATTTGATATACTGTTACGAAAAGAGGCATAAATACTGATATGAGCGCTGCTTTCGATCAGCCTTTTATCGTTAAGGAATGGTGATGAATATGAAGAAAATCGGTGTACTCACAAGCGGCGGTGACGCTCCGGGCATGAACGCCTGCATAAGAAGCGTTGTGCGTACCGCTATTTATCACGGCATGACTCCGGTAGGAATAGAACGCGGCTACTGGGGGCTAATCGAGGATCAGATGTTTGATATGGATCTGCGCAGCGTGGGCGACATTATAAACCGCGGCGGCACCATGCTTAAAACCGCGCGCTGCCTTGAATTCAAAACCAAGGAAGGTCAGGCAACCGCTCTTGAAAACATCCGCAAGCACGGCATAGAGGGCATTGTTGTTATTGGCGGCGACGGCTCCTTCCAAGGCGCACAGGTGCTTACAAACTACGGCATACCGGCCATAGGTATTCCAGGCACCATAGATAACGACCTTGCTTATACCGATTATACTCTGGGCTTTGATACCGCGCTTAACACCATTCTTGAAGCAATACGCAAAATTCGCGACACAATGACCAGTCACGACCGCGTAAGCGTAGTGGAAGTTATGGGCAATAAATGCGGCGATCTTGCGCTGTATTCCGGGCTTGTGGGCGGCGCCGAGTGCATTCTTATTCCGGAGAAGGAATGGAATATCGACGATGTCTGCGCCACCCTGCTTCGCGGCAAGGAACGCGGCAAAATGGCCTCCATCGTGCTGCTTGCCGAGGGCTGCGGCAGCGGTCATGAGCTGAGCAAAACCATAGAAGCACGCACCGGCATGCAGGCGCGTGCCACCGTGCTTGGCCATATCCAGCGCGGCGGCGCTCCTTCGGCGCGCGACACTCAGCTTGCCAGTATGTTCGGCTTCTACGCCGTAAATCTGCTTGATAAGGGCATCGGCGGTCAGGTTGTGGGAATTAAGGACGATCAGATATTCTCCATGGATATTCACGCCGCGCTTAAAATAGAAAAAGAGCCTAATTACAATCTTTACAATCTTGCAAATGTGCTCTCCATGTAATTTTTAATTATGCGTCTTCAGACCGCATATCCAATATATAAAACCGACAGTGCATACCGGCACCGTCGGTTTTATTATTATATTCAATACTCCCACCCGGCATTTTCAAGCCGCAGCGCCGCTTTTTTACGGACTTCCCTGCACGCGCAATGCCCGCATTTTAAGAACTCCGCTTTATTTGCCCGTCCGAAAAGCTTACCCCTGCGATTGCAGCAGCTGCTCCGTTGTTTTTCCGTCCCACGAAATGCGTATAAGCCCGAAATAATCATCGGACCCTACAAGAAAATATATCCACTGCTCACCGTAAAACGGATATGAGCAGCTTTGAAGCGCGCCAAGCTCCGCTATGCTCTTGCCGTCCTCTGCATTCACAAGCCGGAATCCGTTTTCGTTTACAAGCCTGTAACAGCTGCCGTTATATGTGCTTATGCCCCATATCTCAAAGGGCAAACGCTCGCTTTCCCCGCCCTGTATTGGGTATTTAACAGCGCTGCTGTCCTCCGCCGCGGCATACAGCACAAAATCCTGCGCTCCCACCAGCTCCTGCGGATAGCACTTCGGGCCGATAATCTTCACATTTCCGCTGTCCGTATCCAAAATACATATATCGCCGTCCATGCCCAGAACAACATTTCTGCCGCAAAACTGCGGAGAAACCAGTTCGCCCTCAAAAAGCATGCTGCTTGCTCCGTCCTTTATGCACAACAGCCGGTTGCCGCTTATGTAAAATACCCCTTCGGCGCCGCAGGCAGCAAAGCTTATCTCCCCGGCAGTAATCACCGCTGTTTGTCCCGATGAAATATCAAACGAGCACACTGCGTATTCCGAAGGCTCATAGTTTTCCCGTGCGGAAACGCATCTGTATATTATCTTCCCGCCGTAAAAACTCAGTTCACACGGTGTATCCGCAATTGCCGCAAGTCCGTACTCCCCTGTTTTTGTGTTATAGAACTGTATGCTGTCCGATGCCGCAAAATATATGACTTCGTCCACCTGAATAAAGCGTCCGCGCACCGGGTCGATAACCGTGCCCTGCTGAATAAACGGAGTGGTTACATCATGCGTTATGTTTTCTGTTGCCCCTCCCGGAGTGCAGGCGCACAGCAGCACACAGCATATAAACAGCACCGCTGCTGAGAATTTTCCGCTTTTATCTGTTCTTTTTTGAATATTCCTGCGAAAAAAACGCATATTTTTTCATATCCACCTTTCCGTTTGGCAAAAAGCCCACACCCTCCGCCTCAAGAAGAGCCCTCTGCTTATTTTCACCGCCGAACACAAAGGCTCGGCTTAATGAACCGTCCGCAAACACCACTCTGTGACATTTTATTCTTTCGGGATCGGGATTTGCATGCAGGGCGTATCCCACAATACGCGACATGCGAGGATTTCCCGCAAGCGCCGCTATAACACCGTACGAGGCCACACAGCCCTCCGGTATAAGCTCCACGGCGCGGTATATTCTTTCAAATGCATTCATTTGCCGCCCGTCCGCATCCGCTTTCGTGATACCCCCGACGCCGCCCCTGCCGCCTGCGCATCCATCGCGCTCTTCCTCTGCGGCGCTTATACCGTCATATGCTTTATACCTTTTCATCCCAGAATTCCTTTTTCACATCGCGCAAGAACAGCGCCCCCATAGCCTGTTCAAGGTTTGCAGACTCAAACAGCACCTCATACAGTGCCGAGCATATGGGCATTTCCACCCCTGTTTTATCACTTAACACCTTTATTGCGCGGCAGGTAGCCACGCCCTCCGCCAAAGCCGCATATTTTTCGCCCTTGGCAAGGCTTTCGCCGTAAGCGCGGTTATGGCTGAACGGCGAAAACAGCGTGGCCTCATAATCTCCCAAATGTGCAAGCCCGTAAGCGGTTATCTCCCTTCCGCCCATAGCGGCAATAAGCCTTCCGACCTCTCTCGCACCCCTTGACATAAGCGCCCCCTTCAGCGCCGTCATTCCCATGCCGTCAA
This sequence comes from uncultured Clostridia bacterium, assembly GCA_934465535.1. Lineage (GTDB taxonomy): Bacteria > Bacillota > Clostridia > Christensenellales > QALW01 > UMGS1338. The sequence goes on along the minus strand of CAKSKV010000001.1, from coordinate 189,696 downwards.
GCACTCCGGCCGCTATGCCTATAACATTTTTTGCGGCAGCCCCGATCTCGTTGCCGATAAGGTCATCGCCCCGGTAAAAGCGTATAAGCCGGCTTCCGAGCTCCTCCGTCATGCGGCAGGTAAGGTTAAAATCCGCCGAATCAATAACCATGCAATTGGGCTTGCCCGCAAGAAAATCCTGCACATGGCCCGGCCCCACCCATACGGCTATATCCTGCTTGCGTGAGCCCAATTCCTTTGATGCAATACTGCTGAGCCTTTCCCCCGTGCTTTCCTCCAGCCCCTTCATGCAAAGCAGCAATACGCTGCCCTCAGGCAAACCGGCCTCCGCTATGTTTTTCATAAGGCTTCGCAGATGCTGCGCCGATATGGATATAAAAATTTCATTTGAAAACCGCAGCGCCCGCTTCAGATCCGCAGTAAAGCTTACCCCATCACCAAACCGAACATAACTGTTTCCGCGTTCGCGGCAAAACCGCTGAAAATTTTCGGAATCTCCGCGCCCGTATATCATCACCTCGCGCCCGATACTGCGCAGATACCACGCTATAAACGAGCCCCATCTTCCGGAGCCTATAACCGTTGCGCGTCCGTCGCTTACAATTCTGCTGTCCTTATTAACCGTCATTTTTGCCCCCGAAAATCATAAACACCGCCCTTGCGCACCGTTTGATGCAAATTTGCACAAAAGCCCTGCATATTTTTTATTCTCCCGCACACGCCTCTTGCGCACGCCGGCTTACGGCATAAATATAAACGCCGTCCTTACTGTAAACAAGCGGATATTTATCCTTAAGGCAAGCTGCATCCGCTCTGTATGTCGACACCTCCTGCGGACTTATATACACATAATCCACATTGTACCTTTGCAGCATTTCTTCCGCATTTTCAAGGTCGGAATACATCGTTTTTACATCCGCTTCCCTGCCCTGATAATCCACACCGTGATAGTAAAGAAATGTCCCCGCCCCGCATACTATGTTTCTTCCCGTAAGCGAAGAAACCGCATTGTTGTGCTGCGTTCCGGTAAGAATCACGGAATCTGCAGGGGTGTTCTTTTCAATAAACTCCGCCGCCTGCACCTGTTCCTTTGCATACAGCTGATAATCCGACACTACCTCGCGCCCCAAAGTGAGTACCGCGGAAAACACGCACAGGAACACCGTCACCGCCGCAATCACTCTGCGCCCGCCGATATTCTTTTCCCGCAGCAGGCGGTATATATCCACCATGTATCCCGCAACCAGACAGGCCGCTATGGCATAAGCAACATACAGCAGCTTGTTGTTGTCGTATACATTGGGCTGAAACACCACAAACTCGCATATAAACAATATCAGCAGCGACGGCGCCGCCACCGGAAATTCCTTTTTGTAATGCAGAAAAGCCGGTATTGCAAGCAGCGCCGCAACGCCGATATTTTTTATATAAAACCACACATAGCTGTCGTTGATATTTCCCCAATTGAAATGCCCTCTGAGCATGGTGCCCCTGCCTACCTGCGCAAAGGTCCATGTTATAAGCTGCGGAAGCGAAAATGCCAGCACAATGGCAAGATATATAAGCCATGTACGGGCAAATTCCTTAAAGTATCCGCCCGCAAGACACCGTACAAGCAGGACAACGCCCGCTGCAAACAGCCCTGCCACAAGCCCGAGAGCCGGAAAGGCGATAGCTGCGGAATCGGGCACCGCTCCCCTGAAGGCGCAGATTATCAGTGGAACAAAGCCTGCAACCGTTCCCGCTGCCGCCATCGCATAGGCCGTTTTTACCGTTTTTACGCCGTTTGGCATCTGCATTGCTCTTTTTGTAAGCTCCGCAAGCAGCCAGCAGGCGCTTATAAGCGCAGCAGCCAAAAAGGAATGGGTATGCACCATCGGCATTCCCCCCGCCAATACTCCGGCGGGAATAAAGTATTCCCTTCTGTTTTCAAACACTGCCTTATAAAGCACCGTAAGAGTGGGAAACAGCAGCGCCCAGCCGAAAAGCGTCGCCCTTTGCGGCAGCAGCATATCGGCTATTACATTCACCCATCGTATGTTTCCCTCTGTGGTAAGATTTGTGGGTGTTTGATAAAACTCACTGAATATACGAAGGAAATTCTGCGGCTCGGTGCGCCATCTGTCCATAAAATAGATAAATCCGAAACCGCCGCATAAGAAGAACAGTGTCCATGCAAGAGTCGCCTTGGATTTGTCCTTAAGCCAGCTGAAAGCAAAATAATAAACGCCGGCCATAACTGTTGCCATGGCAAGCAGCATGGGCGCAATATAAGCAAAACGCAGCGAGCAGCCGAATATATACAGGCTGGAGGAAATGCTGTCGCACAAAAACGGATAGCACAGTTTTGTTCCGGGCAGTATGGAATATTCCGGAGGAAAAACGCCCTGACGCGCAATGCTTGTAATAAAGCCCAAATGCATATTCATATCGCCGTATGTGCATTGCCCGGTATGCATGGAGCCGTCCCCGAAAAGCGGCACGGTATGGCTCATCAGCGCCGCCGTGAACACCGCGAAAACGCCGACTGCCAACACCAGCATCAAAACATCGCCTTTAAGCAGGCGTTTTATGCGGAAAACCGGACGGTTATGCAAAAGCAGCCCCGCACCGGCCGTCAGCAGCGCCAAAAGCAAAAACGCCGCAAAGTGCGACCACAGCCCGAAGCCCATAAAAAACGAAAACAGTGCAGGAAGCCATTGCAGCAGAATAAGCCCCGCCGCGCCTCCCATCATAAGCCTAAAGGGTGCCGTTTCCCTGTAAAACACCCGCCCGGCTATAAATATTCCTCCCGCAGCAAAAGCGGCAATATACAGCGCCGCAAGCAGCGTTCCCCAAAAGCTACCGTACATTTTTATCCTTTCTCAGACCGCGCACCCGTAATCGGCACGGCGGAACACATAAAATCACATGCCGAATATAAATACGGCATAAATTATACCATGAATACGGATATACTTCAAGAGCTAAGTTGACGCTCCGAAACATCAGCAGCCGGATATTTCTGATATTCCCCGCATCATATGTCCGGCTTTACGCTATTGCCTGCGCATTTCAATAAGCCTGCGCCCCACCGCAGAGGCAAATTGCAGCGCCTGAGGCAGCAGCTCCTTTTCAAACCTGCCCAAATACCCTATCAGCTCAAAATTAAATGCGCCGCTGTATCCCGTTTCATCAAGCGCACTCATAATATCCTCCCATTCAAACGGCACCAGACGGGGCAGCATATGCATATCCCGCTTACCGTCATTACAGTGCATATGCAAGCAGCCCACCCGCCTGCCGGCGCTTCTTATAAAGTCTCCGGGGCGGTTGCCGGTAAGGCATGCATGCCCCACATCCACGCATCCCGTAAAGCACTCCGGGTCCAGCATATCTATCATTTTGCAATAGGATTGCGCAGTGCCGAATTTCACCCCGGTTACCGTGCCGTCGGCATAATACTCAAACAGGTTTTCCACCGCCGCCTTTATGCCGAACCTTCTGCAGTAAGGTTCAAGCGCATTGTAAAAACGCGCGTTATAATCAAACACATCAACATAGCCCGGCACATCTATGCCGTGCACCACGATTACCGGCACGCCCAGCCACGATGCATGCTCCATCGCGCGCACTATGCTGTAAAACTCCCGCTCGCTTTCCGACATTTCCATTCCGTAGAGAAAATGAAAGGGCGCATGCGCCTGAATAAAGCGCACCCCGTTTTTCTCCGCGCACAGCCGCAGCTTTTCCGCCCTGCCTGCCGCTCCCGGAGCCAAAATTGCCTCATCCCAGTCAAACATATCGTTAAAGGAATAGTCAATGCCGTCAAACCCGGCGCGGGCTATCGTCTCCACCGCTCCCTCATCGCCGAAGGCACGCCTTGTATGCCAGTTTTCCACCGATAAAAGCATATGTTATCTCCTTTGCTTCACAAAAGCCGGTTTACTTTTTCTTCTTTTCCTTTTCACAGCCATAGCTGTGATCGTTTCCGTAATACCATCTTCCGTAGCGGTATCCATAGTGCGGAGCGCTGTCATGGCATGATGGTCTATCCTCCTTCTTTGACGAACTCAGAAAAATACCCAGCAAGCCAAGCAGACATCCCCCTCCGAACTCATGAACCGGCTCTCCGCCTTCTTTGCCGCTGTCCGTGTCCTCAAAAATACCGTTTGAAAAGCAGACGCCGCTGTCCTCCAGCTCTTCCCGCTGCGCTTTGGTGAATTTTCCATTTGTGTTTTTTACGGCCTTTGAAAGCGCACCGTCGTCCACATTGTCAATAAGCTCCATAACCTGCTTGGGCATGAACGGCTCTTTTGCGCTTCTTACGGCCTTTGAAAGCGCATCCTCATCCACATTGTCAACAAGCTCCATAACCTGCTTGGGCGTAAACGGCGCTTTTGTGCTTCTTACCGCCTTTGACAGCGCCTCCTCGTCCACATAATATAACAGATTCGTCACCTGCTCGGGCGTAAACGCCTCTTTTGCCCTCATAACCGCTTCGCTCAGTGCTTCTTGGCTCACATAATCCGTAAGCTCCGTGATCTGCTCCGGCGTAAACGGCTCCTTTGACTCCGTCACCGCCCGCGAGAGAGTTTCTTCATCCAGCGCATACATTAACGCCGAAATCTGTACCGGTGAAAGCCGCGGCTCCGCCGCCGCCATGGCTCTTGCCAGCTTTCCGTCCGCCATATCTCTGTCATCTATACTGCTCATCTCTTCCGGCGTCAAACCGCCCCGCTTGTCCTTAATAAGCTTTTCCAGCACATCTTCATCAAAATAATCTGAAAGAGTAACTATTTGGCCACCTGTAAACGGCTCGCGCACTGTCGCAAGAGCATACTTTAATGTATCCTCCTCTATATTGACCTCAGCCATTTCAATAATATCCTCTGCCGTAAAGCACACTCCGTTTTCCGCCGCGCGCGTGATAAGCCGTTTCGCCGCTGCCGGTCCCCCGTCGCCGGCATCTGCCAGCTCTGCGGCTATTTCCGCAGTCTGCGCGCCGCTGCCGTAGCTTTCAAGACGCGCAAGATAGCGCCGCTGCGTGCCGAAACTCCACTCATAAAAGCCTTCGTAATATTGCTCCCACGACATTCCCGCCATTTGTTTTTCCCCCTTAAGTTCTTTGCCGTTTGCTGCCCTTATACCCGTACCGCGCTCAGTGCGCCCAAAATACGCATTCTTCCCCTTCTGCGCGCATCACACAGCCCAGTCCCGCTCTTTTTTATAATCAAAATAACAGATGGTTTCTATGTGCGCCGTTTGGGGGAACATATCCACACATTTGGTCTGCCCCAGGCTGTATCCGCCCCGCGCCAGCACTGCGGCATCCCGCGCAAGCGTTGCCGGGTCGCAGGATATGTATATCACGCGCTCTATCGGGTTTTCCGTAAGCGCCTCCAGTATCGCACTGTCGCAGCCCGCCCTCGGAGGATCCAGAATAAGCACCTTTACATCGCCCAGCCGCTTTATAAGGGAGGGCAGCTCCTTTGCGCAGTCCCCTTGAATGAATTCAACATTTTTCACTCCGTTTTTAAGCGCATTTCTTCGGGCATCCTCCACGGCATCCGGCACTATCTCCACCCCCACCGCACGGCCGCAGAACCTTGCCATTATCTGCGTAAGTATTCCGGTACCGCAATAGGCATCCACCAGTACGGAATCGTCCCGCCGCCCTCCGTAAAGGGTTGCAATTCCGTAAAGCACCGCCGCCTGAAGGTGATTTACCTGAAGAAAGGACAGCGGCGAAAGATTGAAGTGAACCCCGGCGATATCATCCTCAAAATCCTCTCTGCCCGCCATGAATTCGCATTTGGACGAAAGCACGATATTGCCTTTTTCCGTGTTTATATCCTTCCAAACACTGCACGCTCCTGCCTCAAGCAGACCCTTTGCCCACATTTCCGGCTGCTTAAGCTCCTCATTTACCACCAGCACCGCCATGATATCGCCCTTTATAATGCTTCGTCTAAGCATAAGCTGCCGCAGCGAGCCGCAATGCTTCACCTCGTCATAAACGGTGGTTCCCGTGCTTTCCGCAAGCCTCTTTACCGCCTGAACAAATGGCTTTATATCCATGCTCTGAATGGCGCAGCTGTCCATATCAATTATCTTGTGGCTTCTTGAAGCATAAAAGCCTATTGCTATATTGCCGTTTTCATCCCTGCCGATAGGCAGTATCGCCTTGTTGCGGTAGTGATACGGATCGTACATCCCCATTATATCGCTCACCTCAAAGGGCAGCCCGGATATGCGCCTGAGCACCTGCTCCGTTTCCTTTTTCTTGGACTCCAGCTGCGCCTTGTATTCCAGATGCTGCATAACGCACCCTCCGCAGCGCCCGAAATATTTGCATGCAGGCTCCCGTCTGTGGGGCGAAGGCGTAATTATTTGCTCAAGCCGCCCTATGCAATAGTTCTTATTTACCTTTATTATCCGCGCCCTTACCGTTTCGCCCGGCAGCGCGCCGGGCACAAAAACCACCATGGAATCATTGCGGGCAACCCCTGCCCCCGTATTTGCCATGCTGTCCACCGTAAGAAGCACTTCTTCATTCTTTTTCATATAGTCCCAAACCTTTCAGCGCGGATACATCCGCAAAACATACGGTACCCTTACTCCGTGTATGTATATACAGCTTAAATTATAGCAAAAAATTCCGTCAAGGTAAAGTGCAAACCGTCAAAACAGCCGCCTGCATCGCTTAAATTCCGCCGCGCCCGCCTTTTCCGAAGCAATATTCGGCGCAAAAGCACATCATAATACATTCCTGTGCAAAAAAATCCGCTATACGGGCATAATAATACGGAAAAATTCTGTACGGACGGTGGAAGATGAAACAGCCTCGCAAAAAAACATATTTATCCCGCGCAAACGGCGCAAATACTCAAACGGACTGCTCCTGCGTCCTGTACGGCGATATCGGCGCAGCATTTTTTATAAAGCTGCTGCTTGTCTATCTGTGCATAACAGCGTTTGTTCTCCTTGCGCTGCTTTTGTTTTTCAAAAATTTTCCCATGGTGGATCTCTCACCTCAGGCAATAACCGATATTCCGGAAAGCCTGCGCATTTACGACTCCGACGACGAACTGGCCCTTACCGCAAGCGGCAGTCAGCGCCGGATATTCATCGAACTCTCCGAGCTTCCCCCAGATGTAAAAAATGCCTTTGTCGCAGCGGAGGATGCCCGCTTTTACAGCCATAACGGCATAGACCTGCGCCGCATATTCGCAGCGGCCTTAACGGATATAAAATCCGGCAGCTACAAACAGGGCGGCAGCACCATCACGCAGCAGCTGATAAAAAACAGTCATCTTTCCGGCACAAAAAAGCTTTCGAGAAAAATACAGGAGGCGTTGCTTGCCTGTCAGTTGGAAGCCCGCTTTTCAAAAGAGGAAATAATGCAGATGTACCTCAATTATGTGTATTTCGGAAACGGCGCTTACGGCATAGAAGCCGCCGCGCGGACATACTTTAACAAAAGTGCCTCCGAACTTACCCTTCCCGAATCCGCCGCCCTTGCAGCCACGGTTAAGGCCCCGTCGCTTTATTCCCCCGCGCACCCAAGCGCCTGCACAAGCCGCCGCAACACCGTGCTTCAGCTTATGTACAAAAACGGTCTGATCGACCTTGCCGCTCTTAATTTTGCGCTTAAAACACCGCTTGAAACCGTTCCATGCTCATATTTTGACTACAACTACGGCTACTATGCCGATTGTGCACTGCAAAGTGCCGCTGTCCTCACCTCGCTTTCCGCAGACGAGCTGCTCTCCGGCGGCTATTCCATATACACCACTCTTGACTCCGGGCTTGCCGACACCCTCAGCGGTCTGCTTAAGGAGGATTCTCTCTTTCCTTCCGCGCAGACGGAATGCGCCGCCGTGTGTCTTGATTCAAAAACCGGCGCCGTGCTTGCATTGGAGGGAGGACGCAGCTATTGCGCGCGATTGTGCTTTAACCGCGCCGTTTCCGCCCGCCGCCGTCCAGGCTCCGTGATAAAGCCGCTGCTTGTATATGCCCCCGCGCTGGAAACCGGAAAAATCACCGCCGCTACGGTTTTTGTTGATGAAAAAAAAGATTTTGACGGTTACAGCCCGAATAATTTTCACGATAAATACTACGGCGCGGTAACCGCACGCACTGCCCTTGTAAAATCCCTGAATGTTCCCGCCGTGGAAATACTCTCCTCCTGCGGAATCGATGTCGCAAAAAGTTATGCCCGCCTTCTGGGCATAACCTTCGACCCTGCCGATAACGGGCTTGCACTGGCGCTGGGCGGCTTTACCTACGGCATAAGCCCCATGGAGGCTGCCTCCGCCTATCAATGCCTTGCAGCAGGCGGACTGCGTGCCTCCCCATATTTTGTCCGCAAGGTAACCTCGGCAGACGGCACGGTGCTCTATAAGCGCGCCGCAGGCGAGCAAAAGCGTGTGTTTTCACCGCAAACGGCATATATCATCAGCGATATATTAAAAGACGCCGCAAAAAAGCCGGGAAGCCCCCTTTCTGCCCTAAACGGGGTCAGCGCCAAAACCGGCACCGCATCCCGCAGCGCAGATACAAACTCGGATATATGGGTGGCAGCATATGACAGCCGGCTGACAGTTGCCATATGGCAGGGCTTTGACACCACGGATGATGCTCACTGCCTGCCCGACAGCGCAACCGGCAGCAAATATCCGTCCGAAATGGCAGCGCGGCTGTTCGCCTTTTCGCGCAGCCGCTGCGCCCCCGAGCCGGACCGCGTCCCCGACGGCATAGTCCGCGCCACGCTTGATGCACGAGCGCTCTTGCGAGGCTCTCTTGAGCTGGCAACCGATCTTACACCCAAGGAAAACAGAATAACGGAGCTTTTCACAAACGACACCCGGCCGCAGAACTACTCCTCCTATTACCGCGCCCCGGAGGCCTGCGATATCTTTGCCCTGCACGGCGAAAACGGCAATACCGTAACCATAACCGCGCGCAATTCCTACACTCTCTACCGCATATACAGAACGGAAAACGGCAATCACAGGCTTATAGGCGTGCTGCGCGGCAAAAGCGGCGAAACGCTTTCTCTTTTGGATACCGCCGATGCTTCTGCCCGCTATTATGCCGTTTCCGAGCATGCGGAGATCACCGCCGCCGACGGCTCACCGCTTTTGGGCAAGGCCAGCAGACTTGTGCGCGCCGGATAATCCTCGCGGCCTTTGCGCCGCTTGGCACCTCCTCAGCACGAGCATTCTTCCGCCTTGCCCGCGCCCGATTATTGTATAGCTTGTAATATCCCGAAAAACGCTGTTGTGCAAAACACACCGCCGCTGCGTAAAAGAATATGCGCCCGAAAGCCGAATGCTTTCAAAGCGCATATCAATAACACCATGATTTATTTCTCTATTAAAAGGCACCCGGCAGAGGCTTCCGTTTTGCACAATCAGCAGCCCCTTACGCGCCTTCATTTTTGCCGAAAAGCACCGTATCAGGCCTGCTCCGGGCGTATCTCCATAAGCTCTGCGGTTTCTATCGCCTCTTTAAGCATTTCCTGCCCGTCAAAGCATTTCTCCGCCTCCTCCATAAGCTCTAATGTGGGATGTGTAACCGGATGCCTGGGCGTAAACACCGTACAGCAATCCTCATAGGGCAAAATGGAGGTTTTATATGTACCTATTTCCTCGGCTCTGTTCATAATTTCCAGCTTGTCCATGCCTATAAGCGGACGGAACACCGGAATATCCGTTACCGCATCAGTGCAGCACAGGCTCTCCATGGTCTGGCTTGCCACCTGGCCTATGCTCTCCCCCGTAATAAGCGCGGCCGCGCCGTTCTGCTTTGCTATCTGCTGTGCTATACGCATCATGTACCGCCGCATTACCACCGTAATGGTCTTATCCGGGCAGTTATTGTATATCGCCTCCTGAAGCTTTGTAAAGCTTACAATATGCAGCCTTATCGGGCCGCAGTAAGCCGAAAGCTCCCTTGCCAAATCAATAACCTTCTGCTTTGCCCGCTCCGATGTGTGCGGGAAGCTGTGAAAATGCACCGCCTCAAGCACCACGCCGCGTTTGGCTATCATATATCCCGCTACCGGGCTGTCAATGCCTCCGGAAAGCAGCAGCATCGCCTTTCCGTTTGTGCCCACCGGCATGCCGCCCACGGCGGGAATACTGGAGGCATATATGTACGCCTTTTCCCGTATCTCCACCTCTATCGTGTGCTGCGGATCATGCACATCCACCTTCATCTCGGGATACGCCTCCAATACAGCCCCGCCGATATGCGCGCATATCTCCGGCGATTCCATGGGGAAGCGCTTATCGCTTCTGCGCGCCTTTATCTTGAAGCTGCCCTTGGTTATTCCCTGCTGCGCCATCACCTCAATCACGGCTTTGCATAGCGCGTCAATATCCTTTTCCGCCTCGGTTGCCACCGAAAGCGCATGAATTCCGAACACCCTGCGCAGGCGCTCCGTTGCCGCCTCCATATTCTCATCGCTTATATTATGCACATATATTCTGCTCTGTGCGCTGTTCACCTTGCCGCCGAAGGGGCGCACCGCCGCCCTGATGTGCTCTGCAAGCTTTTTTTCAAAATACGGGCGGTTAAGTCCCTTTAAGTGCACCTCTCCCACCTTTACCAATATACAGCTGCTCATCTTCTTTTGAACCTCAACAATCCTGCGGAAATTTCGTTTATAATCCGGCACGCCTGCGCCGCCTCATCCTTTGTGTTAAGCGCGCCTATTCCTATGCGCACCGTTCCCTGTGCAATACTTCTATCAAGCCCCATGCTTTCCATCGTTCTTGAAATACGGCTGCTGCGCGAGGAGCATGCGCTGCCCTTTCCCACGATCACTCCCGCTTCCTCCAGCGCATTCTGCAGCGTGGAAGCCTGAAGCCCCGGAAATGCCGCGCTTACAATGTGCGGCGCCGTCTGCGCCCCCGCTGAATTTATAACACAGCCCTTAAGCTCCGTAAGGAATATATTCTTTATTTCTTTTATTCTGTCAACGGCGCGGACATCCTCAAATTCCTTAAGCGCCGCTGCGTACGCCGCTATCCCCGGCAGATTCACCGTGCCGGACCTGAAGCCGTCCTGCTGCCCGCCGCCTTCAAAAAGCCGTTCAATGCGCGTTCCCCGCGCCACATACAGTGCGCCCACCCCCTTTGGGGCATGCACCTTGTGCGCACTCACGGAATATGCATCCACGCCCAGCTCTTTTACATTTACCTTTATGCGCATATGCGCCTGTACCCCGTCGCTGTGGAATATGCATCCCGGAGACAGCCTGTGCGTCAGCTCCGCCAGCTCCTTTATGGGGTTTATAACCCCCGTTTCGTTGTTTACATGCATTATGCTTACAAGCGCGCATTTATCATCCAATTCATTTTCCAGTGCCTGTGCGCTTACAACGCCGTTTCCGTCAACCGGCAGCACCGTTATCCTTGCAGCGCGCGTTTTCATCCTCATTGCGGCCTCATATACCGCCGGATGTTCGGTTGCAGATATCAAAATGCGATCCCGCTGCCTTGAAATCGCACCGAAAAGCACAGTGTTGTCGCTCTCCGTCCCCCCCGATGTAAAGAACAGCTCCTTTTCGCCGGCTCCGATGGTGGCCGCCGCCGCGCTGCGTGCGCGCTGCAGCTCCTTTTCATTAAAAAGCGCCGCCGTATACGGTGCGGAGCTGTTGAAATAATCCCTTTTCATAAATCTCAGCGCCGTATCCGCAGCCGCATCAAAAACCTGCGTCGTTGCGCAGTTGTCAAAATACATCATAGCGTCACCGACCTTGGCATCTCGCGGCGTATAAGGCGCAGAAGCGACTGCTTCGGTTCCCATATCACAGCCAGCTTTTCATTTTTAACGCTGCACAGCACACAGTATTTCCTGCTGTCTTCATTAAGGGAATAATCCTTTATTTTGCGTTCTCCCGTCTCTGCCATGCGTTTGATATCTTCCGTATTAAGCGGCGCAATGCTCTCAATTTTTCCGCACTCCGCGCAAAGCAGCTCCTTGCGCTTTTCACCGTTGCTTATGCGCGCAATACGCAGTGCGCCGTCGGAAAATTCATAATCGTATTCAATCACGGCGCCGTCCTTAAGATGATAAAACAGCACCGTAAGCCCCGCCCAGAACACAATATCCGCCGCTCCGAAAACATATGCGCCCAGCAGCAGGAAAACAACTCCCATGCCCGCCGCCGCAATGCTTACATACATCATTATGTTGTAAAGCCGATACCGCTTTTTGTCCTGCGTGTAATCCGGCTTGCGTACGCTCTGCTCAAAGGAGGTATCAATTCCCGTTATCTCCTCGGAAAAAGTGCCGCTGCCCCCTGATGCCGCATTGCCTTCCGAAGGCTTCGTTTCGTCGCCGTACAGTTCCGTTTCGTTTTCGTTTACTAAGGCGTTTTCCTCCGTGCAGGCCCGTGCATCCGATGCAGCCTCCCCTGCCGTGCAAGCCGTCTCCTTCAGTTTTTCCCGCTCTTTAACATCCTCGCTCCCGGCGGGTATATTGTCCTTCATAAAAAGCCTCTTTTCCGTTATATGCGCTTTTCTTTGCTCCGGCGGCAAAAAACTTTGCCGACATGCAATTTTGCGCAGCATTATCAGGTTAATATAATACCACAATGCCGGGCAATTTTCAACTCTTTTCCTCTCTTTGCTGTACCTCAGGCGGCGCAAATCGGCAAATGCCCTTTTTCGCTTTTTACGGTCTTTGTGCCGCGGTATTGTTTTTATAAGCGTTATATGCTATACTTATGCAAATCGGCTTTTGCCGCAATTCCAAGGAGACCTGTATGTTAAAGCGTAAAACGCGGCTTTGGCTGCTTATTTCATCGTGCACCGTCATTGCAGTCATCCTGCTTATCCTTGTGCTCTTTTTCCAGGGCATTCTCCGTTTCAACGAGCCGGGCAGTAAATATCCCGTAAAGGGCGTGGATATTTCCGCCCACCAAGGGCAGGCCGACTGGCCGCTGCTTGCTTCTCAGGGCATTTCCTTTGCCTTTATAAAGGCCACCGAGGGCTCATCGTACACCGATCCTCAATATGCCGCAAACATTAAAGGCGCTTTAGACGCGGGACTCGCGGCGGGCGCATACCATTTTTTCAGCTTTGAATCCCCGTTCTCCACGCAGCTTGAGCATTTTCACGCCGTAACGGGTGACCTTTCCGGCATGCTTCCTCCCGTTGTGGATGTTGAATTTTACGGCAGCTTCCGCTCTGCCCGCGACATTGATGCAGCCGCCGTAAAGCGCGAGCTGCGCGGCTTTGTGGACGGTCTGCGCCGTATTTATAATAAAACCCCCGTCATCTACACCACGCAGGCGGCAAAAAACAGCATTCTCGGCTCTGATTTTGACGATTGCGACCTTTGGATCCGCAGCGTATACCTGCCGGTAAGCCCAAAGGAAAGCTGGCGCTTTTGGCAATATAACGACCGCGCCCGCCTCAAGGGCTATAACGGCAGGGAACGCTTTATCGATATGAATATGAATGTCTTTAACGGCAGCCGCGAGGAATTTGACGAATATCTCGCGCGGTAAAACGCTGCCTTCCGTTTCCTTTGTTCCGTGCAGCTGCGTGCCTTTGCCGGCGCATCGGCAATCTCCGCCCTTGCTTCATCACATCGGCACAATGCAGCCCCGCCCGCCGGCGGCTCAGCGCTCCTGTATCTCCTTGCCGCTGATATGCTCTACCTCTATTTCAAACATCTGTACCGCCTTGCCCGCGCGGGCAATTTCCTCCCGTACCGTCTGCTCATCCGGGTAATACTTCATTGCCAAACGGCCAAGCAGTGCCTCCGCCTCAGATCCTTCCTTTATAAACCGACACCTGCCGAACACCACCGTGCTTTGCACAAACGGTGCCCATGCCTCTTCTTTTACGGTTTCCTTTCCGTAAACGGTAAAGCACACCTTATCACAAGCACGCAAAGCGTCTGCCTTATGCCCTGCCTTTGCCCCGTGAAAATATATTTTCCGGGCATCCTTATCATAGATATAATTGATCGGTATCGCATACGGGTAGCCGTTGTCGCCGTTTACGGCCAAAACACCAATGCGGCTGTTTATCAGCAGCGCCTCCGCCGTCTTAATATCCGTTTCCTTTTTTCTGTTTCTTATCTCTCTGAACATTTTTCTCCTTATATGCTGTCGGCTTATAACAAAGCCGAGAATTGCTTTTTATCTTGTAAAACGCAGCTTCTTTTACAAATACGCCGCCTCACCGATTATCATATTCCTCCCGTTCCTCCTTCGGAAACGCCTCTCCCCAATAACATGGCGACAGCTCCGCCAATGTTTTGAATATAATTTTATTCTCCGGGTTAGTTACTGCTACTTTTACATTTTCTCCCCAATACCTGAGCCTTTCCTGACATATGCCGCACGCAGTCAGTATTTTGAATTCTTCGCCCGTGTCTTCTCTTGAAATGCATAATGAATGTGTTATGCGCAGATCCAGCTTCTGCGCCTGGCACATCGCGCCGGTTTCCATGCATAACCCCGCACCGCTGTTGAAGCACTCCAACGCTACTGATATCAGATACTGTCCCTCCTGTGTATAGGCTACCGCGCAGCCGCCCCATCCGGAAGGAAATCTTCGGTTTACAAATTCCGCCGCTCTTTCATACATCTGCCGTCCTATTTCATTATCGTTCATATACGCCGTCTCCTTAATTTGCGTTTTATCCGACCGCTTTTGATTTTATATATTTGATAAGCTATAAGCCCCTTCTTTGCGCTTGCCGCGCAAGCATCCCCGTTTACCTTTTCTTTTGCGGCGCAAAATAATGCGCCTGCGCATAAGCAAACCGTTCGCCAAACCGCCTTACCGCCTCACGGCTTATCTCAAGTCCGGGCCGCAGCATGTCAAAGGCGTGCATATCGGAATGATATACATCCGCCTCCGCCGGAATGCCGCAGACCCTGAGCTTTTGTACATAACCCATCGTCTCTGCATAAAACGGCTCGCCGTCGCACACAAAGGTGTATGCAGGCGGCAGACCGGAAAAATCCTCAAGGCGCGCCGGCGCTGCATAAGGGGATAAATTCTCCCTATCCTGTCCGCGCAGATAGCAGCGCCATGCCATATGGTTTTTTCGTGTGTTCCACACCTTGCCGTGATTATCTCTTGAGCTTTCCGTATCCCTGTCATCCAGCATGGGGTACAGCGGCATCTGAAACGCCACATTTACCTCTCCCCTGTCCCGCGCCATTATGCATACCGCAGCGCACAGCCCGCCGCCCGCGCTTTCTCCGCCAACCATTATCTGATTCTCGCGCACGCCTATTTCCGCAGCATGCTCCTTAAGGTACAACAGCGCCGCATAGCAATCCTCCGCAGCCGCCGGATAGGGCGAAAACGGCGCCAAGCGGTACCCCGGCGATATCACCGCCGCGCCGAAGCGTTTAACAAGGTCGACAGCTCTTGACATATGCACCATTTCCTTCATCCCGGTTATGTAACCTCCGCCGTGGATCCACAACACCCCCGTTGCCGGTTCGGGCCTTTGCTTTGGATACAGCACCAGCGCCGGCATTTTACGCCCCTTTGAAGGAATTCTGATTTTTTCAACGCATATCTCCCTGTCGGGTATCATAAAACGCATCGCGCTCTCCTTATTTTTGCGGCTTCAGCAGCCCGCAAAACCGTTATATCCAAAGCCAACCGTATTATAAATATTTTATCATAATTCCGGCTAAATTGCGAGCGAATCGCCCGCGGGCAAACAAGCAAAAAACCATTTTCGGTCGAATATTCGCTGTTATCGGCATAAAAAAACACCCCGTCGCGTCAAAGCCGACACGGGGTGATGCAATTTTGTACTTACGGCGCAGCAACTGCTGCCCGATTCTTTTTATAACTGTGCAATTTATAACGGCGCAAATCAAGCGTTATTTTTTGGTGCCGGAATCAAATATGAGAGCATTGACATAGCCGAAAAACACCGCTGCCGCAATTCCTCCCGCCGTAGCGGTAACTCCCCCGGTCAGCACTCCCAGCAAGCCTCTTTCCCTTATTCCCTCCAGCACCCCCTGAAAAAGCGAGTGTCCGAAGCCCAGCAGCGGCACGGTGGCCCCCGCCTTTGCAAACTCCGCAAACGGACCGTAAATGCCAAGTGCGCTGAGCAGCACTCCCATGGTCACCAGTCCCACAAGTATCCGCGAAGAGGTAAGCTTTGTTTTGTCAATTATCATCTGGCACACTGCGCATATTGCTCCGCCCACCGCGAACACCTTAAGATAAGTTAAAAAAATATCCATTTTTCCACCTGTTTTTTACTGTTTTTAGCGGTTTTTCTGCGTGTTTTTTTGCATTTTTAATGCTTTTTATCCTGCCCTTCACTGCACGGCGCAGTGCTCTATCTGCACGGCATGCGCTACCGCAGGGATATTTTCCCCCTGCATGGAGCTGGTCAGACTCATAAGCGCGCCTGTACCCGCAAAAAGCACCCTTTTAAGCGCACCTGTGCGTATTTTGGGTATAATGCAGGCATTCATCACCGCCGCCGAGCAGCCGCACCCGCTGCCCCCCATATGCATATCCTGCTTTTCCGAATATATCATGCACCCGCAGTCAATCAGCTTTTCTCCAAGCACTATTTTATCTCTTTGCAGCAGCTCTGCGCATATTCTTCTGCCCAGCTTGCCAAGATCCCCGGTAACAACGGCATCATAATCCTCCGCCGCTGTCGCTGTTGCCGCAAAATGCCGCTTTATCGTATCCGCCGCAGCCGGCGCCATAGCCGCCCCCATATTGTTTGCATCGCTGATTCCCTCATCCATAACCCTGCCGTATGTTACCGCTTTTATGCAGGCTCCGGTGTTTTTTCGGCTAAGATATGCTCCGCCCGTTCCCGTAACGGTCCATTGCGCCGTCGGCGTGCGCTGCGTTCCCATATACAGCGGCATACGGTACTGCCTTTCCGCAGTGCAGAAATGCGAGCCGGTAACGCACACCGCGCTGTCTATGCTGCCTCCGTCTATCATGCAGGCGGCAAGCCCCATGCTAAGCGCCATGGTTGAGCACGCACCGTACAGGCCTATATACGACCCGTCAAAATCCAACGCCGAAAAAGACGCGCTTATTGTCTGGTTTAACAGATCTCCCGCAAAAACCGCGTCCACCTCCGGTGCCGATGTACCGGCTCTTTTCATGCATCCGTGCAGCACCGCCTTGAACATTTTTCTCTCCGCCTTTTCAAAGGAACGCTCCCCCCATTTATCGTCCTTAAGGCACACATCAAAATATTCGCCTAACGGCCCCTGACTTTCCTTTTGCCCCACGCAGGTAAAGCCGCAGGTAATATATACCCCGTTTTTTATAATAACGGTTTGCTTTCCGGTCATTTTTCTTTTATTCCGTCCTTTTGCATTGCTGTAAAAGCGCTGCCTTTTTAGGTGTTTTTTCGGTCTTCTCATACCGCAATACGGCACGCTTTAATTGATATATCAGTACAATCCGAAAATATAATATATAACTCCGGCAATAACGGAGGCGGATATACCGTAAACCAGCACCGGCCCCGCCACCGTAAACAGCTTGCTGCCCACCCCCATAACCAGCCCCTCCTGCTTGAATTCAATGGCGGAAGCCACAATACTGTTGGAAAAGCCAGTTATAGGCACTATGCTGCCCGCGCCTGCATATTTGCCGATTTTGGCATACAGCCCGATGCCCGTAAGCAATGCTCCCAAAAACACAAGCAGTATCGAGCTCCAGCACACAGCCTCCTTTTCCGGCAGCACCGCAGAGAGCAGCAATGTAATGCTCTGACCTATGCAGCATATGACGCCTCCCACCCAAAAGGCACGCAAACAATCCCGCAGTACATGGCTCGGAGGCGATATCCTTTCAACATATTCGGCATAGCTGTTATTGTTTTTGCCGCTTTTCATTTTACCGGTTCCTTTCATGTTTATAGCTTTGTCCCTGCATATATATATCCTTATCCTCATGATTCAGCCCGTTCCACAGCCCCTGAGCCGCTTCAATTATACAGGCGCTGCTTTGCCTTGCATTTTTGTTCATTGCCGTGCTTATTTCCTTTCTTCGGCGTGGTTTCAAGATTTTTTGCACCGGCCTTCGCGCATAAAATAAAAACCGCGCGAAAGCCTCCGTGCGGTTATTATACTCATTTTTGCACCGTTTAATCAAAACATGTGCTTTTGCTTCTCAGCGCCGTCAGTACGGCAGTGCGCCGATGCTTTCAAAAAGCCGGAAACACTATGATTCTATTTCATTCTTGCCCTCAGTTTTTTTATTATCCGGCTTTCCATTCTTGACACCTGCACCTGCGAAGTCCCCAGCACCGCAGCTATGGCAGATTGCGTCCTGTCCTCAAAATAGCGCATTGCAATTATTTGCTTTTCCTCTTTTGTAAGCTCATTCAGACACTGACGAAGCTGGATTATATCCAGCGCATCCGGGCCGCTTCTGCTTTCCAGTCTGTCCATAAGGCAGTCCTGAGTTCCGTCGCCGAATATGGGCTGCTCCAGAGAAACGGCGGCATTGCCCGATTCCAATGCCTCCAACGCGGCTTCCCGGCTGCACCCCAAAGCGCCGCACACCTCATCCAGCGTGGCCTCGGTTCCGTTTTTTGATGCATACTCCGCCGTAAAGGCCTTTATGCGCTGCCTAAGCTCCTTGATCGAGCGCGCTATACGCACTGCTCCGCCGTCCCGCAGGTAACGCTTTATTTCCCCGATTATCATCGGAACGGCATAGGTGGAAAACCTTACTCCGTATGTGGGATCAAAGCCCTTTATGGCCTTTATAAGTCCCACAAAGCCTATCTGCATAAGATCGTCGCGATCGGCCTGGCTGCAGCACGAAAACCGCCGCACCATTGATTTTACAAGAGGCGTATTAAGCTCTACCAGCTTATCCGCCGCCTGTTTATCGCCGTTTTTGGCCGCAGCGAGCAATTCCCGGGAATTCTCGCTGCCATAATCAAGCTTTTGTGTCATCAGAGACCTCGTTGATTACCTTACTCATTTTAACGGTGGTTCCCTTGCCGGGAACGGATTTTACCCTTACGCTGTCCATAAAGCTTTCCATAACGGAAAAGCCCATGCCGGAGCGTTCATACTCCGGCGCGGTGGTATAAAAGGGCTGCATGGCTTTTTCAACATCCTCAATGCCCCTTCCTCTGTCGCTTACGGATATATGCAGCGTATTCCCCCTTATGTATGCCGACAATGTGACCGCGCCTCCATCGGAGCCGTACCCGTGCACAACAGCGTTTGTAACCGCCTCGCTGACCGCCGTTTTAATTTCAATTATTTTTTCAACCGGCGGGTTAAGCCTCGATGCAAATGCCGCTATGCACACTCTTGCCAATGTCTCGTTTTCCGGGCTTGCATAAAACTCCAGCTTCATTGAATTTTTTCCGTTTTTCATTTTATCCCTCCGCCTGTCCCGCATTGCTGTGGGATCAGATTTTTTCCTGTGATAGCCTATTTTAGGGAACGCATAATATTTTATCCGACCTTGCTTTCCTGTTCATTGCACAAACGGATGATCTTATATATCCCCGAAATATCCAGTATTCTGTCCACTGCGTCCGTTGCTCCGCGAAGCGCAACTATGCACCCCTTGGGTATGAGCTTTTTATATCGGCCTATCAGAAAGCCCACTCCCGAGCTGTCCATAAATGTCACCTGTGACATATCAAATATGACCCTTTTGCAGCTGACATTTTCCAGCGTCTTGTCCACTTGATCCCTAAGCGCCTCGGCGCGGCAATGATCAAGCTCTCCGTCCAGATATACGACAAAATCGTTTCTGCTTTCAATTGTTCCGTACAAAACAGTTTCACCATCCTTAAGCCGCTGCCGCGGCCATGCTTACATATTTATCCGTCAGTTATAATTATTTCTATTCGTGCTGCAAATCCCCTTTGCAATCTTTTGACGAAACCGCACCGGTTTTGTAAATTCAGTCTTGAAATTGCTTTTGAAATGTAGTAAAATATTCAGCATAAGTGTATAACGGCATATGGCAATACTTTCAGGCAATACGGGGAGGCCAAACAGCATGAGTGAAAAATGTTCTCACGAAGGGCACAGAGAAAGACTGAGACAGCGATATATAGATGCCTCATTGGACGCCTTTGCAGACCATGAGGTTATAGAACTTCTGCTTACTTACAGCATTCCGCGCCGTGATGTCAACGAACTTGCGCACCGCGTATTGGATACCTTCGGTTCCTTCAGCGCGGTAGCCGATGCAACCGTGGATGAGCTTTGTATGATAAAGGGAATAAGTCAGAACAGCGCCGTGCTGCTCTCCCTTATATCGCGCCTGTCAAAGCGGTATGAGCTGGACAGAATACGGGAAAAGCAGTTTCTTAACAGCACCGGCGCCGTATTCAAATACGGTCAGTCACTGTATCAGGGCATAAAATATGAATGCATGTATCTGCTTTGCCTTGACAGCAAATGCAAGCTGCTGCGCACGGTGGAGCTTGCCAAGGGAACCATCGATTCCGTAACCGTTTATCCGCGGCTTGTTGTGGAAAAATGTCTGAGCGCACAGGCTCACAGTGTTATACTTATGCACAACCATCCAAGCGGCGACCCGACACCCAGCCGTCAGGATGTCGAAATGACGCGCGATATCGTAAAGGCGCTCAATACCATAGATGTGCGGGTGTACGACCATGTAATAATATCGCCGGAGCACTGCTTCAGCTTCAACCATTCCGGCATAATTCAAAACGGCGAGGTTGCAGAGCTTCGGCGTGCAGCCGAGATCAAGCGATGATCCCATGATGCGTAAAAGGGCGCATGTACCCTTACGCCGCACTGTTTTTGTAAAACCGACACATAATAAAAAACGGCAGCTGTCCCTCCGCACCATATTGAGGCGGATTTTTGACAACTGCCGTTTTATCATTTTTTACTTAAATTGAACTTTTATATTAAAACTTCGCCGTTTCAATTAAAACCGCATTTATAACTCCAGCGTTTCAAGATCGTCGGGAACATAAAGGTGTCCGCCGTAAAACTCTCTGCCTTCGGCGGTATACAGCGTTTTCCTTTGAGCAATATTTTTATCCTCTGTATGATACAGCACCAAATTGCTTACCTGAAGGCTTTGTGCGGTTCTGCATGCATCGGCCACTGTGGAATGCTTTTTTTGATACGGCAAAAACACATCCGCCTGCGAATACAGACAAAACGCCTCGTGCATAAGCCATTTGCAGCCCTTTGCATATTTTTCTTCACAGGCTCTGTACGGCTCATCGCCGCAGCAAACAAGCCTTTCGCCTTTTGAAAGCTGCATGGAAAAACCGAACTGCCTTGCTTTATCCGAGCCTATATCAAAAAAGGTTACGGCATGTCCGATAACTGTCTTCTCTTGGCCGTCCTTCACCTGCACAAGATGCAGGCGCGAACCTATAAAGGCCGTTTCCTTTTCGCTGAATAAAGCGCGCGCCATATTCTCAAGCAGCGTTATGACCTCGGCATGACCGTATATAAAGGCCTCCCCTGCATATGTGCCGCGGCTCATATTCTGCAATATCATCCTTACCATCCACACAATGCCCAAAAGATGATCAATATGCTTATGCGTTACAAAAATCTCCCGTATATCATACCATGCAATGCCTGCGCATTTCAGCTGGTGCAGCAGTTGGCTTCCGCCGCCTCCGTCCACCAGAAAATATTTTTTCTCATCCTTAAGCACAAAGCAGGTATTATAGCATTCCGTAGCCGTTGCATTGCCGGTACCCAGCATTATAAGTTTCATTTTTTATCTTTCCGTATTATTCCGTTTTATTCTTATGAATTTGCCGCAAACGGCAAGCCGTGCTTAAATAATCGGCATTTATAAAATAAGCATCGCATCCCCAAAGCTGAAAAAACGGTATTTTTCCTCTACTGCCGTTTGATAAACCTTAAGTATTTCCTCGCGGGAGCAAAGCGCGCTTACAAGCATTATAAGGGTGGACTGCGGCAAATGGAAATTCGTTATAAGGCAGTCCACGCATTTGAAGCGGTATCCGGGATAAATAAATATATCCGTCCAGCCGCTGCACTGCTTTACTCTGCCGCCATCATCCGCCGCCGTCTCCAGCACTCTTGTGGAGGTGGTGCCCACTGCAAATATGCGTCCGCCCCTTTCCTTTACGGCGTTTATCCTCCGAGCGGACTGCTCTGTTATGCAATAAAATTCACTGTGCATTTTATGCTCGGATACATCCTCCACCTTTACCGGGCGGAAGGTGCCAAGCCCTACATGCAGCAGCACGGGAATAATATCAACCCCCATGGCCTCGATTTTTTCAAGCAGCTCTTTTGTAAAATGCAGCCCCGCAGTAGGCGCCGCCGCAGAGCCCACCTGCCTTGAATAAACCGTCTGATACCGTTCTTTATCTTCAAGGCGCTCCGTTATATACGGCGGAAGCGGCATCTGCCCCAAACGATCCAGTATTTCCTCAAACACGCCATTGTATTCAAACCGTACGAGCCTCTGCCCGTCATCCAGAATATCCGTAACAGTGCAGGCAAGCTCCTGCGAAAAGGTTATTTTCGCTCCAATCCTCGCCTTTTTACCGGGCTTTACCAGCACCTCCCATGTGTCGCGGTCCCTTCTGTTAAGCAGCAGCACCTGCATGGTGCCTCCGTTTTCCGTGGTGCCGAACAGCCTTGCAGGAAGCACTCTGGTATCGTTTATCACAAGGGCATCGCCCGGATGCAGATATTCCGTTATATCAAAAAAATGCCGGTGCTCCGTTGATTTATCCGCACGGTTATAAACAAGCAGACGGGAATGATCCCGCGGTTCCGCCGGTGTTTGCGCTATAAGCTCCTGCGGAAGATAGTAATCAAACATTTTGGTGCTAAGCAAGCTTTTTACCCTCTTTTATATTTTTTGTGTGCATTTTTATGCGCGCAATGCCCGCATATCTGCCGCGAAGGCAGAGCGGCAATCACTGCTTTCCGTCCGGCGCATCGCTTTGTCCCGGCACGGGGCGTCCCATATGACGGTATGCCGCCGGAAGTGCTATCCTGCCACGGGGAGTGCGCGATATGAACCCCAGCTGCAAAAGAAACGGCTCCACAACATCCTCTATCGTAACATCCTCGTCCCCCGTGGAGGCCGCCAAAGTATCAAGCCCCACCGGGCCGCCGCCGAATTTATCCACTATTGCGCTCAAGATTCTGCGATCGTCATCATCCAGCCCTAACTCATCTATGCCCAGCATATTCAGTGCCGAATCCGCCACCTCGCCGGTTATAACGCCGTCCGCATGCACCTGCGCATAATCCCTCACGCGCTTTAACAGCCTGTTTGCAATACGCGGAGTCCCGCGGGAGCGCCTTGCAAGCGCCATGCAGCCCTCCGGCCGCGTTTCCACGCCAAGGATCGCCGCGCTGCGCGTAACTATCCTGTCAAGCTGCTCCGGCGTGTACATATCCAGCCTGCAAATAACCCCGAAACGATCTCTTAACGGCGATGTAAGCATGCCCGCCCGCGTAGTGGCTCCGATCAGCGTAAAATGCGGCAGATTAAGCCGTATGCTGCGCGCCGACGGACCTTTTCCCACCATTATATCCAGCACATAGTCCTCCATTGCCGGATAAAGCACTTCCTCAACGCTGCGATTCAGCCGGTGTATTTCATCAATGAACAGCACATCGTTTTCCGCAAGATTTGTAAGTATTGCGGCAAGGTCTCCCGGGCGCTCTATGGCCGGGCCGCTGGTCACGCGGATGGACACCCCCATCTCCGATGCGATTATGTTTGCAAGGGTGGTTTTGCCAAGCCCGGGAGGACCATAAAGCAGCACATGGTCAAGGGCCTCACCGCGCCCCTTGGCCGCCGTTACATACATGGAAATGAGCTTTTTCACCTTTTCCTGCCCGACATATTCCTCAAAAGAATGCGGGCGAAGCGAAAACTCCTGCTCAATATCCTCTTGTTTGAATTCCGAGGTAATAACTCTTTGATCTCGCTGAATCATTCCTGCTCCTTATTCTTTGCACCGGTGCATTGTTTATCTGCAATTTTCACTGCGAATCATCCCGTGGTGCCTGCTCATAAAGGCGCCTTATGCCCTGCCCATTCCCGAAAGGGCACGCCGTATAAGCTCCTCCACGCTGCCTGCCTCTCCCGCAGCACCTATTGCGCTTACCGCCTCTGCCCGCGTAAAGCCCAGCGCCATAACCGCTGTTATTGCCTCCTGCACCATATCCTCAGAGGCCGCGCCTCCTCTTTTTACCGCAGGCGCGCTGATAAGCTCATCGTTGTCTATACTGCCTCTTAATTCAAGTATCATCCGCTGCGCCAGCTTATTGCCCACTCCCGCAGCCCTTGTAAGTGTTTTCACATCCCCCGTGACAATAGCCAATGCAATGTTGTGCGCCCCTATTCCGCTTATCATGGAAAGTGCGGATTTTGCGCCCACGCCGCTTACGGAAAGCAGCCTTTGAAACATCGCCCGCTCCTCCGCATCGGCAAAACCGTAAAGGGAAATATCATCCTCTCTTACCGTCTGATGCAGATAAATTTTAACCGCACTGCCTATCGGAACACCGTCGCTGCAGGATGCAGAAGCATATATTTTATAGCCTATGCCGCAGCACTCAACGGTTATGCTGTCCTGCGCTGCCTCTTCAAGAGTCCCCTTTATATATGAATACATCCGGTTTATCCTCAATTTCTTTTGAATTTACCGCAAAAGCATTGCTTTTACCCAAGCGCAGCGTCGGCCGTGCTATATTATACGGAAATCTCCGCCCATTCTGCCGGAGTGGGCATGGCATATCGCCACTGCCAGCGCATCCGCAGCATCATCGGGGCGCGGGATTCCCTCCAGCTTAAGCAGCGAAGCCACCATTATCTGAACCTGCCGCTTTTCGGCGCGCCCGTACCCCGCAACCGCCTGTTTTACCTGAAGCGGCGTATATTCGTACAGGTTTGCGGTGCGCAGAGAACACGCAGCAAGCAATACGCCGCGCGCCTGGGCAACATTTATTGCAGTTGTTACATTTTGGTTGAAAAAAAGCTCTTCAACGGCAATTGCCTCCGGCGCAAGCTGATCTATCAGCGTCAGCACATCCGTATGGATGGTTCTCAGCCTTACCGGCGTAGGCATGCCCGCCGGAGTGGATATTATGCCGTAATCCAATACTTTATGGCGGAAGCCATCGCTTTCTATAAGCCCGTAACCTAATGTTGCAAGCCCCGGATCAAAACCGAGAATTATCATTTTCACCTCAAAGCAGTAACCGAAAAAGTGCCGAAAACCGCTAATAACCTAAACTGTAATCTTATTCAATATAATATCCCAGTATTAAAATATAGTCAATCCTTTTATGCCGCACTACGGCTGTATTGCAATTTAATAATTGCGGCATTTCATATAAATTTAATACAAAAAATGCTTGTGCTCCTGTATATTTTTCCGTTTGCGGCTGCTTATATCCGCCGCGATTTCATTTGCACGCACGATGGCACAGCCCCGCTCCCGCAGGCAGCGGCTGGGTTTGCAATACAGCACCTGCCCAGAATAATTTACAAAATGTAAACAAAATATTTCCCCTCACGGCTTGCAAGAGCTGCGCGGGAATGTTGCGGAATTTGCTTTTTTGAAGTATAATTATATATAATGATTGAATGATCGGAGAACAGCATGGATAATTTGGCATCAATCTTTGCTCAGAATCTGGTTAAACTCAGGTCTGCCCGGCATATAACGCAGCTTGAGCTGGCCCATGAGCTTAATTATTCCGATAAAGCGGTATCCCGTTGGGAACGCGCCCAGGCTATCCCGGACGCAAAGGTGCTTTTGCAGCTTGCGGAACTGTTCGGCGTAACCGTGGATTATCTTCTTCACGAGCATCCGGAGCTGGAATATACCGAGCCTCTTCCTGAAAAGAAAATCAACTATAAGGCAATAATCATAATCTCCCTTTTGGGTGTGTTTACAGTTGCCCTGCTTTGCTTTATTGTGCTGCACCTTACAGGCATGACCCACTGGATGATATTTCTCTATGCTCTCCCGGCCGCGCTTATAACCTGGCTTGTGATGAACTCCGTATGGTATGGCGGAAAAAGAAACATACTTATCATCTCGGGGCTTATATGGAGCATACTTTTGGTGCTTTACCTTTCTTTTCTCGTGTATGCCGGTTCCAATCTGTGGCCGCTGCTGCTGCTTGGCATTCCCGCCCAGATAATTACCCTGCTGTGCTTCAAAATAAAGCTCCCCAGTCCGCTGGATCTGCTGCGCAAGCGCTGAAATGCGCATCCTGAGGCACTCTTATATTCTGAGAGTTATATTTTTAAGCTCGCCCATTGTGAGAATGTGCGGGCTTTTTCTCTACAATGCATGGTCAAAGTTGTATAGTGTCTAAAATCGCATATTCCCTTGCCGCAAACACGCAGCAGGCATATAATAGCAGCATAAGCACAGCATAAA
The DNA here is from genome assembly GCA_934465535.1 of uncultured Clostridia bacterium. Taxonomy (GTDB): domain Bacteria; phylum Bacillota; class Clostridia; order Christensenellales; family QALW01; genus UMGS1338. Next base: position 163,296 of record CAKSKV010000001.1, on the reverse strand, counting down.
TATACGGCTGAAACTATAATTAAATATCATAAACAAGCAAGAATGAGAGGCTGATTTATTATGAACAATTATGTTTTAAGCTGCGGCTCCACCGTTGATCTTACGGCAGAGCATTTAGCAAAGCGCAGCATCAGTTACATCCCTTTTCACTTCTATATAGACGGCGTACATTATTATGATGATCTCGGGCAAAGCATGAATCTCGATGATTTCTATGCACACATTGCAAACGGCGCCATCACCAAAACCTCGCAGATTAACCCCGATGAATTTACCGTATACTTTGAAAAAATTCTCTCTCAGGGGCAGGATATACTGCATGTTTCCCTTTCAAGCGGCATATCCGGTGTGTATAATTCCGCCCGCCTTGCCGCCGATGAGCTTAAAGAGAAATATCCGGAAAGAAAAATTTACATTGTAGATTCATTGGCCGCCTCCTCCGGATACGGGCTGCTTATGGATACCCTCGCCGACCTCCGGGATGGCGGCGCAAGCATTGAAGAGGTACGCGATTGGGCGCTTTCCCACCGTCTGGAGCTTCACCACTGGTTCTTTTCCGGTGATTTGACCTGTTATGTGCGTGGCGGCAGAATATCGCGCACCGCCGGCCTGTTCGGAACCCTTCTGCATATCTGTCCCCTGCTTGATGTTGATGCCGCAGGGCGGCTGACTCCGCGCTTCAAGATCCGCGGCAAGGACAAAGCTATCCGCGCCATTGTTGAGCAGATGCAGCTGCACGCAAAGGATGGAAGCAGCTATAACGGCAAATGCTACATCTCGCAGTCTGCCTGTATGGAGGATGCACAACAGGTGGCAAAGCTGGTTGAGGAAAGCTTCCCTGCACTGAAGGGCAAAGTGGAGATTAACAACATAGGAACCACTATCGGCAGCCACACCGGGCCGGGCACAGTTGCACTGTTCTTCTGGGGAGATAAACGCATCTGACGGATGCAAACGCCTTAAAATGGAATAGGAAATGCGTCCGAAGGCACAGACCACTGCTGCCGAAATAAACCCGATACTGACATTAATACAAGCCATCCGCAGTGCGGATGGCTTTTGTATATATATTATGATTCGTGCCTCTTTTGCATAAAAGCGCAGCTCCTGCTGATTGCAGGAGCTGCGTTTTATAAGCTATTAAATCAGACCAGCTCAAGAATAACAATCTCGGCTGCGTCACCGCGGCGCGGACCCTTCTTGATAATGCGGGTATAACCGCCGCCCTGACCCTTTTCGTCACGGCGTGCCTTATACTTAGGCGCAATCTCTCTGAACAGCTTTTCCACAACGGGATTATTGACCTCGGCAGTCTTAACCTTAAAGGTCTTTTTATCCTCGCCCTTAGCCATCTGCTGGGGCGCATTGTAGAGATAGCTCATGATCTGACGGCGCGCATGCAGCTTGGAGGGAGAATCATTGGTGAATGTGGTCTCCACAATCTGCTTCTTCTCGTTAAGAACCTTTTTGGTTACCTCAACGGTATTATCGCACTCGTTGATTGCAGTGGTGATTATTTTTTCCGCTATTTTGCGAACTTCCTTGGCGCGGGCCTCGGTGGTCTCAATGCGACCGTTCGCAATCAAAGCCGTAACCAGACCGCGCAGAACCGCATTTCTTTGGTCCGTGGGACGGTTGAGCTTTCTGTTGCTCGCCATTTTGTTTACCTCCTAATTAATCCTCGCTTTTGTTGAGTGACAGGCCTAACGACGCAAGACGCTGACGCACCTCGTCCAAAGATTTCCTGCCGAGGTTGCGCACCTTCATCATATCTACTTCATCACGCTGAATGAGCTCGTCCACGGTATTGATACCGGCACGCTTAAGGCAGTTATAGGAACGAACCGAAAGATCAAGCTCGTCAATGGTCATTTCCAGAACCTTGACCTTCTGCTCGGCCTCCTTCTCCACCATCATCTCAAGTCCGCCGACATTTTCGGCAAGATTGATAAAGAGCGCAAGATAATCGTTCATAATCTTTGCAGACAGGCTTACCGCTTCCTTGGGATTGATGCTTCCGTTGGTCCATACCTCAAGGGTAAGCTTATCATAATCGGAAACGCGTCCCACGCGGGTGCTGTCCACGGTATAGTTAACTTTGGTGATAGGCGTATATATGGAATCAACCGCAATGGTATCAATGGGCATATCGTCATATTTGTTATCCTTGGAGCAAACATAACCTATTCCCTTTGCAAACACCATTTCGATATTGAGCGATGCGCCCTCAGCCAGCGTTGCAATAACATGATCGACATTGACGATCTCAAGATCGCTGTGACCGAGTATATCGCCGGCAGTAACAACGCACGGTCCTTTTGCACGGATATTTGCTATCACCGGGCCGTCCGAATGGAGCTTTGCAGAAATTCCTTTGATGTTAAGCACAATTTCCGTAACATCCTCGCTCACGCCCGGAATAGTGGAAAACTCATGCATAACGCCGTCTATGCGAATGCTGGTAACCGCAACTCCCGGCAGGCTGGAAAGCAGTATTCTTCTCAGAGAGTTGCCCAGCGTATTGCCGAAGCCTCTCTGAAGAGGGCCTGCCACAAACTTGCCGTAAGTGTTGTCTTCCGACAGCTCCAGACATTCTATCGTAGGCTTTTCTATTTCTATCATTATCGTAACCCTCCTGAATGATTTTTGAGGGAACTAAGCCCCATTATTTAGAGTACAACTCAACGATGAGATGCTCAGCAATTGCAAGATCAATCTCCTCGCGTTTGGGAATGCTCAGAACAGTTGCGGTGAGCTTGGGAGCATCAAAGCTCAGCCAAGCCGGGATCAGCTTGCTGGTACCCTCGCGCATCGCCTTGTACACTTCCATCTCCTGAGTTTTTTCTCTCAGAGTAATCACATCGCCGGGCTTAACGATAAACGACGGAATATCCACGCGCTTGCCGTTTACACGGATATGACCGTGGTTAACCAGCTGACGGGCCTGTGCTCTGGAGGCACCGAAGCCTACGCGGTAAACCACATTGTCAAGCCTGCGCTCAAGCATAGAAAGCATATTCTCGCCGGTTACGCCCTTTTCGCGCTCAGCAAGCTCGAAATAGTGACGGAACTGCTTCTCAAGTACGCCGTAGGTACGCTTCGCCTTCTGCTTCTCGCGAAGCTGAAGACCGTACTCACCTGTTTTCTTTCTTCCGTTGCCATGCTGTCCGGGAACGGTTCCGCGCTTTGTAACAGGGCATTTATCGCCGTAGCAGCGGTCGCCCTTAAGGAAAAGCTTCTGATTCTCTCTGCGGCACTGACGGCAGACAGCTTCTGTATATCTGGCCATTTCTTTTTCCTCCTTTTATACTCTTCTGCGCTTGGGCGGACGGCATCCGTTGTGCGGGATGGGGGTCACGTCGCGAATCATGGTAACCTCAAGTCCGGCAGCCTGAAGTGCACGGATTGCGGCTTCGCGTCCGCTTCCCGGTCCTTTAACATAAACCTCAACCGTACGCAGGCCATGCTCCATAGCAGCCTTGGACGCAGTCTCCGCAGCCATCTGAGCAGCAAAAGGAGTGCTCTTTTTGGATCCGCGGAAGCCCAGGCCGCCGGCGCTTGCCCAGGAAATAGCATTTCCGGCAGTGTCGGTGATGGTAACAATCGTGTTGTTGAACGATGAACAAATATGCGCAGCACCGCGCTCGATATTCTTTCTTTCGATACGGCGACGGCTGCCCTTTCTTACTATCTTAGTAGGCTTTGCCATTTACTGTTCCTCCCTTTAGCTATTTAGTAGCTTTCTTCTTGCCTGCAACGGGCTTTTTGGGGCCCTTGCGGGTGCGTGCATTCTGCTTGGTGCTCTGACCGCGAACGGGCAGACCCTTGCGATGACGGACACCGCGATAGCAGCCTATTTCGACAAGCCTCTTGATATTGAGCGATACCTCACGGCGGAGATCACCCTCAACCTTGATATTTTTATCGATGTAATCTCTTAAAAGGTTTACTTCGTCATCGGTAAGATCCTTTACCCTGGTGTCCGGGTTGATTCCGGTAGCCTCAAGTATCTGCTTAGAACGCGCAGGACCGATACCGTATATGCTTCTTATGCCAACTTCGATACGCTTCTCTCTAGGAAGATCGACTCCGGCGATACGTGCCATTATTTTTCCCTCCGTAAATATTTTTGGATAGATGGTATATGTTAAATCCACGAACAAGCATTTCTGCTCAGCCGCGTTCGTTCGGATTTGTTTTCCTTGGGCGTCTGCCCTGATTCAACCGCTTATGCGGGCGGCATTTTCCTGTGTAAACGCACCAAACGGCCCAAGGATACTCCCTGAGCCTTGATGCACTTTCATCAGCCCTGTCTTTGCTTGTGGCTCTTATCGGCAGAGCAGATCACCATGACCTTGCCCTTTCTTTTGATCACCTTGCATTTATCGCACATGGGCTTTACGCTCGGTCTAACTTTCATTTTGACTTCCTCCTTATAGAAATCGGGATTAACCCTTGCTTCTCCAAATGATACGGCCCTTGGTAAGATCATACGGGGATATCTCCACCGTAACATGATCGCCCTGGAGCACCTGTATATTGTTCATGCGCAGCTTGCCGGCAATATGAGCAAGGATTACATGCCCGTTTTCCAGCCTTACCTGAAACACCGCGTTTCGCAATGTTTCCTCAACTACGCCGCCTACCTCAATTACATCGTCCTTCGACATGACTTCACTCCTATTACGCTGGATTAACGCATCGCAGCAGCAAGTGCCGCGCGCACTTCGCTGTCGGAAACAGGTTTATTCTGCGACAGCTTTTCGGCTATTCCTTCGGCACGCATCGGCGTAGCCTTCAGATGCTTAAGCCGCTTTTTCTTTGGGGCGGACACGCGCCGGAGATCACCGTCCGCAATAAGAACGAAATCCCCCTGACAAACACCTACTATTATATAGCAGCGCTCCCGATCCCTTCCCATAAGGGAAAGTACGATCGTGCCCAAGCTGTAATCCGGTCGGTTCAAGCCAGCCTCCTTCAGATGGAAACATCCGGAGCCGTAAGAATTACCGGACCTCCATCCACTATTGCAATCGTGTTTTCATAATGTGCGGATGCTTTACCGTCCACCGTCACCGTTGTCCAATCATCCGAAAGGATCCTGACCTCATCTCTGCCGAGATTTATCATGGGTTCAATAGCCAGCGTCATACCGTCGCAGATACGCAGTCCGTGTCCGGGCTTGCCGTAGTTGGGAATGGACGGGCTTTCATGCAGTTCAATTCCCACACCGTGACCCGTAAAATCCCTCACAATGCCGTAGCCGTAGGGCTTTACATATTCCTCTACCGCGTGTCCTATATCCGAAATGCGGTTTCCCTTTACTGCCTGCTTCATGCCGGCATAAAAAGAACCTCTGCACACATCGATCAGCTGCTGCTTCTCTTTTGATATATTGCCCACGGCAAAGGTACGCGCCGCATCGGTATGAACCCCTTTATAGTGCACCCCGACATCCAGCGAAATTATATCCCCTTCCTCCAGCACACACTCCGACGACGGAATTCCGTGAATTACCACTTCGTTCTTAGAGGTGCATATCGAGCCGGGAAAACCGCCGTAACCTAAAAAGGTCGGATCGGCACCATTGCTTATTATATAACGATGTGCGATTTTATTCAACTCTTTTGTTGTAATTCCGGGACGAATTTCGCTTTTTAACAGCTCCAAAGTGTTATAAAGCAGTCTTCCGCTCTGTACCATCGCCCTAATTGTTTCAAGAGTCTTAATATACAGCATTTTTATCCCTTGAGCTTCCCGAGGCAATCTGCGAAAACCTCTTGGATATCGCGGTTGCCGTCAACATTTATCAGCTTGCCGCAAGCGGAGTAAAACTCTATAAGCGGCGCCGTCTGCCTGTTATATACCTCAAGCCGCTTCGTCACCGTTTCAACATTATCGTCCTTGCGGGTAATAAGTCCGTTGCCGCAGGCGGGACAGCTTTCATCCTCAAGGGTGTTTATGTGATAGGTGCCTCCGCAGGACGGGCAGCATCTGCGCCCGCAAAGCCTATCCCGCAGAATGTTCTGATCGATATCAATGTTAAGCGCAACATCGATATCCACCATATCCGCAAGGGCCTCTGCCTGAGGCAGTGTACGCGGAAAGCCGTCCAGAAGAAAACCGTTTTTGCAATCATCCTTTTTCAGGCGGTCACACACGATCTCCAGTGTAAGCTCATCCGGAACAAGCATACCTTTGTCAATATATTCCTTAGCCCGCACTCCCACGGGGGTACCTTCCCTGATATTCTCACGGAAGATATCCCCAGTTGAAATGTGCGGAATGTTAAGTTCCTTTGAGAGCTTTATTGCCTGTGTACCCTTGCCCGCTCCCGGGGCGCCTAACAAAATGATTCTCATTCTTTATCCTCAATCCAGGAAGCCCTTGTAGTGGTTCATCACCATCTGGGACTCCAGCTGCTTAACCATCTCGATGGACACGCTTACCATTATCAGAATACCGGTGGTACCGAAGGTGAGCGCAAGATTAAGTATCGCGTTCATGTTCTCGACCTGAGAGATATTCATAATAGCGGAAACTATCATCGGAATGACGGAAATAACCGCAAGATAGATACCGGAGAACAGCGTCAGTCTGCGATTGACCTTCTTGAGGTAATCGGCAGTGGGCTTACCGGGACGGATCCCCTGAATAAAGCCGCCGTACTTTTGGATATCGTTTGCCGTCTCCTCCGGATTGAAGGAAATGGACGAATAGAAAAACGCAAATGCCACTATCAGCACCACGCTGACCGCTGCATACACCCATGTTCCGCTTCCCAGCCAGTTGCGATAGAATGTTGCAAAAGGAGTATTGCTCCAGAACATCTGAATCAGAATGGACGGGAAGGTCATGAATGCCATGGCAAAGATCAGAGGCAGCACGCCCGCGCCGTTAGGCTTGATGGGCATATAAGTGCTTGCGCCGCCGTAAACTTTGCGTCCGGTAACACGCTTTGCATACTGAACCGGAATTCTGCGCTCGCCCAGTTCAACAATAACGATTACAACAATGATTGCCGCAATAGCAATTACTATCGGAATCAGATACCACCACATACGGGCGTCATCTTTTGCAACGCTGATGTAGCTGGTAATAGCCGAGGGCAGGCGGGAAACGATACCGATGAAGATAAGCAGCGAAATTCCGTTGCCTATTCCGCGCTCGGTTATGCGCTCACCGATCCAGATTGCCAGCGCTGAGCCGGCAGAAAGCACCGCGCCGATTACGATGTAGCAAAACCAAGCCATATTCTGATAGCTGGACACTATTGCACCGTTAAGCGAAACGCAGATGCCTATTGATTGAATAAGAGCAAGAGCGATGGAAGAATAACGAGTGATCTTATTGATCTTCCTCTGTCCCTCCGGTCCTTCCTTCTGCATAGCCTGCAGCTTCGGGCTTACTACTGCCAAAAGCTGCAGGATAATGGAAGCATTGATGTAGGGGCTGATACCCATTGCCATAAAGGTGTAGTTCGAAAGCGAACCGCCGGTTATAACATCAATCATTGAAAGCAAACCGTTGCTGCCGACTGCTTCCTGCGTGAAATTGGTGTTGATAAACGGTGTGGGAATATAGCAGCACAGACGGAAAACCAAAAGCATGAATAATGTATAAAGAATCTTTTTGCGAAGGTCTTTGATCTTGAACGCATTTTTGATAGTCTCAAACATTATCCGATCACCTCAGCCTTTCCTCCGTTAGCCTCAATTTTCTCTTTGGCCGCAGAGGTAAAGCCGGCAGCCTGAACAGTGAGGCTCTTTGTAAAATCGCCGTTGCCAAGAATCTTTACTCCGTCTTTTTCCAGTTTACGAACGATGCCCGTGGAAACCAGAAGTTCGGGAGTAACCACCGTACCGTTGTCAAAGCCTTCCAATTCGGCAATATTCACAATGGAGTACACCTTACCCCACTTGTTGTGAAAGCCTCTCTTGGGGATTCTTCTGATCAGCGGAAGCTGACCGCCCTCAAAGCCGGGACGAACGCCGCCGCCGCTGCGGGCCCACTGACCCTTGTGACCCTTACCGGAGGTCTTACCGGTTCCGCTGCCCACGCCTCTGCCCAAACGCTTCGGCGCACGCGTAGCTCCCTCTGCGGGCTGTAACTCGTGTAATTTCATTTTCGCACCTCCTTAGTCAACTTCTTCAACACTTACAAGGTGTTTGATTTTGAAAATCATTCCGCGCATTGCCGCGTTATCCTGCTTGATAACGCTGGAACGGATCTTGGTCAGACCAAGAGCCTTGGCAGTGGCGATCTGATCCTGCTTACGGCCTATAAGGCTTTTCTGTAAAGTAATCTTCAACATAGCCGCCGCCTCCTTAACCCATAATTTCTTCGCTGGTCTTGCCGCGCAGACGGGCAAAATCCTCCGCATTCTTAAGGGACTTGAGGCCCTCAAGTGCAGCCTTTACGCTGTTTGCCGGATTGTTCGAACCGTGGCACTTAGTGCGGATGTCACGGATGCCGGCCATTTCGATAACCGCACGGACGCTGCCGCCGGCAATAACGCCGGTTCCTTCGGGTGCCGGCATCAGCAGAACGCTGGACTTGCCGAACTTACCGATTGCCTCGTGCGGAATGGTGGTTCCGCAGGTGGAGATGCAGACGATATTCTTCTTGGCATCCTCAGTTGCCTTACGGATAGCCTCCTGGAATTCCACTGCCTTGCCCAGACCTACGCCGACATGTCCGTTGCCGTCGCCCACCACTACCAGAGCCGCCATACGCATGGTGCGTCCGCCCTTAACGGTTTTGGCAACACGGTTCATGGAAACAAGCTTTTCCTTCAGGTCTAACGTTTTAGGGTCGATGTTTGCCATTTTTATTTTTTCCTCCCTATCAGAATTCCAGACCGGCTTCTCTTGCACCGGCTGCAACGGAAGCAACTCTTCCGGTGTAAACATAACCGCCGCGGTCAAAAACGACCTCCTTGATGCCCTTGTCGGCAGCACGCTGTGCAGCGAGCTTGCCAACCAGTGCAGCGGCCTCGGTCTTGGTCATCTCGGCAACCTGTGCCTTGATCTCCGGCTCCATGGTAGAAGCGGAAACAAGTGTATTGCCGGCAACATCATCGATTATCTGAACATAGATGTTGTTAAGGCTGCGGTATACACAGAATCTCGGTCTCTCGGCAGTGCCGGAGAGCTTTTTGCGAACACGCGCATGTCTTGCCAGACGGTCGGTATTTTTATCTCTCTTTGTAATCATATCTGCTTGCCTCCCTTTCTACTTATTTCTTACCGGTCTTACCCTCTTTGATGGCGATATATTCGCCCTCATAGCGGATGCCCTTGCCGTGATACGGCTCCGGTGCTCTTACCGAGCGGATGTCGGCGGCCAGCTGACCAACCAGCTGCTTATCAGTACCGCTGACTACTATCTTGTTCTGAGCAGGAACATCAATGGTGAGGCCTGCCGGCTCTTCAATCTCAACAGGATGAGAGTAGCCGACGGTCAGAACCAGCTTCTTGCCCTGCTTTGCAGCACGGTATCCGACGCCCTGTATCTCCAACGCCTTGGTGAAGCCTTCGGTAACACCGGTCACCATGTTGTGAAGCAGGGAACGAGTCAGACCATGGAGGGAGCGCTGAAGCTTTGCATCGCCGTGACGAAGCACATGAACCACGCCATCCTCCTGCTGGAAATTGATTTCGTGACTGAATTTCTGTGTAAGCGTGCCCTTGGGGCCCTTAACGGTAACGGTGTTGTCGTCAGCAACCGTAACCGTAACACCGGCGGGAATACTTACAGGCATTCTTCCTATTCTTGACATAATTAAACCTCCGTATTTCCTTACCAGATGTAGGCGAGCACTTCACCGCCGACATTGGCCTTGCGGGCCTCCTTGTCGGTCATAACGCCCTTGGAGGTGGAGATAAGAGCAATGCCCATACCGCCCAGAACCTTGGGAAGCTCCTCGCACTTGGCATAATGTCTCAGACCGGGAGAGCTTATTCTCTTCATGCCCGAGATAACCTTTTCGTTGTTCGCGCCGTACTTGAGGGTGATGCGAATCGTGCCCTGTACGCCGTCATCTATGATTTCCACGCCCTTAATGAAGCCCTCGGTAAGAAGTATCTGCGCAATTGACTTCTTCATATTGGAGGCGGGGATGTCTACTGTTGCATGCTTGGCCACCAGAGCGTTTCTGATTCTGGTGAGCATATCAGCTATAGGATCTGTAACGACCATGGATTTTTCCTCCTTAAAATATTTTACCAGCTTGCCTTCTTAACTCCGGGGAGCTGGCCCTTATAAGCCAATTCTCTGAAGCAGATACGGCAGATTCCGTACTTACGGAGCACGGAATGCGGGCGTCCGCAGATACTGCAACGGGTGTAAGCCCTCGTTGAAAACTTGGGAGTTGCCTGCTGCTTGTTGATCATACTTTTCTTTGCCATGACTTTTTATATCCTCCCTTTCATTAAGAGCTGAACGGCATGCCCATAAGTCTGAGCAGCTCCTTGGCTTCCTCGTCGGTTTTGGCAGTGGTAACAAATACGATATCCATGCCTCTTACCTTGTCGATCTTGTCATACTCGATCTCGGGGAATATCAGCTGCTCCTTTACGCCCAGAGCATAGTTGCCGCGGCCGTCAAAGCAGTTGCCGTTGATACCGTGGAAGTCACGGATACGCGGAATTGCAATGTTAATAAGCTTATCGGCAAACTCATACATTCTCTCGCCGCGGAGAGTTACCTTCGCGCCGATGTTCATGCCCTCACGAACCTTGAAGTTCGCAACGGATTTCTTCGCCTTGGTAACATAGGGCTTCTGACCGGAAATGGTAGCAAGCTCATTTACCGCAGCCTCAAACTTCTTGGCGTCGTCCTTAACGTCGCCCAGACCCATGTTGATCACGATCTTTACAAGAGAAGGGATTTCGTTTACATTCTTGTAGCCGAACTTCTGCTGCATAGCCGGAGCGATCTGAGAAACATATTTATCCTTTAATCTAGCCAATGTAATTTCCTCCCTTCAATTATTTGTCAAGGCTTGCGCCGCACTTACGGCAAATACGGGTCTTTACGACCTTGCCGTTTTCACCGGCCTCTACCTTGTATGCAACGCGTACGGCCTTGTCGCACTTGGGGCAGATCACCATTACATTGGAAGCGTCAAATGCAGCCTCCTGCTGAATGCGTCCGCCGGGCTGACCGGCCTTGCGCGGCTTAACGTGCTTGGTAACCATGTTGATGCCCTTAACAACGATTTTGTTGTCCTTGGGCAGCACGCGGAGAACCTCGCCCTTGTTTTTGATGTTTGCTGTCTCGTTCTTGTACTTACCGGTAATAACCAGTACGGTATCGCCCTTTTTGATCTTCATAATCAAGGCACCTCCTTACAGTACTTCGGGAGCCAGCGATATGATTTTCATAAAATCCTTATCACGGAGCTCACGAGCGATAGGCCCAAAAATACGAGTGCCTCTGGGCATTTTCTGATCATTGATAATAACTGCGGCATTGTCGTCAAATCTGATATATGTGCCGTCGGGTCTGCGCAGCGGCTTTACCGTACGCACGATAACCGCCTTGACAACATCGCCCTTTTTAACAACGCCGCCGGGCGTTGCGGTCTTAACCGAAGCAACAATAACATCACCAATGCTTCCGCAACGACGGAAGGATCCGCCGAGCACACGAATGCACATGATTTCTTTTGCGCCGGTATTGTCAGCCACCTTTAAGCGAGTCTGTGGTTGAATCATATAATGTGCCTCCTTTCAGCATCAGTGGATTATTTTGCTTTCTCCACTATTTCGACCAATCTCCATCTTTTGTCCTTGCTAATGGGACGAGTTTCCATAATGCGCACGCGATCGCCGATGCCGCATTCGTTGTTCTCGTCATGTGCCTTGAATTTCGTGGTGCGGTTAACGGTCTTGCCGTAAAGAGGATGAAGAACCTTGTCTTTCACCGCAACTACAATGGTTTTATCCATCTTGTCGCTTACGACTACGCCCACTCTTGACTTACGATAATTTCTTTCCATCACTAAGTTCTCCTCCTCAGCCGTTGAGCTCTTGCTCGCGGATGATCGTCTGAATGCGAGCACTCTCTTTTTTGCATACGCTGATCTGCTTGGGATTAGCCAGCTGTCCGGTAGCGTTCTGGAATCTCAGGTTGAAAAGCTCACTTTTGAGCTCCTTAAGCTGTGCATTCAGCTCCTGTGATGTTTTATCCCTCAGCTTTTTGGTATCCTTCATTGAGCATCACCCTCCTGCGAATCAAAATCGCTCTTCTTTACAAACTTGCATTTGCAGGGAAGCTTGTGCATTGCAAGACGGAGAGCCTCGCGAGCGTCGGCCTCGGGAACGCCGCCCATCTCAAAAAGAACTCTGCCCGGCTTAACAACCGCCACCCAGTACTCGGGGGAACCTTTACCGCTGCCCATTCGGGTCTCGGCCGGCTTAGCCGTAACCGGCTTATCCGGGAAGATCTTGGTCCAAACCTGACCCTGACGCTTTACATATCTGGTCATTGCAACACGGGCCGCTTCAATCTGCTCGGCAGTGATCCAGCAGGGCTCGGTAGCCATAAGACCGAAATCGCCGTAAGCAACGAAATTGCCGCGCTGCGCTTTGCCCTTCATACGGCCGCGGAAAACGCGTCTGCGCTTAACTCTTTTAGGCATTAACATATTATTGCTTGCCTCCTTCTGCAACAGTCTTTTTAACCTGCGGAAGAACTTCTCCCTTGTATACCCATACCTTTACGCCTATACGGCCGTAGGTAGTGGCTGCCTCTGCAAAGCCGTAATCAATATCGGCACGCAGAGTCTGCAGCGGAATGCTGCCCTCATGATAGCCTTCGCTTCTAGCGATCTCCGCACCGCCCAGACGACCGGAAACAGCTATCTTAATACCCTTTGCTCCGCCCTTCATGGCACGCTGAAGCGACTGCTTCATTGCCCGGCGGAAGGAAATTCTCTTCTCCAGCTGAGCCGCAATGTTCTCAGCAACCAGCTGAGCATCAACATCGGGCTTGCGGATCTCCATAATGTTTACATTTACGGGCTTGCCCACAAACTTAGCGATGTCCTTTTTAAGAACCTCGATGCCTGCGCCGCCCTTACCGATAAGCGCGCCCGGCTTTGCGGTGTACAGGAAAACCGTTACGGTGCCTGCCTTGCGCTCGATTTCGATCTTGGATATCTGATAGGAATACAGCTTCTTCTTCAGATATTTACGAAGGGAGTCGTCCTCCTTGATATTGGCGGCCATCTCCTTCTTGTCAGCAAACCAACGGGAATCCCAGCCTTTGATTATGCCGACTCTGGCGCCGTGCGGATTAACTTTCTGTCCCATTTGTATGCCTCCTTATTTCTTGATTTCGTCCAGAACGACAGTGATGTGGCTGCTTCTCTTGAGGATCATGGCTCCGCTGCCCTTGGCGCGGGGCATCATGCGCTTCAGGGTCGGGCCCTGATCGGCATAAACCTCAGCAACATACAGATCGTCCTTGTTCAAGCCCTTGTACTCAGCATTGGCAATTGCCGACTTGAGCAGCTTCTCCACAACCGGAGAGGCAGACTTGGGAGTGAACTTAAGTATCGCCAGCGCCTCAGAAACCTGCTTGCCTCTGATAAGATCGATAACGATACGGACCTTTCTGGAGGAAATACGAACATATCTGGCCACGGCACGGGGGCGCATATCGCGCTGCTCGGCTCTCTTTGCGGCCTTTTCCTTGATTCTCTTAGCCATTTCTCTCTCCCCCTTTATTTGCCTGTGGACTTTTCGCCCGCATGACCTCTGAAGGTACGCGTGGGAGCGAACTCGCCCAGCTTGTGTCCGACCATATCCTCGGTGATGTACACCGGAACATGCTTTCTACCGTCGTGAACCGCGATCGTATGGCCAACGAAATCAGGGAAAATAGTTGAGGACCTTGACCATGTCTTCAAAACCTTCTTTTCGCCGGTTTCGTTCATAGCAACGACTCTTTTGAGCAGCTTTTCACTGACAAAAGGTCCTTTTTTTACACTTCTACTCATGCCTGTTACGGCCTCCTTCCATCTGATGACATCGTTTAGCCGTTACGGCGCTTCACGATATATTTATTGGATTTGTTCTTCTTGGCTCTGGTCTTATAACCAAGAGTGGGCTTGCCCCACGGGGTAACAGGGCCCGGACGGCCGATAGGAGACTTGCCCTCACCACCGCCATGGGGGTGATCACAGGGGTTCATAACCACACCGCGTACGGTGGGACGAATGCCCATGTGGCGCTTTCTGCCTGCTTTACCAAGAGAGATATTCTCATAATCCAGGTTGCCCACCTGACCGATCGTCGCCTTGCAGTCAAGACGAACCATTCTAACCTCGCCGCTGGGCAGCCTTACCTGAGCAAAGCCGTTCTCCTTAGCCATCAGCTGAGCAGCCGCGCCGGCAGTACGCACCATCTGTGCGCCCTTTCCGGGGAAAAGCTCAACATTGTGCAGAAGAGTACCTACCGGAATGCTGTTGATGGGCAGCGCGTTGCCGGTCTTGATGTCCGCATGCTCGCCGCTTACCACGGTGTCGCCCACATTCAGGCCCAGAGGAGCCAGAATGTATCTCTTTTCACCGTCTGCATAATGCAGAAGAGCGATATTCGCGCTGCGGTTCGGATCATACTCAATGGTGGCAACCTTTGCGGGAATGCCGTCCTTATCGCGCTTGAAGTCGATAATTCTGTACTTGCGGGTGTTTCCGCCGCCGTGATGACGCACGGTCAGTCTGCCGACGTTATTTCTTCCGCCGTTTTTGGAGATCTTGCCCAGCAGTGAGCGCTCAGGAGTGGTGCTGGTGATTTCCTCAAAGGTGGAAACCGACATAAAGCGTCTGGCCGGAGAAGTCGGTTTATACTTTTTGATAGCCATGATTTTTTCCTCCTAACTTACTGGGCCATGCCCTCAAAGAACGCGATGGGCTTGGAGTCCTTTTTAAGAATCACATAAGCCTTCTTTACGGTAGGCGTAAGGCCTTCGCTTCTGCCCATACGCTTAACCTTGCCGATGGTGGTAACGGTGTTCACGCGCTCCACCTTAACATCGAAAATCGCCTCAACGGCCTGCTTGATCTCGGTTTTGTTGGCCTTACGGTCCACAACGAAGCAGTAACGCTTGTCCGAAATGGTTGCATAGGTCTTCTCGGTGAGAACCGGCTTAATGATTACATCCTCAAATGCTTTCATCAGTTGTACACCTCCTGGAGTCTTTCAACTGCTTCCTTGGTGATAAGCAGCTTGTCAGCCTTGAGCACATCCACCACATTGATGGTGTTCACAAGGGAAGTTGCAACCGCCGGAATGTTTCCCGCAGCACGGGCCACGGTCTCATCGGGCTCAGCGGTAACTATCAGTGTTTTGCTCTGAGCAAGCTTTAGATTGCCCAGCACTTTAACCATTTCCTTGGTCTTGGGAGCTTCCAGAGCAAGATTCTCAACCACAACGAAGTTGTTGCATACAACCTTGTCGGTAAGCACGCCCTCAAGGGCAAGACGCTTCATCTTCTTGGGAACCGCAATGCGGAAGCTGCGGGGCTTGGGAGCAAATACCACGCCGCCCTTGTTGAACTGAGGCGATCTGGTGGAACCCTGACGGGCGCGGCCCGTGCCCTTCTGTCTGTACGGCTTCTTGCCGCCGCCTCTTACCTCTGTACGGGTAAGGGTGCATTTGGTGCCCTGTCTCTTGTTAGCAAGCTGCGCGCGAACGACCTGATGAATAACAGCCTTGTTAATATCAGCCGCAAATAAAGTATCGCTCAGCTCTATCTCGCCTGTCTGCGAGCCCTGCAAATTATATACAGCTACCTTAGGCATAGCTCTTTACCTCCTTACTTGCTCTTTACCGACTGTCTTACGAACACCATCGCGCCCTTGGGTCCTGGAACCGCACCCTTGATAAGCAGCACGCCGCGCTCAGCGTCTACGCGCACGATCTCAAGGTTCTGCACGGTGGTCTTCTCATTGCCCCAGTGTCCGGGCATATGCTTGTTCTTAAATACTCTTGAGGGCGAGGAATTCGCGCCCATGGAGCCTACACCTCTGTGATAGCCGGAGCCGTGAGCCATAGGACCGGTGTGCTGATTCCAACGCTGCATAACGCCGGAAAAGCCGTGGCCCTTGGAGAACGCGGTGGCGTCAATGTGATCACCCTGCTCAAACATCTCGCAGGTTATCACGGAGCCTACCTCGTAGTCTGCGCAGTTTTCCAGCTTAAGCTCCTTCATATAGCGCGCCGGAGCCGCCTGAGCCTTCTTGAACTGTCCCATATCGGGCTTGTTAACCAGCTTCTCACGGATCGGGTCAAAGGAAACCTTCAGCGCGTCATAGCCGTCGTTTTCCACGGTCTTCTTCTGTATTACCGTGCAGGGACCGGCCAGGATCACGGTTACGGGGAATACCTTGCCGTCCTGGGAAAACACCTGGGTCATACCCAGCTTCTTACCGAGAATTGCCTTCTTCATAATTCGGTCACCTCCACCTTACAGTTTAATTTTAATGTCCACACCTGCGGGAGGATCGAGCTTGGTCAAAGCCTCTACCGTCTTATTGCCGGCATTGTAAATGTCGATCAATCTCTTGTGTGTCCTGAGTTCGAACTGCTCTCTGCTGTCCTTGTACTTGTGCGGCGAGCGCAGTATGGTTACTATTTCCTTTTCGGTGGGCAGCGGTATGGGCCCGGAAACGGTAGCACCCGTTCTGTTTGCGGTCTCGACGATTTTTTCTGCAGTCTGATCAACGAGATTGTGATCATATGACTTCAGATTGATTCTGATTTTCTGACTTGCCATTTATGTTTACCTCCTTGTTAGCTCAAATACACGCTTCCGTGTGTGCCGCTTATAAATTTTTACAAGCGGTATTTGGCTTGTCGTCCGATTGTCGGACAATTGTCCGCGAAAATTACCCGAATTGCTTCGGCAACCTCTCGCTTCATACCATTAATCGCAAATTACCGCATATTGCGACTTGTATATATTACTACACTTCCGCAATATTGTAAAGCACTTTTTTATACAAAATCAATAAATATGCGCATAAGCGCATAAGCAAGAACAAAACAGCCGTTTGACCGTTTCGGCGCCCCTGTGTTATACCCCGAGTACCGCTGTCATCTGCTGCGGATTTCATATATTAAATATAAATGAATAAATACCGCAGCGCCGCCGGCCGGCAAACAGTCCCCGCCCCTCTTTTATCCGCCTCAACACATATGCCCAAACGGCCGCCGCAATTATATTGCATTATATATAATGTATATTGCATATACAATTTTGCATTTTGCTCTTATAAAGCTGTTGCATTTTGCCCGCGTTCTTGTTAAAATGACGGTGCCGGTCATGCCGGCTTCAGATACAGGCATTATCGCCATTATTAAAACAGGACGGAAAAATATATGAACAAGCTTATAAAAGAATTCAAGGAACCCGGTGCCTCCTTCCGCGGCAAGCCCTTTTGGAGCTGGAACGGCTTACTTGACCAAGCGGAACTCAAGCGTCAGATAGATGTGATGCAGCAGATGGGTATGGGCGGATATTTCTGCCACTCCCGCACCGGCCTTGAAACCGAATACCTCGGCAGTGAATGGTTTGAGCTTATAAACGCCTGCGCCGAAAAGGGCCGCAAATGCGGCATGGAAACATGGCTCTACGATGAGGACCGCTGGCCAAGCGGCACCGCAGGCGGAATGGTAACCGAAAACCCGGATTTCCGCATAAAATATCTGCGCCTTAACATCTGCCCCGCGCAGGATTTCGTGTGGAATAACGGCATTATCGCCGCTTTTTCCGTACTGCTTAACGGCCAGAGCTTCACCGACAAGCAGCAGCTTGCACAAAACGAAACCGACAGCCGTCCCGACCGCTCCGTACTTTATTTCACCTCCGAGGAAATGATGCCCTACTCCTTCTACAACGGGCAGACCTATGTGGACACCATGAACCCCGAGGCCACTAAGGAGTTTTTGCGCATAACCCATGAGCAGTATGCCGAAAACTGCGCCAAAAACATAAACAACGGCTCCATATACGGCATATTCACCGATGAGCCTCATCACGGCGGCATAATGTGCGGCTTTGCCCTTCAGAACCCAGACGGCAACAACCTTACTCCCATGCCAAAAGATCTTTTTGAGCAGTTCTCCGAAAAATTCGGTTATTCCCTTAGGGACAATCTTCCCGAGCTTTTCCTCAAGCCGGACGGCTGCGATGTCAGCCGGGTTAAATGGCACTACTGTGAGCTGCTGTGCAGCCTGTTTGTTAAAAACTATCTTACACCCATACAAGCATGGTGTCACGAGCACGGGCTGATATTCACCGGTCATCTGCTCCATGAGGACACCCTCGCCGCGCAGACCGCCGTAAACGGCTCCATGCAGCGCGGCTATGAATATATGGACGCTCCCGGAGTGGATGTTCTGTGGGAGAACAATTTCAACCGTAACATAGTAAAACAGCTCCAAAGCGCGGGAAGGCAGTTCGGCAAGAAAACGCTGCTCAGTGAGCTCTACGGCTGCACCGGCTGGCAGATGACCTTTCAGAACCACAAGGCGGTGGGCGACTGGCAAAGCCTGTACGGCATAAACCTGCGCTGCCAGCATCTTTCCTGGTACACCATGAAGGGCGAGGCCAAACGCGATTATCCGGCAAGCATATTCTATCAGAGCCAGTGGTATCCCCAATACAAATATGTCGAGGATTACTATGCCCGTCTTAATGTTATAAAGCAGGACGGCACGCCGGTATGCGACACGCTTATCATGTCCCCCGTTGAGAGCCTGTGGGCAACGGTGCATCCCGGCTGGTGCGGCTTCTTCTCCGCGCAGGATGCCGCCACGCAGGCGGTGGAGCAGGGCTATACCGAGCTTTACCGTCTGCTTGAAGGCCGCCATATCGATTACGACTTCGGCGATGAGGAGCAAATGTCCCGCCTTTGCAGCATAAGCACCGACGAGCACGGCGCGCTGCTCACTCTGGGTCAGGCCCGGTACCGCACCCTTATCATACCCAAATGCATTACCATGCGCCGCTCCACGCTGAATATTGCCAAGCAGTTTGCCTCTGCCGGCGGAAAGGTCATATTCCTCTGCCGTCCGGAATATATCGACGCAGTGCCGTCGAGCGATGCCCAAAACCTTCCCGGCGCCGCTTACTGCACGCTTGGCGAAGACCTTGTAAAGCTGCTTGACAAAAACCCCTATATTGATATTTCCTGCCCGGATGTCGCTCTTCAGACTCTTGTGCGCAGCGACGGCATTGTGTTCATCATGATGAATCTTGACCGTGAAAACACCAAAAAGGATGTGCGCATAAAAATAAACAAGCCCGGCTTTGCGGAAAAATGGGATGTGCGAAGCGGCGATATAACCCTTGCAGCAAGCGGCGATTCCCCCGAGCTTACCATGGATTTTGCCCCCTGCGAGGAGCTTGTGCTTTTCCTTAAGGAAAAAAGCCACGCCACCGCCGCAGCGCATTTTACCCCGGTTGCCCGCCATATCCCCGCCGAGGATTTTTCCTATTGCCTTACAGAGCCGAACATTGCCGTATTGGACTGCGCGCGCTGGCAGCTTGACGGCGGCGATGAACAGCCCTGCACCGAGATTCTCAAGCTGGACCGCGCCGTTCGTTCAAAGCTCGGTATTCCTTGGCGCAACGGCGAAATGCTTCAGCCCTGGTTCAAGCATAAGCACGGCCTTGATACCGCCGGTCCCTGCGCCCCGCTTGAAATGAATTTTGATTTTGAAATCGACGATCTTTCCGCAATCATCGGACAGGTCAGCCTTATGCTGGAATCCCGCGACAGCTTCGGCGTGTTTATAAACGGCACTCCCCTTGAAAGCCACCCCCTTGACGGCATTTATATCGACCCCTGCTTTACGCGCCTGCCCATAGATACACATCTGCTCAGGCAGGGCGTAAATACCGTCACCCTGAAGGCCATGTTCCGCGACAGCCTCGATCTTGAAGCCATATATCTTCTGGGCAGCTTCGGTGTGCGCACCGAGGGCTGCAGATGCATAATAACCCCCCTGCCCCGCAAGCTGCACCTTGGCAGCCTAAACGATCAGGGTCTGCCCTTCTATTCCGGCGCCGTGGATTATCTTCTGCCCCCCATGCACGCAGACGGCAGCCATGTGTTCCTTACCGCACCCCGGTTTGAAGGCGCATGCATTACCGTGCACGGAAACGGCCGGGAAAAAACCATCGCCTTTGCCCCCTACCGTGAGGATATCACCTCTCTTGTGGGCGATGATATGTTCCTGCGCCTGCACCTTACCCGCCGCAACACCTTCGGCCCGCTGCATGTCAATCCGCCGCGTCAGGGCAATTACGGGCCGGACACCTTCCTTACGCAGGGCAAGGATTTTCTCTATGATTCCTATTCTCTCATCGACAACGGGCTGCTTGCCCCCATCGAGCTGGAAGTAGCCGAGTGACACACTGATAAATACACAGCAGGAAGCCGCGAAAAAGCTTTTTTTCGCGGCTTCTGTATTTTTATAAAAAAGGTGCATCCCGCACGAAAGCCGTGCAGCAAATGCGCCTTTATTAAGGGTCACGATATTGCGTACTGTAAGCCTCAGATTATAAATTTGGGGTCTCTTGCGGGACGCGCGTCCAGCTCCGCCTTCTTCTCCTCATAGCCCGGGCGGCCAAGCAGCGCATAGGTGGCGTTTTTGCCTTCCTCCACGCCGGGCTGGTCAAAGGTATTTATATCAAGCATAGCGCCCTCGTATGCCGTTTCCAGCTCAAAGAAGTACAGCAGCTGTCCCACCGTAAAGGCGTTCACCTCTGGTACGGTTATGGTGTGGCTGAGCTTACCGCTTTTCATAACGGCATACTCCGTAGCCGACTGCTCCGCCTTTATCAGCTCCTGCATGGTGTGCCCGCACAGGAAGTTCACCGCCGGAATATCCTCGCAGCCCTGCGGAATGGTTACATCGGTGCGGTATTTATCCACCGCAAGGAAGGTTATCACCTTGTCAAACGGCCCTTCGGTATACAGCTGTATCTGGCTGTGCTGATCGGTAACGCCCAGCGCCTTTACGGGAGTCTGACCGGCAAAAACCTCACTGCCGCTGTTTGAATAGCGCTTGCCCAGGCTTTCGCCCCACAGCTGGCAGTACCAGTCCGCAATATATTTAAGGCTGTCCGCATAGGGCATCATAACCGATATATTGCAGCCCTTGCCCATGGCGATATACTGCATCGCTGCCGCCATAAGCGCCGGGTTTTTGTATATATCGCCGCTTGAGCACATTTTGTCGGCAAATTTTGCACCCTCCAGCAGCTCGCGAATGTCAATTCCGCACACCGCCGCAGCCAGCAGCCCCACCGGGCACAGCTCGCTGAAGCGTCCGCCCACTCCGTCCGGAATTATAAACGCGCGGTAGCCCTCGCTTTTTACCAGCTTTATAAGATTGCCGCGGTCCGCCGATGTCGTGGCTACAATATGCTCCTTCGCTCTGTCGCCCAGACGCTTTTTAAGAATATCGCATATCACAAGATACTGCGTCATGGTTTCGCTCGTGCTGCCCGATTTTGTAATAACATTAAAGCATGCAGTTTCCGGGTTCACCACATCCAGCAGCGCCTCCATGCGCTCCGGATCCACATTGTCCTCCACATACAGCCGAGGCCCGCCGCGCTTTTCATCGGGCAGCTCATTATAATGCAGATGATTCAGCGCCTGCTGCACCGCAATGGGGCCCAGCGCACTGCCGCCTATTCCCAGCACCACAAAGCTTTCAAAGCCTTCGCGTATGCGCTTTGCCTCCTTCAGCAGCTCGCACACTACCTCCTCCTGATTATACGGCAGCTCGCTCCAGCCCGTCATGCCGGTACCGCGATTTGCCTGAAAGCTTTCAAACGCCTCGCTTGCCTTGCCCGACACCGCCTCAAGCTCCGCCTGAGAAATGCCGTGCTCTCCCACGAAGGTGTCCATCATATTGTTCACATCAAGGCGCAATCTCATTTTTTCTCTGTCCATTTTTCTCTTCCTTTCTTTAAGAAAGCTGATTCCTTTAATATTTTATCGTTTTTTAACGCATTTTTATATGGTTTTTTGCGCGTTTTTATGCGTTTTTATACGCTTTTTTACACTGTTTTTGCATTCTTCGTGCGCTCCCATGCGAAGCCCGGCCGTATGCATCGTGCCGGTTTCGGCTGTTTTTCGCTTTTTTTTGCGCTATCAGGCGCAGCAGCTCTCTCAGCCCTTAAGGCCTTCGCAAAGGCATTTTATGCGCTGGGAAGCCTCTTTTGTGCGCTGCGCATCGCCGAATGCGGTAAGCCGGAAAAAGCCCTCGCCGTTGCGCCCGAAGCCCGCCCCCGGCGTTCCCACCACATTTGCTTTTTCAAGCAGCACATCAAAAAACTCCCACGAAGTAAGCCCGCCGGGGCATTTAAGCCAGATATACGGCGAATTTACGCCCCCGGTAAACCATATGCCGCACTGCGACAGAGCACTTGCTATAACACCGGCATTCTTTTTGTAATAGCCTATGTTTTCCTTTATCTGTTTTTGTCCCTCGGGGCTGAACACCGCCGCTGCACCCTTCTGCACAATATAGGGCACACCGTTGAATTTTGTGGTCTGACGGCGCAGCCACATTTTATTAAGCTTCATTCCGCCGCGCTCAAGCTCCTTGGGTACTACGGTATAGCCGCAGCGTGTGCCGGTAAAGCCCGCTGTTTTTGAAAAAGAACAGAACTCTATTGCGCAGCTGCGCGCCCCCGGTATCTGGTATATTGAGGTGGGAAGATCCCCGGAAACAAACGCCTCATATGCCGCATCAAACAGCAGCACTGCGCCGTTTTTATTTGCATAATCCACCCACGCTTTAAGCTGCTGCGCGTTGTAAACAGCGCCGGTGGGATTATTGGGCGAGCATATGTATATAATATCCGCCTTTATACTTTCATCGGGCATGGGCAAAAAGCCGTTCTGCTCATTTGCATCGGCATAAATTATTCTGCGCCCCGCCATAAGGTTTGTATCTACATAAACGGGATATACCGGGTCCGGCACAAGCACCGAATTGTCCGTATCAAAAAGATCCAGTATGTTGCCAAGGTCGCTCTTTGCGCCATCGCTTACGAATATCTCATCCTGCTCAAGGCTTACTCCCTTTGAGGCGTAATAGTCCGCCAGAGCGCTGCGCAGAAAGTCATAGCCCTGCTCCGGGCCGTAGCCGTGAAAGGTTTCCTTAACACCCATCTGGCTTACCGCCTCATGCATTGCATCGCACACGGCGCTGCACAGCGGAAGCGTTACATCGCCGATACCCAAACGGATTATATCCGCCTGCGGATTTGCCTTTGAAAAATTCTTCACCCGCGATGCCACCTCGGAAAAAAGGTAGCTCTCCTTAAGTGATGCGTAATTTTCGTTTATTTTCATATTACCTTCCCTTCCGGTCCGCCTGCCTGCGCCTTCCCCTGCGTGCCCGGCTGCCGTATGTTATTTATACATTATACCTCAACGGTGCCCTCGAACACCTTCTGCGCCCCTCCCGTCATAAACACGGCATCATCGGTATATACGATTTCCAACTCTCCTCCGCGCAGCAGCAGCCTGATTCTATCGCCCTTTTTGCAATAGCCGTTTTCCACTGCCGCCACCGCTGCGGCGCAGGCTCCGGTCCCGCAGGCCCATGTCTCGCCGCTGCCCCGCTCCCACACCCTCATTTTAAGCGTGTTTTCATTTATTATCTGAACAAATTCCGTGTTTACGCGCTCCGGAAACAGCTTGCAGTTTTCAAACTGCGGACCGATTTTTTCAATTTCTATGCTGTCCGTATCCTTAACAAATACCACGCAGTGCGGATTACCCATGGAAACACAGGTGATGTCATACACCCCGTCGCCTATGGCCACCTCCCGCCCTATGATACTTTTGCCTTCAAGATTTACCGGGATTTTTGCAGGGTCAAGCTCCGCAGTCCCCATATTCACTCTTGCTGCATAAGCCACGCCGTTATCGGCAAATATCCTGATGGTTTTTATGCCGCTTAGCGTTTCCAGCGTTATTTCTTTCTTTTCGGCATAGCCGTTATCGTAGAGAAATTTTCCGACGCACCGAGTTGCGTTTCCGCACATTCTGCCCTCGCTGCCGTCGGCGTTAAACATGCGCATTTTTGCATCGGCTTTCTCGGAGGGGCATATAAGCACTATGCCGTCTCCGCCTATGCCGAAATGGCGGTCGCTCAGCCGCACGGCCAGCTTCTCCGGCTCCGGCACGCTTTGCCGGAAGCAGTCAAAATAGATATAATCGTTGCCGCAGCCGTGCATTTTTGTAAATTCAAGCTTCATACATTTTCTCCTTCCCAAGGGATATTCAACGGACAAAGCATCGGCCGCAGCCGCGCTTTTTCCGTCTTGCTTCTATATTATAACAGCACTTGCCGCTATTGAAAACCGTTTGAGGCTTAAAAAGCATTAAAATTTTATGCACGGACACATTTTCTTGATTTTTCATACCGTCTGAACATCCCGTTTGCGTGTGCCGCTTTGAAACACGCAGCCGCCGCATACGGCGTTTGGTTTTGTCCGCTGCCGGGCAAAACCGGCCGCAGAACAAAAAACTGCACATTTTCGGCACTTGCGTACTTTTACTTAATAAAATTAAGCAGTATCCGTGTTTTTTACATTTTTCTTTCAAAATCGCGTTGGAAAGCGAACATTATTGCGCAATTATACTAATAATATAAGCAGAAACCATTTGACGGCCCGCCCCATCCGGCATATACTACCCGCATAAAGATTCGCCGCAGGGCGAATTCGTATTTTTACCGGGTCCACCGCCCGGACAGGAGGAATAAATGAGCAATCCCACCGAAATATTCGGCAGCATGGTATTCAATGACGAGGTAATGCGGGAAAAGCTTCCCAAGGAAATATACAAGGCCCTTAAGGCGAACATAAGAGACAACCAGCCCCTTGAGCGCAGCGTAGCAAACGCAGTGGCTACCGCCATGAAGGACTGGGCCGTACAGAAGGGAGCCACGCACTATACGCACTGGTTTCAGCCCATGACCGGCATAACCGCTGAAAAGCACGACAGCTTTATTGCCCCGGTGGGCGACGGCAGCTCGATTATACTGGAATTTTCCGGCAAGGAGCTTATAAAGGGCGAGCCGGACGCCTCCAGCTTCCCTTCCGGCGGGCTGCGCGCCACCTTTGAGGCCCGCGGCTACACCGCTTGGGACCCCACCTCCTACGCCTTTATAAAGGACAACACTCTTTGCATACCCACTGCCTTCTGCTCCTACGGCGGAGAGGCGCTGGATAAAAAAACCCCGCTGCTGCGCTCCATGGAAGCCATAAACAAGCAGGCTCTGCGTGTGCTTAAGCTTTTCGGCAACAGCGATGTGACCTCGGTGTTCCCCACCGTAGGGGCAGAGCAGGAATACTTTCTTGTGGATAAGCAGTATTATGACAAGCGCAAGGATCTTATATATACCGGCCGCACGCTTTTCGGCGCTATGCCCCCAAAGGGTCAGGAGATGGACGACCATTATTTCGGTGTTATTAAAAGCCGCGTAAAGGCCTTTATGAAGGATCTTAACGATGAGCTCTGGAAGCTGGGCATACTTGCAAAAACCGAGCATAACGAGGTGGCTCCCGCTCAGCACGAGCTGGCGCCCATGTACTCCACAACAAACATTGCGGCGGACCACAATCAGCTTACCATGGAGATAATGAAAAAGGTGGCGCGTCAGCACGGCCTTGTGTGCCTGCTGCACGAAAAGCCCTTCCGCGGCGTAAACGGCAGCGGCAAGCACGATAACTGGTCCCTTTGCACCGATACCGGCGTAAACCTGCTGGAGCCCGGAAAAACCCCGTATGAAAACGCACAGTTTTTGCTGTTTTTGTGTGCCGTTATAAAGGCGGTGGACGAATATCAGGATCTTCTGCGAATATCCGTGGCCTCCGCCGGCAACGATCACCGTCTTGGCGCAAACGAAGCCCCTCCCGCCATCGTTTCCATGTTTTTGGGCGATGAGCTTACCGACATACTCAACGCCGTGGAAAGCGACAATCTGTACCGCAAAAAGGAACGCGAGCGCCTTGAGGTGGGCGCCCATGTGCTGCCCACCTTCCGCAAGGACACCACGGACCGCAACCGCACCTCCCCCTTTGCCTTTACAGGCAACAAGTTTGAATTCCGCATGCCGGGCTCTTCCATGTCGATATCGGGGCCGAATGTTATAATCAATACCGCCGTAGCAGAGGAGCTGCGCTGCTTTGCCGATGAGCTTGAGAGCGCCGCAGACTTCCGTCAGGCTTTGGGCGAGGTTATAAAGCGCACCGTGCGGGAGCACAAAAGGATCATCTTTAACGGCAATAACTATTCTGACGAATGGGTGCAGGAAGCAGCCGCGCGCGGGTTGCTCAATCTGCGCAACACACCCGAGGCGCTTCTGCACTTCACCGATGAAAAGAATGTGGCACTTTTTGTGCGCCACGGCGTGTTCACCCCCACCGAGATGCATTCCCGTCTGGAAATATTGCTGGAAAACTATTCCAAAACGGTTACAATAGAAGCCAAAACCGCACTGGAAATGGCCCGCAGGGATATCATTCCCGCCGTTAACGCCTATTGCAGAGAGCTGTCCGTGACGGCAAGCGCCAAAACAGCCTTCTGCCCCGAAGCCGATGTAACCCCGGAGCGCGAAACCGTTCTCCGCTTAAGCTCCCTGTGCAAAAAAATGTTCCTTAAAGCAGCAGAGCTGGAAAAATCCATTGCGGACACCCACATGCAGGAAACCGCGCTTGACAATGCCCTTGCCTGCTGCAAAGAGCTTCTGCCCGTTATGGACGAGCTGCGTGTTTATGCAGACGAGGCGGAAAAGCTTACCGCATCGGAGTTCTGGCCCTTCCCCGGCTACGGTCACCTCATGTACGGAGTATGATACTCTTTTACCGTTACGCCTGCCCTTACGCCCTTCGGGGCGTTTTTTTATTGTCTTTCCCAAGCCCGGCTTCACATAAATATGCGCATATCGTAACCTTATATATCCTGTAAAGCGGCCGAATTTTATCCGGCAAAGCAATAAAATGCTTGACAGTCCGCCCCGCGCGCATTATAATGCCTATAAAACATATAGGTTTTAAGTAATATGTCTTTATGAATGCCGTTTATCACGGCAAAAGAACGCTGCGGTAAAATAAAAGGAGGATACAGTTATGAAAACATACGAACGAATCACCGATCTTATAGGCAGAACCCCGCTTATGCGGCTGAGCAATTATATAGCGGACAACTCGCTTAAAGCCGATATTTACGGCAAGCTGGAGTATTTTAACCCCGCCGGCAGCGTTAAGGACAGAATAGCCAAAGCAATGGTGGACGATGCCGAAGCCCGCGGCGTCCTTAAGCCGGGCGCCGTTATTATAGAGCCCACAAGCGGCAATACCGGTATAGGGCTTGCCGCCGTAGCCGCCTCAAGAGGTTACCGCATTATTCTTACCATGCCGGAAACCATGAGCGTGGAGCGTCGGAATCTGCTTAAGGCCTACGGTGCGGAATTAGTGCTTACTGACGGCTCCAAAGGCATGAAAGGAGCCATTGCAAAAGCGCAGGAGCTTGCCGCCTCCATTCCCGGCAGCTTTATCCCCGGTCAGTTTGTAAACCCCGCAAACCCGGCTGCGCACCGCGCCACCACCGGCCCCGAAATATGGTCCGATACCGATGGCAAGGTGGATATTTTCGTAGCGGGCGTAGGCACAGGCGGAACCCTCTCCGGCGTTGGCGGCTATCTTAAGGAGAAAAACCCCGATATTAAAATCGTGGCGGTTGAGCCGGCAGGCTCGCCGGTGCTTTCAAAGGGCGTTGCCGGGCCGCACAAAATACAGGGCATCGGCGCGGGCTTCGTGCCGGAGACGCTGAACACCGAAATATACGATGAAATAATAACCGTTGAAAACGATGATGCCTTTATGACAGGGCGCACCCTCGCCCGCAAGGAAGGTCTGCTTGTGGGTATATCCTCCGGCGCGGCGGTATGGGCAGCCGCCTCTCTTGCCCGCCGCAAAGAAAACGAGGGCAAGCTGATAGTCGCCCTGCTTCCCGACACCGGCGAGCGCTATCTTTCCACTCCCATGTTCGCAGACTGATCCGCCCGGCGCGGGGCGCAAAAATTCCGTCTGCCTTCAAAATGCAAAAAATCCCCTTAATTGGGGATTTTTTGTGCTTATCGCACGGTTTCATTTTTCTAATATTTTATATTACATAATCGTCCCCGCCGCAGGCAAGGTGCTGCTGCACGAGATCTGCAAGGGTTACTCCCTTAAGATAGCTGCGCATAACCGAGTCCAGCCCCTTCCACAGCGGCAAGGCCGCACAGTCCGCGCTTCGGGCGCAGCACTCCTCCTGTTTTGTACAGGGTACCAGGAAAAGGCCGCCTTCCGTAAGCTCCAGTATCTCAAGCACCGTATACTCCTCCGGCCGGCGGGCAAGGCGGTATCCGCCCTGAAAGCCGCGATTGGCCTCCAGCATGCCTGCACGGCTGAGAAGAGGCACTATCTGTTCAAGATATTTTTTGGATATTTCCTGCCGCGCGGCAATATCCTTAAGAGATATAAAGCCCTCCCTGTGCTGTGCAAGATCCAGCAGCATTCGCAGCGCATAGCGCCCTTTTGTGGAAATTTTCATATTTACACCTCTGTTTCCCGTATATAATAGCATATTTGTTCCGTCTTTTCAAGCAAAGCGTATTGTAATTCCTTTCGGGGTGTGCTATAATTATTTTGTTGTTTAATGTGTTGTGCAATAGATTTATTCTATAAACAGTTGCTTGTATACGCCTGTATACGGAATCGCTTCGTAAGAAAACACGGCCCATTAAGCGCTTATGCGCCCTTATGCCAAAACAAAACTCATATTAAAACAGGAAGGAGAGCCCTTATGACGCTCCAGCAGATCAAATATATCCTTACAATATCGCAGACCGGCTCCATGAACAAGGCGGCGGAAATACTGTATGTTTCCCAGCCCTCCCTGACCGCCGCAGTGCACGAGCTGGAGCGGGAGCTGGGCATTACCATATTCCTGCGCAGCGGACGGGGCGTACACCTTACTCAGGACGGCGCGGAATTTCTTACCTATGCCCGTCAGCTTTATCATCAGTATGACGCCATAGTGGAAAAATACGGTCCTGCGGGCAAGCGCAAGAAGAAATTCGGCGTTTCGGCACAGCACTATTCCTTTGCCGTAAAGGCCTTTGTGGAAACGGTAAAGGCCTGCAATGCAGATGAATATGAATTTGCCGTACGAGAGGAGCAGACGATGCAGGTCATCCGCGATGTTCAGACCCTGCGCAGCGAAATAGGCATACTGTACCTGAGCGATTTCAACAGGAATTTTCTTCAGAAAATATTCCGGGCCAATGACCTGGAATTTCACAAATTGATCGATTGCAGCGTATATGCATACCTGTGCAAATGGCATCCCCTTGCGGAAAGGGAATATGTAACGGTGCACGACCTTTCCCACTACCCTTGCTTTACCTTTGAGCAGGGCGACGACAGCTCCTTCTATTTTTCCGAAGAAATATTCAGCATGACCGAATACGCCCAAACCATAAAGGTAAACGACCGCGCCACAATGCTTAACCTTATGGTGGGGTTAAACGGCTACACGCTCTGCTCGGGCATAATATGCCAAGAGCTGAACGGCAGCGATTATGCGGCAATTCCTCTTCACGGAGAGGGCGCCGTGAGCATGGAAATAGGCTATATTACAAGACGGGATCAGCTGCAAAGCACAATAGGCGGGCTGTATATCGAAAACATTCGCCGCTACCTTACCGATTGCATTTATTGAACCATATTCGATATTGAAAATCCGCCTTATACAGCATTGCCCAAAAGCGCAGGCCGCTTGCCTGCGCTTTTGCCTTTTTTCGCGCCGGGCAGCGAAATCCGCCGCTGTTATAGTTTTTGTTTATAACTCACTATATTTATATGCGAATAGACAGCACATCAGTTTGCCGCTATAATAAGCCCGTAAACAAAACAGATCCTTTCCGCAGGAGGAAACAGCCATGAATATCGGATTTCTGCTTACGGCGCCGCGTGCACACGGCCGAATGTGAAGCCCCTACAATTAAATTAAAATACGGATAAAACACAATACGGCCGGCACCGCCACCCGGTACGGCAGACAGAAATAAAATTATAAAATTATAAAGAGGATATAAAAATGAAAAAGCTTAAAAAACTTACTGTTATCATTTCGGCATTTTTGCTTGCAGCAAGCGTGTTTGCTTTCAGCGGCTGCGCTCAGAACAATGACAGCCTTACGATTGCTGTTCCCAATGACCCCACAAACGAGGCCCGCGCACTGCTGCTGCTTCAGGATAAGGGCTATATAAAGCTCAAGGACGGCGCCGACATCACCGCCACCGTGAACGACATAGCCGAAAACCCGCACAACATTGTTTTTCGCGAGATGGAAGCCGCTCAGCTGCCCAACGCCCTCAAGGATGTTGATTATGCGATTATCAATTCCAACTACGCTATAAACGCCGGGCTTAACCCCGTAAACGATTCCCTGCTGATCGAAGACTCCGCATCGGCATACAGCAATATCCTTGCCGTAAAGGAAGGCAATGAAAATACCGACAAGATCAAGGCTCTTAAGGCGGCGTTAGAAAGCAAGCAGGTTGCGGATTACATCGCCAAGGAGTATAAGGGCTCTGTTGTAAGCGTAGTGGCAAACCCCGGCGACGGCTACGATTCCACCGTGGATTATGCGGCGCTTAGCGGCAGCAAGATCAGCATCGCGGCCTCCCCCACACCTCATGCCGACATTCTTAAGGTGGTAAAGGTTATCCTTGCTGAAAAGAACATAACCCTTGATATACAAGAGTTCACCGATTATGTGCAGCCCAACAATGTGGTAAACGACGGTCAGCTTGACGCCAACTACTTCCAGCACAAGCCCTATCTTGACGATTTCAATCAGAAAAACGGCACCAAGGTGGTGTCGGTAGGCGCAATCCATGTTGAGCCGATGGGCCTCTACGGCGGACGCCAGAGTGACCTTGCCAAGCTGAACAAATAAACAGTCGGGCATTATACCAATAACGCTGTCCGCATCGCGGTCGGCGTTATTTCCTGTATTGAGCCGCAAAATATAACGCGGTATTATCGAAGGGAGCCATCCATGATACAAATAGAACATCTTTCCAAAAGCTTCAAAACGGCGGACGGCACCGTTGAAGCCCTTAAGGACATAACCCTTACCGTTCCGGACGGCGAAATATTCGGCATAATCGGTATGAGCGGCGCCGGAAAAAGCACCCTGGTGCGCTGCATAAATATGCTGGAGCGACCCACGGAGGGCAAGGTTATAATCGACGGCTGCGATATCGGCGCTTTGCCGGCAAAACAGCTGCGGGAAATGCGCAGAAGCATAACCATGATATTTCAGGGCTTTAATCTGCTTATGCAGCGCAATTGCCTTAAAAATGTCTGCTTTCCGATGGAGCTTGCCGGTGTTCCCTCCAAAGAAGCGGAAGCGCGCGCAAAGGAGCTGCTGGAGCTTGTGGGGCTGGGCGATAAGCTAAAGGCTTACCCCGCGCAGCTTTCGGGCGGCCAGCAGCAGCGCGTTGCAATAGCGCGTGCGTTGGCAACGCACCCGCGCATCCTGCTGTGCGATGAGGCAACAAGCGCGTTGGACCCGCAAAGCACTCAGTCCATCCTTGCCCTGATAAGGGACATTCACGCCAAATTAGGGCTTACGGTTATAGTTATAACGCATCAGATGAGCGTTGTGGAGCAGATATGCACTCAGGTTGCAATCCTTGATAACGGTGCCGTAGCCGAGGTGGGGCCTGTAAGCGAGGTTTTTGCCTCTCCCTCCTCTCAGGCGGCAAAGCGCCTTGTCTACCCGGAGGGGTACGATCAGCCCATTGCCTCCCCAGGAGAACACCTTGTACGAATTGTTTTCAACGGTGCGGATTCCGCCAAAACTCCGCTTATTGCACATATGGCCATGCATGAAAATATTGCCGCAAGCATCGTTTCCGCCTCCACACGCAGCATAGGCGGCAAAACATACGGCAATATGCTTTTGGGAATTCCCGGCGGCAAAGAGGAATTACGCCGTGCAATGGATTACCTGGGCGGTACGCCTGATATTATTGTGGAAGAGGTGAACCCCGATGAGCATTAAGCTTTTGGCCATGCAGTCCTTTGACGAGATATGGGAGATATTCAAAACGCAGTTTCCGCTTGCCATATGGGAAACGCTTTACACCACGGTGCTTGCAACGGCGCTTGCGACAGTTATCGGCCTGCCCCTCGGCGTACTGCTGGTGGCCGGAGAAAACGGACGCATACTGCGCGTGCCCGCTTTTGTGCTGCGGGGCATAAGCGCGATAATCAATCTTTTAAGAAGCGTTCCGTTTCTTATACTTATGGTGGTGGTAATCCCCTTTACAAGGCTTATCGTGGGCACATATGTAGGCACGCTGGCTTCGGTTGTCCCCCTTGTCATAGCCGCCTTCCCCTTTATTGCGCGCCTTGCGGAAAGCAGCCTGCGCGAAGTTAACCCCAATGTTATAGAAGCGGCGCAGAGCATGGGAGCCTCGCCCATGCAGATAATCATTAAGGTGCTGATCCCCGAAAGCATCCCCTCCCTTATATCCAACGCCACCATTGCAGTGACCACAATTTTGGGCTATACCGCAATGAGCGGCGCGCTTGGCGGAGGCGGACTGGGCAAGATAGCCATAAACTACGGCTATTACAGATATCAGTATTCCGTTATGATCCTTGCCGTAGTGTTCCTTATACTGCTTGTGGAGCTTTTCCAAACGCTTGGAACACATTTGGCTGCACGGTGCGATAAACGCATTAAGCACCGCGGCAAAAACCGTAAGGGATGATCTCTTTGCAGCGCAGCAAAGCCCTGCGGCGTGAATACCTGATAAAAGAAATATTTAGCTTCTGAAAAACAGCTGAATCCGATTCTATTGCTGCGGCGCGTCCGCAAAAAAAGAAGGTGTTATTTTATGACAGACAATGAAGCGCTTGAGCTTTTGCTTAAATACAACACACAGCCCTTTCATATAAAGCACGCCCTTACGGTATCCGGGGTAATGCGCTATTTTGCGCAGGCTCTGGGCTATGCAGACCAAGCCGATTTTTGGGCGCAGGCAGGGCTGCTGCACGATATCGACTATGAGCTGTGGCCGCAGGAGCACTGCATAAAGGCGCGCGAGCTGCTGGAAGCGGCAGGCGCTACCCAAGCGCTTATCCACGCCGTGGTAAGCCACGGCTACGGCATAACCGTGGATGTAAAGCCGGAGCATGAGATGGAAATGGTGCTCTATGCCACGGACGAGCTGACCGGGCTTATAGGCGCCGCCGCGGCCATGCATCCCTCAAAGAGCGTGTCCGATCTTGAAGTAAAAAGCGTGCGCAAAAAATACAAAAGCAAGGGCTTTGCCGCCGGCTGTTCCCGCGAGGTTATAGGCAACGGCGCTCAAATGCTGGGATGGGAGCTGGATACGCTGCTTGCGCGCACACTGCTTGCAATGCAAAGCTGCGAAGCGGAGGTGCTTGCACGCACCGCACAGCTTACGGAGGGCGCAAAGGAATAAATTCGTTCTTACCGTTTGGGTAACGGCATATTTATGACCGTTACCCTTTTATTTTGGCTTTTTGCATATCTTATCACATATTCCGTCCCTTTGGATTTTCCGTCCCAGAAGGCCAGTATCTCATCGGCATATTTTACTATCTCCTCATTGCGCCTATACGGCGCGCCGCGCCCGAACCTTGAATAATCCGGCAGAAATTCGGTAAGC
The DNA here is from genome assembly GCA_934465535.1 of uncultured Clostridia bacterium. Classification (GTDB taxonomy): domain Bacteria; phylum Bacillota; class Clostridia; order Christensenellales; family QALW01; genus UMGS1338. Next base: position 129,481 of record CAKSKV010000001.1, on the reverse strand, counting down.
TGCTTTCCGTGGCTGCGCGCATATTCCGCCGCGCAGGTATCCACTCCGCGCGCCCCCCCGGAAACGATCTCCTCCGCATTTTGCGGAATATATTTTTCAAGCTCCTCCACGACTATTCCCCTTGACCCAATAACCGCCAGCTTCATCGGTCGCACCTCCGAAAAAGTATACTTGTTTTAAGTATGTATTCAACATTATACCACACAATAAACTTAAAATATACTTAAATTAAGATTACAGGTGGTATTATGAGAAACAAAAACAACAAGCACCTCGGAATTGAAATCGATCCCGTACTGCATTATAAGCTGCACTATATATCCAAATATGAGGGCCGCTCGGCAAACGGCCAGATTCTGTACCTTATACGCCAGTGCATAAAGGAATTTGAAGCCGCCGACGGTGAAATATCCGTGCCTCCCGAGCTTACCGGCAACCTCAAATAAGCCTTCGGCCCGAACAAACAAAAATTACAGTATGTAAACAAAGAGCAGGTACCGGCCCTGCTCAAAAAATAAGCATAAAAAAATAAGTGTCCATAACTCAAATCCGTTATGAACACTCGATATGGTGCGGAGAACGGGACTTGAACCCGTATGGTTGCCCACACGCCCCTCAAACGTGCGCGTCTGCCAGTTCCGCCACCCCCGCATATTGTGTCGCCGTTGTCGGCAACACGGGTATTATATATAAGCTCCGATAAAAAGTCAAGCACTTTTGCAATTCTTTTGACTTTTAATTTGCCGCTTGATTTTCTTCGGCAGTTCAGCTCGGTCGGCTTTATGTTTTGCTGCAATCGCGATATTCTTTTCACCTTGTTATATCGGCGGTCTGCGCGCAGCTTATGCTTATTGCATCCTCCGGCTTAAGGCATATCTGGCTGCCCAGCTGCCCTCCGCTTATAAATATCTTATCCTTTGTAAGCGCAGAGGCATCAAAAACGGTAACAAACTGCTTTTTCATGCCGATAGGCGAGCACGCGCCCCGCGCATAGCCCACTGTCTGCACCAGCTTTGCAACCGGCAGCATCGCCACCGATTTTTCCCCTACGGCTGCCGCGGCCTTTTTCAGATCCAGCTCCCGGTTTACGGGGATCACAAATATAAATACGCCTCCCGCGCCGCTTGTGGCAAGGGTCTTGAACACACAGGCCGGATCCTGCCCAAGAAGTCTTGCCACCTCCGTGCCCTCAAGCGCGGTGCCTCCGTGCGGATATTCAAGGCACTCGTGCGGCGTTTTCAGCTTATCCAGTATCCGCATTGCATTAGTTTTCTGCATATTCCCCGGCAACCTCCCTGATCACCCGCATAACATTTTCCGCCCCGTGCGCCGCCCCGGCGTTCTTCATGCAGGCGCGCATCTCCTCCCTGTGGGCAAAGGCATCCTCCACCGACTGCACAAGGCTTTGCGGCGTCATTTCCTCCTGTATCAGCACTCTGCAATAGCCGTGGGCGCGGAAATCCTCCGCATTGTCCACCTGATCGCCTCTTGAGGCATTGCGGGACAACGGAATAAGCAGCATCGGCTTATTGAGCGCCAGAAACTCGTTTATGCTGTTGCTGCCCGCGCGGGATACCACCATATCCGCAAGCGCCATGCAGTCCGCCAGCCCGCTGCCTATATATTCGCGCTCCTGATAGCCCGGCTTTTTTATGCCGCAAAGGTTTCCCGCCCCGCAGATATGAAGAATGTTATACTTTTCAAGCATTTTATCAAGCGATGCCCTGAGTGCCTCGTTTATCACCCTTGCGCCCGTTGAGCCCCCCATGAATAAAAGCACCGGCTTTGCATCAAAGCCAAGCTCCCGCCGTGCTGCGTCCGCATTGCCGTGCAGCAGCTCCTCCCGTATGGGGGAACCGGTAACAACGACCTTTTTGCCGTCAAAGCTTTTCCCCGCTGCCTCAAAGGTCACGCATATTTTCTTTGCCGCATCCGCGCTGAGCTTTGTTGCAAGCCCCGGGGTTATATCGGATTCATGAATAACGGTGGGAATATGCCTTCTGCGCGCGGCAAGCACCACCGGCACCGCCACATATCCGCCCTTTGAAAACACCACGCAGGGCCGGATTTTTTTCAGCAGCCTGCCGGACTGCCGTATGCCCTTGAGCACCTTAAAAGGGTCGGAAAGGTTTTTAAGATCAAAATATCTTCTGAGCTTTCCGGAGGTTATGGTGTGATATGTAACTCCGTCAACAGCCGATATAAGCTTTTTTTCTATTCCGTCGGTACCGATATAATGTATATCCCAGCCCTCTTTTTTCAGCATGGGAATAATTGCAAGGTTCGGCGTTACATGCCCCGCCGTGCCGCCTCCGGTAAGTACGATTGTTTTCATGCTTGTTATGCGCCCGCTTGCGCGCTCCTTTCCTTTATTGCCGCAAATTCAGATTTTACACTGCTTAATAAGCTTATTTTTATAAAGCTCTGTTCATAATATGCGCCCCGCGTCTTTGCCGTTCGGCGTCATTTTAGAAAAGCAGGCATTTGCCCTTAACCATTAGCGGTTAAACGGCCCGGTCCTCCGCTATGCCCCGCTCCTTCATGCGCGCCTTCAGCTGTCCCAGAGCAACCGCCGGCATTATAAAGCTAATGCGGGTACCGTTTTCGACATATTCCTGGCTTTGCACCGCCGCAGAGTTATCGTGTATGAAGGCCAGAATATCGCCGTCCTGATACGGCACCGTGACGCAGCAGGCACGGTTGCTTTCGCCCAGCTTTTCCGTTATGGCGCTTTTGAGCTCCTCCAGCCCCTGCCCCGTAAGCGCCGAGATATAAACCGCGCCCTTAAGCTCCGGCAGCGACTGCGCCGCATCGCATTTGTTGATGACGGTAATACGGGGAAGGTTCTGTGCGCCTATCTGCCCCAAAACCTCCTCTACCGCCTCGATCTGACGGAACATCGCAGGGCTGGAGCCGTCGCACACATGCAGCAGCAGATCAGCACAGGCAGCCTCCTCCAGCGTGGAGCGGAAAGCCTCCACAAGCTGATGCGGCAGCTTTCTTATAAACCCTACCGTATCGGTAAAGCATACCTCCGTGCCCCTGTCCAGCATGCAGGAGCGTGTGAGTGGGTCAAGCGTTGCAAAAAGACGGTTTTCCGCAAATGTTTCCGCTCCTGTAAGCACCTTCAGCAGCGTGCTTTTGCCGGCATTGGTATAGCCCACAAGCGCGATTTGCGGCACACGGTTGCGTGTGCGGCGCTTGCGCTGAAGCTCCCTTTGCGCGCCAAGCTGGACAAGCTGCGATTTAAGCTCGCCTATTCTTCTTTTTATATGCCGCCTGTCCGTTTCCAGCTTTTTTTCTCCGGGGCCGCGCGTGCCTATGCCGCCGCCCTGCTGGGAAAGCGCCGTGCCCTCCCCCACCAATCTGGACAGCGCATAGTACGCCTGCGCCAGCTCCACCTGCAGCTGACCCTCGCCCGTACGGGCGCGCATTGCAAATATATCCAGTATAAGTGCGGTACGGTCCAGCACTCGGCAGCCCAGCTCCTGCTCCATGTATTTCTGCTCCACCGCCGTAAGCTCGTCATCATAAACGGCAAGATCAATACTTTCCGCCTGAATATAAAGCGCTGTCTCGTGCAGCTTGCCCTTGCCGAAGCCTCCGTCGCGTCCTTTTTGTACAAAAGAACCCGCCGTCACGCCGCCCGCGGTATCCACAAGCGCCGCCAGCTCTTTAAGCGATTCCTCCTCGTGCCCAAGGAGCACAACACGCTCGGTCTGCTTTTCGTTGTCAAAAAGCAAGCCCTTGCCTATTTTGCCGTCCGCCTGCAAAATGCAGTCCAGCCATTGGCCGTGCGGTATTTCATGCACATCTGCACAATAGTGCATATCTACCGTCAATTCGCCGTTTTCATCCACATCAAGCACCGCCATGCTTATTCCCGACGGCTTGCCGTCCGCTACGCCGACGGCGCTCATGGCATCCAGCCTCAGCTTTTTCAGGCTTTGTATATCAGGCTGAGAAAGGCGCGCATTCCCTCCCGGATGGGTATGAATGCACCTTAAGCCGGCCAGCCTGTCCTGACTGCGCCGCATGGTAAGCGCCGTAAGGGACACCCTGTCCGCCTCTCCTATTGCAAGGCTTTCTATATCTCCCGCGCGGGAAATATATACGCATATTTCCTTACCCGTTTTTCCGGTTATGTCCGCCAGCTCATAAAGCAGCTCCTGCGAAACATATTCTCCGCGTTCCACCGTCATTTTTTCCATCTGTTCCAGTCTGTCCGCCATGCTGCGCGGCAGCCCCTGAATATTTCCTTCTATCATGCGATTGCACCGTTTAACCGGGCTCTCCTTCCGTAAGTATTAAAAATCAAACCTAAAGCCTTTCAGACTTTGTTTTATAGGCTTTGCTTTATTTTGTTATTCCCGATACACTTCTTTTTAAGCGCTCTTTCCGCTTTTGCCTCCCGAATCCGCATTGCTGATGCAAACCCTGCGTATATGCCTATAAAATTCAGTATCACATCATCAATATCACAGGTGCGCCCCGATGTAAACAGCAGCTGCCACAGCTCTGCGCCAAGGGGCAGCAAAAGTGCAAACAGCGCCCCCTTCCAAAGCGGCAGGGACGGCCTGTGCAGCGCAAAAAGCACCCCGTAGGGCACAAAAAGGATTATATTGGCCGCAAGATTTCTTGTCGAATGGCGAAAAATCATCACAATATCCGATAAGCCCCTGATATTTTCCAGCCTTTGGTTATCGATTATGCCGTTATGCACGCAATCCCTCACCATGGGAACAATGGTGGAAAAAGGCACGGGCTTCAGCACGGCGGGCGCATCGGAGGCAAACCTCAGCGGCCCCAACAGCAGCGGCGCCGTGATAAGAAAGTAATACAGCAGCATAAGTCCGGCAAAAGCATGCCTGCTTCCGGTGTCAAACCGATTGGCACGATTTTTGATTGCCGGAATGTGCAGACACATAACCGCAAATACCGTAAGCAGCATTATGCATACGGCGTCAGCCCGGCGTACGGAAATCATGGCTTTTCTCCCTTTTGTTTAATCTTGCCTTTCCTTTCGCCTCCGCACATTATTATGCCGCACAAAAGTTTGCCGCACGAAGACAGGGCACGGACACGCGAAGGCCGGTTCGGAAGCGTTTTGTTTCTCAGATTATACCACAATACCTTTTTCCGGGCAAGAACGCTTTTGTTTTCGCCGTCCGAATGACAGAAATAATAACAATTTTTCTCTAAGCGATTGACAATTCCGCCGCCGCTGATAAAATATGTACTCGGCGGCAGCACACGGAGCATTTTATTTTATTGCCATTCCTGCCGCCGGGGGAGAAAAAATGGACACAAGCGACCTTGTTTTGCTTACGGCTCCCCAGCTTTCGCGCGAGGCCTTCGGCGAAATGCTGCGGGATTATTCCCGTGCGGGAACCCCGTTTTTGGGAATGTACGATCAATCGGACTATGATGATTTCTGTGCAATGTGCGTAATGCACTCGCAGGGAAAACGGCTTCCGCGCGGAAACACCCCGTATACGCGTTATTTTTTGTGCGACAGAGCCGGAAATATATGCGCCCAGGGCGATGTACGCCACGCCCCCACACCCGAGCTTACGGATTATTCCGGGTATCTCGGCTACGGGGTGCCGCCCTCCATGCGCCGCCGCGGCTACGGCACCGTTATGTGTGCGCGGCTTCTTGAAACAGCATGGCAGTATTACGATTCCGTAATAATCACCTGCCGCTTTGACAACGAAGCCAGCCGCCGGGTAATAGAAAAAAACGGCGGACGGCTGCTGGATGTAAGATGGTGGAAGAAGAACGCCTGCTTTATGCGCCGCTACGCCGTTGACCGCCGCTGATTTCCCGTTTTGCCCGAATACCGATTTACGAAAGGCTTTTCCTTTTGCAAGTCCGGACAAAGCACGGCAGGGCCGCCGTATCACCCGTTTTTCACAAACATTCCCGTGCATACGGCCGTTCACACATTCTTCGTGCGAACTTCAAAAAAATTTGTGCAGTTTTTTTCATTTTGATGCTTGTTATTTACAGCCTTTATGTATTATAATAAGCACAGTTATATTGCTTATATGCATCGGTCTGCCCAGCGGCCGGAGGATGCCGACGGCACCGTCCGCTTTATTCTTTTGAGCGTCGGAGAAATGGAGTACATATGCCAGGTTTCTTTACTCACTACATTGCCGGTAAAATGGTCAAGGAGCAGCTTGCCAGCGCCGAATGCCGGCAAATGCTTGACGACAGCCGACAGATCTACGAGTTTGGTCTTCAGGGGCCTGATTTCTTCAAATATTACGGTGCTCCCTTCCGCGCGGACGAGGCCATAAACCGCATCACCCTTGCGCTGCGTGAGAGAACCGTAAACGAATGGCTTTCCACGGTTTATCGTTATATAAATGCTCAGAGTCCGGAGGACGCTGCTATTCTGCGCCCGTATTTCCTCGGCTATCTGGTTTACTATCGCGTAAACTGCGCCATTAACCCCTACATCTCCTATTCCGTAGGCTTCCAGACTCCCGGCACCGATCTGCCCGAGCGCTTCAATGTTTACAGCAACCGCTTCATAACCGCCATGGATGAGCTTATGCTCAAAAAGTATGAGGGCAAAACCCCGGCGGAGATGGACATAAAGAAGATCTTCTATGTTGATTATAAAGACCTGCTGGAGATATGCCGTCTGTATCCGCTGCACTTAAAGCGTATTCTCGGCCGTGAGATATCCCGCGACGAAACCATTCGTGCCGCGCAAAACATGTACGAGCTTATCCGCAAGCGTATAAAGCCCGGCTTTTATAAGATATCCGTTCCGATTTTCGAAGCCTTCTCCAAGGAGGTTTATCCGGGAACCTATTCCAGCGCCGCTTACGGCCGCATAACCCCCGGTATCGATTATCTGAACGAAGCTCACAGCGAATGGTTCCTGCCTTGGGACAACAAGGCCGTTCACACCGAGGATGTTCCCACGCTGCTGGAAAGCGGCGTAAAGGAAGCCGTTGAAATGATCAATTTCGTATATGACGGCTTCTGCGGAAAAAACACCGACCTTCAGGTTCAGGCCGCTCTTAAGAACGATTCCATGCTCACCGGTGTTGCCTGGAACGCGCCCTTCCTGCCGAAATTCTTCGACTGCGTCTTCAAGGAGGACGAAAAGAAAATCGCCAAAAAGCTGGAGAAGCTTCAGGCAGAACGCCTCAAAAACGAATAAGGCATTGCCTTTTCTGCCCGCCGCGCGCGGGCTTTTTTGCGTTAGAGCAAAAATTTGAACTTTAAGTGTTCTGACGGTGGATAACGGGTCAACACCGCATGAAAATTCTCCGACCGTGAAACCGTTTTTTCGCGCCTTGCCCGTGTCAGTTATCTATATACGGCATATATGATTATAATCCGAAGAATAAACAAAAAGGAGGAGGCCCCTTGCAGGACATAATAAACACCTTTTGCCGCACGGAAAAAAAGTATATACTTACATTTGCACAGTATGAAGCCCTCAGAAGAGAAACCGGCTCGCTGATATTGCCGGACCGCTACGGCTGGAGCACAATATGCTCCCTTTATTACGACACTGCGGATTACGAGCTTATACGGCGTTCCCTTGATAAGCCGGAATACAAGGAAAAGCTGCGCCTGCGCAGCTACGGCGTGCCCGATGCCGGCTCCACGGTATACGCCGAGCTTAAAAAGAAATATCGCGGCATCGTATACAAACGCCGCGCCGCGCTTACCCTTAGCCGGGCGGAGGAGCTGCTGGAAGGGCACATGCCCGATACAAACGACCCCGTGCAAAGGCAAATACTGCACGAAATAAGCTACTGCCTTTCCCGATACACGCTGTTTCCCAAAATGTTTATAGGCTGCCAGCGCCTTGCGCTGTTTTGCCCAAGCGACCCCGGGCTGCGCGTTACCTTTGATACCGCACTGCGGTACCGCAATACCGACCTTAAGCTTTCCCGCGGCAGCTTCGGCACCCCTATACTTAAGGAAGATATGTTTCTTATGGAGCTTAAGGCGCCCGGCGCACTGCCGCTTTGGCTTGTAAAAGCGCTTGAGCACACAGGGCTTACACCGCGTTCCTTCTCAAAATACGGCACGGCCTACCGCATTGCTTCCGGCTTTCCCACGGGGCTGCCGCAGGAATATCTGCCCGCCCCCGACACCGCCGCGACTGCTGCCTGCCGCATCGACCCCGCCGCAATAAACGAATAAAAATAAAAAGGAAGTGTTTCTATGTTTTCAAGTATTTTCGGCTCAGATGCCGTAATAACCGCCGCAAACGCCGTAATATGCGGCGCCGTATCCCTGGCTTTGGGCTTTATTTTGGCCCTTGTAAACCAACGCACCGATGAACGCAGCACCAAAAGCATGTTTCTCACGGTGTGTGCCACACCGCTTATCGTACAAGCGGTAATAATGCTTGTAAACGGCAAGCTGGGCGCCGGAATCGCCGTAATGGGGGCATTTTCCCTTGTGCGCTTCCGCTCTGCGCAGGGTTCCGGACGCGATATCGCCGTGATTTTCGCCTCCACCGCCGTCGGTCTTGCCTGCGGAATGGGCTATGTGGCTTTTGCCGCCGTTATCGCCGCCGCTTTCATCGCCGTGCTGCTGCTTGTAAGCCTCACCCCTCTCGGCGAACCCCGCTGTCTGGATAAGCAGCTTCGCATAACCATCCCGGAGTCTTTGGAATACGATACCGTATTTGACGACCTCTTCCGCCAGTATCTCTCCCGCTGCACGCTTCAGCAGGTAAAAACCTCCAATATGGGCAGCATGTTTGAGCTTAAATATCTTATACGCCTAAGCGACAGCCGCAAGGAAAAGGAGTTCATCGACGCACTGCGCTGCCGCAACGGCAACCTTCCCATATCTGTCGGCGTTGCGCGCACTTCCCGCGACGAGCTTTAAGCCTCGCTTTACGCTCTTCACATACACATATCAAAAAAAGGCCGCTTTGCGGCCTTTTTAATTTTGTGCGCATCTATCTGCAAATATGCCGGCTGTCCGATTCAGCCGCTTTATTCCTTTGAATACACCGCCACGCCTACCGCTGCGGTACACTCAAGGCCGTTTCTCTGCCCTATACGCTCTGCGGCGGCCCTGCCCGTTTTATAAAAGTACGGTGTCATGGCAAACAGCGCCATAATCTCCTCTGTGCTTTTCATGTAAAAGGAATAGCACAGCCTTCTGTTTTCCCGCAGGACAAATCCGTCCATATCCATTTTCTCCTCAGGATTTTCCCGTGGGATATCATATATTGCGCGCTTTAATTCCATCAGATGCTCCGGCAGCGGATATACCCTCACGAACAAGCCGTCCCCGCGAAGCACCCGCCGCACCTCGCGGGCATCGTACGGCGCAAAAATGCTCACCGCACAATCGGTGCTTTCCGTCTTAACCGGCATATCAAAGGCGGAGGCCGCAAATACCGATGTCGCCTTTGCCCTGCCGGCCGTCATTGCGCAGGCTTGGCTTGAAACATCAAAGGCATATACCTCCCTATTCGGCAGACACATATGCTGCGTATAATAGCCCTCTCCGCAGCCCATATCAAGCAGCCGGCTGCCGCGGCAGGCCTCCGTCACCGCCTCCGCAATGGGCAGATAATGCCCCTGCGATAAAAAATCTCTTCTGGCCTCCAGCATGATTTTATCGTCTCCGTGCCGCCCGCCTGCACGCATGAGCAGATTTACATATCCTTTTCGCGCAATATCAAAGCAATGTTTGTTTGCGCATATAAGGCTTTTTCCGTCTGCGCTCTGCATAAGGCTGCCGCCGCACACGGGGCATTTAAGTATTTCCGTGCGCATCGTTTGCCTCTGCCTTGCCGTCCGGCTCATTTTCGTTTTTCACGGGATCGTCCTGCACTGCCGCGCCGGACGAAGCATCCTGCACTGCCGTTTCCGTCGGCGCCTCCTGCTGCAAAGCCGCTGCCGCCGTGCCCTTACCCTCAGCGGGTATTTCCCCCGCCTTGCGCAGCGCCAGCTTTGTTGCCACCGGCCCTATCAGCTCATAAATAAGCGTAGCGCAAAGCACTACCGCACGGATGGTATCTCCATACTGCGGCACCGTTTTCATGGCCAGCAGCGAAAGCCCTATGGCCACGCCCGCCTGCGGTATAAGCATAAAGCCGAGGTATTTCTTTACCGTTGTCTGGCACTTGCTTATCACTGCGCCCAGCCATGCTCCCAGCATCTTGCCCGCCACTCTTGCCACAATATATATAACTCCCACAACGCCTATTGACGCAATGGCGGTAACATCCAGCTCCGCGCCGGAAATCACAAAAAACAACATAAATATGGGCGGAGTTATCTTGTCCGTGCGACGCTGAAGCTCCGCGGATTTTTCGGTAAGGTTTACGCAAAGCGCCCCCATCATCATGCACACAAGCAGCGAGGACAGCGAAAGCATGCTTGCAAGCGCCGCGCTTGCAAACACCGCCGCCACCGCAAGGCATGTCAGATCTCCTTTATCTTTAAGCAGCTTAAGCAGCAGCGTCACGGCGCAGCCCAAAGCCGCTCCCAAGGCCAGCGAACCGAGTATCTCCCCCAGCGGCTTTAATATCATCTGCCATACCGACAGCTCACTGCCGCCCACCATTACCTGCGCCACCGCACTGCATATGCTGAAGGCCATAAGCGCCGCGGCGTCATCCATCGCAACCACGGGCAGCAGAATTCTCGTAACAGGCCCCTGCGCCTTGTACTGCCGCACCACCATAAGCGTGGCAGCCGGTGCCGTTGCTGCGGCAATGGCTCCCAGCATTATTGCAAGAGGAGCGTCAAAGCCGGCCGCAAGCAGCGCGCCTGTCACCACCAGCACCGCCATAAACGCCTCCAGCAGCATTATGATAATGGGCGCCGCTCCCACTTTTTTAAGGAATGTCAGCTTGAATTCGCTGCCTATTGAAAAGGCAATAAAGCCAAGAGCCACATCAGAAATAATATCAAAGCCGCTCATCACATCCTTTGGTATTATTCCGGTAATGCCAAGCAGCAGCCCGCCCACAAGGTATCCGGTTACATTTGGCAGGCGCACAAGTCTTGCAAGATAGGAAAACGCAAAGCCCGCAAGTATGGCAAGCGCAAGATATATAAGATTCTGCGTCATTTGCGCGCCGCCCTCCCGGGATGTATGCCGTCCACAAACAGGGTGGGCACGGAAAACAGTATGCCGGTGTCCGGGTTATCCAGCCCGCCGGTTACCTCCTCCACCGCGTCGCGCACATCCTGCACTATTTCGTCCTTAACCACGCAGAAAACCGTCTTGCTCTCCTTGCGCGGGTTTATAAGCGCACGCAGCGACCCGAAAAGATCGCTCACATGGCTGTCGTTATAAAGGGCCTTTGCCATTCCGCTTGATTCAATTATCGTAGCGCCCTTTACATTTATTTCCACAAATTTTTCCAACAGCTCCTCAAGACATTCCGTCTTGTTAAGCACCAGCACAACCAGCTGCATATATGTTCCTCCCGTCCTTTACCGCAATTTATGCCCCATTAAAAAAGCCGCGCTGCCGCTGCCTTTCTTAACCGATATATTATATACCTCCTTTTTTATTGAGTCAATCACCGCGCGCGTTTTAACCCCGAACTGCGCGCCCCCTGCTTAGGATATAAACATACGGCTTCAAAAAAACACCCGAGGAAATATTCCCTCGGGCATTCCTGCAGCACGCCGCCGCCATATACCGCGCAGCGTGTTTTTGTTTATAACTCAGGGCTTAATTGTTTAATAATGATACTTCTTTCTTTTTATAACCATAAACAAAAACGACAGCGCCATAGCCATAAATTCCGCCACCACAATGGATATCCAAACCCCGTCAATGCCCCACATCAGCGGCAGCAGCATAACGGCGGCAATCTGGAACACCAGCGTGCGCAAAAAGGAGATAATTGCGGAAGTGACGCCGTCGTTAAGCGCCGTAAAGAAGGAGGAGCCGTATATCGCATACCCCATGCAGATAAAGGACAGCGCAAATACGCGGAAGCCGGAAACCGTAAGCTCGGTCAAGGCCGGATCATAGCCCGTAAACAGCCGCGCAAGCGGCACCGCCAGCAGCTCGCCCGATATCACCATTACCGCGCCGAAGGCCCCTATCATAATAAGGCTTTTTTTAAGCAGTCCTTTAAGCTCTTCATTATTCCCGGCTCCGTCATGATAGCCGATAATAGGTGCCGTGCCTATGGAATAGCCCACAAACGCCGCTGCAAATATCATGCTTACATACATCATTACACCGTAGGCCGCAACGCCGTTCTCTCCGGCATATTTTAGCAGCTGTATATTGTACAGCATGCCCACAAGGCTCATTGAAATATTGCTCATAAACTCCGATGAACCGTTTATGCAGGCCTTGAAAACCGCCTTGCCGTCAAACCGGCATTTGCCTAACCTCAAAATACTGCTGTTCTTTCTGCGAAAGTATATAAGCGGTATACTGCCGCCCACCACCTGACTCATAGCCGTGGCAACAGCCGCTCCCGCAAGCTTGTATTCCTGCGGCAGCAGAATAACCAGCACGGCGTCCAGCACCATATTGGTAAGCCCGGACAGCACCGTTACGGTAAGCCCCAGCTTAGGCTTTTCCGCCGTTACAAGAAAGGACTGAAACAGCAGCTGCAATATATAAAACGGCAATGCTATAAGAATTATGCGCGCATACAGTACCGCGTGCTCCAGCATGTCGCCCTCCGCCCCCAGCAGCCTTGCAACGGGGCGCACAAATATTATCCCAAGCACCGCGAACAGCACGCCCAAAACGGCGGAAACATAAACAAACAGGGAAAAATAGCGGTTTCCCTTTTCACTGTCCCCTTCTCCGAAGGTTTTGGCCACTATTGCCGAACCGCCCGTACCGAACATGAAGCCCACCGTTGAAAGTATCATCAGAAACGGCATTATAAGGTTTATTGCGGCAAACGGAGTCTTTCCCGCAAAATTCGATACGAAAAAGCCGTCCACCACGCCGTATATCGATGTAAATATCATCATGCCTATGCTGGGCAGCGTAAAGCGTATCAAGCGCCCGTATGTAAAATGATCCGATAGCTGTATTCTCTGTTTCATCGTTTTCTCCCAAACCAACAGTCGGCAAAAGAAGCAACCGCCTGTGCCAACTGCTTTATTTCCCATTGTGTTGTATTTACGGTAAGCTGATAAGCGTCCCTTTGCCCCCACTGCGAGCCTGTCATAAGCTCTCTGGTCTGACGGCGCACGCTGTCTATCCTTTTCATCCGGCGCAGCAGTTCCTTTTCGCTCAGGTTTTCCCCCTCCGCTGCCCGTTCCCTGCACCTTTTCAGCTTAGCCTCCGCCGAGGCGCATACAAATATGTTAAGAGGCTCGTATTCCCGCAGTATAACATCGGCATTTCTGCCCACAATGACGCAATCCTTGCCCATCTGCGCAATGCCGGATATTACCTCCTTCTGCTCCAGCAGCAGCTGCACCTTTGACGATTCCACATATGCTGAGGACGCAAGCGTACCGCGAAAAGTTATGGCCTGATTTTTCCAGCCGTGATTGCTCAGCGTATTTTCAATATAAGCCTCGTCCATACCGCTCTTCTTTGCCACGGCGGCAATTATTTCGCTGTCGTAATAATCGTACCCCGTTATATCCGCAAGCCGCTTGCCCAGCTCTCTTCCGCCGCTGCCGAATTCCCTGCTTATTGTTATAATATTCATTCATTATCCTTCCTTTCCCCTTGTTTCCCTTGCCGCCGCGCCCGCTTTTTCATTACGGTCTTTTACGCGGCCGCCGCTTTATGCCGCGTTTATATTAAAACGGTTTATCGAAGCGCTTCCGTCTGCCTTTTCAGATCGCTGTTATATTTGGCCGTAAGATGTATATAGCTGTCTATTTCCTCCTGCGTCCAGTGCATAAACACACTGCATTCGGCATCAAACAGTCTGCCTACGGTATTTGCCGCATAATCCCTTCCCTTTACGGTAAAGCACACCGTTTTTGTTTTTCCGCCGCTCTGCTCAAGGTATATTATGCCGTCCCTTTCCAGCTTTCTCAGCGCGGAATTAAGCGTCTGCTTGCTGATGCCGGTGTTTTTTCTTATATCGTGCAGCGGACATCTGCCCCCGCCCTGATATACAATATACATCACAAACATCACGCTGTCCGACATGCCCATTTTCAGCGCCGCCTGATGATATACGGAATCAAGCTCCCACGCCAGGCAGTTTATCCTGTACATCATCTCGCCGCAGTCTGCTTTCATTTCATCCCTCCGTATAAGGCCTTCCTGCTTTATTAAAAGTGCATCAAAGCCCGACTTTGCGTATTTTAGTACGATTTCGTACCAAAGTCAACATCTTTTTCCCACACTTTACCGTTTTAATTTTTCTTTTTTTGCATACACCTCTTATATGATTTGCATTTCTTCCCGTTTCCGCCCATTGGCCGCCCGGTTCACGCAAAAATCAGATACCCCATTTAATTTTTCTTTGATTCCGTGTCCGCGCTGTGCTATAATATAAAAAACACCGCAGCGCAAAATGCATTTATACGCCGCAGTGCCGCGTATAATTAAATGCCGCGCCTTTGCGGCGCGGCATGTGCAGCCGTTTATCCGGCCGTTTTGGCCGCCTGCTGCACGGTCTGTATGTCAACAAGGTCCGTAAGCCTGCGCAGCGCTTCATAATCAGCGCCGCTCAGATACAGCCTTGCCAGCTCCCGGCGCACCTGTTCTATGCCGTCAATATCCGTCTGCGCCCTGCGTGTATCCGCATTGTTCATAGCCATCACCTGCCTTGCTTTCTTTTTGCGCCATAATTATAGCAATTGCGGCAGGCGAAAAAAGTCGCAGCGCAGCAGCTTTTTTCACGGCTTTTGTCATATACCGTCGAAACGGCAGGAGTTTACACTTTATTCATTATATTTTGCCGTCCGCGCAATATCCGCACCCTCGCCGGCTTGCGCCGAATTATGCGCAAGGCGCAAAATACTCTTGGCGTGCCGCTGCTTTTCGGAAATTTATCGGCACGCATGAAAGGAACCATCATGAGCAACAACAAAAGCACCGGTCAGATACGCTCCCTGCGTCAGGAAAACAAAGCAAAAAAAAGTGCTGCCTCCGGTACGGGCAGGCAGCTGTCGCCCGCAGGAAAAAAGATCATCGCCATAGTATGCATAGCCGCCGCAGTGCTGCTTGCCGCCTTCGGCGTTCTGTGGCATTTTGTAATTCGTTTTTCCCCGACTGTTGCGGATATGCACACCCCGCTTAATTCGCTGCCGGAGCGTCTTGAGTTCACGGCTGCCCTCAAGGACGGCGCGCTGTATCTCTGCCGCGGTGATTCTGCCGTGCTTATTGACGAAAATATCTACTCCCCCGACGATGCCGATTCCCTCTCCGCCGTCAGCTACTGGCTCGATCAGGACGGCACTCTCATATATCTTCGCGATTATAACGGCGAAAGAGCCCTTATGCGCTGCAAGGACGGCCAAAAAACCTTTCTTATGCGCGATGTATCCTCATGGCGCATAAGCCCGGACGGCAAACGCCTTGCCGCCGTTATAGGCGCCGGCTCCAGCGGCATTGGCTCCCTTGTGCTTACCGATACAAACGGCGGAGAGCTTAAGCTGCTAAACACCGGAATACGCAGTGAAAGCGCATATTTTTCCGGCGACTCCTCCTCTCTGTTCGCAGTTGCCGCAAACGGCACAAAGGGCGAAGTACATATTTACCGTGCCGACGGAGAAAAAACCGTTTCCGATGTAAACACTCTTTCTCTGGGCTGGCTCTCTCAAAACGGCGAAAGCTTCCTTTGCCTTAACACCTCCTCCGTTTCCGGGCTTTACAGCTATACCTTCTGCACCGTTTCGGGCAAGCGTCTGGCCTTCTCGGGGGTTGCCTATTCACAGTTTTCTCCCGACGGCAGCGTGGCATACCTGCTGCACGATTACAACACCTCCGAGCAGTCCGGCACGCTTACTATTGTGGACACCAAAACCCTGCGCACGCACCGCATAGCTCAAAATGTATACGGCGTAAACCATACCGCAGTTACCGATACCGCGCGCGGCATAGTGTACTCAACTGCCGGAAGCCAAAGCGGCCGGTGCGATATTTACTATTTTGACCTTGCCCGCCTCAAGAGCCTCAGCCTTGCAAAGGACACCTATACCTCGGTAATAGGCAATATCGTAATTGACTGCGCACAGCAAAAGGGCTACATGCTGCTTCGAAGCAGCAGCGCGCAAAACACTCAGCTGTACTTTGTGGATGTTTCCGGCTCCGGCGCAAAAACGGAAAAGCTGCGTGACGGCGCCATGTACGAAATAATGTACTACGAGGCCTGCGGCCGTCTGCTGTTCAGCGCAAACGCCGACAAAACCGCCACCGAGCTTTGGTGCGTTGACGCCAGCGGAAACAGCAGCAAGCTCATAAACAACTGCGGCGCAATATACGATTCCTCCTCTTCGGCATACTATTCCTGCTCCATGATGTCAAACGACGGCAACCATCTTATATATTTTAAGGATGTAACCGTCATAGCCGAAACGGACGACGACCCGTTCTCCTCCCACCCCACCGCGCAGGTTTACGGCACGCTTATGCTTTACCGTCTCTCCGACAGTGAGCTGCGGGTCATTGCCAAAAATGTGCGGGCCGACACCTTTGCCTGCGTACCGTCCGACGGCAATGCCCAAAGCATCTTTTACAGCGTTGTAAAAACAAACGGCAAGTACGACATTTTCCGCTACGATACGGCTCTTGACAAAAGCTTCCTGCTGCTTGAGAACGCCGATATGCTGGCCGAGGACTATTAACGCTTCTTCACGCGTGCTTTTCCGAATGTGCCGGCGCGCCTGTTAAAATGAATTATTCCGTTGACAAAGCCGCGGCGCAACATTATAATATTCAAAAATACAAAGGCAATGAAGCGGATTTGCCCCTTTTCCCTTTCCCGAATGCAGAGAGCCGTCGTTTGGTGCGAGACGGCAGCGGAAAGCATCGGGGCTGCTCACCGCCGAGCCGCGCACCCAAGGGCCTTTGCCCCTAAGCCGCGCCGGGTCTCCCCCGTTACAGGGAAAGCAGCTCCCGTTTTATACGAGGTCTGCATAAAGGTGGGGCAAGTAATTTGCCCAAGCAGAGTGGTACCGCGAAACAAAGCCCTTCGTCTCTGAAATCATGAGACTGAAGGGCTTTTTTATCGGAGGTATATACATGACCGATGCATCCGCCGTGCGCAAACGCACAATCAGATTTTTCGACACCACTCTCCGCGACGGAGAGCAGACCCCCGGTGTCAATCTCAACACGCAGGATAAGCTGCGCATTGCCGCCGCCTTGGAGGAGCTGGGCATAGATGCAATAGAAGCCGGCTTTGCCGCCGCTTCCCCCGGCGATTTTGAAGCGGTAAGCGCCGTAGCCGCCCAGCTGAAGCACGCTCAGACAGTGTGCCTTTGCCGTGCGGTGCTTTCCGATATTGAGCAGGGTGCCATGGCTCTTGAGCACGCCGCCCGCCCCATGCTGCACACCTTTATCGCCACCTCGGACATACACATGCAGTATAAGCTGCGCATGTCCCGCGAGCAGGTGCTTCATGCCGCAGGCGAAGCCGTGCGCCGGGCACGCGCTCTGTGCCCCTTTGTGGAATTCTCCTGTGAGGATGCCACCCGCAGCGACCGTGAATTTCTGTTCTCCGTGCTTTCCTGCGTAATAGCCGAGGGCGCCGATGTAATCAACATTCCCGACACCGTGGGCTATACCGAGCCGGCAGAATATGCCGCTTTGATCCGTGATATAATTAAAAATGTCCCCGGCGCAGATAAGGTCATCCTGTCGGTCCACTGCCATAACGATCTGGGCAACGCGGTGGCCAACAGCCTTGCTGCCCTTGAAGCGGGCGCCTGTCAGGTAGAGGGCACCATAAACGGCATAGGCGAACGTGCCGGAAACGCCGCCCTTGAAGAGGTTGTAATGAACCTTGTAACCAGAAGGGATCACTATGGCCTTGATCACGGCATACGCGTTCCCTCCATATACCGCGTTTCTCACCTTGTAAGCTCCGTGTGCGGCATACATATTCCCGCAAACAAGCCCGTAACCGGTCAGAACGCCTTTACCCATCAGTCCGGCATACATCAGCACGGCATGCTCAGCAACCCCTCCACCTATGAGATCATCACTCCGGAGGCCATAGGCGCGCCCAAGACCGCACTTCCTCTTGGCAAGCTCTCCGGCAAGCACGCCTTCAGCGAACGGCTCAGCGAGCTTGGTCTTAAGCTGGAGGGACGCAAGCTGGACGAAGCCTTTGCCAAATTCAAGGAACTGGCCGACCGCAAACGCGAAATAGACGACCGCGACCTTGCCGCCATCGCCTCCCAGAAGGTAAACGAGGTGCCCAAGGTTTTTGAGCTTCAGTCCTTCCGCATATATTGCGGCAACGGTATGGAGTCCATCGCCAACCTTGTGCTCACAAAGGACGGCGCCACAATGGTGGGCGAAAGCACCGGCAGCGGCCCGGTGGATGCGGCCTTCAAAGCCGTGGATAAAATAGCCGGCATGGATATCTCCCTTCACAGCTACGATATAAAAGCAGTTACCGGAGGACGGGACGCGCTGGGCGAAGTCACCGTGGTTATAAAGCGCGGCGATATCCTCTACCGCGGCCGCGGCGTTTCCACCGATATTATAGAATCCAGTATCCTTGCCTATATTGAGGCAATAAACCGCGCCCTGAGCGATATTTCAGGCACAATTAACGAAATTAACGGGAGGTAAACACTATGGCAATGACCATGACGCAAAAGCTGCTGGCCCGCAAGGCGGGGCTTGATTTCGTTGAGGCGGATCAGCTTATATCCTGCCGCCTTGACCTTATGCTGGGCAACGATATCACCGCTCCCGTGGCAATAGATCAGTTCAGCAGGCTGAACCTTTCCAAAACGCACGATCCGGAAAAAATAGTGCTCATACCGGATCATTTCACCCCGAATAAGGATATAAAAAGCGCGGCGCAGGCCAAGAAAATGCGGGATTTTGCCCGCAAAATGAGCATCCCGCACTACTATGAGGTGGGGCGCTGCGGCATCGAGCACGCCTTCCTGCCCGAGCAGGGGCTTGTTACCGCCGGCGACTGCGTAATTGGCGCCGATTCCCACACCTGCACCTACGGCGCGCTGGGCGCCTTTGCCACGGGCGTCGGCTCCACCGATCTTGCCGCCGGCATGGCATCGGGCACCGCATGGTTCAAGGTCCCCCGCGCAATTAAGGTGGTCTTTTCCGGCCGCCTCTCCCCTTGGGTTTCGGGCAAGGATGTCATCCTGCACCTTATAGGCCTTATCGGCGTGGACGGCGCGCTGTATAAATCCCTGGAATTTTCCGGCGACATCTCCGCCCTTTCCATGGACGACCGTCTATGCATATGCAATATGGCCATAGAGGCCGGAGCCAAAAACGGCATTTTCCCCGTGGATGACATAACTCGCGAATATCTTGCCTCCCACGGCGCAAAGCCGGGAACCGTCTTTGAGGCGGATCCCGATGCCGTATATGAGCGCACGGTGGAAATAGATCTCTGCCGCGTCCCCCTCACCGTTGCCCGTCCCTCACTGCCCGAAAATACCGCGCGCGCCGATTCTCTTTCCGATGTGCGCATAGATCAGGCCGTCATCGGCTCCTGCACAAACGGACGCATCTCCGATATGCGGTCCGCGGCCGCCGTGCTCAAGGGGCGCAGCATTCACCCCGATGTTCGCTGCATCGTCATTCCCGCCACGGTAAATATCTGGCGGCAGGCACTCTCCGAGGGGCTGCTGGACATTTTCGCGCAGGCCGGCTGCGTTGTAAGCACCCCCACCTGCGGTCCGTGTCTTGGCGGGCATATGGGCATCCTTGCGGAAAACGAAGTGGCCGTAAGCACCACAAACCGCAATTTTGTGGGCCGTATGGGGCATGTAACCAGCAAGGTCTACCTTGCCTCTCCCGCCGTGGCGGCAGCCAGCGCCGTAATGGGGCGCATAGCCGTTCCGGACGAGCTTCCGGGCTTGGAATAACCTTCTCTTTCCGTCCCTTTGCGGGCTTAAAACCCATATCCGAACTCTTTATCACACCAAAAAGGAGTGGTTTGCAATGAAATTTCAAGGAAAAGCCGTAAAATACGGCGACAATGTGGATACCGATGTGATAATCCCCGCGCGATATCTGAATATATCCGATAAACACGAGCTTGCCCTGCACGCAATGGAGGATATCGACCCCGATTTTGCAAAAAAGGTCTGCCCCGGCGACATTCTTGTGGCGGGCGAAAACTTCGGCTGCGGCTCCAGCCGCGAGCACGCCCCCCTTGTGCTTAAGGAAAGCGGCATAAGCTGCATAATCGCCCGCTCCTTTGCACGGATATTTTACCGCAACGCAATAAATATCGGGCTTCCCGTAATTGAATGTCCGCCCGCTGCCGATGCAATAGCGCAGGGGCACAGCGTAACCGTGGACACCGATGCCGGACGCATATACGATAACACCGAAAACGCCGTCTTTTCCTTTCCCCCCATGCCCGGCTTTATAAAAAGCATAGTGGATGCCGGCGGGCTTATGGAAAGCATAAAGGCACAAGAAAACAAAATATAACGGCAGCAGCCTGAAGGAGTGTTTATTATGAGCAAAAAAATAACCGTTCTCTCCGGCGACGGTATAGGTCCCGAAATATGCACCGAAGCCGTAAAAGTAATGTCTGCCGCAGCCGCCCGCCACGGCTCCGACCTTTCCTTTGATTTTGCCGATTTCGGCGGCTGCGCCATCGATCACTTCGGCGCGCCCTTTCCCTTTGCCACCCGCCGCGCCGTGGACTCGGCAGACGCAGTTCTGCTGGGCGCCGTGGGCGGCCCGAAATGGGATAAATGCGAAAAACGGCCGGAAAGCGGTCTGCTGGATTTGCGTGCACATATGGGCGCATATGCAAATTTGCGTCCTGCCCGCATTTTTCCCGCGCTTATAGGCGCATCTCCCCTTAAAGAGGAAATATGCTCCGGCACCGACCTTATGGTGGTGCGCGAGCTTACCGGCGGCATATACTTCGGCAAGCGCGGCAACTCCGACAGCGGCGACAGCGCCTTTGACACCGAGCAGTATTCCGGATACGAAATTGAACGCATTGCCCGTGTTGCCTTCGAGCAGGCCCGCCTGCGCCGTAAAAAGGTGTGCTCTGTGGATAAAGCCAATGTGCTTGCCAGCTCAAAGCTGTGGCGCCGCTGCGTGGAAGCTGTAGCCAAGGATTATCCCGATGTTGAGCTTACGCATATGTATGTGGACAATGCCGCCATGCAGCTTGTGCATGATCCGCGCCAATTTGATGTGCTGCTGTGCTCCAATATGTTCGGCGATATTCTCTCCGACGAGGCCAGCATGATATGCGGCTCCATAGGCACCATGCCCTCTGCCGGAATAGGCGGAAGAGCCGGCATATTTGAGCCTATTCACGGCTCCGCCCCCGATATTGCGGGCAAAAACATTGCAGACCCCATCGGCACCGTGCTCTCCGGCGCTATGCTGCTGCGTTATTTGGGGCTTTCCGCCGAAGCTGCCTCAATAGAAAACGCCGTGGAGCTCACTCTTAAGGACGGCATTTTCACCCCTGATCTTTCTTCAAAATGCGTCACCTGCACCGAAATGGGTGATGCCATTGCCTCCCGCATAGAGTAAAACCGAATTTTCTTAAAAACCCATACAATAAACAATCGCAGCGAACCCCAAAAGTCAGACGCTTTTGGGGTTTATATTTTCCGCATTTTTTATTTTTCTGCCGGTATTGATTATTTCTTTATATAATGCTATAATAAATATATCATCACATAATGCACAGGCATTATCACCGTCATGCAGCAATTTCTGCTGCGAAATGCACACGCGTGCCGTTTTTTGTATTGCAAAACAGGTAAAACGACATTTTTACGGTATTTTAATTTTACACATAAGGAAAAAACAATAATGGAAAACAACGAAAATATAACCGACAACTCCGCCCGCGATATGCGCCTTTGCGTGCTGATCGATGCGGACAACGCCCCCCGCACCGCCATGAAGGATGTTATGGCGGAAATAGCAGTGTACGGCTCCCCCACCATCAAGCGCATATACGGCGACTGGACCACTCCCCAGCTGGCCTCCTGGAAAAGCATACTGCTGGAAAACGCCATAACCCCCATACAGCAGTACAGCTATACAACCGGCAAGAACTCCACCGACTCCGCCATGATAATCGATGCCATGGATATTCTTTATTCCCGCCGTGTTGACGGCTTTGTTCTGGTTTCCAGCGACAGCGATTTTACCCGGCTTGCCACGCGTCTTCGGGAGGCGGGCATGAAGGTGTACGGAATAGGCGAAAAAAAGACCCCCGCTCCCTTTATTGTGGCCTGCGACAAATTTGTATATATCGAGGTCATACGGGCCGCTGCCGTGGAGCAGCGTCTGGAGGATGCCCGGCAGAATGAAAAAAAGGCCGCTAAAAGCACGGTACGCAAGGTGCCTGCATACATCGCCTCTCTGCTTGCCGATTCCGTTGAGGACCTTGCTGATGAGGATGGCTACGCCTCCCTGGGCGAGCTCGGCAGCCTGCTTATAAAAAAGCAGCCCGATTTTGACCCGCGCAACTTCGGCTTCAGCAAGCTGAGCCAGCTGGTACGCAGCATCGACCGCTTTGAGCTTGATATACGCCAAAGCGGCAAGCCGCACACCAAGCATATATATGTCCGCGACCGCGAAGCCGCAAAATGATCCGTATCTTTCGGACCGCTTCAAAGCGGTCCTTTTTTATTTCGGCGCCGCCCCTCCGAAGGCTACGGCACAAGCGGTACGGAATTCTCCGTACCGCTTGTGTTAAAAAACTCTCCGTTATTTTTTATCGTTTTTTTGCGCTCTTTTAACGCTTTTTTAATGTTTTTTAAGCGTTTTTGATGCGTTTTTTATATATTTTTTGCATTTTTGCTTCGGTCCATTCTGTATAAGTATTCATAAATACTGTATATTTATACATTACAACAGTATGCATATCAGGCCTCCGCCGCCTTCGTTCACTATCCTTTCCACCGTCATCTGCATCTTTTTCTGCGCCTCTGCCGGCATTCTCACCAGCTTTCCGGACAGCCCCTCCTGTACCAGCTCATGCAGGCTTTTGCCGAAAATATTGCTCTCCCATATCTTCGAGGTATCGCTTTCAAAGCTTTCCAGCATCCCCCGCACCATCTCTTCTCCCTGCTGCTCGCTGCCCACCACAGGGCTTACCTCTGTTTTTACATCCGCCCGTATCAGGTGCAGGCTGGGCGCGCTCGCCTTCAGCTTTACGCCGTATCTGCCGCCCTGACGCACCATTTCCGGCTCCTCCAGCACCATATCGTCCATGGAAGGCGCCACTACGCCGTAGCCGGTTTCCTTGGCGGCAGCAAGCGCCGGCGCTATTTTATCGTATTCCCGCTTTGCCTCCACCAATTCCTTTATAATGCTCATCAGCTGGGAATCCCCGCTTATCTCGCAGCCGCACTCTTGCCCCAGCACCTTGTAGAACAGCTCCGGCTCCGCCGTAAGGCAATAGCATATGCGTCCCTGACCGGGCAGCACCTTTTCCAGCTCAAAGGCTTTTACTATGCCCTCCATATTCTCAAAGGCTTCGGGCAAAAGCGGATAATCTTTCATTTTTTCCTGATGCTTTGCCTCCGCAAGCGCCTGCGTGATTTTTTCTATCAGCTCATGCTCGCGGGGCAGCGCCTGCATCCATCCGGGAATGTCTATTTCTATGCATCTTAGCGGAAATTCGTATAATATGCGTTCAAGCAGCCCCGCAATATCCTCCTTTGTCATGTTCAGCACATCCATGCCCACCACCGGCACGCCGTACTTTTCCTCCAGCTGAAGCACCTGCTGCTGCGTATCCATATTATACAGATCCGTAGTGTTAAGCACCACAATAAACGGCTTATTAAGCTCCTTAAGCTCATTGACCACTCTTTCCTCTGCCTCTGCGTAGGCTGAACGCGGCATACCTGTTATACTGCCGTCCGTGGTTACCACTATGCCTATTGTGGAATGTTCGGCTATTACCTTGCGCGTGCCCAGCTCCGCCGCCTGCTCAAAGGGCATTTCCTCGCTGCTCCACGGGGTACGCACCATGCGCGGCACATCGTTTTCCAGGTGTCCTATTACTCCCTGTGCCAAATAGCCCACGCAGTCCACCAGCCGCACCCTCAGCTCCGCCTTTTCCAGTGTCAGCTTTACCGCCTCATTGGGCACGAATTTAGGCTGTGTGGTCATTATGGTGCGCCCGGACCCGCTTTGCGGAAGCTCGTCAACGGCGCGCGCCCTTACGAATTCATCCTCTATGTTCGGAAGCACCATAAGATCCATAAACCGTTTGATAAAGGTGGATTTGCCGGTACGCACCGGCCCCACCACTCCTACATATATGTCGCCTCCGGTTCTTTGCGCAATATCTCTGTAAAGATCAAAGCCCTCCATGATAATCCTCCCGCCGATTCATTATTCTTTGTTTATACTCTATGAAGCCCGGAAGGGTTGTATGCCTGTTTTTTAGCCTGCTTTACCTTTTGCCTTGGCGCGCAATTTTGACAAAAGAGCGAAAAATGCGTATAATAAATTGTTGCTGCCGCTTTTAATGAAGCAGCTGCGCAACGCAAAAAACAGCAGGGAAAACAGTTAAATGAAGCAAATATTCCGCTATATACGGCCCTTTACGGGCAAAATAGCCGTTGGGCTTTTGATCAAAACGACCGGCACGCTAATGGACCTTGCACTGCCGTGGATGCTTGCCGCCATGCTGGATACGGTGGCTCCGTCGGGCAACAAGGGCAGCATACTGTTTTTGGGGCTGATGATGGTGCTGGCGGCCTGCATAGGCATATCCGGCAATGTTATTGCCAACCGAATAGCCTCTGCCGTGGCGCGGGACACCACCCGCACCCTGCGCAGCGACCTTTTTGCCAAATGCATGTCCCTTTCCTGCTCTCAGGTAGAGCATTTCGGCATTCCCTCCCTTGAAACGCGCCTTACCGGCGATACCTACAATATACACCAGACGGTGGGCATGATGCAGCGCATGGGCGTGCGCGCCCCCATACTGCTGATAGGCGGACTTTGCTTCTCCTTTGCCATGGAGACGCGGCTTGCGCTTATAATGACGGCCGTGCTGCCGCTTTTGGGCGCGGGGGTGTATTTGATAAGCCGCTTCGGGCGCAGACTGTATGTGCGCGCGCAGGCTGCGGCCGATTCCATGGTGCGCAAGGTTAGGCAGGTATGCAAGGGAATTCGCGTTATAAAAGCCTTTTCCTCGCAAAAAAATGAAAGCGAAGCATTTGAAGCTCTTAACCTCGGCCTGTCCCGCGCCGAGCAAAAGGCCGTGCTTACAATGAGTGCAAGCAACCCCGTTATGACGGTGCTGCTTAACCTCGGACTTACCGCCGTTATATTAACCGGCGCCTTTTTGGTGCACGGCGGCGTATCCACCGCAGGCAAAATCATTGCCTTTATGAGCTATTTCACCATTATTTCAAACGCCATGCTGACTGTTACGCGCATATTCACAATGTATTCCAAATGCACGGCCAGCGCCCAGCGCATAAACGAGGTAATGGATATGCAGCCCGACCTGCCGGTATGCGGCAAAAGCGATATACTGGACGACTGCGCCGTAAGCTTTTGCAATGTAAGCTTCTCCTACGGCAACACCAAAATACTGGACAATATCAGCTTTTCGCTAAAAAAGGGAGGCTGTTTGGGCATTGTCGGGGCAACGGGCAGCGGCAAAAGCACGATACTTAAGCTGTGCGAGCGCCTGTATGACCCATGCCAAGGCGAAATACGCGTAATGGGGCGGGATGTGCGCTCCTACGCCGCGCCGCAGCTGCACGCGCTGTTTGCGCAGGTGCTGCAAAACGATTTTATATTTTCCGGCACCGTACGGGAAAACATCTGCTTCGGGCGGGATATCCCCGATGATGAGCTTATAAGCGCCCTTAAAAAGGCACATGCCGAATTTGTCCTTGCGGACCCGGAGGGACTTGACCGCATTCTTACCTCGAAGGGCACAAACATAAGCGGCGGACAAAAGCAGCGGCTGCTTATTGCAAGAGCCATTGCCGCGGCCCCTCCCATACTTATACTGGATGACGCCGCAAGCGCGCTTGACTACCGCACCGACGCCGCCATCCGCAGGGAGCTTGCCGATATCCCCTGCACCAAGATCATAGCCACTCAGCGCGTAAGCTCCGTTATGCAGGCCGACTGCATAATCGTGCTTGATAACGGCCGCATAGCCGCATCGGGCACTCACGAAGAGCTTCTTGAGCGCTGCCCGCTTTACCGCGAAATAAGCCTTTCCCAGATAGGAGGTGCCGCGCTTGAATAAAACGCACTCAAATGCAGCAAGCAATACATCAAACAATGAAAACGCCTCCGCAAATTCACTGTTTTCAAAAAAACGCCGCGGCACCGTACGCCGGCTGCTGGGTTATCTTATGCGCCACCGCCTTATTGCCGCCCTGGCGCTTGCGCTTATGCTTATTTCCAATCTGCTCTCGCTTATAGGCCCAAAGCTTTCCGGCGCGGCGATTGACGCAATAGCCCCCGGCAATACCGATTTCAGCAAGGTATTTTTCTACTGCGGCATGATGGCGCTGTTTTACATTTTATCCGCCGCCATTTCTTATATTGTATCGGTGATTGTCACCCGTTTATCCCAACGCATAGTGCGGCAAATGCGCAGCGAGGTGATGGAGCATCTGCTGCATTTGCCGGTGGCATATTTTGACACGCACCCGGCAGGCGATGTCATAAGCCGCATTTCCTATGATATAGACACCGTAAACGCCACTCTGTCATCGGATCTGCTCTCGGCGCTGGCTTCCTGCGTAACCGTTATAGGCTCCTTTATAATGATGGCCGTGCTGTCCCCCGTGATGCTGCTTGTCTTTGCCGTAACGGTGCCTATCGCCGTTATATTTACACGCTTTAAGACACGCCGTATCCAGCCCCTTTTCCGCAAGCGTTCGGGCAAGCTGGGAGCACTGAACGGCTACGCCGAGGAGATGCTGAGCGGGCACACTGCCATAAAGGCGGCAAGCCGCGAGGCCTATGTTGACGGCCGCTTTAACGAGCGCAATGAGGATGCGGTAACGGCTTATTACAACGCCGATTATCACGGCTGCATTGTGGGGCCGTCGGTAAACTTCATAAACAACCTCTCTCTTGCCCTTATAAGTACGCTGGGCGGCTTTTTATACCTGTACGGCGGCATAACTCTTGGTACGCTTTCCTCCTTTGTGCTCTACTCACGGCGCTTTGCCGGGCCTATAAACGAAATGGCGGGAATACTTACGGAATTTCAGTCCGCAGCAGCAGCTGCGGAGCGCATATTCCGCCTGCTTGACGAGCCCTGTGAAGCTCCCGACGCCGCAGACGCCCGCATATTTTCGGATATACGCGGCGATATCGGCTTTCGCGATGTGAATTTTGACTATATACCCGGCAGGCCGACCCTGCGAAGCATAACCATGGAGGCAAAGCCCGGCAAGACTCTTGCAATAGTAGGGCCTACGGGGGCCGGAAAAACCACGCTTATAAACCTGCTTATGCGTTTTTATGACGCACAAAGCGGCGAAATCATACTGGACGGCACGCCCGTGACCGCCGGAACCAGAGATTCCCTCCGTAAAAGCCTTGCCATGGTGCTGCAGGATGCATGGCTGTTTGACGGAACGGTATATGAAAACCTTACCTACGGCAACCCCGAAGCCACAAGGGAGGACGCGGAAGCCGCCGCAAAAGCCGTGGGTATACACGAATACATTCTTTCGCTTCCCAAGGGCTATGACACGCCTATGAGCGATGAGGGCGGCGGCATTTCCAAGGGTCAGCAGCAGCTTATGACGGTGGCGCGCGCAATGCTTTCCGATTCGCGGGTGCTGATACTGGATGAAGCCACCAGCAATGTAGACTCCCGCACGGAGGCTCTTTTGCAGCGCTCCGTAGAGCGGCTTATGAAAAATAAAACCTGCATAGTGATTGCTCACCGCCTGTCCACCGTGCGCAATGCCGATACGGTGATAGTGCTTAAGGAGGGGCGGATAGTGCAGCGCGGAACCCACGACTCCCTTGTGGAGGCTCCCGGCTTTTATCACGACCTTTTTTATGCACAGTTTGAATAAAAGCAGATTGCTTTGCGCCTGTATGGATGGACGCGCAGCAGCAAAAAGCAATATGTAAAAGGAAAAAATAAAAGTGCAAAGCGCGGGCCGGAACAGGCTCGCGCTTTGTTTTTGTGTTTTTTCTTACAGCCGTATGCACGGCCGCGTGCTGTTTGATTATTTTACTGCGGTATATACAGAGCATGTAACATAGCTTTTGCCGGCTATCTCGGTGGTAAGCTCAATATAATATCCTTTGGCCTTTGCCGGAACGCTGCCGGTAACGGTACCGTCCTTAACCGTAAGATCCGCCGTCTGCCATTCCTGATCCATAAAGGTATCCTCATAGCCGTACTTTTTATGGCGGCTGTATGTCATATCCTCCGTGATGTAATAAAGCTTGGCAGTAACCTTGGAGGCTGCGGAATCCGCTTCTATTTTAACATTTATTTTTCTGCCGGAGGGCTGGGAAGCAAAGCCGGTAAGAGTTGCACCACCCTTTACAACGGAATCCGCAAACATCATAATCTCGCCCGGATTCCATCCGCAGCCGTGAGAGTGATACATTTTGTTTATCATGCTCAGCCTGTCAGCCGGGTTTACCTTTACCGTATCAAGATAGCTCTTGGAGTTGCTGTTTACGGAAAAACAGCTGTCGTCATTCCAGCACAGCCAAAGTATCGGCATATCGGCCTTATCAAAGCGATCCTTCGCGCTCCAAAGCTGTATGGTTTCCTTGCCGGAGAAATTGTTTTTCATCCACGCCAAAGATTCATCAAGGTACCCGGAGCCGTAAACCGGAACGGCAAACGCAAAACGGTTATCCCAGCCTATGGTTATGGAGCTTATAACTCCGCCCCAGGAAATGCCCGTAACTCCCACCTTGTCGGCAGCAACGCGGCTGTCTGCCCGCAGCGCGTTTGCGGCAAGAATGGTCTGACCTACGGCGTGATACATCCACATATTGTCGGCCTTGCCGGCAGAGGAGCCCATTCCGTCGTTATTGGGAGCGTTTACATATCCGTCCTCCTTGAGCGATTTCATAAGCCCGTAGCGCCATGTGGTGTCGGTTTCGCTGCTGCCCGCATTTACCGTTGTGGGGAAATACCCGGTGTTGTCCATTGCAATGGCAGCATAGCCGCGGTCGTTCCACATTTTTACCCACGGCAGGAAAGCGTGTCCGCCGCCGCCGTGCACCAGCACTACTGCCGGCACCGGCGAGGACGCATCGGCGTTCTCCGGGAAGCCTACATAGGCAAATACCTTGGTTTTGCGGCCGTTTTTGGTCATTCCCTCATACCATACCGCCTTAATGCCGGAATATGTACCCGTGGGGTTAAGCTCCGCAATTTCATTAAGCACCGGCGTGGTGTTTATCGCCTTTTCAAAGCCCTTGGCGATTTTTTCTTCGTTGGTCATGTTTTTATCGTCCTCCTCGTTCTGGCTGTGCTCCCATTTACGCCTTTGCCCTTCCGTCTGCTCCGTAAGCGCAAGCTCATCAAATACATAGCTGCCTTCATCGGAAAAGCTGCTGGGGCGCACATCAATATTGAGCGATTCCGTTGTTTTTATATCCTCCAGCATTGCGTTTTCCCAATACCGGCCCAGCTTATCGCACTTAAAGCTCAGCCAGCCGCAAAAGCCGTCCGGGATGATAACCGCAGAGGGCTTGCCCTGCCCCATGCCGGAGGGATCGCCCGTTTCCGCCTTAAGAACCGTGCCGTCGGCCCCGGTAAGAACGGCGTCCTCGGCAGAAAAATATGCCTGCTTGCCGTTTGCTGCCGCCACTATGCCCACACCCAGTGTGCCGCCCGTTTTGTTGCACACCCAAAGCCGGAGATAGCTTCCGCCCTCCGAAAAGGCTTTGCTTACGCTTTCGCCCTTGATTGTATAGGACTGGCACCACGCATTTGCATCGGGCAGCACCGCAAGCATGCCCTTGCCCTGATCGCACATATTTTTATTATCGGTTACGGAAAGCTGCGGATTGCTTATGCCGTAGCCCGTTGAAGTCCAGTCTAGGCTTTGGACAAGCTCGGATATCTCGCCCTGCTCAAAGCCCTCTATTATCTTTTTACCGGCTTCTTCATACGGTGTCTCGGGAGTTGCTTCGGGCTCCGGAGATGTCTGCCCGGTTTGATCCTGCGCGGGGCTCTGCGACGGCGCGGGCGATGCGGTATTGGCATCACAGGCGCACAGCAGCAGCATCAGCGCAGCGGCGGCAATAGCCGCCAGTTTCTTTTTCATGTACATTCCTCCTGATATAATTTTACAAGTGATAAATAACCGTGTCCGGTTTACAAGGGTATTATATAGCGCGGCAAGGCATTATTCAATGCATTATTATAGCTTTTTTTAGCACAATAGAAACTATATTTTGTCCATGAATCGATACTGTACGGGCTTGCGGCACTTAATGTCAGAAAAATGCGGGCACTGCCGCAGCTTTATGCAACAGGCGCACACGCCTGCCTTACCATGTACCGTTAATGCCGTAATAAACAAAAAAACGACATTATCCTTGACTTTTGCCCCTTAAATACTTACAATAGTCGGGGTATGATTTTTAGGAACAGACTGCGGACTTTGGGAGGATTAAAATGAAAAAAGGGTTTGACAGCCAAGAGTACACACGGCGCCAGACAAGCCAGATACTGGAGCGCATTTCCCGCTTTGACAACAAGCTGTATCTGGAATTCGGCGGCAAGATATTTGATGATTTTCACGCTGCCCGCGTGCTGCCGGGGTTTGATCCCAACGGCAAGATCAAGCTGCTCTACGAGCTGCGCGACCGTGTCGAGGTTGTTTTCTGCGTGTGCGCCGCCGATATTGAAAAAACGAAAATCCGTGCCGATATCGGCATAACCTACGATATGGAGGTGCTGCGTCTTATCAGCCTTATTTCCAAAATGGGAATACTGGTAAGCTCGGTGGTTATAACGCAGTACACCGGCCAAAGCGCGGTTGAGCCCTTCCGCCGGAGGCTGGAAATGATGGGTGTGCGGCATTATACGCACTATCCGATAAAGGATTATCCCACCGATATAAACACCATCGTAAGCCCTGAGGGCTACGGCAAAAACGATTATATCGAAACCACCCGGCCTCTTGTTGTGGTCACGGCTCCCGGCCCCGGAAGCGGAAAGCTTGCCACCTGCCTGTCCCAGCTTTATCATGAGCACAAGCGCGGGCGTGCGGCAGGATATGCCAAATTCGAAACCTTCCCCATATGGAATCTTCCGCTTAAGCACCCGGTCAACCTTGCCTATGAGGCGGCCACGGCGGATCTTCAGGATATAAATATGATAGACCCGTTCCATCTTGAGGCCTACGGCGTATCCACGGTAAACTATAACCGCGACATCGAAGCCTTCCCGGTTCTGCGCACTATACTTACCCGCGTGACCGGCAACCCCGATTTTTACCGTTCCCCCACCGATATGGGAGTGAACATGGCGGGCTACTGCATATATGACGACGATGCCGTATGCGAAGCCTCAAAGCAGGAGGTTATACGCCGTTATTACAAAACCGCCTGCGACTGCAAGCTCGGACGGGAAAAGGACAGCACTCTTGAAAAGATAAAAAGCATCATGCAGCAGCTGGGCGTTACCCCCAAGGATCGGCACACGGTAACCCCCGCCCTTGAAAAATCCCAAGCCGCAAACGCACCCGCAGCTGCGCTGGAGCTGGAGGACGGCCGCATTATTACCGGACGCAAAACTCAGCTTATGAGCGCTTCGGCAAGCGCGGTGGTCAATTCCGTAAAGGCATTGGCCGGCCTTGACGACAAGATAATGCTGATCTCCCCCATTGTGCTGGAGCCTATTCTCCGCCTTAAGGGGGAAATACTGGGCAGCGCAAGCTCGGTGCTCAAGCTTGACGATGTGCTTATAGCCCTGTCGATATGCGCTGCCACCAACCCCACCGCCGCTTTAGCCGTAGGCTGCCTTCCCAAGCTCAGAGGCTGCGACTTTCACTCCACGCAGATGCTGCGTTCCGGTGATGAAGGCACCTTGCGAAAGCTGGGCTTGAATGTTACCTGTGAGCCGGTTTTCCCCGCCAAAGATCTGCTTATTTGATTTATAATCAGGCTTAATACGGTAAGATGCATTAAAGCCGCCCCAAACGGGGCGGCTTTGTCTGTTTTTGGAAAAGCTGCGCCGGGCAAAAACAGCCGCGGTATTGCCTCCTTTGCCGCGAGCGCCGATGGCGCGGCCGAGGGCTTTTCAAAAGCCGTCCCTGCCCTTTAAGGGCAGGGCGTGGGCGTAAGGCCGCAAGGCCGAGCGCCCGGCCGCGCCGGTGCCGGTAAACCCGTCAGCGGTTTCTTATGGCATCTATCGGCTTCTTTGCGGCTATACGCCATACCGGAAAAAAGCTTGCTGCAGCTGCAACGCCAAGGCTTATTGCCAGCATAAGCAGCAGCTGACGCGGCCCTACCGACAAAACGGTAACAAGCACGCCAAGGTTGTGCACGCCTCCGTTTATCATAACCGTAACGGCCGCCGTGCCTATGCAGGCAAGCACAAAATTCACCGCCGCAATTATAAAGCTTTCACTGAAGAAAATACGGAAAACATCGCTGCTGCGGGAGCCTATGGCGCGCAGTATGCCTATCTCCTGCTTTTTGTTTGCAACGCTTACCGCAATAAAGTTTGCAAGCATAATGGCGGCAAATATCGCAAAGAATATACCCACTCCCACAAACACACCGGAAAGAACCTTAAGCACCTCATCGATTGCGTCCAGCTCAAAAATCACGGGGTTCTGTATGGGATTATACTGATTACCGTCCCGGTAGCAATACTTTACGGCATTAAGCACTGCATTTTTATCCTTCGGCATGGCTCCTATTGCAAATTCAAACGGCTTGTGGTCATATGCTTCATCGGCAGCCTGAACAAGCTTTGCAAAGCTCTCCCGGCTGAGCATGGCCATTCCCGCATAGCCGTACTGCTTATCATAATACAGCTCCTGCTGCAGGATCATATTGCGCACAACCGTTTTTGCGTCATTATAATCGATTGTTTCCGCCAACACGCCGTAACGCGACATATCAAGGCCGGTATCCACTATTGCGCTTACCGTATAGTCCGTGCCGTTAAGCCGCAGCTTTTTACCTATCAGATCTTCATAGCGGGTTATACTTGTATAATTATACATTTTGCTCTCCGGCTCACGGTAGCCGCATTTTTCAAAGGTTTCATACACCGCCTTGCTTACGGCAATCTCCGGCTTATCCCCTTCGGGATAGCGCCCTGCAAGCAGCGTATAGCCCATTTTTTCGGCTATGCTCTCCTCCATAACTCCAAAGCCCGCTTCAAAGCCCGATGAATAAAGATTATACACCGTATCCTTTGCATACTCGGTGCTGTTTATCTGTCCCGCAAAGCTCATGGGCTCGGAATAATCGGAATAATCGTAATAATTCTCCCCGGTTTCCGGATCCGTTATTATAATGTCATAGCCGTAGCCGTATTGCGACGGCTTGTAAACACCGTTAAGCTCTGTTCCCATGCCCTGAGCCGCTTTTTCTATATCCGCCTGCGACATTCGCCCGCCGCCTATCGGCAATGCCGTTTCGGCATTTCTCTCCCCCGCTGTTACGGATATATATTCGACACGGTTATCCATAAGAGAATCCGTGCAGGTACGCACATGGTTGTATGCGCTGAAGGTATCAGCAAGCCCGAAAAGCGTAAAGGCTACGCAGGAAAGCAGCACCGTTACGACCAATCGGAATTTTTTATATTTAAGGCTGCTTGCTCCCAAACGAAAGGCCACATTCATAGGCAGATGCGAACGAATAAGCCGGAACGGCTCTCCGGAATCTACACCACCTATGCGTGAAACATCGGTGGGTGCAAAGTTCCCTTGCTGTTTGGCCGAGCCTATTATCAAACGCGTATTTTGCCCCGAAAGAGAATCGATATAGCTGTTTATTTTTTCCCTGTCCTCCGGGGTAAGATGATAGCCTGCCGGTATTTCCACGCAGTTATCACAAAAGGTAAGCCGAGCCTTTGAAGCCTGCATATCCGCAGATGCAATGCCGGGGGCAGAATCGCCTGCCGCCGAATTATCCGCAGCATTTTCCCTTGCGGAGTCACCGCCGCCTTGCAGCCCTGTTTCTGCGCACGCTTTTGCATTATCGGCTATACGCTCGTCATCCCTTATGACTCTGCCGTCGGAAAGCTCAATTATCCTGTCGGCATATTGCGAAGCAAACTCACGGTCATGCGAAACCACTATTACCAGTCTCGTTTGCGAAAGCTCTTTAAGCATCTGAAGCACCTGCCGTCCCGTAGCCGAATCCAGCGCGCCCGTCGGCTCGTCCGCCATGATTATTTCGGGATTTTTCACCAGTGCCCTTGCAATGGCTACTCTCTGGCGCTGTCCGCCGGAAAGCTCATTCGTGCGGCGGTATGCGCAGCCCTCCATATCCACGCGATGCAGAATAGAGTTTATTTCGTCATCCTGCGGTTTGCGCCCCTGAAGCTGAATCGCCAAGGCGATATTTGCCCCGACATTGAACTCCTCAAGCAGGTTATACTCCTGAAAAACAAATCCGACATATGTATTGCGATAGGAATCGAAATGTCTTTGCCGGAAGCTTCGTGATGAAACTCCCTTTATGATTATTTCTCCACTGTCACAGCGGTCAAGACCTCCAAGAACATTAAGCAGCGTTGATTTGCCGCTGCCGGATTTCCCTAACAGGAACACCATGCCTGTATGCGGAAATTTTATACTCACATTATCCAGCGCCTTTACCGCTACACCTTTTTTAGGCTTATATACCTTTACAAGGTTTCTTACCTCCAGCATTTTTATCCCCCTTTGATGTTGTATACATTCCGGAATTATCAATTCCCTATAAATTCATAATACCACAACCGCATGCATAATGCAATGCCGAAAACAGCATATTGTACGCTGCCCGATATAAAGAAACTTCTTTTATAAAAATACAGCAGGCGGAGCTTTCGCATAACAGGGCTGCGCTGCTGCCATAATAAGAAAAGCGAGACTGAACTCGCGTTCTGCCCCGCAACATTTTTGTTTTAATATAATATATAAATCCGCTGCGGCTTCTGTTTCAGCGCAAAGCCGCAGTATCTGCATTAAATGTCATCTGTATACCGATGTTCTGGTTGCTCTGAATGCCTGATTGCCCGCCTCTGCTCCGGACGATACCGCAGTAAACGCCGGAAAAAGCAGCAGCACAAGCGTAATGGCGCAAATATACTTTTTCATCCTGCCACACCTTCCCTTCCTGTCTTTAGTGTGTCATTTTATCAAGGAAAATATACGAAAAAATATATAAAAGCCCTGCCCGACGACGATTTATATTAAAAAACCGCATTATTATTCCAAAGCGTCTTTCAAAAACAGCGGCTTATAAATAATAAATGCGGTTTAATTTTCAGTTTGCGCACTTTACAGCGCGGCTTTCGGCAAAATACCTGCGTCTGTTTTGCCCGGCCTTTCGCTGTGCGGCGTGCAGGCAGCAGACAGGCTTTTAATTTCCGCCTGTTATAAAGGTATCCAGCTTATCAATGCTGCCGCTTCCCAAATTAAGGCACAAATCACCCGGCTCAAGATGCTGCTTTAAGTATTCCGCCGCCTCCTGCATTGTAGGAATGTATATGCAGTCCTGCTTTTCCTGCTCCACTATCTTATCCACCAGCATTTTGGAGTGGATCGTGGGGTCGAACGGTTCGCGGGAGCCGTAGATATCAATAACTATTACTTTATCCGCCCCCTTGAAGCATTTTACCAGCCTGTCAAACTGCGCCTTGGTGCGGGAAAACAACGCCGGCTGGTAAACCACCCACAGGCGGTTTTTGTCAATAGGCTGTGCTGCAAGAATAGTGGCCGCAACCTCCTGAGGATGGTGCGCATAATCATGTATGAGCCGCGCTCCGTTGCAGGTTCCCCTGTCCTCAAAGCGGCGCATAACGCCGCGGAAGGCATGCAGCCCCTCCGTTATGGCGCTTTCCGATATACCGTTTTTCATGCAGCATATTATTGCCGCCATGGAATTAAGCACATTCAGCTTGCCCACTATGCTGAGCTCAACTCTGAAAAGGCATTTCCCGTCCTTGCAGAAGTCATAGCTCGGATAGCCCTGCGGCGAAAATTCGATATTGCGTGCATAATAATCGTTTGTGTCCTCAAAGCCGTAGCTTACCGTATGCTTTCCGCACTCCTTAAGCAGCTTTGCCGTGCGCTCATCATCTCCGCAGCCTATAACGCAGCCGTCCTCCGGCACCGGCTGCACAAAGCGCATAAAGGAGGCGTATATATGGTCAATATCCTTGAAATAATCAAGGTGATCAGCATCTATATTGAGCACTATGGCAAACTTCGGGCGCAGGGTAAGAAAGGAATCCACATATTCACAGGCCTCGGTTATGAACGCATCTCCGTGACCCAGACGCACATTGCTGTGTATCATGGGCAGCACGCCGCCTATATGTATGGTGGCATCTTTTCCCGCTACCTGAAAAATTTCGCTTATCATTCCGGTAGTAGTGGTTTTTCCGTGCGTGCCGGAAACGGCTATACAGTTCTTATAGGCCTTTGAAAGTTCACCAAGCAGCTCATCCCTGCGCAGCATGGGGATACCGTGCTGCTTTGCATAGGCAAATTCGCAGTTTTTTTCATTAACAGCCGCAGAATAAATTACAAGCTCTGCACCCTGCACATTTTTCTCGTCATGCCCCACGCTTATTTTTATTCCGGCATCCCGCAGAGCAGGAAGAGCCTTGCCCTCCGCCTGATCGGAGCCGGAAAGCTTATCAAAACCCAAATTGTGCAGCATCATGGCAAGCCCGCTCATGGAAGAGCCGCCCACTGCAATAAAGTGAACTTTTTTATTCTTATAATCCATCAGATTCATTATAAATATACCTCTTTTCATTACCTGTATTATATGCTACCAAAGGCATAAACATCAAGCATTTTTTGCTGCCGCCGCGTAAAGAAAAATCAAAGGATAAAAAATATCCCGCTTCGTAAAAAGCGGGGGATGTTTTATGTTGCAGCCGCCTGTGCAGAACCTGTATCCGCAGGCTCTGGAAGCGCCGCAAAGGCCTCCAGCACTCTGGAGGCTATTTCATTGCGAAGATGCGTAACAAGCGGATGCGCTATATCACGCAATTCACCGCCCGGCGTTCTCTTGGCCGGCATCGCCACAAACAAGCCGCTGCTGCCCTGAATAATTTTTATATCATGCACAACAAATACATCGTCAAATGTAACTGAAGCCACCGCCTTCAGCTTGCCGTCCGTCATAATTCTGCGTATTCTTACATCGGTAACATCCATAGCCGCACCCTCCGTAAAATTTAACCATTATATTTTGATATTATCATTCTGCGGTATAAAATGCAACTGTTATGTGTAAAATTCAGCTTATGTTCACATTTATCGGTTATCCGACAGCACCGTGCTGGGACGAATATCGATTATTCCCTGATAATCGTCCACCGAGTAAAGCGTAAGCAGCGAACGGTAGCCCTCCACCAGCTTGCGCTCCGGCTGCTTTGTTGCCACAAGCACCGCGACGCCCTCAACCGTAACATTGAATTCCTTCATAAGATCGCAAAGTCCCTTTACGCTGCCGCCGGCGCGCATAAAATCGTCCACAATCAGCACTCTCTGACCGTTATCAATAGCCCTGCGCGGCAAGCTCATCGTTTCCATGCGGCGTCCCGAGCCCGTGATATAGTTTATAGAAACAAGCGAGCCTTCGTTTATACGGTTTTCGCGCCTTGCAATTATCAGCGGCACGCCGAGAACCCTTGCGCACATAAGTGCTATCGGTATGCCCTTTGTTTCGATGGTTATAACATGGTCTATATTCTTATTGAAATACGGCGCCGCAAGGCATTGCGCCATGTTTTCCAGCTGCTGCGGGTCGGAAAGCACATCTGTCATATAGATATACCCGCCGGCCAGCGCGCGCCTGGAATCACTGAGCATGGTAGCCAGTTCCTGCGCATATGCAAACACCTTTTCCTTGGGAATGGCCGGTATAAAACGCACGCCCCCCATAGCGCCGGGCATTGTTTCCATCCGTCCCAGCCCGCGCTGCTCAAAAACAGTTTTAAGCGCTGAAATATCTTCACTCAAAGAGGACTTATTTGCCCCCAAAACCGAGCAGAAATATGAAAGCGTAAAAAGCTTGCTGGGATTGCTGCACAGTGTTTTGGTGATGACCGCGAGGCGCTCGTTTCGTTTGACCTTGTCCATTGATAACCGCTCCTTAAGGGATTTTACAAGCTATGAAGCCGGAATTCAGTTTTTCGGCAGACCGGCGTATATCTTCATGATTTTTTTATTAGGTATTACGCCCTCAATGCTGCACAGTGTAAAATCATATTTTTCGGTTTCCCAACCGTTTTCCGTTTCTTTAAGCTCCAGCACAAGCTTGCCCAGATGTCCTCTGTCCTTGCCGCCGGCACGCACGATGGGAATCCCATTATATCCCTGCTGCGGCGTGTATGTGGGCTCATGTATATGCCCCGCTATTACAGCCGAAACATCGCGCATATTCTTATTCTGCTCCTCTTCGCAGTGGGAGAGCACAATTGTTATATCCGCACTGCCGGATATTTGCTGCTGTATTTCTTCAAGCACCGCAACCGGGTTTTCCTTTGTTTTGTTGCGGGTTTCCTTGTTGTCGATTTCATCGGTGGTAAGGCCTACAACGGCTATACGCAGCCCGTTAACATTCTTGATGATATACGGCTGCACGCCGTTAAGGTATTGCCCGTCCTCTTTTATGTTGGCGCACAGAAGCGGACAACCAGTGTTTTCGGAAAGCTTTTTAATCTGCTTATCGCAGGCCTGCGCCGTATTTTCGGTGCATTTGAATTCATTGTTTCCCAGCACCATTGCGTCATATTTCATACCTGCCAGCATCCAAGCCTCCGGCACGCCGCCCCTTTCCTGACGGGGACCGCCGTAGGAAAGATCTCCGCAGTCTAACAGCAGCACATTTTCGCCATCGTGCTTTGCCTGCTGGATTATTGTATAGTAATAAGGGAGATTATCCACCTGACCGTGGAGATCCCCCGTGAAAAACACCGTAAGCCGATATGACCCGTGCGCACGGGGCGCAGTGGGCAAAAAAGCAAGCAATATAACGCAAAGCAGCACTGTGGCTATGACAATTGTGATTATTATATTTTTTGTCCGTCCGTTCTGCGTTTTCAAAACAAATGCTCCGTTTATGGTTTATGCTGCGATGCGGTGTATCGCGACAGATGCGTGTTACAGAGGCAAGACAGCTTTTG
Organism: uncultured Clostridia bacterium; assembly: GCA_934465535.1. Classification (GTDB taxonomy): domain Bacteria; phylum Bacillota; class Clostridia; order Christensenellales; family QALW01; genus UMGS1338. Next base: position 90,054 of record CAKSKV010000001.1, on the reverse strand, counting down.
TTTATTTTATCACATACGCGGCTTGTTTGCAATACCCCAAATGAGTCTTTGCGGCGCAAATACGCACAAGATTTACCGCGCCGTACCCTTTTTTCGGGTTTTATGCGGATAAATACAAAAAAACAGGCACCGCAGCCGCGATGCCCGAATATTTTATTGAACTATCAGAACTTCAGGCCGTTGACCTTGATTCCGGGGCCCATGGTGCTGGAGAGCACAACGCTGCGCAGGTAAACGCCCTTTGCAGTAGCCGGCTTTGCCTTGATTATGGCATCCATAAGCACATTCAGGTTCTCCGTGAGCTTCTCGGTTCCGAAGCTGACCTTGCCGATGGGGCAGTGAATGATAGCGGTTTTATCCACTCTGTACTCCACCTTACCGGCTTTAATCTCGTTAATGGCACGGGGCAGATCCATGGTAACGGTTCCGCTCTTGGGGTTAGGCATCAAGCCCTTGGGGCCCAGCACCTTACCGAGACGGCCGACAAGACCCATCATGTCCGGGGTGGTAACGATGACATCATAGTCAAACCACTGCTCGTTCTGGATTTTGGATATCATCTCCTCGGCACCTACATAATCGGCGCCGGCAGCAGCGGCGGCATCAGCCTTCTCACCCTTGGCAATAACCAAAATCTTCTTGGTTTTGCCGGTGCCGTGAGGCAGCACTACAACGCCGCGGACCTGCTGGTCTGCATGCTTGGGGTCGATACCCAGCTTAACGGAAACCTCCACGGTCTCGTCAAACTTAGCCTTAGCGGTGGATACAGCCAGAGCTGCTGCCTCGGAAGGGTCATACAGCTTCGAGGTATCTATCTGCTTGAGGCTTTCGATATATTTCTTTCCTCTTTTCATTTACGTTCCTCCTTGTGGTCAAAACGGTGCGCCGCAAAAGCGCCCCTCCCACTTAATAATGAGGCCTTAGTCGGCCACGGTAACGCCCATGCTTCTTGCGGTACCCGCGATCATGCTGATTGCGGCATCCACATCGGCAGCATTAAGATCGGGCATCTTGAGTTCTGCGATTTCACGCAGCTGTGCCTTGGTTATCGAAGCGACCTTGGTCTTATTGGGGGCTCCCGAACCGCTCTCTATGCCGCAGGCCTTCTTGATAAGAACCGCTGCCGGCGGAGTCTTGGTTACGAAAGAGAAAGAACGATCCTGATAAATCGTGATAACCACAGGGATAATAAGACCTGCCTGCTTAGCGGTACGCTCATTGAACTCCTTGCAGAAGCCCATGATATTGATACCGTGAGGTCCCAAAACAGAGCCGACAGGAGGCGCAGGTGTAGCCTTGCCTGCTGCAATCTGCAGCTTAACCATTCCCGTAATCTTCTTTGCCATCTAAAAACACCTCCTCTTAATAAAATGTGGTGCTATCGAGCCTTCGGCTCTCCCACCGCCCGCACGCAGGCGGGACTTGAATGTCACACCGCAAAAACGGCGGACTCTATTAAACGCAGACGCAAGAGCGCTGCGAATAACGGCTTTGATTAAACGACCTTAACCTGTACGAAGTCAAGCTCCACGGGAGTTTCGCGTCCGAACATGGAAACGGTCACGCGGACCTTCTGGCGGGCGGCATCCACTTCCTCCACAACGCCGGAAAAGCCGTCCAGCGGGCCGTTGATGATATCGACATAATCGCCGTTTTTGATGTCCATGCGCACGGAAACATTCTCCACGCCCATGCGGCGCACCTCTTCATCCGTAAGCGGAATCGGGGTTTTGCTTCCCGGGCCCACAAAGCCCGTTACGCCGCGGGTATTGCGCACAGCATACCAAGTAAGCTGATCCATTATCATCTTGACCATGACATAGCCCGGAAACAGCTTGCGCTGCACAAGGCGCTTTTTGTCGTTCCTGACTTCCATAACCTCTTCGGTAGGAATACGCACATCCACGATTCTGTCCTGAAGCGCCATATTCTCCACCATGTTCTGAAGGCTGGTCATTACCTTGTTTTCATATCCTGAATAGGTATGAACGACATACCACTTCGGAGTATTGTTCTCTTCACTCATTTGCAGCTACTCCCCGGCTTACTTGAACAGCGAAGGCAGTCCCGTAGTCTGATCGGTAAGCAGCTTGATAAGCTCGGCGGAGCCGAGGTCCATCAGCCATACGATCAGAGCCATAACGGCAACAAACACAAAAACGCACACGCTGTAATTGATAAATTCCTTGCGGGTAGGCCAAGTGACCTTTTTAAGCTCGGAGATCATTTCCTTTATGGGATTTCCGCGCTTTTTCTTTTCTTTTTTCTTTTTCTGAGCCTTCTTGGCATCCTTACCGTCTTTTTTGTCCTGTTTGACGGCGTCGGCGCTCTGAACCAGCTCCAGCTTGTCCTGTGCTGCCGCTTTCTTATCCTGATCCTTTGCCATCTTTTTCACATCCTTAATATCGCTTAGAAAAATTACTTTGTTTCCTTATGAGCGGTATGAGCCTTGCAGGTCGGGCAATATTTTTTGATCTCAAGGCGATCCGGATCGTTCTTCTTATTTTTGCTGGTAATATAGTTTCTGTTCTTGCACTCGGAGCAAGCCAGTGTTATACCGTTTCTCTGTCCCTTAGCAGCCATTTTTTACACCTCCAAAACGCATATAGAAACACTACCCGGAAGTAGTGCGTTGTTAATTTACCACAAATGCGGCTTCGTGTCAAGATATATTTTGTTAAAACCCGTTTCTTTCGCATTTTTACGCCATTTTCTTCTTCCGGCACTTTGTTTCCCCTAAAAGCGTGCGCCTGTTTCCCCCATCCTTCTCCGCAGAGGCTTTTTTGCTTTCTAATCGCCCGTGCTTTCGGGACGCATGCGTCCGTTGAGTTCACGGTAAAAAATCTCCCGAAGCTCCGTCAGGCGTTCCTCGGATACCGCCCCGAATCTTTCCTGCTTTCTTCCCAGCCTTTCCGCCTTGGAAAGCCCCAGCTCGTGATAGGAAAACAGCCGCCATTTCATCGGTTGAAATTGCCGTGCAAAGGCTGCAAGCTCCAGCATATCCTCCGGCGTATCGTTGATGCCGCCTATTATCGGCGTGCGCACCGTGAAATTTACGCCTAAGCTTCCCACAGCCTCCAGATTGGCAGCCAGCTTCAACAGGCTCTGCCCCGTATTTTTTCTCAGCCTTTTTTCGTTTGCATCCTTTACATCTATAAGAAAAAGGCCGCAGCACCGTGACGCCTCCCGTAAAAAATCGCCGTCAAAGCAGCCCGCCGTTTCCATACAGGTGCTCATGCCCGCAAACGCGGCGCGCTGCAATATCTCCAAGGCAAATCCGGGCTGAAACGACGGCTCTCCGCCGGTAACGGTAATGCCCCCTCCGCCTGCGTAAAACGGTCTGTCCGCAAGTGCCTGCCGTACAATGCTTTCCGCGCTTATGTGCCGTCCGTTTACGCTGAGCGCACCGTAACGGCAGCTTTTGACACATTCAAGGCAGCCGGTGCAGCCGGAAGCATCAAACAGATGCCCCTGCGCGGTAATGCGGTGTCTTGTGCATATTTTTTCACAGCTGCCGCATCCCGTACAGGCGCCGGCATCAAGATACGGCTCTATCTTTGCGGACTGCGTTTCGGGATTGTGACACCATGCGCATCTTAACGGGCAGCCCTTCAGAAAGACCGCCGTGCGTATTCCCGGCCCGTCATGCACGCAAAAACGCTGTATATCCGTTATTATCCCTTCCATAGGCATGCCCTTTCCGCCGGGCAAAATCAGCTTGCCCCGCACTGCGCTTTTATCTTTTTTGTGAGGTGCGCTCTATTACGGTGTCCTGCCATTCCCGGCTCAGCGTCACAAAACGCGCCGACCAGCCGGAAACGCGCACTGCCAGCCCTTTATATGCCTCCGGATTTTCCTGCGCACGGCGCAAAGCCTCATTATCCACCGTATCCATCTGCATAAAGAAGCCCCCGAGGCTTACAAAGCCGTCCGTCAAACCGCGCACCACGCGCGTTATATCGGTATTGCGGAAAACGGACGGATCCAGCTTTATATCAAGCGCGGTGCTTCCCGCAAAGCGATACAGCGGAAGAGCGCAGTGCGCCCGTATGACCGAAGTTACTCCGTTGATATCGGTGCCGGGCGTCGGGCTGCAGTTGCCGCTTAATATCTCTCCGTTCTTTCTTCCGAAGGCGTGAGAAAATCTGTCATTGCGCCAGTCCGTCTGGCGGCCGAAAGTGCTTATTCCGGCAGGCCTGAGCATGTCGCCGGTATGATTGAATTTATCCCGATCGCATATATCAGCATAGTCCCCGGCCAGCCGCACGGCGATTTCGTCAGCCTTCGGAGAATCCGCGCCCCAATAATCCAGCGCCGCCGCTTCTCTGCGCTGCACCTCAAAGCCGTTCCAGTCGGCGCGCAGCATATCGGTATATTCCCGCAGGGTATACCTGCCGGTATCAAATACAAAATGCTTTATTGCAAAAAGCGCATTTACCGCTTCGGCAAAGCCCCCGAAATGCGGCGAATCAACATTATATTCCGGGCCGAAATAATAATACGGCATTCCTTTTTTCGCACATTCCTTTGTGAGCAGCTCGCAAAAGGGCACCGGCGGAGCACACTCCGGGCATTTTTTCTCGTCGCATGCCCATATGTCGTCTATTTTTTCCTTAAGCCGCTCCGTATAGGCCGCATACATGGCGCCGTAATTCTTATACTCCGGCGTTTCCGCTTCTCCCAGCTTCAGCACCTCAGCCTGAAAAATCGCGTAGCCGTCAAACGGCACATAGGAAAACCATGTCTTGCCCGGTACCTGCACTTCCCAGCAGCCGTCGTTTGCAAAGCGCACCGCTTCTTTATACGGATAGCCGTAGTTTTCCAGCGCCTTGAGCACGGTGCTTTCATTATACACCGCAACCACTCCGCCCCCGAAGGCCACATTCTGCGCTATCAGTTCGTGCACCCATTCCGGGGTCTGTTCGTTAAGCCGTACCGCAACGGGAAAATCGCTTATGGGCAATTCCGCGAATATTTCCAGCACCATACGGGTTACGGGGTTGCTTATATCCCTTCCGCTTTCATCTGTCCCGCCCAGCACGATGTTCTGATAGTGCTGAGCATCGCCGGTGCCGCGAAAGGAAAGATTTATCCACTCGCACCCCTTTATCATAAAATGCGCCAGCTGTTCCTTCGCCTCCTTCATATCCGTACGACCTTGCTTAAGGTCATCGCGAAGATACGGCCACAGATATTCATCCATTCTGCCAAGACCCGGCCAATTTGCGCTTAAGCGGGCAAATGCAAAGGAAAACCACAGGCTTTGGAGCGCCTGATAAAATGTCTGCGGCGGTGCAAAAGGTACGGTTTTCAGGTTATCTCTTATGCGCTTGAGGCGTTTCTGAGGGTCTGCATTTATTTTTTCCTCCAGTGCCTCCATATATCTTTGGTGCCAGCGCCGCAGGGATGCAAGCGCTCTTTTCATGCTCATGCGCACCTCGGTTCTTTGGACATCGCGATCCTCCGAAAGATATCCGTCTATTTCCCGCTCGTATGCATCCAAGCCCCTTCGCAGCGCTTCATCAAAACCCATGGTTACATGGTTTGCACCCCAGCCGAAAACATAGCTGTCCCCGTATTTTACCGGCACCACCGGCAGGATGGCATCGCCCAGGGATGCGCTTCCCACTATAAGCTCGCCGTCGTTTATATATACGGGGCACTCCTCTACTATCCTGTCAAGCGCAGCGGCATATTTCTCCCGCATGCTCATAGTTTCAAAGCCCGGAATATCATCTGCTTTTACAAACGGCGTCTCAAGAATACGCCTTCCGAAAAAGCCGTCCAGCGCCTTTGCACACATTTCCCGCGTTGTTTCACTTAATGTAACGGGGCGTTCCCCCGTTGCAGAACCGAATCTTACGCTCATTGTTCTTCCTCCGAAACCGGCGGCATATTTTTCCCGCCGCTTAATGATTCTTTTTGGGATTATACTATCCGATGCCGTTAAAAACAATTGCGTATACCGGCATAATACTGTACAATACTGTCACAATGTAAAATGTGAGGATTAAAATGCACCTGAGTATAGAATTTCTGCACTTCTCCAACGGCTCCGGCGCTCCGGACGGCTGGCGCGATGTAAAAAGGCTGGACTGGCTCTCCGTTGTTGAGTGTCTGCGGGGCAGATATATATATTCCTGCAACGGCTCTCCCGCCGTGACGATAAATCCCGGAGAAGCCTTTATTGCCCCTGCCGGTGCATTGCAGGATATTCTGCACCGCACCGATAAAGACGGAATATTTGAATGCCGTTATGTTTTTATCGACGCCGTATGCGACGGATCGCGCCGCCTCGACGAGCTGTATTCCTTTCCGAGCAAGCTGCCGGACGGACTTTCGGAGGCTATGCACAACTGTCTGCTGCGCCTGAACGGGCTGCCGGAAAGCAGCTACTGTCTGCGGATGTCCCAGGCGTATCTGATCCTTGATATTCTGCTGCGCTGCGGGACCCGCAAGCCGGACTGTCCGGCAATAGACAAGGCCCTGCACTATATCCGCAGCAATTACGCCCTTCCCATAACGGTTGCGGATCTGTGCCGTCATTTGGCCGTATCCGAAGCCACTCTGTTCCGGCTGTTTCGCAGTCATCTGCACTGCACGCCGGTAAGCTGTATAAACTCCGTGCGCATTTCCATGGCCGCAAGGCTGCTGCTTAACGGCTGCAGCGTTGAAGCTGCCGCCGAACAATGCGGCTTTAATAATTCCGCGTATTTTTACCGCGTATTCCGCTCCTCTATCGGAATAACACCCGGGCAGTACCGTCGAAACGGCTCGGTAATCTGATATAAAAGGCAGGAAGTTTTCTCTTCCTGCCTTAAGCCTCCCGGAAAAGTGTCGATCCCGGAATATTTTTATGCTTCGGCAATCATTGCCCCGTTTTTACGGCGAGCAAATAGCTTTCCTCATCCACGGGCTCCAGCCACTCTGTTTTTGTTTCCTCGCCGGGAATTTCCACGGCAAGGTGGGAAAACCATTCCTTTTCAGCGGCGCCGTGCCAATGCTTTACACCCGCAGGAATGTTTATTACCGTTCCGGGAAGCATTTCAACGGAGGCTTCGCCCCATTGCTGATAAAAGCCTCTGCCGCCCACGCAGATGAGCATCTGTCCCCCGCCGCTTTTTGCCCGATGGATATGCCAGTTGTTGCGGCAGCCGGGTTCAAATGTGACATTATAAACCGGGATCTGCGTTGTCGACACCGGGGCAAGATAGCTTTGCCCGATGAAATAGCTTCTGAAGGCATCATTCGGCGCACCGATGGGGAAAAATATGCTGCTTTGATATTTTTCCTTTGCGCCCTTTACGGCAGTTTCTTCATTCCACACATCCTTTGCAAGGCGGAATACCGCCCATGCCTTGGGCCAGCCGACATACATGCCGACATGAGTGATGATTTCGGCTATTTCTTCTTTGGAAACGCCGTGTGCTTTGGCGTTTTGCAGATGATACACAAGGGAGGAATCGGTTATGCCCGATGACATAAGCGCGACAACGGTAATTATGCACTTTGTTTTAATATCGGTTGCCCCCTCATTCCACACCTGCCCGAAAAGCACATCATCGTTAAGCCGGGCAAACAGCGGTGCAAATTCGCCCAATTGTTCGCGTCCGGCTGTCTGCGTAATTTTTTCTTTCATGGTATCACGCTCCCTTTATGTTTTTTATTATATACCTTAATTATGTCACAATTGCTTCCGAATTGCAAATATTTGCGCATTATAGCGGTTATAATTGCCGTTTATAACCCGTTTGCGCCGCTACCGTTTATACGGTAATATCCGCCCGCCGCATGTGCAAAAACCGCCGTTTCGACGGCGGTTTTGCTGTAAATGCTTATATACGGCTTAAGAGCACAGCTCGGCGGTATCGCGGGCTATCATCAGCTCTTCGTTTGTGGGGATAACAAGGCCGCATACGCGGGAGGAAGGCTTTGTCATGGCAAAAGCTCCGGAGCCGTTTTCGTTCTGAGAATCGTCTATTTCGAAGCCCAGATACTCCATGCCCTCCATGATCTTCTTGCGAAGGCCGCTGTTGTTCTCGCCCACTCCGGCGGTGAACACCACCGCATCCACGCCGCCCATAGCGGCTGCATATGCGCCGATATACTTGCGCACGCGATAACAGAACACATCAAGCCCCAGCTGTGCGCGCTCATTGCCCTCCTTGGCAGCGGCGATAAGATCGCGGAAATCCGAGCTTATGCCGGAAATACCGAGAATACCGCTTTTTTTGTTGAGATATGCGGTCATTTCATCGATATCCATATTGAGCTTGTTCATAAGGAAGCCGAGGATGGCCGGATCAAGGTCTCCGCTGCGGGTACCCATGGGCACGCCCTCAAGGGGAGTAAGACCCATAGAGGTATCCAGCACCTTGCCGTCCTTAATGGCGCTTACGGAGGAGCCGTTGCCCAGGTGGCAGGTAATAAGCTTTATATCCTCCAGCGGCTTGCCCAGCATCTGAGCGGCCTGCTGCGCCACAAACTTATGGCTGGTGCCGTGGAAGCCGTAGCGGCGCACCTTATATTTTTCGTACACCTCATATGGAAGGGCGTAGATATAAGAGCTTTTGGGCATGGTCTGATGGAAGGCGGTATCAAAAACCGCAACCATGGGAGTGCCGGGCATAACCGCACGGCAGGCCTCTATGCCCATAATGTTTGCCGGATTGTGCAGCGGAGCAAGGTCGATGTTGTCGCGTATGGCGTCCATAACGCCGTCGTCGATAAGCACGGAGCGGGAGAAGCTCTCGCCGCCGTGCACCACGCGGTGTCCCACTGCGCCTATTTCGCTCATGCTGGAAACGGCGCCGTATTTCTTATCCTGAAGCACCTCCAGCACCAGCTGAATGGCCTCGACATGGTTTTTAAGCGGCTTTTTGATCTCGATTTTCTCTCCGCCTATTTTATGGGCGATATTGGAGCCCTCAATGCCTATGCGCTCCACAAGCCCCTTGCATATTACCGACTCATCCGCCATATCGATAAGCTGATATTTAAGGGAGGAGGAGCCTGCGTTGATAACCAGAATCTTCATCTGTAAAAACCCCCGTTTTTGCCGCGCGGAAAGCTTTGCCGCGGGCATATTTAGTTTATTACGCCGCGCGGCGTGTTGATGCTGCTTTGTATAACAAGGCGTATTACTTGCCTACATTCTGAGCCTGAACGCAGGTAACCGCAACTACGCCCGCGATATCCTCGGCAGTGCAGCCGCGGGAGAGGTCGTTTACCGGCTTTGCAAGGCCCTGAAGAATCGGGCCCAGAGCCCACGCCTTGCCCAGACGCTGGGTAAGCTTGTAGCCGATGTTGCCGGCGTCAAGGTTGGGGAATATCAGCACATTGGCATGTCCCGCAACGGGGCTGCCGGGGCTTTTGAATTCGCCCACGGAGGGCACCAGAGCGGCATCCACCTGAAGCTCGCCGTCCACAGGCAGGTTGGGCGCCTTCTGGCGTACAAGCTCGGTAGCCTGAATAACCTTATCCACGCAGGGATGGCTTGCGCTGCCCTTTGTAGAGAAGGAAAGCATAGCCACCTTGGGGTCGATATCCACAACATCATGGGCGGTTTTGGCCGTAGCAATGGCTATGTCGGAGAGCTGATCCGCATCGGGATCAATAACAAAGCCGCAGTCGCCGTAAACCATTTTGCCGTTGTCGCCGAATTCCGGATACGGGCTTTCCATAATGAAGCAGGAGGAGGCGTATTTGATGCCGGGAGCCATCTTGATGATGGTTACGGCGGCGCGGATAACATTGCTGGTGGAATTTACGGCGCCTGCAACCATTCCGTCCACCTTGCCCTTTTTGACCATCATTGCGCCGAACACCAGCACATCGGTCTTCATAAGCTCCATGGCCTTTTCCGGGGTCATGCCCTTTGCCTTGCGCATCTCATAATAGGTATCGGCAAAATCCGCAAGCCACTCGCTTTTGGCGGGATCGATAATTTTCACTCCGGTAAGATCCACGCCGAAGGATCTGACCTGCTCCTCATTGCCCAGAATTACGATATCGGCAATTTTTTCATCGCGGACGATCGCCGCCGCCTTTACGGTTCTGGGATCGTGACCCTCGGCCAGTACGATGGTCTTTTTGTCGGTACGCGCTTTGTTTTTTATCTGCTCCAACAAAGACATAGTTAAAAACTCCTTTCAATATATGAAAAAGTATTGTAGAATAGTCCTGTGCTTATGCACTATTCCGGCGTGTCCGCTGCACGGGCTTCCCCCGCAAATGCGTACGGACACCGAATCTTTTGGTATTATAACTCATTCTTTCGGAAAAGAAAAGGTGATTTTTTGATTATTGCAGGAATTATCGCAGAATATGACCCCTTTCATACCGGGCATGCATATCACATACGGCAGACGCGCGCCCTGTGCGGCGCCGATGCGGTAATATGCATTATGAGCGCAAGCTTTGTCCAGCGCGGACGCCCCGCCTGTTTTGACAAATTCGCGCGCGCACGCGCGGCTGCGGAAAACGGCGCCGATATAGTGCTGGAGCTGCCCGCCGCCGCTTCCCTGCAAAGCGCCGAATATTTTGCCATCGGCGCGGTCAGAAGGCTTGCCGCCTGCGGACTGATTACCCATATCTCCTTCGGTACGGAAGCGCCAGTGCCCGCCCCGGAAGGGCACAAAAATGCCCAAGACGCGGCGCAGACCCTGTTTGCCCGTGCCGAGGATTCTGTTTTGCGCACCCGCTTGCAGTCCGGTCTGCCGTACAGCCGCGCAGCATCACAAAGCCGCGCGCAAACTCCCAACGCAATGCTGGGAGCCGAATACATGCGCGCGGCAGAGGCCGTCGGCTTTCACCCGGAATTTATAGGAATTCCGCGCGTGGGCGCCGGACACGGGCAGACGGGAGGACGGGAATACAAAAGCGGCACGGGGCTGCGGCAGCTGCTTGCGGATAACCAAAGCCCCGATGAATGTCTTGTAAGCGAAGGAAAGTTTTTAGACCCGGAAAGCATGATAATCCCCCTTCTTTGCCGCCTGCGCACAATGAGCACGGAGGAGCTTGCCGGAATATCGCAGATAAGCGAGGGGCTGGAATACCGCATTGCACAGGCGGCGCGCAGCTGTTCCTGCCTTGATGAGCTGATACTGGCCTGCAAAAGCAAGCGGTACACCTACTCGCGGCTGTCCAGAGCGCTGTGCTGCGCTTTTTTGGGAATAACAAAGGAGATGTCAATCCGCGCCGCAGCACGGGCGGACTATCTGCGCGTGCTGGCGCTGCGGAAGGAAGCGCTTCCTCTGCTCAGCATGCTTTGCAAAAAATCCGCCGTCCCGGTTTGTGTAAAAAGCGCGGAATTTCTGCGCCGCAGCCCAAAGGAGGCTGCCGAGGCTTTCAGAGCGGAATGTCTTGCCACCGATCTTCGCGCGGCGCTGGAGCCTGCAAAAGGCGGACAGGATCTTACACGCGGAATAATTATTGTGCCGTAAGGATGCTGTTCTTACTTATATTTATTAAGTATTTTTATTGTTTTTCGCGTTCACTGCGCCGTTATACGCAAAAAATGTATCACATTTTTTATTTTTTGCAGATAAAATTGCATTTTGGGTATTGAAATCCGGTTTCCTAAGGTGTATAATATATCCAATATTACAAATCGCCTAAGGAGGATTGGCAATGAAAAAGAGAATTTCCCTGTTTACGGCTGCATTGCTTATAATAGCCGCCGTAATGTCGGTATCCGTTACGGCATTTGCTTATGACAATGTCGACGACGCGGAATGGTTTACCGGCGCAACCCTTGAAGCGGACGGCTCGGTGAAGATCGGCATCAGCAGCGGCTTTACCGGCGCAAACGGCGCAAGCGGTTACAGAATCGCGGTTTTCGACGGCGACCCGCAGCTGCCCAAAAGCGACGATGGCTTTTGGCAGATTTTTAACGGCAACGGACAAAATGTCGCATGGTGCAACCCGAACGGCAGCGGCACTGCACAGACCGTTCCCGCAGAAAAGCTGACCGAAGGGCACACCTATTATGCCGGCCTTGTCGGCCTTTGCGGCGGCACATGGACCTGGTCCAGCAACCTTTACAGCTTTGTTTATTCAAAGAACGGCGTAACCGGCGATAAAACCACCGCAAAAGGCGGCACACAGCTTGAGCTTACCCTGCTTGAGGATTTCAGTGCAGCTGTCAATGCCGGCTGCGGTTCATACGGCACCGGTTCCGTCACCGCCGTTAAAACCGACGGATTGGACAATGTTAAAAGACTGGTTATCACCACCGCCAATGACGGTATAAACTCCGCTTCCCTCAGCCCCAATAACAACGGCGGCAGCTGGAATGGTTTTATAAATAACCGCGAAAATGCCTTTACACAGAATACCAAGGCCATCGTGCTGCGCCTGCGCACCGATGCATCGGTAGGCTTCAGCTTTGAGGGTCACAGATGGAACAACAGCGGAGCCAAGGGTTCTTTCCTTACCATGAGCGGCGAGGATGATATAATGCTTATTGACAAAAACGGTCTTGCCTCCGCTGCGGGAATGAGATATTCCGCATGGGGCCGCAGCGAACTCATACTGCCGGAGAAATTTGACGGCTATTGCATTATTCCTCTGTCCCGTCTTTCCACAAGCAATGCGGAAAACGCACAGGGCGACTGGAACACCGGCGATGCTCAGGGCTATATATATTTCTGGACTCTCGGCTTCTTTGTCGAAAGACTCAGCGGCGACGCCTCCGCCCTTGAAATAGACAACATCTATACCGCCGCACAGCTGCCCGAATATAATCAGAAGGACACCTCTTGGACCGTTACCTTCAAGGACGGCGAAAACGAAGTGGGCGTTAAGAGCATTGACGAAAACGGACATGTTGAGCTGCCCGATTTCGCCCCTGCCGAGGGCACCTATCTTGTAGGCTGGTTCACAGAGGAAAACGGCGCGGGAACCGAGATTACCGCCGAAACCCAGCTGGAGGCCAAGGACATAACGGTTTATGCCTACACCGAGGCAGAGCATGAATACTATGCCATGGTAGGCGAGGAACGCATTGTTGTTAAAACCGTGCGCGGCGAATTTGTGCTGCCCCAGACTCCCAATGCTCCCGAAGGAAAGGTCTTCAAGGAATGGAACACCGAAAGCGACGGAAGCGGCACCAAGATTGAAAGTGTTGATCAGCTCGATGCCAACATGACGATATATGCCATTTTCACGGATATTCCGGATACCGCCGATTTCTCCGTTATAGCCTATGCGGCTGCGGCACTTGCCTCTGCCGGCGGACTTATAGCTGCAAGAAAAAACAGACGGCGCATCTGATAAATCGGATATGTTTTCCGTAAGCCTGCCCGCAAGGGCGGGCTTTTTTATTTTTGCCTTTTATACAACCGTTTTGCAATATACGGTTTATACGCAAATATAACGCATTTGCTGCTTATAATAAGAAGCATAGCCTCTGTTTAATTATTTTCTTGTGTGCAATGACGAATTATAGTATAATAAAGCAGGTAATATAAATAATTATCCTTGCAGGCATTTATGCGCCATGCAGCAAACGATGCGTGTCTGATGCACATATAAGACTGCGGCTGCGGGCCGCACAAAAGGAGGCAAAACCGATGTATGAGATCAGAGAAAATCTGAATTCCCTTGCACTTTGGATGAAAATAGCGCTTTGTATATTTTCCGGCGGGCTTTACGGCGCGGTATACCGCTTCTGCTCCGGCACAAGGCAAGGGATGTTTGTCGGCCTTATCTGGCCGTTTATAAACGCCGTTTTGTGCGGCGTGCCTTCCATAATAGATATTATAACCGTCTGCACGGACGGCAAACCTACGCTCTTTACAGACTGACACTATCCGGCCGAAACTGCCGTTTAAGGGGGAATTTTTCTGATTAAAACCATAAAAAAAGTATTTATACGGGTGCTTGCCGTATTCACGGCCTTGGCTCTCACGCCGGCGTTATCGGGCTGCGATATTACGGACATTCTGCCTGCCGAAGAGGCCTCTGTGCATATGAGCCGCATTGTGCGCACGGAAAACGGCGTGGAGGTATACATATACAACGGCACAAAAAACACAATAGAGGGCGGCACCCTGCACATTGTGTGCTCCGGGGAGGACTATACCCTTGAGGGCGAGCTTCCCGCAGGGCAGGAAAGCACCATTATCATCGCCGCCTCGCAGGGGGACACCATCTCCCTTGAAGGAGCGGAAGCATCCGACAGCGTCGTATTGCAGGAGCTTCCCGCAGGGCTTACCCTCAAGCGCACCTCCAAGGGCTGGAGGTATTTTACCGGGCTTGAGCGCGACCCCTCAAACGGCTGGGACAATGCGCAGCAGGCTCTGCGCGATGACAGCTCTCCCATAGTTATAAGTGAGATTCTGCCCTCCGGAAACGGTGTTCAGGGCTGGGTGGAGCTGCATAACAGCTCTGATAAAACCGTATCACTGGACGGATATACCGTCTGCACCGATCTTTCGCAGGAAAATTCCGCCTCGCTTAACGGGCGCAGCATTGCCGCCGGCGAATATCTTGTGCTTACCTTTCGCACCGACAGCGCCTCCCGCTACGACCTTGCCGTTAAATGCGGCGGACACGCGCTGTACCTTGTTCGCTCCGGGCGCACGGTAAGCACCGTCTCCTGGAGCGGCACCGTGCCGGCAAACATGACCGTGGGGTATCAAAACGGTCAGACGGTCTATTATGCTCCCGCCACTCCGGGCGCGGAAAATTCCGCTCCCCTGTTTTCCGGAAGCTTCCGTCAGGGCGAGGGGCGGATAACCGTAAGCGAGCTGCTTATACACAATACGCTGTCCCTTGTCGCCCCAAGCGGCAAACGCACGGCCTGGGCAGAGCTTTATAACCCCGGCGACAGCGATGTTTCCCTTAACGGAATATATCTTTCAAACAACGCGGAAAACCCGCTTATGTGCGCCCTCCCCGACACGGTGCTGCCCGCAAATGGGCGCATTATAGTGTTTTTTGCCGGAAAAAAGGCAAAAGCAGGAAGCACGGAGGTCTCCTTTAAGCTTACGGAGCTGAGCGGCGGTTTGTATATCACCGACACCGATACCATGACAACACAGTGCATAAGCATAAATGCCGCTGCCGGGGAAAACATCTCTCAGGATGCCTCCGGCAAGCTGCTGGAAATGCCCTCCCCCGGATATGACGGCGGCGCAAGCAAACGCAGCATAATCATAAACGAGGTGTGCTCGGTACAGGAGGCAAAAAGCAAAACGGGCGACTGGGTGGAGCTGTACAATCCCACCGACACGGATATCAGCCTTGACGGATTGTACCTTTCCGACAGCAAAAACGATCTGCAACGCTGCGCCCTTTCCGGAACCATTGCGGCAAAGGGATATAAAGTAATACGAAGCAGCTCGCTGCGCATTGCCGCCGCAGGTGAAAATGTATATCTATCGGATGATGAATACATAACCGATGTTTTTGCCGCGCCGAAGCTGCTGCCGCAATACACCGCGGGAAGAACGGATTCCGCCGCAATATACCTTATGTCTCCCACACCGGGAAGCCGGAATTCTTCAAAAACTCTTTTGGGATATGCCGCAAGCCCGGTATTCTCCGAAAACGGCGGCTATTATAAGGACGGCCTGACCCTGAGTATAAGCTCCCCGGACGGCAGCCAAATACATTACACTCTGGACGGCTCCACGCCGGATTCCTCCTCCCCCGTACTTAACGGAACATTAGAAATAAAAAGCACCACCGTGGTGCGCGCCGTCGCCGTAAAGAACGGCTATGCGGACAGCGCCGAAACCGTGGCCACCTTCCGCACCGGGAAGGACGAGCATCTGCTGCCCGTAATATGCCTGAGCATGACAAAAAGCGACCTTAGCTATGTAACAAGCAGCGCCAGCCGTTTGGATGTGCGGGAAAGGGCGGGCTATGTAGAATGCTACGCCGCAGACGGAGCGCGCCAGACCGGCTTCCCAGCCGGGTTTACCATCGGCGGCAACGGCACCCGCAAATACCCGCAGAAAACCTTTAATCTGCATCTGCGCGGCGCCTACGGCCAAAGCTCGGTAAGCTATCCCTTCTTTGAGTATAACACCGGCTTCTGCACATATTCCTCACTCTCGCTGCGCAACAGCGGGCAGGACGCATACAGCACGCGGCTGCGCGATGCCTTTGTAAGCATGGCAACAAACGGCATGAAGGTATACAACGCGCAGTCAAAAATGGTAGTAGTATATCTTAACGGAAAATATCACGGCCTGTATGAATTCAAGGAAAATCAAAACGAGGATTATTTGGCCGCGCACACCGGCTGCGACCGCAATACCGTGCAGATTGTGCGCGCCAACACAAATGTGTATAACGGCATCGGCGACAACTCCGATATAAAAGCGCTGATTGATTTTGCCGCCACTGCCGATATGTCCGATGATAAAAACTATCAGAAATACATACAATGGGTGGATGAGGATTACTATACCGACTATCTTATATGCATCTCCTTCTTTATTCTGTCGGATGCCTACAACCAAAAAAGCATACGCTCCATGGACGGAGTGGTGAAGTGGTCCCCCATTCTCTACGACCTTGACGGAGGGCTGAACAGCTACAGAAGCGCTATACTCAAACGCTTTTTCACCAAAGCCGGCATTTTCACCCCCAGCGGCTTCCGCGTGGAAACGGTGCTGTTCAATGCCTTTTATCAAAACGCCGGGTGGCGGGAAAAATTTACGCTGCGTTACTGTGAGCTGCTTAATACCACGCTGCGCACCGAAAATCTGCTTGCCCTCTTTGATTCCATGACCGAGCTTGTACGCCCGGAAATGGCGCGCAACTGCGAGCGCTGGAAATATCCCGAAAGCCTTTCTAAGTGGGAGGAAAATGTGAAAACCCTGCGGCATAATATATCCGCAAGGCGCAAATATGCCATTGAAGAGCTGAAAAACACCTTCCATGTATCCGATGCCCGCCTGCGCGAGCTGCTGCCCGATGACGATATAACTTAATAATTTCCTCAAGCCCCACTCGGGAGAACCTGCAAGCAAAAAGCATCCGCCATCGGATGCTTTTTTCAACAGTATTATGTCCGTTTTTTCTTCAGCGCTTATACCGCGCAGCACCGCTTCTTGCACTGCTTTTGCCGCTTTCCTGCTGGCTTTGAGCGCGTTTTTCCCTGCGAAACATATCGCTTACATACAATCCTCCGGTTACCATGGACAGTATGGACCATATAAACAGCAGCGCAAGGGAAATATCATTGCCTATAAAATTCATGGCATCATTGAAATGATTTATTATGGAAAATGTAAGGAACATGCCCCCAAGCACTATGCAGCTGTGCGCCAATATTTTTCTGAGCAACATAAAATTCTCCTTAATAATATAAACAGTTTTATATCCGTTCTTTTAATAAAATCCAGCACCGGAAATCGGTTTATTTAATTATAATACTATTCTTCTTTTTAATAAAGCGGTTTTTATATTTCCAAAATCGAAGACACCGTTTTGTCTCAGGTTTGCGCTACATACCATTTATCCATGTTTTCATACACCCTCAGATCTCTGTTTATGCCGCAGGGCACCAGCGTATCTCTGTGAATAAGGGTATGCGAAAAGCCTATAAGCCCTATCTGCGGAAGCTGTTTTGCAACATACTGCTGAAGCTGGGCATAAACGGAGGCATACTCATCCCGCGTTCTTGCGGCATCCAGCCTTGCAAAATACGCATCACATTCGCTGTCAGAATAGCGCATGACATTGCCGCTGCCCCCGGTTTTAAGCGCAAAGGAGACATCCGGGGAGCCGGAAAAATAATAGCCGGTAAGCAGAAGATCAAAATTTCCCTGAGTAATATCCGCCTTTAGTGTCTCGCCGTCCTGTGTGACTGTTTGTATTTCTATGCCCGCCTCTGCCAGCTGACGGCGCAGCATTGCCGCCGTATCCCGCCTTACGGGATTATCGTCATTACGCAGAGTAAGCAATCGGAAGGAAAGCCTTTTGCCGTCTTTCACCCTTATTCCGTCCTCACCCGGAAGCCACCCTGCCGCCTCAAGCAGGCTGCAGGCCTGAGATACGGAATAGTCGCAGCGCTGTATATCGTCGTTATTAAAAGCGCAGTCGCTGGCAAAGGGATATTCCATGGATATCCCGTGATTTATATATATGTTGGCTATTATCCCCTTGCGGTCCACGGCGTAGGATATGGCGCGCCGTATGTTCACATCCGCCAGTATGTCATTTTTGAAATTTGGGGCAAGAAAATCATAATAGTTAGACATATAGCTGTAACACGATACGCCGGAATAGCTGTCGTAGATGTCCGTGGTATAAATATCCGTAGGCACGCAGTCCAGCTTGCCGTCTATAAAAGCCTGAATCGCCGCGGCATTATCCTGATAGCCCACCGCATGTATTTTTTCTATATAGGGCTGCTTCTTCCACCAATAAGTGTTGCGCACAAGCTCAAGCGAGGTGTTATCGCCGGGGTTATAGGTACCCACCGCAAAGCCGCCAGTTCCTATGGGCATGGCATCGGTTTGCTGAGGCAGCGCCGCATACACGCTCTCCGGTATAACGGGCACGCTTAGAGCGTAATAAATTGCATAGCCCGCCTTTTTGGGATGAAACCGCACCGTGTTTGCATCCACCGCCTCCACCGATTCCACATATTCGCTCACCTGGCTGTGATATATGCTTTCCGGGTTTTCCAGCACCGTATTGAAGGTAAACACAACATCGCCGCTTGTAAGGGTATCGCTGTTGTGAAACTGTACTCCGGAGCGAAGACGCACAATAACACAGCCCTCATCGTCAAATTCCCAGCTGTTGGCTATGCTTACCGCCGGAAGCAGCTGAGAATCAATGGCTATAAGCGGCTCAAAAATCATGGAAAATATATTGCTCATGCCGCTTTCCTTTACAAACAACGGGTGCCATGTATACGGCTTTTCCGGCATGGGTATGGATATTTCTCCCCCGCTTTGCGGGCTTATGCTGGTTTGCGGGCGCAGCTGCGAGCTTTCCGGCATGGGTGTGGGCGTTACTATCGCCCCGGCGTAACATCCGGCAAGCAGCATCAAAGCCGCTGCAAGCGCAGTAATTCTTATTATTGGTTTCACGGTGTTTATCCCCTTGTTTGTTTTTCGTTTGACATCTGTTTTTTCAGCGCCGCGGCAATCAGTGCATCCGTGCGCTTGAGTGTTTTTTCCAGCGTGCCGCTGTTGTCTATTACGGCGCTTGAGCAGCGCTTTCTTTGTGCAAAAGGTATTTGGCTTTTTATTCTGCCTATGGCTTCTTCCCTGCTGAGGCCGCTTCTTTTCATTGCGCGCTCTATGCGCTGCTCAACCGTGGCATAAACCGCCCATACTTCATCACACATTTCATTCATACCGCTTTCTATCAGCAGCGGCGCATCTATAAAGAACAACTGCTCATTTGTGCATTTATGCATAAGTTTGATACATTCGGCAATTACCATGGGATGTATTATCTGTTCCAGCTGTTTTCGTTTGCCGTCATCCGAAAACACCTCGACGCTCATGAGCTTCCTGTCCAGCACGCCGTCCTTTACAAAATTTTCTCCGAACACCTGTGCTATGCCTTCAAGCGCCGCTCCGTTTTTCCCGGTAAGCGCCCTTGAGCAGGCATCGGCATCAAACACGGTAAAGCCCTGCGCCGCAATATGACGGCTTATCTCGCTTTTTCCGCTGGCCATTCCGCCCGTTATTCCTATAACCCGCATTTTACGCCTCCGTATTATGCCGTTTTATCAAAAGCCGCTTTTCTTTTTTCAATAAAAGTCTATTTGGCTTCAAACCAATTCTGTCCGCTGCCGCATTCCACCAGCAGCGGCACGCTCAGAGAGCAGCACTGCTCCATACATTCCTTAAGCAGCTGCTGCGCCGCTTCTTTTTCTTCAATCGGCGCCTCCAGAATAAGCTCATCGTGCACCTGAAGGATAAGCCTTGTGTTCATATTGCGCTTTTGCAGCTCCTGCTTTACCTTTACCATGGCCAGCTTGATTATATCGGCCGCACTGCCCTGAACCGGCGTATTCATGGCCACCCTTTCCCCGAAGGTGCGTGTGTTGTAGTTTGAGCTTGAAAGCTCCGGGCAGGGACGCCTGCGCCCCATCATGGTAACTGCGTATCCGTTCAGCTTGGCCTCCGCCTTGCAGCGATCCGTAAACGCCTTTACTCCCGGATATTTCGCAAAATAATCCGCAATATACTGCGCCGCCACCTTTACCGGCACGCCGATATTGCGTGCAAGGCCGAAATCGCTTATTCCGTATACTATGCCGAAATTCACCGCCTTTGCAGCCGACCGCTGCCGGCGCGTCACTTCCTCTTTTTTTACGCCGAACACCGACGCCGCCGTAGCGGTATGAACATCCTCACCGCTGCAAAACGCGTGCCGCAGCCCCTCATCGCCCGACATATCGGCCAGCACCCGCAGCTCTATCTGCGAATAGTCGCCGTCCACCAGTACGCAGCCCTCTCGTGCAACAAAGGCGCGCCGTATCTCTCTGCCTATTTCGGTGCGCACGGGGATGTTCTGAAGGTTTGGCTCGGTTGACGATATTCTTCCCGTTGCGGTCACTGTCTGATTGAAGCTTGAATGCACCCTTCCCGATGCATCGGGCAGCGGCAGCATACCGTCTATATATGTGCTTTTAAGCTTCTGCAATTTACGGTATTCCATAATTGCGGGAATTATCGGATGATCCTCCGCCAAAGCCTGAAGCACCTCAATGCCGGTTGAGTATCCGGTTTTTGTCTTGCGCCCGTGCGGAAGTCCGAGCTTTTCAAAAAGAATCTCTCCCAGCTGCTTTGTGCTGTTTATGTTGAAGGTTTCCCCCGCCATATCGTATATCTGTGCGCTTAAAGCCTCCATTTCCTCCCCGAAGGCAGCCCCCAGCGTGCGCAGCATGGAAATATCCACGGTAAAACCGCTTTCCTCCATGGAGTAAAGCACCCCTATAAGCGGCAGCTCAATATTTTTATACAGCTCAAGCATTCCCTGCTCTTTAAGTGCCTCCTGCTGGCGGGCGGCAATATATGCCGTTTGGCACGCTCCCGCCTCAAGGCCGTATTTTTCCAGTATGCCCTCAAGCGGATAGTCCCCCTTAAGGCAATCAAGCAGGTATTCCGCCACCATTATATCGCCGCCCGCTTCAAACCCGCCCGTTTCATGCATAAGGCTTTTTGCATCATAGGTCACTATGCTTTTATTTGATATAATATCGCCAAGCGCGCCGAAAAGCTCCTCCGGCGCTGCGCCCTGCCAAAGCAGGTTTTCGCAGATCGGGATACAAAGCTGTCGTTTTTCGTCAAAGGAAATATAGGCAAGCCTCTGCCCGGTTTCCTTATCGGGCGATATAAGAAAATATACCTCGTTTTTGTCCGCATCCTGTCGGTGCTTTGCAAGGTCTTCCAGCGCTTCCTTAAGCCCTTGGATCCCGTTTAGATTTATTGTTTCCGGCCTTGCAAACTCCCGCGTTTCCTGTCGTTTTTCCTCCTGCTGCGCCTGCGGCAAGCGCGCAAGCAGCGACCGAAAGCCCAAAAGCTCAAATTCCCGTCTGAGCACGCCCGTATCCGCAGGGAGATAGACACAGTCCTGCATTGTAAAATCAAGGGACGCATTACGGTCGATAGTGGCAAGCCGCTTGCTGAGAAGTGCCTGCTCCCGCTGCGCCTCTATGCGCTGCCCCAGCTTTCCGCCTATATTTTTTGCGTTATCCAGCACGCCTTCCGTGGTTTTATAGTTTTCCAGCAGCTTAAGCGCGGTTTTTTCCCCAACAGAGCTTATACCCGGAATGTTGTCCGAGCTGTCGCCCGCAAGCGCTTTATAGTCAATTATCTGCTCCGGGGTAAGCCCCATGCTTTCTTTAAGATATTGCGGAGTGAATTTTTCCGTCTGGCTTATTCCCTTTCGCGTTATCCATACCGTGGTTTTGTCCGAAACCAGCTGAAGGGTGTCCTTATCGCCGGAGAGCACAACACATTCTCCGTTTTCCTTTTCGCATATCCGGCTGAGCGTGCCTATAATATCATCCGCCTCATAGCCCGCTATATCCACCGTGGAAATGCGCATTACCTCCAGCACCTCGCGCAAAAGCGGAAACTGCGGCACAAGCTCCGGCGGCATGGGCTTTCTTCCGGCTTTATAATCCGCATACTCCCGATGGCGGAAGGTGGGCTCCCGCCTGTCAAAGGCAACGGCTATATGGGTGGGAGCAATCTGTTCAATTGCGCTCCAAAGCATATTTGTAAAGCCGTAAACGGCGTTTGTATACCGTCCGTCCGCCGCAGTAAGCAGCGGCATGGCATAAAACGCGCGGTTTAGCAGGGAATTGCCGTCAATCAGCATAAGCTTTATCATAAAAAACACGCTCACTTCCAACATTACATAATGCTATTGTATCATAATACCGTAAAATTATAAACCCCTTTTTGCCCCCGAAGGCGGGTGCATGCCGAAAATCCCGCCGCCAGACAGCTTTGCTTTTTGTTTTGCTTGACTTGTCTTTGCCAAGCCGATATAATCGTTTTGTTTTAACAAAAGCAGTACAATCTTCGCGGCAAAAGGACAATTTATTTATGGACTTATTAAAGGATAATATCGGCAGGCTCTATGCCCGTTTTCTGCTTACCTCGTTCGGAAGCACGCTTATCTCCAGCATCTACGGCCTTGTGGACGCTGCAATGGTCGGGCGCTATCACGGGCCCGACGGCTCCGCCGCCATGGCCGTGGTATCCCCCATGTGGAACATTATATACAGCCTCGGTCTGCTTGCGGCAATAGGCGGCTCGGTGCTCTACGCCGTGGCGCGCGGGCGCGGCGAAACCTCCGCCAACCGCTATTTCACCGCCTCCGTCACAATGGCGGGCATAATATCCGTTTTGCTTGTAGCCGTCCTTTATGTGTTTGAGGAGCCGCTTCTGCGTCTTTTCGGTGCGACCGATTCCCTCCTGCCCCTGTGCAAAGATTATCTTCTTTCCCTTAAGCCGTCGGTGCCGGTGTATGTTTTTATATGCATATTTTCTTCGTTTCTCCGCAACGATTCCGATCCGGCACGCGCCACCAAGGCGGTGCTGGCGGGCGGCATATTCAATGTTTTCGGGGATTATTTCTTTGTTTTCACCCTTGATATGGGCATGAAGGGCGCAGGCATCGCCACCGCAATGGGCGCCTCCGTTTCGCTTATTGTACTGGCCACCCACTTCTTTTCCAAAAAAAATACCCTGCGTTTTGAGCGGGACAAGCACATTTTTTCAAGCTACGGCCGCATAATATACAACGGCTTTTCCTCCTTTATTGTGGATATTGCAATGGGCGTACTTACAATACTTTTTAACCGCAGAATACTGCAATACCTTGGCACCGACGCCTTGGCGGTATACGGTGTTATCGTGTCCGTAAGCACCTTTGTGCAATGCTGCGCCTACGGCGTGGGGCAGGCCTCCCAGCCGATACTTTCGCAGAATTACGGCGCAAACCTCTTTGACCGCATACGCCTGCTGCTTAAATACAACATAATTACCTGCGCCTTAATAGGGGTTTTATGGACCGTGCTTACCATGCTGCTGCCCACGGCCTTTATCCGCCTGTTTATGACCCCTACCGAAAATGTCCTGCTTATAGCGCCTGAAATAATGCGTATTTATGCCCTTTCCTTCCTGCTGCTGCCCTTTAATGTTTATGCCTCCTACTACTGCCAGTCCACGCTGGATTCCCCCGGCTCCATGACGGTGTCCGTCTCCCGCGGAATATTGTTAAGCGGCGCGCTTATAATCGTGCTTCCCCTTGTTTTCGGCGGAGATTCCGTATGGTGGGCAATGCCCATTACCGAGCTGCTGGTGGCGGTATTTGCCTTTGTGCGCATCCGTATGCGCCTTAAGCGCGCACAAAGGGGCGTACAAAGCGCCTGATACCCGATGTGCGCAAAAAACCCTTTGCTGCCCATTCTTTTGTTGACAGGTGCAAAACAATGCTGTATAATCAGTGCAATTGAATAAGTCAGGGGTGCTGAAGGAATTCGGCTGAGATTAAAGCTATGCTGCTTTTAACCCTTTAACCTGATATGGGTAATGCCATCGTAGGAAGATAAGCTACTTAGCAAACTTAGCAATTTACCGCGGGCATACCGCGGTTTTTCTTTTTTTCCGGCTTATTCATAAAAAATGAAAAGAGGTTGGAACATGAACCAAAAAACAAAAAAACTTGTAGTCAGCGCGCTTATGCTGGCGCTGAGCTTCGTACTGTCTCTTATAAAGATATACGAATTGCCCTGGGGCGGCTCGGTTACCCTGTTTTCCATGCTGCCCATCATTCTTGTGGGCTATATGTACGGCAATGCATGGGGAATTTTGACCGCGTTTACCTATTCTCTTTTGCAGATGCTCATGGGTGCCACCGCATCTCAGGCTTTTGCGGGGCTTGAGGGCATAAATGTATTCTATATGGCTCTGCTTGACTATGTAGTGGCCTTCACCGTGCTCGGCCTTGGCGGCGTTTTCCGCAGCTGCATCAAAAACAACACCGTGGCCCTGCTGCTTGGTGCTGCACTGTGTGTTCTCCTTCGCTATGCCGCACACTTCGGCAGCGGCGCGATCCTTTGGGGCGGCTATGCCGAATGGTTCTTTACCGATCCCGATGCCTTTGTTAAAATCGCCCCCGAGCTTTGCCAAAGCATCATGGGCAAATACACCGGCACCGGCCTTGCCTGCGTATACTCCGCCGTTTACAACGCCACCTATATGCTGCCCGAATTTGTTATCACCCTTATCGGCGCAGGCGCAATAATGGCGGTTTCTCCCCTTCGCCGCATTATCACCGGCAGGAAGCAGTCCCCCGCCGCTCCGGCAGCAACCGATGCACAGGGCGAATAAGCCTTAATAAGCAAACAAGTCTTGTTCTTAAAAAAAGCCGCGAAAAACTCAGCGTTTTTCGCGGCTTTTGATTTTACGGCAGCTGCATTTCCGCCGTCAGTCCTCAAGCAGCTTTTCTTTAAGCTGTGCAAGGTTTTGAAAAATATATTCCTGCGGAATTCCGGCATCAATCGCTTCTTTTCGCGTGCCCGTGCCGGTAAGCACCATGCAGCCGGTTACTCCGCAGTTTTCAGCAAAGGCCATATCGGTATCAGCACGGTCCCCCACCACATAAATTTCGCTTGCCCGCGCGTCCGCTCCCTGTGCGGCAAATATGCGCATACAGTCCTGCATCATATATTTTTCGGGCTTGCCTATATAAATGCACCTTTTCTTAACGGCATACTCCGCCATTGCGGCTATTGCTCCCGTGTGCGGAATAAGCCTGCCTCCCTGCGGAATTACCGGGTCCGTGTTTGTGCAGTACAGCCTTGCCCCGTCCATAGCCAGCTTGCAGGCCGTATTCATATCCTCATAGGTTATGCTTCTGTCAAAGCCTATAAGCACGGCGGAGGCGCTTTGCGAAACAAGCAGCCCCCGGCTTTCACATTCTTTTTTAAGCGCCGGGCTGCCCACAACATACACGCTTTTCTCTCCCCGCTCCGCCAGCACCCTTGCCGCCGTCATGCCGGAGGATACAACGCATTCCGCAGGCATGGGTATGCCCATTTTTTCCAGCCGTGCCGCCGTTTCTTCGGGCGCTCTCATGGGGCAATTGGTAAGGGCGGCATAGGGTATGTTCCTTTTGTACAGCAGCGAAACAAACTCCGCTGCATATTCCACCGGCTCATCGCCGCGGTAAAGCGTGCCGTCAAGGTCAAAGCAAAAGCATTTCATATTGCATCCTTCTTGCTGCCGTTACCCTTTGCGGTACCGGCGCCGTTTTTTTGTTTTGCCGCAGGATAAAAACAAAAGGCCTCCGGCAAAAATTCCGGAGGCCGCGTTTATACCGTATCAGCCGGCATTGTAATCATACAGCATGGTCAGTATCTGCATGGCATACATTCTTGCAAACCAGTCGTTGGGGTGGTTAACATTGTTTCCGGTGGTGTCCTGGAAGGATTTTCTCTCAAGGATATAGGTATGGGGGGCATACATATCCATAGCCGCCACACCGGTCTTCTCAAGAGCCTTGAAGGCCGCGCCGTGAGTGCCCTGCTTGATATCCCAGCCGATCTGGGGATTTGCATGGAAGGTGGATACCACGATGAACTCGCAGTCGGGGTTCTTGGCCAAAATCTTATCCATCATCTGCTGAATGGTCTTGGCCTCATCCTCGCCGTCCACATTGGAATCGTTCATGCCGAAGCCCAGAATAACAAGATCCGGCTTGCCGGCAGCAACCTTGCTGTCAACATTGGCAAGACCGTCCTTAGCCTGCCAGCCGCCCACGGAGGGGTTTGTAATCTTGATCTTCGCATCGGGATAAAGAGCGCTGAGCTGTCTCTTTACCATGTTGAAGAAGGTCGGAGCCTTGGGCTCTCTGCCGTAGGTAGAGGAGGAATCGCAGCCGGTAAAGATGGAGTCACCGTAGAAGGAGATCTTCACCTGCTCGCCGCCCTTAAGCTTTGCCAAAGTCTTGGGCAGCTTGGAGCCGGCAAACTCGGCATGCGGCATTTCGTTTTCGTTAAGATCATAGGTGTAGGTAAAGCAGATCTGCTTGGAATACAGCCACTCGCCTACGCAGTACATAACACCGTTAATGATTCCGCCGGAGCCGTCGGTTCCGCACTTGTCCTTATGCGCGCTGGTAAGGTCGCCGGGCTTGAAGTACGGAATGGAGAAGGTCTCATCGCCGGGAAGCCATATAACCTTGGTGGGGTCGTTTTCGTCCAGCTTGTAGTGAACGCCCTCTTTAAGCTCGATCTTCAGGGTAACATCGCGAACCGCTATTATCTGAATGGGCTTGAAGAGCAGGTTGCCCGTTATGCTGCCGTCCTCATTTTCGTGGAAGGTAACACACTCGTTATACATGGTGTTGCTCTGCCAAATGGGCATGGTCATCTCGTTAAGAGTGTACTTATACTCCAGGCTGTCATCCTTTGACGGAGCAGCGGGCTTGGGCGTGGGGGAAACCGCCGGGGTGTCCGGGGTGTTGTCTCCTGCCGTTGCCGACTCGCCGGGAGCGGTCGCGGAATTATCCGGAACCTCAGAGGTCTGAGGATCCTTGACGCAGCCGACAAACATGAAGGTCAGCGCCATAAGTATCGCCAAAACGGCGATTACAGTCTTTTTCATTATCCTTTCTCCTTTGCATGAGTAATCTTTATTGTTTATTATAGTACAATTCAAGTGCAAAATCAACACCTTTTGTGCTTATTGATATACACTTGCCGCCCGTTAAGTGCCGTTCTTTTCACACGACGGAACAAAAAGTGTTGATATCGCCCGTTTTCTTGTATTTATGCGTTCTTTCGCAGCGGCTTTATAAGCTGCTTTATTTATAATCCGTCCTGCGCCTTCCTAAGTAAAAAGCCCTTGCTTTTTGCAGGCATTGTGTTAAAATAGTAAAGTGTCAGCGGCAGTCTGCACGCAGGCTCAAGCACCCGCTGCGCAGTTTCTTTTATCGTATTTTCACCCGCGCCGGGTCGTTTTATTCCGAAAAAGCAATACTGTTTTACGCACACAGCTGCATAAGAAAGGCGGTTCGAATATGGAATACCATTCCCGACTTCAAAGCAAGCTCAACGATGAGCTTTTTGATGCCATACTTTCCCTGCGCAGCCGGGAGGAATGCTACCGTTTCTTTGAGGATCTCTGCTCCGTAAGCGAGCTTCAGGCCATGGCCCAGCGTCTTGAAGTGGCGCGCATGCTGGCAGAGGATATCACCTATATCGATATCGCCCGGCTCACCGGCGCCAGCACCGCCACCATAAGCCGCATAAACCGCTGCCTTAAATACGGAGCTGAGGGCTACCGCATAGCCCTCGAGCGCAGCGGAACGAACGATACCCCGCAGACAAATAAAGAATAATACTTGATATATGTAGTAAAAATATAAAAACGGCCGATTCGTCAGCCGTTTTCGTTTTCTGCGCGCGCCGGGAGAAGCGATGCGTTTGCAAGAAAGTGCGCGCGGTATTTTTCCCACTGTGCAGGCTCCTCCACCGCCGCAAGTATCTGCTCAAGATAAGCCGATATATTCTGCGCCACCGCGTCCAGATTCTCTCTTGAGATAAATTCTATATCCGGGTTCTCCGCAAAGCATTTTGCCAAATGCTCCAGCAGATCCTCCAACACTATCAGCGATATCGCACTTCCCTTGCCCGAACAGCGCGCGGTTATCTCCTTGCGGATATAGCTTATAAAAAACTCAAGATCGCCGGAATTGTTCTCCGGCTCCATAATAAACAGCATACGGAAAAACAGGTTCCATTCAAAATCCTCGTTCATAACCCTGCTCAGGGTTTCCCCCATCACACGGCAAAAGCCGTCGCCGAACCTCAGCGGCCGCTCAAGGTGCAGGCTGTTCTGCATATCAAGGCGCATGCTCTTTATTCTGTACAGCAGGGTCACCATAACCTCCATGCTGCCCGCCTGAATAGCATCCGCCCCCGTCACGCCGTTATTGAACACAAAATCGGCCAGTATTTCGCAGGGCTTGCGGAAATTTACCGTAAAGCCTATCTCCTCCGTCATTTTGTTGTACAGCATATCGTTTATGGCCTTTGCCAGTATCTGCTTTGTTGCCCCCGCCTGCATATAGCTTTCGCCGGAATCGTGCTTTTGCATCTGTTGATATATAAGCATAAGCTGCTGGTCTATCGACACCAGATTGTTGTTTATGGAAAGCATAAGCTGACGGAAAAAATCGTCTATCAGCCGATAGCTGTTGTTTTTATATACTATTTTATGCTCTATCTCCGCCCAGAACACCTTTACCAGCGATTTTATCTGCATCTCAAAGCGGAAGCGCTTGCCGTTTTGCACGATAATTCCGTCTATGCGGTATATATCCAGCCCGTTGCGCTGCTTCTGCGGCTGCGGCGACATAAGCTCCAGCCCTACATCCGGCACATCCTCAAGATAGCAATAGCCGTCCTTCTGCTTGGAAAAAAGGCTTCTTATGCGGGAAAACACTTCTGCCTCATCCTTTATGAACCGGCACTCAACCCGCACCCCGACAACATCGGAAAGCTCCTGCATTATTTCTTTTCCGCTTCTGTGCTGTGCATAGAGCTTTTTGCGGATTATCTTTTCCTTAAGGCTCACCGCCTCCTTTACGCGGGATACCACATTTATCACGCAGTCATCATCAAGACGCTGCGTAAGAAGCGCGTTTATCCTGTTTGACGCAGCCGCATACACCTCGGCGTTTTCCGCAAGCACCGCCAGCGCCTCATCTATTGCATTGAAAGCCTCCAGCCTCATTCATTTCCTCCCCGCGGCCCTGCGCCGCACGCAGTTTCCGGCCCGTGACCGTTGCTTTGCCTTTTTTCGTCACACCGTTTCGTCCAGCCATTCCGGGCGCATGAATATCTTTATGGGCCGCCTTTCCGCCCGGTACTCCTCCGGCAGCTGCTTAAGCAGTTCCTCAAGCCCGCACACGCACTCCACCGGTATTTTGCAGCTTTCGGATAATTCCCGGCACACCTTTGCGCCGAAAAGTATGTCGTCTGTTGTAGTATTTCTTGCCATGTTTGTGTTGTTTATTATAGCATCCACCTTCAGGCGCGCATTTGCTTCAATATCCCTCAGCATGACCGTCAGCTCCGGCACGCCCTTGGAAAAGGGACGGCGCGCGTTCACCACAAGGCGCACAAACACATCGTCTTTTTCCAGCTGTGCCTTATAGCATCCAAGCGCCGTCGCGCCCACGGCATCGCCGCCCACATCCACTATAACGGTGCGCGAGCGGTCGGCAAATATGCTCAGTATCTGCGCGGGAAGCGCCGGAATATCCACCGAAGTGTTGGCAAAGGTCGGGCACAGCACCTGCACCCCCGCCGCCTCCAGCATGGCCGTTTTTTCACTGGAGCGAAAGTACGGATTCACTATATCAAGATCCACCAGCGTCGTGTGCAGCCCTTTGGCCGCACATTCAAGGGCGGTATTTATGGATATCTCCGTTTTGCCGCTTCCGTAATTACCGCAAAAAACATTTATTCTGTGCATACTGTCTCTCCCATCGTTTATACCCGCCGCCAAAGCTTTTGAAAAAAACGGCGCACCGCTATTATAGCAAAAATTCCGCCCGGATTCCATTAAATAATAATAAATTTTTTATTAAAGGGGTTTATTATAGAATAAAACTGTGATAAAATAAAGCGTGCGGCAGGCGCTGTCCGTTTTTGGCCGCATATTTTCAAAAACAAAACGCGCCGCATTCCTTTGAGCCTGCGGCATTTCAATAACGGCGCCGGAGCCACCGTCCGGCAGAGGAGATGATAGCTTGAGCGAGTTCTTTCAAAACCTTTGGCGCTCAATAACCGTACTGTTCACCACTCAGATAAGCATAGGCGACATTTTTGATATAGCAATAGTGTCAGTGCTTATCTACATGCTGCTGCGCGTAACAAAGCGCACGCGCGCCCAGCAGGTAATAAAGGGTCTTGGGATACTGCTCGTGCTTGCCGTTATATCCTCTTGGCTTAACCTGTCCGTTATAAACTGGATGTTCTCCACCCTGCTGCAATGGATGCTGCTTATAATTATAATCATCTTCCAGCCGGAGCTTCGCCAGATGCTTGAGCAGCTGGGCCGCGGCAGCTTCAGCCTCCGCAAAAAGGACGGAAGCGACAGCCGCAAAAAAGCGGAAAAGGCCGTGGATGAAATAGTGCGCACCGCACAGAATCTCTCCAAGCGCAAGGTGGGCGCGCTTATAGTGTTTCAAATGAATTCAAAGCTGGACGACATATGCGAAACCGGCACTGCCGTTGACGCCTGCATCAGCAGCATGCTGCTGGAAAACATATTCGAGCCCAATACTCCGCTGCACGACGGCGCCGTAATTATTCGGGATATGCGCGTATGCGCCGCCGGCTGCTTTCTGCCCCTTTCCGAAAACATGGGCATTGACAAAAAATTAGGCACCCGCCACCGCGCCGCACTGGGAATATCCGAACGCACGGATGCCGTAGCCCTTGTCGTAAGCGAGGAAACCGGTGTTATCTCCTACACAAGAGGGGGCACTATCCACCGCTATATCGATTCGCGCTCCTTACGCGAGCTGCTTGAGAGCCTGTTTATAAACACCTCTCAGGAAAGCGACAACTGGTTCCTGCGGCTCGAAAGCCAGCTGCGGAGCCTGCTGCATGCAGATAAGGCCGACCGCGAGCAGGAACGCAAAGCCGGTCAGAGCCATTCCGACAAACGCTCTTAAAAAGGAGGAAGCCGTAAAATGCCGCATAACGAAAACGAAGATGCCGTGCGCAGCACCGAAAACATAAAGCAGCACCGCAGCATAAAGGAAATTCTCCGGCACAACGCCGGTCTTAAAATACTTTCCGTTGTTTTTGCAATACTTCTGTGGTGCTATGTAGTCAGCCAAACAAACCCCATCCGCAGCATCACCTATAATGACATACAAATAAATATAACCGGAATGGGCGAGCTCACCTCGCAGCGCCTTATTCCGCTTGAAGCACTGCGCGCAAGCCTTCCCGGCGTACGCGTAACTCTCAATGTCCCCTATCGGGAGCTTTCCGGCGTCTCCAGCGCCATAGCCGATGTTTCCATTGACTTAAGCGGCATAACGGCGCCCGGCAAATACACCGTGCCCCTGCGCGTAAAATCCGGCAGCTCCGATATAACCGTATCCTCCTTCAGCCCCTCCTCCGTGGAAATAGAGATCGAGGAGCTGGCCTCCGCCGTTGTGCCGGTCAGCCTGCGCACCACCGGCACCCTGCCCGACGACCTCTACAAGGGTGAAGCGTCCCTAAGCCCCGAAACTCTTCAGATAAGCGGTCCCTCCAGCTATATCTCCCGCATAATGCAGGCGCAGATAACCGTTGATCTGTCCTTAATGCGCGACGGCTATGCCGCCTCAATGCAGTACGAATATATCGACAAAAACGGCAACACCGTAAAAAGCGCCAATATCACGGCGGATAAGGACGCTATTCTTGTAGATATGGGCATACTGTGCAAAAAAACAGTGCCCGTGGAATATGCCGGCGGGCTTAAAAATACGGATAAGCTTATCACGGGCTATGAGCTTACCGGCATTTCTCCCGAAAACTCCGCCGTGACCGTAGTGGGCAGAGAGCAGGCCCTTAAAAATATCGACCGCATTTATATACAGGATATCGACCTCACGGGTGCCGGTCCCGAGCTTACAAGCGTAAAGGCCGAGCTTATACAGCCCGACGGAGTAACGATTTTGGAATCGCTTCAGCAGAATGTTAATATTACCGTCAGCGAAAAGCATGTTTCCCGTCAGTACACCGTAAAAATCAGCTTTATAAATAACGCCGGCAGAACCGTCGCCGCCTCACTGGACACGGCAAGAGTAACGGTAAGCGGGGGCTATTTCGCCCTTGAAAATATCGGCGCGGACAATATCACCGTCTTTGCCGATACCACCTCCCTTGCGCCCGGTCAGCATGATGTACGCCTGAGCGCAATGCTTACAAACGGCAATCCGCTTGTCACCGTGGATGTTTCGCCCGAAACGGTAAGCGTAGATATATCAGATTAACCGCCTGTTTTTGCGCATTTTTTCGCGCTTTTCTTCCTTTTGGCATAAACAGCGCGCCGCTGCGGCGCGCTGTATTTTTTGTAATCCCCTATTGACTTTTGGAATATCATCCCATATAATATGATTGTAATCACCGATCATATCATATGGGGTTTAATTCTGCACCCGGCTTTTTTCGTCTGCGGCTTGTGCACATACGCCGCACGATGCATCATAAAATCAATATTGAAATATATTATGTGAGGACAGCACTATGGTTATGTTTCAGCCTTACATCCCCGCAATAATACTGGCCGCAATATACATAATATGGCTTATAAAACGCCCCCGCCCTTACGCGCTCTGCCGCGCCTGCTGTTTCTTTCCGGCTGTCTGCTGCTGTTTTGCTATTATTTTATTCCCCTGCCCTTTGATGCCGCCGGCTTCCGTGCAGTTTCGGACGATATGCTGCCGTTTTTTGATGCCGTGCGGGTAATTCCCTTTTCCTATGCCGTAGAGTGCATGCCGTATACCGATTATTATTTTTCTCCCCTTATCCCCCTTTTCTGCGGCGCAGCGCTTTTGGGCTTTTCCGTAAACTCCGCCTTTAATATTCCCTTTTCTCTGCGGCGAAATATGCGCATAGGTCTGATTATCCCCTCCTCGCTTTTTGTTTTTTATGCTCTTCTCCGCCTTATAACGGGCGCAATGCTCAAGCGCGCCGATATAACCGATATAATATGGTTTGCGCTTTGTTATGCCGCCGGCGCGGGAATATTCCTTGCCCTGTCCAAGCTGTATACCCTCACGCAGTATAAAAGCCCGCAGCAGCAAAAAAGCAGCGGCAAAAAGGAGGACGGCAATTGAAAAAGCTCCTGCTGCTCATGCAGCTTACCCTTGCCTTTTTACGGCGCGAAGCCGCGTCGGCTGCCGTTGTTTTTGTTTCATTGGCCGTTTCTCTGGGCATATCCTTCTCCATGCTTGCCTACTGCGCCGATTATATGGGCACCTTAAGCGATATCGCCGATGACAAAGCCACCTATTCCTTTAATTTCCGCCTTTCCCGGCCGGAAGCCTATGCCGCTTCCCCCGCTCCGATGGAGCTGTTTGACCGCATTTTCTTCTCCGGCAGCTTCCCCGGCGTTAAGCAGTGCTATGATACTCTCAGCTTTTATACCTATTCTCAAAATGAAGAGCCGGATGTGCTCTGGCAGCCGTATTTTGAAAACAGCTTTCGCTTAGGTACCGCTTCCTGCGCCGTTTCGCAGGGACGCTTCTTTTCCGATGACGAATATTCCGCCCCGGTCGCCGTTGTATCAAGGGAATATTTTCCTTCGGCATCGCCGGGGGACAAAATAACCGTTTTGGGCGCCGAGGTAACCGTCATCGGCATTTCCCAAAGCAGCTGCTTCCTTCCCTACGGCTTTATGAAAAGCCTCTCCGGGCAGGAAAAAGGCTTTGCCCCCGTTTCCTTCAGCTGCACCTTCACGCGTCCTTTTTCACAGCAGGAGCTTGACAGCCTGCAATATCCCGCCGTTCTCAATGCGGTTTGCCGCTTTGATATAAGCGGGGCCCGTTACGCAAGAGATATTTTTCTGGCGGTGCTTGTATCCGGGGGCATACTGTTTATAATAATTCTTAACATGTTCAGCCTCTTTTGCTGCATAATAAACAAAAGCGCTCCCGCCTGCAAAGTCGCGCGGCTTTGCGGCGCGGATAAGACCTTTGTATTCTGCGGGCTTTTCCTGCCGCCCGCCATTATCACGCTGCTTGCATATCTTGCGGGGCTTGCCCTGTACGCCTCCCTTATCGACCCTCTGCTTGTTGCGCATCTTAAATATCAGCCCCTCAGCGCGCCGTATTATGCATGCACCTTTGTTTTTACAATGCTGTTTATGTTTATCACTCTGCTGCCCGCCGTGCGCCGCATATCGGGCGCCGGCAGACCAAGCGCAAGGAGGCGTAAAGCATGAAGCTGTTTTTCCTTATGCGTTCCCTTTCCGGCAAAAACCTGCTCATGCGCGTGCTTTCCGCCCTTGAGCTGCTTGCCGGCCTTGTAATATTCTTTCTTTGCGTTTCCATGATAGCCTCTGTGCAAAGCATTGAAAAATACGAAAAGCGATATCCGCTTGTTGCCGTTGCCGCCCCCGGCAGCGACGGCGAGGCCTATGCCTCCGCACACGGACGCCCCTTAGGCACCTTTTACTCCCACCGCAGCTCCGACGGGCTTAATATCAGGGTCTTTTCCCGCGAATTTCTGGATACCGTGCGTCTTGATCTTGTCCGCGGCGATTGGTTCACCTCTTCAAGGCCCGACGCCATCTCCGTGGTTCTCCCCTATTCCGCAGGTGCTCATTACAAAATCGGGCAAACCGTTTCCATGTATTTCCCAAAAGCGGGGCGTGTGAATGTATTTATCTGCGGAATACTTAAAAACGATGTCACCCCCGCCAACAGCAGCCCCGTCGGCTTTGACGATATCAACAAAACCGCCGTTGCCTTTGACCCGTCAAACATGCTTAAAAGCGACACCACGCCGGAATATCTGTATTTTTTGCTTGACGATGATCAATCCGCGCTTGCAGCAAGCCCAGATGCCGCAAAGCAGGCCGGGCTTTCCGTCTTTGGCAGCTATTGCCTGCAGCAAAGTGCCGGGCGCAGCCGCAGTATAGCCGTTCCCTCCATGTTCTGTGCAATACTTGCTGTTATGTTCATATGTGCATTTATAGGTGAACGGTTCCTTTCCCTCGCAGAACGGAAGCAGCTTTTTGCCATTCACTATCTTTGCGGCGCAAGCCCCGCGCAGATATTTTTCTCCCAGCTTTTATGCGATGCCCTCTGGCTTATTCTGCCCGCCCTGCTTTCCTGCATTGCCGCCCGTATTCTTTCGCTGCGGCTTTATCCCGCAGCAGTGCTGTGCCCCGTGCTTGCCCTGCTTTTCATGCTCAGCACACTTAATCTCGTTTCCTTCCTTCTTACTTTTCGTGCCGATCAGGCAAAACTTATAAAGGGAGCATAATTATGAGCCTTATTACGCTGGAAAACATCCAAAAGTACTATAATAAAAATAAGCCCTCCGAGGTTCACGCCCTCAAGGGCGTCTCCCTCACCTTGGAAAAGGGGGAAACCGTTGCCCTCATGGGGGTATCCGGCTGCGGCAAATCCACGCTTTTAAGCATTATAGGCTGCATGAGCCGCCCCGACTCCGGGCGCTATCTGCTGGACGGCACCGATGTCGCCCTTTCAGGCGCAGCACAGCTTGCCCGTCTGCGCTGCCGGCGCGTAGGCTCCGTGCTTCAGGACCTTGGGCTCATCCCCTATCTGTCCGCCGCCGAAAACGCCGCTCTGCCACTGATGCTGGGCAACACTCCCCTGCGCAGCATAAAGCCGCGCATAGGCAGCCTGTTTGAAAGGCTGGGCATAGCGGATAAGCTGAATGTTCCGCCCTCTCAGCTCTCCGGCGGTCAGCAGCAGCGCGTTGCAATAGCCCGCGCCATTGCCAATAACCCCGACCTGCTTGTTGCCGATGAGCCCACCGCAGCGCTTGACAGCGCCTGCGCCAAGGAGGTCATGGACATCCTCCGCCGCCTCTCGGGCGGCGGAATGACGGTGCTTATTGCCACGCATGACAATCGCGTCGCCGATATGTGCGACCGTATCCTCCGTCTTGACGACGGCGTGCTTACCTCCTGAGCCGCAGCACCAACCTGCCTTTTTCTGCCGTGCGCTTGACAAATGCCGATATTTTACATACAATATTTTATATTGGACAAATATTAAAAATCGGAGGAACCACCATGTCGGAGCTTACACAGCAGATAAACAGACGGCGCACCTTTGCCATCATTTCGCACCCGGACGCCGGTAAAACCACTCTCACCGAAAAGCTGCTGCTTTACGGCGGTGCCATCCGCATGGCAGGCTCCGTAAAGGCACGCCGCGCGGAAAAGCATGCAGTCAGCGACTGGATGGAAATAGAAAAACAGCGCGGAATATCCGTCACCAGCTCTGTCATGGCCTTTGACTACGAAGGCTACCGCATAAACATTCTGGACACCCCCGGGCACCAGGATTTCTCCGAGGATACCTACCGCACCCTCATGGCGGCCGACAGCGCGGTCATGCTCATCGACGCCGCCAAGGGCGTTGAGCAGCAAACCATAAAGCTCTTTAAGGTATGCTCCCTGCGCGGTATTCCGATATTTACCTTCGTAAACAAAATGGACCGCGCCGGCAAGCACCCCTTTGACCTCATGGAGGAGATAGAAAATGTTCTTGGCATACGCTCCTGCCCCATAAATTGGCCCATCGGCACCGACGGCGATTTCAAGGGCATTTACGACCGTCAGAGCGCCTCCGTGGAGCTTTTCAGCGGCGGCAATCACGGTCAGAGCAAGGTAAACTCCGTAAGCGGCAGCGTAGACGATGAAGCCCTTGCCGCGCAATTGGGCAAGTATTATCACGACCGTCTCAAGGAGGAGATAGACCTTCTTGACGCCGCAGGCGACAACCTTGATATGGATAAAGTCGCGCACGGCAAGCTCACTCCAATGTTCTTCGGCAGCGCCATGAATAACTTCGGAGTGGAGGCCTTTCTTGAAAAATTTCTCTCCTTCACCGCCCCGCCCTCTCCCCGCATGGCAGGCGATGTGCTTGTGCAGCCCGACAGCCCGGATTTCAGCGGCTTCATTTTCAAAATACAGGCCAACATGAACCCCGCGCACCGCGACCGCGTGGCCTTTATGCGCATCTGCTCCGGCAAATTCGAAAAGGGCATGACGGTGCACCATGTAAACGCCGGCAAGGATATAAAGCTTTCCCAGCCGCAGCAGTTCATGGCGCAGGACCGCGAAGTGGCCGATGAAGCCTACCCCGGCGATATTATCGGCCTTTTCGATCCCGGCATCTTCGGCATCGGCGATACCGTATGCACCGGCAAGCCCATCCGCTTTGACGGCATACCCATGTTTGCCCCCGAAATATTTGCCCGTGTGCACACAAGCGATACAATGAAGCGCAAGCAGTTCATAAAGGGCGTCACTCAGCTGGCTCAGGAGGGCGCAATTCAAATTTTCAAGGAAAACGACATCGGCATCGAGGAAATAATCGTGGGCGTGGTGGGTCAGCTTCAGCTTGAAGTGCTGGCTTACCGCCTCAAAAACGAATATAATGTCGAGCCCTCAATAACAAATCTTCCTTACCGCTTTGTGCGTTGGGTTCTTAATAATATCGACCCAAAAACGCTGCGTCTTTCCTCCTCCTGCCGCCTCGCTCAGGATAATTCCGGCCGTCCCGTTATCCTTTTTGAAAACGATTGGTCCATCCGCTGGGCGCTTGAAAACAACAAAGGGCTTCAGCTTACCGACAGCGTAAGCCGATAATACCGGCGGCACGAAACGGCTATCCCGCTTCGCGCCGCTTTTGCTTTTTCCTTCCGCGCACCCTCTTACCGTCAGTTAAGGAGAATAATATAATGAACAGACAGGCAAAACTCAAAACCCTCTCCGGCGCCATGCTGCTGCTTTGCGCCGTTATAACCGTCACTCAGCTGCCCTCCAATATACGCTATCTCCGCTTCGCCTGCTCCCCCGCCGGCTCCGGCATCTCCGTGCCTCAGGCCGTCTCCGAGCTGGTTTTTGCCGTATTGTTCGCAGCCGCCTTTGCCGTTACCGGCTTTGCACTGATAAAAAAGCGCCCGGATCTGCGCCTTATCAGCATCTCCTTTATAGCCTCCGGCGCCCTTCAGCTTGTAAATTCCGCCGTTGCCGCAGCTTTTGCACCGCCCGCAACAGCCGCCGCTTGGCTGCTTGCCGTCCTGCGTGCTCTGCTGGGCGCCGCCGGCTTTGCCGCCGTTGCCGCCGCTGCCCACCCCAAAATGCGCCGCCCGCTGCCCGCTCTGCTTTTATCGCTTCCCGCAGCGCTTTATCTTTTCACCTGGCTTATTCAGCTGCCCGGCACTTACATCGCCGTTGATGCTCAGTATCGCTATCTCATGCGCACCTTTGTCTCCGGCGCAGCCTTCAATATCCTTCAGGGCGCGGCCTGTATTTTCGCCGCCGCATTTTGCAGCGCCCTTCCCTTTTCCCGCCGCCTGCGTCCCCTCGGCATAACGGGCATGGCCGCTGCCTGCGTGTCCGTCGTGTGCGCCGCCGTTATCAGCCTTTGCTTTTCCACCTTCTACCGTATGTTCCCGCCGGAGGCACTCTGTACTCTGCTTAACATCTTCGGCTATGCCGCCGCAGCCGCTTCCCTGCTGCTTTCTCTTGCCGTCTTCCCCTGCCGCGCTCCGTCAACCGGCAGCCCCGCAAAGCCCCGCTGACAGGCCATATATCCAAACAAAAAAACGGAGTCCGCCGACTCCGTTTTTTCATCTTTTCTTTTACGCTTGTCTTAAAAATTACTTCGCTGCCTCTTCCACCAGCTTAGCAAGGCAGGCACGGCAGATCATCTTGCCGTGATAGTTGATAACATCCGTTACCTCGTCACAGAAAATGCAGGAGGGATGATACTTCTTAAGAATAATCGAATCGCCGTCAACAT
This sequence comes from uncultured Clostridia bacterium, assembly GCA_934465535.1. Lineage (GTDB taxonomy): Bacteria > Bacillota > Clostridia > Christensenellales > QALW01 > UMGS1338. The sequence goes on along the minus strand of CAKSKV010000001.1, from coordinate 51,021 downwards.
AAATTTCCATAGCGTCGTTTACATCCAATCCCATGTTCCTTCTGAGTTCTTTGGGCAGCACAACTCTTCCGAGCGTGTCTACCTGTCTGGTAATACCTGTTGATTTCATTGCAATACACCTTCCTTTTCTTTGCTTGATTATATTCTACATTATTCGTAGGAAATGTCAACAGTTTTTCGGAAAATTATTTTAATAATGAGTTTGTTTAATGATTATTCACAAATATTGCAATTATGAGGTGATATTTTGTCGATCCTTTGGCTTGTAACCGTGCTTTCCTCCCTGCTCTACGGGCTTCTCGCCTCCGACCCCGCCGCTCTGCTGCCCGCCGCCGCCTCTGCCGCCGCCAAGGCCGTCACCCAAACTCTCAGCCTCTGCGGCACCTTCGCGCTGTGGTCAGGCCTGCTCAGCATCGCCGCCGAAGGCGGTATGCTCTCCGGTCTTACCCGCCTAATGCTTCCCGTTATAAATCGCCTGTTTCCCGGCGCCGTCACCCCGTCTGCCCGCGAGGCCATAGCCGCCAACCTCACCGCCAATCTTCTGGGCATGGGCAACGCCGCCACTCCCGCGGGCCGCCGCGCAATAGCGGAGCTTGCCGCCTGCTCTCAGGCAAAGGGCAAGGTCACTTCGGATATGATAATGCTGCTGGTGCTCAACAATTCCGCACTCACCCTGCTGCCCACCACCGTACTTACCCTGCGCGCCGCGGCGGGCAGCGCGGATGCCGCAAGCATACTGCCTGCCTCCCTTGCCGCCTCCGCAGTATCCACCGTCACCGCTGTTATATTGGGGGTGATGTTCCGATGAGCCTCTCCCTGCTGTCTTCCCTTGCCGTGCCGCTGTTTATTATGCTTGCGCTGATACTTTGCACTCTGCGGCGCAAAAATGCCTACGCTGCCTTTATTTCCGGCGCAGCTGACGGTCTGCGCGGCGCCGTCAGCGTCATGCCCTATCTTTTGGCCGTGCTCTTTGCCGTTGAGCTTTTTGAAGCAAGCGGTCTTGCCTCCGGCATAGGCTCCCTGCTTTCGGACTTTCTCCTTCTTATCGGTCTGCCGGAGGGCTTGGGGCTTTTCCTGCTAATTCGCCCCCTTTCCGGCTCCGGCGCTCTGGCAGAGCTTGGCCGTATTTTCTCCCTGTACGGTCCCGATTCTTCTCAGGGCATATTTGCCTCCGTTTTCATGGGCTCCACCGAAACCATCTTTTATACGGTGCCGGTATACCTCAGCGCCGCCCGCCTTAAAAGCAGCCCCAAGGCCATAATCATAAGCCTTATATCCATGCTCTCAGGCCTTGTCACCGCCCTGCTTATACTCAATCTCTCATGATTCCCGCCTGCCGGCCGTTAAAAACAATTACGCGCCAAATAATCCTTGACATCCTGCGCGCAAAATGCTAAAATACTACTGTTTCGGGGGTATAGCTCAGTTGGTAGAGCGGTTGCTTCGCATGTAACAGGCCAGCGGTTCGAATCCGCTTATCTCCACCAAAACCGACACGGCTTTAAGCCCTGCCGGTTTTTTGTTTTTATTTGCCTCCTGCTAATTATATCACCGACGATCCGAAGCATATGTAAACACAAATACAGCTTCAGAAAATTCAAACCAAAATGCAGTCATACTGTATTTTATCATTACAAAGAATAACAACCGATGCATATTTGCAAACGCGGTCTGCAAGTCTGTAAGAGCATATATATTAGCCGGACTTTTTGACAAGACACCCGCTTTGATTTTCATGTTCTGATTCTGTTGTATAATGGTTCAGGTTTGTATATTTTATACGGTTTAATGCGAAAAAAACAAAATGCAAGCGTTGCTTGACAAAATGTTAAGAACCTTTTATTCCCCTCAGGCACCGGATGTGTTATAATTATAAAAAACCGAGGATGTGGCATTGACAATGATATCAGAAAATATAAGATTTTACCGAAAAACAAATAATATGTCCCAGGACGAACTGGCTGAAAAGCTCGGAGTATCAAGACAAAGCATCAGTTTTTGGGAAAACGGACAAACACAGCCCACGCTTGAGAATGTTATTGCTCTTGCTAAAATTTTTAATATTTCTTCAGACGCGCTTTTGTCTCCGGATCCGGCTCCGGCAGGCGCTAATACCGAAAAAGCCCCCAACAAAAACATTCCCGACGGTCATCACGGAAAGAAAAAAGTGCTTTGGCTGATAATTGCAATCGTCGCTGTAATTATTATAGGAATCGTTTTGTTTGTTGTTTTTTATAACAGCAGCACCGCTTCGGGTAATCCCGCCGCAACCGTTTCCCCCTCAGCAACGGTTTCACCTTCAGCAACCGCACCGGAAGATGTATCCGGCTTCGATTTGTTCTCCTACTGCAAGGATTTTGCAATTCAAAAAGGCAGACTGAACGGAGACTACTGCATTTATCAGCAGCCTGCAGCGCGCTACGGCGGATATACAGATGAATATTTTTCCATATGCTACTGGGGCGACACCAACAAGGTGGAGTTCGGTCTCCACTGCCCCTTGAGCGAAACGCTCAGCATTAACTTCTATCTCCGTATGAGAGGCGGCTATGACGGAAAATACGAATATGCATCTTCAAAATATTACAGAGAAAACGGCGAAAGCTTAAGATTTGCAAGCGGCATCATAGACCCTGCTGTTTTTTCCGCCGAATATCCGTTAAGCTGCGATACATATGAAGGCAGCTTTGAAGGTCAAGATCAATTTATGGAGGAAAGCAGAGTCGGTATATGCGATTTAATACGCTGCCTTAAGGGATTTGTTGAAGCTGAAAATATGGAATGCGGTTTTGCCGCCTTTGATTTCGTGAATTTTTAATCGGTTTAACAAAAAGCATATCTCTGAAAAACTCGCATTATGCGAGTTTTTTCTGAATATTAAAAACACGCAGAATTTTTGAAACTCTGCGTGTCTTACCCGCCCCATCCCAAGTCTCGTGTCCCTGACGGCTGCGGATATATTTATTTAATGCTTATTTCCCAACGGGCACTATGCTCTCTTTTTCTTAAGCACAACAAACGCAGCGGCGCTGCACATTGTAACGGCAGCGTATGCGGCCACGGACATATCAAAGGTGGGCTGTATCTCCTCGCTTGTGCTTACTCCGGTAAACAGCAGCTGCACTATATGCGCGCCGCTTCCCTTTTCAACATCCGCCCAATTCTTTGCCACATCATCAACAAACTGCATGCAGCCCTGATTATCCTGTTCAAATACGGGAATGTTGCGCGCCGTCATGGGTATAACCACCCAAACGGTCTTTTTCGCCGGCAGCAACAGATATCCGCGCGTTCCGGCATTCTCCCTTGTTTCCACCTTCCAGCCGCAGTCCTTTGCCTTGCTTCCGTCGCTGTTCAGCAGTACGGGTCTGTTCACGGTAACCTCGGCAAGGCCCTTTGTTCCGCCGGAATTGGTCATAACCGGAATAACCGCCATCTCCACCGTGTTGTCCTCGGTGTTCTCCACCCTGAAGGCAAGATATTTGTAATCAAGAATATTAACATAGGATACCATCGGTACAACATCCATGTTCAGCCATCCGCGGCTGCCGGTCCATGTAATTACATTGTTGTTTATCTCGGCTATATCCCGGCTGTCCTCAGGATTGCCGGCAAGCTGTCCTATAACCGCACCCTCGGCGGAAAGATTCCATGCGCCCTCTGTTGTAAGCGCCGCTTGGCCCGGCTCCTCCGCGCCGAAATGAAAGCCGTCAAGCTTTATCACCGGCCGCTCCTGTGAGGCAAACGCGCCCACGCAGATCATGCACAGCATAATCGCCGTTATCACGGCAACAACTGTCTTTTTCATCCCTAATCCTCCTTGCTTTTTCAGCTTTTTATAACATAAATTATAAAACCCCGCGCCGTCATATCCAATGGGCAAACCTTACTTGTCATAGCACAATTCCAACCCGTTTTCTCCTCTTTTGAAAAAAAACAAATAAAGCGCACTTATATGTTAATTTTGTGCTTATGCCGATGCTGTGTTATGCTGCTTTTATATATCTCCCGTTCCCATCACACATAAAAACATAAAACAAAAGCCCCGATCCTTTTAAGATCGGAGCCCTGTATAAGCAAAGCCTTTTCAGCGAAACAGGCTTTCCGCGCTTACCATGCGGAATTACGGCGCACGAAGGCCGAAATTACGCTTTCTGTTCCGAAAAGCACAAGATATGCCGCCGCAAAATAGCTTAATGCACGCACCGTAAGCAGCGATACCGCCGGGTTAAACAGCATTATAAAGCTGAGAACTATGCCTGTAATGTCCAGCACCAGCAAAAACCAGTAGTAGAACGGGCTGCCCATAAGCCGTACAAAGCCAAGGCGCGTAAGCCCGGATATGCAGTGCGCCAAAAACCATACCGGCAGCAGCACCGTCAACACCCATATGCCCGCGTTTGGGTTTGCCATAAGCATGATGCCGCACATAACGCTCAGTATTCCGGAAATAAGCGACAGCATCGGCCCAAGCCCCGTAAACCGCGCAATGCGCGCATATATTATTATATCCTCTATTCCCATTATCACGGCAATGGCGCCGTACACCGCCACGGCCCCCGCAAGCATCCCGTCAGGGTCCGCAAATGTCGCCGCACCGAGAGCTATCAGCAGCACACCCGCTATCAGCTCGCCCCATTTGACACCGCTTTTTTTCATACCTTTGCCTCTTCCTTTCTTGAAAGAATGGTCATGAATTCCTCGCCGGTTATGGTTTCCTTTTCATAAAGATAGCCCGCCAACTCCTCCAGCTTTTCGCGGTTGTCCTTAAGCAGCTTGAGCGCCTTTTCGTGCTGCACCTTGACGGTTTGCACCACCTTGCGGTCTACCTCCTTCTGCGTGTCGGCAGAGCAGGCAAGCGACGCATCGCCGCCCAGATACTGGTTGTTCACGGTTTCCAGCGCCACCATATCAAATTCTTCCGTCATGCCGTAACGGGTTATCATCGCCCTTGCAAGCTTAGTGGCCTGCTCAATATCGTTGGATGCCCCGGTGGTAATGCTGCAAAATACCAGCTCCTCCGCCGCGCGTCCTCCCGTAAGAGTGGCAATTTTGTTTTCCAGCTCCTCCTTGGTCATAAGCACCTTGTCATTCTGCTCCACCTGCATGGTGTAGCCGAGCGCGCCCGAGGTACGCGGAATTATGGTAATCTTCTGCACCGGCGCCGAATCGGTCTGCAGCGCCGCCACCAGCGCATGGCCTATCTCGTGGTATGCCACCACCTTCTTTTCCGAATCGGTCATAATGGCGTTTTTCTTCTGGTATCCCGCAATTACCACCTCAATGCTTTCCTCAAGGTCCGCCTGCTCCACTACGGTGCGTCCGCTGCGTACCGCGCGCAGCGCCGCTTCATTTACAATGTTTGCAAGCTCCGCTCCCGAGGTTCCGGCCGCCATACGGGCTATGGTGTGGAAATCCACATTGTCCGCAGCCTTTATCTTTTTTGCATGCACCTTAAGTATCGCCTCACGCCCCGCAAGATCCGGCAGCTCCACCGGCACGCGGCGGTCAAAGCGTCCCGGACGGGTCAGCGCGGGGTCCAGCGATTCCGGGCGGTTGGTGGCTGCAAGGATTATAACGCCGTTGTTCCCCTCAAAGCCGTCCATCTCGGTAAGCAGCTGGTTAAGGGTCTGCTCCCGCTCATCATTCCCCCCGAATTGCCCTTCGCGCTTTTTGCCTATTGCGTCAATTTCGTCAATAAACACAATGCACGGCGCCTTTTCCTTTGCCTGACGGAACAGATCGCGCACCTTGGAAGCACCCATGCCCACAAACATCTCCACAAATTCCGAACCGGACATGGAGAAAAACGGCACGCCTGCCTCTCCCGCCACCGCCTTTGCAAGCATGGTCTTGCCGGTGCCCGGAGGGCCCACTAACAGCACGCCCTTGGGCATTGAAGCTCCTATATCGGAGTATTTCTTCGGGTTGTGCAGATAATCCACTATCTCGGCAAGGTTTTCCTTGGCCTCGTCCTCTCCGGCCACATCGGAAAAGCGTATGCCGTCGCTTGAGGGCACATATACCTTTGCGTTGCTTTTCCCTATTCCGAACGCCATTGCATTCGGTCCGCCCTCCTGCGACATTATTTTCTTGGCCATATACTGCCCCAGTGCCGCAAATATCAAAATCGGCAGTATAAATGTCAGGAAAAAGCTCAGCAGAGGCGACATTCCCTTTTCTATATCCCGCGCAAACTCCGCACCGCAGTCATACAGCCGCTGCGTAAGGGTCGCGTCCTCCATTTTTCCCGTTTTGTATATTTTCTTGTTTTCCTTATCGGTAAATACAATTTCGGAATCGCTCACCTCCACGCTGCCCACATTCTTTTCCTCTATCATTTTCATGAAGGTGCCGTAATCCACCTGCGTTACCCTTGCACTTGTCAAAAGCGGAGAAACCACCATGTTGAACACCAGGATAACCAGCAGCACAATACCGTAGTAATAAATCAACGGTTTTTTAGGCGATTTAACTTCTTTCATATTTCAGCTCCTTTTGTCTGCAAGGCCCAAGCCATGCTGATCTTTTGTTTTATATTATCACAAAAAATAATTAAATTCAACACAAAACCCGCGCCTACACAGCCTTTTCGTGCATTTAATCGCAAAAAAGCAGCCCTGTCCGGGCTGCAAATGCTTCTGCTTTGAAGTTTTTTCTCAGAAGGCCATCTTCTCCTTAATAAAGGCCGGAACCTCCTCAATTTTTATGCGGATCTGCTCCATTGTGTCGCGGTCGCGTACAGTAACCTCGCCGTTCTCCAGCGTATCAAAATCCACCGTTACGCAATACGGAATGCCCGCCTCATCAGCGCGGCGATAACGCTTACCGATGGAACCCGCATCGTCGTAATCCACAGGAAAATGCTTAGCCAGCAGCTCGTATACCCTTCTTGCCTCCTGGCTGAGCTTGTTTTTCTGCAAGGGCAGCACGGAGCATTTGTAGGGCGCAAGCGCCGGATGCAGATGCAGCACCGTGCGCACATCGCCCGGGGCTATCTCCTCCTCGTCATAGGCCTCGCACAGGAAGGCCAGCACCGCACGGTCGGCGCCCAGCGACGGCTCAATACAGTAGGGTACATACCGCTCGTTTGTAACCGGATCCAGATATTCCATGCTCTCTCCGGAATGCTTTGCGTGCGTGCTCAGGTCGTAATCCGTTCTGTCGGCAACGCCCCAAAGCTCGCCCCATCCGAAGGGGAACAGGAACTCAAAGTCCGTAGTGGCCTTTGAATAAAACGCCAGCTTCTCCGGGCTGTGATCGCTCAGGCGCAGATGCTCCTCCTTCATTCCCAAAGAAAGCAGCCAATTGCGGCAGAAGCTGCGCCAATAATCAAACCACTGCAAATCCTCCCCCGGCTTGCAGAAGAATTCCAGCTCCATCTGCTCAAATTCGCGGGTACGGAAAGTAAAGTTTCCCGGCGTTATCTCATTGCGGAAGGATTTGCCTATCTGTGCAATGCCGAAAGGCACCTTGCGTCTTGCCGAGCGCTGAACATTCTTGAAGTTTACAAATATCCCCTGTGCGGTCTCCGGGCGAAGATATACCGTAGCCGTCGAATCCTCCGTTACGCCCTGGAAGGTCTTGAACATAAGATTGAATTTGCGGATAGGCGTAAAATTCTTTTTTCCGCATACCGGACAGACAATATCGTGGCTTGCAATGAATTCCTCCATCTTTGCACCGTCCCAGCCGTCGCTGGATTCATCCGTGCCCTGGGAAGCAAAATAATCGTCAATTATCTTGTCCGCGCGGAAGCGGGCCTTGCACTCCTTGCAGTCCATAAGCGGGTCGGAAAAGCCGCCCACATGTCCCGAGGCCACCCACACCTGCGGGTTCATAAGTATCGCGCAGTCCACCCCCACATTGTACGGGTTTTCCTGAACGAATTTCTGCCACCACGCCTTTTTAAGGTTGTTCTTCAGCTCCACACCCAAAGGGCCGTAGTCCCATGTGTTTGCAAGCCCGCCGTATATTTCGCTGCCCGCAAAAATAAAGCCTCTGTTCTTGCAAAGCGCAATGATCTTTTCCATAGTCGCCTTCATGATTTTATCCCTCACCTGCTGATTTTTTATTTAAGCGGCCTCCCTTTGAAGCCGAAAAAAAACAAAAAACCGTCCGCCAACCAAGGGACGAAGCTCACGCTCCGCGGTTCCACCCTCGTTGACCGAACGGTCCGCTTTATCCTTTGCCCTTTACGATGCTGCCCTTCACCGTATGTCCGCAGCGGGCTTTCACTCTCCCCGTCTCGCTTTGTGCGTCCTTATAAAGTACGGCTACTCCTTCATCAGGCATTACTATTGATTTATCAAACTAATTGTAGCAAATTCATGTAATTTGTCAAGCGGAAAATGCCGCCCTCCGATACTTCCCCGCCTTTTATAAAAATGCGCAAATAAACAACAATGCGTAACACCGCCGCCCCTTTGCGCGTAGTATATACTGTACCACATAAAAGAAGGGAGAATTCATATTATGTTTGGTTCCTGCGGAAATGATAATCTGCTCTGGCTGCTCCTTTTGTGGCAGCTGCTGGGCGGCACAAACAGCAGCGGCTGCTCCAATAACGCCTTCTGGCTGCTGCTGCTTTTGTCACTGCTGGGCGACGATACCCAAAACACCTGCGGCTGCAATAACAACTGCGGCTGCGGCGGCTGAGCGGCGCAAAACGCCCTTAAACATCGGCTCCCGCACAGGGAGCCCTGTTTATTTTTTCCTGCGAACCCGCCGACGGTTCTTTTAAGCGCCCCGCAAAACCGCTTTTATACGCCTTTTATGCGCTTTTCGCTGCTTTTATTCCAGCTCCCACGATATTTCCTTTTGCCCCGAAGCCCTCAAAAGCTCGTTTGTTTTGGAAAAATGGCGGCATCCGAAAAAGCCGTTGTAAGCCGAAAGGGGCGAAGGATGCGCGCAAACCAGCTTATAATGAATGGGATTGTCGATTATCTCGGCCTTTTTGCGGGCGTGCGCCCCCCACAGCAGAAACACCACCGGTGTCTGCTTTTCATTCAGCTTGCTTATCACCGCATCGGTAAAAATCTCCCAGCCCATCCCCTTGTGCGAGGCCGGCTGCCCCTGACGCACGGTCAGCACAGTGTTCAGCAGCAGCACCCCCTGCCGCGCCCACGGCGTCAGCTCTCCGCTTGAAGGCACGGGCAATCCCAAATCGTCATGCAGCTCTTTGAATATGTTCACAAGGGAGGGCGGCGGTGTCACCCCGCGCTTTACGGAAAAGCAAAGCCCGTGCGCCTGACCCGGTCCGTGATAGGGATCCTGCCCTATTATAACCGCGCGCGTATCCGCAAAGGAGGTGTATTTCAGCGCATTGAATATATCATACATATCGGGATACACCCTGTAATGCGAATATTCCTGCTTCAGAAACTCCCTCAGCTTCAGATAATACTCCTTGGAAAACTCCTGCCCTATAAGCTCATCCCAGTCATTGCCTATATGTACCATGCCTTCTCCTTTTGGCGCGCATTTTTTCGCACACTGCAATATTTTATATTTATTCTATAATATCCGCCCCCGCAGGTCAACCCCTTTGATTTTATTTTAATTATAAACCGCATTTTTGCTGGACAAAACCCGTACGCAGCAGTATTATAATATATAAGCAACGGCGCTTTCTTGTAAAGGCGCCGCTTTTTTTATTTATATCCTGTTTATTTTATCCGAAAGTTTTATCCGAAAGGAGATTTTTTATATGCTTCCCGTTATAGGAATCACCCCTCTTTGGGATGAAAAGCTCTCCAGCCTCTGGATGCTCCCCGGCTATGCAGACGGCATAACCGCCTGCGGAGGTCTGCCCGTCATTCTGCCCCTGACAAGCGATAAACGGCTCGTAAACCGCCTTTTTTCCATGTGCGATGCAATACTGCTCACCGGCGGACAGGATGTCTCGCCGCTTCTCTACGGGCAGCAGCCGCGCCCCGGCACGGAAACCTGCCCCCGGCGCGACGCTCAGGACAGCCTGCTGCTTGAGCTTGCTCTGGCGCAGGATAAGCCTCTTCTGGGCATATGCCGCGGCCTTCAGCTTATGAATGTCTTTCTCGGGGGCACTCTATGGCAGGATCTCCCAACCGAGCTTCCGGGAACGGCGCACAAAATGCTTCCGCCCTATGACCGCGCCGCCCACAGCGTAAGCCTCGTCCCCGGCTCCCCTCTTGCCCGGCTCACCGGGCAGTCCGTTTTTCAGGTAAACAGCTGCCACCATCAGGGCATACGCCGCCTTTCCCGACAGCTTTCTCCCATGGCAATATCGCCGGACGGCCTCACCGAAGCCGTATATATGCCGCACCGGCGCTTCATACAGGCGGTGCAGTGGCATCCGGAATTTCTCTTTGAAAAAGACCCCTTCAGCCGCCTGCTGCTTGATTCCTTTGTAGAGGCCGCCGCCCGCTTCAAGGCCGATGCCGCCGCGCAGCGCGGCACGCCGTAGACAATGGCGCATTTTGCCTCCTTTAAGCCCTGCGGAATATAAAAAACCGTCCCTGCGGGGACGGTTTTGCTTTATTGCTTCAAGCAGCGCCTTATCAGTCAGCGCTGTAGGGAAGAAGAGCCATAACTCTTGCACGCTTGATGGCAGTGGCCAGCTCTCTCTGATGCTTGGCGCAGGTGCCGGTCATACGGCGGGGCATAATCTTGCCGCGCTCGGATACAAAGCGGCGAAGCTTTGCAGCGTCCTTGTAGTCTATGCTCTCAACCTTATCGGCACAGAACTGGCAAACCTTTCTGCGGGGCTTGCGGCCGGTTCTGGGCTTTCTGGTATATTCCTTCTCAGACATATCATTATCCTCCTTAGTTCAGATTAAAATGGGAGCTCATCGCTGTCCACGGGCTGAACGCCCTCGGTATAGCCGCCCGACGCCGGAGCGTCAAAGCTGTGCGCCGGATGAGCCTCCGGAGGCATTGCGTTTGAACGGGTCTCTCCCGACGCAGAAGAAAGGAACTCCACCTCGTCCGCCACCACCTCGGTGATGTAGCGCTTTGTGCCGTCCTGCGCGTCATAGCTGCGGTTCTGCAGAGAACCCACTATGCCCACCTTCCTGCCCTTGGCAAGATACTTTGCGCAGTTGTCAGCCTGATTGCGCCAAACAACGATATTGAAGAAATCCGCGTCTCTTGCTCCCTGTGCCTGAGCGTCGCGGCTTACGCGCCTGTTTACCGCTACGGTAAAGGTGCATACCGATATACCGCTGGCCGTAGCTCTAAGCTCCGGATCTTTTGTAAGATTACCTACTAAAATAACCCTGTTCATCGCGTCTACTTCCTTTCGCTTATGCTTCCTTCTTGATTACGATATAGCGCATTACATTCTCGTTGATGCGGAAATTTCTTTCCAGCTCTGCGGGAAGAGCGGCTTCAGCCTCGAAATTGACCAATACATAATAGCCCTCGGCAATGTAGTTGATCTCGTAGGCCAGCTTCTTCATACCCAGCTCCTCAACGGACTCAACCTGACCGCCGTTGCCCGTGATAACCTGGGAAAACTTCTCTATAAGAGCGGTTCTCGCCTCAGCCTCCACGGTGGGCTTAATGATATACATGGCTTCATACTTGAACATTTATTTCACCTCCTTATGGTCTGTGGCTCCTGCATAAAAGCAGGGGCAAGGAATATCGGCAGATTATTCTAACATATTGCCCGCCAAAATGCAAGCAATAATTTCAACTTTTGCTTTCTCTTTGCCGCAGTTTTATGCAAAACGGCCGGGATCATCCTCCCGACCGCCCCGGGCATCGCCGCGCGCACCTTTTCACCGGCCGCGCCGCGCCCCTTTTTTCATAAAAGCAATTTTATTTCTTCTTTATAAAGCCGAACAGACCCTTCTTCATTTCAAAGGGGCCGCTTTCTATGCCCTTAAGCTCATAGCCCGTCTGCGCTACCACCTTGGCAAGCTCGTCCCTGTCCAACTCCTCCTCCGATATTATCTCGGTTTCTCCCTTTGCACAGGAGGAGGATACCTTCTTCACCTTAAAAGCGTTGCGCACCGCTTCGTTCATATGCGCCTCGCACATTCCGCAGGCCATTCCTTCTATTTTAAGCACAGTTTTAACCATATTCTTTTCCTCGCTTTCCCTTTCAAGCTTTACGGCTTCGCCCCCGCCGCTCCGTCACGGTATTCAAGGGCCGCAGTAATTATGCGCGCTTTTTGCACTCATTATTCAGCCGCAGCTTATTATATCACCTTCCTGCGGCATCTGCACATCTTTTTGCGCTTACCGGGGCGTTTTCCTTCGCATTTCCGTATATATCCCGTCCGCCTAAGCCATGCACGCCTCCGGGCGGAAGCTCTCAAGGCTTTCCGTGCTCAGCTCCGCAAGCATCCCCAGCAGCACCGGGCTTAAGTCCTCCTGACCCGGGAAACACGCCCTCATCATCTTCTCCAGCTTGTCGTAATACCGCCTGTACCGCATCGCCGTTTCTCTGCCCTCCGGAGTCAAATATGCGGCGGAAAAGGCATCGCGGCGTATAAGCCCCATCTCCGAAAAGGCGTCCATCATATTATGCACACTGGGCTTGCTTATCTTAAGCGCCGCCGCAACATCCACGCAGCGCGCGCCCTTGCCCGCACTGTCCAGCTCCATAACCGCAAACAGATACTTTATGTGGGTCGCCGTCAGCCTTTTTCCGTTATCCATTGCTTACTCCTTTATGCTTTATAAAAGAAACGGGGAGCGGATCCGCCGTTCCCCGTTTCTTAAACAGAACCGTTTTATTATTCTTTGTTGTTTGTATCGTGGGAAGCAGATCGGTCTTGCTCGCTGCTTTGCGCCTTTGCAGCGTTGTGACAGGAGCCGGCCATCGCACAGTGCGCACAATTGCAGCCGCAGGAGGATTTGCCCTTCCTTTTGTCCCGTACCACGGTATAAACAGCAGCCGCTATTATGCCCGCCAGCACCAGTATTACAAATAACGCCCAGATGTTATCCGCTATCCATTGAAACATAAACCTCTCTCCCTTCCCGTATTCTCCGCATCCCGCCCGTTCCCTGCGGCTTTACCGCCGCAGGGAGCGTAAGCCGGGCGCGTTTTTATTTATCTGTTTATATGCTCACTTATTCACTTTAACCTTGGCCTCAAGCTTTGTGGCCTCCTTGTAAGGACGCACCAGCATGTAAATCATAAAGGCAAGTATCGCAAAGGCAAATATCAGTCCTATTACATTTATGTTGCCCGTGAACATTCCGCCGAACTGGTATACCATAAGCGCTATCGCATAGGCAAACAGGCACTGATAGCCTATTGCAAACCATGTCCACTTCGCGCTGTTCATCTCACGCTTGATGGCGCCCATTGCCGCAAAGCACGGTGCGCACAGCAGGTTGAACACCAGGAAGGAGTAGCCCGCAATGGGGGTGAAGGCCTCAGCCAGAGCCGCATAAACATTTGCTCCGCCGCCGCCGTAAAGGATGCCCATGGTTCCAACGATGTTCTCCTTGGCCACAAGTCCGGTAATGGAAGCCACGGCAGCCTGCCAGTTGCCCCAGCCCAGAGGCGCGAATATCCAAGCAACCGCGCGTCCGATAGCTGCCAGAATGGAGCTGTCTATCTCATCCTCAGCCAGCATCCTGAACCCGTCTGCGGTGAAGCCGAAGTAGGTGGTAAACCATACGAATATGGTGGAAAGCAGAATCACGGTGCCGGCCTTCTTGATAAAGGACCAGCCGCGCTCCCACATGGAACGCAGAACATTGCCAACGGTCGGCCAGTGGTAAGCCGGCAGCTCCATAACAAACGGAGCGGGATCGCCGGCAAACATCTTGGTCTTCTTAAGCATAATACCGGATACGATAATCGCAGCCATACCCACAAAGTATGCCGAGGTCGCAATCCATGCAGAGCCTCCGAAGATAGCGCCCGCTATCATGGCAATAAAGGGAACCTTTGCGCCGCAGGGAATGAAGGTGGTTGTCATAATGGTCATTCTGCGGTCGCGCTCATTTTCAATCGTACGGGAAGCCATTATTCCGGGAACGCCGCAGCCCGTACCTATAAGCATAGGTATGAAGGATTTACCGGAAAGACCGAACTTGCGGAACACACGGTCCAGCACGAAGGCAATACGCGCCATGTAGCCGCAGCCCTCAAGGAAGGCAAGCAGTAAGAACAGCACCAGCATCTGCGGCACAAAGCCCAGAACCGCGCCGACACCGGCAACTATACCGTCATTGATAAGTCCCTGCAGCCACGGCCATGCGCCCGCTGCCTCCAGTCCGTTGCCTATCAGCACCGGCAGACCGGGCACCCATACTCCGCTTGCCGCGGGGTCCGGAGCCTCAAAGCCGTCTTCACGCTCTTCAAAGTATTTCACGGCATCCACATAGGTCATGCCCACCGTTTCATCCTCTTTGGCGCCCTCCGGTATCGCGGAGTAGTACGCCGTCAGCTCACTTGTGGAAAGGTTCTCCTCGTCCACCACCTCGATGGTAGCGGCGTCCGCTTCCGGCTTGAACTCCTTGATCTTCTCAAGCAGCGCCTCCGCGTCGAAGTCATCGGCCTCAACATCTATCTCCTCGCCTGTAAAGGCCTGTATGGCCTGCATCGCCGCCGTGTATTCATCGGATTTCTCCTCGTATTCCTTGGAGCCTATGCCAAGCAGGTGCCAGCCGTCTCCGAATACGCCGTCATTCATCCAGTCGGTCGCAAACTGTCCCACAGTAACCATTGCAATATAGTAAACCAGGAACATTACCACCGCGAATATCGGCAGACCCAGCCAGCGGTTTGTCACCACCTTGTCGATCTTGTCCGAAGTGGTCAGCTTGCCCGCCTCTTTTTTCTTGTAGCAGGCCTTTATAATGGAAGCTATATAAATATATCTTTCATTTGTTATGATGGATTCCGCATCGTCGTCCATCTCCGCTTCAACAGCCTTTATGTCGCTCTCGATGTGCTCCATAACGGAGGCATCCAGCTTGAGGCTGCTCATAACCTTGTCGTCCCGCTCAAATATCTTTATGGCGTACCAGCGCTGCTGCTCCTGCGGCATGTCATGCACCGCCGCCTCCTCAATATGCGCAAGCGCGTGCTCCACCGGTCCGGAGAAGGTGTGCATGGGCACCGTCTTGCTGTTTTTGGCAGCGTCAATAGCCGCCTCGGCAGCCTCCATAACACCCGTGCCCTTCAGCGCGGATATCTCCACTATCTTGCAGCCCAGCTGTCTTGAAAGCTCCGCCGTGTTGATCTTGTCTCCGTTTTTCTTCACTATATCCATCATGTTGATGGCTATAACCACCGGAATTCCAAGCTCTGTAAGCTGCGTTGTGAGATACAGGTTTCTTTCAAGGTTGGTGCCGTCAATAATGTTAAGCACCGCATCCGGACGCTCACCTATAAGATAGTTGCGCGCCACAACCTCTTCAAGGGTATAGGGCGAAAGGGAATAAATTCCCGGAAGGTCGGTTATAATAACGCCCTCATGCTTCTTCAGCTTGCCTTCCTTCTTTTCCACAGTAACGCCCGGCCAGTTTCCTACAAACTGGTTCGAGCCGGTAAGTGCGTTGAACAGCGTCGTCTTACCGCAGTTTGGGTTGCCCGCAAGGGCAATTCGCAGATCCATAATCCTCTCCTTCTGCAATTAGTTATCGCTAACTGCAAATCTTAAAAATACGGGGTCCTTATCCCCTGCCTCAAGCATTTTCCACTTCGATCATTTCGGCGTCGGCCTTGCGCAGCGAAAGCTCATATCCGCGCACCGTAACCTCTATCGGATCACCCAGCGGCGCTACCTTGCGCACATACACCTGCGTGCCCTTCGTCAGTCCCATATCCATGATGCGTCTCTTTACGGCACCCTCGCCGTGGAGCTTTACCACCTTTACGGTCTGACCTATCTTCGCTTCCTTGAGAGTGTTCATTCCACCGTCCTCCTTAAACTAAGAAATCAGAATTGAACTTATAATATATGTATAAAGGCCTGCGCCGTCATACCATGATCCTGCCGGCCATCTCCCGGCTTATCGCCACTCTGGACTCCTTGACATTCACTATCAGATTGCCCCCCAGAGAGTTCACTATCGTCACCGTTCCGCCCACTACAAAGCCCAGGTTTTCAAGATGCTTCTTCGTCTCCGGATTGCCTCCGATCTTCTTTATGATGTTTTCCTGCCCCGTCTGCGCCAATAAAAGCGGCATCATATCTTTTCCCCTTTCCCGCCGTGCGCCTTTTTCCTTCGGCGCCCGGTCGTTCCGGAATTTGATTAGCCAAAGCTAACCCTATGCCTTAAGAATTGATTAGCGTTCGCTAACCGTGCATATAATACTCCCGTATACCCCCTCCTGTCAAATGTTTTTTATAAGTTTTTTCGCTTTATTTTGATATTTTTTTGCATTTTCGCCCGTTTTCACCGCACCCTGCCGCCGTGCCGCTTTTCTGCCCCGCCTTCAGTTTTCCCGCTTGCCCATAATCCCGCTTAGTGCTATAATAACAAAACTTTGTTTTCCGTGCGCCCGTCACACCGCAAAACAAAATTTTTCTTTCCGAAAGGCACCTTGTATGAACATTAAAAAGTACATAGGCAGCCGCGCTTTTTATAAAAGCGTGCTGGCCCTCACCTTCCCCGTTATAGTGCAAAACGGCATTTCCAACTTTGTAAATCTGCTTGATAATGTCATGGTGGGCAGCTTGGGCACCGAGCCTCTCTCCGGCGTAGCCATTGTCAACCAGCTCATATTCGTATATATGCTCATGCTCTTTGGCGGAATATCCGGCGCGGGCATATTCACCGCGCAGTTCTTCGGCCGCCGCGATGACGAAGGCGTCCGTTACACCTTCCGCTTTAAGCTCTATACCGCCGTGCTGCTTACAGCCCTGGGCATGGCCGTAATATGGTGCTTCCGCGACGGGCTTATAAACCTGTTTCTCACAGAGGATAACTCCGGCGCCGACCCCGCCCTTGCCCTTATGTACGGCAAGGAATATATAGGCATCGCCCTTCTTGCCCTCATTCCCACCGCCCTCACTCAGGTATACGCCTCCACCCTTCGTGAAACCGAGCACACCGTGGTGCCTATGGTTGCAAGCATCGCCGCCGTCATCGTAAACGGCGCGTTCAACTACATCTTCATCTTCGGCGCCTTCGGAATACCGGCAATGGGCGTGCGCGGCGCCGCCCTGGGCACCATCATCGCCCGCTGCACCGAGCTTCTCATCGTGCTTTTATGGTCTCACCTGCACAGCAATAAGGTCCCGTATATAAAGGGCGCGTACCGCTCCTTCCATATTCCCGGCCGCCTTGCCGGACAGATAACCCTCAAGGGCGCGCCCCTGTTTTTCAATGAGCTTCTCTGGGCCTTGGGCATGACCGTAATGACGCAGTGCTATTCCACCCGCGGCCTCAGCGCCGTGGCGGCGGTCAATATCTCCTCCACCATCAGCAATATCTTCAATATATTCTATATGTCAATGGGTACTGCGGTGGCCATCATGGTGGGCAGTCTGCTGGGCGCCGGAAAAATCGACGAGGCCAAGGATACCGACCGCAAGCTCATCGCCTTTTCCTGCGCCGTATGCGTGGGCATAGGCATCATCATGGCGTCGCTTTCCCATGTCTTCACCCTCTTTTACGATGTATCCGATCAGGTTCGTCAGCTGGCTGTATATATGATGATAATCTCCTCCGTCATGCTGCCCTTCAACGCCTATGCGCACAATTGCTACTTTACCCTGCGTTCCGGCGGTCAAACCATGATAACCTTTCTGTTCGACTGCGTATTTGTCTGGTGCATAAGCGTCCCCACCGCCCTGCTGCTCTCCCGCTGCACAGAGCTTGACATACTGCCGCTCTACGCAATATGCGTCTGCCTGGATATCATTAAATGCGTCATCGGCTTCTTTATGCTGCGCTCAGGCAGATGGGCAAAAAAGCTTGTGTAAAAGCTTGTGTAAAAGCTTGTGTAATAAGTAATAAACTGATCAGCAAAATCAAATACCAAACCGTAAAAAAGCATCTCCGCCGCTTAAAACGGCAGCGAAGATGCTTTTTTGTCCGCATTGCTTTATTCGGGTTTCTTAAGGCAAAAGCCTGCCGCTCCCGCCCACCCACCCCGCCTGCAGGCTTTTGCCCCGGGCAGTGCGGGCTTAAAGCGCACTTTTAACGGCAATTCCCGTCATTTCCCCCTGTAACTGAAGCTGAACCGTCCCATGGGCAGAGACTGTCCCGATACATAATAATCCGTAATATCCTCAGGCTTTTCCACGGAATCCGCCAGCTTGAAATACAGCGAAAATTCTCCCGTAAGCCCCAACAGCTCACGGCTCAGGGTTATATACATTTCCTTACCCTGCACACTCACCTCCGCCTTTCCGGCATCCGTAAGGGAAAAATCCGAGCTCAGCCGGCTCACGCTGCCCTCCGACGCACGGTTGAGCACATACTCGTAGCCCTCCCAGCCCTTAAGCGCCGGCTCCCCCGTGCCTATAAACAGGTTCATCCACTCCGTGCCCGTCCTGTTTCCTATGTCCTGCTGCGCAGTTATCCGGAAATACAGGTTCTTTTCATCATGCACCAGCTCTATCTTCTGCACATTTACCCGTCCGGCCTCCTGCCTGTATGTCTTTCCGCCCCATGCCGCACGGCTTTTGCGCGCGGAATTATCGCTGCCGAAATCATAATAGCACTTCGCCCTTGACCAATCGGCGCCGCTTGCCGCCGGGTACACCTTTGCCTGCCCCGTACCCTTAAAGCGCCGCACATTCTGCACCGTCTGCAAAAGATAATTGTCCCCGCTGCCCCCCTTCATCGGCTCTATATCGCGGGAAAATTCCTCATCCACCGCATCTGCAAAAAACACCTCCGGCGAGGTATCCGGGTTCATAACCAGCTTTTGCGCTATCCATTCGTTAAAGCCGTCAATAAACACAATCTCCGGGTCGTTCTCAACGGCATAATCCCACTGCGAAGCATAAAACAGCCCCTGAGCAACGCCGCTTTTGTCATTTGTCCTGCCGTTCCAGCCCCGCCCCCTGATCTTTGTGCGGAACACGCTTGCCCAGCTCAGCGCATGGCTCATCGGCGCGCCCCAGCCCGATGCCGGCGAAACGCTTATGACCCCCTTGTGCTCCTTCTGCTCATATCTTCCCCAGTCTATCCACGGAAAAGCCTCCGGCACAAGCTCCTCGTCCGGCCACTGCGGCGCGCGGAAATGGAAAAACTCCGCTATCTCCTTTGAATACGCTCCGCGCTTTACTCCGCTGCCCGTAACCACCCCTTCCGTATCCGGGTCGGGATAGGCTATCATATACGGCTTGCCGTCGGAATACGGCGTCCACCACGACTTGGGACACCAGTTCTTTTCGTATATCTCGCTGTAAAGCTGCTCCACCACGCCCTTGGAATCCACATGAGTAAAAAATGTTATCTGCGGGCAGTCAAAGCCTTCGCTCCTGTATTCCTCTATCAGCTTCATTATCAGCTTTATGGGCTTGGGGTACACCGTTCCGTTGGAAAGATCCACGGCAATAAAATCCACTCCCGCATATGTCAGCAGCTCAAGATGCCGCCGCAGCACCCATTCATCGGTGGCGGAATAATAGCCGTAAAGCGGCTCTCCCCACCAGTGAAACGCATACAACGGGCTTTTTTCCGTCCCGTTCGTGTTCCACAGGTCGTCCGGCGCCTCCTTCAGCAGCTTCGATATATCATATATATCGCTCACCTGATGCTGTCCCTGCCACAGCCAGTAAAAGCAGCCCACATATTTTCCGTCCCTTTCGCCCCCGGCTGCATTGAACACCCTTCCAAGAGCGTCCACCCCCACAAGCGTGGAATAATCCTTGGCCGTAAGCTCTGCGTCCTGCTGTCCGCCGCCCGTCACAGTCCCCCCGGTCACATCCGAAGATACCCACGGGCTGTTTCCCGGCAGCGTCTGGCAGCCGCACAGCAGCACGGCAGCAATAAGCGCACATATCATCTTTACTGTCTTCATATTCTTCTCCTGCCCGAATTTGTTTTTTGCATCTGTATTTATTCTAACATATCCTCCGCGCTATTTCAATATTTAATGCCGTCATAAAACAAAAACACATATAAAAAAGACAAAAACACCCGTAAAAAAACAGCGGATATCCTCCGCTGTTCCTTCGCATCATGCTTCAAAAGCCTTTCTTACACCAACACCGTCTTTATGTTTTTTCCCGCCTCTGCATCCGCTATGGCGGTATTTATGTCCTCCAGCTTATATTCCTTTGCAAAGCCGCGGAATATCCTGCACAGCTCCGGGTTTGCAATAAGGAAATCAAGATAGCTCTTAACATCGCTTATGCTGTACTGAGAGGAGCCTATAATATGCAGCGCCTTGAAGGTTATCATCTCCGGGCTTACGCTCACTCCGCCGCTCACCGAATACTGCCCCGGCACCATATACACGCCGCGGTTGCGCAGAATATCCAGTCCCGTGGGGAAGGCAGACGGCGCACCGCTTGCCTCAAGGCAGAAATCCGCGCCCAGTCCGTGTGTCATTTTCATTATCTCGCCCTTGATATCATCCTTAAGGGTCAGCACCCGGCTTACGCCTATTTCTTTGGCCGCTCTTTCCCGCTGCTCATCATGCGCCGCAGTAACGGCCACAACATTCTTTACTCCGAGGGAAGCAAAATATGCTGCCGCAAAGGTGCCCATCGGTCCCAGTCCCTGCACCACCGCAGTGTCATCCGCCTTAGGCTCCCAGCCCGCTTTTTTCGCTAACGCTATGTTGTGCATTATCGTAGAACCCACGCAGGCATACACGCACACCGTCACCGGGTCCAGTCCGTCCGGGATCTTTATCAGGTTCTCCACCGGCGCAAAGCTCTTGCGGGCATAGCCGCCGTGCAGATACGGTGCCTCATCCGGGTTCCCGCCGTTTGTCACTCCCATGTTCACGCAGTTTGCATCATCGCCGTTTTTGCACAGCCTGCACTTGCCGCAGGGGCAGGCAATATCCACTATCGCGCGGTCGCCCTTTTTTATCCCGCTGCGCCGGCTGTCCTCCTTTGATATGTCCTCCACCGTTCCTATAAACTCATGTCCTATAATGCGGTTAGAGGGCATTGCCAGTCTGCCCTTATGAATGTGTACATCCGTGCCGCATACGCCGCTTGCAAGCAGCGACAGTCTTGCCATGCCGGCCGGCGCAGCAACCACCGGGAACTCCTTAAGCACGAACGGCTTGCCCGCTCCTTCAAATACCGCAGCCTTAGCTTTTTCCATTTTTCTCACCCTTCCGCCCGTTAAACGGCGGCCTTTCAAAATTTATACTGTTTTTAAGCGTTTTTTCACTGTTTTTTAACCGTTTTTGCACGCTTTTTTAAGCGTTTTTTGTGCATTTTTTTAATTTTTAAGCACCGCCTCCGGGCAAAAGCGCCGCCATATATTCAATATCCCACTAAGCTCGCTTTCCTTCATAAAGCCCTCTGTAAAGGGATATTTCCGTCCCAGCTGCTCATATTTTGAGCGCGCAAGCGGGTTAAACGGCAGCAAATGAACCGTGCCTATTCCCCTGTTTTTTGCATATTCCGCCATCGCCTCCGCCGTTCCCGGATCGGCCGAAAACCCCGGTATAATGGGCACTCTCAGCACAAAGGGTATATGCTTTTCCATAAGAAAATCAAGGTTTTTCTCATAGTCGCCCGCATTTCCGCACACTTTTTCATAGTCCTTCGGCAGCAGCTTCATATCCATATACACCATGTCCGTAAGCGGCGCCACGGAGGCAAATACCTCCCTTTTTACACATCCCGCCGTATCCAGAAGCACCGATATGCCCTTTTTTCGGCATTCCTTTGCAATCCTTGCGCACATTTCCGGCCAAAGCAGCGGCTCTCCGCCCGAAAGCGTCACTCCGCCGCCCGATGCTCTGTAAAAGGGAATGTCCTCATAAACCGTGCTCATTATATCCTCAAGCGTCATTTTCCGCCCGCTTACCCTCAGCGCATCCTGCGGGCACAGGCATCCCCTGCACCCCTTTACCGCCGCGCAGTCCGCCTCTCCGCCAAAGGGCAGCGGCAGCCCGCTTTTGCAGTTATGCGCACACACTCCGCACCCGACACAGCGGGAGGCGGCATACATCAGCACCGGACGCGCGGATATCGTCTCCGGGTTATGGCACCACGGGCAGTGCAGATTGCAGCCCTTGAAAAACACGGTCGTGCGCAGCCCGTCGCCGTCATCAAAGCAGCAGCGCTGGATATCGGATACAAACGCTTCTGCCGGCTTTGTCCCGTCAGCCTTCATGCTCCGTCCTCCTTAAAATATCCTCCTGCACATCCCGCGAAAGAGTGGTGTAATAGGCGGAAAAGCCCGATACCCTCACTATAAGGGAGGAATAATTTTCCGGGTGCTCCATGGCATCCTTGAGAACCTCCCTTGATACGGCGTTTATCTGCACCTCCTGCCCGCCTCCGGCAAAATACACCTGCACCATGGAGGCAAGCCTGTCAAGCTTATCCTCACGGAAGGCATTGGGGGTATATTTCTGGTTTACAACGGTGCCCAGCGCGCTTTTTGTGTAATCCGGCTTGCTCAGGGAAAGCAGCGCGGCTCCGGGTCCGTGCTTATCCCTGCCGGGAGTGGCGCTTGCCGCATCGGATATAGGCATTCGCGCATAGCGTCCGTCCGCAGTGGCGGCAATTTCGCTGCCCGCGCCGATATTTGCTATATTTGACGCAATACCCAAAGAATACTCGCCGCCGTCCGGAGTGGTGTAACGGCGGAATATTTCATACTGTTCATCCACAAAGAAACACGCGTATTTATCGGCATATTCATCATTGTTGCCGTATTTGGGGGCCGCTATCAGGCGGGCGCGTATCTCCGCATCCCCATCGCCTGCAAAGTTATCCCTCAACGCCTGAACCAGCCGTTCCAGCGTGCAGAATTTATCCTCAAACACCACTTTTTCTATTGCCGCAAGGGAATCCGCCACGGTGGCAATGCCCATAAGTCCCACTCCGTGAACGGAAGGATATGGCGTACCGCCGTCATTTATGCTAAGTCCGCTCTCCACGCAGCCGGGGCAGAAGCAGGAAACAAAGGGCTGCGTATAATTGCGCGGGTTGCAGCGCGAATTCTCGTTGCCGAAAAACAGTACATAGTCCCTGGCCGCAAACTCCATCTGTTTTTTGAATATCTCCAGCAGCTCCTGCATGGAGGCTATTTCCCCGGCCGGCTTTGTCGGCTCGCCCATCAGGTCGCCCGTAAGCATACACCGCCCGCCGTTAAGGGCAAGCTCCAGGAATTTGGGGGTATTATAGCGTCCGTCGCACCACGGCGGCTGTTTACCCGGCAGGAAATTCTCTATGCAGCCCACCATGCAGTAATCCCGCGCATCGCCTATATCCACACCCCGTCTTACAAGGGAGGCAATGTTGACATCGTCATTCATAAGCGCGGGATAGCCTATGCCCGTGCCTATAACTCTCAGGCAGTCCTTTATGAAATCCTTGGGTGTTACGCTGCTTATACGCGCCGAAAGGTTCGGGCCGGGGATATTGCATATCCTTACCGCCTCAAGAATGATTCTCGAAAGGTCATTTACCGCGTTTTTGCCCTCCCGGTCCACGCCGCCTATGGCTATATTCACCACATCATCTGCGCCGAAAAGGGTTCTGAGCTCGCCTATTTTCATAAAGGCGCTGCACACAAGCTCCAGCGCCTGCTCCCCGGTAAGCGTGCCCTGCTTTATGTCGTTATTGTAATAAGGCCACAGATACTGATCCATCCGCCCCAGCGCCATGGCAAAGCGCCCCTGGATCACAAATGCCGTATGGGCAAGCCACACCAGCTGCAGCGCCTGCCGGAAGGTCCTTGGAGGCTGCTGTGCAATTGCGCGCAGCGTCTTTGCCGCCTCAAGGTTTCCGGCCTTTTCCGCATCAAGGGCGTAGGCTTGCGCAAAGACCGAAAAGCTCTCCATGCACTTAAGCTGAGCCAGCGCAAACTCCCGCCGCTCCCCCTCGTGTCTTTGTGCCGAAACGCGAAGCCTCTCCATTATTCCGGCTATGCCGTTTGAGAGAAAATAGCCGTAATCCGGGGCAAAATGGTCATAATTCGTCACCCACGACCGCCCGCCGAAGGCCGCGCACAGCGAATCCGCGCGTTTAAGCTCATCCTTATCCGCAGCAGCAAACAGCCCGCGCACCGAGCCCATGATAAGATCATCCTTATAAACATGCCTCCGCAGCGTCAAAAGGCTTGAAAAAGCATTTGCACGGCGCATAGGCACCGCCAGCATGGCGGTTTCTCCCTCAACCGGCTGCATATAGCCGCGGGCAAGCAGCACATTCCTTATAAGCGCCCCTTCCCCGGGCATGCGCATCTGCTCCTTGAGCGCAGCCGTACGCGCGCTTCCCTGCATAAGGCTGAAGGGCGATCTTGCAAGCATATCTGCGTTGTGTCCGCATTCGGTTGATGACTGCATATCTTTCATAGCTTCCTCCGTTTCCGGCACGGTTCCGAATCATCCGGAGCCGGTGCCTTTGGCTGCGAATTTAATTCCGCATCCATTGTTTACGGTAATTATACACTGTTTCCGCCGCAGCGAAAACCCACTAATCGTATAAAGGTGGACAAAACGCATATAATATGTTAAAATCACGCTGAAAAAACAAGAACAGAGGGCGCTTTTATACCGTACGGCAGATGAAAAAACGCCGTGTCCGCGCCGCGAAAGGAAAATATGACTGAGCCGTATTACACACTGCATATCGCCTCGCTGCCCGAAGTGCTGTTTGCACACAGATACAGCTGCAGCAGGGATTCATGGCACTTATCCGTAAACCCCGATATTGTGGAGATATCCGCCTGCCTTGCCGGCACAATGAAGCGCACAAACGGAAACAGCACGGATATTTTCACTCCCGGTGAGCTGTTTGTGACCCCGCGCGACCGTCCTTATACCATGGAGGTTTCAAACGGTCACTCCCATGTGACCGCCGCTTTGGCTCTGCAGCAAGACGGCATACCTGCCCTTCTCCCCGGCACAATCGCGGCATCGGCCTGCCCCGATGCTCTGCGCGCGCTTATGACGCTTTCCGGCTCCCGCCTGCCCTCCCTGAACGCAAGCGCGGCGGCGCTTACTCTGCTTGCCGCACTGGACAGCAGCGCCCGTGCCCAAAAGGTGGAGAATCCGCACTATAAAAAAGCGCTTGGCTATATAGAAAACAACCTTCACGAAGCCACGCTTTTTGCGGCGGCAGAGTTTGCCGGGGTATCCCCCGGCTATCTGGCCTCCCTCTTCCGCAAGCACGGCACCACCTTTACCGATTATACAAACTCCCTTCGCATCTCCCGCGCGGGAGAGCTTATGTGCGCAAAAAACATAACCGCCCAGCGCGCGGGGGAGCAGGTGGGCATATACGATCCGAAATATTTAAGCCGACTTTTCAAAAAATACAACGGCGTGAGCATACGCGCTTTTCGTGCAGAGCGCTCACACTGAAAAATTCACGCCCCGGGGCGGGCGGGTGGGCGGGGCGTGAAAACAGGCGGGTACCCGCCCGGTATCCCGCCTGTTTGATTTTTATTTTTTATTTTTTATTTTTTGTTTTTTGTTTTTTGTTTTTTGTTTTTTGTTTTTTGTTTACTTATACTGCCCGCCGCATCCGTTCTTATTCGCACGCGCTTTTTTCCTCCGCCGGCGGGAAGAAATGCACATCTATCTGGTTAAAGGGGATGCTTATACCCCTCCTGTCAAATTCCTCTTTTACCTTTTCCGTCACCGCAAAGTAAACATCCCAATAATTATCCCGTGCGCACCACACCTTTACGCTGTAGCGTATGGCGCTGTCGTCATAGCCCTTTACATTTATGCTGTATGCCGGTTCGTCCAGTATTCCCACGGTGTTTTCGCATATATGCTCAAGCGCCGACTTTACCCTTGATATATCATCCTCATAGCCGGCTGTAAATTCAAGATCCACCCGCCTTGTGGCATTGTAGGTATAGTTGATAATGTTTGTAGCAGTAATGCCAGAGTTTGGCACCGCTATATGCTTATTGTCCGTAGTATCCAGATGGGTAAACATAAGGTCGGTGCTTACGACCTTGCCCTCCACTCCGTTTATCGATACAAAATCCCCGCCGCGAAGCACCTTGCTTACCATAAGCAGCAGCCCGCTTGCTATATTGCTAAGGCTTCCCTGAAGTGCAAGGCTTATTGCCACGCCGGCCGTTCCCAGCATTGTTATAACACTTGTGGTGTTTATGCCAAGTTCCGCCATGGCGGCAATTATTATAACTATCCATATAAGTATCGCCGCGCTGTTTTTTATGAACATATGCATAAGCGGCTCCACTTTTTTCTTAAGGATCTTGCTTATTATCCGCATGATCAGCATTTTAAGCAGCCAGCCTGCAAATATTATGATAGCCGCTCCCAGCACACGCGGCAAAAATTCCACAATTTTATTTATAACACTTTCAAAAGCGCTCATTTCTGTTCCGTCCCGTTTTATTTTTCGCTTTATTTAATTCGGTACCCGTATTTTTTATTTGTCTGCACAATTTATTTCCGCAGTTATTTTTCCGCCCTGCCGCGGCTTATTTTGCCGCCGTATGCCAAGCTTTTTTCCGCTTGCCCGTCATGCGCGCAGGCTTACTTTGCCGCCGGAATAATTTACCGTTATCTCCTCTCCCGGGGACAGCACGGTAAATGCAGAAGCACGCAGCAGGCGATTCATTACGGACAGCCCCACTCCGTCGCAGGAGGGCGCGCTGAATATTACAAGCTCCAGCCCCATTTCATCGGCCTGACGCAGGCGGGCAAAAAGCTCATGCGCCTGCACCTCCGCCCGTTCGTCTCCGAAAAGCTCCGCTCTTACTCCGTGAGCCAGTGCGTCCGCAAGCAGCGCCTTGCCGTCTGAGCGCGTAAGCACCACTCTTGCCTCCGGGGCATAGTGCTTGTATTTCATGCCGGGCGATGCCACGGCATCCAAAGTAATGTTTTTAAGCACTGCCTCATGGATATACATATCCGGCAGCACTGCCTTAAGCTGCTCCGGGGTTATTCCGCCGGGACGCAGCAGCACGGGGCGCTCCGCAAGGGATATCACTGTGGATTCCACCCCCACGCCGCACTCGCCGCCGTCAATTATCAGCGGTATCTTCCCGTCAAAATCCGCAAACACATGCTGTGCGCAGGTGGGCGACGGCTTGCCCGAAAGATTTGCGCTGGGCGCCGCGACCGGGCCCGCAAGCGCCAAAAATTTCTGTGCATCGGGGTGCACCGGAAAGCGCAGCCCCACCGTGTCCAGCCCCGCCGTTACCTCCGGCGGCAGCTGCTTTTTTTTAAGCACCATCGTGATGGGCCCCGGCATAAAAGCCTCATATACCGCCTCGGCATTGTCGTTCCAATAGCCCAGCTCCTTCATCTGCTCCTTTGAGCATACATGCACTATTAGGGGATTATCGTTGGGCCGCCCCTTGGCACGGAAAATATCGTTTACCGCCTCTCCGTTCATCGCGTCGGCGCCCAGCCCGTATACCGTCTCCGTGGGGAAGGCCACAAGTCCGCCTGCGCGGATTATTTCGGCGCCCTTTTTAAGGCATTCCGGGCATGCCTTAAGCAGCTGTGTCTTCATATTATTCCTCCTGCGCCTCGCCCATTTCTCCCGTGCTTCCGGCAAGCACCAAAGCGGATATCATTTCCTCCATATCGCCGGCAAGGAAGGCCTCCAGCTTATAAAGCGTAAGCCCTATGCGGTGATCCGTCACCCGCCCCTGAGGGAAATTGTAGGTTCTTATGCGTTCCGAACGGTCACCGCTGCCTATCTGACTGCGCCGCTCATCTCCGTACTGCTTCTGCGCTGCCGAGCGGTAATAATCCGCTACTCTGGTTTTCATAACCTGCATGGCCTTTTCCCTGTTTTTCATCTGACTGCGCTCATCCTGGCAGTTCACCACAATGCCGGTGGGCACATGTATCATGCGGATGGCGGACTCCGTCTTGTTTATGTGCTGCCCGCCCGCGCCGCTGGAGCGATGGGTCTCTATTATAAGGTCGCCCGGCGCAATGGTAACATCCACATCCGTAGCCTCCGGCAGCACCGCCACGGTGGCCGCCGAGGTGTGTATTCTGCCGCCGCTTTCCGTAGCCGGTATGCGCTGCACGCGGTGCACTCCGCTTTCATAGCGCAGATTGCGGTACACCTTGGAGCCGCTTATAAGACATTCCGCCTCCTTTATGCCGCCTATATCGGTTTGGCTTGCGCTTATAACCTCAAAACGCCAGCCCTTGGATTCGGCATACCGGGTGTACATACGCATAAGGTCCATGGCAAAAAGCGCCGCTTCCTCGCCGCCTGTGCCCGCGCGCAGCTCCAGAACCACATTTTTGTTATCCTGCGGATCCTCCGGCACAAGCAGCTGCGCAAGCTCCCGCTCCGCCGCCTCAAGGCGGGGCAGGTTTACCGCAAGCTCCGATGCCGCAAGCTCCCGCAGCTCCGGATCCTCCCCGTTTTCCAGCTCCCGCGCCTCTTTTACCGACTCCGCCAGCGTTTTATAGCCTGCATAGGCCTCCATGATACCGCTTAAATGCGCATGCTCCCGCGCCAGCGCCTGCCATTTCTCCTGATCGGCAATTATATCGGGCTGCGCAAGCATATGCTCTAACTCCTCAAACCTGACGCTCATCTCTTCCAGCTTTTCTTCCATGAATCTACCTCTTAAACAATACTGAGGGAGCCCTCTCCCTTTTTTCGAAATGCTTTTGATTATTTCCTTTTTGCGCTGCAAAAGCGCTTCTGCCCGGAATAATCGCAAAATGTGCGGAAATTCTCAAAGCAGCCCGTATCGCCGAACATGCGCTCTATTGTGTCAAACTCGAATTCCTCTGCCTCCAGCGCCAAAAAGCCGCCCGTCTTCAGCCTTTGCGCCGCCTGCGGAATAAGGCGTGCATATATTTCCGTGCCCGCCGCGCCGCCGTCCAGCGCCAATCTCGGCTCATACGAACGCACCTCCGGCTCAAGGGAGGCGATAACTTTTGAAGGAATATAGGGCGGATTGGAAACAATGGCGTCATACTGCCCGTCAACAGCGGAAAACAAATCGCTTCTTACAAAGCTCACCCTGTCCTCAAGGCCGCAAAGCGCGCAGTTTTCCTCCGCCAGCGTCAGCGCCTCCCGGCTGATATCCGCGCCCACCGCCCGAACATTGCCCGCCTGCGCCGCAACACCCAGCGCCAGCGCGCCGCTGCCGGTGCACATATCCAGCAGCAAAACGGGCATTTCTTCGCCGTATGACCTTTTTATCTCCTGCACGCAGTATTCCCCCAGCAGCTCGGTTTCCGGCCGCGGAATAAGCGCGCGCGCATCCGTATGCAGCTCCAGCGACATAAAGCTCTGCGTGCCCAGAATATATTGCAGCGGCTCCCTTTGCGCCCGTCTTGCGCAAAGCCGTTCTATTTTTTCGCACTGCTCCTGCGTAAGCACGGCATCCTTTTCAAGGCGCAGGCGCACCCTGCCAAGCCCCGTTACCGCACTGATTATCCATTCGGCATCGGTGTGTCCCTCCGGCACTGCCGCCCGCTCCAGATATTCGCCTTGCCTTTTTATAACCTCTTCCAGCCTCATTGCTCCTCCGCAGCCGCCGCTGTTGCGGCCGGTTTGCACGGGCAGTTCGCCTGTGCATATCATACCGGATACATTATATTCTTTTTGCCGATTTTTTGCAATGGATATTAAAGCTCGCCCCGAACAGCCGCCGCATGGACTGCGCCGCTTCTTGGCCGACATATTTTCACCGCGCATCACGGATATTTACGCCGCGCATTATCAAATATTTCAGATTATTATTGAAAAAACGGGCGTAAAATGCTATAATGCAGCCATGGGGTCGTGCCTGCCGGCACCGATTCCGCGAAAGGGGTAGCTGTTATGAAGGATATGGATCGCCTTATGCTCTTTCTTGAGAAAACCGAGCCTTTTGCCGTAGCCTACTCCGGCGGGCTGGACAGCAGTCTGCTGCTTTGGGCGGCCGCCTCCGTGCGCCCCGGCACTCCGGCAATAACATATGTCTCTCCCATTCATCCCATTTGGGAAAAGGACAACGCCTGCGCCTACGCCGCCGCTCTGAAGACACCGCATATTACCGTTACTTCGGACATTCTTGCGGTGGAGGGGCTGCGGGACAATCTGCCCGGCCGCTGCTATTACTGCCGCCGCGCGCTTTACCGCCGCATAAAAAAAGCGGCGGAGGAGCAGGAGCTTTACACGGTTATCGAGGGCAGCAATGCCGATGACTATGCCCAAAACACCCCCGGCACCCGAGCCGCAAGGGAATGCGGCATCATAAGCCCCCTTGCCGAATGCGGCTTTACCAAGGAGGATGTGCGCCGCCTTGCAAACATTGCCGGTGTTCCCGCACGCAACCGCGCCACCTACGCCTGCCTTGCCACCCGGCTTCCCGCCGGCGAGCGTCTGTCCCCGGACAAGCTGCACATAATAGAGCAGGCCGAGCTGCTGCTGCACAAGAGCGGCTACGACAATATACGGGTGCGCATGCAGGGCTACTGCGCACGCATCGAGCTTGAAAAAAACGAGCTTCTGCGCTTTATTCTGGATCCGCACCGGGACGAGCTTCACGCCGCTCTGCTTGCCATGGGTTTTGACCATGTGTCGGTGGACATAGGCGGCTATTCAAAAAGCCTCTGAAGGCAGGATGAGGGGCTTGCGGCCTCTTTTCACGGCGCACGGCGTAAAATTATAAATAACTAAAAGGATACTAAAAAGCATATGGGAAAAACAACTCTTAAGGCCGATACCAAAAACGCCTGGTTCTATGTGGCAGTGCTGCTGTCGGTGCTTCAGGCGGTACAGTATACCGGCGCATTTATCGAAAGCCTTTCTTCGGGAACCGCTGCAATAATAGCCGCCGCAATACCGGCAGTGATTTTTATACTGCTTGCCCTGTCCGTGCTGCTGGGAGCGCCGCGCGGGCTTAAAAAAACCGCTCTGCCGGTAGGGCTTTTGTGCATATATATGGCGGCGGATGTTTTCGGGCTTATAGCGCTTTTGCAAAATACGCTCTCCGGCGGCATATTGGATATTGCCTCCTTTTCCGTGATAAGCGTGCTTAAAGCCGCAGTTGCAATAGGCTATGCCGTGCTGCTTATAGTATATGTGCTTAAATGCTTCGGAAAATTTGAAACGCGCCGCCCGCTTATAACCGCGGCCTGCTGCGTGCTTCTGCTTTCCTGGGTGCTTATAGTTCTTAGGCGAATCGACAACAACAGCACCGTTATAAACGCAATATGCACCGTGGACCTTTCAAATACGCTCCTGAGCGTACCCCTTTGCATAACCGCGCTTACCCTGAGCCTGAAAAAATAGCTTACTCCGCCGCAGCCGTGCGCAGACCGTTTGCTCACCTAAATACAAATGCATATAAAAAAAACGGAAGACCGGCGGTCTTCCGTTTTTTGAATTCGAAAATCAATACATTATATTAAATAAAAATCACGGTTCCCTGCGCACATCGGCGCCTATGCCGATAAGCTTATCCTCTATGCGCTCATAGCCTCTGTCGATATATTTTACCCCGCCTATTGTGGTAGTCCCCTCGGCAATAAGCCCCGCTACGATCAGCGCCGCTCCCGCACGAAGGTCGCTTGCCTCCACCGTGCGTCCGTAAAGCTTATCCACTCCGTCTATAAAGGCCACGCGATCCTCCACCTGCACCTTTGCCCCCATGCGGCGCATCTCCTCAAGGTGACGGTAGCGCTGCTCGTATATTGTTTCGGTTATAACGCTGCGCCCGCGCGCCACCGTAAG
Source organism: uncultured Clostridia bacterium (assembly GCA_934465535.1). Classification (GTDB taxonomy): domain Bacteria; phylum Bacillota; class Clostridia; order Christensenellales; family QALW01; genus UMGS1338. The sequence goes on along the minus strand of CAKSKV010000001.1, from coordinate 19,270 downwards.
CATGGCGCTCATGGGCTGCTGAAGATCGGTGGGAAAGCCGGGATAAACCATCGTGCGTATGTTTGTTGCCGTAAGCTCGCCGTCGCAGCTTACCCGCAGATAATCGTCGCCTTCTATTACCTCAGCTCCCGCCTTGCGCAGCTTATCCGACACCACCTCCATATGGGTGGGGATGCAGTTTTTTATCACCACATCGCCCTTTGTCGCGGCCGCAATGATCATCCATGTACCGGTTTCTATCTGGTCGGGAATTATGGTATAGCTTGTGGAGCGCAGATTTTTAACTCCGCGTATTCTTATGGTATCCGTGCCGGCTCCGCGTATGCTTGCCCCCATGTTGTTCAGAAAGTTTGCCACATCCACTACATGCGGCTCCTTAGCGCAGCCGTGAATAACCGTCACTCCCTCTGCCTTGGCGGCTGCAAGAATGATGTTTATCGTGGCGCCCACGCTGGCCTCAAGGTACACATCGCTCCCCACCAGCTTCTCCGCCTTAAGGGTAAGATATTCCCCCTCGCTCACCTTTGCCCCAAGCGCTTCAAAGCCGCGCAGATGCTGGTCAATCGGGCGTGCGCCGATAGAGCATCCCCCGGGCGGAGGAACACAGGCCTCGTTGAAACGCCCCAGCAGTATGCCCATAAGATATGTAGAGGCCCGCATCTTTGCCACCATATCCTCCGGCGGTATCACATTTCTTATGCCGCGGGGGTCTATCACCGCCCGTCCGGCAGGCGAAAGTTCCACATCTGCCCCCATTGCCCGGAGCAGCTGCGCCATTATGATTATATCCTTCACATAGGGAAGATTATCTATTATGCATACATCGTCGCACAGCGCCGCCGCCGCCATTACCGGCAGCCCGGCATTTTTTGCACCGCTTACGGATATTTCACCGCGCAGCCTGCGCCCGCCGTTTATTATCAGCCTTTCCATCAACAACCCCCGACGAATGAGAAATTTTTAATATCTGCGCCTGATATACGCCTCAAAAGCAACGCCCCGAAACGCATTGCGGCGCGGCTGCACATGCCCTTTTCACTTGCCGCAGCCCGGGCAGGTGGCACAGTTATGCGTGCAGCCCGATGTATGCCCCGCACTTAAGCACTTGCCCTGATACACCCTTTCGGGCTTTTCCGCGCCGCACTCCGGGCAGCGCACCTTTGCAAGGTCGGCGGAAGCGGATTTTATAAGCTCCTCAAAAACACAGCCGCAGCGGCTGCATTTGAAATCAAGAATCGGCATTTTTACCTCCGAAACCATAAGTATCATCAAAGAATTCCATGATATTTTATCATTTTTATTGCTCTTTAGCAACAGCTTTTATTTTCCAAGGGCAGTATGTGCCCGCTATGCCCGCGTGTAAGCGCCGCACGCCTGCCGGCAAGGGGATAAAACCGCATACCCCGTAACTGCGCCGCCCGCTTTTATACTATTCGCGCCTCAACGCCGGCGTTACGGATAATTCCGCCTTCTTTGCGCTTTATCCTTGGCCGTCCCCGTTTTCCCGCGGCGGCTCTTCCCCTGTAAAAAATATCTCGGCGCTTTCATGGGATCGGCGGCTGCTTCTGTACTGCGACGGCGATACCCCCACCCGGCTGCGGAACAGCTTTGCAAAATGATTGCTGTCATTAAAGCCGCAGGCAGCGGCTATCTGCGCTATCCCGAAGTCCGTGCTTTGCAGCAGCTCCTTTGCCCGGTCAAGACGAAACTGTATAAGATGCTCCTTGAGGCTCTTGCCCGTGCGCGCCTGCGTAAGGCGGTACAGATGCGAACGGTCCAGCCCCACATACGAGGCCACCTGATCTATCTTTACATCATAATATGCCACCTCGCGCAGAAACGCCAGCGCCTTGTTTACATAATCGTCGCCGCACTGCACCACCGGCGTCCCGTTGTTACGGCACAAAAGCGAAAACAGAGTGTATACATCGCTTATAACGCGCATCTGCATGCTGTTGTCAATGCCCTGCCGGGCGTTTATTCTCTCCGTAATTTCCCTGACGGCCTCGTAATCGCATTCAAACACCGGGTGCGCGCTGCTTATGCCGGCAAGCGCCAGCAGTCTGGAAGCGTCGCTCCCCCCCAGCCCTATCCAGCAATACTCCCACGGGTCAGCCGTGCCGGTGCCGTACACCGTGGTCTCGCCGGGCGCTATATAAAAGCCGCTCCCCGCCTCAACGCGGAATCTGCCGTGTATATTTTTCAGCTCTCCGCTGCCGTGCGCAACAAAATGCAGCAGATGATGGTTGCGCGTAGCCGGACCGAAGCGATGACCCGGCGCGCATTGCTCATGCCCGCAATAATAAACGCAAACCGGGGCCTGCGGAATTTTTTCGCCGGTTTCACCCTGCGAAGTGCAGATATCGTTTTCCCTGTTCATTATTATCCTCTTTACGGCATTTTTTTGCAGCCGCTCCCGCATATATGCCGGTGCGGTGCATGTGTTTTTATGCTGTGCCGTTTTGCCTAAAGCACATATATTATAGCAGACCGCACACTCCTTTGCAACATAAACACCGAAGCCTGTCGTCTTGCGCCAGTCCTTTTTCGAAAAAATATGACTTTTCCCGCCGCATATGCTATAATAGCCTGCACATAAAGTATAATTATTCGGCATTTCTTCAATGAATTCTGTCAATGCACGGCTTTTTTGCCTGCGGAAAGGAGCATATGCACCTTATTGTTTGTCTTGACGATGAAAACGGAATGGCGTTTTTGGGCAGGCGCCAAAGCCGGGACCGTCTGCTGCCCGGCGATATTGCCGCACACTGCGAAGGCCCGCTTTACGCTCTTCCCTATTCGCTTCCCCTGCTTAAGGAGGCAGGTCTTACGGCGGCTGCCGCCGCGCCTTCCGAGGTGCCGGAAAACGGTATATTCTTTGACGAGCTGCTGCCCCCCTCCGGCTTTATAGAGCGTGCGGATTTTGTCACCGTATACCGCTGGAACCGGCTCTATCCCGCCGATGTATATTTTGATGCCAACCTTGCCGCCGAGTTTAAGCAGGTGTCCTTGCGCGACTTTGCCGGCTTTTCCCATGACAGGATCACCTGTGAACTGTGGAAAAGAACGCGCCGCAGCACCGATAGCAATGCAGATAAAGGAGAAATAGAATGAACTCATTTCCGAAAAAAGCACTTAAACGCAGCATTGCGTTTGCAGCCGGGGCGCTTATTACGGCGCTTATGTGCCTTACCGGATGCTACTTTACAGACACCGCCGCCCCTTCCGCCGCACCGTCGTTTTCCTCCGCTCCTTCATACACTGCGGACGCGAGCCGCACGCCCGAGCCTTATATAACCGAATCCCCCTCCTCCGGGGGCTCCGCCGCGCCCACGCCTTCCCCTTCCTCAAACACGAAAAACACGGAAACCGACCTTACGCTTGTTAAATATTCCGGCAAGCCGTATGCCGTTGTAAACGGCGGTATCCCGTCGTTTTCGCAAACGGGCACCTCTTCATGGGAGCGCTACGGCGAGCTTGACCGTCTCGGGCGCTGCACAGCAGCCGAGGCCTGCATCGGGCGGGACATCATGCCCACGCTTACCCGCGGCCCCATAGGTCAGGTAAAGCCCACTGGCTGGCACACCGCAAAGTACGATTTTGTGGACGGCAAATATCTCTATAACCGCTGCCATCTTATAGGCTTCCAGCTTACCGGGGAAAACGCCAATGAGCGCAATCTCATAACCGGCACCCGATACCTTAACACCAAGGGCATGCTGCCCTTTGAAAACATGGTTGCCGACTATATAAAGGATACCGGCAATCATGTAATGTACCGCTGCACCCCGGTCTTTGCCGGAGACGAGCTGGTGGCACGCGGCGTACAGCTGGAGGCTTATTCCGTTGAGGACAACGGGGACGGCATATGCTTCAATGTTTTCATCTTCAATGTGCAGCCCGGAGTAAAAATCGATTATCTTACCGGAGAAAGCAGCCTCTAGGACGAAAGCACCACCCCGACCCCCACCCCCAAGCCGTCCTCTACGCCCAAGCCCACTACCAAGCCTTCGCCATCCTCCACCGCTCAGGCGCAAAGCTATGTGCTCAATACCAACACCAAGGTTTTCCACTATGCCTCCTGCCGCCATGTAAGCAGCATAAAGGATGCAAACCGCGAAAACTTTACCGGCTCGCGCGATACGCTTATAAACCGCGGCTATTCCCCCTGCGGAAGCTGTCATCCTTAACGGATAAGCGGCGCATACGGCCGCACTTTCCCGCATTTTAAGCATATCCGAAAAGGAGCTCGGTATGAACAGCATCACCATAAACGATATTGCACAGGCAACGGGCTTTTCCGCCAATACCGTCTCCCGTGCGCTGCGCGATAAGCCCGATATATCCCAGGAAACAAAGGCTCTCATCCGGCGCGCCGCAGCGGAAATGGGGTATCAGAAGAACATCCCCGCAAGTGCGCTGCGCGCGCGAAAAACCGACAGCATAGGCGTTATTATCCCCGATATCCGCAACCCTGTATACGGCAGCTTTTACTGCGGAATAGAAGCCGTCTGCCAAAAGCACGGCTGCACCGCTTTTCTTTTCAACAGCAGCGAAAAGGCCGAATACGAGCTGGAGGCAATAAACACCGCGCTGTGTCACCGTGCAGACGGCATTATTCTCTTTCCTTCCGGCGACAGTCTGCCCGGAATAGAGCTTATGCGCGCCAGAAAGCTGCCCTTTGTGTTCCTTGCCCGCCGCCTTGCGGGCTGCGGCGAGCCCTTTGCCGGAAGCGATGATTTTCTGGGCGGATATATGGCCTGTCGGCATATGCTTGAAAAGGGCAAACGGGATTTTATTATAATCAGCGGCCCTCATATAATTTCCTCCTTTGCCGACCGCTGCGAAGGCTTTATGCGCTGCCTTGACGAAAACGGCATAAGCCGGGAGCACGCCGAAATATTTCAGATATCTCCCACCCTTGAGGAGGCCCGCGCGCTCATAAAAAACCGCCTTGCCTTTCGCTGCCGCGGCAGGGCAATATTTGCCCTTAGTGACTACATGGCAATAGGAGCGGTAAAGGCGCTGAGCGAGCTTGATATACGCATTCCCCAAGACACCGCCGTCATGGGCTATGACAACACCGAAAGCGGCGCCCTTATAACCCCAGCGCTTACCACGGTGGATATCCGCGCACGGGAGCTGGGCAGCAAAAGCGCAGCCCAGCTGTTTTCCCTTATTGCCGGCGTACAGCAGCCGGACGAGCTTCTGCCCCCGTTCATGGTAGCGCGCAGCTCCGTATAACTCTAAAGGCCGCCGCCTCAAATCCTAAAAATCTTTTTGCCGCGTTTTTCAGCGCGGCTTTTTCATTTTCCGCCGTCTTTTATTTCGTTTTCCGTCGCCCGCTTCGCCTAAAATATGGGCTGCTGTTTTGGTAGAATGGCAACAATCCCGGAAATTGATTTTATTGAAGCAGCTCTTTCAAAAATTCATCATTAAAGCGCAGCTTCATCGATTACAGTCTTCCGCTCCCGACCGCCCATAATCGTTCTGAAAAGCTCTTCATGCTTCAATTCGATGTAATTCCGATTATCATTTTATAAAAAAAGGAAAATGACTGTCGCCCGTCATTCTCCCTCATAGTATCCATCATAGAGGCAACGGCTATCTTACTTTCCGCTTACCTCCTTTTTCAGATTTTCAGATAGTTTTGTGTAAATATAATTGTACTCCGTGTACCCAGCATCGCTGCTTTTTTCCACCTTTTTGCCGGCCTCCGTGTTATCCAACACAAGCCCGTTAACAAATAAGGTATTGCTCCCGCCATGTTGATAAGAGAGTGCAAATACACAACAATAAGAATTACGATATGTCATACTCGTCCAATCGATGTTTTCGACTTGTCCGTACATGGATGCCTTATCATCAAAGCGGTCAACTCTGTAATAAATATCATAAGTCGTAATGTAGTCACTGGGGACAAAATATTTGCCAAGATAGGTATTGAGAAGAATGCACTTATCGAGCAATTCCGAAATATCATCCTTCAGCGGCATATCATAATTCCTTGCAACGATGATTAGCTCACTGCCGTCATAAGAGCGCTCTGTCTTAAAAGAAATGTCCTCAGTGCTCATCATTTCTTCAATGAAATCAACAACCGCCGTGTTGGCAAGCCCCCGGAGTCTGATGAAGACGGTTCCGACGAATCTTTCCTTGTTCTGAATACCTTTAAGCTTTTTGAAGAATCTGATACCCGATGCAGAATCGAAGAAATCCACTTCTTCCGATTTTGTCTCCTTGACAGATTCTTTTTTCTTACTCTTTGCCCGAATCTCGTAATGATTCTGCACCTTTACGATTTCAAAAGCAATTCCGTTTGCGGTAAAGCACGGAAATTTGTCTGCCTTTTCATCGTTCGTACCGATGTGGCAGCAAACCAAATTATAGTCTGCCGTAACGCCGCCTCTGCTTAGCGGAAGTACATGATCCACATTCCATCCGAACTCGCTGTTGCGGTCATTATAAGCCCCCTTGGCGATGATTCTTCCGGCAAAATCCGCTGCCTTCGTATCCTTACCAAATGACTTGTTCCAAAGCCGCATGGCGGTTTCTCTATTCAAGTCCATGAACTGCTGCTTGCTCTTTCCCATTTTTGTATATACAGAAAGAGCCGATTGCCTCCCGTGATGAAGTCAATTCAACAAAAGCATGTAACCGACCATAGGGCGACCTATTGCTATAAGCCTCAAAGGGCAATCCTCATAATAGCATTACAGAAGATTAGCCGGTTCGTTTTCAATGGCGTTCCATCGAAAAGGTTCAGTTTCATCAAATTGCATTTTTATTATACCATGAATATGGAATTTTTCAAGTACCTCGGGCAAAAAAGTGTCATGCCGGAAAAGAATAGAAAGCACAGCTTCAAAGCAAAAATCCGTTTTTCTCTTCTCTTTCTCTTTTTTGTTCGGCACCCAAAAGCAACAGAAAAACCATCCCAAGTCAGAGCGGCTGCTGTTCCGATTTGGTTTCTGTCAATTTCTGCATTGCAGCACAGCCGCGCCTCCCGCTTCCCCCGCAGCCGCCTCCCTCAAAGCCCGCGTTTCTTGCAGCTGCGCCCCTCACGGCAAATTTATCAAAAAAATTTTCAAAAAAAATATTGACATACGCTCTTAAAAACAGTAAAATAAATCCGCAGGTCACATTAACGATAATGTTGCGCTGCTATGCGCACTTTTGCCGTGCAATACGCATTTTTTAATGCGCTGCTGCACTACAAGGAAAGGAACGGAATGAAAATCACTTTTGCGCTTTATTTTGCAAACCGCGGCTTTTTTCCGGGCGAATCCATTGCCGCCGCCCGTGCCGAAATGGAAAAGGCCGTCACCGACGCCGGCTTTGATTACATCGCCATGGAGGAAAGCCTCACCCGCTTCGGCGCCGTCGAAACCATAGCCGAAGGCAAGCTCTATGCCGATTTTCTTGAGAAAAATCGCGGAAAATATCAGGGCATCATCATGTGTCTGCCCAATTTCGGCGATGAAAACGGCGCCTCCGAGGCCCTTAAATACGCCGATGTCCCCGTGCTTGTGCAGGCCTATCCCGATGAACTTTCCCATATGGATTTTGCCCACCGCCGCGATGCCCTGTGCGGCAAGATAGCCATGTGCAATGTGCTGCGCCAGCTGGGAATACATTACACCCTCACGCAGAAAACCGCCGTATCTCCGCTTGACCCCTCCTTTGCCGAGGATCTTCGCATATTCGGCGGCGTATGCCGCGCGGTAAGCGGTCTTTCCCGCTTCAATATCGGCGCGCTGGGCGCACGCACCACTGCCTTTAAAACCGTGCGCTGCGATGAAATAGCCATGGCCAATCACCGCATAAATGTGGAAAGCATCGACCTTTCCGATGTTTTTGCCCGGATGGATGCCGCCCCCGCAGATGCCGTCAGAAAAAAGGCTGAACTGTACGCCGCCCTTTCGGATTTCGGCAGCTATCCCCCGGAAAAGCTGGAAAACATAGCCCGCCTCGGCGTTGCCGTGGACGACATTATAAAGGAATTCGACCTTCACGCCATAGCGCTCCGCTGCTGGAACGAGCTTCAGCTCCGATACGGCATTGCCCCCTGCCTTGTGCTGGGCGAGCTTAATGAGCGCGGCATTGCCGCTGCATGCGAGCTGGATATAAACAACGCCGTTATGATGCGTGCGCTTTATCTTGCCTCCGACCACCCCGTAATGCTGCTTGATGTAAACAACAATTACGACTCCGACCCGGACCGCTGCATCCTGTTCCACTGCGGCCCCGCCCCCCGCTCCATGATGAAGGGCAAGGGACATATAGAAGAGCACCTTATGTTCCGCAAAACCTTCGGGCCGGGCAGCGGTGTGGGAATAAACAAGGGCGAGCTGTACACGGGCGATGTCACGCTGGGCAGCTTCAAAACCGAAAACGGCCGTCTTTGCGCCTTTGTAACCCAAGGTGAGCTCACCGGGGAAAGCACCGGCGAGGGCTTTTTCGGCTGCAGCGCCGTCTTTTGCAAGCCGGATGCCGAAGCAATGCTCCGCTATATGTGCAAAAACGGCTACCGTCACCATGTGGCCATAGCCCCCGGAAGCTGGAGCCGCGCAATAAACGAGGCGTTTGAAAACTACCTTGATTTTGATATCGACGCTATCTGAACGGTGCGCGTGCCTGATTTCGCCTCAAAACACCGTTTTATAAAAAACTTTTAAGGAGTGCAATATGAATAAGCTGGGTATCTTTATGAACTTCTGGGAGAAAAACTGGGATGCCGATCACGCAAAATACATAAAAAAGGCGGCAAATATCGGCTTTGACATTTTGGAATTTCAGGCTCAGCCGCTGCTGGAAATGACGGATGAGCACATTCGCTCCCTGCGCAGGCTTGCCGACGACGCCGGCATAACCCTTACATACAGCCTCGGCTTGGACCCGCGCTACGATGTTTCCTCCCTTGATGAAAGCGTGCGCACCGGCGGAGTAAAATATCTTCAAAACATAGTGCGCAAAATGCATATCGCGGGCGGCGCCCTGCTTTCCGGCGTGAGCTATGCGGGCTGGGGCGTTCCCGGAACCATCATGGATAATAAACAGCCCTATCTCGATCAGTCCGTCAAAAGCATGAAGGAAATAATCAAAACGGCGGAGGACTGCGGCGTAACCTACTGTGTTGAGGCGGTAAACCGCTTTGAAACCTGCATTATAAACACCGCCGCCGAGGCCCTTGATTATATTGCCCGCGTGGACAGCCCCAACATCGGCGTGCTGCTGGACACCTATCATATGAATATAGAGGAAACAAGCTTTGCCAAGGCCATAGAAGCCGTCGGACCCGAACGCCTAAAAAGCTTCCACACCGGGGAAAACAACCGCACTGCGCCGGGCCGCGGACATATAAACTGGGATGAAATATTCTCCTCCCTTGCAAAAATAGGCTACCGCGGGCCGATAGTAAGCGAGCCCTTTGTAATGCAGGGCGGCGAAGTGGGCCGGGATATCCATGTTTTCCGCGACCTTGTGGAAAACCCCTGCGAGGCCGTAATAGACTCCGAAGCTGCATATCTTTTGAATTTTGAACGCAATATGCTGAAAAAATACTATGCAGACTGATTTTGCCCATCTTTCCTTTTCATCGTTTGCCGGATGCCGCCGCATCCGGCATATTTTATGTCAAAAAAGGTCCGCGGTGAACAAAGCGTTTGCCCCTGCCGCGCTGCGGTGATATAATTGTTCGGTATTTCCGCTTGCGGCGCTTTATGCCAAGCCTTAAACGCCGCAGCCCCTATGAAAGCAGGCTATTTCATATGACGATAAAAAAATTTTTTCTTAGCATCGCTATATTTTTCCGCCGCAATACGGTTTTGACCGTCGCTTTTGCCGCAGCCGTTATAACATGCATCATCGTCCCGCCGGACAGCCAATACGCCGGCTATTTTGATTTCCGCACGCTCACCTGCCTGTTCTGCGTGCTGGCTGTTGTGTGCGCCCTTAAAAACATCGGCTTTTTCTATGCCGTCGCCCGCCGCCTCGTGGGGCTTTGCAGCAGCGCGCGCATGGCCGTGCTTGCCCTTGTCTACATCACCTTTATCGGCTCCATGCTCATTGCAAACGATATGGCGCTGCTCACCTTCCTTCCTCTTGGGTATCTTGTGCTTTCCTCAACCGGCAAGGAAAAGTATATGTCCTTCACCTTCATTATGCAGAATATCGCGGCAAACCTCGGCGGTATGCTCACCCCCTTCGGCAACCCGCAGAATCTGTATCTCTATTCCCGCTTCGGCATACCAAACGGTGAATTTATGCTCACCATGGCTCCGCCCTTTGTGCTTTCCGTGCTGCTGATAACCCTTTGCTGCATATTTGCCGTAAAACGCGAGCCCCTTGAGCTTAAAGGCGAGCCCATCCGTCTGCCGCGCGGGCGCACCGCCCTGTATCTTGCGCTTTTTGCCCTGTCCGTGGTAATAGTTTTTCGCGGCATCCCCTATTACATCGGGCTGATAATCATTCCCGCCGTGCTGCTCTTTGCCGACCGCAAGGCTCTGCGCGATGTGGATTATCCCCTGCTTTTAACCTTTGTTTTCTTCTTTATATTTGCAGGCAATATGTCCCGCATCGAGGCAGTGCGCTCCTTCTTTTCCGCCCTTCTTAAAAGGAATACCCTGCTTGTAAGCGCACTGTCCTGCCAGTTCATAAGCAATGTCCCCTCCGCAATACTGCTGTCGCAGTTCACCGATAACTGGCGCGAGCTGCTTATGGGGGTAAACATAGGCGGCGCCGGCACGCTTATCGCCTCCCTTGCAAGCCTTATAACCTTCCGTCAGTACACCTCTCACAACCCCGGCCGGACCGGGCGGTATATCGCGGAATTCTCCGCCTATAATTTCGGCTTTCTTGCCGTGCTGCTTGTTTTCTGCCAGCTTATAAAGGGCTTTGTCTGATTTCGCCCCCGCAAGTGCGCAATGCATATGCTCCGCTTTGGCCTGCATTTCTTATTTAAGCCGAATTCCGGCTGCAGGTTTTTGTTGCGGTTTTTAATGTATTGCGCTATACTTTATACAGTCTTCAGGTTATATTTTCCCGGTACGAAAACATGCAAAAAAACACAACGATTAAAACGGAGGAATAATTATGGATACCTGCAAAATAAAGCATGACGGCGTAGGCATGATTGCCCATCGCGGGGTAAGCGGTCTTGAGTGCGAAAACACGGCTGCAGCCTTTGTTGCTGCGGGAAACCGCAGCTATTTCGGCATTGAAACCGATGTCCACCGCACTGCGGACGGGCAGTTCGTCATCTTTCATGATGACGATACCGGGCGCATCGCCAAGCAAAACCTGCATGTGGAATCCTCCACGCTTGAGCAGCTGCGCTCCATCCGCCTCAACGATATAAACGGTGCGCCCTCCCGCGGCGACCTTATTCCGGCCACCCCGCAGGAGTATATATCCATCTGCAAAAAATACGGAAAAACCGCGGTGCTGGAGCTTAAAAACGCCATGGCGCCGGAGGATATCTACCGTGTTATGGATATTATAAAGGAGCAGGATTATCTTGACGGCACAATAATAATAGCCTTTGATTTCAATAACCTCATCGCCCTGCGCAGCCGTTATCCGCACCAGAACGCCCAGCATCTTATGCTCATGGCGGGCGAAACCCCCGAGGCAATAGCGCAAACAACGGACAGGCTAAAAAAATACAATCTCGGCATGGATATCTTCCACGGCTACTATACCCCGCAGGTGGCGGACGCCGTGCACAAAAACGGCATAACCGTAAATGTGTGGACGGTGGACACCCCCGAGCACGCCGCACGGGTGCTGGATCTGGGCGTGGATTACATAACCACCAACATTCTGGAATAATAAAATTCTTTTAAGGCCGTCCTGTTCTTTATGCGGCCATACGGCAGCGCGTGCGCGTTTTCCGGCTGCAAAGACCCGGAAAACGCGCACGGTTCTCTCTTTTGCGTTTTACAGCTGCGCTCTTTTCCGCAAGCGCCAAACGCTTCCGAGCAAAACAACACACCTAAAACTACGGAGGATTCCCCCTTGACAGCAGCTTTAATAATTTTTATTGTGCTCTATGTGCTTATGTTTGCCTTTCAAAAATACCGCCCATATATAGCCTTGGGCGGCGGAGCGGTATTTATAATTCTCGGGCTGTGCGGACTGTACGATTTCACCCCGATCGATGCCCTTTTGTGCGTTGACTATAATGTTCTGCTTATGATAGGCGGTACCATGGGCATCGTTACCCTGTTTATAGACAGCAAAATGCCCGCACGCCTTTCCGAGGTGCTTATTTCAAAGGTACCGAATGTAAAATGGGCAGTAACGGTTTTAGCTCTTTTTGCCGGGGTTATAAGCGCCTTTGTGGATAATGTCGCCACCGTGCTCATGGTGGCTCCCATAGGCCTTGCAATATCAAAAAAACTCAAAATCTCCTCCGTTCCCGTTATAATATCCATAGCCGTCTCCTCCAATCTTCAGGGTGCCGCCACCCTTGTGGGCGATACCACAAGCATACTGCTGGGCGGCTTTGCAAACATGAATTTCCTTGACTTTTTCTGGATGAACGGCCGCCCGGGCATATTCTGGGCCGTGGAACTGGGTGCCTTTGCCGCCCTTGCAATACTGCTCTTTCTCTTCCGCAAGGATCGCCAGCCCATCTCCTGCAAGGTGGAAACCAAGGTGGAGGACAAATTTCCCACCGTGCTCATAATAGGCACCGTGGTGCTGCTCATTCTTGCCTCCTTCCTCCCCCGCCCCGCAGAGGGCTTCTGGGCCTCGGTCTACGATATACGCAGCGGGCTTATCTGCGCGATCCTTTGCATAATAGGCGTTGTGCGCAGCTGCATAAAAAATAAATCCTTTTCGCCGCTTGCTCATGTGGCGGCACAAACCGATACCGACACGCTGCTGCTGCTTTTCGGCCTGTTTATAGTTATCGAGGGCATAAAGCGCGCCGGAGTAATAGATGCCGTTGCCGGGCTTTTCTATTCCCTTGCCGGCGATAACCCGTTTTGGCTCTATACCCTTATCGTGTTTGCCTCGGTGCTGCTGTCCGCCTTTATTGACAACATACCCTATGTTGCCACCATGCTGCCCGTTGTGCAAAGCATTGCCGCCCTTATGAACGGCGGTCAGGGCTTCCCGCCGGAGGTGTTCTACTTCGGTCTGCTCATAGGGGCAACCCTCGGAGGCAACCTTACCCCCATCGGTGCTTCGGCCAACATTGCCGGCATAGGCATACTGCGTAAAAACGGCGAAACCGTAACCACCCGTGATTTTTTGCGCATCGGCGTTCCCTTCACCGCCGCTGCAGTGCTTGTTGGCTATGCCTTTATATGGCTTATTTGGGGTGTATAACGCCTCTATAAGCCTTTATGCTCACAGCATCGCTTAACCGCCGTGTTTCGGCTTTACGGCGCATGTTTGCGCAAATGTGCACATATGCATATTTAAGACTTACAATAACAATTTCTGCGGAGGTATACTCAATGCCCGATAAATACGCGCTGGCTTTCGGCGAAGTGCTTTGGGATGTGTATCCGGAAAAGAAAACCCTTGGCGGCGCCGCGCTCAATTTTGCGGCGCACTTTGCCTTAAAGGGCGGCAGCGCCCGACTTATATCCGCCGTGGGCGATGATACACTGGGGCAGCAGGCTCTTTGTGAAATTCAAAGGCTTTCCGTTGATACCCGCTTTGTTTCCGTACTGCCCGGTCAGAAAACCGGGCGCTGCGATGTCACCCTTGACAGCAACGCCGTACCGCAGTACGAGCTTATCCCCGATACCGCCTACGACCGCATACCGGTTGAGGGCATTGACGATACCCGCTGCGATGTTTTCTATTTCGGTACTCTCGCTCTGCGGGAAGAGCGCAACACCGCTTCCCTGCGGCGGCTGCTTGCCCGTGTATCCGGTCTTAAATTCTGCGACCTTAATCTTCGCGCCCCGTATTACAGCCGTGATGTAATTCGGTTCTGCCTTGAAAATGCCGATATTGCAAAAATCAGCCTTGAGGAGCTGCCCGAGGTTCTGCACGCGCTGGATATGCCCTGCATCACCGATACCCCCTTGCAGGCAGAGGCCGCCCTTTTCTCCCTTGCCCGCCGCTTTAATAACCTCCGCCTTATTCTGCTTACCTGCGGAGCCGACGGCGCGGCAGTGCTTGATTGCAAAGCCGCCCGCCTATTCCGCTGCAATGCAGTAAAAACGCAGGTGATATCCACCGTGGGCGCAGGCGACAGCTTCAGTGCCGCCTTCATTTATTCTCTGCTTAACGGCCGCTCCCTTTTATCCTCTCTTGAGTGCGGCGCTTCAACTGCCGCATGGGTGTGCTCATATCCTCAGGCCGTTCCGCCCTCAGCGCAGAAATAATATTTCCGTCATCGCCTCCTGTTTCAAATGCAAAAATTCCGCAGTACGGCTGCGGAATTTTTTGTATCGCTTTTTGATGCGTTTTTATGCGCTTTTTTACGACCGGCTAAACAGCACATGCGCGTATTTAAGGCACTTTTCCAGCTCCTCTCCCAGTTCCTCCACAACTTTCCGGTCGGTTTGCTCCACCCCTTCAAACGGGAATTTTATCCCCATGGCCTCGTATTTTGTGCGGCAAAGGTTGTGAAAGGGCAGCAATTCCGCCTCGCACACGCACGGATAGGCGTTTATTATCTCCGCAAGGGCCTGCATATCGCCCTTTGTATCGTTAAGCCCCGTCACCGTAACCTGACGCACTCTTGTCGGAATACCGCGGCTTTGCAGCATTTCAAGAAATTCAAGCGGCTTTTTTATATCGCACCCCACATATTTTTTATACTGCTCCGGGCGCGTATATTTTATATCCAGCAGGCAGAAATCGGTATATTCCAGAACCCTTTCCGCCTCAGCGCCGGTAATGCAGCCGCTGGTGTCAAGGCAGGTGTTTATGCCGTTTCGGCGGCAGCGCGAAAAAAGCTCTGCTGAAAACTCCGCCTGAAGCAGCGGCTCCCCGCCGGAGAGCGTCACTCCGCCCGCCTTGCCGAAATATTCACGGTATCTTAGCACCCTTTTTGACAGCTCAAGCGCGCTTATCGCGTTGCCCCCCTCAATATCCCATGTTTCCGGGTTATGGCAGCAGGCGCACCTGAGCGGACAGCCCTGCAAAAAGGCTACAAACCTTACCCCGGGGCCGTCCAGCGTGCCCATGGTCTGCACAGAGCTTATGCGCCCTATTACCGTATCGCCGTCTGATGCGTTAGGCTGCTGCTTTTCCGCACGCATATCAGAACGCCTCGTGGAAGGTACGGCTTATGACCTCGCGCTGCTGCTCGCGGGAAAGCTTGTGGAAATTAACGGCATAGCCAGAAACGCGGATTGTAAGATTGGGGTAAGCCGTAGGGTCGTTATACGCCTCAATAAGAGTACTGCGGGAGAGCACATTTACATTTATATGATGCGCATGCTTTGCAAAATAGCCGTCCAGCACCGATACCAGATTGTCCACCCGCTCCTGAAGTGTTTTGCCCAAGGTATCCGGCGTGATGGAGAAGGTATTGGATATGCCGTCCCTGCAATCGTCATAGGACAGCTTGGCTACGGAATTAAGCGACGCTAACGCACCGTTTACCTCGCGGTTGTGCATGGGGTTTGCGCCCGGCGCAAACGGCTCGCCCGCTTTTCTTCCGTCCGGAGTAGCGCCCGTATGCTTGCCGTACATGACATTTGATGTAATGGTAAGCACCGAAAGCGTATGCTCGGCTCCGCGGTAGGCCGGAGTCTTGCGAAGCTCGGTTATCATTCGGTGGGCAAGCTCGCAGGCTATACTGTCCACACGGTCGTCATCGTTTCCGAATTTGGGGAACTCTCCCTTGGTTTCAAAATCGGTTATGAAGCCGTTTTCATCCCTTACGGGGCGCACGGAGGCATATTTAATTGCGCTTAAGGAATCGGCAGTAACCGAAAGCCCGGCAATACCGAAGGCCATAAAGCGGTGGACATCAGTATCGTGCAGCGCCATCTGGGATTTTTCATAGGCATATTTATCGTGCATGTAGTGTATTATATTCATGGTATTTACATACAGCCCGCTCACCCACTGCATATAACGGAAGAAGCGCTCGCACACGGCGTTGTAATCAAGCTCCTCCCCGTTTATAACCGGCATCTGCGGCCCCACATGCAGCCCGCTTACGGTATCGTAGCCGCCGTTGAGCGCAAGCAGCAGCAGCTTGGGAAGATTGCAGCGCGCACCGAAAAACTGCATCTGCTTGCCTATGCGCATTGCGGAAACGCAGCAGGCAATGGCGTAATCGTCGCCGTAGATGGGACGCATGAGATCATCGCTTTCATACTGGATGGAATCCGTATCGCAGGAAACGCGCGCGCAGAAGCGTTTGAAGGGCTCGGGAAGCTTTTGGCTCCACAGCACCGTAAGGTTCGGCTCCGGCGAGGGACCAAGGGTATAGAGAGTATTGAGCATACGGTAGCTGGTTTTGGTCACAAGCGTACGGCCGTCCTCGCCCATGCCGCCCACGCTTTCGGTTATCCACATCGGATCTCCGCCGAAAAGCTCGTTGTATTCCGGGGTGCGCAGATGGCGTGCAATGCGCAGCTTCATTACAAAATCGTCTATAAGCTCCTGCGCCTGAGTTTCCGTAAGCTCGCCCGCCTCAATATCCCTTTGCAGATAGATATCAAAAAATGTGCTCACCCTTCCCAGCGACATTGCGGCGCCGTTTTGCTCCTTTATGGCGGCAAGATAGGCAAAATATGTCCACTGAATAGCCTGACGGGCGTTTACTGCGGGCTTGCTTATATCATAGCCGTAGGACTGCGCCATTTCCTTCATATAGCCAAGGTATTCTATTTGGCTGAACAGCTCCTCATCAAGGCGTATGCGCTCTTGATCAAAATCGCCCTGAGCCAACGCCGCTTTATCCTGCTTTTTCTGCTCTATAAGGCGGTCAACGCCGTAGAGAGCCACACGGCGGTAGTCGCCTATAATGCGTCCTCTGCCGTAGGCGTCGGGAAGACCGGTAATTATGTGGCTGCGCCGTGCAAGGCGCATTTCATCGCTGTAAGCGCGGAATACGCCGTCATTATGGGTGGTGCGGTATTTGAACTCGTCCTCTATCTTATCGCTGAGCTTATAGCCGTAAGCCTGGCAGGCCTGGCGCGCCATGCGTATGCCGCCGAAGGGGTTGACGCCGCGCTTTAGCGGACGGTTTGTCTGCATGCCCACTATCAGCTCTTTATCTTTATCAATATACCCCGGCGCATAAGCGGTGAGGGAGGACACAGTTTCGGTATCGATATCCAGCACTCCGCCGAACTGCCTTTCAATTTCAAAAAGGGAATTAAGACGCCCCATAAGCTCCTTGGTGCGCTTTGTAGCCGCAGCCAGAAAGCCGTCATCCCCATCATAGGGCATATAATTGCGCTGTATAAAATCCCGTACATTTATTTCTGTTTCCCATATTCCGCCGTTAAAGCTTTTGGGTGTGTTCTGCATATGTTTTTCCTCCGGAATAAGTATTATCTAATCGCCGCATCGGTTTGTTTCCCTTTTGGCGCAGCACGGCTATGATACTATATGTAGTATATATTGTCAACAAAGCAAGCTATATTTTGATATGAAAATGCAAATTGTTCGTGTTTTCATTAATGAGCTGCATCATTAAGGACGACTTTGTATTCTCTGCGTTCCTGTTATGGAAAATCACAAACGAAATACAAAAAACAGAGATATAAAAGCATCTCTGTTTTTTGCACTCGGCCGGAAGCCGATGTTCGGCACTTCCGCTTTGTTGTATTTTACGGGTCTTTATTTCTTTGTAAAGCTCTTGCAGAAGTGAGGAGTATTTATGGCGTTATCGCCGGTTTTCTGATGAGTTATCTCGATTTTATCCAATGTGCAGCCGTTGCACTGAGTGTTATGCAGACATTCGCATACATCGCATTTTACGCCTCTGTTATCCATTTGCGTCACCTCCTTGCGATTGTATTATCTTCATCTTTGCCGAAAAATATACGCGCACATCTCAAATATTCGCCTGTTATTGCAGCTGTTTTTTATAAATTTTTATTAAAAACATATCTTGCGCAAAAACATTCGGCCAAACCGGAATATGTTAACACCCGGCAGCTGTTTTTTACGGCATACCGGCAATTTTATCTTGACAAAGCATTTCTTTTCTGATATTATAAACAGGCATTGAAAAATGCTGGGCGGTAATGCCTGCTTGGAGAGATGTCCGAGTGGTTTATGGAGCTGGTCTTGAAAACCAGTGATGTCGAAAGGCACCGTAGGTTCGAATCCTATTCTCTCCGCCAAATTTGATATTTCTT
Source organism: uncultured Clostridia bacterium (assembly GCA_934465535.1). Lineage (GTDB taxonomy): Bacteria > Bacillota > Clostridia > Christensenellales > QALW01 > UMGS1338. The sequence goes on along the minus strand of CAKSKV010000001.1, from coordinate 971 downwards.
TAATTCGGTTATAGCATGGAGTTGTACCCAAGTTGGCCGAAGGGGCGCCCCTGCTAAGGGTGTAGGTCGGGTTACCGGCGCGAGAGTTCAAATCTCTCCAACTCCGCCAGAAAAAAGCACTTGTGAAACCGTGCCTCTCATAAGGATGTTTCAAAAAATCCAATAAAAAGCTGGTTGATGAGTGCCCCAAAATAATGCTTGTGATTTTCTCACAAGCATTATTTTTTATGCTTATATTGACAATCCATAGAAGGCAAGTCTTTTAATAATCTTTTTGTCCTTCAGGATTGTATTCGGCGTTGGAGTAATCCATATCAAGAATGTTTGCTGACGGTGCTGAGTCCTATGGAAAGCTTATCCTTCACATTCAGCCACCGCACAGCATGGCAATTCTGTAAGGCAAGCAGCAGAATACCGGAGAGGATCGTCATAGCAATCAAGGTGAAAAATACCACTTTTATGTAGGGGGCGGTAGAGGTCATGGTAAGCAGAGAAACCTCGCGGACAATACCGGTTTCCCTTTGCCCGAAAAGCGGGAGGAACAAAAGCAGCGCAAACCCGCAGTCAAGCAGCCCGAAAACAAGGCTCTGCATACGGCCTTCCTTTTGTTTCCCGTCCTCCTCAGCAATGGTCAATATTGTTTCGCTCGAAAGGAGATCATCCAAGGATACGGAAAAGCATTTTGAAATCGCTTTCAGAGAATCTATATTCGGGTAGCCTCTGCCGGACTCCCATTTGGAGATCGCCGTGCGGGAGACATAGAGCATCTCGGCAAGCTCCTCCTGCGTCAGCCCGCGGCTTTTCCTAAGTTCCTGTAACTTCTCGTAAAATTCCATTGTTTCTCTAACATCCTCCTTATGAGCTATCTCAAAGGCATTCTTGCGTCTTTTTACCTTCTGCCGAGATACCGAAACACGCGCTTTCTATATTCTTCATATTCTTTTCCGAATGTCGCGGTCAGATATTTTTCC